>NZ_JARTVN010000009.1:0-23977 GCF_029625795.1 Mesorhizobium sp. WSM4989 | reverse complement strand
CATAAGCCGAAGGAATCCTGAGTACGAATGAGCCGCAGGAGGCATTTGACGAACGGGGAAGCAAGGGCCTCGTCGTCCCCGTGGACAGCAGGGCCAACCGGTTCATGAGGAATTTCGCTTTTCCCCAATTTCAGTACTCCTCTTGAAGGACGATCTCTTTTTCTGCGATGTGTGGTTCGGGCGCTTGCGTGGGCGGGGAATGGCTTGGGCGAGCCGATCCCACGCAACAGTGTCCCGTGGCCGACCTCGAGCACGTCCACCAATGCGAGACCTTTCACCGCGGCGCGAACGCCTGCGCCGCGGTTCGACCCGAGGTAAACGCAATGGAAATTCCACCTGCCGCAAGCCGCGCACTTTTGCGGCATCGACGTTATTGCTGCGAAGTGCGCCTGGGCGGGCGGATTTGCCGGTGTTCAATTCCAATTGTCATGCCCTTCGCGATCCTTGCTCAGGAAGTGACAGCGTTTTGAGTTTCGGAAGTCTTGTTTTGCGGAGCCACACAGAGACCCGCGTGACAGGCAGGCTCACCCGTGTAGTTGGCCAGGGCTTGGAGCAACGAGGTGAGGTAGCGCTGTTTGGTTTGGTCCGGCACTGGCTCCGAATGGTCCAGCGATTTGATTGCCACCTCGATCAACTCGATCGCCCGGTCCTTGTTGCCGCTCTCGTAATAATACTGAGCGACCGGAAAGTAACACCCGAATTTAAAGTCTCCATCGCCTTGCGGAGGATTAAGTTCCAGGATCTGTTCGGAGAGCTCCTTGCCCATCGCAAAGCGATCATCATGCGGAAGATGGGAGTTGTCGATCGTGGGATGGAAGAGTTGGTTCAGCGCCATCACCACCCAAGACATCGCTTCGAACTTTTTGTTGATCGCGTCCTCGACCAATTCGCGCATAAGCGGCAAGCCGGTTTTGATGTCGCGCAGCTTGTGAAGCAGAATATCCGCATGAACCCGCCGAAAATCAAAAGAGTCTGGCATCACGGCGAGGCCTTCTTCGATGGCCAATAGTGCCGCTGCCCAATCCTCGTCCTGCATCGCCGGCCCAAGTTTGGCGTATATCGGCTGACTCAGCGACGATTCGCGCACACGCGAGATTCGCTTTGCATCGACGGCTTTCGCTTCATAGCTGCTGCGCCAGCTGCCGTTAAGGACTTTCGGCAAAACGTCATCGAGAGGTGCCGGGTGGCCGATATAAGCGATGTGGCCGTCGCGGTCGACCACGAACGAGGTGGGAATCCCGAACGAAGAGCTGGGTTCCAGCCAGAGCTTTTTCATTTCGCCAGTGCAATCGAACGCTGTCCGATAATTCAGATTCGGGAACTTCTCGGTCAGCCAGGCATCCACGTTGGTCCGCGCTTCGTCCGCGGTTGCAGCCTTTTCGCAAGCTGCGACTCCGATAATCTCAAATCCGCTGTCTTTATATTTCTCCTGCAGTTCGATCAAATGGGGCATGGCGTGGACACATGGTCGGCACCAAGTCGCCCAAAATTCAACGAGGTAGACCTTGCCGGGCCGAAGGCTCGTGAGGGGCTCGCCACGCAGCCAGTTCTCCACTTTCAGCGCAGGAGCCGGGGACCCCATACGCAGTTCCATCTTGGTGTCCAAAGTCATTCCACACCTTTCGTCTCTTTTGTCGCGGAATATTTTCCAGTCAAAATCGGACACGGTCTCGAGGGCATTGCTCCCTCTCGCTTGCTTCAGCGGAGCTCTCACCGTGTTGCCGCACATCAAGCACGGCAAAGGGCATGCCAACCCTTCTTAGCTTCGGCAAGCGCCGGTACCGCCTTGAATAAGCGAGCCCTAACACGGCCAGCTGACGTTAACCTGAATGTCGGCTTTCGACGGCTCACCTTAGCGGCTGCCGTTTAGGAAGGTGAGAGTTTGGCTGGCCCGCTGGCGATAAGACCGGCTTCGGCGTCCTGGAGTAGTCGCACTTCGGCGATGGGGTCGAAAGTGCGGGAGAGGCTCGGTACCCTTGCAGCCACCGCCGCATGTGGCCCGGCGTCATAATTCGCGTCGCGGTTGCCAACGGCGGCGTTGGGCTCGATCCACGTGGCGTTGAGCCCGACAGCACGTAAAGCTGCATCGTGATTGAATGCCCTTTGCTGTTTCACGCCAAGCAGGAGTCGCGCGACGCTACCTTGCTCAAGCGCGAGCAGAGCGATCTGACGCCGTAGGAATATTGCTCGTCCCGCTTTTGCCGCCAGAGGCGGAAATCTTTCCTGAATGCCACCGCCGATCATCAATATCGACGAATCATATCCCGCTGCCCATTTGTTCGACTCCGAGGTCGGGCCAGCACTCCGTCAAGGGACGGTTGATGAACCCTAGATGCTCGGGATTGGCGCATGGCGCGCGCCGCAGAAGGCTGTCAAGGATGCGGCGCGCTCGCCAGGCCAGCAGCCCAAAGTTCGGATCAGCCAGCCCGCGCTGTCCAAGGCAGGCGTTCTGAACGAAAAGGCGTCGGTCTCGCGGTCCGTCCCAGTACACCGAAAAATCCTCGCCGATGGCGAGCTCATTGCCGATCTGTTCGAGGCGATCTGCGATCGGTTCTAGGAAACCCGGCAGCGGTTTCTCGTACCCGGTGGCCAGGATGACGATATCGGCGGTTACTTCTCCGATGTTGTCCAAGCCGCGTTGCAGCGTGAGCCTGTGCCCTGCTCCGGCATTGATGCAGCGCGACACGTTGCAACTTGGCCGCAATGTGATCTCGCATTGGTGTGGCTCGAGAAAGGCGTGGTGGTAGAGCGCCTGATAGACCGCGCGCAACTTGCTTTCTGAAATGCCCTCGGAGGCAAGCGCGAAACGCCGCAGGAACAGCTGTCGATGCACCTCGCTCATCGCAGCAAAACGATCCGAGAAGCATGGCGTGAACAGCCCGTTTGTGAACGCGTGGTCGTCGAAAGGCATCTCGCGCGTCAAGACCCATGTGATCGCCGCGGGCCGCCGTTCTTTCGGCCGGCCGACAAGGTGCAGTAGCAGCTCGGCTCCCGACTGTCCGCCGCCAACAACGCAGACATGCTTTTTTTGCACCTCAGGATTGATGTGGGCCAACTCAGATGAGTGGAACAGGTTGGGTCCAGTCCAGCCATGAAACTGAGGCGGAATTTGCGCCTGCTTGCCTATGTCGATGACGAGGTTTCTTGCATCAAGGACCGCGTTGTCCGTCCGCACGCGAAACTCGCCGTCAAAGCGGATTTCGCGAACGGCCTCGCCGCCACGGACAAGCGGATTCTTCTGGAACGCCCAGTTGAGATATTGGGCGAACTCGGCTCTAAGCACCCCGTGAAATTGCGCATTGAGGAAATTGTAAAGACGCCCGTTCTCGTGGAGGTAGTTTACGAATGTGTAGGCTGATCGCGGATTGACCAGAGTAACCAGATCCTGGAAGTGGCCGACCTGGAGCTCCGCGCAATCGAAAGCGCTGCCTGGATGTCCTCGGAAATCGACCTCCCGGTCCAGGAACAGTGCCCCTTGCGCAATCTCTTCCTGTATCTGACACGCAAGGCTCAAATTAGATGGTCCAGCACCCACACCAATACAAAAGAGGTCCACTTATCCTTACTCCTCTAGGAGTGTTTTCCAACTCAGCGGCATGTTGACGTCGATTGCCGGGCATTGAGCAATGCGAACCTCACAGGCATGCTTGAGCCGCGGTCCCGACTGAGAGGACAGCAAAAGCGTGTGCCGCCTTCCAGGTCTTGGGCTCAATGTCGGCGGCATCGACAGCGGCGCGGCGTGATCCGAACCCAAGAGCAGAAGGAAAGTGTGTGATGCTGTCGCGCGGCTCTTCCGGATCTTACGGCGGCTTCTAGCGCCGGCCTCCACCCCAGGAGTGGCTGTTTCCCTGCCACGACGGAAGCGGCTCTTTCTTTCGAGGGGCGTAACCATGGATAACGGCTCTTAATGCTTTCGGAGACTCCCATGCATGCGGCGTGCCGGATAAAGACCTGTCAAACCAACGAGTTCGCGCAGTTCCAGCTCGTCTGGAATCCGACATTGTCGCACGCCCGACGATCGGGCAGGGGAAGCTCCGCGGCAGCGGCCCTTGCACACCGCAGGCTGACAGGGACAGCCGCCGATTTGACGCGCGTCCGGGTACTGATAAGGGGCCTTCCAACAGGGTTCGCGCACGAGGCGGGGTCTCCTGGTACACCCGCCCTGTGGCTTGGCTGCGGTCTGCTGCAGCCGTTCGTCTTTACTGCCCGTTGCGGACGATCTCGCACGAGTTGGTTCACGAGAGCGTCGTGAAGCAGTCGAGGCGTCCGGTTTGGCTCTGACAAGCGTCGCAAGATGTTCGCGGATCCAGCCATGTCTCCGCAATCCGACCGGTAACCGACGACGACTTCGGACTGGTTGGCGGTCCTACGACCTGATCGGTGTTCCTACGGAGCTGATCAGCGAGCCAAAAACAGCGGCAATGTGGTCTTCCCAAAGCTCCAGCTCGGCGGACCGCCGAAAATCCGCTCACGCAGCCCACGGCTGCCATAAGCACCCATAACCATCATGTCAGCACAGATGTCGTTCGCGTGCTGGGTCAGCACTGTGCCCGCCGATTTGCCGGCGCTCTTAAGCAGGTCAACGGAGACCCGAGCACCGTGCCGAGTAAGATAGGCAGCGATGTCAGCTCCAGACTGCGCGCCTTTCCCGTTGTTTTGCGCCTTTGGATCGACCATAGCGACACAGACTTCCTTGGCAGCGGATAGGATACTAAGAGCTTCCCGAACCGCACGCGAGGCCTCTACACGCGAATCCCAGCCGACCAGCACGCGTCGAGGCGACAGCGTCGCCTTAACGCCCTTCGGCACGATGAGCACCGGCTTTCCGCTATCGAACAAGCAGCCGTTGACAACAGGAGGTCCGAGAGTCTCATCGTTGAGGAGGTCTCCTCCAACGATCGTCAGGTCAGCGCAGAGCGCCCGCTGTCGTGCCACTTCACCGAGGCTAGCCGGATCGCAATAGTCGGTGTCAACGTCACAGGAAAGCGACATAGCTTTCAGCCTTTTGAGGATATCCGCGGACCGTCTTTCCATTCTGGTCACGTCCTGTGAAAATTTCTCGATTTGCTGAAATCGATAGTTCGGTACTGCAATTGCCTGTGCACGTCCTGTATTCCATTCGGGGGGCGGAGACGACATCAAGAGCAATGGAGGCGGTATAATGAGTACCGATAGGTGCGCGCCGACCTCGGCACACAGTCCGGCAGCTGTTGTGAGGTCCTCATCAGAATGATCAGCACCCGTCACACTGAATATGCTTTTAAATTCCATTTGCCTGCTTCTCCTGGTCTTCGTTAGGAGCGCCTCAAAGCGGCAACACCGCTCTCAGGAGGAAGAGAGAGCGGCACCACGTTCGATCACCGATTTCAGTCGTCCGGCTTCTCGAGCGAGTAGCCGGCCGACCTGACGGTGCGAATGACGCTGCCGGGCAAGGCCGTTTTCAGCGCCCTCCTGATTCGGCTGATATGGACATCGACGGTGCGTGCACCGACATGAATGTTGGGCAGCCAGGCCGCCCCGATAAGCTCGTCCCGGCTGAAGACCTTGCCGGGGGCCTCAATCATAAGCCGCAGCACGTTGAAATCGATCCGTCCGAGATGGATGTCGTGGCCATTACCGCGAACCCGATGGGCATCGAGCTTCATCTCCAGGCCTCCACAACAAATCCAACTGTCGTTTTCAACCCCGTTCGGACCACGCTTGGTCAGCCCGAGCCTCGCCCGCAGGCAGTCGAGCAGCTTGGCCGGAGCCACCGGCCGCACAAAGCTCTCAACGCCTGCCTTCAAGAGATCGAGGTGCTGGTGCTCGGCGCCAGGCGCGATCAGGGCGATGATAGGCAGGTCGGTGGTGCGCGGTTCCCGCTTGAGGTGGGCGCAAATTGCGGACCCGTTTATGCTGGCTGGGTCGCAATCCAGCACTACGGCCTGAAGCTCCCGTTGTTCGGCCAAGGCCAGCGCAGCCTTCGCGCCGTCTGCCGTCTCACTGCTGAAACCGTCAACCTCCAGTATGTGGCTGTAGAGCAGATAGAACTCGGCATCTTGCGAGCAGATCAGGACCAGCGGCTTCTTCATCGGCGATACCCCAACAACCTGGTCGGCCTCGAGTCCCTGGATCGAGGGGACTGGCCAACATAGTTTCTCGGGTCCGTCATGATGGCCTTTCTCGAAAATCGCGCCCATCATGCCAGCGCCACGTGGGGAAAGGTTTCGATGACTGAAATCGCATCGTCGACCAGCTTCGTACCGGCCGTGGCGAGCTTCAGGAGCGTCTCGAAGCCAAACCGGTGGACATCGCGCAGCGTTTTGGACAAAACGACCAGCCGTCCGGTCGTGAAAAGCACCCGACCAAAACCCTCATGGCTCACCTGGATCATCGGCGATGCCATAAGGCCGCAGCGCTCCTCGATCGCAAGCCCGATGGCGGCGTAGTACTTGTCGAGCCTCCACAGCACGTCGGGATCGGGATCTCCGATGATTGGGATCCCTCGGCGCTGTTCCTTGGTAATGATGAAGTCGCCCAGCAGCTCAGCGTCCGCTTTGCGTTCCCACGAGCCATAGGAATCCTGAGAACGGATCAGCCGCACGAGGCATTTGACGAACGGGGTGCAAAGAGCCGCCTCGTCTTCGGCGACAGCTGGGGGGATTGCGGGGTCAGGCATTGGCGTCCTCCTCTTTTCAGTCCTCGTCCTCGAAGGACGGTTTCTTTTCGGCAATGCCCGCTCGCGCCAGCACCTTGCGCAGCCAAGGCGGAGGACACGTCCTGAGCATCATCTGCGTGCGCAAGAGCACCTGTGGGATCGATTGGGGCTCCGCCACTTTGATCGGGTGGATTTTTGCCGCGACAAGCTTGGCTGCCGAAGGGCCGCCAATTGCCAGACAAAACAGGATCTGACAGCCCTTGAGCGCATCCACCTTTGGCGTGATGCGATCATCGCGCTCGGCCCGATGCTCCCCGCTTTCATCGGACACGTCATCGAAGGCCACGGCTTCTACGAGATTCCATTCCTCGCGCGTCACGTCGTAGACAGCAAAGCGCCTGGCCGACCCGAAATGGGCGTTGAGGTCCTGCATGTCCTGAGTGGCGATCGCAACGCGCAATGCGCCCTTACGTCGTTCAGGCATCGGGGCGAAAACCTCACTACTGACCAGCGAGAGGCGGCGAACAGCGTTCATCGTGATATTTCTCGATTACGGAGTGGATCAAGCGCCTCAGGAGTGGGCGCGTGTTGGTTGGCCTGGAAGATGCTGGCGACCTCGAAGATCATGTCGCGGGTGCCCTGATAGAGAATTGCGAGCTTGTGCTGGCTGCCTAGTCGATCGAAGACCGGGAACCCGATGCGCATGAGCGGAATTCGGAGCCGCTCCGATGCTTGGCGCCCGTGCGAATGCGTGACAAGCAGGTCAGCACCGACGGCAAGACTTTCCAGATCGCCGAGATCGCCGATCTGAACCGAAACCGCCGGGACTTTCTCGAGAATTTTAGACCTGTCGGTCGTTGTGACGGCCGCGGCTATCTCGGAGCCGAGGCCAGCAAAGAAGGTCGCAAGTTGGAACAGCTGGTCTGGTTCGGCAGCGATGGCAATTTTCTTGCCGCCGAAATGGAAATGTCCGTCGAGCATCGCGTCCTGCAATTGCGCCCGGCGCCGGCGCACGCGGGCCGGTACCGCCGCGCCCGAAATCGCAGACAGCAGCGACACGAAGCGGTCCGTGTCCTGCAGCCCAGTCAGTGACTGGAACAACACGTAAGGCACGCCGGTCAACCCGTGCAGCGCTTTCGCCGGGCGGCGCATGTGCTCACCGATGGCGATGCATTGCATGGCCGTGCCCAACTCGCGAATGTCTTCGACGCTGGTGCCGCCGTATGTGGTCGCTACCCAGCGGTCAGGAACCGTACCGTCGAGCGAGCCTGAAATGTCGGGCAGAATAACCGGCTTGAGCCCAAAGCTTTCAACCATGTCACGCATATGCTCGATGTCGGCGACAGTGAGGTTGCATCCGGGCAGGATCGCGATCTTCTTCGGCTGCCGCGCACGTTCGCCCGAGCCTGTAATCCCTTTGATCATTGCGGTGACTGCCTTGGCCCAGCCCTCTTCGATCGCGCCGTCAAAATCCGGCGTGTTGGCCAGCACGACCTCCGTACCCGCAAGCTCTTGCGTGTGCTTCAGCTTGATGTTCGCAATATCACTCGCGCAATCTTCGCCACGCGTCTCCACCAGCGCGGTCGTGCACACCCCGATCAGCTTTGGCTTCGTGCGGTTCTTGAGGTTGAGGATGGCTTCTTCAAGATGGTCGGCAGCGCCGAGGATGGTCGCCACCTCATCCATCGCTGTTGTCTGCAATGGAATCGTTTCTTTGAAGTGCCGTACGAAGAGCACGAGCGCGAAGCTTGTGCATCCCTGGCTGCCGTGGAACAGCGGCATCGCGCCGTCGACCCCAAGAAAGGCAAAGGCGGCACCCAGCGGCTGCGACGACTTCAGCGGGTTCACCGCCGCGGATTTGGTCTGGGGAAGGATGCGGGCCATCGGTCGCCTCAACACTCGCTGAACTCGTGTGCCGTCGCGCCGGCGAATTCATCGAACAGGTGCCCGGACTCCTTCTTCGTGCATGGCAGTTCGTCTTTTAGATCAGGCTGGCAATCCCACGGGGCCGGCTGGCGCACCTGAGACCAGACCGGATTGTGAATGGCGAGGTCGATCTGGCGTACGAGTTCCACCATGCCGGCATAGCCGGCATAAGGGTGCTGGCGCTCCTGGTTGATATCGAGCCAGGGCGTCTTGGCCTTGAGCGCAATGAATTGCGTGCGACCGCCCGACAGCATGATATCGGCCCTGTGTTCAGAGAGCATGGCGTACAGCTCGCGCGCAGCCATGTATTCGAACATATGCTTGTCGTGCTTGAGAACTTGTTTGATGCGCTCCTTGTCCTGCACCGTAGATTTCTTGACCGAGGTGCCGACGATCTCGATTCCGATCTCCATCAGCGCACGGACAACCGACCAGGACTTCACACCGCCTGTGTTGAGCAGCACGCGCTTGCCTTGGAGCCTTTGCCGGTAGGATTCGAGTTTCTTCCACGCGATCGCCTCCTGCTGCGCGATCAGCGTCTCCGTGCGCTCGAGGATCTCCGGATCGGCGCCCTTCCTCACCAGCAGCCTGACAAGGTTGCGAAGAGCTTGCGATGTGTCGGAGATGCCATAGAAGGAGCCCTCGAAGAACGGGATGTCCCAGCGCTCCTCCATCTTGCGGGCAAGACTGATCAGCGCGGTCGAGCACACGATCATTGCCGCCCGGGCGCGGTGCGCGGAAGCAATGTCGCGGTAACGCGCATCGCCGGGAATGCAGGCGCGCACCCGGATGCCGAGCCGATCGAGGAGCGGCTTTACAAGCCAGAATTCGCCCGAGAGGTTGAATTCGCCAAGGATGTTGATGTCGTAGGGCCCGGGGTCGTCGGGTTCGACCGTGCCGATGACATGATCGAGCAACGCCTCGGCGGCGAGCTTGTTGCCGAGGTTCTTGGAGCCTGCCAGGCCAGGCGCATTGATCGGCACCACGGCCAAACCGAACTTTTCCGTGGCGCGTTTGCACACGGCCTCGATGTCGTCACCGATCAGCGCCGTTACGCAAGTTGAGTAGACGAAGATCGCCGGCGGCGCGTATGTGTGCTTGATCTCGCGGATCGCCTTGAAGAGTTTCCGCTCGCCCTGCCCCATCACCAGGTCGAGTTCGGTGAGGTCGGTCGTGAAGCTTGTCCGCCACAAGGTCGGCCCTGACGAAACCGCACCACGGTTGTCCCAAGAATTGCCCTCGCAGGCGAGCGGCGCATGGACCAGATGCGCAACGTCGGTGATCGGCTGCAGGACGATCTTGGCTCCGTCAAAGGCGCAGCCGCCGGCTGCCGCCCCTGGTGTCAGCGACTTCGAGCAGCCCTCCTTGCGCGCCTTGGCATCTTTGCCACGGTTCTTATCGCAGGCGGGCTCATCGAAGGCGTCCTTGATTTTGGCGCTGAGGGAGGACATCGCTCAGCCTCCCCAGTCCATTGGGCAAGGAATGGCCTCGGCGAAAAGCCGGCCACGGCTCTTAGCGCGTGAGGTCATAGGAATAATCCGTCACACCCGTCTCGCTCGTCTCGCGATCGAGTTTGTCGAAGATCTTGTCGAGGATCGTCGTCAGCACGCGCAACGCGCCCTGGTAGCCAAAGAGCGCAAAGCGGTGATGATGGTGCCGATCGAAGATCGGAAACATCAGCCGGATCAGCGGCGTTCCGGTGTCGCGCTCCAGGTACTTGCCGTAGGAATTGCCGATCAAAAGGTCCACCGGCTCGGTAAAGAGCAGCGAGCGCAGCGCCCACAGGTCCTTGCCCGCCCAAACCTGGGCAGCCTTGCCGAAAGGCGAGGATGCTAGCAGCTTCTTCAAATCGGCTTCCCATGCCGAGGTGCCATTGGTGGCGAGGCAATGGGTTGGCTCGCCGCCGGTCTCCATGACAAAGCGGGCCATTGCGTGAACGAAGTCGGGATCACCGTAGATGGCGTATTTCTTACCATGCAGCCAGGATTGGCTGTCCGCCATGGCGTCTACCAGTCGGCCGCGCTCGAGGCGAATTGCCTCGGGAATCTCCTTGCCGGAAATCGCCGCGACCTCCATCAGGAATTCGTCCGTCGCCTGAACGCCGAGCGGATAGTGGAACGAGGCCGTCGCCTGCCCGACCTCCTCGCAATAGCCCAGTGTCTTTCGGGTGTTGTGATGCTGCAGCGAAAGCGTTGCCTCGGCGTTGAGGGCCTTCTTCACCTCGTTGATCTTCGTGCCCCCGTCATACATGCGGTATTCACCGTCCGAAGGCGTATCGAACTGGTCAGAGGCATCCTGGATCAATGTATAGGACACGCCCATTACATCGAGCAGGCGCTTGAGCTCCCGGTTGTTGCCGACGCAGAAGCCGTCGAAGCCCGGAATGATGTTGATGGTTCCTTCGATTTGCGTACGCTCCTGACCTTTCCAGAAGTGCTCCAAAATGCCTTTGACCATGTTGTCATAGCCGTCGACATGACTGCCAACGAAGGCCGGGGTGTGGGCAAAGGGCACGTCGAAGTCGCGCGGGACTGAATCTTCGTCCTTGGCGTTCTGGATGAAGCTGTGCAGGTCGTCGCCAATGACCTCTGCCATACAGGTCGTCGACACGGCAATCATCTTGGGGTCGTAGAGCTGGTAGGTGTTGGCGAGCCCGTCGACCATGTTCTTCAGGCCGCCAAACACCGCCGCATCCTCGGTCATTGAGGAGGAGACCGCCGCGGCAGGCTCCTTGAAATGGCGCGACAGGTGCGAGCGGTAATAGGCGACGCAACCTTGGCTGCCGTGGACGAAGGACATGGTTCGCTCGAAGCCGGCGGCAGCGAATACCGCACCCAGCGGCTGGCAGGCCTTGGCCGGGTTCACGACAAGCGCTTTGCGGGCGAGGTTCTTTTCGCGGTATTCCCACGTCTGGGTGAAATCGCGCTGATCGGAAACGATTTCATCGGGGTGCGGACATTCGAAGTTTAGCTTCTTCTCAGCGAGCATCTTTCTGTATTCCGGCTCGCGGAACAGGGGAGCGTGATCGAGAATTTTTTCAGCCGACTGCGGCATGATGATTACCTCTTTTGCATCTGGCTGCGCGGGACGGCAGCTCAGGACGTCAAGACGTTCCAGGCTCCGGCGGATCAGAGGCCGCGGGAGTTCACCGTCTCAGTGGGAGACTGGGGCTGAAGCAAATGTTTATTCGGCAGCCATCGCCCGCTCATCGCCCCGGCTTCTTTTCCAAGGCGCGTGGAATAGGTCCCAGACCGGGTTGTTAATGGCGAGATCCACATCACGTGCGAAAATGGCAAAGCCGTCGTAGCCGTGATACGGGCCTGAATAATCCCAGGAATGCATCTGGCGGAACGGTATGCCCATCTTCTGCACCGGGTATTTTTCTTTGATTCCCGAGCCGACCAGATTTGGGCGAATCCCTTCGATGAATTTCTCCAACTCATAGCCGGTCACGTCATCGTAGATCAGCGTGCCGTTCTTCACGTAGTGGCCGGTGCGCTGATAGTCGTCGCTGTGGGCGAATTCATAGCCGGTGCCCACGATGACCATGCCGAGGTCCTCGTAGGCCGTGACGACGTGGCGGGGGCGCAGGCCGCCGACATAGAGCATCACGGTATTTCCTTCCAGGCGCGACAGGTACTTGGCGATGACCGCATCAACAAGCGGCCTGTACTTGGCAATGACCTTTTCGGTCTTCTCCTCGATTTCCGGCCCAAAATGCTTGGCTATGTTGCGCAGAGAGGCTTCGATCTGGGAGGGACCGAAGAAATTGTACTCCATCCAGGCGACGCCATACTTTTCCTCCATATGCCGACAGATGTAATTCATCGACCGGTAGCAGTGGATAAGATTGAGCTTAGCCTTCGGGGCGCGCTCGATCTCTGCGAGTGTGGCGTCACCCGACCAGTTGCCAACCACGCGCAGCCCTATCTCCTCAAGCAGTATGCGCGAGGCCCAGGCATCGCCGCCGATATTGTAGTCGCCGATGACGTTGACGTCGTAGGGGCCGGCCTCGAACTTGACATCCTTTTTGTCGAAGACCCAATCCCGGATTGCATCATTGGCGATGTGGTGGCCAAGCGACTGCGAGACGCCGCGGAAGCCCTCGCAGCGTACCGGCACGATCGTCTTGTCATACTCCTTGGTCTTTTTGCGAGAAACGGCCTCGGTGTCATCGCCAATCAGGCCGATAGGGCATTCGGACTGCACGGTGATGCCGTTGTTGAGCGGAAACAAGACTTCAATCTCGTCAATGATCTGTTCCAGCTTCTTGTCGCCGCCGAAGACGATGTCCTTCTCCTGGAAATCGGAGGTGAACTGCATTGTCCCGAACGTGTCGACGCCCGTTGTACCGACGTAGTAGTTGCGGCGCTGCGACCAAGAATATTGGCCGCAGCCGACCGGGCCGTGCGAGATATGGACCATATCCTTGACTGGCCCCCACACCACGCCTTTCGAACCAGCATATGCACAGCCGCGAATCGTCATCACCCCGGGAATGGACTTGATGTTCGATTTGACGTCGCATTCGGAAAGGACCTCGCTTTCCCCGCCAGCCTCGTTGCCGCTCTTTGCGACGTTGAGGTGCTTCTTGCGGCGCTTCGCCGCCTTGTCGGGATAATGCGACAGCACCTCTTCGATAAGCTTCGCATGAAGAGCACCGTCATTCTCGTATTCCCGGCTCATGAGTCCCCCTTTCAAGGTTGGGTGACGCCTCAAAGAATAGGCGCCGTTCTCTGCAAGGCGCGCCGATTCATGGCAGCGCTAATGTCACTACTGGGCCGCCGCCTTCGCCGCTTCCTTGGAGTGAAGCTCGGCAAGCATCTGCTCGTCGGTCTTCATGATGCCGAAGTCGAGCAGCATCTCCTCCAGCTCCTCCATGGTGATCGGCGTCGGGATCGTACCCTGGCCCGAATTGGCGTGGATCTTCTCGGCCAGAGCGCGGTATTCCCCTGCCTGCTTTGAGTCCGGCGCGTACTGGATCACCGACATCTTCCTGAGTTCGGCATGTTGGACGATGTTGTCGCGGGGCACGAAGTGGATGAGCTTGGAATTCAATCGGCCAGCCAGTGCTTCGGCCAGATCGAGTTCGCGGTCGGTTTGACGTTCATTGCAGATCAGCCCGCCCAGCCGCACACCGCCCGAATGGGCATATTTGAGGATGCCCTTGGCGATGTTGTTGGCGGCATAGAGCGCCATCATCTCGCCGGACATGACGATATAGATCTCCTGGGCCTTGCCTTCGCGGATCGGCATGGCGAAGCCGCCGCATACCACGTCGCCGAGGACGTCATAGGAGACATAATCGACATCGTCATAAGCGCCATTCTCCTCGAGGAAATTGATCGAGGTGATGACGCCGCGGCCGGCGCAACCGACACCCGGCTCGGGGCCGCCGGACTCCACGCACTTGATGCCTCTGTAGCCCACCTTGAGCACGTCCTGGAGTTCGAGGTCTTCCACCGAGCCTTCCTGTGCGGCGAGATCCAGGACGGTATCCTGAGCTTTCGAATTCAGGATCAAGCGTGTGGAATCGGCTTTGGGGTCGCATCCTACGATGAGGATTCTCTGCCCGAGGTCGACAAGGGCAGCGAGCGTATTTTGGGACGTGGTGGACTTGCCGATGCCGCCTTTTCCGTAAAAGGCGATCTGACGCAGACCTGACATAATAGCTTTCCTTCCTTCGTTCTAATTATCGCGACTGCCCGCGACACAAGTGCCGATAGGCAGCTCGTGCCGCCTCACACCAAGCATCGCAAAAAGCGTACCAGCGTGATCGGCCGATCCCAGAAGAAACTTTGTCATTAAATTCCAGCCGCTTAGACGGCGGCAAAACGCGCGAACGGGCCTTTCAGGCGTCTGTCACGGACACGACAAAGCCGACACAGATTGTCGTGCGCCATCCAAACCGCCGTGTGTCGAGCTCGAAGCGGGAGAATGGGGAAGTTAGCCCAAAGCTGATGGCGAGACCATCGGAAGACATCGGCTCTTGTCTTTCCAGCCTGCCATTGATCGGGCGGTCGCTGGATGAGCAGGAGCCTGGGGCTTGACCGCGGCGCGGGTAGTTCAGGCAGGCTTACAGAGCGGGAACGCCGGCGGCCGATAGACATCCGCGCTTAACCTTTCATAGCCCGTCTACAAGTTGGTTCCGCCGACGCGCTATATGGAAGCCAAATAATTCAGTAGCTTAGCCGAGAGCATTGATTTTTTCAGAAAGATACGTGTTATACGCGTATGAACCGCCGAACCCATGGTCGGCGCCCTCATGCGCGTGAGACCCCGTTGTGGGCGAGGCTCGCGACTGGCTGCACGATCCTAGCCGGCCTGCTTGCCATTGAGTTTGGTCCCGCCGCGGTAGGCTGCGGCATCAAGGGCAACATCAGCTACAACACTGGCAAGAAGATTATCACGTTCTTGGACAGGAATCTTACTGGGAGACACGCATCAACCTATTGAAGGGCGAGCGGTGGTTTTGTTCAGAGGAAGCTGCACGAAAGGCGGGCGGGCGGGCTTCGAGAGGTTAGTGTCGCGGCAGCTTGCAGATCTGCCCACGGGGCCGCCACGATCGCAAAGTGTGTACAAAAGCGCCCTCTCTGCCGAACTGAACAGTGCTCACGGCCATAGCCTCGGATGAGCCCGACTGGCTTGACCTCTGCATGATGAGAGCAGCTTTTACACCAGGTGCGCAGCACATGTCTTTAACGAACGCATCGTCTTCAAGAATATAGAGAGCAATTCGGAAAACCGAGTAGTTGGCGGCGAAGCTAGGAGAAGGTATACACTACCCTCTTGTTACCCCAGAGTAGAACGTGCAGCTGCGGCAAGACGCGGGCTTCGAACCACCTGTCGCTGGTCACCTTTTCTACCAGCGGTTCCATGCGCATCATATTCCGTCGGACTCGACAGAGACGTCTTCATTACCACGGCGGGGCGGCGTGTGATTGCCGGGTTGCAGACAAACCTCGCCGCGACGTATTTGGGACGAGTGGTGTCGGCACCGAATCCCTATCATTTAGACTAGCCAGCTTGGGGAGCGCCGTCAGACCGCCAGACCGGAAGAGGAGGCTTCGCGCCAACTTGTGCCAAGAATGTTGGACCGTGCGGAACCGCTGGGGCGGCGCTCAACTCTGGCGCAGGATGAAGCGTCGATTGGGTGAATGAATAGGGCGCGCGTTCGACGGGTAGAGTGAGGCAAATCGCTGGATGTCTGCCGGATCAACGTCAACCGGTTCCATCGCCACCATCCACTCGACGTTTTCGGTGCACGGCGGCGTCGTCAGTGAGCCCTCATAAGTCCAATAGCCAAGCGAGGCTGGCAGAAGCCAGTTGGGATTCACCTCGTCGATCGTCACCTCCCCATTCGGCAGTTCGGGAAAGGCCGCAGCAAGGGCAGCAAAGCTGGCATTTGTCGCGCCGGGCGTTAAAAAGACGCCCAGCACGCCCAGAGTACCACTTTGCGTGTCCTTGTGAACGAAATGCACCTCCATCGGGAAGCTCTTGCCCGCCACGTGATGTTCGCTTGGCGCATGGAAATGGAACTGTACCAGTTCGTAGACACGATCGCCGCGGGTCAGCGTGCTGCCTTGTGGCATATTGATTTGAATGGTGTGGCCGTTGTTCACCATATTGCCGCCGCCCTTGTGCCAGCCGATGGCGATATGCGGGATATCCGCCTTGACCGCGCTGTTGATATTGATCGGCGATTGCTGCGTGCCGGCAGAGCATACGAAATTTTCCTTATCCAGATCAGCCCAGTGCTCCGGTCCGACCGGACCGGTGTACCCCCAATGGGCACTGGTCGCTTGGGCGGCTTGAACGCAAATCCGGCATGCGCCGAGCGCAACCAACCCTTTGATCAGGTGACGACGATACATATTACTTTTGCTCCTCTTGCGAACTGATGTTGGTGGCTGCCCTAATGGACGCGTGATGGCCAATCGGCGCGGCCAGTATTGTCCTTTGCAACTGATAGATGCCCGCACGCCTTGGCGTGCTTTCATAAGTGCGGCTGCCGTTTCTCGGCTGGCCGGCTTCTGCAGCCCGCAACGGGGGCAGTTTCAACCAGCTAAACGATAAAAAATTTTAGCAGACCAGCGCTTGACCCCCGCCGCAAAGGCACAGGCGAAGGTGATCACTGCGCGGCTGCCGTTCGCGCCGGAGGCCGCATCGCTATACTTTACACTCGCTGCCCAAGGAGACGCAGGCGACCCCAATACGTTTTCATCGCTACTCCCGACGCAGCCGACCCACGCCACGAAAACGTTGCTATATTTCACGTTGGGCCAATGAGGAAATCGATCTTCTTTATGGAAGGCATTTGCGCAATGGATGCATTCCCATGCTGACAGTCGTGCGTCAGGCCGGACAATGAGATACATCGATAAGAGCTGGACAAGGATGAGGGGATGACGTGCTTGCGACGGAGCAGGTGGGGCGAGAAGGCCAGTTCTTGCGGATTTCAACTTTGCGTGACGACAGCTCATCGGAGTCAAGGTGACACACGCCGGCAGCGGGGTGTCCGGGCGGTTTCCAGCCGCACAATCGCGAGACCGCTGACGCGAACAAAGCTCGGCTGTACTCGGCACGCGAAGAGAGCCTGCCAAGCCGTTGGAGCCCGGCCTTCCGGTGCGACGCAAGCCACAGACTAGACCGCCCTCTTGTTACCCCAAAGCAGAACGTGCAGCTGCGGCAACACGCGGGCTTCGAACCACCTGTCGCTAGTCACCCTTTCGACAAGCCATTCCATTCGCATCATTATTCCGTCCAAGTCGACAGAGGCGTCTTCACTGCCAGGGAGCGGCGGCGTGTGATTGCCGGGTTGCAGATAGATCGGAAGGTGCGGATATCTCGCCGCGACTTCTTTGGCGTAGGCATAGTCACTCTCGTCGAAAACGACGAGCTTGAGCACGATTTGCGGCTTCTCTTGCGCCGCTTCGAGGCATGCATCAAACGCAGCCCAACGGGTCGTCATCTCGCTGGACGGCGGCTTTGGGCTAAGGGTCAGCACGTCAAGATCCGCAAACCACTCCCTCACCACGGAACCCTGCGTTTCCAGTGCAAAACGATAGCCCTCGCGATGGCCTCGTTCTATGAGGGGACCGAACGGCTGAATGGCCGGGTTGCCGCCTGACAAGGAGACCATAACCGGCCTGCCGCCGGAAAGCGCATGGACGGTTTGCCACACGGCATCGATCGGCATCGGTAGCCATTCATGGCGATACTGATTGTCCACCGCGTGAAGGCTGTCGCACCATGAACAGCGATAATCACATCCGCCGGTTCTGATGAACACCGTCGGCAAGCCGATGAGCACGCCCTCGCCCTGGATAGTCGGCCCGAATATCTCGCTCACACGGATTGCGGGATGCATGTCGGTCACGGACGGTATTCCGCCCAAGTTTTCGGTGTTTCGCTAACGCGCACGGCCGCGGTCTGCGGCAGACGTGCCTTGCACCATTCATAGAAATGTCTGGCCAGGCATTCCGCCGTGACCTTCTCATGTCCCAGCACGTCGTTGAGGTGCCGATGGTCGAAGCTCTCGTCAATGTAGCGTTTGAGCGGCGCCAGATCGTGATAGTCGCGCACGAAGCCGTGGGCGTCCAGTTCCTTGGCCGACAGCTCCACTACGACGACATAGTTATGCCCGTGCAGGCGCGCGCATTGATGGTTGGGAGGCAAGGAGGTGAGCTGATGCGAGGCCGAGAAGTGGAATTCCTTGCTGATGTGGAACATTACGCGCGCCTCCTGCGCAGCGCCTCAAGCCAGAAATCGGCGTCCTCGTAGTCGGTGGGATCAGCGTGCCCGGCGAGATGGAACGCTTCGCGCCGCTCGACGCAGGTCCCGCATCGTCCGCAGTGACGCACGCCGCCCTTGTAACAGGACCAGGTCTCAGCAAACGGGGTGCCGTATCTTGCGCCATCCGCAACAATGTCAGCTTTTCCGAGATTCACATACGGTGCATAGAGGCGTATCTGCGCATAGCCGTCGAGCGCGCGGTCTTGCATTGTCTGGAAAGCTTCAATGAAGGCCGGACGGCAATCGGGATAGATGAAATGGTCCCCACCATGCACGGCCGCCGCCACCGCTTCGGCGCTGTGGGCGGCGGCGAGACCGAAGGCGATTGCCAACATGATGGCATTGCGGTTCGGCACCACCGTAATCTTCATCGTGTCTTCGGCGTAGTGGCCGTCCGGCACGTCGATACTGCTAGTCAGCGCTGAGCCGGAAAGGCCACGGCCAATTTCGCCGATGTCGATGATCTGGTGCGGGACCTTCAGTCGCTGCGCGCAAAGAGCGGCGAAGCCCAATTCCTTCCTGTGCCGTTGGCCATAGTCGAAAGATAGAAGGCCGGTGAGTTCGTGCTCCGCTGCCACCATGTGAGCAAGGGAAACGGAGTCCAATCCGCCAGAGCAGACGGCGAGAGTCTTCATCATTGGTATCCTTGTTTTGACCGGGTAAGGCTGCGACCGGAGATTTCTCTGCGCCCCCACTACTCCAGCGACTCAGTTTTGTGAACCGGGAGAATTTGCGCTCAGCCCGATTGGAACGGGAGTGCGTCGCGTCCAACACGCGTGATCAATAAAAGTTGAGCGCTTCAGCAGTTTGTTTCGCATCGCGCCAACTTTCGCAACCTGCTGTCCGATCGTCGACTTCGAGACAAGGTGATGTTCGGCCGACATCGGCTGACTCTTAATTAAGCCGCAGAACACATGTTGGCTTTCTGGCCTTCGCTTGTGCGGTTGGCGAGGGCGACATGGATGCCAGCAAATTTGACATTGGCGACATCCGCCTGGAGAACCCTGCGCGGCGCGATTGAGGCCGCAGGCGAGCCTGCTCTAACTGCCGCCCTACAGTCCCGACTTCAATCCGATTGAGAACGCCTTCGCCCAACCTAAGGCGCTGCTGCGAGCAAAGGCCGAGATAACCATCAAGGCTCTATGGGACTGACGTTGCCCCAGCAGTTTTGAGTTCGTTTCCGGCGTGGGTTGTGCCCTGCTGGGCGGGTGAAGCGACGGGCGCTGGCGCGGAGCCTTTGGCATAGCGCAGCGCGAGCGACCGTCGCGGATTGAAGGTGCTGGCGAACTTGGCCGGGGTCTGCCAGGGGGGAGTGCGGCCGCGCGGTGTTGTAGTCGGCGTGCCACAGGGCGATGGCTACGCGCGCCTGAGCCAGCGAGGTGAACAGCGTCTCGTTGAGCAGTTCATCGCGCAGTCGGCCGTTGAAGCTCTCGATGAAGCCATTCTGCATCGGCTTGCCGGGCGCAATGTAATGCCATTCGACGCGGTTCTGATCCGCCCAGGAGAGGATGGCGTTCGAGGTGAACTCGCTGCCATTGTCGCTGACGATCATCCTGGGCCGGCCCCGCTCGGTGATGAGCCGTCCAATTCGCGGGCAACCCGCATGCCCGAGAGAGACGTATCAACGATGAGTGCGAGGCACTCTCTCGTGCAGTCGTCGACGACGGCCAGGATGCGGAAGCGGCGCCCGTCGGTGAGCTGGTCCGATACGAAGTCGAGCGACCAGCGCTCGTCGGGCCTCAGCGGCACCAGCATCGGCGCCCTGGTCCCGATCGCCCGCTTGCGGCCGCCACGGCGGCGACGGCGAGCTTCTCCTCCCGATAGAGCCGGAACAGCTTCTTGTGGTTCACGACCAGGCCCTCCCGCCTCAGCATCACGAGAAGACGCCGGTAGCCGAACCGGCGACGCTCCTGCGCGATCGGCCTTCATCCGCTCGCGAACCTCGCGGTCGTCCGGCCTGCTGGTCTGGTAGCGAACCGTCATGCGGCAACAGCCGATGGCTTTACACGCCCGCCGTTCGCTCATCCCGAAGCCTTCCTTCAGGCGAGCGACAGCTTTCCGCTTGGCGGCGGGCGTCACCATTTCTTTCCCACAAGGTCCTTCAACGCGGCATTGTCGAGCATGGCGTCGGCCAAAAGCCGCTTCAGGCGCGTGTTCTCGTCCTCCAGCGCCTTCAGGTCGCCGAGCCTCGGTGACATCCATCCCGCCGAAGCGGGCCTTCCAATTGTAGATCGAGGCGTCGCTGACCCCGTGCTTGCGGCACAGATCGCCAACCGATACCCCGGCCTCGTGTTTCTTCAAAATTCCGATGATCTGCTCTTCAGAGAAGCGGCTGCGTTTCATGTCCTGGTCCTCTGGATGGGCCAGAACGAACTTCAAACCGGATTAGATCAGAGGGGCAAGGTCAGGACGCCTCGGCGCGGTCGTCGACCTCTTCACCCCAGCCGAATGTGCCAACTACTTCAAAGCCGCAGGATATGACCTGGATCAGATAGGACGTGCTCCAATGGTTTACACCTGACACAGGAGTCCGGCCCCCACAACCGTTTCGCAATGAGGAGCAGCGCTGCCGCTGCTCCTCCAATCACACGACGGATTCACGATGCGGCAACTCGAGCCATGATTTCGGATCCAATGGCCGATGCGGTGTATAGTGAGGCATCCAGCGGCAAATCCCCAAATGCCAGTTGACACAGAAGATAATTAGCACCTGCCTCTTCCAGCTGATCAAGGAGAGCTTTTCGGACAGAATCTGCCGTTCCCACGACGCACAATTCACTTTCAATTGCTGCATCGAAGTTCAAAGGCAAGTTTGGTGGAGTGGAAATGGCATTTAGTTCGTATAGAAATTTGAAGCTATTGAGCCATCGTTCATAGGCAGGTGCTGCGAGCAAATACGCATCTGTTTCAGAACGCCCTATCACCACCATTCGGAGCAATCCAAGAAATGGCGCTTGCTGGCCAATGTCAGCATCGTGAATTCGGGCGGCGCGGAACGCGTCGGTAACGCTGCGAACAGAAGTGGAAGGTCCGACGCAGGCGATGTTTGCCCCATTCGCAGCGGCCCAGCTAGCCGGCTCGGGTCGATTGGTGGCGATCCATGTCGGCGGACGGGGATATTGGTGAGGTCTCAACGTCAGCGGAACATCTTTCAACTCAAAGTGGCGGCCCTGATAAGAAAGCGTCCCGCCTTTCATCGCATTGATGAGAATCTCACTGGCCTCCGCATACTGTTCTGGTGCTGCTTCTACAGCAACCCCGAAGTATCCCAATTCAGTGGGAGCAGAGCCGCGCCCTATGCCGAGTTCAAGCCTGCCGCCGCTCAACTGATCAAGCATGCAGATCTCCTCGAAGGCACGCAGCGGATGATAGAGCGCAAGTAGCATTACCATGGGACCAACACGAAGACTGCGGGTTCGCTGGGCGACGCTCGCTAAGAACAAATTCGGTGATGGACCTCTGCCATGCGGCGTACAGTGGTGCTCGGCGAGATGATACGCATAAAAGCCATAGCCATCGCACGCTTCTGCTAGGCTCAGCCGATCTGCATATTGTTGTGCGATGTCATCGCCGTTTTCGTCCAGATGATCGAAGATGCCGAAGGTCAGGCCCGAAGCGGAAATTTTCTTCAATTAATTGTTCTCCAAATTACCTATATTTATTCGCTAATCATCATAGCTCACGACATATCATTACTTGATGCTTAATGTGAATCGACTTCATGCTTGTGAGCACCGCGATCCTTCTTAAAGTTCATACAGACGCGTTCGGCGGCAGCAAGGAATTTGTCCATCTGCTCTGTGGTGCCAATGCTGACGCGAATACAGTTCTTCAAATCTACGTCAGGAAAGCTGGCGATGAGGATCGCCTGCTCTTTCAACGCGGCTTGCCAGCATGAGCCCTCCTGTCCCGCCGGCACACGGGCCAGCAAAAAGTTTGCGTGGGAGGGTGTTACGGAAAAGCCAAGTTGCAACAGCGCCAGGGTCACTCGCTGTCGTTCATGCTTGATGTGCCTGTGGTTCTCTTCGTAGGCGTGGCGATGCGCAAGAATGCTTTTCCCGACCGCCTGCCCGATCACGTTCATGTTGAAGACATTCTGGATGTTGCGCAGCCTGCCAATGATTTCTGGGTGACCGAAACCGAAGCCGACTCGCACGCCAGCGGCAGCATAGCTCTTTGAAAAAGTCCTCAAGATCAAAAGATTCGGATGTCTATTGACGAGGCGCAGGGCATTGTCGGGTGCGAAGTCAACGTAGGCCTCATCCAAGACGACCAAGCGATCTGCTTGCTCCACAAGGCGTTCGATTTCGGCCACCGGCACGAATGTTCCGGTCGGATTGTTCGGATTAGCCAACAGAATGAACTTCGCGTCTTTTGCGGGGCCGGACAGCAGTTTTTCTATCGGCAGGGGATGAGCTTCGCTCGATGCGATTTCGAGAAACTCGGCACCCTGCAACATGGCAAGTTTACGGTTGAACGAAAATCCGGGCGACAGCATTGCCACTCTATCTCCTGGGGCGAGGAAAGCTCTGTAGATGAGTCCGAGCAGCTCCGACGAACCGTTGCCGGCAATCACCTGATCTTTGGAAAATCCGTAAGCATCGGAGGCAGCTGCCCTTAAGCTGAGATTGTCGTCTTCCGGATAAAGATACTGGTGTTCGATCGCAGCAATTGCACTTTGCATTACGCTCTTCGGCAACGGAAACGGGTTCTCGTTCGTATTTAGCTTAACGCAGTTTGCATCCGTCGCTGGTCCGTTGGACGAGAGAGCATCTAATTTGCTGGCCACCGGCGAAAAAAGCGAAAGCACGGTCTTCAGTTTTGCATCGCACATGTTCTTCTCCGTTTTTCAGTCCCGCAGGGCATGTGACATGAGGCAATCGTTGATCGTGACTTGATCGACGTTCGGCTATATCAGCGCTGCCTTCCCACCCTGGTGGGGATCGCCGACCACGGTTTGGATTTGACACCGGGAAGCTGTCGAGAACCTGATGACGACCCAACGTTTGGCCGACGGCCGATTCGGCGCAACAGACGGTGTTTCAACATCGCATCGTCCTCAAAGCCGCATGCAGGGCCTGCACGACAGCCCGTCTCCAGCGCCCGCAGATAGGTGGAAGCCGAAGTCTTGCCGAACCTCAGTTGCTCTGCCACCTTGGCCCACCGGACTGCCCTGTTTATGGGTCAGGCGCAGGATATCTCTGACGCTCGTTCGTCTTGCTTGCTTCCGTCTTGGCATGGGCTCTCTCGGTTTGCTGATGAGAGAGCCAAATACCGGCTCATCTGAGCATGAGACGCAGGCCTGACGATATGGAGCGTCGCTGGTGGCGCGCGTAGCCGAGAGGGTTCGCCTCGCTGGCGGGGCATGCAAGACGGCGCACCTCCTTAGCCATCCTGTCCCATCGTCTCAGATCGTGAGGCGCACCTTATAGTCGGTGAGGAGATCTTGCAGGGTCAGGTTACGCCCTAGCGCTTAAGGTTGTTGGTCGCACCGAGCAAGCGCGGGACCTGTCGACGGACAACAGCGGTGCCACTGCCGGCACTAGGTGTGAGCTTTCGAGAGGTTGTCCATTCGGACCGGACCGAGGAGACTGGAGTTACCACGCTTCAGCATCCATC
>NZ_JARTVN010000080.1:0-230 GCF_029625795.1 Mesorhizobium sp. WSM4989 | reverse complement strand
CATCGGACGCGACAGGGGCGGCGGCAAGGTACTGCCAGAAGAAGACGCCACCGCCGTACCACTCGCCGTAAACGATGGTGTAATTGGTCGATGTCCCTCCCGAGTCCGTGATGGTGAATGTGAGGGAGCTTGGCATCGTGTCAAAGCAACAGCCGACTTTGCCCGTCTCGGCATTGATTGCACACGGGAACGGGGCGGCATAGAGCGGCAATCCGTCCAAAGACCTGCCC
>NZ_JARTVN010000079.1:0-230 GCF_029625795.1 Mesorhizobium sp. WSM4989 | reverse complement strand
ATCTGTAATAGTTCACAGTCTAATTTAAATAGTATGCCCCGATCGAATGAGACCGCATGTGAAGGAAAAATAATAGTTGCGTGACAAATCACTTTTTCATTATTCTCGAGTTATTAGTCCTGTTCTATTCCAATTTCAAAGACATATTAACATCGAAATGTCTTCTTTAATGGGACCTATTAATTGATTTCCATTAACTCTGTACCACTTTAATCAGAAAACTTTAACAA
>NZ_JARTVN010000078.1:0-232 GCF_029625795.1 Mesorhizobium sp. WSM4989 | reverse complement strand
CTTAATACCTGAATGCCCTGCTCACTTAACTGCGTAAATACGCCGTTGATCCCCTGCTCACGCAGCACTTCAACTTCCAGCGTCGCGGTATCGACCAGTCGATACTGATAGCCATCGAGCTTCGGTAACGGGCTTTTCGGTGCGAGATCGAGAATAAAGGTTTCCGATTTCAGCTTCGCCAGCAGCGCCTTCATCGAGGTATTTTCCACCAGCTCACCGTGTTGAATAATGC
>NZ_JARTVN010000077.1:0-233 GCF_029625795.1 Mesorhizobium sp. WSM4989 | reverse complement strand
GGATAATACATGGCAGACTTTCTAAATAAAGCACAACTTGGGGTTAGTTCAATACCACCACAAAGAGTTAAAGACTTAGGTTCAGACTTAATGGGTCTATTCGGTGCTACTGATAAGGCATTACAAACATATAATACAATTGGTGCTAATGCTGCAAAGCTAGACCATAGAGAACTTCACTTTGATGTAATGGCTAACATTAACTCACTTGAAAGATATGCTCAATCTATACC
>NZ_JARTVN010000076.1:0-233 GCF_029625795.1 Mesorhizobium sp. WSM4989 | reverse complement strand
CTACGACGTCATCCTGTTCGATCAGCGCGGCTGTGGGAAATCCACGCCGAACGCCTCGCTCGAAGCGAACACCACCTGGCACCTCGTCGCCGACATCGAGCGTCTGCGCGAGATGGCGGGTTTCGACAAATGGCTTGTCTTCGGCGGTTCCTGGGGCTCGACGCTGGCGCTCGCCTATGCGGAGACGCATCCCGAGCGCGTCAGCGAGCTGGTCGTGCGTGGCATCTATACGC
>NZ_JARTVN010000008.1:0-28641 GCF_029625795.1 Mesorhizobium sp. WSM4989 | reverse complement strand
TCCACATGGCAGCCTAAAGTCAAAAACGCCTATCAGTCGCCTCGCCCTGATCGAGGACAACCTGTTGAAGCTCCACAACTAGGTCGTCCAGCATCACAGTGAACCGCGTACGTAGTATTTTGTCGTAGGCGGCATTCTGGATAGCCGGATACGGGCTCTTCACCCGCTGCACCACCGATTGCGGGATGATGTCGCGAGAAACATTCACGGATTTCGTGAAAAAAGTGTACCCGCCGAAGAGCCCTACTCGCGGGGGCGGTGCAGCACCACCTCGGTGTCACTGCTCGTGTTCATGCGATGGACTAGGCCGGCCAGCTGTTGACGCAGCTCGCGGTAGTTGTAAGTCTCACCCGTGTAGACGAGCACCAAGTCAGGTCGGCCATCCCCCTGGAGCATCCTCGGCTGGCGGCCGCCCTGGATATCGATGATTGCCAGGCGGTGGTGTCCCAGCGCCGCAGGCCCGCCGATCCAAGTCCCCTCGTCGTCCGGACCGTGGTTCGCTATGGTGGCCGTCATATCGGCAAGCTCCCTTCGCGCATCGGGACCTCCGAGGTCTCGATTGAAGTCGATCCATTCACAGATGCCGCACAGGTTATGTCGCCGCATTTGGGCGAAGCAGATATAAGGCCAGTGGGAAACCATCGAGGCAAAGTGACGGATCTAGCCCAGCTACGATCCGCATCCGACATTGTCGGACATCGGACAGCACCGCGATTCGCTGCATAGGAAGCCTGGAGTCGCGATTTCCCCTGGGGGAATCAGCGCATGAAAGGAGAGCTGGGTCGTGTCTGCCGAAATGAGAAATTGCTCCCCCTTATTGCATCACCGAGGAATGTTACCCAGCGCGATAGACGGACATGCCCTATCTCCCCCCGTTGCAGCTGAGGGAGATAGGGGCCAGCTCTTCATTCAACCCTCATGGAGGATGATCAGCCCAGCCATTTCCATGCGCCGGCCTTCACAAGCCGTGCACCATTCAGGTTCTTTTCCTTGAAGCGCGACGATCCTTGTCAGACGTCGCAACACTTGCTGCCGAGAGCACGAGCTCTTCCTCGAGCATGCCTTGATCTGCGCCTCGAACGGCTCGCACATGCTGGGTTTCAACGACTTCGCAGAGGTTGATATTCTGCAGTGACTTCGTCTCGCTGCTGCACGGCATTGACGCTGGGAGCCATGCTCGCGTGGCGCAATTGTGCTGAAGCCGGTGCCCACGGCAACGTTTCTTAACCCGCCCCAGATCCTGGCGTTTGGCTATTTCCGACATTCGTGTCCGGCTTCGGACAAAGGCCGGGTTTGCCGAACGGAGTCGCACCCAATTTCCAGTGCTGCTTGAGCAATAATATCGACCGGCATTACTGCACAACACGAAAGTTGCTGCAAAAACCGAAGTGAACCCAAGGCATCGGGTCAATTGGCATGGCGCTTGCGACTCGGTCGATAGAACGCAGTCAAAATCACGGTTGCAGACCATGCCTACCTCTCAAAGCTCGATAAAGCACGCGAGCAAAATTCCCCGTCTCCGCGGAAGCTCGTCGCCGTTAAACGTGCCTGCTCGGGGGCGGTCTTGCACAAGACCGGTCCGAGGCAACCACGCCAAGGCGCGAGGCTGCCGGAACTGTCGACCGAAGTCGATGCCGCTTCAGTTTAACCGAAAAATGCACCGTACCACTTTGGCCTGGAAGCAAATCAATGACCTATAGAAAGAACGTTCCTCTCGTGACCTTTCGCACGCGTGTTCGCGATGAGTCGATCGGGGGGCCAAATCCTTATCAGTGGGAGAACAAGACCTCCGACGATTATTTCGGGGGCAAGCGCATCATCCTGTTCTCGCTGCCTGGCGCCTTCACCCCGACCTGCTCGACCTTCCAACTGCCCGATTTCGAAAAACTCTATGATCAATTTCTGGAACTGCGAATTGACGCGATCTACTGCGTCTCGGTCAACGATGCTTTCGTCATGAATGCGTGGGGAAAGTCCTTGGGGCTGCAGAAGATCGAGCTGATCCCAGACGGGTCGGGCGAGTTCACGCGCAAAATGGGCATGCTGGTCGCGAAGGACAATCTGGGCTTTGGCATGCGCTCCTGGCGATACGCCGCTCTGATCGACGATGGCGTGGTGGAGCAGTGGTTCGAGGAGGAAGGCTTCTGTGACAACTGCGAGACGGACCCCTATGGCGTTTCATCCCCGCAAAACGTTCTCGACAAATTGAAGGCGGCGGCATGACCCAGAAGTGGAAAGTCTCACACAACCCAAGCACACACTAGAGCCTCCTCGGCAGATCACGGTTCAACATGCATCTCTCAGCAAGCCTGCTTCAACGCCAGAAGCAACGTATGGTCTTATCGCCTCAAGCCATTGAAGCTATTCGCTTGCTGCGATTGACGCATACTGAACTCCATCAGCTCGTGCAGCAGGCACTCGAGAAGAACCCCGTTTTGAAGCCTGACCCGTTTGACGAC
The DNA here is from genome assembly GCF_029625795.1 of Mesorhizobium sp. WSM4989. Classification (NCBI taxonomy): domain Bacteria; kingdom Pseudomonadati; phylum Pseudomonadota; class Alphaproteobacteria; order Hyphomicrobiales; family Phyllobacteriaceae; genus Mesorhizobium; species Mesorhizobium sp. WSM4989. The sequence continues at coordinate 26,182 of NZ_JARTVN010000008.1, read as the reverse complement.
GATTCGCCGCTGCCAGGGGTGGATCAGCGGAGCAGTCAAAGCAGAAGCGAAATCGGCGAATCGCCCATTGGCGGGCCGTCTGGCGGGCGCGGGCAATGGAAGTCGCAACGCAGTAGCGGCAACGATCGACCTGCCGTCGAGGAGTTTACCGCCCACACCGAAACATTGCACGACCATGTCGCCCGCCAGGTCGCCCTCAACCCGTTCACCCCCCAGGAGCGGCTGATTGCCGGACAGCTCGCCGCTCATCTGGAGGACACTGGCTATCTTCAGGTAAACCTTTTCGATCTGGCCAGGACGTTAAACGTTCGGCAAGCTGATGTGGAACGGGTCATCGGAATCTTGCAGCAATTTGATCCGCCGGGCATTTTTGCGCGAACTCTCAGCGAATGCCTGGAGATTCAGCTGCGCCAGCAAGACCGGTTCGACCCGGCTATGGCAGCTTTGGTCGCCAATCTCGAGATGCTTGCACGGGGGGATTTTCAGGGATTGAAGCAGCGTTGCGGAGTCGACGAGGAGGATCTCCTCGACATGAGGAACGAAATCCGCGCGCTCGATCCCAAGCCTGGAGACCGGTTCCAGTCCGGGACGCCGGAAACCATCGTACCGGACGTCTGGGTAATGCCCAAGTCCGAAGGTGGATGGCGGGTGGAGCTTGATCCGGCCACGCTGCCCAAAGTGTTGATCAACCACACCTATGTCGCCGAAATCTCGCAGCTGACCAAGCAAAATCCGGAAGGCAAAGCGTTTCTCGACAATTGCCAGGAAAAAGGGAACTGGCTGATCAGCAGTCTCAAGCAGCGCGCTAAGACGATCCTTAAGGTTGCGACCGAAATCGTGCGCCAGCAGGATGCCTTTTTTACACACGGCGCCGCCCATCTGCGGCCTCTCTGTCTCAAAAATGTCGCTGACGAGATCGGCATGCACGAGTCGACGGTAAGCCGGGTGACTTCGAACAGGTACATGTTGACTCCGCGCGGGGTGTTCGAGCTGAAGTATTTTTTCGCTGCGCCAATCGCATCCTGCGAGGGCGGCGATGCGCACTCCGCCAAAGCTGTCTGCCATCGGATCAAGGCAATCATAGCCGAAGAATCGCTCGACAAGGTACATTCCGACGAAGACATCGTTGCTCAACTCAAGGAGACCGGCATCGATGTCGCTCGCCGTACCGTCACCAAATATCGCGAGGCGATGAACATCCCTTCCTCCATACGACGGCGCCGCGATAAGCGTTTGTCCGCAGCTGCGATCAAGCGAAGTGACTAACCGACATTCGTGGTCGGCGAGAGGCGACTCTCAACTTCCTCCGGGCCGAAGCAGCTTTCGAAGTCATGGCATTCCCCGCAACTGGGTGCTGTGCATGACGAAAAGCCTTCGGCCTCACACAGCTTGCGGTAAAAGTACTTTTTCCATTTCATGTTTTCTGTGTTGCCTGCCGCCAGCGCGGGAAAATGTCTGGCAAGCAGGCGGCTGAGCTCAGCGCGATTTGAGAGGCCAAGATCCCGCCAAAGATGGTCCATGCGCATCGCACGCCGGGCGATGATCTTGGCCAAGCGGGCGCTCGCCGGGTCGGCCGGCGCAGCATGCGCTAGCAGCAGCCGGCGTAGCAGTTCCTCTTCCAGTTCCGGCTCGGGCTCGCTCAACTCCTCCAAAGCGAATACGCTGCTGGAGGTAGACGGGAAAGTTGCGGCCAAGACATCACGCAATTCGACAGACGAAAGGCCTGTCCCCTCCGTCGCCAACACCTCGCCCGCCTGGACCTCCTCAAGCGAACGTGAATGTACGCAGGGCAGCACATGCTGATCGAAGCTCCTCCCTAGCTCGGACCCACGCCATTGCGCGCTGGATAGGCAGCCATCATCGTAACGGCCGGCTTCAGCTTCCGGCATGACAAAGCGCCTTGTTGACCGCAGGGATGATCTTGTCGCCCCAGAGCTCGATCTGGCGCAGCATCGTCTTTTGGTCGAAGTCGCCCAATTGAGTCTGAACTGCGATCTGGTCCGGTTTCAAGATATCGATCTCTTCCAGCAGGCGATCAATCACGCGATTTACGCTGCCAATCGGCAAATTTTTGCGCATGGTCTCGAAGGACAGATCCTGCTGGGTCGGTGTCTCCTGCAGCAGGTAGCCATCGTGGCTCTGTTGGCGACGCTGATGCAGGGCTTCAGAAAGCCGGCGCTGGAAGCGGGCATTGTCGAGATAGCTGTTGATCTCCAACTCGTCGTGGCTGGCATAGCAGCAGCGCAGCAGCGATATCTTGACGTCGGTGACGTTCTTTTCCTCGGATGCCGCCGCCCTCTCGACTGATTCACGCAGTGTGGTCAAAGTCTCTAAGCCGTCGTGGAAGGCTGTGACAAAAAAATTGTGCCCCTCGCGGTAGGCCCGAGCCATCCGTGCGGCTCCGCCAGCGATCCAGATAGGCGGCGTCGGCTGCTGGACTGTGCGGACCGAAATCGCTGTTGGGGGGATCTTCTCATACTGGCCGTCGTGTTCGAAGACGTTTTGGTTGAGGCCCTTGAGAATGATGTCCAGGTATTCCGAAAAGACGGCCGGCGCCTCATCGATGTCCACGCCGAACCGTTCGAACTCGAACTGCTGGTATCCCAAGCCTACGCCGAGCTCGAGACGGCCGTTCGCAACGATGTCGGCGAAGCCGATCTCGGACAGCAGGCGCTGCGGTTGGTAAAGCGGCAGCACGCAGACGGCAGTGCCCAGGCGAATCGTGCTTGTCAAGCCGCCGCAGTGCGCCACCATCATCAGCGGGGATGGTATGAGGCTGTAATTGTTGAAGTGGTGCTCAGCAAACCACGCGGTGTTGAACCCAGCCTGCTCCGAAGCGACGGCCTGTTCGATGGAGTTGCGGATGACGCTTTCTGAGGATTGGTGATAGCCACGCTGGGCGGCCAGAATGAAAGTGGCAAATTCCATGATTTCTCCTCGTTATAGACACGTCAGCCGACCGGGAATGTGCTCGGCATGCGCATGCTTGGATCTCAAGCACCTCAGGTGCGTCGTGGAGCCGAGGCTTCATAATGCTCGGCCGGTCGCCCTGCGAAGGCCTGGCAATTAACCTGCGGCCTCCGCAAAACATTCGTCATAGAGCTCGCTGGCGTTTCCCGCATCACCGAACGAGGTCCAGCCGCCGTCCACGTAGAGGATCGAGCCGTTGATGTATGAGGCGTCAGACGAAGCAAGGAAGAACGATGCATCTGCGACGTCTTCTGGCCGTCCCATCCTGCCCATGGGGATGCGTCGTCCGATTGCTGTCAGGTCGATGCGGCCGGCTTTGGCCAACTGAGCAAGTGCGGGCGTGCGGATGTGGCCAGGAGCGACGGTGGCTGTCCGAATTCCGACCGGCCCGAGTTCGGCCGCCATGCAACGGGTCAGCATATCCATCCCCGCCTTGGAGGCGCCGTAGGCATGGCGCGGCGCGAACGGCAGAAAGCTGTCGATCGACCCGAGATTGAGGATCACGCCGCCCGGGCGCATAGCCTTGATCGCTTCGCGCGCGCAGGTGAAGGCGCCGGTAAGGTTGACATCCAGGACGTGTTCGAGCTGTTTCGACAGTTGCTCGATCGCAGGCACAATCCTGTCGGCGGTATCAGCACTATTGACCAGAACATCGATATACCCGAAGCGTCCCCTCAGTTCTTCGAACATCGACACCACATCGCTCTCGACGGCCACGTCCAGCGATTTCGCCAGATGCTTGCCGGGGAGCGATGTAGCCAGCTCTGCCGCTGCAGTGCCATCTTTATCAGCAATCACGACGGTGTCGCCGTTCGCGGCAAAGCGGCGAGCGACGGCCGCGCCAATGCTTTTTGCGCCACCGGTGACGAGCACGATTCGCGCATCTGTGCATTCGGCCGGACAGGAGAGCTCGGCTTGGAGCGCACCATCCACCGGCGGGTGAGCATCCCCCGGCTGGTTGAATGACATCCAGCCTCCGTCGACTGCCAGCACCGAGCCGGTGATGTAGCGCGCCTGCGTGCTGCTCAGAAAACGCACGACCCTGGCGATCTCGTCGGGGCGAGCCAAGCGCCCCATCGGCACGCGGCGGCGTATCGCCGCGAGGTCCATTTTGCCAGCGCGTGCCAGTTCTGTGACCATTGGGGTGCGGACGGAGCCCGGCGCCACCGCCGTGACGCGGATTCCTCGCATAGCCCACTCGCATGCAAGGGACTTTGTCAACGAGATCACGCCAGCTTTCGAGGCTGCGTAGGCGTTGCGCCTGGGATTGCCGACCACGCCCGCCATCGAAGCCACATTGACGATCGCACCGCCCGGCTTCATGCGCCGCGCCGCTTCCCGGGCCATAACGAATGGCCCAATAAGGTTCACTGTCACGCCGCGTCGGAAGGTATCGACAGCGGTGTCGATGATCCTATCCATCGTGGGTCCAACCGCCGCATTGTTGATGAGGACATCGATTTGCGCGAACCGTGCTTCGACCTGGCCGAAAAGTGAGAGCATGTCCTTCTCTCGCGACACATCGCACTCCAGACCGACGTGCGGCGACCCGAGATCCCGAGCCAGTTCAACCACACCACTGCCCGGAAGGTCCACCGCAACTACAGTGTCTCCGTCCGCGGCAAGGATATCGACCAGGGCACGGCCGATCCCGCCCGCAGCGCCTGTGATGATTACGGTGCGTGCTGCCAGTTTCACGAGAGCTTCTCCACGATGACCGCTTGTGATCTCAGCCCATCAACCTTGGGCGGAATGAAGGGCCGAGCCAAATCGTTGCAGTGACCGCCAGTCGCGGCCCCACACAGATGTCGTTCCCGTAGGGCGCTCATCCTCCATTCCTACCCACTTATGCAGCTCCCAGTTGGGGACCCTCGACGCCATCTTGGTCGGTGGGGATGTGACCCTTGAGCAACTGGTAGATGGGATCGTCTGGATGTGGTGCTCCAATCGGCTGTCGCCGGCCGAACCTATCTGCCTCAAGAATCGCTGGCGGGATTTGCTCCTCAACCCAATCGTAGACGACTGTCCGTTCCGCAATTCGCCACTCGTCCTGCCTCTTCTGAAACAGATCGCAGTAACGGCCGCAAAGCAGCGTCTGACGTATTTCTTGGTCTGTATCCGGTCCGCGTTGCAGCGCGGTGAAATAGCTCTCGACCGCGGCCTCTGCTGAACTGATGAAGTCGATCAGGCTGTTCGTGATTTGATGGATGTTACGGTGCCCCGGCAGACCGAGAGCAAATTGGATGAAGTCCTCTGCCGGTCCGCAATAGGGACCGTGCCTGTCATACGCTTCGGGCCAGTATGCGCTACGCAGCGCCGCCTCATCGGCGCGGTCTATCCCGCGGCAGTACCGATACAGGCAGTTGCGGATCGCCTCTCGGTCACGCAGTTCGGTAATTTTCGCGTGGTCGACAGGGTCTGTCGCGAATTGTATGATTGTTTTGTCCTTCCCGATGCCAGTCTGCACTTTGCGTGTGTCTCTCTCTACAACTGAGTTAGCGGGGGGCTCGTCAACTTCCAGAGCTTGTTCGGGGCAGGCTCGTACCCCTTTTGAGGCAAGCAGTTGCTCCCCATCGGCAACATCAATATCACCGGGCAAGATGTAGCCGGCGTCATCAAGCTTGAAGACTCTCGGCGCCCGCGCCCAGCAGCGCGCATGACCCTGGCATCTGGCTTTATGTACGACGACACGCATAGCGAACTCCAATGTCGTTGGCTGAAACTTCAGGACCATTCCAGGATCAGATTCTCGATCCCGAACACATGGCCGCCGAAGGTGATAGGTTCAGTCCCTGTCTTGATCCGAAAGGCTGGGATGCGCGCCAGCCACTCCTCCAGGCCAATGACAATCTCCCGCCGGGCAAGGTGTGAGCCAAGACAACGATGGGGACCATAGCCAAAGGCAGCGTGCCGGTTGTCCTCGCGCGCCAGATCGATCTCATTCGGGCATTCGAATTCCGCCGGGTCACGATTGGCAATCATCGTGGCACAGGAAACATAATCTCCCTTGCGGATCGGCGCGCCTTTGAAGTCGACATCCTTCGTTGCCACTCGGATCATCTGAATGGTCGAATAGGCGCGCAGCAATTCTTCCGCAGCGACGGCAATCCGGTCAGGTTCGCTTCGTAGCAATTCCTGATCTTTGGGGTTGCGCGCGAGATGGGCCAAGTCGAAGCATATGGCTGCTGAGACCGTGTCGAGTCCCGCGACGAACACAAGCACGCCGATGCCACGGACTTCTTCGTCACTGAGCAGACGACCCTCGACCTTTGCCTTCACGATGAAGGTCATGAAATCATCGACCGGCTCCTTGCGGCGCTCGGTGGCAAGTTCGTCGATGAAGGCCACGATCGTCCGGGCTGCGGGTGGTCGTTGCTCCTTATCGCCGTGGAGCAGATCTCTAGCCCAGCCGACAAATGTTTCTAGTCCGTTGTCCGAAAGCCCAATAAAGCGAAGGAAGATATTGACCGCGAACGGAACTGCAAAATCCTTCATGATGTCGCAGCTCGTGCCTGATGCGGCGATCCTGTCGATCAGCTTGATCGCTCGTTCCCGGACAGCCGGCTCCAATGCCATTACCCGCTTTGGCGAAAGCAGCGGATTGAGCAGTGAGCGAAAAACACCGTGGAATGGCGGATCGAGCTCAAGCGGGATCATCGGCCAGCTCTCGCCGAGCACAGAGGCGAAGATGCTGCGATGGCTGGAAAACGTTTCGGTGTCCTGCAGCACCCGGCGCTGGTCGCTCGCGCGAGTGATGACCCAGGTACCCCGACCGTCGCGCGTGTTGCTGGTTGAATAAAAGATCGGAGGCCCGGCATGAACGCAAGCAACCGCTGCATGCGGATCCCCGTTAGCCGTCGGCAACATGCCGGGCGACGTAAACAGGTTGAAGTCCCTCACCATTTCGGGCGGGACATGATCTGGAACCGGCCGCGATTTAACCGCGCCAGAATCGAGAGACCGTTCATGAGATGCTGTCGGCATTTGCATGCAATCGTCGGTGCAAGCTCCGTGCCGAATTCGTCTTTCGATAATCCTTGCCGTTTGCTGGGCAACAGGTGGCGCCTGCGCTGACTTGCTGGTCGGGATTGCAACATTCTTGTCCAGCGTCGGACACAGAATGTAGAATGCTAGACAGCGACTTGGAGCAACTCAACTGGTGGGATCGCTAGCCGATCATGTGCCCGGGGAGCATCCAGTTCGAAAGCTTGCGCTAAGCGGCTTGGTGACTTGGCCGAGGTCACCAGGTGGAAACGACCAACACTTGGGGTGAGCCTAGTGGCGCTCCCCTCGATGATGTCTGGCGGGGTGGTTAGCCGCCTCCGTAGGACAAGATCAGTCTACACGAATGGACTATAGCCTCTCCTCGCATGCCTCATTGGCCGTCCTTCAGAGCCGGCCACACGAGCTTTTGTCTTTCAGCAGGGCGTTTTTCTCGCCAGCTACAGAGCCACACCGACGCCATTAATGAGCGTCCAGTCGACGGGTTGGATGGCCCTGTCCATCTTGCCCAGCACCTTGGCTTAGCATTTGCCGGTGCGGCGGAAGCCTTCAAGACGCAGTTCTTGACCTTCTCCAGATCAGCCTCGGATGGATATCGGCAAGGGTTCAGCTCGTCCTTTTGAACTTGCGCATCTTCGTGTTGGCCAACCCCAGGCCGCCCGACATATTTGCGGTCTATCCGGCACCTCAACTTCGAACAACCTTGCGGCAAGCTCTTGGGATAGCCCACGCTCGTGCCTCCACCACCCGCTCAGCAGAGCCAGATTTGTCGTTGATGGCACGGAACTTGCGGAGTCATTCGCAGATGCGTCACGGACCGAGAGTGTCGTCCCATGAATTCGATCACCAAAAAGGCCGCCCGACGTTGCTGGGACCGCCTGCAATTACCTTATCCCAGAATTGGGAGCAACGGCTTCAAAAGGGATAACTCATCACCTCAATTTTGTCGATCGCGCGGCCATCGAACCGCAGCCATCGATCAGACTTCCGCCTCGTTGCACTCATTGCGACCGCCTTGGTGCTTGCGACAACCGCTCAATTCTGGCTGCCAGGATAACCACATATGGCGACGGAACTTCCTGCTTCAAAGCAATATAGAGATCGTCGATCATCCCCCCATCAAGGCCTCGATCGAGGACACCGCGTTCGGCTTGCTTGGTTCGCAGTGAACAGACCGCACTTCGACGAATGCGATCGATGCGACCGCGCCGAGAACTCTCCCGCATTGTCGACGGTTGGGTCCGTCGGCCCTCCGATGAGGCCTCGGATGCGTCGGGCTCCGAGGCCTCGACTGATGCCGACTGGCCGCCGCCGGAAGGTCTCGCGGCTTTGATCCCCGGCGATGTAGCCACCCCTGCTGCAACAGCTCCTAGCCGGAGAACTCATTCATGACCGAATCGGCGACAGATTTAGTGGACGCGGCTTTGTTCGACCGAGATCGGCTTGACCCAGAAAGTCCCTATCAACGTTCTGGCCCTGCATGGGGTGCCATCATTTCGCTTTCCTTCGGCACCTTCGGGCTTGTGACGGCAGAGTTTCTGCCCGCCAGCGTTCTGACACCGCTCGCGCATGATCTCCGTATCACCACGGGCACGGCTGGACAGGCGCTAACAGCGGCCGCAATCGTCGCGGCGATCTCGGCACCGATAATCGCCATCGTGACAAAGCGTCTGGACCGCAGGGTCGTCATCTGGGCGATGACGCTCCTGCTGATCCTGTCGAACGTTCTGGCGGAGGTTGCGGGGTCGCTGCCGGTTTTGCTGGCGGCACGCGTCGTCCTTGGCATATCGCTTGGTGGTTTTTGGTCAATTTCGGCAGCGTTGGCGATGCGGCTGGTTCCAAGTCACCTCATGCCGCGCGCCATGTCGGTCATCCTCACCGGCGTTTCTGTCGCCTCCGTCTGCGCGGCTCCAATCGGCGCTTATGTCGGTGACATTTGGGGATGGCGAGCCTCGTTCAAGGTCGCCGCAATCGTGAGTGCCGTTGCGCTGCTCGTGCAACTCGTAACCATTCCGCCACTGCCTCCGATCGAAGTGCGCAGATTCCGCAGTCCGCTGGATGTCGCGAAGAATCCGGCGATGAAGGTTGCGGTGCTAGTCGTGCTATTGGTCGCTTCCGGCCATTTTGCCAGCTTCGCCTACATCCGCGCCTTTCTCGAGAGCGTTCCTGCGCTCGACAAGAAGTCAATCCCGCTCGTGTTCCTTGCTTTTGGCACGGCCGGCGTCTTCGGCAATTTAGCCGGCGCATTCCTCACCAAACACAGTCTCAAGGCGGTCGCGGCCCTGCCGCCCCTGCTCATTGCCGTAGCCGCTGTCTCGCTCCTGACCATGAGAGCATCGGCCTTGACCTCGGCAATTGCAGTTGCCGTATGGGGCTTTGCTTTTGGCGCGGTCCCGGTCGGATTGCAGACATGGATGGTGCTACGCGCCGCTCCGAAACAGGCCGAGAGCGCTGGTGTACTGATGGTCATAACCTTCCAAGTGGCCATCGCAGCCGGCACAACTTGCGGTGGCCTATTGGTGGATCACACGGGTATTGCCAGTGTCTTTGTCTACAGCGCGGTTGCCACGTTCCTCGCTGTCTTGACAGTATTTTTGCTCGGCCCGAACCGCAAAACCTGACCGCCTGGTGGGGAGTGACGGTCGGCGGCGTTCACGCTATTGTCACCTCTGAGCTCGGCCCAAAGGCCGCGGCTTCGTCGTAACCATGCGGTCGATGGGGCAGCGCCAAATTGCTTCCTGCTCATCGCGTTGCGATAATACAGCGCGCTTATTGCGTCATCGTGTCCCCGGTCTCGGCTTCAATGCCCGGCTACTGGCTGCGGAGGCAGATGGGCGCCGGCGTCCCACCGACGACGATCGGTCTTTTCTCATGTAGCTGTCGGGGAAACGAGGCAGGTTTTCCGCCAGAACCCGCCAGTCGTCGCGCTCGCGTTCGCCTTCCTTGCGCGCACCGAACAACTGGATGATGATCTTGCCGTCGGACCCATATGCTTCGAGCGAGGTGACGTGACTGTCATTGGTCGGCTTGCGCACGGCCCAAACCTCACGGATTTGGTGGGTCCTGAGATGCAGCCGGAACGTTTCGTCCAGCACATGGATGCACGGCCCGATCTGCTTGACCGACTTGATTAAGCCGGAATGGGTCTGGATAGAACCTCGGTTGCCGACGAAGCACATGATCGGCAATTCGTCTTCGGCCGCACGCTGGAGCACGGCGCCAACTGCGGCATTGTCGAGCAGCCAAGCGTAATCCTGGCCGACCATGCGCAAAGCCTGGCAGCGGCTGAGCTTGAGCGTCTTTAGAAGGTTGACGTCAGTCAGCCGGCTCCAGTACTCGCGTAGGTCGTCCACCGTGCCGGCCCAGTCCGCAGTCCTCGCGCCCAGGTCGGCTACTCTCGCCTTAAGCGACATGGTCGGCTCCTGGTTGGCGGATACGAGCTCGGCCACCAGCTTTCGATAGGCATGAAGGTTGGAGACCGGCCTGAGATGCACCTTATGCACTGCTGCGCCGGCGGCGTCGAAGAATTGCAAACTGCGCTGGATTCCGCCGCGATGGCGCCTTTCAACAGCGAAACCATACCTCCAAGCCTGCGGGAAGACGCGAAGGTCGAATTCGTCACCAAGGACCATGGCGTGATTGTTGCCGGTTATCACTCTGTTGAAGACGCCAATCTTTTCGTGCACGGCACCTTGATTGCGGGTCAGCGCCGTCACTTCGCCCACGAATTCGAGGCCCGTCAGAAGGTGATTGACGCGCGGGTCGATGCGTGCCGCGCCGAAACCGCAATGGGCCGCGACCAGTTCCGCTTCCGAAATGGCCAATTGGGCGGCGAAATCACGCGCGGGAATGTTCGGACAGACTTCCCACGCACGCCGGATTTCGTTGGGCGACCGCTTCTTGCGCTGATCCATGTTTTTACCCCTGCCCCGTTCTTCTTTTGACGATCGATCGAAAAACGGGCCTCAGGGATGTGCACGGCGGACGCGATCGATCGTCAGGCACATGCCAGTCGAATCCTGTCTCCGGGCGGTCAGCGGCCAATCGCCGGTAGCGAGCGATTGTTGGGTGGTCGGCGCCAATCGGCCGATCGAGCATTCGGGTACCACCGGCGGTGCTGCTTTCCCACCAAGGCGGGTCTGATGGATCATATTGCTTTCCTTCGTTCTTCGATTGCGAGGGCAACCCAAAGGTGAATCGGCCGGCAATTTTGCCGCCGCAACGAAGGCTTCACAAAAATCGTGCCAGTTGCTCCGCGGCAAGCTCTGAACATCTTTGGCTCTGTTCATTGCTTTACGCGTGAGTGCATCGCGAACTCAGGCGCCCTTCCTGTGACGCGGACGCGACAAACCCGACAGTAAGTGTCGGTTGTCGGACGTCTCCCCAGCAATCGAGCATAAGAGACGTCGGGATGTCCTACGGTTTTTGACACGTCTTCCCTTTGGCACGGTCCATGCGAGATGATCCACGAAAACGCCGGACCGAGGAGAAATCGAGCCATGATTACGCTCACCGACAACGCTGTTGCCGCCATCAAGGCCGCTCTTTACCGCGCCAGCGAGCCGGCGGAAGGATTTCGCATCATGGTCCATGCCGGCGGCTGCGCCGGCTTCCAATACTCAATGGGCCTGGAGAGCGTCTCACGTGAGGGCGATGCGATCATCGAGCGAGATGGGCTCAAGGTGTTCATGGATAGAGGCTCCCAACCCCATGCCGCCGGCATGACCGTGGACTTCGTCACTGGGCTCGAAACATCCGGCTTTGTTTTCGATAACCCCAATGCGCGTGAGACGTGCGGCTGCGGCAAGTCCTGCAAATGATTGCGAGGGAACAGGCTATGTTCGACTATAGCGACGCCAAGGAATACTGCGTCGAACCGGTAACCGCCGGCGCTCTGGAACCGGCCGACACGCACTGTCGGCCCGGAACAATTGCGTTCGGTGATGCACCAAATCGCGATCATCGATCGTTGCCGTGGGCAAGCAAACAAAATTGCCCGAAACAGCTGAATTCCCGGCGGATGCCGCCACCAAAGGGCAATGTCGACAGCGACCGGTCAGCCAAGCCATCGCTCCCCCGGCCGCCCACCTTACCAGATACGATATGCGCCAGAGGTTCAATGGCCCGACTACCCTTGAATCATTTCAGCAGTTGAAGGATCACTCCCATGAACCCTGTCTATCTCGACAACAACGCAACGACGCGGGTTGATCCTGCAGTCGTTGGAGCGATGTTGCCTTTCTTTACGGAGCAATTTGGCAATCATTCGTCCATGCACGCCTATGGCGCATCGGTTGCTGAAGCCGTGAGAAAGGCGAGGCAACAGTTGCAAGCCCTCATCGGCGCGGGATTCGAGGACGAGATCATCTTCACCTCGGGCGGGACTGAAAGCGACAGTACAGCCATCCTTTCGGCGCTGGAGGTGATGCCCGACCGAACGGAAATAGTGACTTCCGCGGTTGAACATCCGGCCGTTCTGAAGTTGTGCGCGCACCTTGAGAAGACGCGCGGCGTCAAGGTGCACATTATCCCAGTCGATCACTACGGCCGGCTCGACCTGGACGCCTACAGAACCGCCCTCACCCCACAAGTGGCAATCGTCTCGATAATGTGGGCGAACAATGAGACCGGTACGATCTTTCCCGTGGTTAAGCTTGCCGATCTAGCCAGGGAAGTCGGCGCGCTTTTCCACACTGATGCAGTGCAGGCGGTCGGAAGGCTTCCGATTGAGCTGAAATCGACCGCGATCGACATGCTGTCGCTCTCCGCCCACAAGCTGCATGGTCCAAAGGGGATAGGCGCGCTTTATGTAAGACGTGGCGTGCGCTTCTCCTCCATGATCAAGGGTGGGCACCAAGAGCGCGACCGGCGTGCAGGCACTGAAAACACACCCGGCATAGTCGGACTGGGCATGGCGGCCGAACTCGCCTTGAAATTCATGGACGAGACAAAACGAATAAAATGGTTGCGCGACCGCCTTGAGAACGGGATCATCCAGCGCATCCCAAACACATCCATCAACGGCGATCCGCAAGAGCGATTGCCAAACACTGCAAACATTGGATTCGAAGGTATCGAAGGCGATGCAATTCCAATTGTCCTGAGCCGGCTGGGAATCGCCTGTTCCGCCGGGTCCGCCTGTGCCTCTGGCTCACTGGAACCGAGCCATGTTCTGATCGCTATGAACGCGGCATGTGGGGCAGTCCGCTTCTCCTTGTCGCGTGACAACGGCGAAGATGACGTAGACCGCGTGCTTGAGGTCCTGCCTGCGATCACCGAGAAGCTACGGGCCGTTCCCAGTGCTGGACTGTGCGGGCGAGGTGCAGAACAGCTTCATTCCGGCCCGGGTCCGAGCGGCACAATAGCCGACGAGCCGTGAGGTCTTCCTCAACGTGACGACCCTGCGCAAGGAGAGCAGTTAAACTCGGGGTCGCCTTCACCACTTCAGAAAAGCTTGAGATCGCCAAGTCTCTTGCCCAGCCGCCGTGCCAGAGGTCGGCACGCCGTCAGCAATGTCACCAATGCATCGACACCACAATTTCGCGCCGGGAGAATACAATGAACTGCTCCGCTGATAGCCGCCCGATCGATCGCACCGATATCCTAGCGCGACTGAAGGGCCTGTCGGCCGCGGAGGACTTCTTCGCCTGCCTTGACGTCTCCTACGACCCGAAAGTGATGAATGTCTCGCGGCTCCATATCATGAAGCGCGTGGGCCAATACCTTGCCGAAGAAGATTTCTCCGGTCTGCCTAACCAGGTAATCGCCGCGCGGGTGCGCGCCAAGCTGGAACGCGCCTACGAAGATTTCGCGACTTCCTCGCCGCTCACGCAACGTGTGTTCAAGGTGCTAAGGGACCACGATCCAAACATATGTCCCGCACCTGGCCGCGCCTTCGTCCCGCTCGACTCTGCACTGAAGCGGTTCGGAAAGTAATGAGCCCGACACGGCTGCGACGCGACAATGTCGAGAAGTCGACAAATCCAGTCCTCATGACGCCTCCTCGGAAGCAAACGAAGCCACCTTCTGGAATAGAGGCAGGAAGACGACTTGGCATGAACGATGCAGGCAATGAGGTGAACCGCCAAGCACGAATCCGGACTGGGAGCTTAGAGAAACCGCCAATGCATATCGTAGTCTGCATCAAGCAGGTGCCGGATTCGGCACAGATCCGCGTGCACCCGGTGACGAACACGATCATGCGTCAGGGTGTTCCGACCATCATCAATCCTTACGACCTGTTCGCCCTCGAAGAAGCGCTCAAACTGCGCGACGTTCATGGTGGCGAGGTTACTGTGCTCACAATGGGTCCGCCCATGGCGGAGGACTCGCTGCGAAAGGCGCTCGGTTACGGTGCTGACCGAGCAGTTCTCTTGACGGACCGCTATTTTGCCGGATCCGATACGCTGGCGACTTCCTTTGCTCTTTCGCAAGCAATCGCAAAAATTGGGGAGACTTTCGGCAGGCCGGACATCGTCTTCACCGGCAAGCAGACGATTGACGGCGATACCGCCCAGGTCGGACCGGGCATAGCCAAGCGCCTAGATTTATCGCAACTTACCTATGTCGCGAAGATTGCCTCCATCGATCTCGATACGCGAGAGATCGAAGTCGCTCGTCGCGCCGAAGGCGGCACCCAGTTGCTGAAGAGCAGACTCCCTTGCCTCATTACCATGCTGGAAGACACCAACGAAATCCGCCGGGGCTCGCTCCAGCAGGCTCTGTGCGCGGCGCGCAGCCAAGTCGTGAAGTGGACTGCAGCCGACGCCGGCATTGACGATCTCACCCGGTGCGGTCTGCGTGGCTCGCCTACAGTCGTCAAGCGTGTTTTCGCCCCCACCGCACGGGCAGAAAGGGCGGCGCAGATCGACACCGCGGAAAGGGGCTTGCAGGACATAGCCGATGAACTCATCGCCGATATCTTAACCCGCCGGCCGGCGCTGGAACATGAGCTGGCCTTCAACAGCGGCACGTGACGGCCAGGAGCAGAAAATGTCGACCGCAAGCCAAACTACCCCTCGCATTGCCCCCGGCCGTGCCGGTGTAAAGAAAGAACTTCCCGACCGTTTCAAAGACTACCGGCACGTGTGGGTCTTCCTCGAGCTCGAACGCGGCAATGTGCATCCTGTATCATTCGAACTGCTGGGCGAAGGCCGCAAATTAGCCGACAAGCTTGAAGTCCAGCTCGCGGGCGTCGTGCTGGGACCGCCGGGCGAGATGGTCGAGGACGCTGTTGCCGAGGCCTTCGCTTACGGGGCGGATCTTGTCTACATCGTCGATGCGCCGCCGCTCGCCGACTACCGGAACGAGCCGTTCGCCAAGGCGCTCACGGATCTGGTCAATACCCATAAACCCGAAATCCTCCTTCTCGGCGCGACCACACTGGGCAGGGATCTTGCAGGCTCGGTAGCGACGACCCTGCAGACGGGGCTCACGGCCGACTGCACCGAACTTGATGTAGATTCCGACGGTTCACTCGCCGCGACCCGTCCGACTTTTGGTGGCTCATTGTTGTGTACGATCTATACACTAAATTACCGGCCGCAAATGGCGACGGTGCGACCAAGGGTCATGCCTATGCCGCAACGGGTGGATAAGCCGGTCGGGCGTGTCATGCGGCACAAGCTGTCGCTCGTTGAGGACGATATCGTCACCAAAGTCCTCGGCTTCCTACCGGATAACCAGTCGGCAATGGCAAATCTTGCCTATGCGGATGTCGTGGTTGCGGGAGGCCTCGGTCTCGGAGCGGCGGAGAACCTTCAGCTTGTGAAGAATCTTGCCCGAGCGATCGGCGCCGAGCATGGCTGTTCGCGCCCCTTGGTCCAGAAGGGCTGGATGCCGGCTGATCGACAGATTGGACAAACTGGCAAGACCATTCGACCGAAGCTTTACATCGCGGCCGGAATTTCCGGCGCCATCCAGCACCGAGTTGGGGTCGAGGGGGCCGATCTCATCGTCGCGATCAACACCGATCCGAACGCGCCGATTTTCGAGTTCGCCCACCTCGGGATCGTCACGGATGCAATCCGCTTCCTGCCCGCACTGACGGAAGCCTTCACCCGGCGGCTGTCGCCGCACAGTCGAGACAAGCTTGCGAGTTGAGGGAGAGGACATGATTGAACAATTCGATGCCATTGTGGTCGGAGCCGGCATGTCTGGAAACGCAGCTGCTTACACTTTGGCAAGCCAGGGGCTGAAGGTCCTGCAGTTGGAGCGCGGGGAATATCCGGGCTCTAAGAACGTCCAGGGTGCCATAATGTACGCGAACATGCTGGAGAAGATCATCCCGGACTTCCGGGATGATGCGCCCCTCGAGCGGCACCTGGTCGAACAGCGACTTTGGGTGATGGACGACACGTCTCACACCGGAATTCATTACCGGTCGGACGACTTCAATGAGGCGAAACCCAACCGCTACACGATCATCCGCGCCCAGTTCGACAAATGGTTTTCCCGCAAGGTGCGCGAGGCTGGCGCGACGGTCCTGTGTGAGACGACCGCGACGGAACTCGTCCGTGATGGCAATGGCAAGGTGATCGGCGTCCGCACAGACCGGGCTGGCGGAGTGGTCTTCGCGAATGTGGTCGTTCTCGCAGAAGGGGTGTCGGGATTGCTTGGCACTCGCGCAGGCCTGCGCGAGATGCCGAAGCCGGAGACCGTGGCGATTGCCGTCAAGGAAATGCATTTCTTGCCCGAAGAGGTCATTGGCCAGCGGTTCGGGGTGAAGGGCGATGAAGGCTGCGTAATCGAGGCCGTGGGCACGATCTCTCGCAGCATGGCCGGGCTCGGCTTCCTTTACACCAATAAGGAGTCGATTTCACTCGGCATCGGCTGCCTGGTCTCGGATTTCGCCGCGACGATGGAGAGCCCGTCCGCCCTCCTGGATGCGATGAAAAACCATCCTTCGATCCGGCCGCTGATCGCTGGCTCGGAGGTGAAAGAATATGCCGCCCATCTTATCCCCGAAGGTGGTTACAGGGCCATTCCGCAGCTATTCGGCGACGGTTGGGTCATCGTCGGCGACGCAGCGCAACTGAACAATGCCATTCACCGTGAGGGTTCGAACCTTGCCATGACCTCGGGTCGTGTCGCGGCTGAGGCGATCATCAAAGTCAAAAGCCGCAACGGTCCTATGACCAAAGCGAACCTTGCGCTCTACAAGACGATGCTGGATGACTCCTTTGTGATCAAGGATCTTAAGAAATACAAGGACATGCCAGCCTTACTCCACACCAATTCCAGCAACTTTTTTGACAGCTATCCGCGGTTGATGTCGCATGCCGCTCAGACCTTCATGCGTGTCGACGGCACGCCGAAGATCGAGAAGGAAAAGAACACCACGGCCGCCTTCATCAACGCGCGCTCGCGCTGGGGGTTGGTCAGCGACGCGGTCCGCCTGGCATTGGCATGGCGCTGAAGAGGGTACAAGATGACGATCGCAGTGACGAAGGTTCGTGTCGAGGACAAACTTTACCAGAACCGCTATCTGGTCGATTCCGGCCGCCCCCATATCATAGTGCGACCGCACGACAAGCCAAGCGCGAACTTGCTTGCGTTGACCTACGTCTGTCCGGCGAAATGCTATGAGTTGAATGACAAGGGTCAAGTCGAGATCACCGCCGACGGCTGCATGGAATGCGGCACCTGCCGGATATTGTGCGAGAAAGGCGGCGACATCGAGTGGAACTATCCGCGCGGCGGCTTTGGTGTCCTGTTCAAGTTCGGATGATCAGCCGGTGCCAAGAGCATGCCGGCAGCGAGCAACTGCGGCACACCATGAGCCTCTCCATCCACTTGCAAAGAGCTAGTGAATATTGGGTTTCGCAATTCAAGTTTCCTCGACTTGGTAGGGGTATCCTCAGGCCACGGGGCGCCTGTGCCGGACTTACCACCGGTAACGTGGTCGAGCCCCTTTGGACAATGTCCGGCCATCGTGCCGGATGGCAGCCACAACGGCCGGTGAGCAAATGGAACGGCACAATCCATGATAAAGACGTATGTGCTAGTGCATGGT
Organism: Mesorhizobium sp. WSM4989; assembly: GCF_029625795.1. Lineage (NCBI taxonomy): Bacteria > Pseudomonadati > Pseudomonadota > Alphaproteobacteria > Hyphomicrobiales > Phyllobacteriaceae > Mesorhizobium > Mesorhizobium sp. WSM4989. The sequence continues at coordinate 8,196 of NZ_JARTVN010000008.1, read as the reverse complement.
GCCTGGCATGGCGGATGGTGTTGGCGGGACGTCGCCGCCAATCTTCGCAAGATGGGATGCCACGTGACCACGCCTACCCAGACAGGTGTCGGCGAACGCGCACGTTTGCTGTGCAAGGACATCACGCCCGACACATTCGTGACCGACATCGTCAACCACATTGTAACGGAAGAGCTGAGCGATGTGATCCTTGTCGGTCACAGTCTAGGCGGCATCAGCATCACCGGCGCCGCCGACCGGATACCCGACCATATCAGCCATCTCGTTTATCTCGACGGCGCCATCGTCGAGAGCGGTCAAAGTGTATTCAGCACCATGCCCCCCGACATCGTCGCCGCCCGTCGAAAATTGGTTGCGGAGGAAGGACGGGGTATCTTCATGCCGACTCCGCCGCCAACAGCATTCGGCACTCCCGAGGGACACTCGCTCACGGACTGGGTGCGGCGCCGGATAACACCGCATCCGGCAGGCACCTACGAAAGCGGACTTAAGCTCGAGCACCCGCTCGGCAACGGCAGACCCCGAACCTATGTCGTCTGCACTAATCCACTCCACCCGCCGATGGCGGGAGCGCGAGAATGGGTCGCGAAGCAGGATGGCTGGGCGTGGCAGGAACTCGCCACTGGCCACGACGCAATGATCCTCGCGCCGACGGAAGTTGCTCTCCTTCTTAGCGCTGTCGGCTGAGGAACCAAGTAGGGGGAGCGGCGGCCGATTCTCAGGCCGTGGCCTTGAGCTCTGGTGCAAGGATGTAGGCCCAACGGGTCGTTCCGGTGGCGCCACCGAAACCACTAGGCGGGAGTGGCCTGTCCTGCCGACGTCGCAAGCTTGCGAGCGTTCCGCCGCGGCCGCAGCCCGTAGCGCCGGGCAACCTCCGAGATCACCGCGTCGGCTCCAGGGTCTCGGAGATGACTCCGTGCCTTGTCGTCCATCGACCAATGCCGCCGACCAACAGCGCCGTTGATCACCCTCGAAAACGCCGAGGCTGCCGCTCAGGGTCAATCGTAAGTTCAAGTTCAGACACAAGCCGATCTCCGATCCACCTCAGAATCGGCAGGCCCACAGATCGCGGGTCCTCCTGGAAGGACACAGCGCTTACCCTTGAAATATGGAGAACCATGGCTTTGCGCCGTCGGCAGTTGAGCTGATCTCGCAATGCTATTTCCCCGGCAACGTCCGCGAGCCGGAGAACTGCGTGCTTGGCGTTCTCCTCTGGAAGGAACCAATCTTTCGGAACGTGGCAATGTCATCGACGAGCTCTCACGGGCCAGCACGATGCCGGTTCGGCGCATCGGCGCCCGCCTGAACACGAGATGGCCACTTGCGATTCTAACGATACGGCCGGACGGGGGCTGGGACCGCGGCGGACGAAGCGTGACGGCTGATCGACACAATGGAGAAGGCCGGCTGGGTTCAGGCTAATGCGGCTCGAATTCTCGGCCTCAAGCTGCGACAAGTCGGCTAGGCGATACGCCGGCATAGTATCGAGGTGAAGGAACTTCTAAGAGCCTGATGAGCCAATCGTCAGGCCAGTGGTCTTGCGCGCCCTGTGCGCGACAAGGAGTGCTTCGTGCTTCTGAACGGATTTGGACTTGCACTGTCGCAAGCAGGACAAAATTGTGTCGCGCCGGCCTGACACAATGCGATATCGACCCGAATAGTGAACTGAAGCCGCTTTTTTCAGTTGGTATGGCTCTTGCACCTTGAACCGCGACGTTACCAGCAACGGAGCCGTTTGATGTCCTCACCGACAGTTTCGATTGAGGGGCCGACTAGCACGACATCCGAGGGTCTTCTGGCAGCCGCGAAATCCGGTGGCTGCGCATCGTCTTCCTACGGCTCGTCGCCGACCAGCCCGGGCGAAGAGGATCCGGCTATTTGGGAAAGGATCAAGGATCACCCCTGCTTTTCGGAGGAAGCGCATCATTATTTCGCGCGTATGCATGTGGCGGTCGCGCCGGCTTGCAATGTCCAGTGCAACTATTGCAATCGCAAATACGATTGCGCCAACGAGAGCCGGCCTGGTGTTGTGTCTGAGAAGTTGACGCCCGACCAAGCGCTACGCAAGGTCATCGCCGTTGCCAACAAAGTTCCGCAGCTTTCGGTTCTTGGCATCGCTGGGCCGGGGGATGCCTGTTACGATTGGGAGAAAACGAAGGCAACGTTCGACCGCGTCATCAGGGAAATCCCCGACATAAAGCTGTGCGTCTCCACTAATGGGCTCGTGCTGCCGGACCATGTCGCCGAGCTTGCCGAAATGAATGTTGATCACGTGACGATCACCATCAACATGGTCGACCCGGAAGTCGGCGCGAAGATCTATCCATGGATCTTTTATGAAAATCGCCGCTACTTCGGCATCGAAGCCGCTCGAATCTTGCACGCGCGGCAGATGCTGGGCCTGGAGATGCTGAGCGCGCGCGGCATCCTCACCAAAATCAACTCGGTGATGATTCCTGGAGTGAACGACCAGCACCTGTTTGAGGTGAACAAAATGGTCAGGGAGCGGGGCGCGTTTCTGCACAACGTGATGCCTCTGATTTCGGACCCGGCGCACGGTACCCACTACGGACTCATCGGGCAGCGCGGCCCAACGGCAACGGAGATGATGGCTCTTCAGGATCGACTTGAAGGTGGCGCCAAGTTGATGCGCCACTGCCGGCAGTGCCGGGCAGATGCTGTCGGCCTGCTCGGTGAAGATCGTGGCCAGGAATTCACGCTGGACGGTATTCCCGACGATGTCGCCTACGATGCTGGCAAGCGTCAGGCCTATCGGCAGGTGGTCGCACACGAGCGCCGTGATCATGAGGCGGCGAGGAGCGAGGCCATCGGTATGGTCAAGGCAACAGACTCCGAAAAGTCGCTTCTGGTTGCGGTGGCCACTAAGGGAGGTGGACGGGTCAACGAACACTTCGGCCACGCGAAGGAATTCCAGGTTTATGAAGTCTCGCCTAGAGGGATCAGCTTGGTCGGGCATCGGAAGGTCGAGCGGTATTGCCTCGGAGGCGGGGGCGAAGACGCCATCCTCGAGGGCGTCATCGCAGCGCTCGAAGGCATACACATAGTGCTATGCGCCAAGATCGGAAATCGCCCGAAGGAACAACTCTCGCGAGTTGGACTGCGCGTAACCGACGCCTATGGCCATGACTACATCGAGACCGCAGTCAGCGCACTTTACGCGGCAGAGTTTGGGATCAGACCACTAGCGGCGACGGCCTGAGCCGTCTCGTCCGATAACCAGGAGTTAGAATGGCTTTAAAGATCATCGCATCCCAATGTACCCAATGCGGGGCCTGCGAGTTCGAATGTCCTTCGGAAGCGATCAAGTTCAAGGGCGACGCCTATGTGATCGATCCAAACAAGTGCACCGAATGCAAGGAGGCCTTCGATACGCAGCAATGCGTGTCGGTCTGTCCGGTACCGAAAACCTGCGTTCCCGCTTGATTCCTACCGAAACGGTCGGGTTCGCCGCACGACGACGCCTGCAACCCGCGACCACAACAAAAGCCTCGAGAAAGGAATGGACAGCATGTGGTCCAGACGCGAACAGGAGGTCGAAATCGGCAGACCGCCACGGTTCATGCAGGGTGAGCGGGTCCGTGCGATACGCCACATAAAAAACGACGGCACCTATCCCGGCAAGGAGATCGGCGAAAACCTCGTGCGGAAGGGCGACGAAGGCTACGTGCGCGACATTGGAACCTTTCTCCAGCAATTCTTCATCTATGCGGTCGAATGGATCGATCGTGGCACGGTCGTCGGCATGCGAGCGCGCGAACTCATTAGCCTCGACAAAGTCGAGGTTCCCTGCGGAGCTGAAGGCATTTCCAACGGGGGAACAGCCGGATGAAAGTAATGATTCGCAGGACCGCTACTGGCTTGTCGGCTTATGTCCCCAAGAAGGATCTCGAAGAGCCGATCACCGAGATTGAGAACGCTGACTTATGGGGCGGGACCGTGACGCTCAGGAACGGTTGGCGGCTCATGCTGCCCGACCTTCCGCGCGACACGCGTTTGCCGATCACCGTCGAGGCGATGAAGATTTCCGACGGGGCCTGATGCCGGTGGGTTCAGTGGCGGAGAGGAAACGCGTATGAACACGATGCTGAGCTGGGACCATCTCGTCGTCGTCCGGGGCAGTTTTGCCAAAAAACTGATTGACCTGCTGAACGGCGCTCTCAAGGCCGATCGAGTGATCCCCTATCTCGGTCCTGGTCTTCTGCAGCTTAACCCACCGGAATCCCCTGTACCTTGCACCCCTGAAGATGTCGCCGCGGCCCTCAACAAGCGGGCGCCTGCCCCTTCCAGGATTCGCACCAATATGTGGTCGGTCGCGCAGTTTATCGAGCAGCGCCGACATCGTCGGACTCTCCAAGCGTGGATGGCGGAGATATTCGCAGCCCCCGCCGAGCCGACCGTTCTTCACGCCTGGCTCGCAACCCTTCAACTGTCTGTCATCATCGACAGCTGGTACGATGGCGCCATGCGAGCAGCCCTTGCAGAGGCCGGCCAAACAGACGTTGTCGAGATACAAGGAACGACGCGCGCGACCGGAATCGGTAACATCTGGACGAGAACTTACGATTTGTCAGGAACAGAACTCGAGGCCGAACAAGTGGCTAGGACGGTGCTCTATGCGCCGCACGGCAGCGTCAGGCCGGCGGCAAACTTCCTCGTGGCTGATTCCGATTACGTCGAAGTCCTAACCGAAATTGATATCCAGACGCCGATCCCGGACGCGGTGAAGCAACGGCGCGTCAACCGGGGTTTTTTCTTCGTGGGCTGCCGCTTCAACGATCAGATGCTGCGCACATATGCCAGACAGCTGATGAAGCGCTCCACTGGCCCACATTTTGCGGTGATCGATTCGGCTACGCTGACCAGAAACGAACGTCGTTTCCTTGCCGAAGGCGCAATCACGGTCATCGACATGCCGATCCGCAACGCCGCGGCTCGCCTCGTCGGGGTCGATGCTAGCCAGGATTAATGGCCGGCGATTGCTGGTGAGTCGCTGCTTGCCTCCAAGGGCGAAAACTCAGTTGGGAATACATTCGTGAGCAGTAATGCTAGTGGCAGCACAACGTAGGCTCTGAATTCGTTGGGCCATGTGAAAGGGTCCGCTGCTGCGGGACGTGAGCACGTTGCGGCGGCATTACGCACATGATCTTGTGACCCCCGTGGCAAAAGAACTGAAGCGCCCGAGTCGCGACAACATATGCAGCGCTCAATGGCTTCGACAAAAATTCGGCACAGTTTCGACAGTTCGCATGCACCTCCAGGGTCAACGAGGTTGATTATGCCTGTTTATGTGGGTCGGCCACGCGAGCAGGAATTCCCACTACCTTTGCCCCGGCGGGAACATCTCGTGTGACCACGCAGCCAGCGCCTACCACTGCATTATCACCAATCGTGACGCCAGGCAGAATGATTGCTCCACCGCCGATCCAGACACGGCTGCCAATGTGAACAGGACGCCCGACCTGCAGGCCGGCCTGCCGCTGCTCGGCATCATGTGGATGATCGGCGGTATAAATCTGCACAGCAGGCCCAATTGCCGTTCCTTGCCCGATTTTGACCTCTACCACGTCAAGAATAACGCAGTTGAAGTTGATGTAGGCATTGGCTCCAATGCGGATATTGAATCCGTAGTCGCAAAAAAAGGGCGGACGGATGACCGTTCCGCGCCCAACCTCTCCCAGCCGCTCGGACAAAAGCTCATGCCAATGCCCCGTGGTCTGCCCCAGCGTATCATTGTACCGCTTGAGCCAAGCCCCGGTTGCCAACAGGTCAGCTTGGATCTCCGGATCCGCCGCATTGTAAAACTCGCCTGCGAGCATCTTTTCTTTTTGGCTACGCATCATAGTCTCCCGTCAGGTCGTGTCCCGTACAGTGATGCAGGAACGCACATCAAACTGCCTCGGCAACTTTGTAACTCGATCTTGCCGGGCGCGCGGTCGGTCACGAGCCGGGGCGACAGTTTCGTCTCGACCAACTTCCAAGAATTTGGATATCGGAGATCAACCGGTCGCAGGGGCCAATACCTGACGAAGTCGGCAACTGTCCAGCGGTCGAACTCACTTTCATGCCCATCTCAGATTGCGTGATATCGAGCGGTAAGCCATCAGCTAATGTATCGACCAGGTCCCGCCAGAGGATTACTCCTTTTTAGTTTGTCAGTCGCAGAGCCCCAGTACGACTGGTGGTAGAAAGCACACGGCCGGAATCTTGGCAGCGCTGTTCACACCCACTTCGTAAGCCTGGCCGATGGGCTCGGCGCCAGAGCACCAATGCTTGACCTGCTCCAGCTCTTGCTCGGCGGGTTGTTTCAGAGACGCTTGATCTCGATACCGCGTTTTCTCAGCACGTAGCCGATCTGGCGCGGGGTCAAACCGAGCAGGCGCGCCGCCTTTGCCTGCACCCAGCCACACTTTTCCATGGCAGCAATGACCGTATCGGCATCGGGCACCCTACCACGAGTCGTGGCAGGGCCTATCGGCGCTTGCCCGTCGCCGACGGGCGGGGCGGCACAGGCGGCGGAAGGCTCGATCGTAGTCGACTTCTCTGACGTCGGCTGTCCGTTCTTCCACAGCGCCGCGGCCAAGCACTGATCCGCGTAACAGGCAAAGTCAGTTCTGAGGATTGATGGACCCGTCGCCAGAACTGCCGTCCGTTGAACGCAGTTTTCGAGCTCTCGGATGTTACCTGGAAATTCGCAGTTCATTAGCACCTCAATCGCTTCGGGAGCGAAGGTCAGCGTGTGATCATTCTCAGTATTGAAATTCTTGAGAAACTGAGCGGCCAAGAGCGGAATATCACCTCGCCTTTCGCGCAATGCCGGCACGCGTAAAGTGACGACGTTGATGCGATAATAGAGGTCTTGCCGGAACTCCTTGCGTTGAACTGCCGTTTCCAAGTCCCTGTTCGTTGCGGCAATCACGCGAACATCAACTTTAATGGTGTGGTTGCTGCCGACGCGCTCAAACTCCTGCTCCTGCAGGACACGCAGCAGCTTAGCCTGGAACGAACCTGATATTTCGCCAATCTCGTCCAGAAACAATGTGCCTTTGTCGGCAGCCTCAAAGCGCCCCTTGCGCAAACTGCTCGCGTCGGTGAAGGCACCCTTCTCATGACCGAACAAGTCAGATTCCAGAAGCGTCTCGGTGAGCGCCGCGCAATTGACCTTGATGAAGGGCTGCTTGGCGCGAGGCGAGAGCTCGTGAATGGCTTTGGCAACCAGCTCCTTGCCGGTTCCGGATTCACCTCGCAACAGGACCGTAGTCTTCGCCTTGGCCACCTTGACAAGGTGCTCACGCAGCTTGCGCAGCGCCTGACTATCGCCAAGCATCTCCTTGCTGATCTTTTTACGTTCCATTTGGCAGCCCATCCCACTCCGCCACCCGCCGGTAGAACTGCACTGGACGGTGAGCTGTGTTGTATTTCGCCATCATCATTCTCGATCTCACCTTTGTTGCTTCGAAATTTCCGGCGCGCGGACCCCCTCGGCAAATGGCAATGGCGCCTGAGCATCGTTGTCTTTCACCAGGACGAGCGTCTTCTCCTCCGTGCGGGCGCCCGCAATATGCGCGCTTGTTTGCGCAGGCCTTTACTCGACCGGTCGCCGTTCTGTCCGGCTTCTGCCGCACCGCAGCCTGCAAACCCATCCTTGACAAGAAAGGAGGGGAGTCAATCGAGCTCTCCTTGCATTCGTGCAAGGAAAATTGTCAGTTTGATAGAATTCTATCAAAACGGCAGAAACGCCCCGCCCCCAATTTGGCTGTACCTGCGGCGTTCAGCTTACGTGACGACATGTGCGGACTTGTCCCAATTGCCGTCCGAGTTGTGCGGGAAACAGTAGCCGCTGCGCTGTTCGCTTCAACCGCGTGATGCCGCTGACAGTAGAGGCGGCGGCTCGTCGAGCGAGGCTTCATTGTTCGGCTACTAAAGCGGCTGTGCTTTGGTGGGAGTTGGTTTCGCCCAAGTTCTGGGCCTGGGGGCGTCTAGCCCGTTTCGCCGCACAGGCTCCTCCCACATCGTCGAGGCCGAGAAGGAGGGACCCCACAGCCCTCCCTGTATCACAATGCCCCGCCCCTCAAGCAGCTAGATACGACAGGTGACCTCGAATGAGGCGTCTTGCATGGCTTCTACACCTGCCTGAATGCCAGAACTGCGTTCGTACCGCCCATGGCGAAGGCGTTG
>NZ_JARTVN010000075.1:0-233 GCF_029625795.1 Mesorhizobium sp. WSM4989 | reverse complement strand
AGGTAGGCGCTGGCCTTGTTGGCTGCACCTGAGGTGATGAAGACGGCGCGTCCGGCATCCGAGCGCTGCAGCAGGGGCTCCATGCAGCGGATCAGCTGGAAGTTGGCCGTGACGTTGAGGGCGATCACGTCGTTCCAGGCTTTCAGCTCGATATGGCCGAGCGGCGACGCCGGTCCAAGCATGCCGGCATTGCCGATCAAGACGTCGAGCTTGCCATGGCGTTCGTTCAGCGC
>NZ_JARTVN010000074.1:0-233 GCF_029625795.1 Mesorhizobium sp. WSM4989 | reverse complement strand
CCGTGATGGTCTGCAATTGCTGCGGATTGCTCTGGTTGGCAGCCGGCTGCTGGGACTGATTTTGAGCCGGTGCGCTCTGGGCAAATGCGGTGCCGGCAATCGGAGCCAGCAGCAGGCCCGCCAACGAAAGCGCAAGCTTATTACGAGTCATTTTTCAACCCTCCAAGGAACAACTAATTTTTCTGATTAACCCAACGGGAGATTCAGTGGGGACTGGGGACGTTGGGTGTGTG
>NZ_JARTVN010000073.1:0-235 GCF_029625795.1 Mesorhizobium sp. WSM4989 | reverse complement strand
AGGCAGGACCATCTTCATGGCCGCGTGCCGGCCCACCTGGGCCGGGTCAGGCGGGGCAGCTTTACCCGACGGGTCTGCCTTGCATTTTTTCGTGAAGTCATCGGTCTGGCTCTTACGCTCTGCCGGGGACAGAGCTGCCGATCCTGCCCCGTCCAGGTATGACTTCATCATTCGGCACGCATAGCTGTCTGCTGAGCCATACCCATGGTCAACAGCCCAGGCATCAGACTCAGAC
>NZ_JARTVN010000072.1:0-235 GCF_029625795.1 Mesorhizobium sp. WSM4989 | reverse complement strand
GGTTGAAGCCGAGGCTGACGATGAGGATGGCGAAGCCCGGCGCACCGGCCACCCACCACTGGTCGAGCACGAAGCGGCGGCCGGACGCGATCATCGTGCCCCATTCGGGCAGCGGCGGCTGCGCGCCGAGGCCGAGGAAACCGAGCCCGGCGGCGGTCAGGATGATGCCGGCCATGTCGAGCGTCACCCTGACGATCAGGGACGAAATGCAAAGCGGCATGATATGGCGCAGCAC
>NZ_JARTVN010000071.1:0-236 GCF_029625795.1 Mesorhizobium sp. WSM4989 | reverse complement strand
ATGTCAGCGTCCTGATGGTCGTCGTGACGTGGTTGATCCTGAAGTACACGTCGTTCGGTCTGGCGGTGCGCGCGGTCGGCGAGGATCCACGCGCCGCGGACAAGGCGGGCATCAGTGTGGCCAGGACGCGTTATCTCGGTGTGCTTTACGCCGGCGTCCTCGCGGGTCTCGGCGGAGCGTTCATGTCGGTTGCGGACAGCAATACGTTCACCGAGAACATGACCAAGGGAGCAGGC
>NZ_JARTVN010000070.1:0-237 GCF_029625795.1 Mesorhizobium sp. WSM4989 | reverse complement strand
ATTGACAAGTTGGCAGAGTGTGACGACGTCTGTTCGCGCCTGTCTTAAGACGTTTTTTCAGGAATTTTTCCTTTGATGTATTGGCTAGTCTTGTGAGAAGACTTTGATGCTGTGTGTATTAACTTAATCGAGTTATTTCATAAAGGAAACTACTGAGAAACGCACGCATTTGGTTGTGTTTGTAAAAGTGGAATATCAAGATATTCTCCTCTTTTAAGTTTTAATGCGATTTAAAAC
>NZ_JARTVN010000069.1:0-237 GCF_029625795.1 Mesorhizobium sp. WSM4989 | reverse complement strand
CGCTCCGGCAGCAGGTAGTCTAGGTTGGATGCCTGCTCCATGTACCGCTGCACCGAGTCGCAGAACTGGATGTTGCGCTTGAACCGATCCCACCGCATGGTCGAGCGGAACGACCGGGTTTCAACGCGGTTCTCATCACGGATTGAGCAGGCCAGGTACTTGTCCATAGCACCCGGTGTTAAGCGATGGCCCTCGCCGATGTTCCAGTTGCCAGCCGAATCACGAATACCGAAGTGC
>NZ_JARTVN010000068.1:0-239 GCF_029625795.1 Mesorhizobium sp. WSM4989 | reverse complement strand
AGCAGGAAGCGGGAGCGTAGAGCAAACTTTTCCATCATCATTGTGATTGTTCCCTGTTTTGTTGTTTGTTGTCCTGAGTTCCCGGCTCAGGGTTGCGGAATTTTTTCGGGGCCTGGAGACGGCCCCTCTGCCCACTTACCGTCGTGGTTTTTGTCCAGTTGGTCAACACCATACCCGGCGGCCCCGTGGCGGGCAACGAGCATTTATACGACGGCTCATTGGGCCAGAAAGGCCGGTGG
>NZ_JARTVN010000067.1:0-239 GCF_029625795.1 Mesorhizobium sp. WSM4989 | reverse complement strand
AAACTTGAGATTGAAAGCAGAGACTAAATTGCTTAGTAGGCGAGCAAATCTAAACTTTGATTTAAGCATGGAAATAAGCAACATAGAAAAACTTAACTTCAATAACTTTGGAACTTGGGAAAAGGATGTCCAAGTTTTGCTTCTAGAAAGAAACTGTTTAAATATAGTTTTAGGAAAGGAACAAGATTGTGATCCCAGTGCCACACTCACGAAGTAGGAAAAACCTGAGTCTTCAGCAT
>NZ_JARTVN010000007.1:0-36615 GCF_029625795.1 Mesorhizobium sp. WSM4989 | reverse complement strand
AATCCTGCAATTCCAAAGCCGCTATCCGCCTCAATCAACAGGCCAGATCAATGGCTTGCGGATAGTTCACGGCCGACTCACTATTTCTATGCTGAACAGTCTCGCCTGAGTATATGTTTTAGCTAGTCGCTAATTAGACGGAATTCTGCCAGTCTGCATTCCCCCCTGATCTGATGTAGAGCAGCTTCCAAGTGGGAATTAGCCCCCCATCGACCGGATCGGGCGACACGAACATGCGCTGAAGGCTTGGCGGAACGGCTACTGGGACCATGATGCTACTCGAATGCAAGATAGTGTCAGAACGTCCCGGGAAGGCTGCAGGCAGGGGATGTCAGGTCAATCAGCCTATAGATATGATACCGCCCATTCGCTGAGACTTCACGATGGGCATAGGAGGTGGGAATTCTTGCCTTGAGATGGACGCGGCTGTCGGAGCAGGCGAGCACGGCAGCAGCGATGGCCTGAACCTTCGGGCCGCTGACAAAAACGTTCACCACCGCACGCGAGCCGAACCCGTCGAGATACGTCTCGAAAGCATCGAGGTGGGCCATCAGCCCGAAAGCCTGGATGTCGCGAACTTCGCCATCTTCGAGCCGGTGGGTTTCACGTACCTTGGCCACCTGTTGATCGAGCAAAGCATCGATATGCGCATTCTTGTCGCTTCTTGGGACGAGGAGCGAGATCCGTTCCGGACTGACGATATCGATCAATCCGTAGAATACGTCGGCATCTCCTCCGATCCCCACGAGCAGGACTTTCTCTTCGCCCATTCCTCCGCTGCCTTGAAGATGAGGGACGGTGACGTATCGGTCCAAGCCGCTGGAAAAATCCTCTTTGCCGATCGCGTTCCCGTAGATACCTTCGGCGTACCCGAATTCGAGAGACTGAATCGACATTTTCTTGAATGCCACCGCAATCAGCCATTGGATGTAGATTCGCGGCATCGTCGAGCACTCGACGAAAACCTTCCGCAGGCTTCCTTCGTATGAGCCACATGAAGCGGCCATCTGAGTGAGCAGGTGATCGAGGAGATTGATGTTCTTCTGATACTCGATGGAAGGCTCGAGGGTGATCACAGTCACTTCGACGCCCCATCGGGTACCCATAGCGATGAGCTTTCGCCGGTTTTCTTCGACGGCTGGGACGTTCGCTTCCTTCAGAGCAAAGTCCAGAACCACGATCTTGCCGACCTTCAGGTCAAGATGGTTTTCGAACGCGGCGAAACGCGTTTCCCATCCAAGCGCGACGATCGCGATATCTGCCTCCATCGTTTCGCAGGTACCTGCATCTCTCGCCTTCTCGGTGACGGCCAGATGGCCGAAGACTCGATACTCGACAGTTGAAGCGGTCATTCGAGATCGCTCTCGAAAAGCGAGTGCTGGAATTCGGTCTTGAGTGCGGGCCGCGCGACGAGCTCCTTAAACACCGAGTCGGCCCAGTCTTCTGGGAGCCGATGCCTGGTAAAAAGCAGGTCGACCATCCGCGCCGCAGGGATTGTGTTGATTTCGTACGGGCCGCGATAGGAGAACCCGAAGTAAGGTGCAAATCGCCGATGCAATCTGATCATCATCTCCTTCGATGCGGGGTCGGCGCGGTCCACCTCAAAGTTGCCGGCGGCGGAGACCTCCCGGATAAACCCATCCCTTTCCGCCCGACGCAGGACCTCGTCCAGTTTTCCGCTGGGTTGCTCCAGTCGGTTCACCAGCGAGCGCATTTCCTTTAGATCAACCCTGAAAATGCCTCTCTCTGTCGTTCCTAGAGCATTTTCTTCGGCAAACTCTGTCTGGAGGCGAGCGGTCAGGTAACCCAACGCCCGCACCATGCGCACGCTCTCTTCTTCGTACGGATGTGAAAGCGCCTGAAGTCCATCAAGCTTCCGTTGAGAGGCGGCGTTCACAGCCTGTCTCTGCTGTTCGAGATGAATCTGTAAATCCGAGTTGATGAATTCCACCAGTTTTCGTGGATCACTGGAACTCGGAACACTGCGGCGGAAGATCTCTCCCATTATATCAAGGAAATCGCGTATACAGACGTCGCTCAATGATGTGATGATCTGGTGCCCTACGTACGGGTAGTCATGCAGACGCAGCATCTGGCACGCTTTCAGAAAAGCCCATCCCTGTTTCCGGGCGATCGACCTCTTCAGATTTGAAGCATCCGCCTTGCTCATGGGCCGGCGCTTAATTTCCGGGTTCATGAGCGCGAGCGCCAGCCCTTCGGCATAAGGGCGCGCTTTTCGATCAAGAAGGAATTGCTGCTGATCCGCCGTCCTCAAATTCACGGAGAGGAATTCACGTGCTGCATCAGCAAGTGCCACAAGCTCTTCTCTGCCCTCGGAATGACCCGATATGATAACCCGCTCGATGATGTCATTGACGGAAAGCCGCCCCAGCCGGTTTTTGAGCGAAAACGCGCTGAGCGCATCGTTGCGCTCGAGATCACTCCGCAGATGGTCAGGAAGCGCATAGTACAGCCGAAGCGACGACACGTTCTCGCACAGCGTGGCGAACTCCCTCGGATCGACTGAATCAAGATTCTCGACGTCCCGGTCAGCATTCGAGAGCGACTGGCCGGGTATGATCGTCCGGATCGTGTCGTAGAGGCCGCCGATGTAGGCGAGGACCCATTTCACGTTGCCGCGCGTCTTTCTCACCAAGGTGTTCAGGAACTGCTGTTGGAGCGGTGTCAGTGCTTCACAGTCGTCAATCAGTATCTTGAAGAAGGGCGCCCTGTCACCGGCGAAAGATGGGCCATTTAAAAGTGGAGTGATCGCGGTCGCGACCTTGTTAATGATCGCGCCAGGGTCTGTTGCTCTGAAGCCGGTCGCTCCGGCATCGGCGGCAAAGAAGAACGCGTTGAAGCATTCGTCGACGTACCGGGTTATCCCACCCCGCAGCTCATCGATGCTGAAGAAGTCGAGACGGGCAGGTTGGGGTATGAAGTGCAGCACTTCGCGATGCAGTGCCAGGGCGACGTCCCTATCTTCGGAGGCCCGGTATTTCAAGTGGCCGTCGCGTCTGAGCTGGCCGATGCTCTCGAGCAGGCGTTCGACTATCTTCAGCTCCAGATAGTGAGAGAAGATTACGAATTGCCGCGGGATCACGGCGGCCGTGTCGAAGCGTATCCGCTCCGGAATGAGGTTCAGAACGGCGTTGTCGATTAGGGGCGAGAATGTCTCATTGAGCTGGAAGAAGACGCCATACCAAGCGAGCTTGCCGACTTGGTCCGAGAGACTTTTGTCTTCAAGAATATGGACTGTGGAAAGCGAGCGAAGAATGCTGGTCTTGCCGCTGCCTCTCGTCCCTGCGACGAAGACCGGCTTGGCGGCGGCAGAAATCAACGCCGACTTCTGACTGAACCACAGTATCGGGCGGCTTTCGTACTCGATCCTGTTGGGGCCGAACGGATTCTCCATCGCTATTCGTCCCTTACCTTAATGCGCCAAGCCGAGTTTGCCTTGGTGAGGCCGTCTATCTCGATGAAGCGCGCCGCTTGGAGCATCAGAAGAGAGTCTTCCAGATCTAGCCCGAGCTCGGCGGAGGCAGCAATCTCAGTGATCTCGTCCCAGAAGAGTAACCCATTCCCGCGCCTGGTGGCATGGTCGCGCAGTCGGCGCAGCAGGTCAAACGTGTCGTTGTTCAGAAAGGCCTTGCCGTTGGACATGGTCGAAATAAAGCAATGTTCGCCTTCCATGACCGTCCCGTCGGCGACATTGGTGCGGTAGGGTATAAGTCGGATGCCGACGAGCTCTCCCTGATCGGTCGTGAAGAAGACGAGCTCATTGAAACCTGACTGTATCTCTGGTGCTGAGATGCAGATCAATTTGCCGTCCGGAAACCTTGGATCGTTGACGATCTCGACCGGATCAGCATGTATGTGTCCATGCAGGTAGACGATAGGCTTGTTGCCCTGCAGCAGCTGAGTTCTGACAAATCCGCTGTTGAGCATCTCCGCGTATGGCGTAATGCGCGGAGTCTTTTGTGGCAGCAGATTGTGATGGCCGATTATGATGCCGTAACGCATGTCGGGCTGCTGGAGCAATTCCTGTAGGCCTGCAAGCATCTCACGCGAGATGTATGGCGTGTCCATCTGACCGTAATACTCGTCGTCGGACGCCTCCTTGTCTGGATCGCTGGGAGGTGTCGCGGGCGAATGTCCCGAGATGTCCGGCGAGCCGAGATCTAGAGGCTCTGTAGAAGGACTGAGTGCCTCGAGACGATCACGAAGGAACGCGGGAAGGTTTTGAAGCTCCCAACTGCCTATCGCTGTGTTGACGAGGATGAAGTTTGCGCCTGCGGATCCTGTCGGAAGTCTGAAGTGCACGGGTTGGTCCACGGGAACGGTCTGCCAACCCAAGCGGGCGGCTAAACTCGCCATTTCGCTGAATTTCTCAGTCGGTCCAAGTTCGCGCGCGTCATCACGGTTCACATCGTGATTTCCCGGTACGAATATCAACGGAAGCGCCTTTGAACTGCGTCCCTGTGCGCGGCAGAGCAACGTGAAATGCTGGAATGCCGAAGCAATGAAGGTCTTGTCGCCACGGCTCGTGAAATCCCCCATGAAGGCGATCGAATCCAAGGGCTTCGAAGTCGTCAGCCGCCGAAGTTTCGTCAAGACGGCACGCAGCGAAGACGCGCGTAGCTTCTGCGTTATTTTCGGAGCGAACTTGCTATCCTTGGCATCGATGTTGCTAGAGGAAGGATGCCAGTCCGGATAGTGAATATCGCCTACTTGAAGGATTCGCACCCGCCGCATAACTCGCCCCCCTGCCGAGAGCCATAGACTAATCCGTTCGCTTTTGCCAAGCGCGAACGATCATCCGCAGTGTCCTTAACGAGGTAGCCTGCACTTTTCGAGAATTGCCACGGCGGCTATTTTTCGGCTGTGAAGCACACGAGACCCGTGACGTGAGACCCAGTTGCTCAATGCCCAGTTGCTCAATGAGCTTTCTTACGAATAAGGGAGAATTTCCGCGGCCGGACTATCTCTGAGCGAGCGTGCATGACTGCCAACGGAAGGTCTTGCACGCACCCTTGCGATCTTGAGCAATGGTCGCCATGACTTTCTTCTTGCAGGCTTTTGAGTGGCCCAGCCTGCGATCACCAGACCCCACCGATTCTAAAGAGCGTGGCAGATGGGATAGTCGAGGTTGCCCGTGCACAGTCACGCTCAGGGCTTGCGCCGCCCAGAGGACACGCTGAAAAGGCAGATTGGGGCGCAAGCACGCCATTCACGAGAGGTTCGACATGAAGACCATGCAAGAAAAAGACATTCCGGCATTCGTACAAGCAGTTGTGGACGCCGGCTGCAAAATTTGCGCGATTGGCAACTTGGGATACGTCTTTGGCGATGCTGATTTCACGCCAGCGCAACGGAGGGCCGTCGAGCCACAGCTGCGTAGGATTGCTGAAATCTACGGCGAACGCGATCATCTCATGAACGAGATAGCTGTATATCTGCGGTCGATCGGACGCCATGTCGAGGTTGAGCCGAAGACAGGTATTTCCTGATGGCCGTGATCGCGAGAAGCCGTCTTCCAACCTCTGAATCCTAAAGGAGGTGACCCCCAAGGCCGTTCGTCACCTTCGACCAGAATAACCACATCCGTGACCGCCTGAGCTACTTGGTCGATACGCGCACATGGCCAATACAGTTTCTCCATCCTTCACGAAGCGAATGAGGCTTTGGCCATTCAGCCCCGGTCTACGGGGCGTGACTTGTCCCCGATGCATGCGCGAGCTCTCCGCCCGGCTGGCCGCCGGTCGTCGCCACCGGCCGAAGGCGCCCGAATGCGCTTGACAAGATAGCGTCAGCCCGTTCAACCTAAGGCATTCACCAGGGGAGTCCCGGCAAGGGGCTGAGATACTGCTGGCTTTCGCGGCGCAGTGACCCGTTGAACCTGATCCAGTTCATACTGGCGTAGGGACGGTGCAAGCGCTTTGCGGGAGTTTACGCCCGAGGTCCTGTTGCAGCAGGTCTACAGAAGCGTCTTTTCATCCTTCCGGCACAGAACTGGGTCTCCAATGCATGAGCAAAGGAGCCTCACGATGAATGCCCTCACCCCCGCCGTATCGACGGGACCACTGCCCGCCTCGCGGAAAATCCACAAGCCCGGCGTCCTCTACCCGCAGATCAGGGTGCCGATGCGCGAGATTTCCGTCCATCCGACGGCCGGCGAACCGCCCGTCACCGTCTACGATCCGTCCGGCCCCTACACCGATCCATCAGTCGAAACCAGCATCGAAAAAGGCCTTGCCCGGCTTCGCCACGAATGGGTCACGGCGCGTGGCGATGTCGAAGCCTATGACGGCCGCCACGTCCGGCCGGAAGACAATGGATTCGCCACCGGCGAGCGCCTGACACCGGAATTTCCGATACGCAATCGGCCGCTCAAGGCCAAGCAGGGCAAGGCGGTGACCCAACTTGCCTATGCGCGCGCCGGCATCATCACGCCAGAAATGGAGTTCGTAGCCATCCGCGAGAATCTCGGCCGCGAGGTGATGCGCGGCAAGCTGCAACGCGACGGCGAAGCCTTCGGCGCGGCGATCCCAGATTTCGTCACACCCGAATTCGTGCGCGACGAGGTGGCGCGCGGGCGCGCAATCATTCCCGCCAACATCAATCATCCCGAGAGCGAGCCGATGATCATCGGTCGCAATTTTCTGGTCAAGATCAACGCCAACATCGGTAACTCGGCTGTCACATCGTCGATGGCCGAAGAGGTCGAAAAAATGGTCTGGGCTATCCGCTGGGGCGCGGACACGGTGATGGACCTGTCGACCGGCCGCAACATCCACAACATCCGCGACTGGATCGTGCGCAATGCGCCGGTGCCGATCGGTACGGTGCCGCTCTATCAGGCGCTGGAAAAGGTCAACGGCATCGCCGAGGATCTGAACTGGGAGGTCTACCGCGACACGCTGATCGAGCAGGCCGAGCAAGGCGTCGACTATTTCACCATCCACGCCGGCGTGCGGCTGCACTACATCCCGCTGACCGTCGACCGGGTCACGGGCATCGTCTCGCGCGGCGGCTCGATCATGGCCAAATGGTGCCTGCACCATCACCGGGAGAGCTTCCTCTACGAGCATTTCGAGGAGATCTGCGACATCGCCAGAGCCTATGACGTCTCCTTCTCGCTCGGCGACGGCCTTCGTCCCGGTTCAATCGCCGATGCGAACGACGCGGCGCAATTCGCCGAACTGGAAACACTTGGAGAACTCACCAAGATTGCCTGGGCAAAGGACTGCCAGGTGATGATCGAAGGCCCGGGCCATGTCCCCATGCACAAGATCAAGCAGAACATGGACAAGCAGCTCGCAGTGTGCGGTGAGGCGCCGTTCTACACGTTGGGGCCGCTGACGACCGACATCGCGCCGGGCTATGACCACATCACCTCAGGGATAGGTGCCGCCATGATAGGCTGGTTCGGCACCGCAATGCTTTGCTACGTCACGCCGAAAGAGCATCTCGGCCTTCCCGACCGCAACGACGTCAAGATTGGCGTGATCACCTACAAGATAGCCGCCCATGCAGCCGATCTGGCGAAGGGCCATCCGGCAGCGAAAACCAGGGATGATGCCCTTTCGCGCGCGCGCTTCGAGTTCCGCTGGGAGGACCAGTTCAACCTGTCGCTCGACCCCGAAACCGCACGGTCCTTCCACGACCAGACCTTGCCCAAGGAGGCGCACAAGCTGGCACATTTTTGTTCGATGTGCGGGCCGAAATTCTGCTCCATGCGCATTTCCCACGACATCCGTGCCGAGGCCCAGAAGGAAGGCATGGCGGCAATGGCGGCAAAATACCGGGAGGGCGGCGATCTCTACATGCAGGCGGACGAGACTGGCGTACCGGTCGTGCCAGAGGCTCCCAAACCATCATGAGGGTGCTCGTCAAAGGGGCCGGCGTTGCCGGCCTCACCGTCGCTTTCGAACTCGCCGCCCGCGGCGCGACGGTCACCGTCGCCGAGATGCGGCATGGCCTTGGTGGCAACGCGTCGTGGTTCGCCGGCGGCATGCTGGCGCCATGGTGCGAGCGCGAAAGCGCGGAGCAGCCGGTGCTGGATCTCGGACGCGATGCTGCCGACTGGTGGGATGCGGTGCTGTCGGGTCAGGTGACACGGGCCGGGACATTGGTCGTGGCCGCGCCGCGTGATGCCGGTGAGCTTGACCGGTTCGCCAGTCGCACGTCAGGGCATCGGCGCGTCGATGAAAACGAAATTGCGCTCCTGGAACCCGACCTCGCCGGCCGCTTCCGGCGTGGATTGCTCTTCCCCGACGAGGCTCACCTCGACCCACGCCCGGCGATGGCGGCACTTCATGACAAGCTTGCGACCATGGGTGTCAAATTCCACTTCGGCTGCGACGCCCGGCCTGTTTCGGGATTCGCCCGTCAGATAGACTGCATGGGAATGGCAGCGGCCGATGACAGGCTGCGCGGTGTTCGCGGCGAAATGCTGATCCTTCGCACGCCTGATGTCTCGCTGTCGCGGCCGGTCCGTTTGCTTCATCCACGCTTTCCGCTTTATGCCGTGCCGCGCACCGATCACCGTTTCATGATCGGAGCGACGATGATTGAAAGCCAGAGCGCCGGACCGGTGACGGCGCGTTCCATGATGGAGCTGCTGGGCGCCGCCCATGCCCTCCATCCGGCCTTTGGTGAGGCCGAGATCGTTGAAACCGGTGTGGGTGTCCGTCCGGCATTTCCCGACAATTTGCCACGCGTCGAAACAGACGGTGAGATCATCGCGATCAACGGTCTTTATCGTCACGGTTTTCTCCTCGCCCCCGCCATGGCGCGCCAGGCTGCCGACCTGGTTTTCAGTCAAGACAGAACCAAGGAGCATGCTCATGAAACTGATGGTCAACGGCGAGGCGCGTGAGATTGCCGCCACCACGCTGGCCGAGTTGCTTGCCGCGCTCGACTATGAGGGCGATTGGCTCGCCACCGCCGTCAACAGCGACCTCGTGCACAAAGCCAACCGCGCGGAGTTCCAGTTGAGCGACGGCGACCGGATCGAAATCCTCTCGCCCATGCAGGGCGGCTAGCATGTTGGAGCTTTATGGAACCGAGCTTTCGTCGCGCCTGCTTCTCGGCACGGCTCAGTATCCTTCGCCGGCCATCCTTGCCGATGCAGTCAAGGCATCGGGCACGTCGGTGGTGACCGTCTCGTTGCGGCGTGAGATGGCGGGCGGTAGGGCCGGCGAACAATTCTGGTCGTTGATCCGCTCGCTGGGCGCCAGAACCCTGCCCAATACCGCCGGCTGCCTCTCCGTCAAGGAAGCCGTCACCACCGCGAAAATGGCGCGCGAGGTCTTCGGCACCAACTGGATCAAGCTCGAAGTGATCGGCAATCACGACACGCTACAGCCGGATGTGTTCGGTCTGGTTGAAGCCGCCCGCATCCTGTGCGAGGACGGCTTTGCGGTATTCCCCTATACCACCGACGATCTCGTTGTCGCCGAGCGGCTGCTGGAAGCGGGCTGCAAGGTCCTGATGCCGTGGTGCGCACCGATCGGTTCCGCCTTGGGACCGGTCAACATGACGGCGCTGCGCTCGATGCGCGGATATTTCCCTGGCGTCCCGCTGATTGTGGATGCGGGGCTCGGACGGCCGTCGCACGCGGCCACCGTCATGGAACTCGGCTTTGACGCCGTGCTCCTGAACACAGCGGTCGCCAAGGCGGCAGATCCGGTCGGCATGGCGCGTGCTTTCGGTAAGGCGGTCGACGCCGGTCGTGAGGCGTTCAGTTCGGGAATGCTCGAACCGCGCGACGTCGCCGTGCCATCGACACCGATGGTCGGCAGGGCCGTTTTTTCATGAAGCTCGATCCCTTCTACCTGATCGTCGACAGCGCCGCCTGGATCGAAAGGTTGGCGCCGCTCGGCGTCAAGCTGATTCAGCTTCGCATCAAAACCATGGATGAAACCGGGCTGCGCGCGGAGATCCGCAAGTCGAAGGCCTGGTGTGTCCAACACAAAAGCCAGCTCATCATCAATGATTATTGGCGCCTGGCAATCGAGGAAGGCTGCGATTTCGTGCATCTGGGCCAGGAGGATTTGCAAACGGCCGACCTCTCGAGGATACGGGCAGCGGGCGTCAGGCTCGGATTGAGCACGCATGATCATGTCGAGCTGGAAACGGCCATGTTTGCCGAGCCCGACTATGTCGCGCTCGGTCCGATCTATCCCACCACTTTGAAGAAAATGAAGTGGGCACCGCAAGGGCTAGAGCGGATCAGCGAGTGGAAGCGGCGGGTGGCGCCGATCCCATTGGTCGCCATCGGCGGCCTCAACCCCGACCGCCTCGACGGCGTCTTTGAGGCCGGCGCCAACAGCGCCGCAGTGGTCACGGACATCACGTTGAGCTTCGACCCCGAAGCGCGCACGCGAGAATGGATCGAAAAGACGGACCGATGGCGATGAGACGAGAACCGCATGTGCTTGTCGTTGGCGGATCAGATTCCAGCGGGGGTGCTGGAATAGCACGCGACATCGAGACGATCTCTGCCGTTGGCGTGCGCACCTGTCTCGCCGTCACAGCGCTAACGGTGCAAACGCACGACGCCGTGATCGAAATCCATCATTCGCCACCCAGCATGGTGGCCAATCAGATGTGTGCCGCGCTACAGGCCAACGACGTAGCCACAATCAAGATCGGCATGCTGGCGACTGCCAAGATCATTGTTGCCGTTGCCGCAGTGCTGCGCAAATTTCCGCAAGTGCCGGCAGTACTCGACCCTGTGCTGGCCTCCACCTCAGGCCGCGCACTTCTGGAAGCAGGCGCTATCGCTGCCATGAAGCGCGATTTGATGCCGCTTTGCTGCATTGTCACGCCCAACCTTCCTGAACTGGCGCTCCTTACTGGTTCCGAACCGGCTTCGGATGAGGACGGTGCGCTCCAACAAGGACAAAGACTGCAGGCCGTCGGCCCTCAGGCCCTGCTGATCAAGGGTGGGCACGCGTCGGGTCCCCGATCGGCCGATATTCTGTTACGCTCCGATCATGAACCCATCCACTTCGACACGCCGCGCCTTGCTATATCGATGCGCGGAACAGGTTGCATGCTGGCCAGCGCGATTGCGGCGCATCTGGCGAAGGCGAAGTCGCTCGAAGATAGCGTGCGCGAAGGCAAGCTGTTTGTGTTCGAGAAGCTTCAGAAATGCCGGCTGAATAATCACAACGTTCTGCGTCCAGCCAAGCAGACCCATTTTCCAGAATTTTTCCAGTAGCGAGACTGGAGGGCTACTGCTTCTCTATGCCATCCTTACAACGCGTTGAGTTCCACTGTGCCGTCCAGAATTATCTGTCGTTGTCCAGAATTAAGCCGGGCTTAGAACTGAAACGAACCCGCCGAAAGGTACGAGCGGCCCTCACTCGATAAGGGTTACCAAACCTATTCCTGTGGGCTACCAATCCGCGTGGTGGGTGGCCTTAGGTTACCAATCAGTGTGGCGTCCGGAATTATCTGCCTCTCTCCGGAATTAAGCCGAGATTAGAAGATCGGTGCGGTATTGCGCCCGGTCAAACCGTGTCGATTTGCGGCGTAGCCGACGTGTCTCACGCTTGGCGGCGTCGCACGCTGGTCCCGATTGTCGCCCGAATATCTGCCTACCGGCGACAGTGAATGCGCCAAGCTAGACCTTCGTCGATAGGGCGGCTCCGGTTTACCAATCCTGTCGTCCTAGGTTGACCAATCCGTTGTCGACCGTGAGCGGGTTTACCAATAAGGGCGGCTATATTCTGCGCAAACCCAATCACCTGATGCCAATCCAGAATTAATCGTCATTAAGGGCATTGGTAAACTCAGTCTGAAACCCCACCCTTAGCCAGAAAACTCTCCTGTTTTCAATCGCATAGCCCGCCCGCCAGCAACCGATAATTCGGGACCGGTAAACCCGTGAAAGGCCCAATAATTCCGGACGTCACACCAGTCTGCCCTTTTATGCGACTTTTCGAGCACAGACCGGGAACATCTGACCGTTTCCATTCATCGCCCAAGGCCGGTTTAGCGCTGGAAAAGCCAAAGTGCGGGAGTAAGAATGGCCGCAACGGGGCCGGAAGCCGTCGGTCAGCTTTCGGGGAGTGATCCCGGTAAGTTCGCAACTCATTCGCTTCTTTTCTGCAGTCCCCGCCATTACGAGTTGGCGGTGTCGGTCGCCGAGGGGATCAACGCCATTACTGCGGCTAGTTCGGCCCTCCGGACGAGGAATGGCATGCGCGTCGTCCCATAGTGCTTGGCAAGATGGAAGCGGTGCATGCCTCCTACGATGTGAACTTGGCCTTGGTACTCGCCGAGCAAAGGCGGTGTGACACCGCGGCCATGCAGCCATCGGTAGGCGATCCCACAGCTCTTGCTCTTGTAACGTTGATGCCAAGGACCCTTGTCCCTGCTGGCGGCGTAGGTAAGCCTGCCGCCAACGTCAGTGACATCAGCGTCGATAAGAATGAAATCCGTCGAAGCGTGGTCGCTGGGATCATCGCCGTCGAACGCGAGATAGAAGTTTGCAGGATCGCAGTCCCATATCGCAGTCAGTGCAACCGGAATGTTCTTTCTTCCTTTGCACCAGATGTCGACCTTGCGTTTCTCCTGAGCGCGGGCGACCTCGAAGGCTTCGTCTAGTTTTCCTTCCGCGACATCCATGGCTGTGATGACGTTCAAGCCAAGGGCCGTCAGACGGTTGATCTCGTCCACGTTCGCCATGCCTTCTCCTCTGGCAGCAGATTATTATCCACCGTTGGAAGATGCGGCGGCAATCCAAGCCTGAGGCACGAGGGCCTGTCCACGCCATTCCTCAATCAACTTGACTCCGGGAAGCTTGCCCCAGACGTCCTCATCTGCATGATCCAGCACGATGATCTGGAGGCGACCTTTCGCGGCCATGACCTCAGCGCCTAGGAGCGCAAAGACCTTCCTGACGGCGACCACGTCCTGATCCCTCCACGCGATGAGGTCGGGGCCCTCGTCGCCCGCCGCCCGCTTAGGAAAATAGACTTGGCTAGGTTGGTCGAAGATCAGCTGACCAGGGACTGGGTGATGAGGTTCGGCCAGGAAGTAGTGCTGCAGCGCAAGCATTAGTGCGACGTGATACGCGAGCCAATTGGCGCCGCTGCCAATCTCCCACAGGTAGTCCTCACGCGTTCCCCTAGTCACCTTGACGGTCAGGTCTTCAATCAACAGCCTAATCGGGGCCTCGGGCCACTCCGCGTCAAGCTGCGGAATCAGCCGATTGGCATGATGGGAGACTTGGTGCAACGCGTTGAATAGCTTGCGCTGGATGTCGGCCTCGGAGATCGTCTTTTGCAGCGTTGCAATATCGGCCTGCAGCGAGGTGAGTTCCTGCCGCAAATCCGACGACTGGTCGGCGCGGTCGTAGACGTGCAACGCCTGCTCCAATCGACCGAGGAAGCGCTCAAGCCTATCGAAGCGATTGGCCTCGTCTCGGGCGACGTCAGAGTCCCGTTCCAGCACCGCTATCTCGCTACGGACATCGTTCAACTCAGATAGGACCGCTTCAGCGGCGCCGCGCTGGCGCAGGATTTCCTTGTCAAGCGTGTTAGACATCGCAGGGTGGGTCCGCAGTCGGATCTCCAGACCGCCGAGGTTGTCGCAAAGGGCCAAGACCTTCTCGCGGCCGCCGTCCCCGAGTGCGACCAACGGATCGGCGAACTCGTCGGCCAAGTCCCTCAGCCACGTGGAAAGGTCCAAGCGGTCACGTTGGATGCGCATGGCGTCGCCGTACGCCTCGCTGCTCTCCACCAGACGGCGCAGTTCGTTCAGGCGCTGACGATGCTCGGTAAGTCGCGCGGCGATTTCAGTTTCCGACGCACGAAGGGTTTCCAGACGCGTCAGCACCACATCGATGCCGGCCAGGCTTGGTCGAGCAAGACTTGAGTTGCTGTTCGACACGCGCCGAAGCAGGTCAACAACGTCACTCCAGTCCTTCGGCACTTCAGTGGAGGAATCGACTAGGCCAAGTTCGACTGCCTGACGCAGCCACGCCTCCGCCTCCGCCCGCCAAGCGCCAGTTGCCGACACGATCGCGCGTAGCTCAGCCTCCTTCCGGCGGAGGTTGCGCTGGAGCCGATCGATCTCAAACCGCGCCTGGAGAATCTTTGCCGTGACCGCGCCCAGAACGTACGGGAAGATGGTCTTTAGCTTCTCCCGGTGTTCCGTCGTATCGGCCTTGAAAAACATCACGTCGGGATTGGCGATCACGTTCTGAGGTTGGAACGTGAAGGCCATGAGGTCGCGGAAGCTTGGCCTTTGCTTGAATCCATTCTCTGTACCTGGTTCGAAGTCGAGGTCAGTCAGTCCTGCCAGGCGGTTCATCGCGCGCTTGACCGTGTCGACATTGGTGGTCTTGTCGGTGATCGTCTCCGGAATTTCGACCTGTGCGCCCTCCAGCAGCACCATGTCGCCTGTGCTCTGTTGGTCCCCCGGTTCGCGTCGCGCCAAGAGCTTTTCGCCCTCCAGCGTCTCGATCAGAATGCCGAACCAGCTGCAGTTCTCGCGGATTACGCCCACCGGAATCGCGCATTTCTCCGAGCCCAGACAGTAATCAACAATAGGGATAACGGCGGACTTCCCGGTCTTCGACGCGCCGCTGATGACGTTGACGACACCGGGCTCGAACTTGACGACCCGCGGCGCTGCACCATTGCGGGGCCAAAGGATCAGTTTTCGAAGCTGGAAATACATCTAGAACTCCACCCGTAACAGGTTGGCCACCTGCGCGGTCCCCAGGTTCGAAAACCAGAAACCCAATTTCTCCGAGGCAGGTCCGAGGTGCTTGACGCGCTCTGGAAGGACGAGCCTCCTCGGTTTCGGTTCTGGTACGTTTGCTCTTAAAGTAGCATCCTTGTAATCCACGGACAGCAGCCGCCCGCTCACACCGACAGCGGCCGATTGCAATGTCAGAGTACGCAGCAGCAGCGCTCGCTCGTGGACGGCGAGGAGTTGTTCCCGTTCCTTCCCGAGCTTGGCCGCGAAGAGCGCCAGTCCAGAGGGTCGGTTTGTCGAAGTCACGATTTCGAGCGTTGCGCGATGCAGGACGATTGGCAGCACGAGAAACGCCAAGGCGAACGGCGCTGGACGTTCGTCCTCAGCCTGGAAACCTTGGCCAAATTGCCACAATGCGAAAGCCCCAAGTCCTGGATTCTGGACAAGGGCGAGGTCGCTGAGCGGTAGGTGCGATCGGCCAGCCTCAATCAAGTCGCTGGCTCCAAAAGAGTCTGGTAGTCGGGATGCCAGCCGAGGCGCAGGCCGTGGGCAAGGGCGTTGAATGATCCGTGGACGAAATGACCGGGGACGACTCGACCATCGAGTGGAGGCTGCAACTGCGCGCAGCGCCTGTAAACTATTCTACCACGAACCGTTGCGGGGTGTCCGGCCTGTATGTCGTGCACCTCTGCACTGACGTGCTCATAGCGACCGACAAGATCATCGTCCCAGTCACTTAGGTTCTTCTCAAAGATTAGCCCGCTTTCGCCCCAGATCGAGATGTCGGCGAGCGTCCTAAGGTAATCGCTAACAGCCCGGACGCACGCTTCGTCTCCCACCTCGATCAGCTCGAGTTGGCGGACGAAGGCGGGACGGTCGGCGATCAATTGTTCGATGGCCTCGACAGGCGGTTGCTTGGTGAAAGACGACAGCAGCCCTGGAAGGTTGTTCTTCTGAACAAATGCTCTTTGCTCGGCCTGAAACGCGTCCACGTCCAAGATGGCGGGCTTGCCAGCTCTAATCAGCCTGTCCGCCGCCTCCTTCGCAGCGCCGATCGCGCGTTCGCACACTAGGTCGATGATGAGCGGAGAGACCGTCGGCTTGAAGATCGCGCGTATCGGATCGACGGGATCTGCATCGACGCTGATAACGGCGAGATTCTTGACCAAGGCGGCGCAATGAGCCGCATCAGCGTTCAGGAAAGCTTGGACGTCGGCGTCGCATGCCGGTGCAGCTTTCAGCTTGCTGTGGGCTTTGGCGAGGTTAGCGACCAGCGCCTCCACGTCGGCATCTGTTTTCGCGTCGTTCAGCGCGATCGCGAAGGCACCCGCCTTCACCGGTGTGACATATAGCCGGAAATGGCTGGTCGCCGGGTCGATCTCTCCCGCCGCCATGAAGCTGAGCCAGTTGGCCAGAGACTTCCACAGGTCCGCAGCCCAGTCGGATATCGGATTTTGCTTCAGTGCGCTCTTGCTTTGCTCAAGAACGACTTCGCCGCCGACCAGGTGAACCGCCACATCGTCTAAATGTTCAAGAGAGACCAAGGCGCCGCTAGGCGCGTTGAGCAGGTGAAAGCAAAGGCGTACAGGTTGAAGCGCATAGCCGAGGTATTGGCCAGCGGCGCTGTGTTTTCCCGTTTGCGTCTTCGCGTTCATTGCCCATCCCGTTCTCCCGAGTCGCACCGGAAGAAGCCAGTAACGATATTGGTATAGTTCGCCGTTGTTTACAATTGGCGCCCCGGCGATAGGACGGCTAGGCGCGATACAATTGCTGTTTAGGGCCAGCTCTCGAAGTCCAGATTCGGCAGGACAATGAATTTGCAGGACGTCCATTATGGGCACATCGGGGCCGTCTATGGCTCGGGCGATATGTCCGCTTTTGGACGAACGCGAAGTTTGCCGGAACGTCTGACTTTGGGCGCATACTTGCCGTCAAATTCGGCGTCCTTCACTGGTTCGTTCACGTATTCCGGAGAAAATTACTGTGCGAGTTGATGGATCCTCGTTCCCGGTACGACAGCCTCAGCTATTTCACATAGATGCTTATGGTGCGTCAGGTAGATGACCTGACCTGTGTTTGCCATCGCTCCGAACAGCCTGAAAACCTCCTCCGAGCGAATATGGTCGAACGTCTCCATGATGTCGTCGGCGACGAATGGGACCGAGGGCCGAAATTGCGCGAACTCGTAATAACCGGCGAGTCTTAGGGCAAGGTACAGCTGAAATCGTGCACCCTTTGAAAGCGCTTCGGTGACCTTGGATTGCCCGTCACCCTGCACAGCAATGAGAACCTCACCACCTCTTACAGGCTGGGTTGTCAGCCCCGAATACTGGCCACGCGTCATTAGCTTGAACGCGTCTGATGCGCGCGCCATCATGCCGGAGCGATGGCTCTCACGGTAGATCCGCAAAGCATTGCCAGCCGACATGATGCCAAGCTTCAGCTCTATGTAGCGAACGGCCTTCTCCTCGATTTCCAGCAGGGTTGTGCGCCGTTCAGCATCCAGGCGTGCAACCGCACTATCACCGCCGATGGCGTCCAGCTTGTCGGCCGCGCGCGTCTGCCGGATCAGCTGTTGCTGGATGGTTTCATCGAACAGGCGAAGCCGCTGCTCACCCTCAGCCTTCTCGACCGCGAGGCCGTCGAAATCGATCGCGTCCAGGATCGAGCGGGCCTGCTCGAATCCGTCGACCGCGAGCTCCGCCACTATCCGTTCCTCAAGTTCGGCGACGGTGGTGCGCAAGCCATCGCGCTCACGCAACAGCTCATCGCGTTCGACTACCTCGGGCAGAGTGGCGACACCAAAGACGCCCAGCACCTCGTTCTTGCGGCGTTCGTGTGCCAAAATCTCAGTGTCGAGGATGTCGCGCGCCTCCTTGAGGCGCTTCAGGTCGTTGCCGAGGCTTGCCTTCGTTTCACGTGTCCGCTCGGCACGCTCTAGGCGCTCGGCAAGGCGGATGGCCAACTGCTCCGGGTCGGTATCCTTCGTCGGCTCGTCGGCTTCAACCGCAACGGCGATGACCTCGACCAGAAAATTGGCCCTGTCGGCCTCCATCTTGTCGATACGCAGCTGCAGGTCGTCCCGTTCCTGCAGGCTTCTTGAAAGTTCGGCCAATTGATCGAGCACAGTGCCGACGCCGGATGCGGAGAGCCCGCTTTCGAGCCAAGTTCCCTTGAGTGCTTCGGTAATGCCGGCCAGCCATTCCTCCTCGCGACGCTCCGCCACACCTACTGCAACCCGTCGTGCCGCTAGATCCTCTTCTTTGGAGCTCACCATTCTGAGCGCCTCGGCATACTCGGCGTCCACCTTGCGCTGCCGATCCAGAAACGGCTCCGCGATGGCCATGATTGCTTCGAGGGTGTCGTTGGACTCTGATACAATGCCGACGCTTCCCAGCACTGCTCTCATTTCCAAGCGTATCTGCTCGCCGGCGTCAGCGGCTCGCTCGGCCTTCAAGCGAGCAAGTTCGATCTGCTCCCAGGCAGCGAGCGCATCGCTGCGCGCCTCGATCTGATCCTCGATCCTTTCGATCAGGCGCTCAGACGAAGGTTCCACGGCGTCTCCGAGCAGGTCCCTGGCGGCCGCGCGGATTTCCAACAATTGGGTATCCACATCCTTGCCGAGCTGTGTGCGTTGGATGCCGTTGCGTGACAGGTTGGCCGCGGCCTCGGCCAGCTCGCGCGTAGTTGCCCGGATCTCAGCCAGATCCGCCGCGCCGGCCAGCCGGCCTGCGCTGGCAATGTCATCGCGCGCCAATGCCACGGCGAAGTCGTCAGCGGTGTCACCGGTCAGCGCTGCGCGGTGCGTTGCCCACGCATCATCGCGAACTCGGCGGATGGCGGTAGCCGCTTCATCGTCGACAATGTCGCCCGAGGCACGAAGGGCATCCAATCGTGCGGCGAGCATGGCATGGTTGCCCTCGTATTCAGCAAGGCGTTCGGCAAGTACGGCGGTGTTCCTTGCCAGTTCTGACGCTACCGTCTTCCAGGCGGCAATCTGCCCGGCGCTCGGAACCGCGACGTTGGCGAGAGCGAGGGCATCTCCGTTCCATGGACGCAAGCGCGCGAGCGCCGCCTTCCATCGGATTGTTCCCGCATCTTCCGCCTCGCGAGCCGTCCTAATCTCTGCCTGGTGTCCGCTTGCTCGCGCTTTCGACAAAGCCGAGCCCAGCCTTGCCCTGGCAGGTTCGGGCACCGCCCTTTCCTCGCCGACCCGCTGCCTTGCCACCTGCAGCGCATCGAGTGCCGCCGCGGCTTCGTCGCGAGCGGCACGCATCCCGGTAGCAATCCCGGACCTCTGCTCGACCATGGCGCGAACGACGCCAACGGTGACGGCAGGCAGAAGCAGCGCGCCAGGATCCGCCTCGGAAGATCGGCCCAAGGCGGCAAGGCAGCTCGCCACGCTGTTGTTGAGGATTTGCAGCTCCATCCTGCGAGTGGGCAAGTCAAAGCCAGCCGCGGTATGGCGCACCTTGCTCTCCGCCAGCCCGCGAATGCGTTCGGAAATCGACAGGATCGGTTCGTCCTCGTCGACCGCAGTGACTTTTTCCGCCAGGCGCTCGGTCTCGTCGATGTTTGCGGACAGCCGCGTTCTGAGGCTGGCATCGTCATCGATCAGTTCGGTGACACTTCCCGTCGATGTCCGGGCTGGGGAGGCGATGTCCGGCAGCTGATCCAGCCGGGCAATCTTGCGCCGGATATCCGCCAGCATCGGCGCAGCACGCACGTAACGAGCAAAGGTATCCAGCCTGGCCACCAGCACCGCCCGATCGCTGATGGTTCGGCCGTACTGCTGCGCTGCATCGAGACGTTCGGCCTCCAGGCCCTCGTAGGTTGATGCAAGGGTGTCGATCGCATCCCTGCGCGACTTTACGTCAACAAGGCGCTTCTTCAACAGCGCCAGTTCGGTTCCATGCGCCTGCTTCCGATACAGAGCGTCTGCTTCGGCCTCGAGGGCGTTCAACGTATCACTTGCGTTCCCAAGACCGGCGCTGGCCGTGAACAGAAGCTTGCCGAGGTCGCCCCGCGACTCCAGGATAGATTTTCCGCCGGCTTCCAACGTCTCGTCATCGAGTGAGAACATCGTCGTGTAGGCGTCGCGCGACAGACCGGCGAGATGCGCCGTGATCGCCACCTCGCTTACCGGTTGGCCCGTCGCATTCAATAGCGAATTACTGCGCTGTTTCGTACGCGTGAACGTGTGTTCGGAGCCGGCCAGTTCCAGCACCCCGCCGATGCGCATGGCACTGTACTCGTGCAGGAAGTTGTAGCGGCTCCGTTCCTCGATGCCGAACAGCAAGTCTAGATAGGCCGAAAGCGCAGTCGATTTGCCGGCCTCATTCAGGCCAAACACGATATGCAGATCAGGTCCGGATTCCGGTTTGGGTCCGAAGTCGATCGAACGATCGGTGAACTTTCCATAACGAATGAGGTCAAGGCGCCGCAACCTCATGACGATCCACCGGCCTTAAGGCGGGCAGTCACCAAGTCCGCGCCCTTGGAAAGCACCTGATCGAGGAACTGTTCCAGCCCGGCTTCGTCCGTCCCAGCAAAATCCCGCCCGTCGGCCGGAAGGTCGGCGACCATCTTTTGGACGAACGCCCTCGCCTCAGCGCGGAAGGCCTCCGAGGTGGCATCGGCACGCATTGATTGCTCGAGTTCGAAAATCGGATCAGCAATATCCTCGGCGGTCTCCGTCCGAGGCGGCGCGAGGTCAAGCTCGAGCTTCTCCACCCACGTATGGCCTAGCTGTTCCGCAGCCTGTTCGGCTTCGGCAAGAAGGAGGTCCCTGTCGCGGATCAGCGCCCACATCAGTGGTGACGTTCCTGTCAGGCCAATGCGAGCCACAGCATGACGCGATCGGACGGTTGCCCGCATCTCTTCGAGTGCGAAGCGAACACGCGCGACGGCCTCGGGCCACTCCACCGCTCCGGTAAGGTCGACGCTCACCCGTTCGAACTGCGCAACGCTGGTCAGCCGTTCCTCGATCTCCACCGAACGGTCGTGGCGCACCGTCACCAGGGTGACTGATTTCTCACCGGCCTCGTTGATATCCCTCCCCTGCGGTATTCCCGGCATCACCACGGCACTGGCGCCAGGATGGACTTGGCGAGCATGGATGTGGCCGAGGGCCCAATAGTCGAAACCGTGGGCGTGCAAGTCAGCGATGCTGCAGGGCGCGTAAACGTCGTGACCTGGCGATCCAGCCAGACTGGTATGCATGATGCCTATGTTGACGGCCCCTTCACGAGCCGCCGGATATTTGGTTAACAGGCTGTCCGGCGCCTTAGGGTTCGCAAAGCTCAAACCATGGAATACGACGTCCAGACCGCCGGCTGTCTGCAATACCGACTGAGCACGACCACCAAAGATGGTAACGGTGTCGGGAAATACCAGCTGTTTGGAAATCCGCGACAGGGCGTCATGATTACCGCGGATCTTGAAAACCATGATGCCGGCCTGGTGCAGGCGTGTCATCTGCGCGCCCAAGAACCGCGCTGTCTTCATTGAAGTCTGGTCGCCATCGTATAGGTCGCCAGCAATGACCAACGCGGCCACACGTTCCTCAAGGCAGAGATCCACTATCGAAACGAATGCCTGGCGGCTGGCGTCGCCCACCAGCCCGGCAAGATCGGGATTTCGCATCGCCAGCGAACGAAGCGGCGAGTCGAGATGAATATCGGCCGTGTGTACGAATCGAAATGCCATTCGGCCTCCGCCAGCAAAAGAGGTGTTCCGAGCTTCGACAGAAATTGCAACGAGGGCGCTGCAGCGCCCCGTTACACTTCAGCTAATTTCTCGCTCGCGGATTCGCCGGCCACCAACAAGCCGTCTTGGGACCGTAACACTCCTTTGGCAACCAAATCGGCGACCCCAGCTGAAATCAGCTGCCTTAATTGTGCGCTTGTGGCTTTGAAGCCCAGCATCCTGGCAACGCCTGTGGCGATTTCTTCCTCTGTCGCACCGAGGTTGGATTTCACGACTTCCATAGCGCCTTGGGCGACCTCGTCCTGCGCAATCATTTCGGGCTTGCGCAATCCAGCGGACACGACCCCACTGCGATCCCTGAGACGAACAGGAACACCTGGCTTGAAGCAGAAGTTGCCTCGACGGGCTACTGAACCACCTCTCTGTGCTATGCTTACCCCCCGCTCGATTGCATCCTGAATCCTGCCACCGGCCCGCTGCAGACCCCAGGCGTCCCGAATACGCGAAACTATTTCGTCGACATGGATTGGCGTTTCTGTAGCCACGACCTGCTCGACCAGTCCGGCCATGATTCCGCTGGGCGTCTCGTGGAGTTCGAACGATCCCGGTCGCTTTAGTTCGGCCTCTTCGTAGGCTCGATTGGGTGTCTCGGATCCGTTTGTGCTTTCGAGACCGATTTCCGTCACGTTGCCTCGGTCGACCGTAACAACCTGCACGGCTACAGCTCGATTTCTCTGGACCCCCAATTCGGCCCGCTCATCGAGTTCTTTTCTGGCGGCCTCAATCGCTAGTATGGTTCGCTCCAGCTGCTCACGAGGCCGTTGGAACCAGTCAGCGCTCCAGATGCGATGGATGATCCAACCATGGTCTTCCAGAACCGACTGCCGAAGCCGGTCTCGATCTCTGGCCGAGCGAGATGAGTGATATTCTGCGCCATCGCATTCGATGCCAAGAATATAGCGGCCTGGCCTCTCTGGATCCGCAACTGCGAGGTCGATGAAGAAGCCGGCAATGCCCACTTGAGCATGAACCTGATAACCCATTTCGATCAGCGCGTTGGCTACCTGTTCTACAAAGATTGAATCCATTTCGCGAACCGTGACTTGGGCAAGCGAAATTCGCCCTGTTCTCGCGTAGTGCAAGAAGAGCTTGAAGGCGAAGATGCCTTTCCCTTTGCCACGCTCCAGGTCGATGTCCTCGTCTGTGATGGACGCGAATACTTCGCAGCTGCGCTTGGCGCGGCTTATGAGGACGTTGAGCCGACGCTCGCCGCCTTCCGCGCCAAGAGGGCCGAAACGCATGGCCATGTATCCCTGGGCATTCTTGGCATACCCCACCGAGATCATGATCACGTCGCGCTCATCGCCTTGAACATTTTCGAGGTTCTTGACGAAGAATGGCTCGCTTGGATGAGCGTGAAAGAATTCCTCGGTGTCGGGATTTAGTCGCCGCAGCGCTTCGAGTTCATCCTGGATCGCGCGGCGTTGGCTAACCGAAAATGTTGCAACGCCTAGAGTCTCTTGCGGGTTCACCTTCGCATGACGGATGATCGCCTCCGCTACTGCTCTCGCCTCTACCGGATTGGTTCCTGTGCCGCCGGAATCGAAGACCCCCTCCGGCACATGATGAAACCGCAACCCCATACCTGCCTCTTGGGTATAAGGGCTTGGCACGATGAAAAGCCGGTTCTCGTAGAACTGGCTGTTCGATACTGCGATTAGAGATTGGTGACGGCTACGGTAGTGCCAGCGCAGCATACGCTGCGGCAAGCCGCGGGCCGTGAACAGGCCGAGGATGCTTTCAATGTCGGCGACCTGCGCGCCCTCACCCTCGTCATCTTCAGACTGCGAGCCTGTCATCTTCGCGAAGAATGTCGTGGGTGGCAGTTGGCGTTCGTCGCCAACGACGACCACCTGACTGGCCCTGGCGACCGAGCCAAGTGCGTCCACGGGCTGGATCTGAGACGCCTCGTCCATCACGAGCAGATCGAAGGACATCCGGCCGGGCGACAGGAATTGCGCCACCGAAAGCGGGCTCATCATGAACACTGGCTTCAGCGCCTGGATGGCAGGGCCTGCCTTCTGCATCAATTGCCGGATGGGCATGTGGCCTCGTCTGCGCGCCATCTCAGAACGAAGCAGTCCGACAGGTCCAGCTCCGCCGTCTCTTGAAGGAATTTTCCGGTGATGAGCCGTTACAACTTCGATGGCGCCGGCCTTGATGCGCTGGCGGTCCAGATCTGCGAAGTCACGTACAGCCCTGGAATGCAGTTCCCCGTCGAACCTTGCCAGCTCCGGCTCATCGGTCGCCATCGCCAGAAACATTCGTTCGTAGTAGGCCATATCAAAAACTGATCGAGCCGATCCTGTTGTAATCTGGCCGTTGGCTAGGCCGTCTATCAACTGTCCCAGTCCAGCCTTTCGGGCCGTTTCGGATCGCTCTTCATAGGCAACCCATTTCGAGAGCTGCTCCTGATGATCGAGCCAACCCTGCAGCCGAGAAACGACCTCGCCTATCGCGACGTCCGGAAAATCGACTACTCCAAACAAGGAGGGAGCATCGGCTTTCAAATCCCCTGTAAGCGCCTTCAATTCCCGCGCTGCCGCTTGGGCCGCTTCACGTGCTGAACGTGCCGAGTTTGCGATCTCGATTCTTTCAGGCAACCGCGCAGCCAGATGTCGGATCGAGCCATTTTCTTTCAGCCAAAGCTCGGCTTGCGTGAGAGCGGCCCAATCGGATCCTCGACCGTGCCACGACGAGCCGAATACGAACTTGCCAAGGCTCTCTCCCGCATCGATCCCTTGAGCAAGTGCTTGTAGTCTGCCTAGTCGGCGCAGTAGCTCCACCCGCTCAGTGATTAGATCCGGAACGTCAGTCAGAACCTGTCGTGACGCATCATCGGCTTGAGCTACAGTGCTCGCCTTCGCTTCCATCAGTTGCAGCGAGGCCCGCTCGGCGGAAGCCACGTCGCCTAGCATGGATGACGCGAGGTGCCCGAGATCGTTCCAGAAACCTTCGATAATTGGCCGACCGATTTCGATAACCTTGCGAACGCGCGCTGCACGCGCACCGGCCTCGGAGCGTTCCGCCATCCGGCCGGCGATAATCCGAGGTTCGGGGCCTAGCCCTCGTAGAGTCCGCATCCACTCCACTAGCGCGAGCAGTGGCGCGGAAGCCGATCGCTCCCCACGCCAATCTGCCCCGAAGGCGGAACGGCCAAAAGCGTCGCCTTCGCGGACTCTTGCTGCGGCAGCCTGACCCTTCATCAAAAGGTCGAGGAGACCAACTATCTGCGTCGCAGGCGCGCTAGGGTCGACCACAATAGTCCGCGCAAGTGCTGTGGCGCGACGGTAGTCGCCGTTCAATGCTTTCAATATTCCCGTGTGTGTGGCGAGCGCCTGCCGCGCCGCGGCCACCTCGGTGCTCCACGCCGCGTCAACAACCTTGCCCTGAAGGTCGGCTCTGGCAGCCTCAAGCGTCGCTACGCTGTCGGCAAGGTCGCCTGCCTGCTCAAGTCCGGAGTCCCAAACGGTGGCTGCGAAGGCCTCCGGACTTGCGTCAGGTGCTGCCGCTACTCGCTCGCCGGTCACGGCCAGCCTGAGCAAGCCTGCCAACGTGTCTGGCAATATCGCCGATCCGAGTTCCTGATTCAGGCGCTCAGCTTCTTCCCTCAAGCGTGGGAGCAGAATGGTGAGCTGTCGCGCACGATGGAAACCATCTTTCGGAAATTCCGAGGGAAGCTTTGCAAGCTCTGTCTCGAGACCTTCAATTGGCGTGTCGATAGCCGTTGCCGCCAACTGCTCCGAAAGTTCCTCGGACTTGCGGGCGAAATCCGTTCCTGACCAGAGAAGCGATGAAATGTCTTTCGGACGCTCATCCCATACCGGCGAGACGAGCGCCTCGGCAGGAAGTCCAGGCGCGGACGCGAGAAGCTCAGCGCGATCTTCTATCTCGCCGCTGTCGCTGAGAATTTTCGGAGGCTCGGCCTTGATCCGCTCAGCGATACCGACCAGTTTGGCGTGCAGTGCCTTGGCTTGGTCCAGCAACGCCGCGATGCGTGGGACGAGCCTCTCAATGGTCGTTGGAAGAACGACATCCAGGCCAACTCCCCGCCACGGGTGGTGGATCGGCAAGCCGATCTCGTTGATCCGCTGAGAGACCTCATCGAGCAATTTGCGACGTTGCGAAACGCCGTCAGTTGTCCAGCTTGTGGCATCCGTAAGTTCGATGTCCACTGGTTTCTGACCGACCTGCCTTAGTCGGGTTAGCTGGCCGAGAACCTGATAAGGAGTGAGTTCGGACGCTCCGAACGCAACGTGCATTCGTGCAGCATGTGCGTTGAGTTTATCGCGAGCCTCCAGCAAGCGATCAGTTAGGGAAGAAGGAAGCTGGCCCCTGGGCGATCCGAGTTGCCAGGTTCGCCGCAGCTCCTCTAGCATCATGCGCTTGTTCGCCTTGTTACTATGCAGCTCAAGGCAGGCGTCCCCCACCCCAGCAGTGTCAAGCCGTCGCTTGACGACCTCCAGCGCTGCCATCTTTTCGGCCACGAACAGCACGGTCTTTCCGTCGGCAACGGCCGACCCAATAATGTTTGCGATCGTCTGCGATTTTCCTGTCCCAGGCGGACCTTGGATAACGAGGTCGCGACCTTTTCTGACGTCATGGATCGCCAGTGTCTGAGAACTGTCACTGTCGACGATATGCA
Source organism: Mesorhizobium sp. WSM4989 (assembly GCF_029625795.1). Classification (NCBI taxonomy): domain Bacteria; kingdom Pseudomonadati; phylum Pseudomonadota; class Alphaproteobacteria; order Hyphomicrobiales; family Phyllobacteriaceae; genus Mesorhizobium; species Mesorhizobium sp. WSM4989. Next base: position 10,481 of record NZ_JARTVN010000007.1, on the reverse strand, counting down.
ACATTTCGGCGGGCGCAATGTGCGGATCAATCGCTATGTCGTCCGACATAAGCGGCTCGCGTGTTTCGAAACCATCTGAAAGAAGCGAGCGGATCTTCGGTTGTTCGATAATCTTTGCGCCATCGGGCCAGAGATCCGGATCCAGATCACGGTACATCAAGAACTTCGCAAACGAGAAGAAGCCGAGCACCATATCGTCGCGAAGCACCTCCCAACCCTCTTTGGTCGAAATTGCTTCGGCAACGGCATCGAGATAGGCCGAGACGTCGAAGTCATCTCCCACCTCAAAACGCGGCAGAGCGAGCTTGTGAATGCGGTCGAGATAGAGTTCCAAGGAGAGGTTTGCGGTAAGATCTTCCGGCCGGGCTCGTAGGCGGAATTTTTCTCCAGCGGCCCCTCGCTCAAGCCGAACCGGCACCAAAATGAGGGGGGCCTGACGGATGTTCTCTTTGTTGTTCGGGTCAATCCACTTCAGCATTCCAAGGGCCAGAAAGAGGATATTGACGCCCTGCTCTTCCTCGAGTGTGCGGGCATCATGGTAGAGATCAAGGAGCCGCCGCTGCAGCCCAGTTGGGGTCATACGCGTCTGCAGCTTGGTGTCCGAGTGCCGCGCGGATATCCCTCTGTTATCGACTCCATCGTCCTCTGGTTGGGCGAGAGCGACGGGGGAATAGTCGATCTCTTCGTCTGGAGGGCTGCTTTCATCCTGGCCCGCTTTCGGCCTATCGGGCTTGCCGGCCAGGAAGGTAAAAGCCTTTCCTTCGGTCACCAGCAATCGATAAATTTCGGACGACTTCTCATCGACGATATCGATCGTCTTCGCGCTCTTGGAAAACCGCGGCACATTCAAAAGTCGATTGCGGGCGGAAAGATCGAGCAACTCCATCCTGGCGCGCTCGAGTTTCTCCTTTAGAGGGAGATCGCTTTGGAAGACTGACTGTTTTACGTCCAAGACTTACATCCCCTTTGAAAGGAGAACCAGCTAGAGCCCGCGTAGAGCGTTCGCGCAAGAAAAAACAGCCGTGTTCAATTAGAAACGACTGCGATCACTTCTGGACACCGTCCAATATTGCGACGTGTGATATGGGTCAGAGCCTGCATTCTTGGCCCCCTTTGCCTAGTCGCTATCCGACGAGGATTCTCGCTCCCTGCCCCCGTATTTAGCCGCCTCCACAATGTCTTTTTCTGACACAGAGAGTCCGTTGCGGACCCGAATGGCTCCCGCACTTGGAACGCGGTCCAATTCAGATCCAGTCTTTGCCTTATCCTTCTGGGGCTTAACCTCCGGCGGCGGGTCTTTCGAAAATGTCATGCGTAGGTCCTACTCGTCCAAATCTAAATGCATCCGCCTGTGAGCCTCAAGCCGCTTTCCTGGTCATACAAAGAAAACGCCGCGCCCAATCAATCCACCGTCTCTCGTGGTTCCGCATTCTGATTGGCGCTTTAACATTCATCACTATTAGCGCCTGGCATTTAGTATCCTCCCTCTACTGGTTTTTTTAGCCGATAAGTAATAGATCGGGATTTCACTGCAGAAGTCCGGAGCCATGAAGTGACTGACGAAATCCAAAATACGGCCACCGCGCTGATGGAGCTTACCGCCGATATCGTTGCGGCTTATGTGAGCAAGAATTCAGTGCCGGTCTCCTCATTGCCGGACCTTATTGCCAGCATCAATTCGTCATTAGCGCGTATCGGCCAGCCGTCCGAACCGGAAAAACCCGACCAAGTTCCCGCGGTCAACCCCAAGCGCTCAGTCACTCCAGACTACATCGTCTGCCTCGAAGACGGCAAAAAGTTCAAGTCCCTCAAGAGACACTTGAACACGCATTTTGGACTGACGCCCGACGCCTATCGCCAAAAATGGGGCCTCTCCAACGATTACCCCATGGTCGCGCCTAACTATTCAGCCAATCGCTCCAGATTGGCAAAATCGATTGGCCTCGGTCGCACAGCAGCCGCGCCCAAGAAAGCAGCAGCCAAGAAGTCAAAGACGCGCTAGCAAAACATTTGGCAGCTTCGCAAAGGATCGAAAATTGAATCGCGATCGCTATTCCCATCGCCGCAGCTCGCGGCCAAGACGCGGCCGGGTTTCAATTATGCGCAAGCGTTTCTTTTCACATAAATCATTAGCCGCGATCCTGGTGATCACGCTAGCAGTGGGCGCTTATGTCACCTCCTACTTTACAGGGTGGGGCAACCAGATCGCGGGACCCAATACAGCAAGCGCACTCGGGTCAAAACCGAAGCCTATCGTCGGCGTAGCGTCCATCGTTGACGGGGACACGATCGAGATCCACGGACAGCGTATTCGTTTCAATGGCATCGACGCACCTGAAAGCAGCCAAAACTGCAGCGACGCAAGCGGGCAAGAATACCCATGCGGCCGCAAATCCGCAGAAGCACTGGACATCTTCCTCAGTCAATCCCGACCCATCCAGTGCAACTTTGTTTCGTGGGATCGTTACAACCGCTTCGTTGGTGATTGTCAGCGGGCGGACGGTGCTAGCATTGCGTCTTGGATGGTCGAACAGGGTTATGCCCTGGATTGGCCTCGATACAGCCATGGTAGTTACGCGTCACAACAGGCAGATGCCCAAAGGGCCAAGATTGGCATCTGGGTTGGCACTTTCACAGCCCCTTGGGATTGGCGAGCAACACATGCAGCCAACAATAAACCCGGTAATGACACATCCTACGGCCTTACAGGCCGTCGCCAAATAGCTCAGAGCTATTCGTGTCAACCGCGTCGCTATTGTAAGCAAATCTCCTCATGCGATGAGGCGCGCTGGTATCTCAATAACTGTAGCTGGGGACCCAAATTGGACCGGGACGGCGACGGAATTCCGTGCGAAGGCATTTGCTGACCAAGCCAATTCCTTAGCGCGCTTTCAGCAAGCCGGACTGGCCACCAGCGTTTCGGTGCATTTGCGCGAGTGCCAATAGAGCCTGGCAAAAGGGCTGGCTGACGTTTGTCTTGGAAAATTCCACCAGCTCGTTGAGCCCGGATGGGCTAGAAAACCGCAAGGCTTCGTAGCGACAGACAGGGATCTGCCGATTATCTCTGAAGCGTTTGTCGGGTCCGCCATTCTTATTGGGATGAGCCCAGGTATAGCTCACGATCTCAGCATCAGATGGAACTTTGCCGGTCTCAATAAAATTGCTGGGGGCAAATTGCGTCCTGAGGTCTCCATACCCAACGGCACCGTACTGGTTTCCGTCCTTCACCAAAATCATGTCTGGCATGAAATAAAGGATTTGCCGGCCGACGTGTATCGACGGTGGTGTGACATTGCTGCGAACAACCGTCGGCAAGGAAGCTTGGAGCGTCGTCGACTTTTTATCGACCAACATCGTGGCTCCCGCATTGCGCTTCCAAGTCGTCAGATCCTCTATCTTGCCACCAGCCGCGACATGCCAACTCGCCGCGCAGCGTGTGAGCGTGTCAAAGGCGGCGACAAGTCGCCCGTAGGCCGCCTCCGCGTCCTGCTCCAAATCATAGTAGAGCACGCTCACCCGGCGGTAGCTGTCCAACCAGTTGCCAATAAGCATGCCCGGCAAAAAGGCAGCAATACCGATCAGCGCCACCCCACCTCCCAGCATTGCGCCTGCGATCAATCCGGCGATCCCAAACAGCACGGCCAGGATGAGCGACATTCGCGTCTGCGATTGCCTCGCATTGATTTCATCAAGCACATTGGCAAATGTCTCATCACGCATCTCGATCACATCGGCGGACTCGATTTCTCTCATCACGACGCCACCGCTGACATATTCCACGGGTGAGGATGTTGGATGGGGCTTTGGCCCAGATGGGAATTCAGACAGTTGCAGCGTCTGCTTGGCGCTGCGCTTTCCCAAAGTGCCTCGGTAGTAGAGACCGCCGACGCCTGCATGAATATAATGCCCTCGTGGGCCAGTCCCGATACGAAGACCTTGCACGCCAACGGACGCGCCAACCCCGCCAGACGAGAAGTTAAAGCGGAAAGGTCCCGCACTAATCGATTTTCGAACGTAAAACCCCATCCCCGCAATCCCCCCCAAGCCCTGTGAGCGAAACCCAAGGGCAGTTCGCCTCACAACTTTGGTACCGGAACCAGTCCAATATCTGTCTCTCGCGAACGTTGCCTGACCCTGATCTCAATTCGCCTCCTCGCCTTGACGTCGCCGGCCTGTGCGCCGTCGGTGAGCCGGTCGCCAGGCAATATCAACTGGCCGCCGGACATTGGCAGGATGGTGAAGCCTTTCAGTTCCGGCATATCGCGCAGGATGCCTGTGACGGAGATCGCTCGCGCTAATCCAAGCCCGGCATTGTCGGCAGGATGGAGTGTGCCAATGTCCATCTTGCGCGCCAGTACGGGCTGAAGGCCTCTGTCCATATTCGATGAGTCACCGGACATCGCCTGCTCGTCCGTGTGGCCAATCACCTCAATGACGTCCACACCATAGGAAGTTGCAATTCCAGCAATGGTCTTCGACATCTGCCGCAACTTCGTTTTGAAGCCACCGGAAAGCTCCGCACTTCCAGTATCGAAATTATAGCCATCGAGCTCGCTAAGACTGATGATCGGTGGCCAATCGTGTGGCTTGTCAGCAGAGGCCTCGTTCCTTGCCTTCTTCAGTGCGTCAGCAAGATCCTTGGACGTCTTGCCCGTGCCAACGTAGCCGAGCTCGCGCAGAACCTTCATCTTCTCGATCATGGCTTTGGCCTGATCAACGTCGACGTCGTTGTCAGAGAGGACTTTGGCGGCCGGCGCGCTTTTCACCGCTTCCTCAAGGGTCAGTCCCACTTTTTTGATTGCCTCTGCGGCCTCTTTGGCCCGGACCAATTCACGCCATTCTTGATCTGGTACATTGCGTCGACTTGCAGGCTTGACCATGGCATTCAGCTGAGCCAGCAACCGCTTGTTTTCCTCGTCAAGCTTGCGAGCGTTCTCATTGAGGGACTGCGCAATCTTCTGCGCTGCCGCAGCCTCTTTCTTTGTCTTGGCGATGAGCGCGCCTGCAGCAAGCAAAAGGCAGAAAACGAGAAGCAGCATCGTCTCAGCCATCGTCAGGCCGAGTATCAGGCCGCGGCCATAGCCCTTGCGCTCAAACGTAATGGCTGTTCCGCTAACCTCACTCACCTGCCCCACCAACTTGCTCTCTTTGGCGGTTCACCCTTCTCCACCTCCGCCGGACTGCTTAACGATCGGAAGGTGTCGCCCTCCGTGTCATCCGAAACCTTGATTGGCGTCTCCACAGGGGAGGCAACAGTGGAAGGTGCCGCCACTCGCTCGACATCGTTCGCTATCGCATTGCTCAGAGGCTGGGGAGTGCGCACGGCCGGGAGGCTATGTTGTGTAAGGGTTGCGACGAGGCCGCGTGTTTCATTGCTGTGTTTCTGCATCACAGCCATGAACTCCTCAGTCAAACGCTGCTGCGCTTGGACAGTTTCTGCGGTCTTTTCTGCGGCCGCTGCCGCTCTCTCCACTCCAGTCGCCACCTTGATCACTGCGTCGGCAAGACCGGTCATCCGCGTTTGCTGCTCTTGCGAGGCTGTTTCGGTTTTTATCGCATATTGTGCGACAGCATTACCCAGGAGCTTGACCATCGGCGCCAGATCGTTCTTCAGCACCTCATCAGGAACAACCACCTTTTCCAGCTTGGCAGCCATATTGTCGGCTTGATTACCGAGCTTTCCAACAGAGTTGGACATCGAGCTGTTGGCTTTATCCAGCAAATCCGCTGCAGCTCCAACGCGGTTCGCTATCGAAGCAAACTGGGTTTCGACTTGCCCGAAATTGTGCTGCAACGCGTCACTGAGCTTGGCAGACGCCTCTTGGACAGGCTTGATCGATTCCATGGCAATATTGTCCAGGGCAGATCGAATGTGCTCCCCATTGCGTGCCGCTTGCTCGGCAATCTCTGCAAAGCCCTCTTCGAGCATTTGATGGCTGACACGACGAAAGTCGGCGAACTCCCTGGTTACGCTTTCCATCTCGGCTCTTACACGCCGTGTCATGTCGGCAAGTTCGTGCCTCGCCGTTCGCTCAATGTCCGCGGGATCGCGCCGCATCTGATTGTAGAAAACCCTCAGAGCAATACCGGTGATCGTCGACGTGATCGCGATGCCAAAATTTTGGACGATCGTGTCGGTTGAGCCTTCCGTTCCAAACTGAAACAGCGAGACCCCAAGGCTCGTCAGGGTGAACAGGAAGCCCATATAGTAGAGGTTATCGCCGGTCTGCTCGTCGTGCAGTTGTAGCTTTCCAGCAAAGATCGAAACCCCGAGATAGAAAAACATCAGGCAGGCCGGTGCTACCGCCGCGACGATCGGATTTACGCCTGAGAGTTTTGCAATGGCGATGAATACACACCCGCCGAGTGTCAATGCCGCGAAAACCACGACCGGCAGACGTGGATGATCCAGCAAAGGTTTGTCGTGCGCTCTCGCCATCAGTTTAACCCATCCAAGCCAACCAGCTTTTCGAACTCGCCGTGATGGTTCTGGACCCAATGTGTCCAGAACTCCGCGTGATCCAGGGTCTGAAATGGCTTCTTTGCCCGATCGATATAAAGAATTGTGATGCCCACCCCATCCAGCGACGTCCCATATGTGCGGTCGGCGGCGCTGTTGAGGTATTTTTGGTAATCCAGTCCCGATCGGTACTGCGAGTAAATCGTCGTATGCTCGATCATGTCAGAGGCGACCACCAATCGCTTGGGACTGCCCTGTTTGGCCAAGCTGCTATCGAAGAGCGACAGCTTGATTTTCTGAATTCCAGCCATGATCGGAGATTGGCTCGCGGAAGCCGCATTCGGGATTTCATCGGGAAGTTTGTTCAAAGGATCGCCGAAGGCGTTTTCCCACTTCTTTTGACGCCGCGCAGGATTGTTGGTCCAACTATCGACGGTCGACCCATCACCGGGATTGCATCCATCGAACATCACCGTCAGCTCACCAGGCGCCGAGCTCAGGGTATAAATCCTCACATACCCACCCGGCTCGACCTGCCCAATGGTCTTTCGGAACTCGTTCTTGAGATCAGCCATCGTCGTTGCCGAAATTGGATCAGTGGCGTCGATGAGGACGGCGGTCAGGCTGGAGGGTCCGTCCAATGGGCAATTCGTGTTGGCGTCGATATGGCCATTGCCAGACCTGGTCCACATCCAGCCGAAGCCGGCCAACATCGCAACGGATAGCACACCAAGGGCAATGGCCGCGGCAATGGTACCCGCATTGCCTTTCTTGCGTCTGCGGGTTCGCCTAGACATTCACGCTGTCCGGGTGAAGCTTATCAAGATCTCGGTACTGCTCAATTCCCCGTTCGCATTCCTGACCAATCAGACGAACCTGCTCGTTGAGTTCCTCCTGCGCCTGGCGAATTGATGCGCCAACATCTCCCTCATTCCACTCCCGCTCGCCGGTGACGTATGGCTTGATGCGATCAAGTTTGTAGGGCGTTCCGAAATGCTTGGGCGCCGGCTCGGTCCTCGCCTGGATGTTGGCTTCCCGATACATCGACAAAAGCTGATTGCAGGCTCGCTCCAATTGGTCTTGATGCTGCGCAAAAAGAGCCAGAAGCCTCGATCGATGATCGACAATCGCGCGGTGCTCGCGCCGGCGACTACCAAGCTGCTTGACGATTTCCTCCACTTTTTCGTTGTGGTCGTCGCGGACATCCTGCAGCTCTTCGATCAGTTCCTTCTTTCGATCGATGTAGTCATCGCGCCGTCGAACGAGCCGATTTTCAACGCCAGTGTAGCCTGGGTAAGGGTCGAGCACGAACCAGCCGTCGATAAAAGCGAAAAGCGAAAACATCAGGCCGATCGCAAACAGCAACCAGGACTTGATGTCCGTGAGACCCGCTGGATTGGCGAGCATATTACGGATGACCTCAGCGCCGGCGCCGTCAGCGAGCGAGCCGCTGACCTCACGGTAGTGCGCTAGCGCCAAGTTTATCGAAATCGCCAAGCCGATATAGAAAAGGATTGAAATGATCCCAACGAATTTTACGAAAAACGACCGATGGGTGACGAGACGAGCGCAGAAAACCGCCAGGAGCAAAGCCGCCCCGATGTTGATGAAAGAGAATGCCGCAGCCTCAAGGATGCCACCAAAAAATCCCTGCTCATTGCCCTTGGCCAGGAAGTTGCCGTTCATCGCTGTCTCGACCAGAAACAGAAATAGCAGAAGCGATAGCCGGAAAATGTGAGCGGCACCGTGCTGCACACGCGCGGCACGAACGAGACCGTGCTTCTCCTTAAACCATGCATGCTCTTTTTCGGCGTCGTTCAGGGCCCTTCTCAGGCCGTGAAGTTCATCGAGGCCCACGGCGACCGAGGCTTTGAAGTCCGAAACGCTAGCGGCATTCGTCTGACGGATTAGACCGAATTGTTCCTCGAAATCGAGGCCGGCAAGACGACCTCCAAGGAGTTGCAGGTTGTCCTCAAGAGTGTGATGCGCAGCCTTCTTCTCATCCTCAACGCGTTCCACGATGGCATGTTCGACATCGTCGAGATTCTTTGCCGTTTTCGGGGGTTGGTTCACCTCGCCGCGCTGCTTTCCGCGGTTAATGACATCCAGGTCGCCGTCGATCTTGGCAGGGTCCAGGCTGTTGAATAGCTGAGTGCTCGCCCGAAAATCGTGGTTGGATTCTCGCAGTGAGTCACGCAACTTATTTAGTTTTTCGAATTTAGAGCCCACGCACTCACAACCCCAACTTTACGCCCCCCGGCAGAGTGGTTTCTATGCATAGTAGAGCTAAAGGGCAACCGCACATTCACTTCTATCCACTTGCTAGTGCGGATCAGGCTCAATTGAGTTCCAACAAATGATCATGGCTGCTGATCAACTGGTTGATCGGCCGCGACTAGTCATGTCATGAGCCGTGCTGCGATGCTCTAAGGACAGAGTGCTACGAGCGGGTTCGCGACTGGGAAATTATCCACAGTCGTATACGTGTACTGGATCTCACCGCCCAGGCGAACGAAGGCAGATAGTTCCTCCGCACGACAGACATAGTTTTTGGTCATTTCATCGATCTTCTGGACATAGACCGGCCGCGAGACGCCAGCAGCCAACAATTTGGCGTCTACTTCCGCATCGGTCTGAGCCCAGGTGGCGTTGAAAACGATCCTTGGCCCGATTGCGATGATGCTCCGAACGGAGATGTTCGAACTGATCAGCATGGGCAATGCTGGAGCCATTTCGGTTTGCATTTTTTTTGCGTAGGCGCAGACGTCGGTCTTGGTGTACTTCGAGAGGCATTCATTTGCCGTCGCCACCCTTGGCCATGTCAGCAGGATCGCCAACGGGACGTGCATCAATCGCAATCCATCCAAAGTATTCTCCTCGCCCGATCTTGGCCTGCACAGAGGAGCATCTATCCTATTTGTGTTCACAGTGCCACGAGCAGCTTGTGCCCGACCGGCAATAGTGCTCTGTCTGAAATACTTTGGGAGGGCAATAAAATGAAAACAACATTTCTCGCGGCTATGGCCGCTGCAATAATCGCTTGCGCGACCGGCGCGTTTGCACACAGTGGCGGCACTGATGCCAACGGTTGCCATACCAACCATAAGACCGGCGCGTATCACTGTCACTGAAGGTCACGCCTTTCTGAGGGACACAAACATGCTGAAGAACATCATGTCAGCTCCGCTGGGCCTCCTCTTCATGCTGGGCGGGCCGATCACCTACGTGATGAATGTCGTCGACACATGGCAGGGCCATGCATCAGTGGTCGTAAAAATCCTGATTAACTTGAGCCTGGATGCGATGTTGGCGTTCATTTGGCCGATCACTTGGGCAATCTGGCTTTTCAAATATATGGCGGGCGCCGAAACTCCACTAACAACCGTGCTGGGCGTTTGAGGATCAAGTTTGCTGAAAATAATGCTTTTCGACGCCGGCCGGAACGGTCCGGTTGGTCTGCATCTGTGTAGCTATTGCCTCGCTGCTGGCGGTAGCGCCATGGCCGTACGGCTATTACCAATTCCTCCGCGTGGTGGTCTTTTTCGCCGGGATCTACTGCGGAGCCATGGTGTGGCGATCAGGCCCTGAAAATCGCACCCTGGCTTGGGCGCTGTTTGGAGCGGCAGCGATCTTCAACCCGTTCATGCCGGTTCATTTGCCGCGCGAGCTGTGGGCAATCTTCAACGTCGCAGCGGCTACTCTGTTCGGCTTTGTCGCATACCGGCACCGGAATTAAGCCGATAATCTGAGATGGCCAAGAGTGGACCTGAGACGCCGAAGGTCAAGGCGCGCCCGAGGGTCACCGTGTCACAGCCGTTGGCGCTTTATGCGGGAGATCTCCTCGAGCGGACGAAGGAGTACTTCGAGGCTTTCAACCATCTAGGCTCGGAGTCGGAAAAGGCGCATCTTTTTGCCCGTTATTTTCTATTTTCGCATGCCCTAGATGTGGAGCTTCAACAGGTTGTCCTCGATCAGGGCGAGGCGACTGATAGGCGTTTTTGACTTTAGGCTGCCATGTGGA
>NZ_JARTVN010000066.1:0-239 GCF_029625795.1 Mesorhizobium sp. WSM4989 | reverse complement strand
CATCTCGGCCCGAGCAGAAGCAGTCCGAGAACTTCGGAATCAAGAGTCGATTTTGAAGAATCTTTCCGAAGTGAGTTTGTTGCGCAGTATTCTCGCTTTTGAGCGAGGAGATCGTGAACTTGCAAGTCAGTCCGCTATCGCTGCGATGGTGTTTTCGCCGAGGCGGGCCGATGGCGTTGTACCTCGACTCAATACCATCGGAGAAAAGCTAGCGAATAGAATTTGGAGCAAGTAATCAG
>NZ_JARTVN010000065.1:0-240 GCF_029625795.1 Mesorhizobium sp. WSM4989 | reverse complement strand
CTTTTGGAGGGAAGGGATTTTGGTGGAATAAATTTTTCGAGGCGTATCTAAAGAAAATATGAGGAATTCCGAAAAACTAACGCCAAATTAACCGCAACTCCCAAATACCTCCCAAAGAACCTTAAATATTTTTTGAGCTTCTGTGAATATTTACCTTTACAATAGTTGGCACTCAAACTCTTCTTCTTTATGAGCTTGATCATGTCCTCGCCTAGCATCTGTGTGGCATCGTCTACGCCC
>NZ_JARTVN010000064.1:0-242 GCF_029625795.1 Mesorhizobium sp. WSM4989 | reverse complement strand
CATCACGATCATTTCGTGGACTGTATCCTTTGAACTGTTCTTCACCTTGAATGTGATCTTGCCGGCCTTCACGGTCGCGGGCGTGGCCGTTATCCCCATGCTTGCCTTCGACATATCCGCGCCCGACATTCCATAGGCGAAACCTGTGGTCATGGGCACGTTCGCCCCTTTGTCCCACAACGAAACCTGAACCGTGGCGGCAGCTTGAGCGGCACCAGCCATCGCAACAAACACGGCAAACC
>NZ_JARTVN010000063.1:0-243 GCF_029625795.1 Mesorhizobium sp. WSM4989 | reverse complement strand
GAGCTGGGACTACCACGTGCGCGTCGCGCTCGGCTGCACCAACGAGGAGAACCTGGAGTCGATAAAAGTCTCGGTCGAGACGGCGGTCGCTTCGGCCAAGGAAGCGATGGTCGACTGCGAGCATTTCTTCGACGGCTTCAAGGCCAACCCCGATTACGCGCTGGCCTGCGCCAAGATCGCCTATGAAGCCGGCGCGCGCTGGGTGGTGCTGTGCGACACCAATGGCGGCACGCAGCCTTCGGA
>NZ_JARTVN010000062.1:0-246 GCF_029625795.1 Mesorhizobium sp. WSM4989 | reverse complement strand
GAATGATTACTGATTGCTCAATACCACCAATCATAACCGGTATAGCTATGAAACCGGTGCGTCCTAATGTAGCCGTTGCTGCATTGAGTTTTGCTCCTTCTCCCAAACCAACGTTTATGAAAATGAAGAAATAACAAGCAAATGGCATCATTCCTGCTTTTACCAGGGGGATTTAACATGCTTATTGGCTATGTACGCGTATCAACAAATGACCAGAACACAGATCTACAACGTAATGCGCTGAAC
>NZ_JARTVN010000061.1:0-247 GCF_029625795.1 Mesorhizobium sp. WSM4989 | reverse complement strand
ACATGTGATCCCGCCGTAAGAGCGTAACTCACCGAGGCCGCGACCTTGTCGAAGCCCCCGTTTGGCGCTTCCATGACCTTGTCATGAGCATTGTTGACGAGATATTTGTCATTGCCCCCGGTTGCGTGGAAAACGTCTGCGCCGCGCGTGCCATGGAAGACATGATCGCTGCCCGACGGGGCCGGCGCGGTGGGAGCAGGGGTGCCGACGTGAGTAGGAGGTGTGGTCGGTGTGCCGACCGGATCAC
>NZ_JARTVN010000060.1:0-248 GCF_029625795.1 Mesorhizobium sp. WSM4989 | reverse complement strand
GGACCAAGGGACGATCGGGGCCCGAGGGACGATCGGAGCCCAAGGGACGATCGGAGCCCAAGGGACGATCGCCAGTTCCGCGATGATCGCGGCCCGAGAGAAGACCGAGCGCCCCGTGAGGACCGCGCGCCCCGCGACGACCGCGGCCCGCGCGACAATCGCCAGAACGGCTACCAGCGCCGCAATCGGGATGAAGAAGGCGGGGAGGGCTACCAGCCCCGGGACTTCCGCAACAACCGCCGCGAGGA
>NZ_JARTVN010000059.1:0-248 GCF_029625795.1 Mesorhizobium sp. WSM4989 | reverse complement strand
GTAATGGATGCACTGTACAATTTAATACTTCTAATGCCTTTTGATCTTTTATATAAGATAATCCTGCTAATTTCCATTTAGCAATTAGTTCATCATTTATACCTCTATTATTCAACCAAGCTCTTTCTAAGTCACTTATATTTAAGTTAGCTTCAAGTATTAGCTCTGTTAATAAATCAATATCAGTTGCGTTATAAACAATATCCTCTGCATTTTGGTTTAAATATTTATTCTCTACTTCGATATAC
>NZ_JARTVN010000058.1:0-251 GCF_029625795.1 Mesorhizobium sp. WSM4989 | reverse complement strand
AAGCTCGGCGAAGCCAGTATAGAGGTAGCGAGACGAGAGCAAGAACCAATTGAACTTTCCGGAACACTCGGGCTTCATGAACTTTTGGACGGCGCGTTCCTCCATATCGGTGGTTCTGCATATGCGGACAAGGATACGAAGTATTACCGGTCCTTTGACCATCGCAAAAATCTTCGAAATTATATTTGGGATACCTACCTAGGCGGCTCCTCGGGCCAAATTGCCGATGATTTTTGACGACCGATCTGGTC
>NZ_JARTVN010000057.1:0-251 GCF_029625795.1 Mesorhizobium sp. WSM4989 | reverse complement strand
GATTATATGTTTGCGGCATGGGAGACAGGGACTTCCTTCACGATTGGGAAACAAGCAAGTGACTCAGCGGATTCAGCGGCGTCGGTCACTCCTGAGATTCAACTGAGATTTCGAGACATCGAATCGTCGAACCTCCCCGCAGTGGAGTATGAACTTATGATCCCCGGAGACGTGACAGAGGCGTCAGTCATCGCAAGGTTGAATGCCATCTTGTCTCCTTCCACCGTGCAGACATGGCCCGTGTTTCGTCC
>NZ_JARTVN010000006.1:0-63973 GCF_029625795.1 Mesorhizobium sp. WSM4989 | reverse complement strand
AATCCTGCAATTCCAAAGCCGCTATCCGCCTCAATCAACAGGCCAGATCAATGGCTTGCGGATAGTTCACGGCCGACCAAATCGAAAATGCAAACTTAGGCTGTTGCGCGGTATCTCCTTCCACATCATCTCTTGCGCATACCTGCATTCCAAGGTGTTTGATCCTATGCTTCGCGAGGAGCAGGTAGGTCGCGACAGCTAGGCAATGTTCCAGCTGCCCTAGCGGAGGAGTCACGATTTTCCGGCAAGCTCCGTCGGCAGACGTTCCTTTCTGGCCTTGGCAAAGGCTCGGTCGCCTTCCAGAAACGCCGCCAGCATGAAAGGGATGAGTTCTGCCACGGTTTCAGACTGACCATAGGTCTGACGGTAAAGTGCAGCATACTCCTTGAGTGTTTGGCTCAGCTCCGCGCTGACGGTAATGGTGATCTTCGAAGCTGTTCGGTCCGGAAGTTTTCCAAGTTTCAGGTCAGCCATGATAACTCCTGCTCAACTGGCGTATGGCCGCAGCACGATGTCCTTGTGCACGATGACGCGCAGTGGCCAACCTGGGCGGACGACGATGGTGGGCTGGATATTGAGGTTTTTTTCGGTGATGCGCTGGCCGGCTCGACTGGCGTTCTGCTGGGCTGATTCCCGGATCGCCTTGACCAGATCGCTCTCGTTTTCGCCGAGGCTGAATTCTGTGCCGACACCGAGCAATGTGGCAAGCGCCACTCCCTTGATCATCTGCCAAGTGTGGAAATCGACTTCGTCTTCCAGCCCTGCGTAGCCGGCGGTGTCGCTCGCGGGCAGATTGTCGATTTCGGCCGACGAGCCGTCGGGCAGCAGAATGCGCTGCCAGACCAGCAGCGCTCGCTTTTGCCCGAACGCGACGACGCTGTCGTAGACGCCGATAAGACGTGAGCCCTGCGGAATCAGCAATATGTTGCCCGTGACCGTGTCGTGCACATTTTCGGTGACTTGCGCGACGACAAGGCCCGGCAAATCGGAATTGATGCCGGTGATCAGGCTGGCGGCAATCACGCTGCCAGCCATCAGTTGATATGGCGAGATCGGCGTCTGCAGCGCATGCGGATTGTAGATCCCGCCAGTGCTCCGCTGGCTGAGAAAATCAAGCTTTCGCTGCTGATTGTTCTGGTCGCCTTCCGCCGCCGCCACCGAGGCTGACGCGCGTCCTGCTTCGGATTGGGGAAGCGCCTCAAATGGATGCTGAGCAGTTTGCACGCTCTCTCCGACATCTGTCTTTTGAGCTCGATTTTCGACGCGGAAAAGCACCCGCGATTCACGCGCTTCGATCGCCTGCTGCGCTAGACGCTGCTCCTCGGCCGAGATGTCTTGGCCCGGCACGATGCCGAGCTGGCGCTGCCGCTCGAGGATGGGGCGGCCGAGGTCGCCCGGCAAAGGTAGCCCAAGGACGGGAGGCTTCGGCTTCATGCCGGAATAGTCATGGGGAAGCGTATCGAGCCCCTCGGCGGTTGGTTTGCGCTCAGTGTTGTAGAGATCTTCCGCCTGATCCCTGATGCGAAGGGCCGGCCCCTGGAGGGCGATCATGGTAACGCCGAAGACAGCGCCGGATCCGAGCGCTGCGATCGCGATGATCACACCGCGCCTGAACCGCACCACGCGGCGGGGAGAGGCCCGAAGCTGCAGTTCCTCGGGATCCAGTTTCGGCGGGATGCCAGAGCGGGAATTTTCGATCATGAGTCCTCACCTCGCCGGCTGCCGCGAAAGAGCGAGATCCGCCGTTGCGGTTGCCTGCCGTCAATCCTGCTGATGCGGATCACCTGCTGCCGCTTGGTGCCGAGGCGAAGTTCGGCCGCGGCGAAGAGCCGATCGACGATGTAATAGTTGCCGCGCACGCGATAGTTGACGAGCTCGCTGCTCCCATCTGCGCCGACGATGAAGAGTGGTGGCGCCTCGCCCTGATCTATGCGACGAGGGAACTCAATATAGACCTTGCTGCCGTCGTCGAAGGCTCGCGTCGGTCTCCAGGGCGGTGTGTCGCCACTGATTGAGTAGCGAAAGCGAAGGTTTTCGAGCGCGATATTCGACGCGACCGGTGTAACTGCCTCGGCTTGAGCATTGCGCTGGCGAAGCGCGATGATCTGGTCTTGGCTGTAGGTCCAGGAGATTGCCGCCATTGCGGTCTTCTCGGTGCTTTGAAGCTGCAAATGATAGGTCCGCCGGTCCGTCGTAATGACGACATTGGTGGCAAGACCCGGCGCGAAGGGTTTTACCAGAACATGGGTGCGCTGATTGTCACCGGTGCCGCTTGCGGTATCGCCAATGACCCAGCGCACGGTGTCGCCAGCCGACACGGCGGTTAGTTTCTCGCCCGGCTGCAGAGCGATGTCGGTCACGCGCTCCGGCGCGGCATAGAGTTGATAAAGCGCGCCATCGGTGAAGGGGTAGACTTGCACGGCATTAACATACCCGTACTTGGTGGGTTGCTGGGTCGCGGCTTTGTTGGCATCAGCGACGCGTTCTTCAGGGGGGCGCTTGTCCTCGGCCTTGCCGGGCTCGGGCTGCATTTGGCCAGGCAGCGGCAGTGGTTTTGGCACCTCGACAATTCTAATCGGCCTCTCCGGCGCCTTTTCGATCGCGGCCGGTTTGAAGTCGGCAGCGTCATAGGAAATCTCAGGCGGCGGCACCTTCTTCGATGCACAAGCGGAAACGACCGCTGCCGACACCGATAGGATCAGCACGGCACGAATCGGTGACATTTTACCTTTCATTGGTGGACTCCGTCGGAGAAAGGGGGGTTGGGACGGCGCTGTCGAGCTCGCGTGACCAGTCAATGGCATTGATGAAGACGCCGAGCGGATTCTTGCGCAGCTGATCCGTATTGCTTGGCGAGCGAATCACGATCGTGAGGATCGCAGTCCAGCGCATCGTGCTGGCAAGGCTTCCGCGCTCAAACACCTGCTCGGTCCATTTGACCTGGAATGAACTTTCGGAGGCTCTGACCACGCTGGTGACCTGTACCGAAACACTGCGCGTTCCGATCTGACCGAAGGGGTCGTTCGCCTTGGCGTATTCGTTGAGGAAGAGCGCTGCGCGATCGCTAGCAAAGTCGTACGCTGCCAACCAGTTCTGCCGTACCAAAACCGGATCGGTGGAAACGGAACGGACATTCTGGATGAAGCGGCCGAGATGCCAGGCGATCTGAGCATCCGAGGGCTCATAATTCCGGATCGCCGGCGCGACGGCGCGCGTCTCGCCGAAGCCATCGACCTCGACGACATAAGGCACGACACGGCTTTGCATCGACTGCCATACGAGTCCGCCGGAAAGCCCGGTCGCCAAGGCCAGGCAGCCAAGGGCCATGATCCGCCAGTTCCTGGCCTGCAGTCGAGATGAGCCGATGCGCTCGTCCCACAGCTGGGCGGCTTTTTGATACGGCGTGACCGGTTCGGGTGTTTTGCCGTAACGGTGCACGGGTCGCTTGAAGAGCATCTAGTCATCCTTGTCGTTGAGAGAGGGGGTGGCGCTGCCTCCCGGCCGGTCTCCGTCTCGGACAGCTTGCATGGCAGCGTGGCGATTTGCACGGGCGGTCTGTTCAGAACGTAGGCGCCTTGCCCACGTCGGCGCCGAAACAGTGGCCGAACCGGCAGAGCGTTCGGTCATTGGCGCTGTCGGCGTGCCGCCGGTCGCGGTCCACGCGGCATCGCGCCCGGCATCGGCGTTGCGCCCAACACTTGCAGTGGCGGATCGCGCTATGCGTATAGCGGCGCCGCCAGCTGCACTGGTTACACCATGCATTCCAGCAGCCACACCGGAGAGGCCAGCGTCGGGCGAGGTTGCGCGCCCGATCTGCCATGACGTGGAAGCAGCCGATCCCATTGTTGTGCCGGCTCGGATGGCGGCGACACCGCCGCTGGTTGCCATACGCGCGCCAGCAAATGCTGTGCCTCCAGCAACGAGTGATACACCCGCTGCCGCCGCGGTCGTGCCGAGGGCGGCGCCCGCCCCAAGCTGCGGTGCGCCTGAGACAAGACCCGACGCGATCCCCGGCCCAAAAATGCCAAGGCCAAGCAATGCCAGTGCGCCCAGTACCTGGGACATGGCACCGGCAAGATCCGGCTCCTTGCCTTGCAATGCGGAAGCGAACTCCCCGAAGAGCGTGGAGCCGATACCGACAATGACGGCGAGCACCATCACCTTGATGCCTGACGAGATAACATGGCCGAGCACGCGTTCGGCCAGGAACGCTGAACGGTTCCAAAGTGCGAATGGAACCAAAACAAAACCTGCCAGCGTGGTGAGCTTGAACTCAAGGATGGTGATGAAAAGCTGGATGGAAAGGATGAAGAAGGCGATGATGACCAGGAACCAGGCCATCAGCAGCACGAAGATGGTCAGTGCGTTGCCGAAGATTTCCGGGAAGCCCAGGAGCTGACTGGCTTGGTCAAGCATTGGCCAAGCACCTTCGAAACCGGTCGCGGCAATGCGGCCCGGGCGCAAGAGATTGTCTGCCGACAGATTGCCGGCCGACGCCTTAATCCCGAGACCGGCAAAAGAACGATAAACGATATCGGCGAGGTTCTTGAAATTGTTCAGAATGAAGGCGAAGACGCCAACATAGAGCACCTTGCGGACAAGCCGGCCGAGAACGCTGGTTTCGTCGCCGAGCGCCCACGCCAGGCCGGCAAGTGTGATGTCAATGCCGATCAGAATGGTAGTGAGGAAGGCGAGGTCGCCCGATAGCAGACCGAACCCGCTGTCGATGTAGCGGATGAAGGTCTCCATGAAGCGATCGATGACGCCAAGGTCGTTCATGCCGCTGCCTTTCTCGTCGTGATGAACTCGTGATTAATTGCCGGGATAAGCCGAGCCGGTACCCAAGAATCGCTTCGTCATCTCGCGGGCGGCTTCGTCTGACTGGGCCTTGCGGGCGGCATCCTCGGCCTCAGCTCGAAACTGCGTTGCGAGCAGCGTCTGGATCTGCATCTGCTGTTTTGTCGAAAGCGCCATCAGCTGG
Organism: Mesorhizobium sp. WSM4989; assembly: GCF_029625795.1. Classification (NCBI taxonomy): domain Bacteria; kingdom Pseudomonadati; phylum Pseudomonadota; class Alphaproteobacteria; order Hyphomicrobiales; family Phyllobacteriaceae; genus Mesorhizobium; species Mesorhizobium sp. WSM4989. Next base: position 58,992 of record NZ_JARTVN010000006.1, on the reverse strand, counting down.
TTGGTGGCCTGGCTTGCCTGAAGCGCACCGGCCGCCCCTTGGCTGCGGTTGACGAGATCGGCGAGCAGATCGCCGTCGGCGCGGACGTTCTCGACGATTTGCGACTGGACACCCATGGTCTGGCGGAACGCCTGCATGGCGGTTTGCCAACGCTCCCGCGCAGCACTCGCCACATCGCTGACTTTGATCGTGGCGTCGTAGCTTTCCGGATATTGGCTGCGCCACTGGTCTTGAAGCTTGCCCAGATCAAAGCTGAGGCCACTCGCCTGGTCCATCAAGCCGTCGATGCGATGGAGCGAACCGGTGAGTTGGCCAACGGAAGAGAAATCCAGACGCTGAAGATTGCGCGCCATGTTCTGCAGCATGGTCGCCTGATTCTGCAGCGACTGGATCTGGTTGTTGATCTGCTCCAATGCGCGCGCGGCCGTCAGCACGTTCTGCGCATAATTGGACGGATCGAACACGATAAGGGCGTAGGCGGGCTGCACATAGTCGGCCATAGGCTTGGCGATCAGGGAAACGGTGATCAGGCCGGAGAGAAGGCGTCGCCGCATCATGAGAATTGCTCCTTGTCTGGTTGAGGGAATTGCTTGAGAAGTTCGCCGGCCCAATCGAGGCCGCGCGCGATCAGGAACTGCGAGGCAAAGCTGCCTTGCCCGTCTTCGGACATGATCCTGTCGATCAGAGTCTGCGTGGCCGGATCGGAAGCACCGCAAAGCGCAAGAGCGATGGGGCCAAGCTCGAGCTCGAACAGACGGTTGCCGCGGCGCGATTGCAGATAATACTGACGCTTCGGCGTGGCGCGGGCGATCAATTCGATCTGCCGCTCGCTTAAACCGAAGCGCTCGTAGGCTGTGCGCGCCTGGGGTTCCACGGCACGATCATTGGGAAGGAAAATGCGCTGCGGGCAGCTTTCGATGATTGCCGGCGCTATGCCAGAGCCCGCGATATCAGCCAGCGACTGCGTAGCGAAGACAACCGACACGTTCTTCTTTCGCAGCACCTTCAGCCATTCGCGGATGCGGGCGGCGAACAGCGGATTGTCGAGATAGACCCACGCCTCGTCGAGCATGATCAGCGTGGGCCGTCCGTCGAACCGTTCCTCAAGTCGCTGGAACAGATAGGTAAGCACCGGCAGCAAAGCGCTTTGGCTGTGCATTAACTCCTCGGTCTCGAAACACTGCACATCCGACAAGGCCAGCCCATCATGATCGGCATCGAGCAGGCGGCCGAAGGGACCGTCGAGCGTGTAGGGCATCAATGCGGTCTTCAGCGCATTGGATTGAAGCAGGACCGAAAGACCGGTCAGTGTGCGTTCCTGCGCCGGCGCGGTGGCAAGGCTGGCCAGCGCTGACCAAATAGCCTCCTTCACCTCCGGCGTGACGGTGACGTTCTCGTGGGCAACAAGGCTGGCGATCCATTCGGCCGCCCAGCTTCGGCTAGCCTGGTCGTTGATGCTGCGCAGTGGCTGAAAGGCAAGGGAACCGTCCGCTCCTAGCGCGTGGTGTTCTCCACCCATGGCAAGTGTTGCAGCACGGGCCGAATTGCCTTTGTCGAAGACATAAACCTGGGCGCCGGCGTAGCGCCTGAACTGCAGAGCAATCAGAGCAAGCAGAACCGACTTGCCGGCGCCGGTCGGACCAACAACCAGCATGTGGCCGACATCTTCGACGTGGGTGGAAAGCCGAAACGGTGTCGACCCACTGGTCTCGGCAACGAAAAGCGGTGGCGCTTCGGTTTGGGTGACTTTCGCGAGATGCTCGTTTGTCGCAGGACCGGCCCAAACCGACGACAGCGGCATGAGATGGGCAAGGTTCAATGTATGAACGAGCGGTTGGCGAACGTTAGCGTAGACATGGCCAGGCAATGAGCCGAGCCAAGCCTCGACCGCATTGACGCCTTCTCGGATCGTGGTGAAGCCGAGCCCATTGATGATGCGCTCGACCGCGCGAAGCTTCTCTGCAGCGGCTTGGCGATCCTCGCCCCACACCGTCACGGTGGTGGTGAGATAGCCGAAACTCACATGATCACCGCCCAATGCCTGAAGGGCTTCGTCGGCATCGAGCGCCTTGTTGTCGGCATCGCTATCGACAAGCGGGACCGGCTCGTTGGTAATGACCTCGCGTAGGATTGCCACGATCGATTTGCGCTTGGCAAACCACTGCCGGCGCAATCGCGTCAGCGTCTTCGTGGCTTCCGTTTTCTCGAGCGGAATGAAGCGCGTCATCCAGCGATAGGCGAAATCCTGATGATTGAGGGTATCGAGGATTCCGGGCCGGGTGAGGTTCGGAAAGCCGAGGATGGTCAGTGTGCGAAGATGCTGCTCACCCAGCATCGGCTCCAGGCCACCGGTAAGCGGCGCATCGACCAGGATTGCATCCAGATATATCGGCGTTTCCGGGGCCATGATAGGATGGCGACGAGGCGAAATCGTGCCGTGGAGGTAGGTCAACGTCTGAGCATCATCGAGGACGCGTACTTCGGACATGAAACCCGAGAAGAGATCGAGCACGCGGTTGGTCTCGTCACGGAACCTCGCCAGATCCTGGCGCCAGTCTCTTTCTCCTCGGGAATAATGAGAGTCGACGAGCGTGCTTTCTGCGCGCGCCTGGGCGTCCGGCGGTGGCATAAACACCAAGGTCAGATGATAGCGGCTCTCGTAGTGCGCTACCTTCCCCTCGAAAGCAGCGCGGCGTTCTTCGTCGACCAGCCACGACGCGGCGTCAGGAAAATGCGAGTTCGGATAGCCCAGCGCTTCTGTGCGCTCGGCCTCAAAGAACAATGCCCAGCCAGAGCCAAGGCGTCTGAGAGCATTGTTCGCCCGGGCGCAAATGCCGACGAGTTCAGCCTCCGTCGCACTTTCGAGATCCGGGCCGCGGAACCGCAACGTCCGCTGAAAGCTGCCGTCCTTGTTGAGCACGATGCCGGGCGCCACCAAGGCAGCCCAGGGTAGATGGTCGGCAAGCCGGTCGGCTTTGCTTCGATATTCCGAAAGGTTCAGCATGCAAGCCACCCCTTCAGACGTAGGTGGCGCACAAGCACGCTGGCGAAGTCCGGATCGCGTCTTGCGGCAAACACCGCTAACGAGTGGCCTGCGATCCAAAGCACCAGACCAGCAATCCATTGCTGCAAGCCGAAGCCAATGGCCGCGGCCACTGTACCGTTGAGGATCGCCACCGCGCGCGGAGCCCCGCCGAGCAGGATCGGCTCGGTCAGCGCCCGGTGGACCGGTACTGCGAAGCCCTCGATATGCTGCTCCCCGGCGGCCATCAGACGAGCGCCCCACCACCGAAGGAGAAGAAGGAGAGGAAGAAGCTCGATGCCGCGAAGGCGATCGACAGACCGAAGACGATCTGAATCAGGCGCCGAAAACCACCGGCGGTGTCGCCGAAGGCAAGCGTCAGGCCGGTGGTGATAATGATGATCACCGCAACGATCTTGGCGACCGGTCCCTGCACGGACTCCAGGATCTGCTGCAGCGGCTGCTCCCACGGCATGCCGGAGCCGGCGGCATAAACCGGGGCCGTGATAAGAAACGCGAGCGCTGTGGACGAAAGAAAGCGAAGCTTCTTGCGCATGAGGAAGGCCTTTCAAAGCTGCTGGAGTTGCGAAAGCGTGAGCGGGGCAACGGCGTAATCGCCGCTGCCGTCGAGACCGGTGACCTCGGCGATTGCGTCGATGTGGCGCGACGAGCCGCGTCCCGCTATGAAGACGATCAGATCTATCGCCTCAGCGATGAGCCGGCGGGGAACGGTGACCACCGCTTCCTGGGCGAGTTGCTCAATGCGATAGAGAGCCGAGCGCGCGGAATTGGCGTGTACGGTAGCGATGCCGCCTGGGTGCCCGGTGTTCCATGCCTTCAGCATGTCGAGCGCTTCCGCGCCCCTCACCTCGCCCACGATGATGCGGTCCGGCCTGAGCCTCAGCGTCGAGCGCACGAGATCGGCAAGGGTGACCGAGCCCCGCCTTGTTCTCAGGGCAACGCAGTCCCTGGCCGCGCACTGCAGTTCGCGTGTGTCCTCGATCAGGATCACCCGATCGTCGCATTCGGCGACTTCAGCCAGCAGAGCGTTGGCGAGTGTTGTCTTCCCCGAGGAAGTGCCGCCGGCGATCAGCATGTTGCGCCGCTCGCGGACGGCCTTTTTCAGCGCATCGGCCTGCAGCGGCAGCATGATGCGTTCGGCAACATAGTCGGCCAGGGTGTAGACTTTCGCGGCGGGCTTGCGGATGGCAAAACATGGCGCCAACACCACAGGTGGCAGCAGGCCTTCGAAGCGTTCGCCAGACGGCAATTCGGCACTGACGATCGGGTTGTCGGCGTGCGCCTCGGCGCGCACGTGCGAAGCAACCAGGCGGATGATACGTTCTGCCTCGGACGGGTGCATGTGAACGTCGGTATCGACCCGACCTTCGCCTAACCGGTCGAGTCGCAGCGCGCCGTCGGGATTGACCATCACCTCGATGACGGACGGATCGGCCAGGGCTTCGGTGATTGCCGGACCCATGGCGGTGCGCAGCATGACACGCCGCCGGTGGTCGGCCTCGGGATGAGAGCTCATCCTTCCCCTCCCCCACCATTGTCTTTGCTAAGCGACTTTTTGCCGGAAGCGATCTGGCGGCCGACCTTCTCAACGAATTTCTCGAAACGCTCTTGGGCAATAGCCTGCGTTGCCCGATCCGGGACCGGCGTGTGGGCGTGAAGGGTGATCGAAAAGCGGATGAAGAGCGCCAGGCTCTCCAGGATCACCTCGGAATCGCGCCTGACGTGGGCAAGATCGCGGGAGAGCCGGTCAAGCCTTACGCCGTAGCGCCGATCGAACTCGCTCTCGCCACGCCGCTCGATGAACGCCTCGATCGCCTTCCCCACGATCGCTGATTTGGTCGTTGACGGATCGCGACTGAGGTTGTCCAGTTTCTCGCTGAGCTCCGGCTCAAGCAGAAACTGATGGCGAATGCGGTGCGGCTTCATGCGGATCGTTCCGACGGCCCGGCGTTGCGCCGGCGACGGGAGAAGCATCGGCCAGACGCTCAAAATTGCTTATGGCCGTTATCTACGCTGAGGTGCGCTCTGCAACTCAGCGGACTTCAGAAGCCGGGAATGACATCGTCGCCCCTGCCCTCGTTGATACCGTAGACGCGGGCCGCAGTGGAAATCCGATCCATGACACGCTTGTCCGCGAGCGCTTCGCTGTCATCGTCTGCGGGCTTGTACAGATCGGCCTGATCGGGCTCTTGAGAGACAACAACGTCTTCTTCGGGCAGGCTTGGATGGCGTTGCTGCTGAACGCCTCCCTCGTCTTCAACTGGCGCGTCGGCGCTTTCCTCGTCCGCAGCAAGTCGGCTATCGACGCTGCACACTTGTCCAGTCCAGCCGTCCGGGCGTGATGCAGGGCAGTCCGCATAGGGTCCGTCGTGCAGCACCGGCGCAGGCAGCACCCGATCTGTGAAATTCTGATCCTGATAATAGCGCAGCTTCTTGGCGCGGATCGGCGGCAACCCAGAAACCAGGACCAATTCGTCTGACGGCGGCAATTGCATCACCTCGCCTGGCGTCAGGAGCGGGCGCGCGGTTTCCTGGCGGCTCACCATGACATGTGAAAGCCAGGGCGCAAGCCGATGGCCCGCATAGTTGCGCATCGACCTAAGTTCGGTTGCGGTGCCGAGGGCATCCGAGATGCGCTTGGCCGTGCGTTCGTCATTGGAGGAAAAGGCAATTCGCACGTGGCAATTGTCGAGAATAGCATTGTTCTCGCCATAGGCCTTTGAAACCTGGTTCAAAGATTGTGCGATCAGATAGGAGCGAATGCCATAACCTGCCATGAAGGCGAGCGCCGTTTCGAAGAAGTCGAGGCGACCGAGCGCCGGAAACTCGTCCAGCATCATGAGCAGCTGATGCTTACGGCTCTTCTTCGGGTCCCCCTCCAGACGCTCCGTCAACCGCCTGCCGATCTGGTTCAAGATCAGTCGCACAAAAGGCTTGGTGCGCGAGATATCCGAAGGCGGCACGACCAGATAGAGCGACAGCGGTCGCTCTCCATCCACTAGGTCAGCGATGCGCCAGTCGCAGGACGAAGTGGCCGCCGCGACCGTTGGATCACGATAAAGCCCGAGAAAGGACATGGCGGTCGAGAGGACGCCTGAGCGCTCGTTTTCCGACTTGTTCAGGAGTTCGCGAGCCGCCGAGGCCACTACGGGATGGACCTGAGGGTTATGCCCCGTCCCGAGATGGTTTGTCGTCATCATCCGCCGTAGCGTTGCGGCAAACGAGCGTTGCGGGTCCGACAGGAAGGTGGCGACGCGGGCCAGCGTCTTGTCCTCTTCAGCGTAGAGCACGTGCAAAATGGCGCCAACTAGGAGTGAATGGCTGGTCTTCTCCCAGTGGTTCCGTCGCTCCAGCGCGCCCTCGGGATCGACGAGGATGTCGGCGATGTTTTGAACGTCCCGGATCTCATCTGGGCCTTTGCGCACCTCCAGCAGCGGGTTGTAGCGTGCCGATCTCGGGTCGGTCGGATTGAACAGAAGGCAGTACGAGAATTTCGACCGCCAGCCGGAGGTCAACTGCCAATTTTCGCCTTTTATATCATGAATGATGGCAGACCCGGTCCAGGAAAGTAGCGTTGGAACAACCAGCCCCACGCCCTTGCCCGAACGCGTCGGCGCAAATGCCATGACGTGCTCCGGGCCGTCATGGCGCAGATAGCGATCGTTCAGCCTACCGAGGAAAACGCCCGCCGGCCGTAACAACCCTGCCGTCTCGACCTCATGAGTCGTGGCCCACCGTGAAGACCCATAGGTCGTAACCGACCCGCGCTGTCGCGCGCGCAAAAGCGAGCCAGCGATTGCGGCGGCACAACCCAGGAATCCGCTGGCGCCTGCAAGCGTACCGGCTTTGTCGAAGACCTCCGGCGCATAAGCATCGAAGTGGAACCACCATTCAAACAGCTTCCACGGCTTGTAGATTGGCCAGCCGGCGAAGAGAAACCATGGTGCGCCGAGAGGCGTCTGGTAGGTCAGCATTTGAGCGCACCATTGGGTTGCCGTCCATACGCCGATAATGACAATTGCGCACACAACGGCGATCTGCCCGATCAGTAGCTTCGTAGGTGTCATCGGCTTGGCCCGCTGAACAACGCGACCTAGCATCGCGCGGCGCAGCCGGGACAGGAATGTTCCTCACATACGATTTGGGAGCAATGAACGACTTCCTACGTATGCAGGTCGGTCAGCACGCGTGTTGCGCCTTCACGCGACACCATCCGCCACTCCATCCTTTCCATTCACCCTGAGGCCCGGCGCCGCCGACAGTTGCGTGACCGCTCCTCCGCAAAGTTATCTTCTGCGTTCAGGGAGCCACGGCGCCTGGGCTGGCTGATGAACACCGTCCGCTCGCGCATGTGGGGTCGAATTGATTTGTGCCCAAGTGGAGGCAGGCTCGTCTTCCAACAGTTGCCGCAGTTCCCCTGGCTCGAACGCCATCATCGGTGGGGAAGCGGGTTCATCCTCCAACAGTTGCCGCAGTTCCCCTGGCTCGAACGCCATCATCGGTGGGGAAGCGGGTTCATCCTCCAACAGCTGCCGCAGTTCCCCTGGCTCGAACGCCATCATTGGTGGGGAGGCAGGCTCGTCCTCCAACAGTTGCCGCAGTTCCCCTGGCTCGAACGCCATCATTGGTGGGGAGGCAGGTTCGTCCTCCAACAGTTGCCGCAGTTCCCCTGGCTCGAACGCCATCATTGGTGGGGAGGCAGGCTCGTCTTCCAACAGTTGCCGCAGTTCCCCTGGCTCGAATGCCATCATCGGTGGGGAGGCGGGTTCATCCTCCAGCAGCTGCCGCGGCTCTTCCTCGTGCGGCAAGCGCCTCCTTAGCCGGTCTTGCAGCGCCTGCCGATCGGCAACGAGGTTGTCGAGGGGCAGCGGCTCGTGGTCTGGCCGCTGCCCTTTCACCAATCGTTCAACCAGCGCCCACGTGCCCTCCAGGACAAATACGCCGCAATCATAATGGTTCGTCTGTCTGGCCATGGGGGCTGGCGCCAAGGTGGCATTCAGCAGTCCTGCGAGCTGTTTTGCAGGCACGTCGTTATATCCCTCTCGCTGGAGGGAGTCGTAGTGATAGGCGAACCGCCTTTCCGGGTCGCGGCGATCAACGAGCAGCAGCGACCAATGGGTGCCGGGGCTAGTAGCCGTGCCATTATTCACTGGCAAGAACAGGAAGTCGGCTGTGGCGTTGTTTTGATTATAGATGGACTGCAATATGCCTCGAGCGTCTTGCGGCGACGTGTGTCGCAGTAGATGGGATACGGAAGGATCCACCAGCCGAGTCCGGGCAGCGAGCGCCGGATTGATCCCCTGCAGTTGCCCCTCCAGCAAATTGTAATCTCTCTGGATATGGGCGTCGCTCAGCCATTCGGCGGCGCCGAGCACCCGCCCCGTTGCAACGTTGGACGGGGCTGTCGGATCGAGCGCCCCGATCTGAGCCCCAGAGGAACTGGTAGTCAGTGTGGTCACATCAACCAGTGGAAGGCCGCGGTAGGTGCCTGGCAGCCTAGCGGTTGCTGGCGAGGCGGGTTGGGGAGCTCTTGCCGGTGCCGCTGGCCCAGCTTCAGCAGCGGCCCCAACGCGCCTGGTGACTGCGTCTGCCGGATGAGCAGAAAGGACAGTTTCGCGCCCGAGCACAATGCGCGGCAGGATATCCCGGAGGTGAGCCAATGCAGAACTGATACTTAGCCTATTACCATAGGAGACAGCCTTGAAGCTCTCAACATCTTTATCCAGCGATTTGTCGTGAATCCGAGCCGCAATCCCAAGCTTGTTATTTTGACGCAGGTACTGACTAAAATGTCTAAGAAAATTTGTATAGCCGCCCACGGTATCTGGATTCCGTCCGGTCGCAGGCGCTGCCAGGTACTCCTTGGTCGAAGCGGCTCTGTAATTTCTAATGAGCTCGGCATCGTCAGGATAGGGGATCACGACAGGGCGAGCCATAATCGGGGCTCCGCCTGTCGACTTCTTGAGGTAACGCAGTGCGCCAGCCACGGTGGAGGAACCACCCGTACTCTCGTACTCCTTGAGATCCTGATCCAGCGACGAATGGTAAAGCCGAGCAGCAAACCCTGGCTTGTTGTTTTGAAGGAGCCACCGACTAAAGCCGAAAAGAGAATTTACATTGTAAGTGACCGTGTTCGCTTTGGCCTTACCCGCGTGGAATGCTGCCCTCAGCCCTTCGATAGCGGTCGCATCGTTGGAATAGACAGGACGCTTGTCGGCACCGTCGGGGACTACAATTGGACGATCCGGCTGCACTGTCGAGGGCATCGACCCACCACCTCCGGGATGCGGTGCTGGGGTGGATTCGTGCTCATCCCTCTGCCTGACGAGCTGCGCCTCACATTCCGGTGTAGCCACCTCATGAGGATCCTGCATCGGTTCGATCCCCTCCATCTCCTGCTGCAACCAAGCCAAAGCTTGGCGAGCGGCCTGCGCGGCTTCATCAACCGCGGAGGATGTCTCCACACCTCTGGCGGACGCCGGCAGAGCCTGCTCCGCCCGCCGTCGAAAGAGCTCTGGCGAGGCGGATTTCTCCGCCCACAATCTGGGCTGCGTAGCGAGTCCCCGTCCAGATTTATGTGGCACCGCCTCGCTTGGCAGCGGGCTGCTCCTGTCCCGTGCAGCTACCAGCTCCTCCGGGGCGCCCTGGTCGCCGTGGCGCCAGTTCAAGTGAGGGACGGCCTCTCCAAAGTCGGGCGCTTGGTGTTGGTGCGCGGTTGGGGCGAGAGACAATGGTAGATCGGTGCCCTCCTTATAACCTACCGGCAGGAGCTCCTCTGGCCAATCGAATCCCTGCTGTGGTGCGGTATGCTGAGCAGCGTCGCCACGGGGACGAGCCTCCATGCTGACCGCGTTTTCCAGATGATTCCCGAGTATAACGCGCGGCGGGTTCTTGCGGAGATAAACCAGCGCAGATTCGATCGGAGCTCCACCATTAGAGGAGGCGGCCTTGTAGCTCTCAACATCTTTATCCAGCGATTTATCGTAAATGCGACCCGCAATTCCGAGCTTGTCATTTTGACGTAGGTAATGACTGAAATGGTTAAGAGCAGTTGCGTAGCCGCTCGCGGATCTGAAATGTCTGGTGAGCGCGGCGTCGTCAGGATGGGGGTTCAGGACAGCGCGACCCACAATCGGGCCGGCTCCGCCCATCGACTTCATCAATTGACGCAGTGCGCCAGCCACGGTGGAGGAACCACCCCTACTCTCGTACTCCTCGAGATCCTGGCTCAGCGACGGATGGTAAAGCCGAGCAGCAAGCCCTGGCTTGTTGTTTTGAAAGAGCCAACGACTAAAGCCGAAAAGAGAATTTGTGCTGCGAGTGACCGTGTCCGGCCTGGCTTTACCCGCAAGGAGTGCTGACTTCAGCCCTTCGATGGCGGTGGCATCGTTGGAATAAACAGGACGCTTGTCGGCACCGTCGGGGACCACAATTGGACGATCCGGCTGCACTGTCGAGGGCATCGACCCGTCGAGATGCGGTGCTGGGGTGTATTCGTGCTCGTCCCCCTGCATCACAAGTTGCGCCTCCCGTTCCGATGTACCCACCTGATCGGTGGGGAGTTGCATCATCACGCGAGCGCCTGAGTTGCCAACCTCACCTGGTTGCCGCTCAGTGACAGCATGCTGCAGATTGCTTTGGATCCTCTGCCTCTTCGTTGGTCTCAACTCACCTTTACCATGCGAGCCATTGACGAGGACCTCCTCGCCTAGCGCACCCATCAACTCGTCCGCCGCCTGCAGTTCGCCCAAGTGCTGCTCAAAACCGGCTTGGCCGGCCTGTCCGCTTGCTCGTGCGGTACGGCGTGCTGCACCTGCAGCCAAGCTGCCACGATGAATGTCTAGTTTGTACGGGTGCACGCTATCCTCACTTCCACAGATCACATGAGCAACCTACTCAGGCAAGCTTTCGAGAGGCTGACGAGGTCCGCCGCCGCGGAAGGCGAAGGCTGGTTTTCTGCTCAGCGGTTGACGGCCTCGCGTGTTGCGGCCGCGCCGGGTATCACGCCAATCAATCTGAATAGTCGATGCGTCAAACGAACCAGGATGGGATTTTCGTAGCGGGGCTGCTCTACTCACTCTTGTCCTGAGGGCAGAATTCAACCATATCGCCGAGCAACTGGATGCCGATTGGATACCCGATCCGGAAAGCTTCAGCTCATATGTGACGCGAGGATGAGAATCGTGGCAGCTCCAGACCGACGGGCTGCCACCCACAGCGGCGATGACCGACGAGGGTCTTCTATTGCCAAGGCAATCGTCCGTTCGGGGACCTATGTGTTCCAATGCTCGTCGAGCGGATCGGTGGGCCGCACCGCCGTAGCGTTACGGCGAGCGGAAGCGGCGTTGGGTGCGGCTTTTCCCCTGAACGCTTCACACCAGGCTGATAGGGGATCTTGCAATCGCACACACGCGGTCTGCAGGCGTGCCTATCAAGCAGTTTGCTCAGACCAACGTCGCGGCGAGCCGATCCTCAATACGCAGCGCAAGTCCTAGACTCCACGATCGTCCTTCGGTGCAGATTTGCTCGCGCCTCGCCCTGATTACAGCTGATAAGGCGAGCTAACAATTGCAAGAGCCACAAGCTATTCCAGCTCGATCGGTTTGGTGTTCCAGTCGGGCGGGGTCTGACCGAGAATGTTGCGAACGAAGAAGTCTAGGAGTTTGCGCTCGGTGTAGGTGCCTAGAGTATGGTGATTGGCACCAGGAACGTAGACCATGTCAAAATCTTTTCCTGCCTTGATGAGTCGATCGGCAAGCTGGAACGAGCAAAACGGATCGACATTATCATCCATTTCGCCGACCGCGATCATCAGCTTGCCCTGCAGCCTGTGAGCATTGTCAACGGCGGAGGATTGCGAATATTCAATGCCGACCGGCCACCCCATCCAAAGTTCGTTCCACCAGGTCTTGTCTATCCTGTTGTCGAAGCAGCCGTTTTTGGCGACGGCGACCTTGTAGAAATCGGGGTGAAAGAGCAGCGCGCTGACTGCACTCTGGCCGCCGGCGGATGCGCCAAAAATGCCGACGTTGGATATGTCGTACCATGGATATTGCGCGGCCGCCGCCTTGTGCCACAGAATGCGATCGGGAAATCCTGCGTCCTTCAGATTCTTCCAAGCAACATCATGGAAGGCGCGGGAGCGGTTGTTGGTGCCCATGCCGTCGATCTGAGCAACGACGAAGCCCAGCTGCGTGAGCGGCTCTGTCCACCGCGAGAAGGATTTTGGGACGAAGGAGCCGTGGGGTCCAGCATAGATATTCTCCACAACCGGGTATTTCTTCGTCGGGTCGAAGTTGGCTGGCAGGTGGAGCACGCCCCAGATGTCAGTTTTGCCGTCGCGCCCCTTGGAATGGAAACTGAGCGGCGGCTGCCAGCCTGCGGCGACGAGCTCAGAAATGTCGGCCGTCTCGATCTGCTGGAGCTTGGCATTGTCGCTGGCGCGGTAGAGTGCCATGCGCGGGGGCAGATCGATGCGTGACCAGAGATCGACATAATAGCGCCTGTCAGGCGAGAACTCGATATGGTGGTTGGCCGGTTCGGGCGTCAGTGCAGTCAGTCCCTTGCCGTCAAAGCCGATGCGGTAAGCATGGACCCAATAGGGGTCCTCCTGCGAGTTCATCCCGCTCGCCTCGAACCAGATCTGACGCTTGACCGGATCGACATGGTTGACCCTCCGGACGACCCACTCACCTCGCGTGATCTGGTTTTCGAGCGCGCCTGTCCGGCCGTTGAAAAGATACAAATGCTCATACCCGTCGCGCTCTGATGCCCAGATGATCTCCTTCCCGTCATCGACATCGTAACGGAAGATTTTTCCGGCATCCTCCTGGCCATGCCCCAGCGGCAAATAATCAACGAATGTCTCGCTGGTCTCATCGATCAGGGAGCGCCCGCGGCCCGAGGCGGCGTCTACCTCGACCAGGCGATAAAGCTGATGCCCGCGCTGGTTATATTCGAAAGTGAAGCCGCGGCTGTCCGCCCACCACCGGAGAGGGGAAAGTTCGAAGACGTTCGAGAAGAGGGCACCGTCAATCACGATCTGGCGCCGGCCGGCAATGTCGAACAGGACTGGCTGGGGCAGCGGAAGGACATCGCCCGGCCTGGGATAGAATTTTGTTGAATATTCCCGCTCCAACTGGTCCGTCGAAGAATTGAGGTAGCGGACCTCTCGCCTATAGCCGGGGCGAACAAGGTAAGCGGCGAGGTGGCGCGAGTCCGGCGACCAGCTCAGCGTCGAAAAGACGTAGCAATTGCCTTCGGCTCCGTCCCGGCTCAGAGGAACATCCTGCAATCCGTCCTCGCTGCGCAGGAAAACGTTGCAGTTCTTGATATAGGCGATCCATTTGCCGTCGGGCGACGCGTTGCTCTTGTCGGGGTTGTTCTCCGCTGGCGGCGTGTAGCGGTGGCTGAGCTCCCTACGGTCCCCTTTCCTTGCATCGAATGTGGTGCTGGTACAGTCATAGCTTGCAAGGTCGCAGCTCCACCGGGTGTCTTCAATCTGGAAGTCGAGCCTGCGACCATCCTCACTCAGTTCGAAACGGTCGAACGGAAGATTGCCGGCTTGATAGCTCTCATGGCTCACCTTGTTTAGCGCTGCCGCCAGACGCGCCTGATCGAAAGCGGGCCGCTTGAAACCCGTGGCAGCATCGACCTGCATGAACTGCTGCTCGCCGTGGCTAGTCCGGCGGTAGACGAAGGCTTCACCCCCGGTCAGCCAGAAAGGCATTTTGGGGACATTGACAGTGAGCCCGCCATATCGATCGTTGATCGTAAGTGCGCGCTTGAAATCGGCCGGCGCTAGCGTCGGGTGTAAACTTTTCGAACCCTTGGCCAGCGTCTGAGTTGCCGATCGCCATGCGGCGCGCGTCAAAGCGCCGATCCTGGACATACCTGTTCACTTCTTTCGGTTTTCGGAATGCTAATTTTGAAGTTGGGTTCTCGTCGCCGGTCTGCAGCAGCGCCGAAGCGTCGCCTTGGAGGAGAGCCAGCACGCGGGTGCAGCCAGGCACGCGCAACAGGGGCGCTCCTTGGACATCCAGGCACTGGTTCGGGTGCCGATTGAAGAGTTGGCGTCCGCCGCCGAAACAACCAGGAAAGAGCGTCCATGCAGCCCTGACGCGACTATTTCCCCGCGAGTATGGCCGCTTGCTTTTCTGCATCATCTGAAAGGTCCTGCTCTAGTCGGGCCGGATGTCACCCCGGCAGAAATCATTGTGCTATTTCGACAATCTCCGAGCGATTGCCGCCGGCCCATGACGAGGTTTACCGATAGGGCGCAATATGCGTGCCAAAGGAAAAGCGGTTTAAATACACGGCAATCCGCCTATGTCGCATCCCCAACATCGTCGCACACCGGACAATGCCGGACGAAATTGTCCCGGGGCGTCAAATTGGTTTGATGGTGACCCAAGGAGTTCTGGCTTTATCTGAGGCGTTCGGCCTTTTTCGAAAGCCGGACTCTTCGCGCGTTTCCGACGGCCCGAAGCGCCTGATCAAAGCTGACGGCATTCCCGGGTCTTGGCCTTGCCACAGCAGCACCTGCTGCATCAATTCCGACGGACGCTGTAGAACACCTGCAACACACGGCCCGCAGCAATTTCTCCGGCGCAACGCTGGGGCGACCGCCTTTGGCACTGCAGGCGTACATGCCGGAAAGGATGCCGTCTAGCCGCACCAGCGCTCCATTGATCATCAGCCGGTGCGGGCACCAGGATGACCGGCTGGAACGAAATCTTCCAACCGCTTCATCGTGAACAGCTGCTCCATGAACACATCGCTCCCGTCAATCGAGCCGTCTCGCCAGGGGGATCAATAGTCTGTCTTTGGCGTAGGTATTTCAGCAGCCTGCTGTTAGCGTGCGGACGACGCCGACATCAACCGGCGGACAAATGCGACGAGGGCAACAAGCGCGCCTGACGCAACGCCGCCAGATCAGCCGAGCCCGTGCAGAAGCAGGCGACGGCCAACTGGCGGATGACGATCTCGAAATGCGCGACAACGGCCCCGGTGGACACTGTCGCCGCGCCCAGCACGCTGGCCGCCTGCCCGGCGATGTCCGCGCCCAGGCGGATGGCCTTGGCCACGTCGACGCCATCGCGGATCCCGCCCGACGCGATCAGCTTCACCGTTGGCAGCGCCCGACGCACCGCCTGCACGCTGGTCAGGGTGGAATCCCCCAATCGGCGAATGACATCGCCACTGCACGGTCGGCGGCATTGCGGGCGCGCTCGCCCTCCACTGCGGCCCAACTGGTGCCGCCGGCGCCGGCGACATCGATTACCGCCACGCCCGCCTCGACGAGCGCACAGGCACCGAGGCGGACAGGCCCGCCCCCACTTCCTTGGCCACCATCGGCACGCCCACGATGCGCGCGGCGCCAGCGATCAGCGCCAGGACGCCGCGCCAGTTCGCGGTCGCCCTCCGGCTGTACCGCTTCCTGCAGCGGATTGAGATGGACGATGAGCCCATCGGCCTCCAGCGCGTCCACCGCGCGACGCGCCAGGTCCAGGCCGTCGGCCTCCCGCAGTTGCGCGGCGCCGATATTGGCCAGCAAGGGAATGTCTGGCGCCAGGCGGCGCAGCGCGCGCGTTAGCCCCTGGGAGTTGCGGGATTGCAGGCTCACACGCTGCGAACCGCACATGGCGATCCCCAAGGCTTGCGCTGCCTCGCTCAAATGCCGGTTGATGGCCTCGGCCCGTGGCATGCCGCCGGCCATAGAGCTGATCAGCAGCGGCGCGCGCATAGCCTTGCCCAGCAGCGAGGCGCGCAGGTCGATCTGCGTCAGGTCCAACTCGGGCAGTGCGCAGTGTTCGAGATGGATGTACTCCCAGCCAGCGGCCACCGTGGCCGGCGCCGTTCGCCGATCCAGCACGATGTCCAGATGTTCGTCCTTCCCCGGCTCAGGGCGGTGTCGCTCATGCTCGCTCCATCCGTAGCAGCGGGCGACGGCGTTGCGTCGGATCGAACCGACGGCAGCGCGCCCAAGCCGCCGCCTCCGGCGCGTCCAGGCCGACGCACGCTGGCCTCCCCCTGCAGCGTCGCTGCGATAGCGGCTGGTCGAAGTCTGGTAGTACTGCGCGCGGATCGCCGCCATCGCCTCGATCAACGGTCCCCACGGCGCGGGAAAGCATTCTTCCGCCATCACCCGGTGCAGCATGCGCGTATGGCCGGCCAACTCGTCGTTGAGGAACTCAACCACAGGCATAGCCGGATAGCGCTGCAGAAGCAGGATCGCCGCGTTATCGCCGGCCGACCTGTCCTTGTCGCGTCCATGCAGATCGTTCTGCAGGCGCCCTATCACTGAGATGAGCCGCAGGACCTGGCGAAACGCTGGACGCGCGCGCAAGGTCGCCATGTCCAGCCCCCACAGCAGCGACAGGCAACAGAACACGGTCCCGTAAGCGATCGAATCGATGCCGTTGTGCAGGTACTCGGCGTAAGACCAGCGTCGCGCCCCTGCCGCCTGCGCGTGTCCGGCGCGCAGCGCCGCGCAGTAGCACCGGGTATAGTCGAGAAGCCGAGCATAGTCGTGACGATCGTAAGCGAGCGCAGCCAGCGAAGCGCGCAGCTGAGCGCAGCCCTCGAATCCGGAGAGCACGCACGGTACGCCGTGCCCCAGCGCCTGCTCCAGGGCGGCGAGCTGCTCCGGCGCGATCAGGCCAACGTCGTTGCAATCGTCTAGCCAGAACAGCAGCGCCAGTTCGCGATAGAACGCCACGATCAGCGTTTCGTCCTGCGGATCGCGGCCGGTGCGGGCGCTGGTGTCGCGCAGGCTCGGGTGAATGCGTTGCAGGATATACTGGCCGCCCCTTACCGCTTCCTCAGCATGCTCATCCGCGAAACCGGTCAGGGCACGCCCCCACTCAAGCACCTGCTGCAGCGCGCGTTCGGTCTGGATCATGGCGCCGCCCCTGCTCCCTCGGCTACGACGCGCCGCCCACAACGAAGCGCCAGCCACAACCCGGCGAGACCGCATCTCCGCGCCATAACGGCGATCGCGAAGTTATCGATCCGATTGCCAGTTGCTGATGCAAGCTCTTGTGAACGGCCGTTAGGACCGGCCCGCAGCCTCGCCGGCAGTATCGAGCAATCCGCTTGCGCCGGCTCGCCATAGCAGGCGAGGACGGCAAGGTCGCCGGCGGCAAACGCACGCGAGCACATTGCAAGCGACATCCGCGAACGCGGCGCCGACTGGTCAGCCTCCGCCTCGGTGCCCGCATATGTCCGCGAGTCGAGCAGCGCCTTCGCCACGAAATGAGCAGAACGCCTTACGAGCATCGACCGCCGGCTGCTGCGCATGCGCGATGATGAGGCATGGTCTCGCAGCGGACCCGTTCCGACAGATGCTGCACCAGGGACGAGGCGACCTTATCCAACAAGGCACCACTTGCGCTGTTTGTGGAGACGAGCGTCGGCTGCATCCATGCGGCTGCTTGAGTGGTGAAGACTCTGAACGACGGTTCCTACGGCGCTGCCGGCGCAATCGGCTGCTTGGGGGACGCGTGACGCAGTCAAAGCTCCCCTTGCCAAGCACGGAGCAGGCGAGTGAGAGAGCAGATGAATAGGCGTGTCGCCAATATTTTTGCATTGCTCTAATCGATTATAGTTGTGAGGAGCAATTTGAGACCATTTACTTGCGGCTCAAGTCACCCATAAAAGAAGGCAAGCACCGATTCGGTAGCTTATCCCCTGTCTTTCGCGTACTCGCGGCCGTGGCGCCGGGTGAACGATTGAAGACCGCCGGTCTCACTCGCAGGTGGGCGCCAGGGCGTGGGGCGGTTGGCAAGCCACAGGAGTAGGACAATGTCGAAGGATTCGGGTAAGGGCGATAATCACGGCGGCGGACCGGGCAAGATCGAGATCACGGTGGTGGTGAACGGCCAGCCCACGCAGGTCGAAGCCAATCCCAACCAGCCGCTTCACGTCATTCGTACCAAAGCCCTTGAGAACACGCAGAATGTCGCCCAACCAGCCGAGAATTGGGAATTCAAGGATGAGGCCGGCAACTTGCTCGATGTCGACAAGAAGCTTGGCGACTTCGGTTTCCCGAATACTGTGACCCTGTTCCTCAGCCTGAAGGCGGGCGTCGCAGGTGCCTAAACACCAAAGTGTGGATCCGGAGGTCTCCCGAGCGAAGTTTGATCGGGAGATCGGCCGGTTCCGGCCATATGCTGATGTCTATCGGGCTCAGGGCTGCTTCTTGATCGAGGCGACCTTTCCGCGCGCTTTCTTCATTTTCGCCAGCCCCAAGTTAAAGCCACGGGTGGTCAGCGCAGCGAGCGAGGTCGACTTCACCGACTACGACTTAAGACCACCGTCCGTGGTCTTCGTCGATCCGTTTACGCGTCATCCGATTGCCCGGAAAGATCTATACCTGAAAATGCTTAGACGTCCGCCGCTGCCCGGAACGCCGCCGGAGATGATAGGAGCTCTCATCCAGCAGAACGCCGTGCCGCTGACGGACTTCATCCAGGCCAACAGTCCCGAGGACGAACCATTCCTGTGCATGGCGGGCGTCCGGGAATACCACGACAATCCAGCCCATTCAGGTGATCCATGGCTGCTTCATCGGGGTTCTGGCGAAGGCTGTTTGGCCTTCATCCTGGACAAGATCATCAAGTACGGAATCGTTCCTATAGAGCAGTTGCAGATTCAACTCCAACCGACAATCGTAGGAATGGTGGTATCCCCTCAGGCGATACAAGAATGACTGGTTTGAGAGATGTAACGATCGTGACTCTCCCGCGCGGCTGCATCTCGACCACGCATGGGCATCTGCGCTCAGTTGGTCGCGAGGGCAATGAGGGGATGGCGCTCTGGGTCGGCGTTCAGCAAGAGCGGCACTTTGCCGTAACAGAGACGGTTATCCCGGCGCAGCGTCACATTCGGACAAACGATGGCGTTTGCGTGATCGTTGCGGCCGAAGAACTGCACCGGCTCAATGTCTGGCTCTACAAAAGCGGCCTGAAACTCTTGGCCCAGATTCACAGCCATCCGGGCCGCGCCTACCATTCGACGACGGACGACGCTTATGCGGTTGCTACCACGGTTGGGTGTCTGTCGCTGGTAGTGCCGAATTTCGCCCGCGAGCCTTTCGATTTTGCTCGGGTCGCCGCCTATCGGCTTGACGAAAAGGCCAAATGGAATGCGCTCCCTCCCGCGGCACTGTCGCGAATGATCATGATATCGAGTTGAACAATGGCATTCGCTAACTTCATCGATCGCGCCGCCACGGCGGCATCTCAGGTCCTGGCCGATTTTCATCTGGGAGACTTCAAAGCAGCTCTTGAAAAGCAGGTCGTGGCAGTCGCCTTCGACCATCAGGCCGCTTCCTGCGCCGAAGGCCAGGCGACACTAGATCTTGCGGTGAGATTGCTCGCTAGGCTCTACCCGGTTCTGGCGATACTCCCGCTGGACAGCGCGGCGAGCTCTCAAGCCCAAGCGCTGGAGCGCTTGGCAAAGTCGATCAATCCAAAAGTCGGCATCCGGCGTTCCGGCAAGTCTGCCACCGTCTGCGTCGTTGCAGGGGTAACGCGCCCATCACTCCGGTGCCCGATCTTTTTCGTGGGATCGGACGGTTGGGCGGCAAAGCTGTCGCGTACGGACCCGGTGGGCTCTGGCCCAAGTCTGCTGCCTTATGGAGCTGGCGCCGCCAGTTGCTTCGGCGCCGCCAACGTCTTTCGAACTATCTTCGCTGCCCAGTTGACCGGCGCCGAGTTGGACGAAACCATCGACCTCTCGCTATGCAGCTACGACAAGACCAAAGCCGGAGAGCCTGGCCCGATCGACTTCCCAGTCGACCTTGGCGAAACCCACCTCGTTGGGCTCGGTGCGATAGGCCATGGCTCGCTTTGGGCGCTAGCGAGACAACCCGATCTCAAAGGTCGTCTGCATGTAATCGATCACGAAGCGATCGAACTCTCAAACCTGCAGCGCTACGCATTGGCTGGCCAGGCGGAGATTGGTATGTCCAAAGCGGTTCTTGCAGCCACCGCCCTTAGATCGACTGCCCTTGAGGTCGAGGCGCACCCTCTGACGTGGGCAGAATATGTTGCGCGCCGGGGCAATTGGGTCTTCGACCAAGTGGGTGTGGCGCTTGACACCGCCGCCGACCGTCTGGCTGTCCAAGGTGCACTGCCGCGATGGATCGCAAACGCTTGGACGCAGGAGCACGATCTCGGTATCTCCCGGCATGGTTTCGATGACGGCCAGGCTTGCCTTTGTTGCATGTACCTGCCATCCGGAAAATCCAAGGACGAGCACCAGCTGATTGCCGAGGAACTCGGAATACCGGAAGCACACGAGCAGGTGAAAACGCTCCTGCAGACCAATGCCGGAGTTCCCAACGACTTTGTAGTTCGCGTGGCTACAGCGATGGCTGTGCCGTTTGAACCGCTAGCCCCGTTTGTCGGCCAGCCCCTGCGCTCCTTTTATCAGCAGGCTATCTGCGGCGGTCTGGTGTTCCAGCTTAGCGAAGGAAGTCGCCGCGTTCGAACTGTGGTTCCGATGGCCTTTCAGTCGGTGCTTGCCGGGATTATGCTTGCCGCGGATTTGGTCAAACATAGTGCGGGGTTTCCCATGAGCCCGACGACGAGCACTCGGGTGAATCTTCTGCGCCCCCTTGGCTCTCACTTGCACGATCCGAAGGCCAAGGACTCCAGCGGCCGCTGCATCTGTAGCGACGACGATTTCATTGCCGCTTACAGGCGCAAATACGGCGAGCGCGTTGATCAGGTAAGCGATGTCTCGGCCGCCTAAACAGACGCGCACCTCTCCGTAGACGCAGGGGGCGCGGCTTGTGGGCGTGACCATGGGCGCCATTATCACACGCTTGGCCCGCTCCTTTGCCGGCCTATCGTCCTCCGCGCATGATCCCTGTTGCCGACGTGATGATCCAGCACCAGCCGCCATGGCACCAGAGGCTGGTCAAACCTCCGTTGTTGGCCGATTTGGACAGTGCTGCATCAGGTCTCGACCGACGTCTCGACAGTCAGGGCTGCTTCGACGGGTGTGAAGATGTCAACATCGACCCCAGGCGCCCGCATCGTCACAATCAGGGCGTACCGAGCCAGAGCGTCGACGCGTTCCAGGTAAGGCTTCTCCTTCCACCAGCCCCCGACCGGGAACACGCCGATCGCATCACGCTCGGCGAGATCGGCGGCGCTGCCCGACCAGAAATCGGCGTGCAACGAGCCGCGATCGCGGAAGGTGCCGAGCAGCCACTCTTCTCCGCCTCCAGCAGGCGCCCCTTCCTCCTCGTCCCGAGCGGCCTGATTGATGCGGGCTCGGAATTCGTCGACTGTCTCGGTCGCTGACTTTACTCTGAACCGAAGACCATGGGACGCGTAACGATGCCGGCGGGTCCATCCGCGTTCACCGGGGTTGGGTTCGATGAAATAGGACAGCGTGACGCGGAGCTCGACCTGGGCAGCGCCGAGCGCCGCGAGCTGCTCCTTCGGCCAAGGCAGGCGATGCAGCTTCATGTCACGCGTTTTGGCAGCCGCGCCGCCCTCGCGCTGGAAAGGCTGAAGCTCATCTTCAACGATAAGCGTGAGGTCGTTCACCGTTGACAGAAGCGCGCGCCCAAGATCTGGCACGCCGTAACCATAGCGCCGCACGAGCGCCTGGATCTCGCCCTTCGCTCCGTTGCACGCATCGATGCGTGCGCGCATCGCCGGAGTCCATTCGGCCGAGTGGACGATCAGGGCGCGAACCGTTTCAGGCCACAGCTCGGGGCGCGCTGATAGAATTAGTCCCGCCATCCGTGCGGCATGGGCCGTTGCCGCGCTCGTATCTCCGAGGGTGGTGAAGTGGCGCAGTTCGGGTCGATAGAAAGTGGTCAATATCTGCAGATCGTCGATCGGCTCGCCAGGCAACACACCGTCATGGGCGAGATTGCCGCCTTCGAAGACGACCTCGGGCTTCACCGGCCACTGCCTGTCCCAAACGACCGAAGTGCGACTGCGCGGCGAGAGCTCGCCGACCGGCGCGATCGGAGCGTAGCCCGCAAAGTCGGTGTCAATGATATCGACCTTTTCTGTGAAAGCGCCGACCGTCAGCGCATTCCAGGCCTGAGAAGGATCATCGACTGCTTCCAGATCGTTGCGCGTCAAATGCTCGGCCGGCATGAGGTCATCGCCGATGTTGCCGGCAGAGAGAACGATCAAGCGTCGCTGCTCCTCTTCGAAACAGAGTTGGTCGATAGCGGCAGACCACGATGTGGGCCTTCCACGCGCCGGACTGGCGCTTGTCACAGCCATTGCGATCGCGCGGCGGCGCTCCGGCGCCTGCACCTCGGCGCGGGCGATCGCTTCCGCGGTGATCGAGCCATAGAGTTCTGGATCGTTTGCCTCGTCTTCTGGCGGAAGGATACGGACACTCTCCAGCCGAAAGGGCAATGGAACTGGATCGCCTCCGACCAGGAGCGGGACCAGATCACCGTACAGGCCGACACCTGCCATTCGCGTCCCGTGGCCGCTCCACGCAGGTGTGTCGTCGCTGCCCCATGCCGGTTTGACGGTGTGCCAGTCTTCAACGGCAAGTGCGGGTTCGATCAACGGGTGGGTGCGACGTACGCCGCTGTCGAGAATGCAGACCGCAATATCGGATTGAGGCGGTCTGACGCGCCCGAGAAGCTCGTCGCTCCAGTCCCTTTGCTCCGCGCCGCCAAGGCCCATGAAGAAGGACGGCGTATCCTTCGCGCGCCGCAGCTCGGCGACGACATCGCTGTGCGCAATCATGCGGTCGAGCATTGCCGTGCTGGCGAGTGCCAGCATGACCACCCGCTCCGGAAACCTGACCGCATGCGTGCGCAAAGTGATGTTCAGGGCTTCGGCAATGTGCTCGAAGTTCTCGCGGCGACCGTCGCGCAGCCAGACTTCCCACCACACCTGCTCGTCAGCGGCCTGGGGGAAGAGGTCGTCGTGGTCGGTAAACAACGATCGTGCAGTCGCCAGCCTGACTGTCTCCATGCGGGAGACGAGCGGCTCGTTGCGCGGTCTGCCGCGGTCAGTGTCAACGTCTCGATACGCCTCGACTTTCCGCAAATAATAGGCTTGCGCGCTTTGCGGCAGGAACACCGACGCTGTGATGGGAGCACCGGGTTGAGTTGGCTCATGGACGGCGACCAGCTCCATGTGCTGGCGACGATCGGCCAACTGGTCGAGGGCCGCCCGTCCGGACATGGGCAGATCGATCTCGAGGTAAAAGCCAGGCGTGCCGACCGACAGCTGGGGGTCACGCGCCGCAATCTGCTGGCGTGCACTTTCGACCGCTTGTTCGATGGATTGCGTCAAGGCCGCAGCATGCGACGCCCGATCACGCGCCGGCAGCGGCGGTGCATGTATAAGTTGGTTGGGCCGCCGATAGGCTTCCCGAATGCCGTTGTTGCGAAGGTGGATATGGGCGCGGTCGCGCGGAAAATCGTCTGCCATTATGATCTGTGCTGTCGCTACTCAGACAGCGAAGCCTGCCGGCGTTCCTTCAGAGCGTCGATGAGCGCTTCCGAGGTGATCCGCTTCCCCCCCCGCAATATGATGGTTTTTGCAGCGTCGTCGGCCGCGCGGGTGATCTCGGCCTGCGACAGTCTCTCTGCCTGAGAGATCGCCTCGTTCCAGGCAAGCCCTCTGGTGTCGAAGCGGTCGAGTCGAGCCCGAAGCAGCGCCTCGATAATCGGCCGATCGGGCACGGCGTATTCGATGACATCGTCGAAACGGCGGAACAAAGCTCTGTCGAGCAGCTCGGGATGATTTGTTGCCGCAATAATCAGGCTGTGGCTGTCGTCTTGCTCGAGAAACTGCAGAAACGAATTCAGCACGCGCCGAATCTCGCCAACATCCTGGCGTTCGCCTCGACGCGCGCCGATGGCATCGAATTCGTCAAAGAAGTAGACGCCCCGCGTCGCCTGCATTGCATCAAAAACAAGCCGCAGCTTTCCGGCAGTCTCTCCCATGAACTTGGTGATCAAACCATCGAGGACGATCATGAAAAGGGGCAGATGAAGCTCCCCGGCCAATGCCGATGCGGTCATCGTCTTGCCTGATCCTGGCGGGCCGACCAGAAGCAGTTTGCGACGGGGAACAAGCCCGTGCTCGCGCAAGCTTGCTTGTTGGCGCTGCTCTCCCAGCACGCGGTGCAGGCGCGAGCGCAGACTGTCCGGCAAAATCATGTCCGTCAGTCGCAGGTCCGGATAGCGCACATGCAGGAGGCCTGCGAGTTCGCCCTTTGGCTGAAAAAGGGGAACCGGCCGACTGCTCTTGGCAATCCGGGCGTCCCTGCTCTTGGCTGCGTCGACCAGATCCTTGAGCTCCTGAGCAAGCTTGCCATGGCCTTGACGTGCCTCATGCGCAGCAAGCTGCATCGCGATAGAGAGGAAACGATCCTCGTCGCCGGCAATGTGGCTTTTAAGCAGCGTCACGATATGGCGGGCCGTGGTCATGGCTCTCTTCTGGGGTATCCGTTTACTTGGCGAAGCGCATGCAACCTAAACGCTTTCAACGGCGATTTGTAACGCGCAATGGTGTTTTTTCTCTTGTCGATGTTCGCCCGTGGCAACTTCAGCGGTGAACTGTTGCGCCGCGGTCATAGGCCAGCCGGAATAACGCCGGCCAGCAGACAACAGTCCGCATCTTCGAGCGCTCGAAGTCTGGCCACTCACGCAGCGTGTCGGGTCCGAACGCTCCAAAGCCGCCCCGCCTGGCAGGTCCATGCGACCGATTGCGGGCGTGCGGCCATAAGGTCTACGCGGGCTCGCATGGCTGCCCGCGCCGCTGGCTAAAAAGCTGTACACCATCTCACGAAACACCAGGTCCGCTCCTTTGCCGGCCGACGGTCCATGAAATCCCCTCCCCACTCACGACACCGGAGACCTCCTTGCCCACATGGCGCTCAAGCACCGGCCGCCATGGCACCAGCGTGAACTCGCGCGACTTTTCAACGACGGCATATTTTCCGCTGGCAAGCTCGACGGAGCGGCGGAGCGTACCCTCTACTCGTCCTCCGAATCGCGCTTCGGCATAGGGCAGGCCAAGTTCCTCCGACAGTTGGCCAGCAACACGGTTCAGTTCTCGCTGGCGCAGGATCGAAAGCATGTTGGCTCGATAGACGATCCCATCCTGTTCTTTATGCGCGAGGCCTTGCGCGATCAGCCACTGCCGCCGGCGAGCTTGCGCCTCTCTCACGTCGCGGCCGAAGCCGGATCCGTGCAAAGGCTCGGGTCTATCGGCAACCAGCTCCCGGTCGAGCCAGGTGGCGCCGTTGAAGCTGACCTGTCGCTCCAGCGCCATTGAGGAGAGCTTGTCGGCAACGACAGGCTCGGCCCTGGCCCGCTGGCCCTCATAATTCGCGACGCGATCGAGATGGTCCGGCGCGATGAGCCAGGTGCCGTTCGGCTCTCGCTCAACGCCGCCGGTCGCGCGGCGGATCGCCTCCAGCCGCCGCACATGCGTTCGCGCAAAGCTCTCGGTGGCGGATGGGTCATGCTTCAGGTGCATATCGACGTCGTAACGGCCGCCATGCGCGGCGGCGATTTCGGCGATGGTACGATCGACCTGCCTCGGCTCGGTGTTCCTTGGCGCGACACGCACGATGCAGCCATTAGGCATCGTTTCCATCGCCTCGCCTCTACCGATGTTGATCCAATGGCTCTTACCGTCGACGGCGTCGACGATCATGTAATGGCGGTCATTGATCTCGTCGGCCAGTCCACGCGCGACAACGCGACCGACGAGAGACTGGACGGGCTCGCCGGATCGATCGTGGATCACCCAGTCGGCGGCCCTGCGGGCAAGCCCCTTGCCGGTCAGTTCGCGGTGCATGGTCTTGATGATGTCGCCGCGTTCGCCGGTGCGGCGCAGCGTGGCTTCGAGCTCATCGTCGAGGCGCCAGGAGCCAGCGCCGACCTCCGCGGCCAGACCCATCCGCTCGAGCTTGCGCAGCCGTCCCTGGTGCAGCGTCTGGCGAATGGCGTCGGGACCGCCCGGCGAGACCAGGCCGTCATCATCACGCATGCTGAGCAGCCGACGGTCGATGCTGGTGAAGCGTTCCTGCTCCATTTCCCGGCGCAGGCGAAGCTCAATCTCGCGGTCGGTTCGCGGACCGAGATCGAGGCTGACCAGCTCGGCCGCCCGCTCGCGGATGCCAGATGAGATATATTCGCGCGCGATGACCAGGTTCTCGCCACGGTCGTCCCTGCCACGGACGATGATGTGGCTGTGCGGGTGGCCGGTGTTGAAATGATCGACCGCGACCCAGTCGAGCTTCGTGCCGAGGTCTTCCTGCATCTGCGCCATGAGCCGCCGCGTCAGCGCCTTGAGGTCGTCGTACTCGATGCCGTCTTCGGCAGCGACGATGAAGCGGAACTGATGGCGGTCGCCGTCCGCGCGATCGATGAACGCCTTGCCGTCGACGCGGCCGCTGTCGGCGCCGTAGAGCTCGCCAGGTTCACCTTCGCGGGTGACCCCGTCGCGCTGAAGATAGCGTAGATGGGCACGCGCCCCGTCCGCGCCCTTGCCGGCGAGCTTGACGACCCGCGCCTTGACGATCACCCGGCGCTGGCGGAAGGCGGCATACCGGTCGCGCGATTTCAGCAGTGCGGCGGCCGCCCCGCCGCGCCCTGTCCGGCTTCCTGTGAAGCGACCACCGCGTTGCGGCCGGCCGCCAGCCCGGTTGATCGCCGCACGAACCTGGCCGGCATAGCGTTTGCCGGCCTTCGAGCCGCGCGACCCGATTTTGCCGAGCTTCGGCCTGAACTCGTCATCCTTAATGCGAGCCTCCCAGACATATCAAGCAAAATCAGACACTTACACGTCAAACCCTCTTGGCACCGGCGGCAGCCTCCCGGAAAAACGATGTGCAGACAAAGATTTAACCGCCTCCTGGAGGCGGTACCTTTATCTTGCCTTCCGCGCCCAGCCCCGCCAGACGCGCCCCCGTCCGCCATGGCTAACGCACCGGCTCCTTCGGCTGCGCGCCGTCCTTGCCGAGCGGCACGAAGAGATCGCCGTTTCGCACGCCTGAGTGAACACCGTCATGAATGAAGAACAGCGACCGTCCGAGAGGAGCGATTTGCGCCTTTGGAGCGACAGATTGGCTTTCGAACGCCTCGATGTCGGCCGCCGAAACTCCGGCCGCCTTGAGTTGGTCGAGGTACTCGACGGTCTCTTCTGGCAGCGGTTTGCCACGCTTCAAATGCTCGTCGTAGCGCTCGGGACCGGCATTGTAGGCGCCAAACAGGCCAGGAAATCCGAAGCGGTCATACATGGCACTGAGATAGGCCGTGCCGGCCAGGATATTGTCGCGCGGATCGTGGGGGTTAGGCCCAAGGCCGTGTTCGACCCGCATCTCTTCATAGGTGCCGGGCATCACCTGCATGAGGCCCATGGCGCCAGCGGGGGAGGTGATGGGGCGGCCGCCGCGCATTGTCTTGCCGCCGCTTTCGGCAGCCATGACGGCATAGATCCAGGCTTGGGGAATATGGAAGCGCCGGCTTGCTTCCGATACCAACGTCTGCCACTTTCGCAGCTGCGGACTTTGGGAGATGGCGACCGGCTCAGCGCCGGTCGAGGCGGAACAGGCGCATGGCGCAATGGCGATCATGCCCAACAAGAGGAGGGTCACTCGGTCCATAGTGGTACGAGCCTCCCGATGACATTTTGAGTGGGAACAGGCCCGAAATAGCGGCTGTCGAAGGAGCGGTTTTTGTCGCTGCCGAGCAGGAAAACCTCGTTATCCCCGAGCGCTCGGCAGCCGTTCCACCATGGCAAAGGTCGGCCTTCGGCGTCGATTTTGAGCCGGCGCGCGACGATGTCGCCGCCGATGATGATGGCGTCATTGAAGGCGCAGACATTATCGTCCGGCAGCGCTGCAAGACGTTTTGCCAGCGGCACATTGCGAGGCAGATAGCTGCGCTCGGCGGCGAGATACGCCGCGTATTCAGGCGGGCGCACGAGCACGAGATCGCCACGCGCCAGCGCTCCCGCAGCGATGCGGTAAAGGCCGATCGGCGCGCTGGCCGAGGCGTTCCAGACCAGCCAAGGGGCGGGCTTTCCCAGCGCCGTGAAGCCCAAAAGACCGAGACCGGCCGCGGCCAAGGCGACCGTCTTACGGGCTCGAACACGCCTCAGGCGGCTGCCGATCAGATGGATGGAAGGGCGCCGCCTCATGAACGGCCTCCCGTGCCGCCCTGGCCGGAACCGGCCTTGCCATCGCCGGCGATGGAGTGCTGCGGGTGTCCTTTCGACCAATGGTCGAGTTCGTCGATGTGATAGCGGACATAGCGGCCGTGCTTGCGGAATTTCGGGCCGCCGCCCTTGAGCCGCATCTTTTCGAGCGTGCGCTGGGAGAGCCCGATATAGAAGGCGGCTTGGGCTGTGCTGAGAAACGGGCTGCCCTTTTTCGCGCGGGCCGCGCGTTCGTTTTCGTCGTCCATGATGATCCTCGTTTCGCTTCGGACAAGCGAGGGCGAGGATGGGCGAGGGAGATCGTCTCGGGGACGGGCGAAGAGTCGGGGGAGAGTTTTCGCCGCCCTTTAGGGCGGACGGGGTTTGGGTGGAACTCCTGGGAATGAGCCCCGCGCCGGGGCTGCGGCGCGAGGCTCTTATCTCGGCCGGTCAGTCGGCCGGGTTCCAGATGATGGCGTAGGTGTCGTGATCGTCCTGGCCGGCGGCTCGGCCGAGATTGGCGTAGAGCTTGCGCGGTCCGAACTCCGGCGCTGCAATCGACAGGCTCACATAATCCTTGCCGGAAGTCTCGCCGGTGCGGATCCAGCCAGCGCCGACTTCGACCCCTTGCGTAAGCACCCGGAAGTCGGGATGGTTATCGGCGCTCTTGGCCTGGTTGGGGACGATATCGATGTCGGCGCGGACGCTGAGCGTCTTGAACTGGCCCTTGTAGGCGCCGTTTTCCTGCTTGTTGACGTAACCGATCGCGGTCATTTCGAAGTCTCCTTTTGTGGTTTCGCCGGGGACCATCCCCTGCGATGGCGCACCGTAATGGGCGCGTCAGGACCGCCTGAATCCGACAGGGCCGCAGCGACAGTGAAGGACCCGAGCGGGCAGCTTTTTTGTGAGCGAAGCGGCGCGAGGAAGCCGCCGCAGGCGGCGGGGAAAAAAGCTGATGGCGCGAGGGTTTCGGGCGGCCGGACCCGCCCATAGGTCGACAAGCCAGCCGCAGGGATGGTCCTTGGAGAGAGCATGGAGACCGCTCGCCAAGTGCGGTCTGTCAGCCAAGCAGGACGCCGGGATGAAACGGCCTGCAAAGATGCTGCGCCCTTATGCCGGATCGAGATCGTGCCAGCGGGTCGGGCGCCAGAGCAGACATCCGGCATGGTGCGATCTATGAAAGCAGGGCTCGCCAGCGGGAATTTGATACGCGAGGGGGCCAAAGTAAGGCTGGATGAGAAGCCGGTGCTACCTGCAGGTCCAGTGTCATGTGGCGGCGCTCGGGAAACCGCTACGCAATGTAACGCGCTCTTATGAGGCGAACAGACCGGCCCCAAAACCGATCGACCGGTGGTCGGCGCGAAACGCGTCATGCCTGTCCGAAAGCTGACAGTGGCAGAAGACGCATGTCGGGTTCCGCACAATTGACCATGCTGGATTTGTGAGGTTTTCAGGGAGAGCCATGCGTTCACTTCCCAGTGAGCTTTGGCACGGCATTTGCTCTTGATGTGGCAACACGGATCGAAGGTTGACTGCATGCACAAGCGCGAGATGAGCAATGCTCTCCTTTCCTGGAGGCTTGGCAGCAGATTCGATTTGACGTTGCGAGGAGCTTCAGCCGCTCGCGGCGGAAGTGATCTCAAATCTGAAGGCACCGTTGGGGCCGCAGCCATCAAACACATCTTTCTCTTTTTCGCAGCTCGTCTTCAACGCGATGCGGACTTCTTCGCGTCGACGGCGGCCGAAGGTGGAGAAGGGGCTCGACTTGCAAAAAGGAGTTGTCAATGACGTCTTACGTTCGCACCAACAGCCCGGCGCAGGTGCGCTCACTGTCCACCTTTGGCAAGCATCTGCAAAGGAGCGTGCTGACGGCGACGCTGCTTGCCGCGGCTTCGACGGGAAGTGAAGCGCAGCCCTATGTTCGTGCTGACGGCAGCACGACTGACGACTTGGAAGCGGCGCGAGCAAGTTGGCGTCATGACGCCGAATTCAATGGAAATGTGGGGCTCGCAGCCATCAACGCGGATGCCGCGTATGCGTTGGGTTCCACCGGGGAGGGGGCCAGAGCTCCTCGCCTGCCCTCGTCCGTCTTGACGAGTGCCCGCTTACAGCCTACCTCACTATCGCGTTAGCACTCGTCCATCGCGAGTGCTAACAAAAACCCCTCAACAGCGCACCAGGGAAAAATCCGAAAATGGCAAAGTCGAAGTTCCGCCCGCTGCATGACCGCGTGGTCGTTCGCCGGGTCGAATCCGAATCCAAGACCGCTGGCGGGATCATCATCCCCGACACGGCAAAGGAAAAGCCGCAGGAAGGCGAGATCATCGCTGTCGGCTTCGGCGCTCGTGACGAAGCTGGCAAGCTGGTCCCGCTGGACGTCAAGGCCGGCGACCGCATCCTGTTCAGCAAGTGGTCGGGCACGGAAGTCAAGCTCAATGGCGAAGACCTTCTGATCATGAAGGAATCCGACATCATGGGCATCATCGGCTCATATCAGGCCCTTTCGTCAACTGAATTCCCGGGCTCGATTGAAGCCCCTGCCAGGAGCTAAAAATGGCTGCCAAAGACGTAAAATTCTCCCGCGATGCCCGCGAGCGCATGCTGCGCGGTGTCAACATCCTCGCTGACGCGGTGAAGGTCACGCTCGGCCCCAAGGGCCGCAACGTGGTCATCGACAAGTCGTTCGGCGCCCCGCGCATCACCAAGGACGGCGTCACCGTCGCCAAGGAAATCGAGCTTGAGGACAAGTTCGAAAACATGGGCGCGCAGATGGTCCGCGAAGTTGCTTCGAAGACCAACGACATCGCTGGCGACGGCACCACGACCGCGACCGTTCTGGCGCAGTCGATCGTCCAGGAAGGCCACAAGGCCGTTGCCGCCGGCATGAACCCGATGGACCTGAAGCGCGGCATCGACCTCGCGGTAACCGACGTCGTTGCGACCCTGATCAAGAACGCCAAGAAGATCAAGACCTCCGAAGAGGTTGCCCAGGTCGGCACCATCGCCGGCAACGGCGATGCTTCGGTCGGCAAGATGATCGCCGAAGCGATGCAGAAGGTCGGCAACGAAGGCGTCATCACGGTTGAGGAAGCCAAGACCGCCGAGACCGAACTCGAAGTCGTCGAAGGCATGCAGTTCGACCGCGGCTACCTCTCGCCCTACTTCGTCACCAACGCCGACAAGATGGTTGCCGAACTCGAGGACGTCTACATCCTCCTGCACGAGAAGAAGCTGTCCAACCTCCAGGCCATGCTGCCGGTTCTCGAAGCCGTCGTGCAGACCTCGAAGCCGCTGCTCATCATCTCGGAAGACGTCGAAGGCGAGGCTCTGGCCACGCTGGTCGTCAACAAGCTGCGTGGCGGCCTGAAGATCGCCGCCGTCAAGGCGCCGGGCTTCGGTGATCGCCGCAAGGCCATGCTGGAAGACATCGCCATCCTCACCGGTGGCCAGGTCATCTCGGAAGACCTCGGCATCAAGCTCGAGAACGTCGGCCTCAACATGCTCGGCCGCGCCAAGAAGGTGTCGATCTCCAAGGAGAACACCACCATCGTCGACGGCGCCGGCAAGAAGGCCGAGATCCAGGGCCGCGTTGCCCAGATCAAGCAGCAGATCGAAAAGACCACTTCGGACTACGACAAGGAGAAGCTGCAGGAACGTCTGGCGAAGCTCGCCGGCGGCGTTGCGGTGATCCGCGTCGGCGGTGCGACGGAAGTCGAAGTCAAGGAAAAGAAGGACCGCGTCGATGACGCCCTCAACGCGACCCGCGCGGCCGTCGAAGAAGGCATCGTTGCTGGTGGTGGCGTCGCGCTGCTGCGCGCTTCGGCCAACATCAAGGCCACCGGCGTCAATGCCGACCAGGCCGCCGGCATCAACATCGTGCGTCGTGCGCTGCAGGCTCCGGCCCGCCAGATCGCGGCCAACGCCGGTGCGGAAGCATCGATCGTTGCCGGCAAGATCCTTGAGAACAAGGGCGCGACCTTCGGCTACAACGCCCAGACCGGCGAGTATGGCGACATGATCGCCATGGGTATCGTCGATCCGGTCAAGGTTGTCCGTACGGCTCTTCAGGACGCGGCCTCGGTCGCCGGCCTGCTGGTCACCACCGAAGCCATGATCGCGGAGGCTCCGAAGAAGGAGTCGGCTGGCGGCGGCATGCCTGGCGGCATGGGCGGCGGCGGCATGGGCGGCATGGGCGGCATGGATTTCTAATCCAGCTCTGGCAGCTTTCGCAACGAGAGGGCGGCATCAATGCCGCCCTCTTTTTTTGCGAACCTCGGTCCGATGAACGATCGACGCCAACGCCGGCCATCGGCGTTAGGGCAACCTCAAAAGAACTGTCGAGTTGGTTGCGCGCGGCTTTGCGTCATCAGAGGCGCAAGGCGGTCGCGTGTGAGGATTGCGCGCTCCCATAGGCGGTTTCGGCATGTGCCTCGCCTTCGACATCGACATTGCGGCCAAGCAGGAAATCGGCGGCTTTCGAGGCATGGCTTGCGGCGCGGAAGATGGCGCGGTTGTCCTCGCGCAAAACCGTCAGCCATGAGCCGATGTAGTCGGCATGGCGCACGGTCGGCTCGATGCCGAGACTGCTGCAGATGAAGGCTGATGCGATTTCGGCGACCAGTTCCTCGCGCGCATAGGTGTTGGACCCGAAGGAGCCGGACAGGTCGCGCGCGAGTCGCCTCGGGTGGCCGGTCCAGTGGCCAAGCTCGTGAAAGCAGGTCCGGTAATAGTCGATCTGGTGGAAGAAAGCCGGCTGCGGCGGCACCTGTATGGTGTCGCTGCCGGGCATGTAGAAGGCGCGCTCGCCGCCGACGCGAAAATCAGCGCCGGTTGCATGAATGAGCGCCTCGGCCTGCGGGACCATCTCGCGCTCAGGCAGAGGCTCGCCGGCGGCGTAAAGATGTTCGGGCAGATTATCGCACTGCGCGACATTGAAGACGGTGAAGCGCTTCAGGAAGGGCACCGCCTGCGGTTCGTCGCCATCGGTGTCGGCGCGTTGCTTTTCGTTCTTGGGAACAAAGCGGTCAGCGTGAACGATGGTGGTGCCGTGCTCGCCCTTCCTGACATTGCCGCCAAGCGAAAGCGCCTGCCGGAAGGTGAGCCAGTTCTGGCTGGGGAAACCGCGCTCGATGACCGCGCCCCACAGGATCAGGATATTGATGCCGGAATATCGGCGCTGGGTGGCCGCATTCCGCGGCAGGCCGAGGCCTGTCCTTGCCCTGCCCCACGGCTTGACCCATGGCACGGTGCCGCGCTCCAGTTCGGCAATGATGCGGTCGGTGATTTCCTGATAAAGGCTGGCGCCGGTGCGCCCGCCGCTGTCTGCGCCAGCCTGTCGGCTGCCGCAACGTTTGTTGTTTGCACGCATCGTGATGTCCTCCGCTCTACAATCGCGCGCCCTCCCCGGAAGCGGGGTGGGCGGCAAAAGCGACCGGAAAGGCCCGCCGTCGGAGGCGGACTGCATCAGCAGGACCGGAACGGAGTGGAGGACCCGAAAGCGACAAGCGAAGGGTTGCGGGACGCCGCGGCGGGCCTAGAAGGGAGTGCTGCCCACCCTGCGCCAGGGGGAAGGCCACAATAGAAAGACGCCGGCCGACAGGCCGGCGACCGTCAGCAGCCGAAGGCTGCCCCGCGCCAGGGGGCGATGCCGCAGGGCCAAGACCGCCTGAGCTTGCCGAAGAAAAGCGGGCTCGGTTCACGAGCACCCGGCCAGCGACTTCAGGCGCGGGCGCTCAGGATTGTTGTTGGCGCCCACGGCAGCTGGATGACCGCAACAAGATTACGAGGAGCGACAGCAAAGCCAGCTGCCACAAACGGCACGCTCCGGCAACAACAGCGTGGCCGGTCTACAGATGCTGCCCCGCACGAGAGCCAGCACGCTTTGAGCGCGCATCGGCGATGCAAGCGTTGCAAGCTGGCCATGTCCACAAGGTCGGCGACCACTATATCGCCGACC
The DNA here is from genome assembly GCF_029625795.1 of Mesorhizobium sp. WSM4989. Classification (NCBI taxonomy): domain Bacteria; kingdom Pseudomonadati; phylum Pseudomonadota; class Alphaproteobacteria; order Hyphomicrobiales; family Phyllobacteriaceae; genus Mesorhizobium; species Mesorhizobium sp. WSM4989. The sequence goes on along the minus strand of NZ_JARTVN010000006.1, from coordinate 24,833 downwards.
ACCAACGCGGGCGTACCGTCTAAGTGCAGACCTTTCGCGAGTGCGCGGACGCGCGCATTTCATCTGCGATGGCCGGATCTTGCATTCCCGCTTGAGCTGCTCAACGTCAAGGCCTACACGCGCTGCGATCTTGAGAGTGACCCTTCAACTGGGGGAAATCATAAGGGCGCGGTGGAATTCGTCGAACTTTCCCTGTTTTCTCGAGGCGAGTGCGGCGAAGGCTGGGAATTGGGAATCCGGTCCCAGGACCGGGAACTGTTTGATCACAAGCTTCAGATTGGGCTCATGCTTGAAGGCTTTTTGGTAGTTGATATCAGCCAGTCTGCAATGCGGACAGTTGTGGTAGTCATTGAATATGACCAGAACGGCATCGCCTTGCGGGTTGCCGGCGATTGGCGAAGGAGATCGTTGTCGAATGCGCCGCTCCACTTTTGCCTGTCGGTCGACCACGCCTGCCGGTGCAGGTTCGCGCTATATTGGCTCGCCAGCAAGGCGAGGAGTAAAAGAAGAGCTGCGACAGTGATGGCAGTCGGCTTAGACATGAGTCTCCAATCCATGGACGGCGTGGCAGCAACGGCCGCCTTTTTGGTGTAAAATGGGTCAGTTTTGATCGTGCCCCGCAGTTGCTACAGGCGCACAGGTGCCGGTGCGATCTGGCGGTTTCTCAAATACGGCTTTGCGCCATCGGGTCCACCCCAATAGCTGAGCGTCGTTCGCACGGGGAATTGTGTTCACCACGCCGGGCGACTTGACCGTCCACCGCCAGAGCGCTGAACGGTCCGCTAGTGAGGCGCTCCCCGAATCGTCGTTTATCCCGCTCGCCCCGGACCGGGTGACAGCCAGCGTTGCCGCTACGCTGCGGAGAAAAACCGTCAGCGCGTGGCATTCGGACATAAGCTGATCGACGCCAAGAATAAGCCCCACGGAGGTGACCGGTGCGGCCGGAACAAGAAAGAGCGTTGCAGCCATTGTGACGAGGCCTGCACCGGTAATGCGGGTTGTTCCGTTCGAAGGGAACAATGCGACAAACAGCATGAGGATCCGGCAGCCGATCGGGAGATCAGTTTTCGTCGCTTGGGCGATGAAAAGGGCGGCGAGCATCATATTCGTGCCGTCCAGATTGAATGGAATGAGACCCACGACCGAATGCGTGGCGCCGGCCTTTTCCATCTTCTCCATGAGCGAGGCCAGCGCGGCCTCTGAGGAGGACATTGCGAGCAGCAGCTCGTCCTTGATGTATCGGACGAGAGAGAAGAGCGAGCGGCCGTTGTAGCGGCAGACCGCGCCGAACAGGATCGAGAGGAACAGGACCGAGAGGAACAAGACTTGCAGGATGTCGCCTTCCGCGAAGGCACTGGCAATCGTTGACGGGATGATGTTCATCAGGAAGCTGGTCACGGACTGCTCGTGAGCCGTGGCCACATAGCCCTTAACGGCTTCGACATCGAGCGAGGCCGGATCGATGTTGAGGCCGGCGCCAGGCTGAACGATATTCGCGACAATCAGCCCGACAAGGAGTGCTAGCGTCGAGAAGGTAAGGAAATAAACCATCGCCTTGGCGGCAACTCGGCCGACCTTCTGCAGATCGCTCATGCCGGCAATGCCGGTCGCCATTGTCAGGAAGATGACAGGTACGGTGATTATCTTGACGACATCGACGAAGGCATCGCAGAGCGGCTTCAGGCTGTGGCCGGTCTCCAAATGGAAATAGCCGATTGCGGCACCCAGGATTATGGCGGCAAGTACCTGCACGTAGGTCCGGGCAAAATGGCGCTTGCGGGGCGCTAAGATCGCGCGGGGAACTCTTGGAACCAACACCGTCTCTCTCCTTGACCGGATCGGGGTGGGGCTCCTCCCTCTCCCATGCAGTGCTCCGGTCGAACGCTGCGCCCACTTCGGCGCAAACGATGTGCCAAATAGCAAGAGGGGAAAACGCGCAGGACCTCACGCAATGCTTGCGATTCGCTCTCCCACACTCGTGCAGTGGTTGCCTGTCGCAACTATGGAAGGGTCGATTCTGGGAACTCCAAAGGCCGCTCTTTGCGTCGACGCAGCTTGGCTGCCTGGAAGGTTCCCTCTTTGCCTTGCGGTCTGCGAGCTGGGTCCAGATGGTCATCATTTGGCTGCGCGCTGCACGGGGCTCGAAAGATTCAATCGAGGACGGGTCCTCTTGGAAAACGGGGGCAGCGTTGGTCAAGCCCTTCCACCCTGCTGTCCCAATGGTGTTCAGAAGCTCAGTTCACGATCAAGCGATGGATCAGCGTCATCTGGCGTTTGCGCCATCGCGGCGGCGTTGCAACGGGTCTGCCAAAGATGAGCAGGCCGCGAGGCAGGGTCCGAGACCTAGACTCCAACCTCATAGCGCGCTCGGCTCGCGTTCGGAAGGTTCGAACCGCAGCACGATCAGGTGGCGACACCGTTGGTCGGAACCGGAACCCGACGAATGATCGTTCGTGACCGACATCTGTGAACAAGCAGTATGTGTCATTGCAATCACCACCCGTTGCGCGGAAATGCCCATATGGCCGTGAATGAACTGGATTTGGTGATTTTCCAGATGGCGGTGGAAAGCGTCCGCTTGCTCTCTTCAAGCTTTGATGAGAAGGCGGCTGAGATAGCCACGAGGAGCCGTGGTAGCCTTCTTTTTGACGTGCGGGTGGACGGTGACCTGGAGGTCCAGCGAGTCGCAGCCATTGGATATCCAGGCGACAAGATCGGTGTGGTGGCATTGGACCGAGAGGGCCTTGTTAGCTGTTGTTGCCTTGTCAATGGCACCTTCTCACCTTTCATTGCACCGTTGGAGAACTGGACCAGCATGCCCCTTTCGATGCAGGCCCAGATCGATGTCACAGGCTATGCGAGGCTCCTTCTGGCCGCCTTGCGAAATGCTGGACATATGCTGGACAGGTAGCATCGCGATGATGTCTGTGATGAGATGGTGCAAACGGCTGGATGAGGCGATCGCTTGCTGGCAGCTTTGGCAACAAAGCGATCGGTGAGTTCGCAATGCTGGAACACGTCCTTTAGACTCTGCAGTTAAGTTAGCGGACTACCATCTGACGAATGCCCTCTGACAGTCTGCATGGCGCGGCATGCCCTCTTAGGAATGCAGCCGTGGTTCTACACCATCGGCTGTTTTTGTGTCGAAGGCGACGGGCACGCCATGAACGAAGGAAGCGGCCGCCAACAGTTCCTCCAACTCGCGGTCGGTGGCCTTGCATGCCGGCATTAGTGTTCGGATGGCGCGGATCGCCTGCGCCATGGAGAGAAAGCGGACCCTTCCCCTGGAAAGGACATAGGCTTCTGCGGCTTTTTCGACGGTGACGGTGTGAAACGAATTGGTCATGACGAATTCCTCCCTGAACCCTGACCAACCCGACTTATGGCACGAATTCGACCGCCTTCAAGCCTATGTCCGATTGCGGACAATCGCTGCGATTCGTTCAAAACCGCTGATGCTTTTGGGCGACCTGGTGAGGGGCAAGGAGACGTCGGCTGAACCCGTTTCAACCGACATGCTTCAGGCAGCGGCCAGGCCGAAATAACGCTGCTCCTCCTTGTCATAAGCGCCATGTGTGAGCTTTATCAATCCGGCACGGTCGATGATCGTGATCTCGCCGCGCTTGGCGTGCACCAGTCCTCGATACTCAAGCATTTGCAGGGCCGTGGTGACCCCGGGCGGTGGGCGCGAGCATGGTCGCCAGAAATTCATGCGTCGGGAGGATCTTATCTCCTTCCGCACGGTCGTGGACCATCAGCTGCCAGCGGGCCAGCCGTTCTTCGACCTTGGAGTGGCCATTGACCAGTGCCGTCCGGCATGATTGGACGAGGAACGCGTGGGCATAGTCCAGCACTGAGGTGCGAAGCGACGGGCTAATCGCAGGGCGAAGGTTTTCAACCGGCAGGCGCCAGGTAGTGCTTTCCTTTCCGAGAATGACGGCAATTCCTTTCATCCCGTCATAGCCGACAATGCCGACTTCACCTTGCCGCCCGCCGGTCATGGTGGCGACCACCGACGCGATGCCCCTCTCGGGAAAATATACGTTCTTGATCGGCTGATGCGCGACCTCCAACTTGTCCTTGATGCCCGGTTCGACGTGATGCAGCGATGGTCGCAAAAGCGCGAAGTCCTGCGGGGTGAGGGCTTCAGCACCTGGTCGCGAAAGAGGGATCGGGCAAGGCTCTCTTCCAACGGGGCAAGAGCGCGTACGTCTTACTGTCGGCTGCACCGAAGTAAATGCCGGCCGATGCCAAAGCATAGGCTTCGAAACGCGCGATTGCAAAGCCCTGTCGGGGCAGTGCAGTCATGCTAGAAGTCGCGCCGCCTACGATAGGCAGCGGATGACATGATTCCCTTCTGCGGCGGCCACCAAGAACGGCTCGGGCACGCTTTAATCGTTCATACACAAGCTCGCAGGAATGTAAGCAGCGGAACAGTCGGGTGATTCGTACCGCCCTGCCCTTTCAGAGATCAAGTCATTGGACGTCAATTCGGCTGGAACGCCTCGTCGAACGGCCCAGGAAAATGCAGCCGGATGAGCAATGGTGGTTCACCTTATGTGCGGTCCCGGATATGCGGTCCGGCGGCTCATCTCCCAATGGCTTGTCGATGGGGAAGTGGAACTCGTCATGTCGCCGCGAACCGTCACCGCGCTAGCGGGGCTCTTTTGAAGACGCCGGTGTTTTTCTTTGTGGAACTGAATCTGTGAGGTGATTGATGCATGAATCAAACATTTGCGTATTTCCGCTGCATCGGCGACGTATATTGGTCGAAAGTATCGCCCAGGCCCTCGAGACCAAGAACGGCGAGGCGGCGAGCGCGTTCTGGCGCTGTGCCGCCAAGAAAATGCTCATTCAATTGTCCGATGTAGGAATTGCGCCAGAGCTCGCTGCGCAGGAGGTTGGAAGCCTTCTTCATGCGGTCTTGGACGACATGGCCAACCGAACGGTAATGCACAAAGCATAGGCTCGGGCGCTGTTGGACCGCGCGTCAGCTCGGGTCCTTATCGGGGGACTGCTCCGACTGGCCGACGGTCCGGCCAAACCGGCATACCGGCAAAGCTTTGAGGTTGCGATCGCTCACGGCGGCCGGTCCAATATTCTAAGACGACCTCAGAAGCCACGTTGGCTTCTTTGGACGAAGCGGAGGGGCGCCATTTTGGCGTGCTCACGCTGGACTGCGGGTTGCGCCTACGGAAATCCAAAGTCCGGCCGCGCGAGCCAATCGACCGGAACAGTCGAAAGCTCGTGGGGCGGGTCCGCTCACCCTCACGGCGGCGGTGGCGGCCGTGAGCAGACTTAACTCAAGTCACGGCTGAGCATCCGCAGGCGCTATGCCGATTGGATGAGAACTGGTTGCCACAACACCGGCCCGTTGAGGCGTCCCCTCCAGCGGATGCGCAAGAGACTGGCGTAGGAAATATCGAGGAAGCCGGCGACTGCCTCGGTGTTGCCGACCTGCTTGGGCTGTCCGATACGTGACAACGGCCAGGTCGCGAGACGAAGGATCCTTTCGATGCGCGTATCTGTCACCGTTACGATCCCGGAGAGATTGTTGGCCAAGCCGAATTCGATGATCCCCGCGAAGAGCTCGTAGGTTGCTTGGGCCAGGCCGCCAGCTGCCTTCGGCGCTGTCGCAGGGAGATCGAGCGCGAAACGACTACTCTCCCAGATATCGGCACTCGCAGGGACCACCATCTCATCCAGCAGCGTCGGAAACGTATCGCGCAACATTGTCGGTCCGGTGGTCGGCAAAAGGCGGACGCAGCCGCAAGTTCGCCAATCGGACCCCTTGAGAAGCAGGTAGACGGGGTTCAGGCTGTCAAACGAGTCCGTTTCCATTTCGCCTTCGGTCTGCACTTCCCAATCGAGCCGCTTCTTGAAAACCCGATACCTAAGTCCGTGCATTTCCTTGAGTTCGCTCGCAAACTCGGCGTAGCAGTCGGGTGTTATCAGCTGCATCATTGTCGTCTCCGTGCGGGATGTGTCCACGCAATCGAAGGGCAAAGCCGTCATGAATGCAGCCTGTAGACCTTTACAGCTAGACTTGGAGAGGATCAGGATCTCGCCCGAGCAGCCATCCGCACTACGGCCTGGTTGATGGTTCGCACGCCAAGCTTCGCCTTGGCGTTTTCCTGATGGAAGGTCACGGTGCGTTTCGAGACACCGAGAATCTGGCTGATATCCCAGGCCGACTTGCCGCACGCCGCCCATTTCAGGCACTCGAACTCCCGCCGGGTGAGCATTATGCCATCTACCACGCAATCTTCGGCGAGCCTGCGCCGGGCATGGATATGAACGTTGATCGCAACCAGTTGCATTGCTTTTTCGTAGCGCGTCAGCGACCTCAGAAATGGCGGATGCGCCTCGTTGGAGGCGAAGGTCAGTGCGGCGAACCGGCCGCGATGATCATGCATCGACATGGTCAGTCCGCCGCGAATGCCGAACTCAGCTGCTTTTTCCAGGACTTCCTGCTGAGAGGTCGGCAAATAACGGTGATCGCGGTCCACACCCCAGTCGAAGGTATCCCAGCCCCGCAGTCCCCGCAGGATCACGGGATCCACGCTGTGGTAGCGCTGTTGCAGGTAATGTGATGTCCATGATGATGGATAATTCGAGATCAATCGCGGCCTGTCGCCGGAAGCGGATGGGTAGGTGAAATAAGCGAAGAGCGGAAAGTCGAACCCGGCTGCGGCGGACGCCATTGCCTCATGGAGATCGACGGCATCGACGCTTGCAGAGAGTTGCTCGACCAAGGTTTCAAATACGCGATGCATCTGCGCTTAGCGTACCTCGCGGAGGTTGCTGGAAGCCGACGGAGACGTGGTTCTAAATGATGGCCTGTCCCTGCAGGGCATACGACGCGCCGCCGTCATCACCGCAATTGCTGTGCTGCTTCCGATTGGAGAGAGCTCCGCCCACCTGACCAACTACCGATGGGTGATATTGCGACGTTATCGATGAGCCGCGTGTCGCCAAGCCAAGCCGCAGCAAGCAAGCGTGCCGGTCGGTCAAGGCTTGCTAACGATTGCAGGTCTGTTTCTCCGCGAAGCTCCAGGTATTCGAGCTCGCGATAGCCGGCAGCCAGAATTGCTGCACGCGCTTCATCAAGCGTAGGCAGGATGGGGGAGCCGCGTGCAAGCCGCTCGGCCGTATCGAGCAGGACCGATGCTAGTTTTGGGGCAATGGCGCGTTGGGCTGGGGAGAGCCGCACGTTACGCGACGATAGCGCAAGACCATCGGCTTCGCGGACTGTCGGACAGGGCACAATAGTGATCGGAATGTCGAGATCCCGGACCAAGCGCCTGACAAGCTGAAGTTGCTGAAAATCCTTTTCGCCAAAAAAGGCGAAGTCAGCGCCGGCCTGCAGGAAGAGCTTGGCCACGACCGTCGCCACGCCATTGAAATGGCCGAGCCGGAATGCGCCGCAAAGGCATTCGCTGATGCCGGACACTGAAACGGCCGTGGCGAAGCCCACCTGGTACATTTCCTCTGTGTCCGGCACATAGAGCAGATGCGTGCCCAGCAGAGCGAGCTTGGCAGCATCGTCGCTTTCCGTCCGAGGGTAGGCAATCAGGTCGGCGGGGCTGTTGAACTGCTTGGGGTTTACGAACAGCGTCACGATCACCCGCTCGGCCCTTTCGAGCGCCTTCCGCACGAGGCTCAGATGCCCGTCGTGCAAGGCTCCCATGGTCGGCACAATACCGATCGTGGCACCCGAGCGACGCCATTGCGCAACGACGCCGCGCAGCTCGCTCACGGTTCGAGCGATCGGCACGCTCATGTGAAGTCACCGGCCTTCAAGGCGTTGACATAGAGATGTTCGACCGCCGGAAAGTGCCGGTTCCGCATATCGGTGGCGTAAGCGGCGATTGCCGCCTCAGCCTGCTCACCGAGCTCGGCATAGCGTTTGACGAACTTCGGCCGAAATGAGGTGAAGAGCCCGAGCATATCGTGGCTCACCAGAATCTGGCCGTCGCAAGCTGGCGAGGCACCGATGCCGATGGTGGGTATGTCGATATCGGCGGTTATCTGCCGTGCAAGCTGCTCCGGTATCTTTTCCAGCACCAAGGAGAAGGCGCCAGCTTCAGTTACCGCCCTGGCGTCGCGCCTGATCCGCTCTGCATCGGCTCCCCGGCCCTGCACACGATAGCCTCCAAACGTGTTTACCGCCTGCGGCGTCAGGCCCACATGGGCCATGACAGGTACGCCGCGCGCGGTAAGGAAGCGGATGGTTTCCGCGATGGTCTCGCCGCCCTCGATCTTTACCGCTGAACAACCGGTCTCACCCATCACGCGCGCAGCGTTGCCGAAAGCGTGCTCTGGGCTTTCCTCGTAGGAACCGAAGGGCAGGTCGACGACCATCAGCGCGTGTTCAAGGCCGCGGCGAACGGCCTGTCCGTGCATGATCATCATGTCGAGCGTGACCCCCAGCGTCGACGACAGGCCGTGCAGCACCATGCCGACGCTGTCGCCGACAAGAACGATGTCGCAGTGGCGATCGAGCAGCCTCGCGACCGGCGTGGTGTAGGCCGTCAAGCATACAAGTGGCGTCTGGCCTTTTCGCGATCGAATATCTGGAGGAGTCATCCCTTTTATCTCACCAGCCGCGCTCAACCGAGGCCCCTTCCCTTACGTTACCAACAGCGGGTGTCGCGTTTGGCATATTTTTGTGCGACTGCGAAGAGCTAAAAACAGCGCTTGAGTACTCCGGTGTTGACGTGCTGGCTTCCAAGGTTACATTCAATCGATTAAGGCGCTCCGTTGGGCCAACCCGCTTTCGCAAACATGGATCCTCAGACAAGAAGAACCAAGAAAGGCAAAGCCGCCGTCAAAGCTGACGAAGCCAAAGTGGACCTGACTGCCGTCGTGGTCGCCGTAAACGACAGTGAGCCCTGTGTCCTCACAGTCGGTCATGCGGACACCCTCCCTTCTGGACCTTTTGCCCTTGAGCATCGATCACTGCAGTCGGGTTTGAGGGGGTGGGTGGAGCAGCAGACCGGCCATGCACTTGGATACATCGAGCAACTCTACACCTTCGCCGATCGCGATCGCATCGGCACTGAGCGCCACCAGCGCGTCATCTCAATCAGCTATCTCGCATTGACCAGGAAGGAACAGGCAACGAACTCGGCCGCGTGCGGCTGGCAAAGTTGGTACGAATATTTTCCCTGGGAGGACCACCGCTTCGGCACGCCGCCTGTGCTGCTCGATAGATTGCGGCCCCGCCTGATTGAGTGGGCCGGCGGCGCCAGCGAGCCGACCACTCAACGCGAGCGCCGGCAGCGCGCTGCGATAGCCTTCGGCTTCGACGACCGCCATTGGAACGAGGAACTCACGCTCCAACGCTACGAGTTGCTCTATGAAGCTGCTCTGATTGAGGAGGCCGGTGGCGGCAGGGACGCGATTGCGGCCGCGGCTGGCAAACCAATGGTCGCTGACCACCGTCGTATTCTGGCAACCGGGATCGCGCGGCTGCGTTCGAAGATCAAATACCGGCCGGTCGTGTTCGAGCTTATGCGGCCTTCCTTCACGCTGCTGCAACTGCAGCGAACCGTGGAAGCTTTGGCTGGCAGGCTGATCAACAAGCCGAACTTCCGGAGATTGGTCGAGCAGCAGGAACTTGTTGAGGAGACCGGGGAGACCTCCCTCGACACGGGCGGCCGACCGGCGAAGCTTTATCGCTTCCGGCATGCCGTCCTCGACGACAGGGCTATCGCCGGGACAAAATTACCGCTGGCGCGGGCTTGACATACTTATAGTCAAGGTAGATATATTCCCTTATTGTCAAACCGAATATAATCGAGGCGCCAATGACTGGGGCGTTACCTATGGCTGCGTCCTTGTATGAGCGTGTCCGGCGGGTGATCCCACCCGTTGAATGGCCCGCGTTCGCCGGCGATATTGAAGCCATCTTAGCGCTGAAGCGTGAGCGCAATGCGGTGGTGCTGGCGCACAATTACCAGACGCCCGAAATTTTTCATTGCGTGGCAGACATCGTCGGCGACAGCCTGGCGTTGGCCCACAAGGCGGTGACGGTCGACGCCGACATCATCGTGGTTGCCGGCGTTCATTTCATGGCCGAGACGGCAAAACTGCTCAATCCGAACAAGACCGTGCTCATCCCGGATCTCCGCGCCGGCTGCTCGCTGGCCGAATCGATCACGGCAAACGACGTGCGGCTAATGCGGCTGCGGTATCCGGGGGTCCCCGTTGTTACTTACGTCAACACTTCCGCCGCCGTAAAAGCGGAGTCCGACATCTGCTGCACGTCCGGCAACGCCAAGGCGGTGGTGGAATCGCTTGGCGTGGCGCGTGTGCTGATGCTCCCGGACGAATATCTGGCGAGGAACGTGGCAGCCGATACAGACGTCGAGATCATCGCCTGGAAAGGCCATTGCGAGGTGCATGAGCGCTTCACCGCAGCAGACATCCGGGAACTGCGCGATGCCCATCCAGGCGTCATCGTGCTGGCCCATCCAGAATGCCCACCAGACGTTGTCGCGGAGGCGGAGTTCTCCGGCTCGACCGCGGCGATGTCGGATTATGTCGAGCGTGAGAAACCGAAGCGTGTCGTCCTTCTGACCGAATGTTCGATGAGCGACAACGTCGCGGTCGCGCATCCCGACGTCGAGTTCGTTCGCCCATGCAATCTGTGCCCGCACATGAAGCGCATCAACCTGGCCAACATTCGCGCCGCACTCGAGCAGAACCGGCATGAGGTCCGGATTGATCCCGAAATTGCCGGCCCCGCCCGCCGCGCGGTCGAGCGCATGCTTTCCCTATGAGTCTGGAGGTTCGCGAAATCGCGGGGGCGCCGGTCGTCATCGGCGGCGGCATTGCCGGCCTGATGACGGCGCTTCATCTGGCGCCGGAACCGGTCGTGCTTTTGACCAACGCGCCGCTTGGAACCGGAGCCTGCAGTGAACTTGCCCAGGGCGGTCTTGCGGCAAGTCTCGGGGGCGACGACGGCCCAGATTTTCACCTTTGCGACACGATAGCTGCCGGCGACGGACTCTGCGATGAGGCCACGGTGCGGCGAGTGGTACGAGCTGCACCCGAAGCGATTAGGACGATCCAAAGGTTCGGCGTCGACTTCGACCAGCACCCTGACCGCGCGTTGCGACTTGGGCTCGAGGCGGCACACTCGCGACGGCGGATTGTGCATGCAGCCGGCGACGCCACCGGTCGCGAGTTGGTGCGCGCGCTCGTCGCCGCGGTTCGGCGTACAGCCTCGATCACCATTATCGAAAATGTGGAGGTCCGCCGGCTGGTCGTGCAGGACGGGTCGGTCATCGCCGTGGTCGCAGCAGGACGAGCCGGCGCGCTCGCTCTGCCCACGCGTCGCGCGGTGCTGGCGACCGGCGGCGTCGGCGGGCTGTTTTGCGACACGACAAACCCCGCTGGCTCATGGGGTCACGGGCTGGCGCTCGCCGCATGGGCGGGGGCGGAACTCGCCGACTTGGAATTCATACAGTTCCATCCAACTGCGCTCGACGGTCCGCGCCGGCCGATGCCGCTGGTGAGCGAAGCCGTGCGTGGCGAAGGCGCGGTGCTCATCGATGAGCGAGGAGAGCGCTTCCTCGCCGACACACCTGGCGGTGAACTTGCGCCTCGCGACGTCGTAGCGCGCGCCATTTGGCACCAGCTTGCCGTTGGACGCCGCGTATTCCTGGACGCACGGCAAAGTCTCGGCCCGAGATTTGGCAAGCGTTTTCCAGGCATCGCCGAATTGTGCCGGAGCGCAGGAATCGACCCAGCGACCGACCTGATCCCGGTGCGCCCGGCGGCACATTATCACATGGGCGGCGTCGCCGTAGACAGCGCCGGCCGCAGCTCCATCGAGGGATTGTGGGCCTGCGGTGAGGTGGCCTGTACCGGCCTGCACGGCGCCAACCGCCTGGCCAGCAACTCGCTCACCGAAGCGGCGGTCACCGCGAGCTGGGTTGCCGAAAGCGTTGCCGGCACGTCGTATACCCGGCGACCGCGCAGATGCTCCACATTCGTCCCTCCACGACCAGACGCTTCCGTGGTCCGCCCGATTGTCTCCGCCGCCCTGGGTATCATCCGCGACGGCGAGGCAATGCGCGAAGCGGTGGCGACCCTGCTGCCGATCGCAGCCAATAGTGTCGCTGCCTCTGGTCCGGCTTTGGTCTCACTGATGATCGCCGCGGCGGCCCTGAGGCGGGAAGAGAGTCGAGGCGCGCACTGTCGGTCCGATTTCCCGCTCCACGATGCCAACGTGCGCCCATCACGGCTGACACTGCACAGCGCAATGCGGGCCGCGGCCGCACTCGATTGCCGGGCTACCATACGGAGCACTTGATATGACTTCATTCTCCCCCCTCCCCGCGACCCTGATCGAACCGATTGTGCGCGTTGCGCTCCTCGAAGACCTGGGCAGATCCGGCGACCTGACCACCGATGCGGTTATCCCGTATGATTGCACTGCCACGTTGGTGCTCAAAGCGAGGCAGGCGGGCGTCGTTGCCGGGCTCGATCTGGTCTCGTATGCCTTCCTTCTCGTGGAACCGGCGATCAACATCCAGATCTGGCGCCCTGATGGCAGCGAGGTTGGGGCCGGGGAAACCATTGCAAGATTGTCCGGACCCGCACGAGGCCTGCTCACGGCCGAACGCACGGCCCTCAATTTCTTATGCCGGCTGAGCGGCATTGCCACTGCCACAGCGGCCATGGTTGAGGCCGTGCGCGGTCACAAGGCGAGGATTGTATCGACGCGAAAGACGACGCCCGGGCTGCGGGCATTGGAGAAATACGCCGTGCGCGTCGGCGGCGGTGCCAATCACCGGTTCGGCCTCGATGACGGCGTGCTCATAAAGGACAACCACATCGCGATCGCCGGCGATATGCGCACAGCAATAGAGCGGGCGCGCGCCGCAGCAGGGCATATGGTGAAGGTCGAGGTCGAGGTCGACACGCTGAAGCAGCTCGATGCAGCGCTCGCGATTGGTGTTGACGCGGTGCTGCTCGACAATATGTCGGTCGAGGATCTTGCCCGCGCGGTTTCTATAGTGGATGGCCGTACGATCACCGAGGCGTCCGGTCGGGTGATGCCGAAAACGGCGGCGGCGATTGCGGCGACCGGTGTCGATCTCATCTCCATGGGTTGGCTGACGCACAGCGCCCCGATCCTCGACATCGGCCTGGACATGCCGGACCACCAGAACATCTGCAAGCACTTGAACTGAGGATTACGGCGTGAGGAGCAACATCAGCTCGGCAGGCGTAGGAGGTGCTGGAAAGACGTGCCGCAGCTCGCCTTTAGCGAGTGCGCCCCAAAGCCAAGAAGGCGTACCGGACTAGCAAACAAAGGTTTGACGATGACGATTGGAATGAACTCGGAGTTCGACGTGAACCAGACCATGCAATCGGTCGACGGAACGCCTCCGCGATGGAACCGCAAAGAGGCCGAGGCCATCTACGGCATGCCATTCAACGATCTGCTGTTCCTGGCTCAGACGATCCACCGCCAGAACTTCGATCGAAACCGAGTGCAGCTGTCGCGGCTCCTTAGCATCAAGACCGGCGGGTGCCCCGAAGATTGCGGCTATTGCAGCCAGTCTGCGCATTACGAAACCGGTGTGAAGGCGTCGAAGCTGGTGGACGTCAAGCATGTCATCGACGAAGCGGCCAAGGCGCGTGATGGCGGCGCAACGCGCTATTGCATGGGCGCGGCGTGGCGAAGTCCCAAGGAGCGCGACATGGACGTTGTGGTCGCCATGATTGAGGGCGTCAAGGCCCTCGGCATGGAGACCTGCATGACGCTCGGCATGCTCGATCTTGAGCAAGCTGCTCGCCTGAAGCAGGCCGGTCTCGACTACTATAACCACAACATCGATACCTCTGAGCGCTACTATGGCGAGGTTATTTCAACCAGGACTTTTGCCGACCGGCTGAAAACGCTTGGGCACGTGCGCGCGGTTGGGATGAAAGTCTGCTGCGGCGGCATTGTCGGGATGGGAGAAGAAAAGACCGATCGCATCGACATGCTGGTCACGCTCGCGAACCTGCCCGAGCCGCCGGAAAGCGTGCCGATCAACATGCTTATTCCCATCGAAGGCACGCCGCTTGCCGCGGCCGACGCCATCGATCCGATCGATTTCGTCCGCATCGTTGCGCTCGCGCGGGTGATGATGCCGAAATCCTATGTAAGGCTGTCCGCCGGCAGGACGGCGATGAGCGACGAAACGCAGGCGCTGTGCTTCTTTGCCGGCGCCAATTCGATCTTTGTCGGCGACACGCTGCTGACGGCGGGAAATCCCGGCGAGGACAAGGATACCCTTCTGTTCCGGCGCCTCGGCATTGAGCCTATGGAACTCGCCACGCAATGAAGGAGGCAATTCTTGCCCGCTATGACGCAACCTTGCGGGGACTGGGGCGCAAGGACCGGTTGCGGACGCTCGCACCGCGCGCCGGGCTCGACTTCTCGTCGAACGACTATATCGGACTTGCCGCCTCCAAAAGACTGGGCGATGCGGTTTCGACGGCGATTGCGCGGGGCACGCCAGTGGGCGCCACCGGATCGCGGCTGTTGCGCGGCAATGCACCGGAACATGAGCAACTGGAGGCGGACGCAGCGGCATTTTTCGGAGCCGAGCGTGCACTGTTCTTCGGCAGCGGCTATATCGCCAACTTCGCTCTGCTGACGGCCCTGCCGCAGAAAGGCGACCTGCTGGTCCTCGACGAGCTCGCTCATGCCAGCATGCATGAGGGTGCCCAGGCCGGGCGCGCTGAGTTCAAGCTGGCCGCGCACAACGACGTCGACGCTGTCGAGGACGCAATCACCCGCTGGCGCGCCGAAGGCGGCATGGGGCGGGTGTGGATCGCCTTCGAAAGCCTTTACAGCATGGATGGCGACCGTGCGCCGATGGAGAGCCTGGTCGCGCTGGCTGATCGGTACCAGGCATTCATCGTCGTCGATGAAGCGCATGCCACCGGCGTCTGGGGACCGGACGGCCGGGGACTGGCCGCCGCGTATGAAGGCCGCGACAACATCGTCACGCTCCACACATGCGGCAAGGCGCTTGGCGCATCCGGCGCGCTCGTTACCGGACCGCGAACACTGTGCGACTATCTTATCAACCGGTGCCGGCCATTCATCTATGCGACCGCACCATCGCCGCTGATGGCAGTCGCGGCACGTGAGGCGCTGACTATTCTGTCTGACGAGCCTATGCGTCGTGCTCAGTTGCACGAGCGTGTCGCTTTCGCGAGCCGGCAATTGGCCGAACGCTGCGGCGTGATGCCCAGCGGCTCGCAGATCCAGCCGCTTGTGATCGGCGATAACAGCCGCACCATGGCGGTGGCGGCAGGACTGCAGGCACGCGGCTTCGACATACGCGGCATTCGCCCGCCGACAGTGCCTGAGGGTACGTCGCGCCTGCGCATTTCGCTGACTCTCAACGTCGACGAAGCCGACATTTCCGCCATGGTCGAGGCTCTCGTCGGAGTGTTGGCCACAGCATGACCAAACGCATCGTCGTCACCGGAACAGACACTGGAATTGGCAAGACAGTGTTTTCGGCCGGACTTGCCGGGCTGCTCGACGGCTTCTACTGGAAGCCGGTGCAATCGGGCCTCAACGAGGAGACCGACAGCGAGGTCGTCGCCCGGCTTTCCGGCTTGCCCGACGGACGCGTGCTGCCCGAAGTCTATCGACTGACGATGCCGCTGTCGCCGCATCGATCAGCCGAAATCGACGGCGTCGCGATCGAGGCCGACGATCTTTCATTTCCGGTCCTGCCGACACCGCTCGTCATCGAAGGCGCCGGCGGGCTGATGGTGCCGCTCAATCGACAGACAAGGTTCATTGACATATTCGAACAATGGCGGCTGCCGGTCATACTGTGCGCCCGCACCGCGCTTGGCACCATCAATCATACGCTGTTGTCGATCGAGGCCCTGAGAGCCCGCTCCATCCCGCTCATCGGCATTGCCTTCATTGGCGAAGAGGTGGCCGATACACAAAGGACAATCGTGGAATTCGGCGGCGTGCCGCAGCTGGGCAGGCTGCCGCACCTCGGTCCGCTGACGGGTGAAACGTTGAGAGATGCAATGATTTCCGGCTTCGACCTGGCCATGATTGCCGGAGGCGACTGATGGCGGAGTCTCGAGTCTGGCATCCGTTCACGCAGCACGCGCTAGAGCCCTCGCTCCCTGAAATCGTGCTGACTGAAGGCGCCTATCTCCACAAGGCCGACGGCTTCCGCATCCTCGATGCGATTTCTTCCTGGTGGGTCGTCACCCATGGCCATCGCCACCCCCGCATCATGAAGGCCATCGAGACGACCGCCTCGAGCCTCGACCAGATCATCTTCGCGGGCTTCACCCACGAGCCGGCCGAACGGCTGGCCGAGGCGCTTGTAGGCATCGCACCCGCCGGCCTCCACCGGGTGTTCTATTCCGACAGTGGCTCGACCTCAGTCGAAGTCGCGCTGAAGATGGCGCTCGGCTATTTCCGTAACATCGGCGCGTCGCGTTCGCGCATCGCCGTCATGGAGCACAGCTATCATGGCGACACCATCGGCACGATGAGCGTCGGCGCCCGTGGCGTCTTCAACGCCGCCTATGAGCCTTTGCTGTTCGAGGTCGACACCATCCCCTTCCCGGCCGCCGGGCGCGAGCAGGAAACGCTGGATCGGTTCGAGGCCGTTAGCCGCGACCGGCGCGCAGCCGCGCTGATCGTCGAGCCGCTGGTGCTTGGCGCCGGCGGCATGCTGATGTATCCGGCCTGGGTTCTTGCCGAATTGAAGAGGATCGCCGAAGCCTCCGGCACGCTCGTGATCGCCGATGAAGTGATGACCGGCTGGGGGCGCACCGGAACCATGTTTGCCTGCGAACAGGCGTCCGTCTCGCCCGACATCTTGTGCACCTCGAAAGGTCTGACCGGTGGTACCATCCCGCTGGCCGCCACGATCGCCACCGATGCCATCTTCCACGCTCACTTTTCGGAGGATCGCAAGAAGACGTTTTTCCATTCGAGCTCCTACACCGCCAATCCGATCGCCTGCGCGGCAGCACTTGCCAATGTCGAGATCTGGCGTGACGAGCCGGTGGCCGAGCGGATCGCGGTCTTGAGCGCGAGGCAGGCCGCGGGGCTGCAACGCTTCCGGGACAATCCATATTTCACCGACTGCCGGACAACCGGCACCATCGCGGCACTCGACCTACGCACCGGCTCAGCCGGTTATCTGGCCGAGATCGGGCCAAAACTGCGCGCTTTTTTCCTTGAGCGCGGCCTGTTGGTGCGCCCGCTCGGCAATGTCCTCTATCTTCTGCCGCCCTATTGCATCACCAGCGACGAATTGGACGGGCTCTATGACGCGATAGAGGAGGCCGGCGAACGCTTCGGCTCGCGGCCATGAACCTATCGTCGCGCGTTCTCGGCTTCGGCCATCATGCGCCGACGCGCAAGGTCGAGAACCCGGAAATCGAAGACCGGCTCGGGCTTGAGCCCGGCTGGATCGAGCGGCGCACCGGAATTCGCTCGCGCTTCTGGGCAACAGACGAAGACACGCTGTCGGGCCTTGCCGCCTCTGCCGGCGACATGGCGCTGACCAATGCCGGTATCGACCGCGGCGACGTCGGTCTACTCTTGCTCGCCACGTCGACGCCCGATCACCTTCTGCCGCCAAGCGCGCCGCTGGTCGCACATCGGCTGGGGCTAGGCCGCGCCGGAGCGATCGACCTGACCGGCGCCTGCGCCGGCTTCATCTATGCGCTGATGTTCGCCGACGGGTTCACCCGCCTGCACGGCAAAGCGAGCCTTGTCATCGCCGCCAACATCCTCAGCCACCGCATCAATTTGGCCGAGCGCGCCAGCGCCGTGCTGTTTGCCGATGCCGCCGGCGCCATGGTGATCAGTCCTTGCGATGACCCGGATCGAGGCATTCTCGGCGCTTCGGTGGATTCCGACGGCTCGCGCTACGGGCTAATCCAGATTCCCGCCGGGGGAAGCAACACTCCGTTCCATGCCGACCTCGACCTCGCGCAGACACGGATGACGATCACTGACGGCCGTGAAGTATTCAGCAAGGCCGTGGAGATGATGACCGCCTGCTCGAGAGATGCGCTCACTGCTGCCCGACTGAGGCCGCAAGACCTCGATCGTTTCGTGCCGCATCAGGCCAATGCGCGCATTTTCGACGCGGTCGGCAGGAACCTCGGCATCGCTGATCACTCGATCGTCAAGACGATCGCCGAATATGGCAACTCTTCCGCCGCGACGATCCCGCTCTCATTGTCGCTGGCCCATCGGGCGCAGCCGTTTCGGCCTGGCGAGAAAGTCCTCTTGGCGGCAGCGGGTGCGGGTCTCAGCGGCGGCGCGCTTGTGGTGGGAATTTAGCAAAGCAATGCTTGCGCACAGGACTGCTCATGAATGAGACTATGAGAATGGCTCAATACGCAAATAGTCGCCGGCAAGCTCCATAGAGCTGGGGTCCGTGCGGTGCTCCGCGATGTCTAAGTATCGACCCGCTTGCTCAAATCGCAGCGCTCATCGAAGGCCAGCAATACCTCATGCAGAGCGAAAATCCCCAACCGCCCGTTTCAAAGACGCTCGCCCCATTTCGAAACAAGGTGTTTCGCTCAATTTGGGCGGCCACCCAGATTTCCAGCCTCGGTTGGCTAGTGCAAACGGTCGCCATCAGTTGGCTTATGGCAACGATTTCAGCGTCCGACCTCATGGTGGCACTCGTCCAGGCCGCATCCACATTGCCGGTGTTCTTCCTCTCAGTTTTCGCCGGAGCCATTGCCGACAACTTCAGCCGCCGGTGGGTGATGTTTGCGGGACACTGCCTGATAGCATCGGCGTCGACGACGCTGATGATTTCTGTGGGTCTGGGATTTGTCAGTCCTTGGCTGATTCTCGGGTTAGGTTTCCTGGCCGGCTGCGGCTTTGCCTTGAATGATCCGGCTTGGCACGCTTCGGTCGGCGATATCCTTCACAAACGCGACATTCCGGCCGCAGTGACGCTTATGTCCGTCGGATACAACATTGTGCGCAGCGTTGGTCCAGCCTTGGGGGGCGTGATCCTGGCCGTCTTTGGGCCGCTGGCCGCTTTCGCCTTGGCTGCGGTGAGTGATCTGGCGCCCATAAGCGCGATATGGCGCACCAAATGGGAGGTCCGCTCTTCGCCTCTCCCTCGTGAGAGAATGACGACGGCAATTCATGACGGAGTGCGCTTTACGGCGATGTCTTTGGAGATCAGGGCAGCGACCGCCCGAGCCGCTCTTTTCGGGTTGGCAAGCATCTCCATTCTGGCGTTGCTCCCCCTCGTCGTCCGGGATCAGTTGAAGAGTGGGCCAATTGTCTACGGTATCTTATTGGCCGGCTTCGGCATGGGTGCTTTCATCGCGGGTATGGGCAACGGCTTCTTGAGGAAGGTCACGTCTCAAAACAGGCTGGTGGCCTTCGCCTCTGTGGCTTGTGCAGTCTGTTGCCTCTCCCTTGCCCTTACATCGTCGCTTCCTGTGGCGGCCATTTCGCTGGCGCTCGGCGGAGCGGGTTGGCTTATCACCTGGACGGGCATTGACGTGTCGGTGCAGTTGGCAAGCCCAAGGTGGGTTGTAGGCCGCACGCTCTCCATTTACTACGCCTTGAGCGCAGGCGGTATGGCTGCTGGCAGCTGGATCTGGGGTTCTGTCGCGCAAAACTATTCCTTGACCTCAGCATTGGAGGGCGCCGCAGGCGCTCTGTTGCTGGTTGCAGCAGCGGGGATCGTGTTGCCGGTCCGTCCCTGGGAAGAAACCGATCAAGAAAGTTCAGTTTTTCATCCGCCGGACGTGGCTCTCGATCTGAAACCCAGAAGTGGCCCTATCGTGGCCAAGGTCGAGTATTTGATATCGGAGGAAAATATCGAGGCCTTTCTGGGCTCCATGCGCACGCGGCGACACGTCCAGAGCCGTGCCGGTGCACGAAACTGGACGCTCCAGCGAAATCTGCAAACACCGTCACTTTGGACGGAGACATTCCGCACCCCCACCTGGATGGACTTTCTCCGCCTAAATCATCGACTCACCGCAGCAGATAAGGAAGTCGCCCAGCATCTCCTGTCACTGCATGAAGGAGAGGTGCCTCCGCAGACAGTGCTTTCGATTGAACGGACGACCGAGGCAATTCGTACCCGTACCTCGACAATCTTTTCTCGTCCTCCAAGATGACGCCATCAAGCTGCTGTCCAGGGACAGGGTGGATCACCGGTGCTTTGCAGAGCACAGCCTCACACCGAGAGCAGCGTGCTCCGGGTTGTGCGCTTTCGCGCGCACCCAGGCGAGATGATGGTGAACGCGGCGTCAAGTGGAAGTCCCCTGCATACGCTTGCGGAGTCTTCTGCGAGAGCCCATGCCGACGAGCGCCAAACAAGGTCTGATGCCTTTCGGCGTCGTGGCCTCAACTCATCGATTCGCGAGAAAAGCATCGAATGCAGCAGCAACGGCGCGAACAACAAAGCGGTGCTCCGGCCGCACGCGGATGAAGCCGTTTTCGACGTCCAGGATCCCCTCCTCAGCCAGCGTCACCAAACTCTCAACTGAATCGAGAAAACGAGCTGGTTCGATTTCGTGGGCGGCACAGATGGTCGGCACGTCGGCCTCCAAATCGCACATCAGTCGCTCGATGATCGCTGCGCGCACCCGGTCATCGTCGGTCAGACGGTGACCCTTTGATGTCGCCAGACGTCCACTTGCGATGTGCCGGGCGTAAGAATCCCGTGTTACTTCGTTCTGAACATACCCCTCGCGGACTCGGCCAATAGCCGACGCGCCGAAGCCGATCACGTTTTGCAAGTATCGGCCGAGTATCCCAGCGAATTACGCCGTAGGCGCCCGGTCTTCTGGCGCTAGCGCAAGTTCGTCGTCCGGCGGAGCGAAATGATCGAGCCCGATCTCCCGGTAGCCAGCGCCAACCAGTGTCTCGGCGACAGTTGCAGCCTGTTCGGCGCGAAGATCGCCGTCCGGTAGACCTGCCTGCTCGATTAGGCGCTGATTCTTTATCACGGAAGGAATATGCGCGTATCCGAACACCGCAAGCCGGTTGGGGCGCATGGCGACCGCAGCCATCGCGGTCTGGATGCAGGACTGCACAGTCTGTTTCGGTAGACCGAAGATGAGGTCGAAGTTGATATGGCCAACGCCATGCCGGCGGAGATTTTGGACTGCAGCGGCCGTCTGCACCTTACTCTGGATCCGATTGATCGCCTTTGCACATCGGGATCAAAGCTCTGCATCCGATGCTCGCGCGGTTGACACCGTTAGCTGCCAGGGCTTCGGCCATTTCCGGTGTGAACGTTCGGGGATCGATCTCCACGGCGATCGCAGCAGTTTTGCTGAAAGCGAAGTGGCGGCGTAGAAATTCCATCAGCGCCAAGTGCTCGGCTGGCCCGATAAGGTGAGGCGTTCCGCCGCCGAAATGCACATCGCTCACCGGCAGCCCTTGCCGCACTTGCTCCGACACCAAACTGATCTCCTGACGCAGCACCGCTAAATAATTAAGGATCGGGCCGTTGCGACGGATGACCGCGGTAGGGAAGCCGCAATACCAGCACATGGATCGGCAAAACGGAATGTGGAAATAGAGCGACACCGATTCGTCGGCCGGGAGGCCCCCCAGCCATTCCTCATAATCGTCAGCACCAACTGCCGCAGAGAAGTCTGGCACAGTCGGATAGATGGTATACCAAGGCGGCCGGGGGTCCCGGTACTTTGTCAGGATTGAGGTGTGCAAGGAGCTGTCATCCCACGTCGCTCATCCATCATTCTTTCGTTGCGCGCTCGTCCTGGTCTCTGACCTAAGTCAGTGCGTCCCGCTTATGTCGCAGTCTCGTTTGGACAGGATGGGGTCAACCACGCCGGGGAGCGCGCGTGCCATGGTTGCGCCTGAGGTGATGGTGCGGTGCCGCATTCAACGTCTGAGTACGTGACGCCAGTGCAGTGTGCTTGAGGCGTCTGCGGAAGAACTTTGCAATGCGAAATTCATGTCCGACGCAACGGACCTGTCAAGCCTCGTTCAGACGCCATCCAGGTCCAGCCAGCGGCCTTCCCTGCCGGCCGAAAAACCATACCGGCTTTAGCCACCGAGACGCTCTAAAGCTGACGTCGGCTCATTTGATGAAAGGAGGACGCCGCTAGGGGGTGCACAAGGTTCCCCGGCTTGACGTCGCTTCGAGCGAAGAGCGGTGTGGCTTGTCGTCAAGCGCCGGGCAGCGTGCCCCCTACCGATATCCCGAAAAGATCGACCAAGATGGCCATGCCGACGCCACACGCGGTCTGGATGAGGCCGACCATGAAAATGCGATTGGCGCGTTCGTAGATGGGGCGCCGCAAGGAACTCATGTCGAGCAGCATGGACAGCGCTCTCATCTGCAGTGCGATGCCGAGCAGGATCGGCACTACGGCGAACAGATCGTAGAGTTGCCATGGCAAGGGGTTCGCGGCCCAATGAGTGAGGAAGCCGAGGGAAAAGGCAAGCAGGATACCCACGGCAGTGATTGTGCCGTTGCGGAAAATGGTCTCGATCGGTTCTTCCTTCGGATCGTGCTCGTCCAAGCGGCTTCCTTTCGTTGCTCTTTCCGTCGAGACTAAGTTCTCGAGAATACTGTTCATCGCCAATTACTCGAGGCGAGCCGTAGGCAGCCGTTTCAGGGTGCGCTCCCTCTCGCTTCCGGCCGCGCAATGTACCTGCACGGCGAACTTACAGCGGCGAAAAGGTGCTGCGGCCACCATGCGACGCCTCGGACGTGCACGCCCTCTGTTCCTGGCGCAGCCCTTGCGGAGCGTACGCGCAGTGATCCTTCTCGGTAGCGGATGGCGCGGCCTCCGTTGCGGTCAGACGGGAAGCCGTCGCTGTTAAACGAGACTGTCACATATCGAACATGGCGAACCGTGTCGCACATTTCTTTTCGCAGTGACCCTCAAAAAAAGTGATTCCAGCGAGACGAAGGCGCGTCGGCCCGATTTTGGTGTCGGCCGCATCTACGCTTCAGGTTGGCATGTCGCTTGCTGCTCTATTCGGAGAGCTGCAGCGGTCCGACCGGAGTGTTTCACATGTAAACGATAATGAATCTCCTAGCAGAAAACACTATTATAAGTACATGTGGCTTTTACGCTGGCTCACCTCTCGTGTCAAGCGCTTTGGCGTCCACATATTGGAGACAACACGCACAAAATTTAGAGGAAAAGCTTGCTCTTTCGCCTCTATCCTTTTTATTCCTTCATGGAGATCTAGACATGTACATCAAGAGTCCTCTTCTCGGCTTAACTGCTCTGATGACCATTTCCGTCGGTCGAGCAGCTGGCGCCGAGCGGGAACCGGCCGAGTACATCAAGATCTGCGACGTCCTCGGCTCGGGATATTCCTATATTCCCAACACCGAGACCTGCCTGCGCATCGGCGGCTATGTCCGTTACGATATCGGCCTGGGTGACGTCCGATCGTATGACAGCGCAAGAACCTCGGACGTGAGAACTGGCGAGGACCAAGGCACTTGGCGAAACAGCACACGCTTCACGTTCAAAACTTGGACCGGCCAGCAGACCGAGCTCGGCGCGTTGACGACCTATACCGAAACCCAGGTGAATTTTGGCAACAGCGCTAACTCGCATGACAGTCCTCAGAACTATGATTTCAACAGCGGCCTCGCACTGGCTTCTGCCTGGGTCGAGCTGGGAGGCCTGCGAGTTGGCAAGGAGGGGTCGGCCTTCGATACGTTTGCAAGCTACGCTGGCAACGTTCTCGATAGTATGCTCGTTCCGTCGGCCGGCTTCGACACCAACGTGGCTCAGTACCACTTCGACGCCGGCAACGGCATTTCGACTGTGATTTCGCTCGAACAAGGATCGGGCTCAGCCGGTACTATCGACAGCTATATTCCGCACGTTGTCGCCGGCTTGAAATACACGCAAGGCTGGGGCTCGATCATCGGCGTCGCGGCTTATGACAGCAATTACGAAGCTTTTGCCGGCAAGATCCGCGTCGACGTCGCTGTCACAAACCAGCTGTCGCTGTTTGGACTCTTCGGCTACGGTTCCAATGCCAGTCTCAACGAGGACTCAAACGGCGCAATTGCCAATCATGGGCGCGGCTCGTACAAAATCTGGAACGGCCAGTGGGCTTTCTGGGCGGGCGCCACCTACGAGTTTGACGAGAAAACTTCGTTCAACCTTCAGGTCTCGGGTGATCAGCTCAAGGATGCTGGTGTGGCTGCAAACGTCGCCTACATGGTCGTTCCCGGCTTCACGGTCACAGCCGAGGTCGATTACGACCACTACGGCAACTCTGGCCTCGGCCCTGCCGAGCCTACCGCCGTCAAGGGCACGAGCAAGCCGAACAGCGTCGGCGGCATTCTCCGCTTACAAGGCTCATTTTGAAATCTCTCCAGTCGCGAGCATGGCAAAGGCACTTGCCTCGACAACGCACGCATGGAGAGCTTCGTTCGCCATCTTGAAGTCTGCATCGACCGTCCACGGCCCATCGTACCAACTAGAAACTGAAAGTTATGAGCCCTGTGTACTACACCTAGCCCTTGACCTGCCCGATGAACCGGCCAGGGGCCGTCAGTTCAAATTCGGGGCCGTTTAGAGGGCAGTGTGAGGCCGTGTTAGGTAAGCGCCACTGCAATGTCGAGGCCGCGACACGCCTGTCGCTTTGGACGGCTGGAATTGCCCTTCGCGGCGCCATTCATTCTCTCAACATTTACGTGATAATGCACGCTGAGTCCGAGCCGCGTGGCAGCACCCATCCTAGGTGTGAGCTTTCGAGAGGTTGTCCATTCGGACCGGACCGAGGAGACTGGAGTTACCACGCTTCAGCATCCATC
>NZ_JARTVN010000056.1:0-251 GCF_029625795.1 Mesorhizobium sp. WSM4989 | reverse complement strand
CCAGCCATCCTCATTGTTGGTGAAGAGTGCGATACGCCGTGCCGGTTTCGCGGCATAGCGGTTGATGTAGCTGCGCATGGCGGACGCCATCATCACGCCCGGCGTGTCGTTGCCGGCAAAGACGATGGGACGTTCGAGCGCGCCGGCCGCGACGACGCAGCGCTTGGCGACGATCCGCCACAGCCGCTGCCGCACCTGATGCTCCGGCGGTACAGGAAGATGGTCGTTGACGCGTTCGATCGCGCCATAGG
>NZ_JARTVN010000055.1:0-252 GCF_029625795.1 Mesorhizobium sp. WSM4989 | reverse complement strand
CACGCTGGTATAGAGAGACTGCCATGCGGTGGGCGCTGAACCATCGAGGGTGATCTTGCCGATGAGTAGTCGAATTTTGTCTTGCCGGGGGGTGCCACTAGTGGTCAGCCTGACCTCTTTTGTGTCTGACTCCGTGACGATGGCTAGAGCCCAGCCTGTGATGCTGAGGTCCGTGGCGACTGTGGCCTCCAGCACTACATATCCTGCCGTAGCCGTTCTTTCCGTGTCAAAAATTCCGCTCAGCGAGACAGC
>NZ_JARTVN010000054.1:0-252 GCF_029625795.1 Mesorhizobium sp. WSM4989 | reverse complement strand
CGCGACGATCGATTGGATGGTAGCCGCGAGGACGAACGGCAGGGCCATCGCGGGAGCCGCGAGCCAAAGAACGAAGACGAGAATCAGGTATCCGATCACCACGACGTGCCAAAGTCTGGCGAGACCGGCCAGGAACCTGCCCAGAATGTCGGTTCGGCGGGTCTCGCTGCGGCTCAGCAGCCATCGCCGTACCTGATCGCGATTCTGCAGGATGACGATCAGGGCAAGCACCAGCGCGGCAAACATCACGAC
>NZ_JARTVN010000053.1:0-253 GCF_029625795.1 Mesorhizobium sp. WSM4989 | reverse complement strand
GGAAATCGACCCAGCCGAAGGGGATCTTGGGCGAGAGATGGACGCGGCCGGCCTTCACCGCCCGGACACCGGCCCAGGCAGGATCGCGGCGCACACTTTCCGAGAAGGCGAGGTCGATGGTGACGATCACCTCCGGATCCCAGGCCAGGATCTGTTCGAGCGAGACCTGCGCCAGCCCGCTGCCCGGCTGGTCGGCGACGTTGCGGGCGCCGAGGAAGGAGAGCGTCTCGACATTGATCGAGCCGCCCAGCCC
>NZ_JARTVN010000052.1:0-254 GCF_029625795.1 Mesorhizobium sp. WSM4989 | reverse complement strand
CAGCAGACGTCGTGCAGCCGGTAGAAGAAGCTGCCGGCTTTAACTGGAGCGGTCTATACGTTGGTTTTGGCGTCGGCGCCGGTGCCAACGTACACAAGCTCAGCAGCGATTTTATTCCAGTCTCGCTGAACGGCATTGGTGGCGAAGGCGTCTACGGTGAGCTGACGGTTGGCTATGACTATATGGTCGCGCCGCGGTTCCTCATCGGAGGTCTGCTGGACGCTCACGTCGGCAACATCGGGACCACGCTGGAC
>NZ_JARTVN010000051.1:0-256 GCF_029625795.1 Mesorhizobium sp. WSM4989 | reverse complement strand
CAATGAGGTCGGTGAGCTTAAGACCCGCATCGACCAGCTGCGCACCACTGCCGAGAAATACCAGCGAGAGGGCGATTTCGGCAAGGCTTCTGAGATTCTCTACGGCCAGATTCCGGCTCTGGAGAAGGAAGCCGAAGCAGCGAATGAGGCTGAGGAGCAAGGGACGCGAATGGTCTCTGAGGAGGTTGGCACCTCTGACATAGCCGAGGTCGTTTCCTCGTGGACTGGCATCCCTGTTGGGCGGATGATGCAGGGC
>NZ_JARTVN010000050.1:0-256 GCF_029625795.1 Mesorhizobium sp. WSM4989 | reverse complement strand
CCTCAAGCCCGTAGAAAGCACTGATGGTCAGGTCGTAATGGTCCTTCAGCCTATCGGCGAAAAGGGCGGTCTGAGATCCGTAGCCCGTGGGGGTCCAGGGAGCGTTCGCTTTACGAATGCCAGAGCAACTTCGACTTCTTCAGCTCCGACATTCTGGCATCACCCCCCTTGTCCTCGGGGGCGTCCTTCTTCGCGGATGCGCTCATGGGTGGCTCCTTCTGTGGTGGCGAGTGGCTTGAAAATTGCGGTCCCGCTC
>NZ_JARTVN010000049.1:0-257 GCF_029625795.1 Mesorhizobium sp. WSM4989 | reverse complement strand
CCACCCACCTGCACCTTTGCACGTCTGAACCTGCCACCTTTGGCGCGGTTGCGGGCGTGTCGCTTGGTGCAAAGGCTTCGCTTGACATCGGGGCGCCCGCGACGGCTGGCACTGGCCGCCGGGTCACGGTCGCGGCGATCACCACCGGCATGACGGCCAGCGCCACCGGCACGGCCACGCATTATGCCATCGTGGATCAGACAAATTCGCGCCTGCTGGTGACGGGTGCGCTCACCGCATCGCAGGCCATCACCTCG
>NZ_JARTVN010000048.1:0-258 GCF_029625795.1 Mesorhizobium sp. WSM4989 | reverse complement strand
GGAGCTCTGAACACGGTTCTCAGGTCGTAAAAACGAAGCGAGTCCCCGTATACGAGCTCACCAGTTTAGTCGGCATCTCGATCTTGGCGATTTCATAAAAGGGCTCGCCGGTGCAATGCAACGGAATCAAGTAGTCGGGATCAATCTCCCGTAGCGCAGCGACAGTTTCCCGCACATAGTCCTCTTTGTATGGCGCGAGATGGAAGCCGCCGATCACCGCATGAACCTTACGCACACCTGACACGGCCTGAGCCTGCC
>NZ_JARTVN010000005.1:0-203375 GCF_029625795.1 Mesorhizobium sp. WSM4989 | reverse complement strand
TCCACATGGCAGCCTAAAGTCAAAAACGCCTATCAGTCGCCTCGCCCTGATCGAGGACAACCTGTTGAAGCTCCACACCTAGGTCACTATCGGGGGGCCTTAAACCTGAACAGCTCCATCGTCGCGGCTGCTGCGGAAGCAGGAGCTATCACTGGGACCCGTACTGGTGCTTGTCAGCCGCTGAGCCGCTACTTCGTCTTAGGAAGAGCATTGTCCTTGCCAAAAGCCGGCCAGTATTTCGAGATTGCCAGTGTGGCGCCGGCTGAAGAGAAATGACCATAGTCGAAATATAAAAACTCTCCTCTATCGAAATAGGCGCAGCGTCCTGCGCTGCACAGGAATTTCAGCGGATCGATGAATGTGGCGCCTTTGGTAAATGAGCGCACACGTTCGTTGACGTCGGGGTCCATCGCGATCGGCCAGGACGTATCGTCCAGATTTTGGCGCTTGGCGAAGAACGCAATTTTCCGGACGTCAGTTGGGAACTGCGGAGACTGGCCGATGACAAACACGCGCACGCCCAGGGCACGAAGCGTAGCGATTGTTTGCTGAAGACCGTCGAAACCTCTGACCTCATAGTCACTCCATCTACCGCTGAGGATAACCGTCTTGATGTCCGCTTCCAAGATGACGTCCAAGGCCTTGCGATTGAACCGGACACAATCAAGACGATCGTACGGGTAGTAATAGAGTATCGGCGCGCAGCTGGCGTACGTATATTCAACGATGTTCGCCTGCAATCGATTTATGTTAGCACCCAAGCCGGAAACATAGTGCGCGGCGAAGGAGTCGCCCCACAAAAAAACCGTTGTTGGAAAACCGCTGGTGCGCGTGCAATCCTCCATATTCCAGCTTTCGATCCGGCTGGTGCCCTCGTTGAAACAGATGCCATTCCTCCAGTCCCCGACGGAAATGCGCCGCTGGACATAGTCCGGAAACCGTTGCGGAAAGCCGTTGCCGAGCGCCCCCGCCGCTCCGCCGGCACAAAGGACAACGATCGCGAGCGCTGAAAAGGCGAAGATAGGCCCCGGGGAGGTGAAGGCCCTCTTCTGTCGAAACGGCTGCTCTACAAACTTCCAGGAGAATGCAGCCAATGCGAGGCTTGCCACCAACATCGCACCGGTCATCAACGGATCGAGTTTTTGGAACGAAAGATAGTGCGCGAACGCATTGAGAGGCCAGTGAACAAGATACAACGAATACGAGATGAGCCCAATCCAGACCAGCGGCCTGACTTCGAGCATGCGGGTGGCGACCGTCGAGGGGGTATTTTGGCCAACATAGATCAGAAGGGCCGTTCCGATGCATGGATACAAGGCGTTGTAGCCTGGGAACGGATCACTCGCCGAAATCGCGAAGAACCCGATGGCGAGAAGGCCAAATCCGGCCACCCCCACCGACTCCATCAGGAGTCGGTTGCCCAGCGGCGAGGGGCATTTGAGCATGAGCAGGGCGCCCAACATGAGTTCCCAGATTCGGGTCGGCAGCAGATAGAATCCGGCGGTGGGTGCCAGCGATGTCGCCATCACCGCCACTACGAAGCTGCAGAGAATTATCGGAAGAAGTGTCGTCAGCCAGCGCTTCCCGATGTAGCGATAGATTAGGAACATCAGGATTGGTGCGAAGATGTAGTACTGCTCCGCTACGGAAAGCGGCCAAGTGTGCAACAGTGGTAGAAGCGCGGCATCGATAGAGAAGTAACTTGACGTTTTCCAGAAGAAAACGTTCGACCAGAAGGTCGAGGTAGCTATGATGCTAAGACTGAATCCGCGCAGATCCGGTGGCAGAAGAATGAACAATGCCGCAATGCAGGTGAGAAGCATCACAAAGACGAGCGCCGGCAGAATGCGCCGGGCACGGCGCCAGTAGAAGTTGACGATGGAAAATTGGCCGCGTTCAAGGTCATCCAGGAGGCTTCCGCTGGTTAGGTAGCCGGAGATGACGAAGAAGATATCGACCCCGCTAAAGCCACCCGGGATCGCCGAAATTCCGAAATGAAAGAGTACGACCGGAAGTACAGCAACGGCCCTAAGGCCCTCGATATAGCGCCTATATTGCATCCAGCGGTTCCTTTTATTTTAGATCAGGACGCGATTGGAAGCTTTCAATCTCCGGTAGGAGTGCTGCCGAGATAAGGGCGGTATCAGCCACCTTTATCCGTCCCGAATGTTCTGTAAGTTGCAACTGGTACAGAAGCACGATCGCCATCGCCGGCCTTGACGGCCTGATTGTCGAGCAGATCGCGCGGATCGTTGACCATCACGGCCAGGTTATGTCCTGTCGAACAACCAAGCGGCTGTTTGAAGGATTCTTCATTGGGTAAGGCACCATATGAGGGACAGACCGGCGGACGGGCGTGATAGACAATCGCCTCAATTCGCACTGAGCCGGCGTCGTGTTGATCGCGCAATTGAATGTTGTCTTCTTCGATTGCCAACTGCCTGGCCTGATGGGCTACCCCTGCGCTGAGCTGGGGCGAACCGCTGATGAGGAGGTGGATGGCATCGAACCGGCCGCGACTGGCCTTGTCTAGGAAAACACGCAAACGCTGCCGTTCGGAAGCGCGCAGGCTTTGCAACGTCAGGACGGTGGTCTCCTCTCGGACAAGCATTGGTGCCGATGGTTCGACATCAACTGGCGTAGTGCTTGTGCAGCCACTTACGCTTGGTGCCAGAGCGACAAAGAGGATTATAAAACGCAACATCTTTGGATGACACTATTCGATGATGAAGCCGAGACCGCCCTGGGCGCTTGGCGCGCCCGCACGGATAGCAGCGCGGTCTCGCGGGGGACTTGTCACGGAATTCGTCGGAGCGCCCCCTCCGTTCAAAGCCGGTGCCGCCCGCTCGGTCGGTGCGCTCATCTGGTTTGGGTTGGAGCCTGGTCTTACAATGTAAGGCGTAACTAGAATGACCAGTTCTGACTCCTCTTTTTGAAACGAGGTCGAGCGAAAAAGCGGTCCCAGGATCGCCAGTTCTCCGAGCCAGGGAAAGGCCCTGACATCATTGTTGACGTTCCGCCTGATTAGACCGCCGATTGCGAAGCTCTGGCCGCTGGCGAGTTCGACGACCGTATCGGCTCGGCGCGTGGAAACTGCCGGCACGGAAATTCCGTTGATTTGCACGGCACCTTGCGTCGACAGTTCACTGACTTCGGGCGTTACGTGAATGTTGATTTGATTGTTGCTGAGAACTGTCGGCACAAATTCCAGACTGACGCCGAAGTGACGGAATTCAACCGATACCTGCCTGTTTTCCTGCAGGACAGGAATGGGAAATTCGCCGCCCGCGAGAAAGCTGGCCTTTTCACCCGACATAGCGGTGAGGTTCGGCTCAGCCAGGACGGAAGCTATATGCTCCTTGGCGAGCGCGTCGAGAACCGCGCTGACGTTGACGGCACCGTTGTCGAATCCGATTTCTGCTGTACCGCCACCCTGGGTTGAACCAGACCCAGCGCTTGCAGCGCTTCCGCTTAGAACGCCCACTTTGAAATTGCCGATTTGACCGAAGGCGGACAAGTTGACGCCGAGTGACTTCATGGCGCTGCGTGAGACTTCGGCTACGCGCACGCTGAGGTTAACTTGCAGGGATCCAGCGACCTTGATGTTGTTGACGACTTGCGCTCCGTCGCCCAGATATTGCTCAGTGACTCTTTTTGCGGTGTCGGCGACCTCTGCGTCGGGCGCCGTCCCGCTAAGGATTGCGCCGCGCGGCGTATAGTTGACGCGGATGGGATAGTCGCCGACCTGCTCCCGCAACATGGCGCGTAAATCCCCGATCGGTTGCGTGACAACGATACGCAATTCGGCGAGAGGCTCGCCATTGCCATCCAAGGCGAATAGGCTGGTCCGCCCCGATTTCTTGCCAAAGACGAAGATTGTTTTGCTCGATGGCGCCTGAAAATCCGCGATCGTGGGGTCAGCAACAAAGATGGTCGTGGCTGGCCCGGGCAGATGAACGGTCTCCCCGAGCGAAGAGGAAAGGGTCAGCGTGGCGTTGATGCTATTCGAAGCCGCATGCGGCGGGCCTTTGTCCTGCTTGTTTTGCGCCGCGACACCAAGTGGGAAAGTCACAATAAGCGCGCAGAGGAGATGGCCCAGGTAACGGGGCACTGCAGGTCTTGTAACCTTGTTGGCGATCGCCCGCCAATTGAGCGCAGCGCAAGGATGTTGAAGGATCAGCAAAATAGATCTTCTTTCGATTCGACAAACTATGCGGACGAGGCGTCAGTCAATTCTAGGATGTAACCAATGCCTCGGATGGTCTTGATCCGTGGCGTTGCACCTGATCTGGTCAGATGTCCCCGTAAACGATAAATTCCGACTTCAAGCGCGTTGGCAGACACGTCGTCGTTGAATGAATAGAGGTGATCTTCCAATTGCGCACGGGGCACGATGCGGCCTGCCCGGTTAAGCAGGTGCTCTAGAACACAGAGTTCGCGACGTGCGATCATCATTGGGTGCCCATCAACGAAAACCTGGCGGGCGACCGGATCAAAGTCGAGATTGCCAAATACGAGCCTCAGGTCGGTCATCTGTGTCGCCCGGCGCAGAATGGCTCTCATTCTGGCAATAAGCTCATCGGTAGAGATGGGTTTGAGCAGAAAGTCGTCCGCACCACCGTTGAAGATCGCAATTCGCTTATCGAGATCGTTAAGGCTGCTCATAATGACGGCAGGAACTGAATGCCCGTGGGTCCTCAACTGCCTCAGCCAACCCAAGCCATCGCCATCTGGCAGAGCCAATTCCAGCAGGAGAATTTCATAGCTGGCGCAAGAAAATGCACTCGAAGCCAGTTCCAGAGTACCAACGACATCAACGACGAAGCCGCCATCCCCGAGCGCAAGTCGCATGGCGCGCGCAAGATCCGCATGATGATCCACGAGCAGCGTTCGCATTTCATCTCCTCTCGAAGAGGGACGGCCCATCGAACGCGTCACCGGCGGCCATCTGATCGGAGCACACGGCGCGCAACTCGTCGCAGCTCTCGGAACTGGTCCGAGTCGGAGGGACATGCAAGTCGCTCGGTGGCAATAGGCGCGGGTGAGGACCAACTGACGGGCTCAAATACGCCGGTCGGCGAACCCACGAGGCCAGCAACCCGCGTGCGATTTCTCGTTGCATCATCTCTCCTACGTGCAGCCCCTGCGCTCGCAAGGCAGCGTCGCGGCTCAGAGCCCGATTCCCACAGAGGGTAGGGTTAGCTTTCGAGAAACTGATTGAACAAATCGATTATTTGGATCGAATGCATCCACGGTATGGATGCAGCGCACCATCTTCAACGACTGCGGCGTCCTGATGCACTGTTGTGTCTGTCGTGCTCTGCTTTTTTCGCTGTCCTTCAAGGCTGGCGAGCCTGGTGGAACCTGCGCGTCATTGGCTTGGTAGCTTGAATGCTCAACAACGGAGCGCCCTGCGCAAAGCCGCTCTCATTTCCAAAAAGCCTTGCAATCTGGTTGGAGCACTTCGCGCTCGACACCAAAATAGGCGAGGAAAACTGACGTCTGACAGGGATGTACATGCAACAGCCGATTTGCGGCACCAGCAAACGACCGCGTTCAGGCTGAAGATCGACGACCAACGGCTCCTCGATTTCCGCACTTTTACAAGCTCTTCCTGTGCGGGCGGATGCCGGCAAACAGCAGCACAGGGTCAGCGAAACCGGGAGCGGGCCTGCTTGATCGCCATGATCACATTGCCGCTGTCGCGCGTGCGGAGCGGAATGCAATCGGTCCAGCCGGCGGCAATCCGGTCAGCACCATCGTCTGCACGAAGCTCCCTGACGAAGACGTGCCCGAATGCGCTCAACAAAGCCGGGCGGCGGATCTTTCCAATCGCCGAAGGTGCGGGCTGGCACCGAGCGGCGAACTGCGAACTCATTCCTGCCCGGCGGCGCTGGCCGCCGCGAGCGTCGATGCGGACCCAGCCGCTCCGAATCCTCCCACAACACGATGAGCGCGTCGCGGACATCGCTGCCGTAACAGCGGCTGCGGCTCTTGCCCGCAGACGGCCTCTGCTCACGACGGTTCATAAGACGGATCGCGCGCTTGCGAATAATAGCCGGTTACCGCCTCGAACTCATCCAGAATGCGCCGCTTGTCAACGCCGCAATAAAGCTCCACGATCGCCGCTTCACCGTGTCGCCATGCTGAGCCGCGCCATCCTTCCCCCGAACCGGAATGGCACGACCTGTCCATCCCCTTTGGAACAGGACACTATTGGTAACATTTTGCTTGAGGCAATGCGGCTCGTTGCCTTCCTTTTCGCTGACCGGAAGGGTACCGGAAGTCGTCTATCGCATCTTACCCGCTGAAAGCGGCAACACCTCGACCTCAATCGCAGATCATAGGAAATAGACGATCGCGTCGGGGCCTCAGCATCGGTTCACCGGGTTTCCGTCATCGACTGAAGCGAATTGCCCCATCGACCGTCACCGGGTGGGCCGCGATACGTCGCCGTATATGATTAGCGAGCGCACGTAGCGGAGCCATAGCTCTCCACCCAGCCATGTTCCCCTAGTTGGAAAATGTCCGGCGGACCAGAGGTGCTGTCGTCAGCTTTTCCTGAATAGCGGCCAAGGCAATCCCTACCAGTCCATCACCACCTTGCCGGAACTGCCGCTCTTCATCGCATCGAAACCGATCTGAAAATCGTCGATGCCGATGCGGTGGGTGATCAGGCCGGAGACATCCAGCGGACCCTGCACAAGCGCGATCATCTTGTACCAGGTTTCGAACATCTCGCGGCCGTAGATGCCTTTGAGATGCAGCATCTTGAAGATGACCTTGTTCCAGTCGATCTCGAAGCCGGTCGGCGCGATGCCCAGAATGGCGATCTTGCCGCCATTGTTCATGGTGTCGATCATGTCGCGGAAAGCGGGGGCGGCGCCTGACATTTCGAGGCCGACGTCGAACCCCTCGGTCATGCCGAGCACCGGCATGACGTCGCGCAGCTTCTCCTTCGAGGCGTCGACGACATGCTGGACGCCGAGTTTCTTGGCTAGCGCCAGCCGCACCGGGTTGATGTCAGTGATGACCACTTTGCGCGCGCCGACGCATTGGGCGACGAGCGCGCCCATGATGCCGATCGGCCCGGCGCCAGTCACCAGCACGTCCTCGCCGACCAGATCGAAGGACAATGCGGTGTGGACGGCATTGCCCAAGGGATCGAAGATCGCGGCAATCTCATCGGGCACATCGTCGGGGATCGGCACGACATTGTGCTGCGGGATCGCCAGATACTCGCCGAAGGCGCCTGGACGGTTGACGCCGACGCCGAGCGTGTTGCGGCACAGATGCCCTCGCCCGGCGCGACAGTTGCGGCAATGGCCGCAGACGATGTGGCCTTCGCCCGATACACGCTGGCCGACCTTGTATTCGGTGACCGCTGCGCCGAAATCGGCAACGGTGCCGACGAATTCATGGCCCGTCACCATCGGCACCGGCACCGTCTTCTGCGCCCACTGGTCCCAATTGTAGATGTGCACGTCGGTGCCGCAGATCGCCGTCTTCTTGATCTTGATCAGCACGTCGTTGGGGCCGATTTCCGGCACCGGCACCTCTTCCATCCAGATGCCCGGTTCGGCCTTGGCCTTCACAAGCGCCTTCATCATGTTCGACATCAGGATTTCCCTATTCCGTGATTGCGCTTCTGGCGAGATAGCCTGCACAACGGGAAGGTAGGCCACTAACTCGTTTGAACGTCCGGAATGGTCAGCCCCGCCTGCTCAGCCTCGCGGCGCAAATTCTGACGGGGCCTGGGGCCGATCTGCTGGATCACCAATCCGGCTGCCAGTGAGCCAAGGTCGCCGCAAGTCTGCAGGTCGCGGCCTTGCGTGTAGCCATGCAGGAAGCCGGCGGCATAGAGATCGCCGGCGCCCGTCGTGTCGACCAGTTCCTTGATGGCGGTCGCCTTGATCACCACGGTCTCGTCGCCGCGCACGATCACCGAGCCTTTTTCCGAGCGGGTGACGGCGGCGATCCGGCAATCCTTGCGGATCTGGGCCAGCGCCTCGTCGAACGACGATGTCTGGTAGAGCGACTTGATCTCGTGGCTGTTGGCAAAGACGATGTCGACCGTGCCCGAGCGCACCAGGTCGAGGAATTCGTCGCGGTAGCGGTCGACGCAGAACGAATCCGACAGCGTCATCGACACTTCTCGGCCTGCCGCGTGCGCCAGCTTCGCCGTCTGGCGGATTGCCTCCTTGGCGCGCGGCGGGTCCCACAGATAGCCTTCGAAATAGGTGACCTTGGCGCCGGACGCCTTGTCGGCTTCGACATCCTCAGGGCCAAGCTCGACGCAGGCGCCGAGATAGGTGTTCATCGAGCGCTCGCCGTCGGGCGTGACGAAGATCATCGAGCGCGCCGTCGGCGGCTCACCCTTGAGCGGCGTGGTGCCGAAGGCGACGCCCTGCGCATGGATGTCGTGGGCGTAGATTTCGCCCAGCGCATCGTTGGAGACCTTGCCGAAGAAGGCCGCGCGGCCGCCAAAGCTGGCGACGCCGGCCGCCGTGTTGCCGGCGCTGCCGCCGGACGCTTCGATCGCCGGGCCCATGCGGCTGTAGAGCAGTTCGGCGCGTTGTGTGTCGATGAGGTTCATCGCGCCCTTGATGATGCCGTTGGTCTCGAGGAATTCCTCGTCGCACTGGGCGATGATGTCGACAATGGCATTGCCGATGCAAAGCACGTCATAATCCGGCATCAAAATCTCCGCCAAAACCCGAGCCGGCTTCTTGCCACGCCGGCCGGGCGTGGTCTCGCGAGTTGAAATGGGTTGCCGCATGCGCTTGATCCAGCCGCCCTCACGCAGCTGCCGGTCCGGCTTCACGCAGCAAATCGTCAGCTTTGTCCGTCTTCTCCCAAGTGAACTCAGGCTCTTCACGCCCGAAGTGTCCGTATGTCGCCGTCTTGCGGTATATCGGCCGTAAGAGATCAAGCATCTTGATGATGCCTTTCGGTCGGAGATTGAAAACCTCGAGAACAAGGCGCTCGATCCTTTTTTCCTCGATCCTTGCGGTTCCGAAGGTATTGACCATGACAGAAACCGGACTGGCCACGCCGATCGCGTAGGCAAGCTGAACCTCGCAGACCTCCGCAAGGCCGCTGGCAACGATGTTCTTCGCGACATACCGGGCGGCATAGGCCGCCGAGCGGTCAACCTTGGATGGGTCCTTGCCCGAAAAGGCACCGCCGCCGTGACGCCCGGTCCCACCGTAGGAATCGACGATGATCTTCCGTCCTGTGAGGCCGCAGTCGCCGGCAGGCCCACCGACCACGAACCGCCCTGTTGGGTTGACCAGAAATCTGATCCCCGAAGTATCCAGGTGGGCCGGCAGGACCGGTTTTATGATCTCCTCAATGACGCCTTCGCGGACCGTGGCTTGTGAGACCGCTTCGTCATGCTGCGTTGACAGGACTATGGTATCCAGCGCCACCGGGCGGAGCCCTTCGTAGCGTACCGACACTTGAGATTTCACGTCCGGACGCAGCCAGCCAAGCTGTCCCGCTTTCCGGACCTCGGCCTGTCTTTTCGTCAAATGGTGAGCGAGTTGGATCGGCAGGGGCATCAATGTATCCGTCTCGTTGCATGCGAATCCAAACATGATGCCCTGATCCCCTGCCCCTTGCCCGAGATCCTGCCCTCGTCCTTCATCAACGCCCTGGCTTATGTCGGGCGACTGCTCGGTGAGGGCCAGAACGACGGCGCAACGTCGACCATCAAAGCCAATCGCATCATCGTCGTAGCCAATATCGAGTATCGTATCGCGGGCGACTTGGCTGTAATCGATGTGGGCATGGCTGGTGATCTCGCCAGCCACAACGACCATCCCCGTCTTCACCAACACTTCACAGGCGACGCGCGCCTTCGGATCGGTGCGCAGGACCGCATCGAGAATGGCATCGGAGATGTTGTCTGCCATCTTATCGGGGTGTCCCGCGCCGACGGATTCGGAAGAGAACACGAACTGCCTGGTCATAAAAATGCCCTCGCTTCAAGTGCTGGAGTTAGTGAGGAGTTTCTGGATTGGGGTGGCTTATCGGTCGGGGATGCCGGGAACATCGAACGCAGTGCAGAAGTCGGCAACGTCTCTTCGTACGCTCGCATGAACTTCCTGGTCATCGGGCTGGCGGCAGACCGAGTCGATGAAAGCGGCGATCTGCACCATCTCCGTTTCGCGCATGCCCATGGACGTCACCGCTGGTGTCCCTAAGCGGATGCCGCTTGTCAGCGCCGGATGCCGCCGGTCGCCCGGGACCATATTGAAATTCGCAATGATGCCTGCACGCGATAAGCGCTCCGCATAGGCTTTGCCTGACAGCGACCGGTCCCGAAGATCAAGGATCAGCATGTGATTGTCAGTGCCCCCGGTGACGAGTTCATAACCTCGCTCCAGAAGTGCCTGGGCCAGAGCCTTGGCGTTGTGGACGATCTGCTGACCGTAGACACGAAAGGACGAGTTCGCTGCTTCCTGCAAAGCGACGGCAAGCGCGGCGATAGTATTCATATGCGGTCCGCCTTGCAGAAGAGGGAACACGGCGCGGTCTATACGTTTGGCCAGATTGTGTTTGCTCTTCGGATGATGGAGGGGCTGATAACGGTCTTCATTCCTTGATAAAATGAAGCCACCCCGGGGACCGCGGATCGACTTGTGAGAGGTGCTGGTGACCACATCGCAATGGGACACGGGGTTCGGATGCACTCCTGCGACAACCAGGCCGCAGATGTGGGCGATGTCAGCCACCAGATACGAGTTCACCTCCGAAGCAATTTCGGCCATTGCCGCGTAGTCAAAAATACGCGGATAAGCAGTTCCGCCGACCCAAATTAGCTTCGGGCGTTCCCGCTTGGCGGTCTCGCGCAAGTGGTCATAGTCAATTTGCTGTGTCTTTTCGTGCAGCCTGTACGGGACGCGCTGATAATCGCTGCCGGAAAAATTGACGGACCAACCGTGAGTCAGATGGCCGCCTTCGGGTAAAGGCAAGCCCATGACTTTGTCACGGGGGCTCAAAAGCGCGCGATAGACAGCCTGGTTGGCTGGCGAGCCTGAATAAGGCTGGACGTTGGCATGTTCACTGCCAAATAGCGCTTTCAGGCGCTCGATCGCGAGGGTCTCAAGCTCATCGACGATCTCGTTTCCGGCGTAGTAGCGCGCACCGGGGTATCCCTCGGCATACTTGTTGGTGAAAATCGACCCGGTCGCTTCCAACACCGCCGAGGAGGCAAAGTTCTCGGAGGCGATCAGTTTGAGAGTTGTCCGCTCCTGACGCTCCTGTCTTAGAAGCAGTTCGTGAACGCGGGAGTCGACGGCGGCTAAGTGAGGCCGCCCGTAAGTGTCGGGCTGCGCGATGGCGCCGCCGGCGGAGTTATCCATGGTAGTCGCGCTCCATTTGGACTGATCTATTTCACGATCAAGCAGGCGGTCCCTTCAACCGCGCGTCTTGTATTGCTTCCAGGCGTTGTAGGTCTCTTTTATGATGGCCATCATCGTGGGGCAGGAGATCGACCACCAATTGAGCCAGCTCGCCATCCTTGCCTCCTGCTTGCATATGGTACGAAGACTGCGGACGTTGTTCGTTGCAGCAAAGAAAGTTGGCTCTGACCAGCCGCCGAACGTGGCGTCGAACCTGCTCGCGAGGCAGACCGGTAATATCGGCCAGCTCGCCGACGGTTAGATCCGCATGCGCGCAAAGGCCCAGGATTCGAAGGCGATCAAGATGCGCTGCCGTCCTTAGGCGATTTACCAGTGTCAACATTGGTTAGCATCAACCCGGACGGGATGCAGCAAGCCGCTAGCCCTTCTATCCCCATCAATCCGCATGAGACCTCTCTCGTCATTTGCTGTAAATCCGCTGGTATGGATGCTAATGGAAGATAGATCACAGTCCTTTCTACGACTAAGACGCCAGATATTGGGGCTAATGTACCACCTGACAGGAGACTACACTCACGAACATTATGTGAATTTTTTTTAACGTTGCTGAGAATCAAGGGGGAGGTTTGGCGAATGTCTCGCCGTCGACTGTCGAATCCTGCCCGACGGGATTATAGGGTGCGTAGCCTGCTTGTCCTTTCCACATGACCAGCGACGATGGGGCGAAGGCGGCAGACATAGCTCTGGAGCATGCTGCGGTATCTTTGGCCTGAAGCCGAGGAAGGCGGACCGTGGCTTCCGCGCCGCTGCCGGGAGCCCGCGAACAGGCCAAGTGGATCAGCCGGGTGTTGCCGTCATAGAGCGTGAGACCCAAAGCTGGCCAGCCGCGCCCTGAGGCTGACGCACCGCTCAGCGTCCACCTTGCTCTCGAAGCCCATCGGCATAGCGCCGATAACGACTTGACCGCGTGCGTGTCGACGAGCGATCGGTGAGCGCAAGGATCGAGGGTGCAGTGCAGGATAATGCTGTTTTAAATCAGCGCTGTTTTCAGCCGACTGCCTTGAGCGTGGCACGAGGATATAGGCCCAAGGCAGGAGATCATCGTCTGCTGTTCGGGAGGCCGCCCTGGGCGCGCGACAGCCGTTCCTTCGGCTGCGCCGCTCCGCCACCATCCGCGCCGTGCCTTCCGGAGACCATTCCCGCTACCGGCCGGCGCCCGTGAAAACCTCGACCCGGCGCACCGGCTCGAGATGGCTGGGCTCAGCGTAACTCTGAAGTCGTCATATACCGAAGTCTTCACAGACTTCGGACATCCCCCTCACAGTCCGATCCAGATGGCGTCAGGAACACCGCTTGCGTTGATGCGGATGAACCCCTGCTTGTGCCACAATGACCCTTATGTCAGCGCGCGAGCCAAAGCTTCCGCGCAAGGCGACGGCTAGGATAAGGCAATGCCGACGAAGGGCACATTGCTTGCCACACTCTGGAATGATGGCATGCTCGGAAGGCCTAGGCTTTGCTCAGGGCCGCCTGCAAGGCGCGCTTTGAGGTTATTCACATAGCCTTCTGCGTAGTCCTGCGCCGTCGAGACCGAAAGATCAATGCCTGCCGCCAAGGCCTCTTCCATCAGGTGCTTTACGAGCCCATTTCGAATGGCCAGCTTGACCTCGGGGCCTGCGATAAGGCCGATCGCCTGCGCGGCCATATTGAGGCCAGCTTCCTCCAGCGCTCGCTTCATATCGCCTCCGTTAATGGCCGTACGCAGGAGATTGGCTGCTTGCGACTCAGCCTCGAGAACCATCGAGGCAAGATCGGCTACTTGTCCGAGGCCCGGAATGAAGCTGAGCAGTCCCACCGCCGTTGCCGCCAAGTCGAGCACTTTCGTCTCGATTTTGAGCACGGAGTCGACGACGTGCATGACGGCCCCGCCGTTCTTTTTGGCTGACTTAATGTCAGGCTGGTCCATCAGGCCCATCTTCATGTCCGCGACGGCATTCTGCTCTTCTGCGGTTTGGGCGCCGTGGGTGATTGGCTGCTGAACGTTGCGGTTCGCAGACGACATGTTTGTGCAAAAATGGGCAAAGTCTTTTTTGCTGATATTGCCGGAATCAACCGTATGCCCGCCGCCAAAGTCGAAGAATTTATGATGGGTCTTATAGCCCGTGATCGAATTGTTCAGGAGGCCAAACAAAAGAGGATCTGAAAGGAGCTGAGAGGCTGCTTCCCGCACTTTCGGATCAAGGCTCTTGTCGTCTTTCATTTTCGCCAGTTTGTCGCGAGTCAGAACACCGCTTCCAAAGAACGTGTCCTGATGGTCCTTGATCATCTCGACCGTATTCAGCTCAGTTTGCGTGAGGCTCATCGACGATGAGGCGACTTGCAGGAAATCCTCTTTGTGCATCTTCCCTTTCGAGCCACCGCACAACTGGTTCCAAGCATCGGGGTGATCGAGGAAATATTGCGCCGCCGCAATGACCTGGGGCGGAAATTTGCCGTTTTTCGATTCGCCGCCGACCATTTTCTTGAACTCATCCAGACTCAGGTCCTTGGACAGATTTTCGGAGTACCGGTAAAACTCCCGCAAGGCATCGCTCAAGGTCATGACCGAAGGCTGCAAACCTCCGCTGCCGTCGGATGGTATGTAGTTCTGCTCGTAGCTTCGCGCTTGGGCTTCCTGAAATGCAGCAACTTGTGGGTGGTGGTTTGAAAATCCGGCCAAGTCCTTGGCGTTGATCTTGCCTCCACAGCGGCCGTCGCCCTGCGAGCCAATCGCATAAAAAAGTCCCGAATCCTGCTGCAGTCCCTGGATCGCCGCTTTCAGATCCGGTGGCGTAGAGGGATCATTGGCTTTGTCGGTCAACGACTTCCAAGTAAGCGGGCATTGGTCCTTGTGACGGTTGAGTACCGCAACAATCTGCAACTCAGCCGTGGTCAGCGACCCACCGTTCCACGTGATTCCGGGGCTCGGCCTGGGAGCCGGCTCGATCTTCGGAGTGACGCCGAGCAGATGTTGGGCTTCAGTCGCCTTGGAGCGTTGCGATTGGTCCTCCTTGAGAGCCGCCCTCATATTTGGCGGCAGCAGATCCAGTGGGTGTTGCTCCAAGCCATTCAATGTCAAGACATCCGGTGCCAGATGGCCCAAAGGGTCCTGCCGCAATTTATCCATTGTCGAATCAAGATTCGACGCTGGCAGATCCCCTTGCGCGAAAGAGCCGGGCTTGTCTGCCAGCACACAAGTGGACAGCATCGCTTCGAAGCACGATGCACTTTGCTGATGCTGGGTCGCAAAATGGGAAACTTTCAGGCCCGGCCAACCCCTTGCGGACTGTAGCGAATTTGAGCGGTAGAAAGTTGAAAGATTACTGGCCGACATTATGCATCCTCAGACGTGACGTTGAAATCCCCACAAGAGACCCCGACAGAAGATCCCTTGCGTTTCACAAAATTCGACAATTCCAAGCGTCGGCAGGTCACGAATGCGCCTGCCCTGCCTTCAATTGCTGTGTTCCGGGCCGGCTCCAAGGTTCGGTCCAACACAATGGCCGGAGTCACCGCGAGAGCTGCCGGGACTCATCATGAGCGGATTAGCTTTCGAGAAACTGACGAGTTTGCGAAGAGTTCACAAAGGGGTAGCCGCAGTCATGTTCTTCAGAGCTGCGGGAAATCCTCAATGTTCATTTCTTGCCCAGCTCAGGCTTCCCGCCAACGCTATCCTGTTGTGGGATGTCAGAAGAATAAGAAGCATCCGGTCGTCCGTCGCGAACGACCGTAGTGGAGGAGCCGCGAAACAAGATCAGCACTGATTCCTTTGGCGTTGCCGCTATGTGAGTCTGCGCCTGCGCCTGCGCCACCAAGCCGTTAAAGGTCTGCTCCACGAGTGCGACGAAGCGCGGTGGACCGGAAACGAAGACGAGGCCATTGCCTGGCACGGGTTTGACCACATAGCGCTCGTCGGAGATATCAAGCTTGTCGAGAGCCCCCTTGAACGCATCGAAGCGAATCGACGTCATCAAAAGCATTCGAGTTTGCGATTCTTGTGCAGCAGACACATAGAGCACAAGGCCGTCATAGTACCATTGTAGACCGTAA
The DNA here is from genome assembly GCF_029625795.1 of Mesorhizobium sp. WSM4989. Classification (NCBI taxonomy): domain Bacteria; kingdom Pseudomonadati; phylum Pseudomonadota; class Alphaproteobacteria; order Hyphomicrobiales; family Phyllobacteriaceae; genus Mesorhizobium; species Mesorhizobium sp. WSM4989. Next base: position 187,917 of record NZ_JARTVN010000005.1, on the reverse strand, counting down.
AGGTTCGTCAAGCGGTCGAGGAACGCGCGCGGTGGCAAATCAGGCATACGTCCGCGAATTCGCCCCTTCACCGCAGGACTGATGTTGACCCTGATATTCAGGTTGTTGCCGAATTCCTGCAACGCTGCAGCGAGCTCCTGATCCAGAACCGTGTATCTATAGGGTGTCGCCGGAAGGGACAGCGGGACTGCATGCGCCGGGTGAATCCCGGTGGACAGAAAAAACCCGGCACAAAGAAGTCTCAAAACATGCAGGGTGACGGGTTGGATAAGCGTTCTCGGCATGTCGCACTGATAAACCAAACGCTGAAATCATCACAAGTGACTAAATTGCCGAAGAGATTTTAGATTGTCGAAATGACGCCGCCGTTAGTCAGCTTGTTGTCAGCTTGCCCCCCTAGGAGTGTTGCGCCGACACCGGGTGATGAATGGGCGGGGCTCGCCCGGTCAGAGAGAGCAACCGAGTCCTTACATGATGATGCCTGTCACGTCGATCTCTGCCACTCTAACGGCTGGCCTCCCCAGGGTCGGATCACCGTCGATTGTCGAGCAGGCCCAGTTTGAGCGCGCCTTAGGGCATGCAGCCGACTCGCTGAAAAACGATGCCGCCGCGGGGCCAGCGAGTGCGGCGCCAGTTGCTGCGGCGATGGATGTTCAGCGCGCGGCTGCGCCGACGAGCGGCATGGGCGATCGCGTGTTGCAGACGATTTCCTCCCTATATCCACACAACACTGTTTCCTTCCCCGCGCTCGACCATGACATAGCCCTTTCGAAGGGCGCTCTACCGGGACCGGCGCAGAAGCTTCCCGTTCCAGGTGAGGCGGGAACCGGAATCTCGGGCATTCCCCAACAAGGGCAAGACTTCGAAACGATGATGGCTGGTCTTCGGGATGTTTACAACGGCGTCACCCAGGTGGCGCTTATCTCCAAAGGCGTCAGCGGCGTCACATCATCCGTGAATAAACTTTTGAAGGAAGGCTGAACCGCGCGCATGATTGGCTTGGCCGAGGGCGAAATCATGCGTGGCCTGTCAGGGTGGCGGTCGGTTAGACTTGTCATGCTGCCAGTTCTCGTCGCCCTCACTGCTTGCAAAGCCGACCTCTACACGCAATTGCAAGAGCGTGAGGCAAATGAAATGCTCGCACTTCTTGAAGACAACGGGGTCGCCGCGATCCGGGTGGTCGCCAAGGATGGAACCAGCACGATCCAGGTTGACGAAAAGCTGCTCGCCTTCTCAATCAACCTTCTGAACGCCAAGGGGCTGCCGCGCCAATCCTTCAAGAACCTCGGTGAGATATTCCAAGGATCAGGCCTGATTGCCTCGCCGACCGAAGAGCGTGCCCGTTACGTGTATGCCCTGAGCGAAGAGTTGTCGCGGACGATCAGCGATATCGATGGCGTTTTTTCTGTACGTGTTCACGTCGTGCTGCCGCATAACGACCTTGTGCGAGCCGGTGCCACGCCATCCTCGGCCTCGGTGTTTATCAGGCACGACGCAAAAACAAATGTCGCGGCTCTGCTGCCAAAGATAAAGATGCTTGTAGCCGACAGCATCGAAGGCCTGTCCTACGATAAGGTGGAAGTGGTTTTGGTGCCGGTAGAACGTTCCGCACACGAGCAACGGCCCGATCCGACTGCTGTTTTGCCACAAGCATCACTACCTCTTCCTGCGCCACTTCTGGCGACCGTAACAGGTTTTGCCGCAGCCGTATTCGCCGTGGCCTGTTATCTCTTGATCGGCGTTGTTACGCGTCGGCGCAAGCAATCAACCGGCGTTTCCAAGGTCGAGGGGCGCCGGGATGCTTCTGCTGTCGAGGCCATTCGCAAAAGAATGCCTGCAATTGGACGTGGGTGACATCTCATTGCCAATGCCTATACAGACCGCCCGACCTGATGGTCCGCACTTTCCGGGCGCGAGCGAGCTTGCGGCTTCGGCCCATCCAACCCGTCTTGCGGCGCGTCTTGATCCAGCGTTATCGGCCGAAACGTTAGTGAAGTTGCAGAAGTGTTCCAGACTGCATCCAAGGCTGGCAGAATTGCTGGGCAACGATGACGTGGATCTGAACCACATCGGCTGCAGGCCGGACCTTCTACGCGGGCATGATCCATATCGAGCGACCCTTCTTGCTGGTAGTATCTGGCATGCCCGTTCGCTGGTCGCGTTTGTCTCTCAGCCTGAGCTTGCCATCCTTGTTAAACGCATCGGCGTGGATGCACACGCATTCGGAATCCGACACCTGCTGCATGCTGTTGACAAAAGACTGATCTCGGACCCAGAAAAACTCGCTCAGCAAATCGAATACGATGGACACGCATGTCTTGGAGCTTGGCTCCAGGACAGTTCAGCGACCGAGCGTAACCGCGTGCTTCTTCGATTGCCCGAGGGGACTGCCGCGGAGACTCCAGCACATGAGCATTGGACCGCCGCCGGCCAATTGCTTTCACTTGTAGTAGCTCATTTTGAGACAGAGACCCCGGTGAAATGACAGTCGAACTTTCCGAGGGGCCAATAGCGCCGCAGATGCGTCCAGTCGGACCACTGATACCCGCGAGCGAGCTCGAAACCTGGCACAGCGCCGCGCAAGCCCTTGCCGCGGCAGAACGGCATCGGCAGCGCGTTCGAAACTGGGCACGCGCGGTTTACCAGCGGGCGTGGGCGCGCGGCCACATGGAGGGCTCGAATGCAGGCACCGAGGAGATGGCAGGGTTGATTGCGGAGACAATCTCCGAAATCGCGCGACGAAAGGCGGCTCTGGAGCAGGAATTGCCGCAGCTCGTGATGGAAATATTGAGCGATCTTATCGGCGCTTTCGATCCGGGCGAGCTATTGGTGAGGGCTGTTCGTCACGCCATAGAGTGTCAATACAGCGGCGCCGACGTTTGCCTTCATGTTTCTCCCATGCAAGTCGACATGCTTGCACGAGAGTTTGCTCGATGCGACGGCCAGGATGGTCGACCAAGGGTGCGGATCGAGCCCGACCCGACATTGTCGCCGCAACGCTGCGTGCTGTGGAGCGAGTACGGCAATGTTGACCTTGGACTTGACGCCCAGATGCGCGCGCTGCGCCTTGGTTTCGGGACGCTCTGTGAGAAAGGCGAGCTATGAGAAAGCCCGTCCCAGAACATAACGCTGACGCCCACACTCGAGCTCTCGTTCCAGCAATCTCGTCTTTGAGGGCTGCGGCCAAGCGAATTGACACGCGTGCGGTGCGCGGTCGGATCACGCGGGCTATCGGCACACTGGTTCATGCCGTCTTGCCAGACACTCGTATTGGGGAACTTTGCCTCCTAGAGGACCCGCGAACCGGGCTGTCGCTCGAGGCCGAGGTGATCGGCCTGTCGGGTGATGGTGTATTGCTGACACCGATCGGGGACTTGGTGGGCCTATCCAGCCGCGCAGAGGTCGTGGCCACTGGCCGAATGCGTGAGGTGCCCGTCGGCGGCGATTTGCTCGGTCGCGTGATCGACAGTCGTTGCCGCCCATTGGACGGCAAAGGCGAAATCAAGACCGTCGAAACTCGGCCCCTGCATGGCAGAGCCCCCAATCCGATGACGAGGCGCATGATTGAGCGGCCATTCCCGCTTGGGGTCCGTGTCCTCGATGGTCTGCTGACGTGCGGCGAGGGCCAGCGGATCGGGATTTATGGCGAGCCAGGTGGTGGCAAGTCGACGCTGTTGTCACAGATCGTAAAGGGTGCCGCCGCTGACGTCGTCATAGTGGCGCTCATAGGCGAACGTGGACGGGAAGTTCGTGAATTCATCGAAAGGAATCTTGGTGAAGAGGGCCTTCTCCGTACGGTCGTCGTGGTTGAAACATCCGACCGCTCGGCGGTAGAGCGTGCGCAATGCGCTCCAATGGCGACTGCGCTCGCGGAATATTTCCGCGATCAAGGCCTACGCGTTGCTCTCATGCTGGATTCGCTGACGCGCTTCTGCCGCGCTATGCGCGAAATAGGCCTTGCTGCGGGTGAGCCGCCGACGCGACGGGGCTTTCCTCCTTCCGTTTTTGGCATGCTGCCAGGCCTGCTCGAGCGCGCCGGCATGGGTGAGCGGGGCTCAATCACGGCCTTCTATACGGTGCTTGTAGAGGGTGATGGCACGGGTGATCCAATCGCCGAGGAATCGCGTGGTATTCTCGATGGCCATGTCATCCTCTCACGCGCTATTGCGGCGCGATCGCATTTCCCCGCTATTGATGTGCTGCAGAGTCGCAGCCGCGTCATGGATGCAGTCGTTTCGGGGACACATCGCAAGGCAGCATCCATTTTCCGCGAGCTCCTGTCGCGCTATGCCGAGACCGAGTTCTTGATCAATGTTGGCGAATACAAGCCAGGTGGAGATCCCCTGACTGACCGGGCTGTCGCGTCAATCGACGAACTGAGGGAGTTTCTGCGCCAGAGCGAAGATGACGCGTCAGATTTCGAGGAGACGGTCGCATGGATGTCGCGTCTGACCGCGTAAACTGGATTCAGTCTTCGAGTATACGGCTTCTGAAGGAAATGCAAGAGCGTCGTGCCCTTGGCGAGCTGTCCAAGAAGGAAGCCCAGCGCGATGTGGCCGCCTCAGCCGTACAAAATGCCTCTAGGGAGCTTGCAATGATACAGCAACATTGTTCAAGAAAAGAAGCAGCGCTCTATCAGCATCTGATGTCACTCGACAACTTGTCTAGCGCAGCGCTCGACCGTCACCGCCTTCACACTGAACAACTTGCCGCTGAGATCAATTCCAGACGGCAGATGCTTGATGATACCCAAATCGCTCAAGAGGAGGCTGAGATGGCGGCGTCCAGGACGAGGGAGCTATGGGTCATATGTTCGGCGGCAAGGGACAAATGGCAACAAATCGAGGACGACGTGCGGCGCGCCGTCGAGACTCATTCGGAGGCCGCAGCCGAGATCGAGGCCGACGATGAGATACTGCTGAAATATGCGAGGGGGTCGCTTGCCTAAATGCCGCGCAACCGGATCCGACGGTCGCAAGAGGTCGTCCGAATGACACGACCGTGCAGTCTTTGATAGGCGCTGCGGTCACACCCGCCATGTTCGAACCAGTTCTGAAACTGTCCCACACGGTTGTCTCGTGGCTCAATGATACAGCAGCGCCGCGCACGCCGTTTCAAAGCCGGATCAACGAGGTGCCGCTATCGGTGCGAACGGCAGGGCTTGTCTGGCAGCAGGAACCTGCTGCCATTCCGATGCTTGACTGCGTCTGGAGAGTGGGAGCCGAAACGGTCATCTTGTCACTGTCGCGCCCGCTCGTAGAGGAGTTCATCACGACAGTGCAGAACGGCTTGGCCTTCCCTTCCGAGCCAACTGCTTCGCTAATTCTCGAACTCGCTCTGGAGCCGCTTGTCACTCGACTGGAGGAGACGACGCGTCTGAACGTGCAACTCGTGCGGGTATGCGAAGCCACGATGCTGGCTCCTCATCTTGAACTCGACATCATTTTCGGCGCGGTCAAGGGCAAGGGCCGTCTATTCCTGTTCACGCCACTTGACGGCTTAGTACCGCCTGCGTTTCGCGCGCTAGGCGAACTGCTTGCCCAGTTGCCGCGGCAGCTGGGCGGGCTGCCTCCAGAGCTCCCGCTCATTGTTGCAGGAGAGGTCGGCACGCTTCGCCTTCCTGCGGCGCTTCTTCGAAGCGCATGTGTCGGTGATGCATTGTTGCCCGATATTGCGCCGTTCGGCCGCGGCCAGATCACCCTAGCTGTCGGCCAGTTGTGCGCCGAGGCGGATCTTGACGGCGATGAATTAATCTTGCGGGGGCCTTTCCGCCCGCGACCGTGTCCTTTGGAGAGTGCGCATATGACACAACCCGGATCGCAACTGGAGCTTACTAAGGATCTCGACGATGTCGAGATCGTGCTTGTCTTTGAATGCGGCCGCTGGCCTATTTCTCTTGGGGAATTAAGAAGTGCCGGCGAAGGGCATATTTTTGAACTTGGATGGCCGATCGACGGCCCGGTCGACATAGTGGCCAATGGTCAGCGTATCGGGCGTGGCGACATTGTCCGCATCGGAGAAGAGCTGGGCATCAGGCTCCGTGGCGGGTTTGCATGCAATGAGTGAAGCTCAGCCGACAATCCTGGCGCTTCTTGCGGTTACCGCCGGACTCGGTCTGCTGGTTTTAGCAGTTGCCACGACAACGGCCTTTGTAAAGGTATCAATTGTTCTTTTCCTCGTCCGCAATGCGCTCGGGACCCAGACCATACCACCCAATGTGGTGCTGTACGCCGCGGCGATGATCCTCACTATGTTCGTTAGTGCGCCCGTTGCTGAGCAGACCTATGACCGCATGTCGGATCCCAAGCTCCACTATCAGACATTCGACGACTGGGTAAGCGCCGCTAAAGCCGGAAGTGAGCCCTTGCGCGAGCATCTCAAGAAATTCACAAATGAAGAGCAGCGGCGATTTTTCCTATCTTCGACAGAAAAGGTCTGGCCAGAGGAAATGCACGCTGCAGCCACGCCTGATGACTTTGCAATACTTGTACCATCTTTCTTGCTATCAGAATTGAAGCGCGGATTTGAGATAGGATTTCTACTTTATCTGCCTTTTATTGTTATAGATCTGATAGTGACAACTATCTTGATGGCAATGGGTATGTCGATGGTCTCACCAACTGTTATATCTGTTCCGTTCAAGATCTTCTTGTTTGTTGCCATTGATGGTTGGTCAAAATTGATGCATGGGCTTGTGCTGAGTTATACGTTACCGGGAGGCTGATCATCACTGAATCCAGCATCATTACTCTTATGAGCCAATCACTGGTGGTTTTCATGATCTGGATTCTACCGCCGCTCATTGCATCAGTGGTTGTCGGCCTCGTCATCGGCATCCTCCAGGCGGCGACGCAGATCCAGGATGAAAGCTTGCCGCTCACCGTGAAGCTTCTGGTCGTTGTCGCGGTGATTGGGCTGTTTGCTCCTGTGCTAAGCGCCCCGCTCATAGAGCTAGCCGATCAGATCTTCACCGAGTTTCCCGCAATGACACTTAGCTACTAGTCCGCCCCATGGACGCGCCATCGGCCGATATTCAAATTCTGATCCAGACGGCTTTCGAACTCGTCGTTGCGGCAGGTCTTGGGGCAGCCCGCGCGATGGGCATCATGCTGATCTTTCCCGTATTCACACGCTCGCAGATCAGTGGGCTGATCCGGGGCTGTTTGGCTGTTGGCTTCGCACTACCATGCCTGGCACACGTCAGCGGCGGATTGCCGGCGCTGGATCCTGATACGCGCCTGATCCAGCTAACCCTGCTCGGATTCAAGGAAGTTTTTGTCGGTGTACTCCTTGGCACTTTTCTTGGCATTCCGCTTTGGGGCCTTCAGGCTGCCGGGGAGCTTATCGACAACCAACGCGGCATCAGCAGCCCGACCGCTTCGGCCGATCCCGCGACGAACAGTCAGGCTTCCGCGATGGGCGTTTTTCTGGGGATCACTGCGATTGCCATATTCGTCGGATCAGGAGGCCTGGAAACTTTGATCAGTGTCCTGTACCGCAGCTACTTGATCTGGCCGGTGTATCAGTTTCACCCGACACTGAGCGGGCCAGGAGCAATGGAGTTGTTGGGGCTTCTCGACAGCATAATGCGCACGGCATTATTGGTTTCGGGGCCTGTCGTGTTCTTCCTGATACTGATTGATATATCGATGATGCTGCTGCGTCGCTTTGCCCCGCAATTTAAGGCGAGCCAACTGTCTCCGGCAATCAAGAACATTGTCTTTCCAGTTCTCATGGTCACCTACGCTGCCTATCTGGTGGAGAGCATGAAACTGGAGGTCACACGTGCCAACGGCGTGCTGGAGTGGTTCGACAAATTGCTGCCATGAGCGACACAAGTGAAGAGAAGACACACGCCGCCAGCCCGAAGAAGTTAAGTGAAGCGCGCAAAAAAGGACAGCTGCCACGTAGCTCCGATTTCGTCCGCGCGGTCGGGACTTGCGCTGGGCTCGGCTACCTTTGGCTAAGAGGCAGCGTGATCGAGGACAAATGCCGGGAAGCGCTCCTATTAGCCACCAAGTTGCAGAGCCTACCTTTCGATACCGCGGTGCCGCAGGCATTGGTTGTGCTCGTCCAACTCACAGTCGCGGCTGTTGGCCCGCTGCTTGGAACCCTTGTCGCCGCGGTGATTTTGGCCAGCCTGCTAGCCAATGGTGGATTTGTCTTCTCTCTGGAGCCGATGAAGCTCAGCTTTAAGAAAATTGACCCCTTTGAAGGGCTGAAGCGCTTGGGGTCTGCTCGTTCCATGGTCGAAGTCTGCAAGACCATGTTCAAGGTATTGGTTCTCAGCGCAACCTTTTCCATTGTCCTTCTCGGGATGTGGAAGACAATGGTCCCTCTGCCGATCTGCGGCATGGGCTGTGTTGGCCTCATCTTTATGGAGACAAAATTGCTGATGGGAATTGGCGCCGGCGCACTGCTGGTCGGCGGACTGATCGATCTTCTGCTCCAGCGCGCGTTGTATCTGCGCGAAATGCGCATGACCAATACCGAAGTGACGCGCGAGTCGAAGGATCAGCAAGGAGCGCCAGAGTTGAAAGGTGAACAGCGTCGCATCCGCGAGGAGGCGGCCGACGAGCCTGCGCTTGGCGTGCATCGCGCCACGCTGGTCTTAACAGGAAGGGCGGTCCTGATCGGTCTGCGTTACGTTCGCGGTGAAACCGGGGTGCCGTTCTTAGTTTGCCGTGCCGAAGGTGAGCGCGTTTCACATGTGTTGAGCGAGGCGCGGGCACTACGCCTGACGATCGTCCATGACCATGTCTTAGCGCGTCAGCTGATAGGCACTACAAAACTCGGCCACGCGGTTCCTATGCAATATTTCCAGCCTGTCGCGAAAGCATTCTTTGCCGCAGGCTTGGCCTAGTCATGGAAGTCCACGACTGCCCAGTTCAAAACTGACCTGGCTCCATGCTAGTGGCAAATGTCGGCTGGCCATCCGTGCCCCAGTGTCTCTGTCAGGCCAACCGCGCAACCGCGGGCCTGGGGCAATCACTCCCCTCGGATCTGCCACCCAGCAACTACGGCAAGTCCTCCGGGCATGACCTTGCAGCCTCTGCTGGCCGGTGCGTGGCGCAGTCCGAGGTTTTGAGGCCGGCAGTGCGGATTTGATTGGTGCAGCCGTTGGAATGCCCTCGTCAGCTAGTCGTCAACTAAGCGCCCTATGTTGAACAGCCGTGCTAACTTGAGCTCGGTTGCGAAACATAGGAGTACGAATCGTCATGTATGGTCGAATTGGTGGCTCATCCGATAGTTACCGCGCGCATAATGCCGGCGAGCAATCGGATGCAGGAAGCGAAGGGTTCGCGGACACATTTGCCCGAATGCACTTATCCGGATCGGAAGGTAGCGGCGCCTCATCATCGGCGGCTCCCCAAGCATACTCCCTCAATTCCCGACCTCCTGTGGTGGAGATCAACAGGACTTCCTTCAGGAGACAGGTGAGGCAATTTCATGGTGATGAAATCACGCACATCGCCGACAATCCTCAAGAGTATTCGGAGTTCGTATCGTCACGAGCCAGGCGCACCGCGGACGTTGCTCAGCAATATGGCATCCGTCGAGATACGGAGCACGCGCGATATTTCAGTTACCAATTGGGAGACCGGAGTGCCGGACTGCTGAGAATGGAAGGCGGATTCAGCATGAACGAGTTCGAATCGGAAAGTTGGCGGGAACAATTTCCTGGTCGAACTGAGGTCACTTCCATAGTGGATCTTCAAGTCGCCCATCCGCTCGTCGAAAATGCGGGCGATATTCTGCTGGAGCATCAACTTCGGATAGACGGCGACCGACCGTTGCTGAATTGGCGTGCGGCTAATCCGGAAGCACAAGCGCGCGCGCAGACGATGGGGTTTGTTGAAGTGGATCATGGCGACCTGGTGCTTGACCCTACGCAGCATCCCGACAAATGGACGAAGAACAGTGCCGGTGAGTGGCAGCGTGCAGGCAAACCTCCACTCTATCTCCACAAAACCGAGGATAGCGACAGCAGCGATAGCGGGTCCGACGACGATTTCATGTGATTTGTCGACCCGCCGCCGAGCCTTGCAACTGGTGACGGTTGCAAGGCTGTTGGCAGTGAATGCTAATTGTCCGGCGACAGCCCCGCCTTAGCGCCAGCGCCGCCGAGCAATCCAGCCCATCTCCCAGACAATAAACTGCGGATGCGCATCGTGGGTGCTTGCGAGCGGATTGTATTCGGGCCGGAACTCCGCCTCTTGGAACCGAGCTCTCCCGAATCCAATTTTCTCCACCACACCGTTGGGTCGTTGCGATGCGCCGATCCCGATCGGATCGGCTATGCCTGCTCCGCGCTCGCAGGAAGACCTTCCGCCTCGATCTTGGCGGCGCGATCTCGGCGATAAGTTGGATGGGAGGCAAGATACGCCGCCACGTCAACAGCCGGTAACGCGACATCGCAAATCGGCCCTGACGGTAGCCGATCGACTCCAATCGCCGGACCGCAACTCGCGCAGCGGCATTCGCGGTTTGGCCAGGAGAAATGCTCGCTGACTCACAGCGTGGCCGGCCGCATTCTGAGTGCCCTGTCATGCAGCCTGCGCCGACGGGAGCTCGGCACGCGAATGGCGTGGTTGGCGGCCAAGCCCTGAGGTCAACAAGGACTTACAGAAAGCGGGGGTGAGTTTGCCGCGATGAATTATGACCTTCTCGCGACCGGACCTAGCATCGGCTTCCTCTCGCTCTCGATTGTAGCCGCGCTGTTCGTTGGATTTAACGTGGCAAGCGGTGAATTCGGAATCAGCCAGCCCTTCCAAGTTTCTGGCCATGACGGGGCGACTCGTGTGGATGTGCACCCACATCGGGCTCGGCATCGCACCATTGACCAGCATCTTGGGCTGCAGCTTCATCTCAAACAGCTTTCCTGGCTCGCCACGCAGCGCGACCGGTGCCTCCGGCGGCATCAATTCGTCGGCATTGCACAAATGTTCCAGGTATTTTTGCGCCGGAAATGCGTAGGTCTTCATGCAATCAGTCGTAATGCCGGCTTTTCCTTCATTCAATGCGTTGGCCTGTCCCAGCACCATGTTCAGCAACCCTTTGAGCTGGTCTGTGCGTTCGTGCACTTTGGGTAGCTGGGTGGAGGTGAGTAGCAGGCGTACATTACGCCCCTGCAACCCGGCGAGACAGGTTTGCATCTCAATGGCCTGGGCTCGCAGGTACTGGGCCACATCGTCCACGACCTTACCGGCCTCCTCAGGCTTCATCTGGCGCACTTGGGAGACGACGCTTTGCTGACCGGCCAGATCGAACTGCAAAAGTTCGTCCAATCGTTTGAGCCGCTCCGTCAATACCTCCATTGACAACGCGGCGCCCCCGATTGTCGAGCCTGCCCCCGACGAACTCGCAGCCACCTCTTGCGCTCTCACCTGTGTACTCGCAACTTGATCCGAGCGCGCGAGAACCTTGGCTGCTGGCACTGTGCCGGCGTTCGCAGCGACTGGTGTTGATGGCTGCCCGGCGGCAGAAGTCCCGGCGCGAGCTGCCGACTTATGCTTTGACTTCCCTTTCCTTCGCGCTGTAGTGCCTTCTGACACTGCAGCCGTACCAGCAGTGTCAGCCGGTATCGCAGCGCCTGCCCTGGCCGGCATCGCAGCGCCCGCCTGGGCCTGTGGCGCCATGATGGCTGACGGCGGAGACTGCAGGTTCAACAAGTGCATGGCATCGTGCGCAGTGATCCATGCATCGTCCACGATCCGTTCGAACAGTTTCAATGGGAGGCCGGCATCTGGGTAGGTATGGCTTAGCTTGGTATGCACCTCGTGCAACGCCAATCCAAAATCCGAAAGCCGCTCCATGATTTTTTCTACAACCGCGCAATCATGAGCGTTGAGTGTTTTGCCATCATCCATTATGCCCTTCGCCAAAGAGAGGGCGCGAAGAGCTTCTTGAGCGGCGCTTGCCATCAGCTGCACCACTCCATTTCGACCGACGAGGAGTTCCTTCAAATCTGGCTCGAACCTGCTCGCCCGCAGTTCAATCTTGGCCCGCGCAAGACCGATCCGCTCACGGACCAGCCAGATCCTGACACTCAGTACCGAGCCGGCACGCAGCCGCAGTGCGCACCGCTCGGCTTCCCGCATCACGGGCGTTCCACTGGATAGGCTAGCGGTGGCAGCGCAGGCGGATCGCTGCCGTTCGGAGCGCCATGCCTTTTTTTCCCACCACTTAATTGCCGCCGTATGGTGGTTCTCCACATTTAAAATCAACAGCTCCTGCCGGTCCGCCTGGGAGTAGGAGTAGAGTTTATCGACCATACCTGCCGCTTTCTTGGTCTTTTTGTCCAATTTCGTGATCGTCGACAGGCCAAGTTTGTCTACTTCATTCGCGGCGTCGCACACGATCTGGCAACATCTACGCACCTTGTCGTCTGGCATAATTGTCTGCGCCTCAGCCGCAGGCAGGCTAGCGCGGTACTCCAGAATTGCTGAGGCTGCATCGACGACCCCACTGATCAGCTCCACCGCCTCCTCGGGGACGTCGGTTTTCCTGGCCGCAGCCTCGCAATCAGTCAGTTGTTGAACAAGACTGTTCATTCTGAGCTGTGTCGGACTGATATCTTTATTTGACGATGAGCTGGTGCCTTCCACCTGCGCGGTTGATAGTTGGCTACCGACCGGCGCCATGGCTTCGCCCTCAGACATGGAGGGAGAACCGCGCCGCCTTGCGGCTGCGCCACGTGGCGCTACGGTTCCGCGTGGTGGCGCAGCGGCTCCACGTGGCGGTGTGTTCAGGATTTGATCTTCGCCAATCGAGGCGCCTGGCAGACTTTCGCGGGCATCGCCTGGACCGCGCGCAACTGGAAGGGAGGAGGGCCTCCTATCGGCGTCCCCAGAGCGCATCTGCTCCACAACGGAATCGAATGACTGTCCACCTTCTCCCGCAGCAAGACTTGATTGCGAAAGGGAACTGCTCGCCCGCCCCGCGCGGCTGGCTCCAGTTTCAGCCTGCGATTTCCGTGGTCGGCCAATGCCCTTCATATTGCGTCTCCGTAGTAGGCGAGAATGTGCTGCTATTGTGCTGGCGGCTGACGAGACCAGCGGCATCTTTCGGTTAACGTCACGGTCAGCCAGACCCGCGACGGCGTAATGTTCCCGCCAAAGTGCTTCTCAGTAGCAGGCCAAGATTGGCCCGAGCTCACAGGACTTTCGCAACGTTGCCATCGATGTCCTGAGATTATCAGCGCTTCAGTCCGCCGATTTCCAGGAACAGCGAATGAAATCAGACCAACTCGGCTAGCTCCCCTTCCTAGACACGTGCCTGACGATTTTATTGATGCGTCACTCCTCTCGTTCGCCACCGACAAAGTCACACATTTGCTTCAGAGAAGCGTGTGCGTTGCGTATCACGCGGACCATTTCGATCTATAGTTACAAAAAGTGTCGAGACGGGACCTTTGGATCCGAAGGTCAGGCACGGCCGGCCTAGATAGACCGCTTGGCTGACGATTAGCTGACGATGGGAGTTCTCACGAACAGGGCAAGAAAATCCGACCGCTTCAAGCTTTCGATATGGTGAGAAGAGGATCCGCACCGGCCTCCCAAAGCCGGCAGACCATCCCATGTTCGTACGGTCGCCGACCTTCTCGAAGCCAATGAGCTCACCGCGCCGGGCCGTGATGTGCAGGCGAGAGAATGGTGATGCAAAGACCGAGTTCCTGCTCGTTGCGTGCGCCCGTGGAGCCAGCAAGAATACGGTCATTGCGGTCATGCAGCACGTGGACCGTGTCTCCTGTTCGACACCACAGCATCGAGGATGCAAACGAGCTGCTGCGGCTGCCATTCGGTCGCGGCATGCGTGGACGGCGGGATTGGCCGAACAGCCGAGATCGTGGTCGACTGTTCGATGCGAGAGCAACATCCTGCAGAGCATACGTTTTTGCGCTGGCCGGTTTTTGTCAAAAGCCGTCAGGTTCTCGAAAGCTCCCGCCCTTAGCTTGATCGAGGCTAACCTTTAACACGTCGCCGCCAATGGCAAATGCCGGAGTACCTGATGATAGCAGCAATTGGGAGTGGAGTTGGCAACCTCGGGACTTCCTTGATCCGAAAGGGCCATGGGGATTCGAAATCCGAGCATTCTGGTGATGGCAAGCCGGCTGATGGCAATGATGGCAAGCCAGCTGGTGGGAATGATGGCAAGGCAGCTGGCGGGAACGATCGGGCGGATAACCGGACCGTTTCAAATGATCAACTTCAAGACAACTCACAGTCTGCAGCACAAAGTGAAGCCTTCCAAAGTATCCTGCGATCGTTCGCGTTCCAATTCGCGAACGATGCGATGGCTGAGGCCGATGAAGCTTTGGATGACACAGAAGATGCCTGACGCGGGAAATCCGGCGTGAGGTCATACAGGCCGTTATTGACGGCACAACTCCAACAGAAAAAGGAATGATCATGGCTGCAGTTGATAATAATAAAAAATCAGGCAATACCAATACCAGTAGCGCCGGCAATACCGATAAAACTAACAGTGGCACTCCCGGCAATACAAGCGGAGCTGATGCTACTGCTTTTCAGGCGCAAGTGCAGGAACTAACCAATGTTAGCTTGGAGGCGACGAAAAGGAGTGTCCAGTTGCGCACTCTAACGACCAATCTCCAGACCATCAAGAAGGCCGCCGACGAACGCGTTTCGTAATGTCGGAAGCGGGTTTTAGACTGCCCCCTAGCGCGTCTCCTTATTGACGCGACGTAGTCCCGAAATGAGCCGCATGGCAATTGCCATGCGGCTTCTATCCTGTTTGAGAGATGCTCTGTGGATGACGCCGTTTCCCTCCGTTTCGAAGTGCGTTCGGGGCACTATTGCGGTCTGACCGGCAAGACGGATCTTCAAAAGTGTTTAATCGGCAGCGGCTTCGATGCCGATTTGGTCTTTGTCGAGCAGGGACTGGCACCGCATCACCTTCGTGTAACTCTTCTTGGCAAGTCGATCGAACTGGAGGCGCTTGCACCCGGACTCAGTATCGAGGGCAACCGGAATATCGCCGCAGGCCAGTCCGTTGTTGTGCCCCTTCCTGTCGTCCTGCTCGTAGGCGAGATGTCCATTGCTTTGTCCGTGCAGGATGCAGAGCCGCCTGGTTCGACCGGCATACCGCGCCTACCGATCGGTGTGCTCGCCATGGTCATAATCAGCTCACTCGGGATCGGCGCGCTTTCAGGCACGATCTCCTATCTTGGCAATGCAAGTGGATCGAGCCCCAATTCACTTCGGGCTGAAGTCGCGTCCAGAACGATCAGTCACCGCGCTGACAATGAACTTACGGAGGCAGCGGCCCAAGAGCTGCAGGAGGAAGTCGATCGAGCGGGTCTTCTCGACGTCAAGATTGGGTCGGCAAAGGGTGTTGTGACCGCCGAAGGCACCGTCACGTCTGAATCGGTCATCAGTTGGCAGAAGCTTCAGCAATCGTTCGATCGTCGCACCAAGGGTACTCTAACACTGGTGAACGGAGTGCTCATCAAAGAGGAGAAGGCGCCATCCGCAATCGCGGTCGAAGCTGTGTGGCATGGGGTCCAACCATATATTGTCATCGACAGCGAGAAGTATTTTGTCGGCGCCATTTTGGCTGATGGATGGGTGGTCGAACGTATTGAGGACAGCCGTGTGCTGCTGAGCAGGAATGGCCGCATTGCTGCTCTCCAATATTGAAAGCTCGCAGGCCCCATCAAGCAGCACTCTATGGCCAGCCAAACATCCTGTCGCGCTCGGTGCTGACAAGCTGGCTGCGTTGGAAACATTTGCTGCCCAGCCATTTCGCGCCTGCTTGTGGCTCTCATGCAGGGTCACGCGCTGGCCAAGGCTGAGGCGCCTTCGGAGTTCGAAAGCCACGTTTCATGGCGTAACAGCAGAGTAAGTCTCAACCGATTGCAAAGGTGTCTCGATGGCCAACGTCCTGCGTGACTTCATCAAGCGTGCGCCGGCCAGCCCGGATTTAATGGTTGCGTTGATGCTGCTTCTGGCTGTCGCGATGATGGTCATGCCTATCCCGGTCGTGGTGGTCGACGCCCTGATAGGATTCAATATGGGGTTGGCCATACTGCTGATGATGGTTGCCCTGTATGTCAGTACTCCACTTGATTTTTCCTCTTTGCCCGGCGTTATTTTGATTTCCACTGTATTCCGTCTCGCGCTCACGGTCGCAACGACGCGACTGATCCTGGCCGAGGGGGAGGCCGGCAGCATTATTCATACTTTTGGCGATTTCGTCATTTCAGGCAATATCGTGGTGGGTTTCGTCATATTTCTGGTCGTCACCATGGTGCAATTCATGGTCCTCGCGAAGGGTGCCGAACGGGTGGCAGAAGTGGCGGCGCGTTTCACGCTGGATGCTCTGCCGGGCAAGCAAATGGCGGTCGACGCAGAGCTACGCAACGGCCACATCGATGCCAACGAATCCCGCCGGCGGCGCGCCGAATTGGAGAAGGAAAGCCAACTCTATGGCGCGATGGACGGCGCGATGAAATTTGTGAAGGGCGATTCCATCGCCGGGCTGGTGGTTATCTGCATCAACATGCTGGGTGGAATTTCGATCGGCCTGCTCTCCAAGGGCATGTCCTTCGGCGAGGTACTGCATCACTACACTCTGCTGACGATAGGCGATGCATTGATATCGCAGATTCCGGCCCTTCTGCTCTCCATTACTGCGGCGACCATCGTCACCCGTGTGACTGGGACGGCGAGGATCAACCTCGGTACAGAAATGGTCAGTCAGCTCACGGCCAGCACTCGAGCCTTGCGACTGGCGGCCGGCGTCCTGGTTGTAATGGGGTTCGTTCCTGGGTTTCCCCTCCCCGTCTTTCTGATGCTGGCCGCAGTGTTCGCTGCGGTAAGCATTGTCAAGGCTGATGTGCTGGGCGCCGGCACTGCCGATGCGAAAGGTGGAACTGCAGCGGAGCCTAAGCAAGCCGCGCCTGCGAAGGAATTCCCGATCGCATTTTTTCTAGCGCCAGATCTTATGCAGGCGGTCGATCAAGCCGAATTGCAAAAACATATTGGGCGCGTTTCGCTCCTGGTCACAGCCGATCTGGGCATTATCGTTCCTCGCATCCCTGTCTTGGTTGACGAGCAGCTGCCTGAATCGCAATTCCGAATTGATGTCGAGGGCGTGCCAGTCGAACAGGACGCCTTAGATCCAAACCAGATGGCGCTCCGAGCCGATGTAGCGCACGTCGACTCGAGCGGTGTCCCCCTTAGACGTGAGCCGAAAACGGACAGACTCCCGGTTGAACATACCCCTGCAAAGGCCCTTACGGGCGCCGGCACGGAGCATAGGGCTCCCGGCGAACTCCTCGCCTTGCGCGTCCATGCAGCGTTGACCCGCTACGCACCGCGATTGGTGGGCATCCAAGAGACCCGACATTTCCTGGGCCGAATGGAGCAGGAATATTCTGAGCTTGTGAAAGAGGTGCTACGCACGACGCCGATTCCTCGGATTGCCGATGTTCTGCGCCGCCTCCTGGAGGAAGGTATCCCAATCCGCCACACCCGTCTCGTGTTGGAGGCATTGGCCGAATGGAGCGAGCGTGAGCAGAACGTTGCCCTGCTGACGGAATATGTCCGTTCTGGTTTGAAGCGACAGATCTGCCACCGCCATGCCAACACGGAGGGCATCGTGTCCGCCCTGGTCGTCGAGCGCGAGAGCGAGGATGTGATGCGTGGCGCGGTTCGAGATTCGGATGCAGGCCCCTATCTCGCACTGGAGGATCGGCAAAGCGAAGCGATGCTATCACAGATACGTCAGGTCCTTTCGAACGCAGAACCGGGTCAAACCCGCCCTATTCTGTTGACGTCGATGGATGTCCGACGTTTCGTCCGCGGCTTTCTGACGCGAAACGGGGTTGATCTCGCCGTGCTGTCTTATCAAGACCTCGCCTCCGACTTTACAATTCGCCCCGCAGGATCCGTCACACTCCCGCACGGATCGAACAGCGGATTGTTAGAGTAGTCCCACCTTTCCTAACTGAACGCCACGCGCCTCCCCGATAACTGAGAGATAACATGAATAGTAATACAGTTTCTCCATCGCCTATGTTTCTGCGCCGGAACTCACTTCTTTTTGCCGTACTCGCCATTCTGCCTTTGGGCGGTTGCGCCAGCTGGCAAAAGCCGGCTCTTTCCGTGCAGGAGACATCTTCCCCCGAGTTGCTCAGCGCCGATCAAATCGATCCGGCTATGCGCGAACGCATTTTGCGCGAAGTTGGTCAGGATGTTCAAGAGCGGGCTTTGCGGGATGAGGTGAAGCAGCACCCGGACAATGTTGATGCGGCGATACGACTTACAAATGCCTTGGTGGGCCAGAAGCGCCCGCACGAAGCGGTTGAGGTGCTCGACAGCGTCTTGGTTGCAGCCCCAGGAAACGTACGTGCATTGAATGCGAAGGGCGTGATTTTGGACATTGAGGGGCGGCATGACGCGGCACAGGCCCTGTATCGGCGAGCTCTCGAAAACGAGCCAGGCAATCAGATGGTGCAGCATAACTTCAATCTGTCGCTTGCCTTTAACGGCAAGTCCGAACAACCAAGGTTAGCACGATCGCAATAGGTGGGCACAGTGCATGCGCAGCCTGTTCCCCGGCTCGAACACGCGCTCGGCTCCCATCATAGATGGCCCCCTGAAGAGAGCCATATCTATGCAAAACAGTTGCTCCAGATCTGGCCGGCAGAGATCGGCAGGAGAGCCGGATGACATCACGCGGCCACCCGCAAGGCCACCCGCCTCGCTTCGTTGCCAGAGCGCCCTCTCCCTCGCCGGTCACCGTCTCGCAATGCGGCGACCTGGCTTAAGGCGGTCGACCGAGCGCCCGATGCAGTAGCCATGAATACGTAACGCAGCGATGGACCCGCCGGATCGTGTCGCGCTTGTGCTGGCCGTCCCTGCCATTACAGCACGGTGATTGTAGCTGGATCATATTCTAGAGGCATCGATGGTGTGGATGCCTTCGATCCAAACAATCGATTTGTTGAATTCGTCCGCCTGAGGAAATTAGCTGCGGCGATCCGACTTCCGACGCCTGCAGGCGCAAAACCAACAGCGTGAGCGCTGCGGGTCCGGAGGCAGGCTGCAAAGTGCAATCACCAGCGCTGATAAGCGGCAAGTGAAGAATGTATCGCTCGGGCAACTCCTGTGTTGTGCACGGTTGCCCCGCGAGGTGAACTGTAGCAGCTTGGCAGCTCAGCGTTCACGAAAGGAGAAAAGATTTGGGGCCAAGCAAAGACCGGCTTTTTTGATTGTCTTGCTGTATCGCTATGGTGGGGCGGGCGCGACCGCTCCCATAATTCAATACGCTGCCTTTAGCGATGGACGATGACGGGATGCGTCGCCGAGACTTCAATGGTGGAGGAGCAGCGCACCCGTCGATCCATTTGCTTTCAGCGGCAACCGCCACTATGAAGCGACACTTCGCCCAACTGTGTTTCAAGCTGCCCGGAGAAGTTTATGACAGAAGAACCCCACAAGACCGACATCCTCATCGAGCTCACTGCCGATGTTGTATCAGCCTACGTCTCCAACAACCCCGTCCCGGCGGGGGAGCTTCCTGCCCTGATCGCCCAAGTGCACGGGGCTCTAAACGGCACGGCTGGACTCATACCGGCAGAAGAGCCTGTGCCTGTAAAAAAACCTGCTGTCCCGATCAAAAAGTCGATCGAACCGGACTACATCATTAGCCTTGAAGACGGCAAGAAATTCAAATCGCTAAAGCGCCATCTGGCGACGCACTATGGTCTGACCCCAGACGAATATCGCGCCAAATGGGGTCTGCCGTCGGATTATCCCATGGTGGCGCCGAATTACGCCGCTGCGCGCTCCGCCTTGGCCAAGACCATGGGACTCGGCCGCAAACCGAAAGAGCCGGAAGCCCCAGCCACGGCGCCGGCGAAACGGACCCGCAAGAAGGTCGCAGCCTAAATCCGTATCAACAGTCGTTCGGACGCGCAGCAGCCGTTGGCCCAATCTGCGCGGAATCAAAGGGCGGGGATGAGCCCCGCCTTTCCCGTCCAAGAGCCTCATTTCCAGAGTAATTCATGATGGCTCCAGCAATCCCTGCCGCGGCATTAACTTGCATGCTCCGGCCCGGGTTTCGAGCCGTCAATGCGTTCCGGCGATGACGAACCTTGCCAAGGCTTTCCCGGACCGTTAGCCAGCCTTGCTGAGGCTGCCTGCAGAGGACTTTCCCGTGCGGCGATCCTGTTCCACCTCGTAGTTGATCTTCTGGCCCTCATTAAGGGTCGACAGGCCCGCTCGTTCAACAGCGGAAATGTGGACAAAGACATCCTGACCGCCGTTGTCAGGCTGAATAAAACCAAAACCCTTCGTGCTGTTGAACCACTTCACCGTTCCAGTCGCCATATCCATTCCTTTGTAATAAGTCGCAACTTAGGCAGGCCATTCACGCCAGCCTGATTTGTACACGAGACTTTAGGCGCATCAAAATCGGAAAATTGCAAGGCCCACTCGATCGCCTGATCTCCAGCAGCAACTGCAACATATGCGAGGCGCGTGCCAGACGAGGCGTATGCCAGACGTTTCGTCGTGCGCTGTCGCTCGAACGTTGACAGAAACAATGACACACCTTGCAAACTCGGCACATCTTGTGGACGTGCTCGGGTCGCTTCTCGACTGCGATACCCGCTCCTGACCGGGTATCGTCGGCCAAAATGAGAGTTTTTGTCATGTGCCGCCAGACCGAAAGATCAGGCGCGCAGCGACCTGCACATTCAAACCGGAACCCGCGAACCTCGATTAGCTTCTGCCTGCTCCGAAGGGCGGTAGCCTGCTCTGAGGCGGGCCACTGTCGGGTTGAAAACCAACTGTCGGGTTCGGAACCCCAGATTGTCGGCAAGGTACGCGCCGCCCACTGGTTGGCCAAAGGGGCACTGGCTCCTGATCCTGCCGCCATGCTCGCCCGATCTCAACCCGATCAAGACAGGTCTGCTCAAAACTCAAGGCGCGGCTGCGGAAGAAGGCGGCCAAAACTTTCGACGCTCTCTGCGGAACTCTCGGCGATATCTGCCAGCTGTAGGAGCCAAATCAAAAACCATTAATTGCGACAGGTGATTTTATGACATTCATTGCGAAGAGGCCAGAATGAACAGCGGAAGAGAGTAGCAGCTCTCTGGTCGCGGCGAGGTGGATCGTCGACACGATCGGCACCTGGCCCGTGCGGGGATCGCACCGCAGCCAGCACCAGAGCCAGACCTTGACCGCTTGCCTTGCTCAGGCGCCACAACAACGAGTGGCTGGAAGCAGATCCACGTGAACTCAGCGATATCGATCAGACGATGCTTACCCTCATGAAAGCCGATCCCGACGCTGTCCAGCGCCGCGAAATCCTGACCAGCATATGGCGCATCGGATGCCACCGCCTGCACACTCACCATCGACATGCCGGAACTCGGAACCAAAGGCCGCAAGCCTCGCCGGCCTCGGCAAAATGGAGCGGCCGCGCCTTCATCCGGGGCGGCCGGGCCAATGTTCGCCAGGCCCTCTACATGCCCGGCCCTTCGCCCTGCGCTTCAACCCCGACCTCAAGGCAAAATACCAGGCGCTAAAGGCGGCAGGCAAACCCGCAAAGGTCATCATCTTGTTGCGAAAGCTCCTCATCCTAGCAAACGCTCTCCTCAAGGCGCAGCGAAAATGGCCCCTAAAACCCTTGACCGAAACGGATACCTTAGCCTTTCAGGTGAGGCGGGCCGAGATAGACCAACCGCGGGTTTAACTTCGCGAGTTTAAGCTGATTATGCCGATGCAACTCTAGCGCCTGCGCGACCGTTTTAGCTTCCATCAACAAGGCGGCAGGCTGGGAGGAAGTACCCTCCCCTGCCGCGAACAAGCTTTGGACAAAGCCCCACCTTGTCCGTAATGTGATCGGGAGGCCGGGGCGCGGCGGTGCTCAGCGGATGTGACGCGCGAGATCTGCGACCCTACCCATCAGCACTTCCATCGGTCCTCGCTGGAAGATGCGCAGCCAAAGCACCGCAAAAGTGCTGATAACCACAACGAAGCCAAAGAGCGTGGACAGGCTCTCGTCTTTGAAAATGTTTATCTTCATAAGATAGGCTATTCCCGCAATGTGCAGCACATAGGCCGTCAAAGACATCGAGCCGACTGCGATTATTGGCCAGACCAGCTTTCGCAGACGCGGGAGCGCATCCACAGCGAGCATGCAAGCCGCCAAGATGATCATTGCGCAACCGGTGCTGCCCACGATCGAAAGCGTCGTTTCGCTATGAGGTGCGGCTATCCATGACGACTTGACTATAAATGACGACTTGGAAGGCTCAAAAGCGCCGTCAACGTCAGACCACCACAAGGAGGTTTCAGTCAAAGCGCGGGAACTCAGCGCGAGCAAGGATCCCCCATGGCCCAACACGGCCAGCGCGACCCCCGCCAGACCAAGGCGCCAATGCGCTGCTAGCGTATTAAGATTAAGGCGCGCGATGGCCATGCCAGCGATGAGGAAAGGAACCCAGGTCACCGCGGGATAGTAGCCGTTGACCATGAGGTTGAAGACCGGGTCGAGGAGGTTGGGGGCAACCGACAGAAGGGAGGAACGGACTTGCGGGAGAACTAATGCCGTAGCGGCAGCGATCAAGCCCAGCTGATATGCGCTGAGCCGATGGAGCGGCAATACCAACAAGAAGCAAATTCCGTAGTATTCTAGGATGACTTCGACCTGGGTACCGAGGCAGCCCAGGATTGAGCCAAGCGCGAGCAAAACAAGGGCACGAATTGCGACTCTGGCGATGGCCTGTCTACCGGCTATCCCCGACTTCGGCGCCTTGCGACCTGTAATCAGGAGGATTGAAAAACCGGCCAATACGGCAAACAGGGCCGACGGCCGCCCATGGGTTAGTTCCATCAGAAACCCGACTAGTCCTCCTTCGCCGGGGTCGGGACCGAGATGGGCGGCATACATCCCGAAGACAGCCAGGCCCCGAGCGAGGTCGATGCCGACCAGCCGATCTACTACCGACCCATTCCTAGCGTCGGCAACCGGTGCCTTCATTACCATGGTAGATTCCCTTGTTGGGTGTGTGGATCGCGGGAGCCGCGATAGGAGAGCCGGTCGGCTGCTGCCGTCGCCTCGTGAAAGGGTTCAAAACATCGCGCCATCTGGCGCATCGAGCCGGCGACAGAGCTGTTCAGCCATTAGCCTGGGGTAAGAACAACAGATCGGCTCACAAAGCCTGTGTCACGGACCTGAAAAGTGGTGTCGCGGAACCGTCGTTTTTTGCATGATGGCTAAGCCGAGAGATCCACTGCACCGACGAGAGACTCAGCGACGTTAGATATCCGATCAGTACGCCGCGGCTCCGCCGGTGACGATCACCCCGGGTGTCAAGGCCAGGGCGTAAACCTGCCATAATCTGTGGTAGTGCGCCCGCGACCAATCCGTTCGACAAAGCTCGGCGCATGGTCGAGCCAATCATATTCTTCCATGTGGCTGTTGCCTGAAAAACCGAAGACGCCGTTCGCTGGTCCAGCTCCAGACCTCGGCCTGCGTCGGTCATTAGAACCGGCGCGCCTGTTTCCCAAATCAATTTGCTGATGCAGCCGCCGGGGGTCACATTGAGCAAAAGTGCCGAGTTCAGGACGGGTTTCATAGGGGCTCTTCGTTTGGCTTTGTTAACGACCCCTTTCTTGCAAGTTGTAGCTGACAGCAGCCTGAAAGCTCCCCAAATAATTCGCTGCCGCCGGTTCAGCCTATTGTCAGCTTCGACCAATAAGATGGGAGCCTTGCCCTCATACCGGAGCTCGGCAGCATGATGCGAATACTGCTCACTGAAGACGATAAGGACCTTGGAAGTGCTATGCACGATCATTTGGTGGCTGGTGGCCACGCGGTCGACTGGGCCAAGAACCTGTCCGAAGCGCGCGATTATGCAGCTGTGGTCGGCTACGACCTTATTTTGCTCGACGTTCACCTGCCGGACGGCAATGGGATCGACTATCTGCGGGAGCTGATCAAGGAACTTGAATCGGCACCGGTCATCATTCTGACAGCCTGCGATCGGATTTCGCATCGCATCGAGGGCTTCAACGCTGGAGCCGACGACTATTTGGTCAAGCCGTTCGATCTGGGGGAACTCTCAGCGCGTATCCATGCAGTGGCACGTCGCCATGGGCATTTTCCGGAGCCGCAATTTTCGGTTGGGACGCTTTCCATACAGGCAGCCGAGCGACGCCTCTTCCGCGACGGGCAGGAGGTCTACCTGACTTGACGCGGATGGGCGGTGCTCGACTACCGTCTGCCCCAGCCCTGCACGGTCGTTTCAAAAGGGAAGATCGTGGACGCGCTTTTCGGCAGACGGCGCTGATTCATACTCTAAAAGAAAATTCGGCTTCCAGTTGCCTTGGCCATGACTTTCCTTCCCGAGAGATGGGTGACAGTTCATTCCGGATAGATGGGTTACACTTTCGGCCCTTTGCAAGGAGAGCAAGGTGCCTTGGAAGGAGTGTAACGTCATGGAAGAGCGGCTGAAGTTCGTCGCCCGGCTGCTGGACGCGAGAAGATGGCGGTGCTTTGCCGGGAGTTCGATATCTCGCGCAAGACCGGCTACAAGATCCTCACGCGCTACAACGACAGCGGCCTGGAGGGCTGACGGACCGATCGCGGCGGCCCTATCGCCACGCCAATCAGCTTCCGTTTCAAATCGAGAAGCTGATTGTGCGCCTCAAGCAAGACAAGCCGACATGGGGTGCGCCGAAGATACGCGAGCGGCTGGCCCGGCTGTATCCGGATGTGCACCGGCCCGCGATCTCGGCCGTGCATGCCGTGCTCGACCGCCACGGCATGGTCGAGCGCCGCAAGCGCAGGCGCAACAGGGCGACGGGGACACCACTTTCAAACGGCTGTCGCCCTAACGATCTTTGGTGTGCCGACTACAAGGGCGAGTTCGGCAGAGAACACGGCCGGGACAGGGGATCACAAACACTTGACCGTTCCAGACCCTGGCAGTGGCGCATCGATTGACCGTTGGCTCTGTTCGTGGGCACCGAAAATAGGGCCTTCTTGGTCCTCGGCAGAGAATATGGCCCGGACGGGGGATAACAAACACTTGACCGTTCCAGACTCTGGCAGTGGCGCATCGATTGACCGTCGACTCTGTTCGCGAGCGCCGAAAATACGGACGACCCCTATGGTCAAAGTGCACTTCTGACCTGCTAGGCACTGTTCGATAACTGGAGGCACCCGCTACGGTGCCCTCGTATTTAAGACACCTGTCAGTTTCAAGCCTGGACATTGACGCGTGGCGCGGCTGCCATTCGTTGACCGCCACGTCGAATTGCCCGCCAACCAGTGTACAGCCGCCGGTGGTCACATTGAGCAAAAGTGCCGAGATCAGGAGGGGTTTCATAAGGCCTCTTCGTTTGGCTTTGTTAACGACCCCTTTCTTGCAATTGTAGCTGACAGCAGCCTGAAAGCCCCCAGATATTCGCTGGCGCCGGTTCAGCCTACTGTCAGCTTCGATCAATAAGGCAGGAGCCTTGCCCTCATACCGGAGCTCGGCAGCCTGATGCGAATACTGCTCATTGAAGACGACGACGACCTTAGAAGTGCTGTGCACGATCATTTGGTGGCTGGTGGCCACGCGGTCGACTGGGCCGAGGGCCTGTCCGGAGCGCGCGGTCATGCAGCTGTGGCCGGCTACGACGTTATTTTGCTCGACGTTCACCTGCCGGACGGCAATGGCATCGACTATCTGCGGGAGCTGATCAAGGGGCTTGATACAACGCCGGTCATCATTCTGACAGCCCGCGATCGGATTTCGCATCGCATCGAGGGGCTCAACGCTGGCGCCGACGACTATTTGGTCAAGCCGTTCGATCTGGGGGAACTCTCGGCACGCATCCGTGCAGTGGCACGTCGCCAAGGGCATTTTCCGGAGCCGCAATTTTCGGTTGGGACGCTTTCCATACAGGCAGCCGAGCGACGCCTCTTCCGCGACGGGCAGGAGGTCCACCTGTCTGGACGCGAATGGGCGGTGCTCGACTGCCTTCTACGCCGGCCCGGTTCGGTCGTTTCAAAGGGGAGGATCGAGCACGCGCTTTATTCATTCAATTCGGAGTTCGAGAGCAACACAGTGGAGGTTTATGTCAGCCGGCTCCGCAAGAAGATCGGCGGGGATAGAATAGCAACCGTGCGTGGCTCCGGATACAGGCTCGTGGTCACATGACGAACTCGAACAGCATGACGAGAAAGCTGATATCGTGGTTAGGCGGGGCAACGCTCCTGGTTTGGATCGCCGCCCCAACCATTGCTGCGTTCATTTTTTGCAATAATGTAAACGAAAGTTCGGATGACTTGCTCCAGGGGAGCGCAGAGTACAGAGAACCAGAGCTGATCAAGGTCTTGAATGGAAAACACGTTGATCAATACAATAACCACTTGCCAACTTATGAAAAGTACTGGACCTATCGTGAGCAGGTTATTAATAAGTACGGGGTAGTGCTTATTTCTGAACCGGAAGAGG
The DNA here is from genome assembly GCF_029625795.1 of Mesorhizobium sp. WSM4989. Classification (NCBI taxonomy): domain Bacteria; kingdom Pseudomonadati; phylum Pseudomonadota; class Alphaproteobacteria; order Hyphomicrobiales; family Phyllobacteriaceae; genus Mesorhizobium; species Mesorhizobium sp. WSM4989. Next base: position 161,429 of record NZ_JARTVN010000005.1, on the reverse strand, counting down.
GTCAGCAGCCCTTCCCTGATGCTCCCCTGAGTAACGGCTTTTGGCGAAACGCTGATTACCGCGTCTACACAGAGGAGATCCAAGACGGCGTGTATCATCAGTTGGCCGAACCGCTTGATGGCCGCCGTACCACAATCGCGAAGGGCGCACTTTTTGTCTTCCTTCCGACACTCGTGCTCCTGCCCTTTAGCTTAGCTGTTTGGTGGATCGTGATCCGGCGCTCGCTGCGGCCAATCGAGGTACTGCGACAGCAGATCGGATCGCGCGACGGCGGCAATCTGTCACCAATGGACTTGGGCGATTTCCCGGCAGAGTTGGCTCCAATCGCGGCATCCGTCAATCGGCTTCTCGATCGTCTGCGGGCGGCTCTCGAGGCCGAACGCGAGTTCGCCGCAAACAGTGCGCATGAACTGCGCACGCCGATCGCAGGTTCAATCGCTCAGATGCAGAGATTAGTGGCCGAGCTTCCCAATGGGTCGGCCAAAATGCGTGCGCGCGGCATCGAGCAAGCGCTGTCGAGCCTTGGCCGCCTTGTCGAAAAAGTGCTTCAGCTCGCTCAAGCCGAATCGGGGGTTGGCATGGCGGATCACGCGATCGATCTTGTCCGATCGGTTCGGCTGGAAATCGATGACCTGAGGAAAAAGCCGCAATATGCCGGACGCCTGCATCTTAACGTCGACGGCTGCCCCACTTTGATGCGCAAAGTGGATGTCGATGCGTTTGGGATCCTCCTTCGTAACCTGATCGAGAATGCGCTGATACATGGACTGCCCACTGTTCCGACAACAGTTTCCGTCCAAACTGATGGAACCATCGCTATTGCAAACGCCGGACCGGTGGTGCCCCTCCCCGACCTCGAAGGGCTTACAAAGCGATTTAGTCGTGGTGCTACTCCTGCTGCGGGCTCAGGCCTTGGTCTACATATCGCTAACATGGTTATCCAGCGGATCGGTGGCAGTCTAGAGCTTGCGTCGCCCGCCCGCGGTCGCAATGATGGTTTCGAGGCGATCATACGAATTCCTCAATGACACCGGTGAATTCGACGACAGTTGGACACAGGGCGGATTGCTGGCAAGGCTGCTGACAGGGCGAACTGTACGGCAGTATGTATACGGCGTAGAAATCGTACTTCACACAACGCATTTCGGCCGCGGCAATCAATGCCGCTATCATCGTCTGAGCAGTTCGATCGAAGCGACACGACATGATCGGCAAAATCGAAGGCTCCGCCTCACCGCTCGCTCGATTTCGCCCGGGGAGAAAAAAGGCCATCCGAGAAAGTGCAAGCCGCCGCGCAAAGGCGACGTGTCCAATTGTCTGGGTGCCCCTGTGCGCCGGCCCGATCGGGTTGGCGCAGGTCCAGTAAGGACCCGGACCAACCATTCCATTTAGACGACCGGCAGGTTTTAATCGGCGTCCGGATCGCCGTCCCAAAATGCCCCAAGTATACGGCTAGAAAGGCTGCCAACGATCGAGCTTTGGTCGGAGGCGTGCTTGTCAGCGTCTTGGGTGCTTGACCGGCCTTTGCAATGGCCATCGCCATCGCAAGTATCGTGCGTGGCCAGTGAGACCGCAATTTCATCAGCCTGGAGCCGACCGTATCGGTGCTTTTTTATGATTTAGGGATTTTTCGTTTTCCTCTTGGATCATCACGGGTTTGGAGAGGATCTGGTGTTAAGTGCCATTCGGAGCGCCGGCGAACGGCCCGAAATTAATGTGGTCGAGTGATGAAGCCTCCCGAATGCGTTAAACGAGACCCTTTATGGCGGCCCTGGCTGACAACAGTCTGAAAGCTGCAAGCGGCATGCGAAAATGGGGCGATCCTGAATGACGACAGATGCTATCAACATGAAAGAGGCTCGCCCTGAAAGCTGAGCACGCTTTATGCTCAGGCTGCTGACAAGGCCAAAGCAGCGTAAGTGCGTAGTGAAATCCAAGGTCCACATGGGTCGTCGCGCGTCCCATGCGCCTGGGAAGGCGCCGGCCCGGCCAAGCTTTCCCAGCTCGTCCGCATGATGCTTCGCTGAGCGTCAATGGACGTTGGCGCGAGACCAAGGCGTCGTGCGTTGCAATCCGGACGGTCCAGGGTATCAGGAGTTTCACGGCCTCGGCCCGCTTGGCTGGCCACAGTTGAAGCTCCAACGTACCGGCTGGCACCGGGAAATTGGGCTCTGCGCTGCCTCAACGCTGATGGCACGGTCAATGCTTGCCTACCGATGGGGCCGCCCATGCCGTGATGCTGTCGGTCGACGTTCGCAAACCAGACCCTCGCGAGACCCAGCGAAGGGGCTCGCCGGTACGACGAGGGACCTTACCTCTTTATGCGCGGCATCATTATCGAGGATGACATGTTGCCTTACACGTCGTCCCTCGCGCTCGGGTCTTTGTGGGGCGGATGAAGTCCTGATCGCGGTGGCACTGCTGCATGTTTGCGTAAGACCCATCCAGTCACGATCGCGCTGTCCTTCGATGTCGCGGTGCTGATAGGCGGGCAGATCGGTGTGCGCGGCGCCCGCCAAAGGATCGTCGTCACGCCGGAGGAGGCGAGCGTCATAGCCGGCGCGCCGGCGAAAGGCGCTTTCTGTCGGATGCCCGACAATGTCGGATATCGCAAGTATCAAGGTTGGATCAAACCTTGCGAATCGGGGCTTTCTTACTTGGCACGGGGCATGCTCAGGTATCCGCAAACACCCAATGGATAACGAGCAGACTTCCCATGGCCTCACCATGCCGAAAGTTTCCCGGACGCATCCAAAGATGAGGCTCGCGTCAGGCCCAGCAACACGCTGACGGCTCATGTGGCTCGGCGTCGCGTGCCGATCCACTTTCTCCCAATAGGCGTTCGGGAGACATAGATCCTTCAAAATGAGGAACAGATCACTTTGCCAGGAACGCAGCCCATAACCCCACTCTCCCTACCAGAACTACCAAGCAAGCCCCGCACTCATGGGCTTCGCAGGACGTCCGTTGCGTCCGAGTTGGTCGGCGCGGGGCCGGCTCCGATCCCCGTCGCATGGGAGGACGGCAAGGCGAGGGATTTCGTGCTCGACAACGGCATGGAGGTGGTCGTCATTCCCAACCACCGGGCGCCGATCGTCACCCACATGGTGTGGTACAAGATCGGCAGCGCCGACGAGCCGCCGGGCAAATCCGGCATCGCCCATTTCTTCGAGCATCTGATGTTCAAGGCGACGACCAACCATGCGGGCGGCGAATTCGACCGCGCAGTGTTCGAGATCGGCGGCTCCAACAACGCCTTCACCTCCTCCGACTACACCGCCTTCTATCAGACAGTGGCGCCGTCGGCGCTCGAGCTGATGATGAGCTTCGAGGCCGACCGAATGCGAAACCTCATCCTGACCGACGATGTCGTCAAGACCGAGCGCGATGTGGTCATCGAGGAGCGCCGCTCAAGCACCGACACCAACCCGCAGGACGTTCTCCATGAGGAGATCGACGCGACGCTGTGGCAGAACCACCCCTATCGCATCCCGATCATCGGCTGGATGCAGGAGATCGAGCAGCTGAACCGCGTCGACGCCACCGTCTTCTATGAAAAGTACTACTGGCCCAACAACTCCGTGCTGATCGTGGCCGGCGATGTCGAACCGGACACGGTGCGGGCGCTGGCCGAAAAGACCTATGGCAAGGTGGCGCGCGGACCTGACCTGCCGCCGCGCATCCGGCCGGTTGAGCCCGAGCAGAACACCAGGCGCACCGTCACGCTCTCAGACGCCCGCGTCAGCGTGCCCAGTTTTTCGACGCAGTGGGTGGTGCCGTCCTACCACACCGCCAAGCCGGGCGAGGCCGAAGCGCTCGACCTGCTGGCCGAAATTCTCGGCGGCGGTAACCGCGGCCGGCTCTACCAGGCGCTCGCTGTCCAGCAAGGTATCGCTTCCAGCGCCCGCGTCTATTTCCAGGGCACTATGCTCGACGACACCAAGTTCGCCATCTATGGCGCACCGCGCGGCGATGCCAAGCTGGCTGATCTCGAAGCGGCGGCCGCTGCCGAAGTTGCCCGCATTGCCGAGGATGGTGTCAGCAACGAGGAACTAGGCAAGGCCAAGGACCACTATTTGCTCAATATGATCTTTGCGGAAGACAACCTGGACTGGCTCGCCAGCATCTACGGCTCGACGCTGGCCACCGGCGGTACCGTGAAGGATGTCGAGGAACGGCCGAATCGCATCCGCAAGGTTACCCCCGAGCAAATCAAAGCAGTTGCCGCCCGCTATCTCGCGTTCGACCGTTCGACCACGGGCTATCTCTTGCCCAAGACGGAGAATCAAGAGATGACGCTCGGCGCTCGGCCCCATGCTGCGATGAACATCCAGGAGGTGAAGTCCGAAAAGGGCATCATCGCCTGGCTGGTGGAGGACCACACAGTGGAAATCGTCAACATCGGCTTTGCCTTCAAGGGCGGCACCAAGCAGGACCCGGTCGGGAAGGAGGGGATGGCCAAACTGATGGCCGGCCTGTTCATCGAAGGCGCTGGCCATTACGACAGCGGTGCCTTCCAGGTGAAGCTCGACCATGCCGGCGCCGAAATGAGTTTGGACGCGCAAAGCGACGACATCTACGGATCGATGTGCATGCTTTCCAAAAAGCAGGACGCGGCGTTCGGCCTGCTTCGGCTCGCGCTGAACGCGCCGCGCTTCGAGCAGGGGCCGATCGATCGCGTCCGCGCCGAGATTGTCTCCCGCATCGTCGGCAGCGAGCGAGACCCTAACGCCATCGCTCAGCGCAAATGGCTGCGCGCGATCTATGGCGCGCATCCTTGTTCAAGGCTGGGAGAAGGCACAAAAGAGAGCCTGCCCGGCATCACGCCGTCCGACCTCCGCGCCTTCCACCAGGCCATTTTCGCTCGCGACGGGCTCCATATTGCCGTGGTGGGTGACATTGACGCGAACACGTTGAGGGAAAGGCTTGACCAGCTGTTTGGTGATTTGCCTGAGCAACAAACCCTCGTCCCCGTCTACGATGTCGCGCCGAAACTCGGTCAACTGGTGGAGGAGAACTACGACCTGCCGCAGACTTCGCTGACGTTGGCCTGGCCTGGCGTGAAGCCTAGCGCGCCGGATTTCTACGCGGCCGTGCTGCTGAACGACATCCTTGGCGGCTCATACTTGACTTCCCGCCTTTACGAGGAGGTACGTCAAAAACGCGGCCTTGCCTATCACGTCAGCTCTGAACTAACCCTTGACTCGCTTCTGGTTACGACAGAGACACGCTCGGACTGCGCTGCCCAAACACTGAGCATCGTGCGAGATGTGGTAAAGCAGATGGCGCAGCAAGGACCGACCGGGGCCGAGCTCAAGGCGTCGAAGAAGCACCTGATCGGCGCCTATGCCATCGACCAACTGGGCTCGACCCGCTCGATTGCAGACCGGCTCCTGGATTTGCAGATTCACAAGGCCGACGTCGACTACAACCAGCGTCGCGCCCGCAGCATCGGTCGGGTGACGCTCAAACAGGTCAAGGCGGCGGCCAAAAAGCTGCTTTCGGCCGAGCCCGCCATTTTGGTGGTCGGCCCGCCGCTGGGCGGCAAGGATGAGTAAAGAAACTCATCTCACCTTCCTTCTTCATCGGGGCTTCTCGTGGGAAGAGCGAATGTGGAGGCCCGTGGGCCAAGCAGATCATGCAGACGCGCGGAGTCGTTTTCGCCGACCTTGCGCGGCATTGGCGGTCCGGCGGCCTCTCGCCGAAATGGCGCTCCTCAGCATGTATGCCGCCTTTTTGCAGAATTCAGTCGCATGCCACCAGCAGGCATGGTGGATGAAGCAAACATCCGACTGCTTAATCCATCAATTGATGAACCGCGGGCACTCAAACTAACGAAACTGCTGTCTTTTCATCGGGCTAGCGTGGTCTACCAGCTGCTTTGCCGAGGCCCTACGACGAACCCACTGGTGCAGAATACACACTGACGGCCTGTCGACCTGGATGTTCGCTGCGTTGAGGAGGAATCCGGTATTGCCCCTGTGCCTGCCGATGATCCGCCGTCTGAAATCCCCGCACCTGTTTGGAGCCATCGACCGCCTGCCGGCACTCGGCAGACCAGTTGGCAATAAGACGTTCGAGGTCGTCAATCCGTCGACCGGCGAAGTTTTGGCAGAGCTTCCCGATATGGGCGTGGAGGAGACACGTGCTGCGGTAGACAAGGCCTATGTTGCGCAGTCGGGATGGGCCGCGTTGACGGCCCGAGAACGTAGCGACGTTCTTTGGCGATGGCATCAGCTGATCATCGACCATGCAGGCGATCTCGCCGCGATTCTGACTGCGGAAATGGGCAAGCCGCTTGCCGAAGCCATTTCAGAGGTATCGCATGCGGCGGCGTATCTGCAATGGTATGCCGAGGAGGCCAATCGCGTCTATGGCGAGACGATCTCGGCACCCTCGACAGACCGCCGAATGCTAGTGATCAAGCAGCCCATCGGCGTTGTTGGCACGATCACGCCATGGAATTTCCCGGCCTCCATGGTGGCGCGCAAAATCTCGCCGGCCTTGGCTGCGGGCTGCACAATCGTGCTCAAGCCCGCTGAACAGACGCCGCTCGTGGCTGGCGCAATGTTCGCCCTCGCCCATCAGGCCGGCTTTCCCGATGGCGTGGTCAACCTGATCTATGCGTCCGAAGGTGATCGCGTGGGCCGTGAACTCTGCACCAATTCCAAAGATCAGCTTTACCGGTTCGAACGAGGTCGGACGGCTGCTGATGCGTCAGTGCTCTGACCAGATCAAGAAGGTCAGCCTTGAAACCGGCGGCAATGCACCTTTCATCATCTTCGATGATGCCGACATTGACGGTGCTGTTGACGGTGCGGTCCAGGCGAAGTTCCGCAATGCCGGCCAGACCTGCGTTTCCGCGAACCGCATTTACGTCCAATCGAGCGTTCACGATGAGTTCGTCAAGAAATTCGTGGAAAGAATCCGGCACTTGTCGGTTGGCGACGGATTCGATGCCGGAGTGGACATCGGACCGCTCATCGACAAGCATGCTCTGGCCAAGATCGAGTCTCACGTCGCAGATGCCATTGCGAAAGGCGGCACAATACGATGCGGGGGCCAGCGTATCGGCAAGAATGGCACGTTTTTCGAACCCACGGTCCTCACCGAGATTTCCAGCGTCATGGCAGTCGCGCAAGAGGAGACATTCGGGCCGCTCGCGCCGATCATTCGCTTCAACGATGCGGATCAGGTCGTGCGCGAGGCCAATGACACGATATACGGCCTCGCCGCATACTTCTATGCCTCAAACCTGAAGCGGGTCTGGCGTGTGGCAGAGGCTCTGGAATATGGCATGGTTGGCATCAACACGGGACGCATGTCCTCGGAGGCGGCACCGTTTGGCGGGATCAAACAATCCGGCATCGGGCGGGAGGGTTCCCGTCATGGCCTCGAGGACTATCTGGAAATGAAATATCTTTGCATGGGCGGGATTTGAAACCTGCTGCACTGTCTCTCCGCCCCACCGGGGGGCGGCCTGCGGTCAATGCCGCCACCTAATTGGAAGTTCCAAACGCCGTTGACCTGAAACACGGATGCCCGGCAGGAGACTGAGCTCGCTGTCGGGCCGGACATGCCTTGGGAGGGCATAAGTCAGCGCTCCTAGGGCCGATGGGCCACTCAGTTCGTGCGCCTTTTGCCGATTGCGTTGCATGTGCCGTGCCAAGCCAAAAAGCATTGATAAACCGCCGATGGATCAGCTTTTGCCCTGTTGCGCATTCTACATTGTGGGATATGCGACAATGCCCAAGCGGTTGAATCGTCGTGTTGCAGAACCCCAGACGGGTCATGACTGCTATTCTTAGGACAGTGCGCAGCAAGCCGCTACTCGCTGCACTCCAGGCACACCATTTCCATAATCAAGCGGTGGGTGCTATGTTGACCGAGCTGTCGACCAGGGAACGGTGTGAGGCCTCAGATCCCTCCATATTGTTGCACCCGCCGGTCCAACAGGACTGCAGGTCCGGCCTCAAAGGATCTTGGCTGCTATGGCGACATTGCGGTGCACGCCGCTTTCCGACCAATGATGTGCGTCCAGGTCGAGGCCGGCCCTAATGAACCACCGCCTTGGCACCCTCGCCCATCTCATTTCGGCATCGACAAGCTAGACCAGAGCGCACTTGCAAGGCGCCATGCAGTCCTGTCGGCGGGCGAACTGTTGGTGACGGGTACAGCTGCGAGCGAACGTTCATCCACCGACGCACAGCGCGGACTGTCGCTTTTCAAATTAGGAAATCTCTGTAGCCACCATTCATGAGCGCGCGGCCACGCGAGACGGCCCGACGGATGCGGTCGCGCAGATGATCGCGAGGATCCGCCCAGTCGGCATGGACGCGCCGTTGACCGATGAGAACTTCGGCGAGCTCGCGATGAGGTGCTCCGGCGAGCGAACCGTCGAGCGCACGAAGAACGAAGGACAAACGAACGCCGCGCTTTTCCGGCGCAAACAAGCGGGGGGGCAACTGTTGCCCTAGACTGAGAGCATTGAGGCACTCCAGTCCCCTCAGTCGATGCTTTAAAAGCACCGCGGGCCAGATGGCTTGCGTATGCAGGCAAACAGGGTGGAGGATATTCGCGCCCGAGACGGCGAGCTGCAGCGCGTGGTCCGCATTGCGAAGAAGAACATGCTGGCTCTTGTCGGGCGCCAGCAGGACGATTGCACGACAGGGCAATGCCGAGAGTTCGAACGGCGGTGTCGGCGACGAGGCAGGCAACCGTTCCGCAATGACCGGCAGCACATGGACGCACCAGAGCGGACACCAGAATACGACCGAAGCGCGGCCACAAGACTCCGCGAAACAGAACACCCCAGCGTGACAGGTCGCCGGCCGACGCGACCATATCGAGAAAGGATTGGAGAGACCAAGTCTTGCAATGCTGGCGCGCAGCGGTCAGATCGCGCTGGAACGCTGGATTGCGGCGTAAGAACTCCCAAGCCCACTCCCGCAGCGTCAGGCCAGCGGTGTAGTCGTATGATCTTTCATCCCGCCAATCGGCCTGATCCGCGCCAGTCAGGAGATTCATGACTGACATCCCCTGCCCGCGCCTGCGTGCGTCGAAACATTATGCCACTTCGCAAAGCATCGGCGAAGGCAGCAGACGTCGAAGACCCCGTTTCGTTGAAGCGTCAGCCATCGCCACTGTCGGCGACAGAAGATGTGCCCAAATTGCCACCAGACCGTCGAACTGGCACAGCGACGGCCAGCGCGACCTGGAATTGATCCCGTAACGGTCATCGGCTCCTGCGTCGCGATCCAGACGTCCCTTGAAGGCGCAGTAGCGCGGCAGTGGATCGCACGCTGCTTGTCGGCAAGTTGTCGTAGCGGCGGCGCCATAGGCACGGTCATCGGAGGGTCTCCTGCGGCAAGCTTTCGCCATTGGAGGCCAATCTCCCCGCTAGGGCAGCCTGTGCAGTTGCACAGGTGAAGCGGATCAATCAGGGGGAGCCATGGCGGAAACTGGATGATGGCGGCTTGAGGAGAGCGGCGTATCGAGGCGGGTGATGAAGCCTGCCAGTACCTCTCAAGGAGAGTGATACGCCATGAACGAGACTATCAACACATTGTTCGCCTTCGTCAGCCCGACGAAATCGATGATACCCTGACGGATGTACTTCGCAGCGGCGCGCGCAAATTGCTTGCGCATGCGATCGAGATGGAGGCCGAGGCGTATGCCAAGGCGGTCGACTGCCTGACGAAAGATCATATTGCGTCGCTGGCGCTCTACGATTTCCCCGCCCAACACTGGGATCATCTGCGAACGTCCAATCCCATCGAAAGCGTCTTTGCAACCGTTCGCTATCGCACGGTGCGTACCAAGGGCTCGCTATCCTCGAAAACCGCCCAGCTGATGGTCTTCAAGCTGTTGGCCGCGGCCAGGAAGTGGCGACGATTGAAAGGACAAAATCAGTTGCCGAAACTCATCGCAGGTGCCAGGTTCCTGGACGGAATCCAGGTCATCGAAACGAAGCCGCAGAGCGCCGCTTGATCAGCCTCGTCACCCAAATTCCAGCATAGCTCCATCGGAACTGCCAGCCTTCCTTGCCGATCAGGCGCATATCAGCGCTGACGATACCGAGGACGGCGATGGCGGTCACCTCCAGGCCGCCGAGTAACGACCCTCAAAACACCGCACTGGTCGAGGCCAGCCTGAACCGGTATCTTGTGCCTGCCCTCGGGAGTCGCTCTATCCACCATGTGATCGACACCGACATTGCTAACATCACCAAGAAGATCGTCGCCGGGGGTCACCCGCAAGCGGCTAACACGGCCTTCTGGTGTATGCGGGCATTTTTCAACTGGTGTCGCAAACCGCCGCAACGGCTCATCCGCGGTTTCCCCGCGAGGGATTGGAAAATCCGGATCCGGCCCCGATCGTCAAGCGCAAGCGAGTGGTGAACGATGCCGAACTGGCGGCTATATGAACGGGCTGTGAGCCCGAACCGGGCGATATCGGCTATTCGTTCGGCTCCATCGTCAAGCTGCTCATTCTGACCGGACAGAGGCGTACGGAAGTTGCCGCGATGCGTTGGTCCTCAACCTTGAAGCCGGAACATGGAACTATCGGGTGACCGCACGAAGAACGAAGAGCCTACGCTTATTCCGCTGTCCACACTGGCGGTGTCGGTCCCCCAGACGGTACCGAAGACCAATGACACGTTTTTTTCCCTGCGAGGGGCAACGAAAGAAGCCACTTCTCAGGCTACGCGAAGGGCAAGAAGGCTCTAGACGGCAAGGTCAATACTGACGGGGTGGCTTTGGAGAACTGGACCCTTCACGATCTGCGCAGGACGCTCGCGACAAATCTCGGCAGGCGGCAGGTATTGCCACACGTCATCGAGCACATACTGAATCACAAGGCGGCGTCCTTGACAGACATTGGCGAAATCTACAATCTCTATAGCAACGTCAAGGAGAAGCGCGAGGTGTTGCAGATGTGGTCAAATCACATCGAATGGCTGATCAAGCAGGCTGCGGATGACGCTCTGGCGGCGTAGCTGCTGGCATGGGCGGAAGATGCGGCGCAACAATCGTCAGAGCCTCATCGAATTGGAGAGCATGCTTGACCAGCAAATGCGCGGCCAATGCTTCGATGGCCGACCAGTGATCGAGTACTAGCCGGGCCGTGCAATCTTCGATCCGCCCCCAATCGGGGCGGCGCGGCATCAGGAACCGCAACTCACCATAGATTCGCTTGGCATCCGCGTAGTCGCTGCTCCCCTCATTCCCATCGGACGCATTCATCGCCATATCGCGCGGGTCCAGATAGCCTTCGAATGCGGATTCTGCAAAAGGACCTGCCAGACACGCAACTATCTCCCGGATCGCATCATCGCGTTCCAAACATCGATCCATATCGTCCTCGAAAATCGGCTTTCGCTTCGAGGTGAATCCTTGCGCTGAATAAAAACCCGCGCCTTCGACAACACCACCGCACTCTCCGTCACCGACGTCGGGGTAAATACTAACACTTGAGAAAGCAGGGAGTTCACGGTCGTCGTCGAACGTCTGACGGTGCAAAACGATGGCGGCCACCGCGTGCCCGGCTTCGTGATGCGCCACAAGCGGCAGATATTGGGAGGCTACATTCATGCGGTGCGGCTCTCAGGTCTAGTTTGCTTTTGCGCATAGGACCGCAATTGTCGTGCCAACTGGGAAAATCGTTTCGGGCAATGCGATCGCTCCGATAGCGTTGCGTCTCCTGTCTGACATTGTTGGGAAGTCGACACGCGCCCGTCGCAATGCGGTCGACCTTCCGCGCGAGTTGGGTGACCCGTGAAGGCGGCCGACCAGGACGATGTTGCGCTGATCGGCGACGAAGGCGCGGCCGGGCGAGATCGCGCATCAGGGGGTGACCGGCGTGTCGGCGAAGTCGAAGTCGTCGATGTCCTTGGCCAGCGGCAACTTGGCGACAGCGAACTGGTATTTGATGGAGCGGGCCTGCTTCTCCGATATCTCGGCCTGCAAGAGATCACCGACAATCCTGGGCGGCTCGTGCCGTCGCTTGATGGCGACGCGCCCATGATCTCGTCATAGGCTCTGCGCATTCCGTAGAGCTTCAGCGCTCCCATCAGTTCCAGTACCTCGGTGCGTTCCATGGCTGTTTGTCCTCCTGAGACTGTCATAGCGGGTGCAGTCGGCGACCGCTCGTGAGCTAGCTTCAGCGCTTGGGGAATGGAAAGGATCGTGCCCGGCGCCGGATCGCGGCTGCGGGCCAGGATGTTGAGGATCACCGGCGCCGACGATGCACCGTGCTCGATGGCTTCCTGACAGGCGGCCTCGACCGCGCTCAATCCGTCGGTCAGCACCCAGGTGAGGATCAACACCATCTGCCGGTCGACGTCATCAACCGCCTTGAGCTGCGCCGCACCTTCTCCATTGCCGACCGCACGACCCAGCCAAGGAACGGCGCGCGCCGTGTGCCAGGGATCGTAGGCGACCTCGTTGCGGCCAAAGGAGCGAACGTGTTCTCCCACGACCACGCCATCCTCTGGCGGATGCGATCCGATCGACATAAGCATGGATCTCGATGGGCCGACCGACGGCACTCGACAGCACCGAGTATTTGTTGTTGTCGAAGCGCACCGTGCAGGTCTTCGACACCGACGGGGGAATGCAATGGAAGCCGTCGAAGCGACCGGCAGCCGCTCCCGCTGCGGCTTGGCCGCATTCGCCGACAGCAGCCGGTCCCGCGTCTCACGCCGAGCTCCCATGCGGGGATAGGGCTGGTGCTTGCGCTCGTAGCGGAACTGCGTCTCCTCAGAACGCAGGACCTTGCGCACCACCTTGCGCGAGATCTTCAGCTCACGGCAGATCGCTTTGATCGACTTCCCCTGGACCAGCGACAGCCGACGTATCTTTGCAATCGTCTCTAAAACCAACATCCAAAACACAAATGCCTCCGATCAAGCCGGAGGCATCTTGATGACCCCATCGTTAAGGGGTCCCGTTTGGACGAAAATCACCCTTTAAACAGGGTCCCCATTCCACGAAAAATCAATGCACTACCTTCCAAAGCTGCGAGAGATCGCCACCGACCGCTTTGAAGGGGCTTTCGGCGGTCTCGTCAGCGAGGTTGTGGCATGAAGAAACATCAATCCACAGCATTGGGCCGAAGCATGCCACGGGCTCATGCCGCGGGAGAGCGGGAAGATATTCTTGAAAGAAGAAGCGGTCTCCGACATCAATACCGACAGGATGGGCAGCTTTCTCACATCACTTGAGGTCGAGCGTGGCAGTTGCGACCCGCAATGCAAGGCTGGCGGCGATGCATGCCTTTGCGCGGTTCCTGATTTCGGAGCACCCCGAATATTAGGATACGCTGCAACTGGTGGTGACACTTCCCTTCAAGAGGGCGCGTGGGTGGCACCTGTCGAATATCTCGATGAGCCCGGAAATCAAGAGCGTCCTGGCGCGTATCGTCCGCCGCACGCCTTCTGGACAGCGGGATTACGCTCTGTTTTCGCTGATGTTCAATACGGATGCACGAGTTCAGGGATCCTGAATCTTCGATTGTGACCTTCGTCTGGTATCGCCCTGTCCCGCCGAGCAAAGCAACGACCGCCCCACACTGCTCACCCGGTTCGGTGTTCCATACTTGCTGCGCACACATGGCTGCGGGCGAAGGAACCACCATGGCGGAAAAAAGCATCCATCATCGCCCTTTGCGGGACACGACGGCCATCCACCTCGTCAAGGCGGGTGTTGACATCGCCACCATCAGTCGATGGCCAGGCCACTCGGGCTGAACTAACGATGCGCTACGCCCAGGCCGGTATCGATATGAAGCGGCAAGCGCTCGAACAAGGCTTCCCCGACGTGATGTCATCGGCAAAAGATCAGACGATCATCGCTTTGATGGCTGGATGTTTGGCTGGCTGCACCGCTTGTAGACGCTCAGTTATGTGGAGTTGTATCGCGGGAAGTCGCGCGTCTTGGGCTTTTGCGGTGTCAGCTCCACATCTCTCCGCAGTGCACGTTGTCACTGTTGAAGAGCCGTTTGTTCAATCTTCGTCCTGGCACGGCAAGGGTTGTCGATATTGTGGGCGTCTTGCGCTTGCCGAGCTTGTCCGAAATCCAGCGCCGGATCAGGCGTGAACACTGTTGCGTAGTTCGTCAGCCAGAGCGCGGAGAACGTCGGCGCTTCCTTCCAGCGCCGTAAAAGCGTAGGGATTGAGGAACTGTCGGCCCCAGAACAGATTGCGATCTGTGCCGGATAGCGTAGCTTCCTCGCTGACACGCGGCCAATTCTCCGCAATGCATCGGAGCTGGCCTTCAACAATCGCAAGAGCTTCCGGCGCGCTGAGCAGGAAGTGATGCGCCGCTTCAAGGCAGGACGCTATCCGGCTCATGCGGTTATTGCCGCTGATGAGCATGGCCTGGCTGGCCTCCTGGCCACTGCGGGCCTGCGGACAAATATCGTACGCAGGCGTGAGGGTGAGCTTAGCGCCGTCCCAGAATGCCGCATGGTTGCGGGCATGATCGTCGGTGTTGCCGCAAAGTATGTTGAAGACAATGCGGCTGAACAACTCGCGCAGAGTTTCCGACGGCGCGGTGAATCGGTGGCGAATGATCTCCGCCAAATCCTGGTAGCTGGCGTAACGCGCCATCATCTCATCGAGCGCGAGCATCGTCAGCGCTGAGACCATGGATTTGCGTTGCCAGCCGCCCGTGACCTTGATCCGGTCGAATCGCTCGACGAGCAACACGTCGTTGCCTGCGGCGCGAACGAGCGAGACGGATGCCGCTCTGATGCCGCACAAGGCGGCAAGCCGCATGGCTATGAATTCTCCTTTGACGACGCTGTAAAGGTCGGCAGACGAGGAAAATTTCGCGACATGCTTGACGGCGTCACCCTCGATCAGCGCCTTTGGCCTTGCGCCGCCGATCGAGCTGCCGTGATGCAGCGCCTGATCTAATTCGGGGGTGAGCGGAATACCTTTCTCTACCCGCTCCGCCGATTGGACAAGCTCTTCGAGAGTGGCATTGGCCAGTGCGCGCGGCTCGTAATGCATTGGCGAAAACTGAAAATCGAGCGCGCCGATGCGGTCCGAGCCTGATTCCAGCAAGAACGTCAGTTCTGAAATATCGAGCCGCGCGATTTCATCGCCCTTCACACCGAATTTGCGGTTTAGGATAACCCGTCGTCCCCAGGCATCAGGGGCAGCATCGCGGATGCATCCCGGCATGGTTAGGCCAGGAAGCAAAGGCAATTCGCCTGCCTTCAGGGGCAGTTCCGGGAGATAAAGCGGGATCGCGCTTCCCAGTTCACGAAAGCTCCTGCCATAGTTGAAGCTGACGAGTCCGTCATGGGCATATAGCCGCCCGGCGACAACCGGCGCGGTCTCGCCCGGCAGCCAGACCCAGACATAGGCTTCGTCGTACTTGGGGACCTTAGAACTCATCGACGATCTGCTTGCCGGCCTTGTAGACGTGCTTCGGCAGCAGCGCGATGCGATCGTCCATGCGGCCTGTGAGGGCTGTGATGCCATTGCCGTCGGCATCGAACAGCTTCACACCGACAATGGCAGCAGCTTCGAACATCAGTCCGATTTCGACTTTGGGATCGCCCTTCTCGATGCGCTGCAGGGTGCTGCGTGAAACACCGATTCTCTCGGCTAACTCCTGTGCGGTTAACCGGTGCTGCATCCGGCCAAGCCGGATGGTCTTACCGAAAAGGCCAAGCGCTTCCATCGCGTAGCGCGAATAGGTGCGTTTATACGTTGCCTTCATTCGGGTCTCTGTGACCTATGCATGATCCATATCGCCTTCTTTCGAACTTTATATAGGTAATGTCACAGAGCGACTGCCAAAGTCAAGACTCCGTATCGCAAGCGTTACCCATCCGAACGAGGAAGGCGGATATTGCCGACGGCTCCTGCACAACCGGCCAGCTCTGCGCGTCTCGGGCGAGGCGGAGATCTGGCGCTGGATCGCGGACAGCCTTGAGACGCCTCGCATGAGTCATTCATGGGCGGTCCCTGGTGCGGGGCCGCGGCGCTCGACTGCTGGCCGACATTCTCGGCGGCGGGACCCGCATCCGGCTACACCAGCACTTTTCGACCGCATACGCGCCCAGCTTCTCTCCGAAATCATTGCCAATGAGCGCGAACCTCATGCGATCGCCGAGCTGGCCTGGCGGCGCGGAATCTACGCACGCATCCGTATTCGAGACCGCCCAAGGGAGGCTGACTAGCGTAACGCCCTCCGATCTAAGCGCCTTCCACAAAGCCGCTTTCGCACGCGACGGGCTGCATGTGGCGGTCGTAGGCGACATAGATGCCAAGCCCTGAGAGTAAGGCTCTACCAGCTGTTCGGCGATTTGCCTCAGAAACTGGCGCTTGCCGGCGCGAACCAGTGGTATCGCGAGGGCGAGCACGCCGAGCGCTTTTCCTCCGCCCTCCACTGACCACAGACCCGCACGCAACGAAGCCGCGCTCGATCTTATCGTGGCGTGGCTAGGTGCAATGTTTGCTCTCGCCATCAGGCCGGCTTTCCCGATGGCGTGGTCAACCTGATCTATGCGTCCGAAGGTGATCGCGTGGGCCGTGAACTCTGCACCAATTCCAAAGATCAGCTTTACCGGTTCGAACGAGGTCGGACGGCTGCTGATGCGTCAGTGCTCTGACCAGATCAAGAAGGTCAGCCTTGAAACCGGCGGCAATGCACCTTTCATCATCTTCGATGATGCCGACATTGACGGTGCTGTTGACGGTGCGGTCCAGGCGAAGTTCCGCAATGCCGGCCAGACCTGCGTTTCCGCGAACCGCATTTACGTCCAATCGAGCGTTCACGATGAGTCCGCCGAGAAATTGTGGAGAAGGTCCGGCACTTATCAGTGGTCCGACGTCTACTCCCGGAGCGAAGCCGTCGCCAACCCAAGATCGAGTCCCACATCGCAGATGATAATTCGATGCGGGGCCGAACGATAAATATGCATGCTTTGGCCACCCCGAGGCAGGGCTCATTGAGATGATCCGACCGCCTTGGAACAAAGATGGGGTAGAGCAGATGAAGCGTTGGCAGCGTGTCTCCATTCGACGCGAGCGCTTAGGATGGGATCACGATCATTCGCATCACGCGCAGCCGCAAGGGCGATGCCATGGCTACTTTGGAATCGTTGAAGTGGTTTGAGCCGGACAGTCACAAATACACCCGTTACGCCGCGGCTCAGGAAACGGGGCGGCGTCCGGCGGTGGAGGTGCTCGCTGACTTAAAAAGGGTGCGGGCAGTCGTTGCGCTTGAGAGCGACGACATTTGGGATCCGGCACGGGGTGACCTGCTGCCAATCGGCAGTTAACAGGGTCCGACAAAAGTGTGCACAACATGCTGCTGAAGTGGCCTCCGGAAGCGCTACCGGAAGTTACGCGTCTTGAACTTGATAGGGTCGATATGGTCATACTGCATCGACGATGTCGCGCCCCTTCGGCATGCCGCGCGGATCGATGCCCGATCCGCCGTGATGAGCCTCGTCCCTCGGCCGTGCGGCAACGGAAACGGCGTCTTGCGGTTTCCCACGCTGGCCAGCCCGGCCGACAGATCGGTCAGCTCGTGGGCGACGAGGTGCACCACCTCCTCTTCCGTCGGATGCGTCCGCGGACGCCGAGCATGGCCGAAGCAAGAAGCACGCGCCGGAATTTCTCGAGAGATCTTGACCCAGACGACGACGTTTGCCGCACCCGTCTCATCCTCCAGAGGAACATGAAGCCTTTGGCCGAGCCCGGCCGCTGCCGGACCAGCACCAGGCCGGCGGCCTCGAGCCAGCTTCTGCCTCGCGCCTGCATAGCATCCTGACAGGTCACGGTGCGGCGCCGGTTAGGCGGCACGCCGATTTTGGCAACGCTAGCCTGTGAACTGAAGAATGAAGGTCGGACTTGCGGCACATCGATTAGGTTCAAATGATAAGTTGCTGCCCGGCGAGGTCGTTTCAGCGCATCTCGACTGGTGGGTCGGCAAGACAATGCGGAACGGAAATGATCGCAGGCGTAAAGGACGGCTTTCGGGGCCGGAAGCTTCAGGCCTGGAACCGGACCCCAGTTTGGCGCAAGCATCGTGGCCTCCGCCCGGTCAGGCATTCACCGGCTCGCGAAATGCCAATTGATTCTGCTTAACCGGGCATACCTAAACGGCCACTTGCGTTCCGATCTCGACCACACGTCCGGTCGGGATCTGGAAATACTCCGTCGCGTCGGCGGCCGTGCGCGCCAAGCCGATGAACAGCTTGTCCTGCCACACCGGCATGCCGGAGTTGGGTGACGCCTTGAGCGAGCGACGCGACAGGAAGAAGGACGTCGTCATGATGTCGAACTTCCAACCCTGCTTGCGGCAGATCGCCAGCGCACGCGGGATGTTAGGCTGTTCCATGTAGCCGAAGGTCAGTGTCACCCGCATGAACAGCTCATTGATCGTTTCCATCTTGATCCGCTCGCTGTCGGGCACCACGGGCTGCTGCGCCGTCACCACAGAGAGGATGACGTTCTGTTCGTGCAGCGCCTTGTAGTGCTTCAGGCTGTGCATCAACGCGGTCGGCGCACTGGCGGGATCGCTGGTCAGGAACACGGCCGTACCGGACACCAGCTGCGGTTTCTTCTTCAACAGATTGCCCGCAAGGAAATCGAGCGGAATCTGGTTCCTGCGCGTCTTGTCAAATAGATACCTGCTGCCTCTTATCCAAGTCCACATGGTCATCACGATCACTGCGGCAATGGCAAGCGAGGCCCAGCCGCCTTCGAATACCTTGACGATGTTAGCTGCAAAGAAGCCGGTATCGATGAAGACGAACACCGCCATTAAGGCTATCGCGACGCCGAGCGGCCATTTCCAGATGCGCGTCATCACAACAAAAAGCAGTATGTTCGTCACCAGCATATTGCCGGTCACCGAAATACCGTAGGCCGAGGCCAGCCGGCTGGATTCGCCGAAGCCGACCACCAGCAGCATCACCACCAGCGCCAGCATCAGGTTGATGCGCGGCAGATAGATCTGGCCCGACTGTTTTTCCGACGTGTGCTGGATGACGAAACGCGGCAGCATGTTGAGCTGTACCGCTTGCCTGGTCAGCGAAAAGGCGCCGGAGATCACCGCCTGGCAGGCGATCACGGTCGCCGCCGTGGCAAGCACGACCATCGGAATAAGCGTCCAGCCCTGGTTCATCTCGAAGAACGGATGACCGACAACGCCGCCATTTGCCAGCACGAAGGCGCCTTGCCCGACATAATTGAGCAACAGACAAGGGAACACGATCGCCAGCCAGGCGAGCACGATCGGCTTGCGGCCGAAATGGCCGAGGTCGGCGTAGAGCGCCTCGGCTCCGGTGACGGCGAGGAAGACTGCACCAACCGTAACGAAGGCGACGTCAGGCGAGTTGACCAGGAACGACACGATGTAATGCGGGCTGATTGCCAGCAGGATTTCCGGGTCGTCCATGATGTGGTTGAGCCCGGAAAGGCCGATGGCCAGGAACCACAGCGCGGTAACGGGTCCGAACACCAATCCTACGCCGCCGGTGCCAAACCGCTGTACCGCAAACACGATCGCCAGGATGGCCAGTGTCAGCGGCACCACATAGGGCTGGAACGTCGGCGTGACGACATTCATACCTTCGACCGCCGACAGTACCGAGATTGCCGGCGTAATGACGGCGTCGCCAAAAAAAAGCGCCGCGCCGACGATGCCGATGCCGATGCCGATGCCGAGGATCACCGCAGAGCAGGTCGGGAAACTGTTGCGCGCCAGCGCCATAAGCGACAGCACTCCGCCCTCGCCTCGATTGTCGGCGCGGAGCACGAACATGATGTATTTGATCGTCACGGTGATCGTCAGGGACCAGATGATCAGCGAGAGTACGCCGAGGATGTCGCCACGGCTGGCGACGTTGCCACCCGCTGATGCATGCAACGCCTCGCGAAATGCATAGATCGGGCTGGTGCCTATATCGCCATAAACGACACCTAGTGCGCCCAACATCAGCGCCTTGGTGCTGTGCTGCTCGACCTCAGAATGGCTCGATTGTTCGACAGGTTCTGCCTCGTTACCAGCATTGGTAAGGGCCATGGACGACACTCCGATAAGCGCGCGGTGCTCTACGCTTGCTGCACTGCAATATCAAGTTCCGTCACGTAATGTCTGCCGTCTCGCCTGTCGTTGCTCGCCTTGGTAGACTCGCCAGCCCGCAGCCCTACCGAGCAGCAATAGCGCCCCGGCAGAACCCTCAATCGCCCAGATCAATGAATGGTTATCGCCCACAGTGCCCCCCCGCGATGCGGCCGATGGCGACCAGGGTGTCGTGGGCGCACAAGGATGGCGCTTTCCTGATGACGCCGTGCTCCAGGTGTGATCGCACCGTTGCTGCGCAAGCCATTTACTTGCTCGTCCCAGCGAGGACCGTGGCCAACTGGAACGCAGGGCCACGCCGCTCACCGGCCGCACTTTGCGGCGCAGATAACGATTCGATCTCCGCGGCGAGATTCTGGTTGAAGAAGCCACCAAGCTTGTCGAAGGACACACGGTCGTAATATCGACATGCCAGTATCCGCAACCCAGAAAAGCTCCTTGGGCTCCGCTGCGCGCGCCACGAACAACCCGATCTTCTCTGCGAAGAGGACGCCGTAATCCTTCAGGTTGAAGCCAAACCGGGGGGCGGCCGTGACGTATGGGCGAAGGGCTAGGAGGCGGGTTCGGTGAGGAACGGCATTGATGTCCACGCCGTCTCCTGGAAAGACAGAGGAATGCGGTGTCACCGACTGGCGCCGGAGGTTGATCCGGTGATTAGGAGGAGCACTCGTTGTCGGATTCTCGACGATGTCGGACATCTGACACAACGCTGCCAGAGCGATCACGTTGTTCCGAAACGATTTTCCCAGTTGGCACGACAATTGCGGTCCTATGCGCAAAAGCACTGCGATGCCGCACCGACTGGAAGAACTCATCAATGATCACGCTTTTCGAACATGTGGGCGCCGCTACCAACACTAAGCGTTCCCGATCAAACGGAAGCCTCTATCCCTTCTTTCTGAAGGCTGTCCGGACATGAACGCATTTGATGTCCGTCCAACGCTGGATGCTCCCGACGACGATCTCTATCTTTGGCTTGAAGATGTGGAAGGCGAGCGGGCACTTGCCTGGGCCGCCGGCCAGTCGGCAAAGACCCTGAAGCACTTCAGTGGAACGCAGTTCGAGCGCGACCGCGCGACTCTGAAGGCAGGCCTGTTCCCTAAGCGGCGTCGCATCTCCCCCGGCCGAGTCGCATGGCTTGAATCCGATATCAGGGCTTGGATGGAAACTAGATCTGAGAGCCGCACCGCATGAATGTAGCCTCCCAATATCTTCTCCCGTCTGTGGCGCATCACGAAGCCGGGCACGCGGTGGCCGCCATCGTTTTGCACCGTCAGATGTTCGACGACGACCGTGAACTCCCTGCTTTCTCAAGTGTTAGTATTTACCCCGACGCCGGTGACGGAGAGTGCGGTGGTTTTGTCGAAGGCACGGTTTTCTATTCAGCGCAAGGATTCACCTCGGAGCTAAAGCCGATTTTCGAGAACGATATGGATCGACATTTCCAACGCGATGAAGCGATCCAAGAGATAGTTGCGTGTCTGGCAGGTCCTTTTGCAGAATCCGCATTCGAAGGCTATCTGGACCCGCGCGATATGGCGATGAATGCGTCCGATGGGAATGAGGGGAGCAGCGACTACGCGGATGCCAAGCGAATCTATGGTGAGTTGCGGTTCCTGATGCCGCGCCGCCCCGATTGGGGGCGGATCGAAGATTGCACGGCCCGGCTAGTACTCGATCACTGGTCGGCCATCGAAGCATTGGCCGCGCATTTGCTGGTCAAGCATGCTCTCCAATTCGATGAGGCTCTGACGATTGTTGCGCCGCATCTTCCGCCCATGCCAGCAGCTACGCCGCCAGAGCGTCATCCGCAGCCTGCTTGATCAGCCATTCGATGTGATTTGACCACATCTGCAACACCTCGCGCTTCTCCTTGACGTTGCTATAGAGATCGTAGATTTCGCCAATGTCTCCGGTGCGGGCTCACAGCCCGTCCATATAGCCGCCAGTCTGCTGCCTTCGAGTGGCCCATGTTGGCCGCGGCCAGGAAGTGGCGACGATTGAAAGGACAAAATCAGTTGCCGAAACTCATCGCAGGTGACGGTCTGGTGGCAATTTGGGCACATCTTGTGTCTCGTCGCCAGTAAACACGGATGCCCGGCAGGAGCTGAGCTCGCTGCCGGCGGAAATCGTAGAGCGCCAGCGACGCATTCTGATCTTTCGTCAGGCAGTCGACCGCCTTGGCATACGCCTCGGCCTCCATCTCGATCGACCTGAACCGGTATCTTGTGCGCCATCCGGACGATCTGGGAAAGCTTGGCCGGGCCGGCGCCTTCCCAGGCGCACGGGAAGCGCGACGACCCATGTGGACCTTGGATTTCACTCCGCACTTACGCTGCTTTGGCCTTGTCAGCAGCCTGAGCATAAAGCGTGCTCAGCTTTCAGGCCGAGCACTCATCCATTGTTGACAGCACCTGTCGTCATTCAGGATCGCCCCATTCTCGCAGGCCGCTTGCAGCTTTCAGGCTGTTGTCAGCCAGGGCCGCCATAAAGGGTCTCGTTAAACAATTCAGGAGGCCGTTCCAATGAACAATCAGTTTGCGAGACTTTTTCGAGGACCAGGTATGCAGGCTTGTTTCAGGACAAAGAACTTTCTGGCGGCAACCACCGCGATGACGACGGTATTCCTGCCGGCTGTGTCTCTCGGGGTGGGTCTGGTAGCATTTCCAACTGGAGAAGCGTTGGCCGACGACCCGATTTCGATCCCGCTGGAGTATGTCGGGGAAGGCCATGACCGCCTGGGCATCTGGGCCAAGATCAACAATGGCAACGCGCAGCGATACGTATTCGACACGGGCTCGGACCAGCTCAACACGCAGATCGGGTCAGAGGTGACCGGGGTCCGCCCGATTGCCGACACGCCTTACGTATATACGTACGGGGACGGAACGTATGGTAATAAGCTTCAGAACGTGGAAATTGATAAATTTACATATGTCGATCCAGATCAAAAGATAACAATCGACGGGCCGTCTGTAAGCGATAAGAAATACCGGGCTGCTCGCATTCTCGATTTTGTCTATACCCATGCGTATTGCAAGGACAACAATCTTAAGTGCACGCCGGGATCCGTGACGGATGGACTTAAAGATATGTATGGTCAGGATCTCCAAGAACCTTATCACGCCGATAAGGAGCAGCGGGCGAAAATGACCGCTGGCAAGATGGCAGACGAAGGCGGCGATTTCGCAGGTACATTCGGGGCCGGCGATTTTCTTGGCAAGACAAGTGTCTGGGGCATGATGGGCAGTGTCACCAGGTCTGGCTACGTGGTCTCCGCCAATGTGAATCCGGATTCCGAGAGCGACCAAACGCCTGGCTGTTCCCCCTGCACGATTGTCAACCTCAATCCAAGCCTCCGGGCCCAATATACTAATGCCATGCCATGGGGAGAACCCGAGGAAAAAGATCAGGATTCTTATCAGAATTTTCCTGGCTCTGGCGCCAATGCCTCGACCGAATACGAAGGCAGCTACAATCTGCAGTACACGGTTAAGGATGGAGCCCCACCAATCACCGACCCCAACAAGACCGCGGTATTGCTCGACACCGGCACACCGGGCGGTGGCAGTCTGGAGATCAGTGATGCGATGCTGAAGCAATTTCAGGATGCGGGCGTCAAACTTAAAAATGTTCGGAGAAATGAGCAACGCGAGATCGTAAGCGCATCGGGCAACATCCCGAGCGTTACAATCGCAGGAACGGATGGCGATCCGGTAAGGCTGGACAATATCGACTTCACCTACACCAGCGGCACGACGGAACAACCCAATGACCAGACCAGTTTTGTTGCCGGTCTTGACTTCTTCAAAAACAGATCGGTCATTTTCGATCTGGAGAAGAAGTATACCGCTTATACGTCACATTTCGTCACTGCCAGCAACTTCTCTACCGATTCATCCGCACCCGAAGGGACCGGTCTGAGCAGGATCACGACGAGCATGGGGAATGAGGGCGGGTTCGGCATAGCGGGTGTCGTCTCCGGCTCCGGATCGCTGACGCTTGATACAAAGACGGTGGTCCGGATGACGAATGTCAACACCTACACCGGCGAGACGAATATTGCTCAGGATGCCTATCTCTCGCTTGCGGGGCTCGGCAACATCCAACGGTCAGCGAAAGTCGTTGCAGACGGCACGTTCGATATCTCCGAACATGGAAATGGCAGCGACTATTGGGGAATCTCCGACGCCTACAACGATGCCCGTATTCGTAGCCTGAGTGGCAGCGGAACGGTCGAACTGGGCAAGCGTACCCTGGTGCTAACGGATTCGAACGACACGTTCGCCGGCAGCATCAACGACCTCGACGTTGATAACAATAATATGGGCGGCAAACTATTCGTTGCCGGTGGCGTGCAAACGCTGAGCGGAAAGAACAATTTTTCCGGCATGACGACGGTCGGTTCCGGCGCGGGATTGCTGCTTGCCGATACAGGTGTGCTTTCCCATGATGCGACCACGTCCGGCTTTCTCGGGAATGACGGGCAGATCGGGGGCACGGCTATCGCAAACAGCGGCGGTGTCGTCGCAGGCGGCGGCACCTACGGTGCGGTCACCATTTCCGAGGGCGGCACGGTCGCTCCTGGCAGTGCGACCGATCCGAGCAGGATCGTCACCACACTGACTGTCACGGGCGATTTCGCGCAGCAGTCCGGATCGATCTATCAGGTCGACCTCGCAAGGTCGTCCGATCTCATCGATGTTGGCGGAGCAGCGGCGATCGACAGCGGCGCGCAGATCGAGCTGCTGCGGCAGGGAACGCTATCGGTCGATGCCCGATATACTCTGCTCTCCGCAGCAGGCGGCGTAAGCGGCACCTATGGCGGGCTGACGGGGGCTCTGGCGACAGACGCGACGCCCTTCGTCGATTTCCAGCTCGTCTACGATGCCAACAATGTCTATCTCGATATCAGCCGCACATCGACGGCGTTTGCCGATGTAGCCAGCACCTTCAATCAACGCTCGGTCGCCGCAGCGGCTCAGGCGCTTGGAAGCGGTAATCCGATCCAGGACAACATCCTGTTCCTGACGGCGCCGGAAGCCCGCAACGCTTTCGATATGCTATCAGGCGAGGTTCATGCTTCCATTCATAGCGGCCTCATCGAGGACAGTCATTCTGTACGCGATGCCGCGAGCGAACGGATCCGTGCGGCGTTCGACGGCGTCGGTGCCTCCAGCGTTCCGGTGATGACTTATGGGCTGGGTGGTCTGGAACTGGCCCCGGCAACGAGTGAGAATTTCGCCGTATGGGGCCGTGGCTTCGGCGCCTGGGGTCATCTCGACAGCGACGGCAATGCCGCCGGTCTCGATCACTCGACAGGCGGCTTTCTGGCTGGCGGTGACGCGGCTGTCGGCGAAAGCTGGCGGCTCGGCCTCATCAGCGGCTACAGCCATACCTCCTTGGAGGCGGACGATCGCGCGTCGTCGGGCTCGAGCGAGAATTACCATCTCGGTCTTTTTGCCGGCACGCAGAACGGCAATCTCGGTTTTCGTTCCGGCCTTGCCTATACCTGGCACAGCATCGAGACCGGCAGGTCCGTGGTCTTTCCAGGCTTCGCCGACAGCCTTTCGGCCGATTACGACGCCGGCACGTTCCAGGCCTTTGGCGAGCTCGGCTACCGTATCAATACGGCTTCGGCTTCCTTCGAGCCCTACGCTAATCTCGCTTATGTGAATTTTGACGCCGATGGCTTCACCGAGAATGGCGGCGCAGCCGCCTTGTCGAGCGGGGATCGCTCGAGCGACACGGCGTTTACCACGCTAGGTCTGCGTGCGTCGACGGTACTGACCCTCGGCACCGTGACTGCTACCGCGCGCGGCGGTCTTGGCTGGCGCCACGCCTTCGGCGACGTCAGGCCGGATACCGCTCTTGCCTTTGCTGGCGGTTCCTCCTTCGCCATCAAGGGCGTGCCGATCGCAAAGAACGCAGCTCTGCTCGAAGCTGGGCTTGACGTAAACATCACCGAGAACGCGACGTTCGGCATCGCCTATCAGGGACAGATCGCCTCGGATGCCCAGACACACGGGTTCAGCGCCAAGCTCGGCGTCCGTTTCTAAATCACCCGCAAAAGAGATTGGTTATGAAGTCAGTGAGTGCATTTTCTTTTACCGTCGTTCTCGGCTCAGCGACGGTGATGTCTGTGTCCGCCGCGCGAACGGACGATGCCTGCTACAACAAGGCACAAAGCCTATGATGACGCAATGTTCAATCGACGACCTGAAGCCAGTCGATGGCGAGCTTGACAAGCTCTACAAGGAGATGGAGACCCGGCTCAAAGAGTCCCGGCGCATGTCCAGGAACTGGTCGAGACCGCGAGGGGCTACAACGCCACCTCGGAGAACACGCGCGACGCCTACCCCAAGGATTGGCGGCATTTTTCCTCCTGGTGCCGGCGCGCTGGCTTCGATCCCCTGCCTCCGGGCTCGAAGGTGATCAGGCTCAATATCAGCGCCTGTGCCTCGGGCACCGCCGCCGGCGATCCGAAGCGTGGCGCCCCTGCCCTTTAGTTTGCGACCATCGAGCGGCGGCTTTCCGGCCTCGCCTGGAACTTTACCCAGCGCGGCCGGCCGTTGGACCGCGCGGAGCGGCATATCTATAAGGTTCTTGCCGGCATTCGCCGCAAGCACGCAAAGCCACCGCGGCAGAAAGAGGCGGTCCTGGCGACGATCTGCTGGCGATGATCGCCACGCTCGGCCACGACCTCAGGGCCTGCGCGACCGCGCTATTTTGCTCCTGGGCTGTGGCGGCGGCCTGCGGCGCTCCGAGATCGTCGGTCTCGACGTCATGCGCGACGACAACAGCGATGGCGCCAGCTGGATCGAGATTTTTGACGGCAAGGGCTGCTGGTCACCCTGCGCGGCAAGACCGGCTGGCGCGAGGTCGAGGTCGGCCGCGGCTCCAGCGACCACACCTACCCCGTAGTCGCGCTCGAGAGCTGGATCCGCTTTGGCCGCATCGCACGTGGACCCCTGTTCCGCCGCATCTTGTCGATCAGGTCGATATAATACGAAAAAGCCGCCGCCATTCGGGACGGGCGTCGGCTATCATGTCCAGCCATTATGCGGCGAGCGGATAGCTTTCGCCGGACCAGGCAGAGAACTTGGCGGCAAAAGCCTTCATCTCGTCGACCGCGAATGTGGTGCGCGGTTGCGAACTCGACTTGCTGGGCGAGAGGGACCTCGCCGAGAAAGGCGCTGACATGAGCGGGATGCTGCTTGGCCAAATCGAGATCCGCAAAGCAATCGGCCAGCGCCGCGTCGTCCAGCTGTACGCTGCAGGGCGCGTTCACGTCGTCAAGACGGATGCCAAATGCTTGCTCATAATGGCCGCAAGGTAATCGTTTCGGGTCGGAGACACAAGTTGCCGCCTCCTTCGCCGTAGAGTGGCCCGATACAATCACGATCGATATTGCCACCTCTTATCGATAGTGATCGCATAGTTCCCTGATTCGACTCTCAACCGCTCATATCAAGCGATTACTTCCATGTATCTGCTGCGCTAGCCCGTCCTGGCCTTGGAGTGTCGCTCCTCACCTCCTCCACCACTCACCAGCCCGATGGGAGTATCGCCCGCCAGCAGCTTCTCCTTGCTGAGCAGCGCGGCAACCTCAATCGCCTCGAAATCGGGCAAATCCCGCAGTGTGTCGAGGCCGAAGTGCAACAGGAAGGTCTTGGTCGTGACGTAGGTGTAAGGCGTGCCAAATTCAGCGGGCAGGCAGACGTTGACCCACAACAATCAAGGGGACGGTGCAGGCCAAGATTGCGGCAGGGCTTGGGCCCCCCACCCTTCTCCTCAGAACTCCGCTGCTTCCAGCTGGCGGCTGAAACTCACAGGCGCAGCCAGCTTGGTCTCTAACAGCATCGATCGCATCATGGTGTCTGCCATGAATCCGTGTGCGTGAAGCGCTCCAGAGCGAAGATGTTGGGCGTCAACCAGGTTCACTCCAATGAGCTTCACTTCTCGAGTTCTGCACAGTGTCCACGACTGGCGCCGGAGGTTGATCCGGTGATTAGGAGGAGCACTCGTTGTCGGATTCTCGACGATGTCGGACATGTGACACAACGCTTCCAGAGCGATCGCATTGTTCCGAAACGATTTTCCCAGTTGGCACGAAGGTTGCGGCCCTATGCGCAAAAGCACTGCGATGCCGCACCGACTGGAAGAACTCATCAATGATCACGCTTTTCGAACATGTGGGCGCCGCTACCGACACTGAGCGTTCCCGAGCCGACGGAAGCCTCTATCCCTTCTTTCTGAAGGCTGTCCGGACATGAACGCATTTGATGTCCGTCCAACGCTTGATGCTCCCGACGACGATCCCTATGTCTGGCTTGAAGATGTAGAGGGCGAGCGGGCACTTGCCTGGGCCGCCGGCCAATCGGCAAGGACTCTGAAGCACTTCGGTGGAACGCAGTTCGAGCGCGACCGCGCGGCTCTGACAGCCATTTTCGACAATCGCGACAATCTTCCCCTGATCGCGCGCCGTAGTCAGTACCTCTACAATTACTGGCGAGATGACGGTAATCCACGCGGACTGTGGCGCCGGACCACCCTTGCCGCCTACATGAAGGCGGATCCCCAATGGGAGCTACTGCTCGATCTGGATGCTCTCGCGGCTAGCGACGGAGAGGACTGGATCTGGGACGGCGCGTCCATCGAGCCGGAGAGACGGGAAAGAGCCGTTCTGCGCCTGTCGCGCGGCGGCAGCGACGCGGTCGTGCATCGCGAATTCGACCTGATTTCTCTGAGCTTTGTCGCCGACGGCTTCAACCTCCCCGAGGCCAAAGGCTACGTTAATTGGCTGGACCCTGACACGCTTCTGCTTTCCAGTGCGCTTGGTAATGGCATGGCCACCCGCTCCGGCTATGCGCGCACAGTTCGACTGTGGAAGCGTGACGCGGATCCCCTCACCACGCCGGCAATCTTCGAGGCCGGGTTCGAAAGCTTCCAAGTGTCTGGTCATTCGGACCGCACCGGCCGCAGCGAGCGCCTTTGGTTCATCGAGCAGCCGGCCTTCTTCGAGAAGATCAGCTGGATCGGCGATAGGAGCGGGCCGAGGAGGCAGATCGATCTTCCTCGCGACGCGTCGTGGCGGGTCTTCGGCGACTGGCTGGCGGTAAGGCCGCGCAAGCCCTGGACGGTGGGAGGCACCACCCATCCCGCCGACGCGCTGATCGTCATCTCGCTTTCCACTTTCCTCGCCGGCGGACGCCGTTTTGAGACCCTGTTTCAACCAGGGGAAAGGCGCTCCATGCAGTCATTCTTCTGGAATGACGGGAAGCTCATTATCTCTTACCTCGTCAATCTCGCACCGCGTTTCGAGATGTTCACTCCCGGCCACCAGGAATGGACGCGCCGAGTCCTGAACACCCTGCCCGCCGAAGGTACTGTCGACGTCTGGTCATTCGATGCGGCAGTTCACGAGACCAATGGAGAGGTCCTGATCTGTGCTCAGGATCCGATCACGCCGCCGCAGCTCTTGCTGTTCGATCTGAATGCCGCGCCGTCTCTCAGCGCTTCAGCAATCCTGAAGCGCAGCCCGGAGAATTTCGATGCATCCGGACTGGTGGTCACGCGCCACGAGGCAGTCTCTATCGATCATGAGCTGATCCCCTATACGCAGGTTGGTCCGGCGAACGGGAACGGAGATGCTCCGATTCACCTTTCCGCTTATGGCGGGTTCGGCGTATCATTCCTGCCCTACTACAACTCCCCGCTGGGCAAGCTGTGGCTCGAGCGCGGTGGCACGTGTGTCGAGGCGAACATCCGCGGCGGCGGCGAGTTCGGCACCCGCTGGCACGAAGCCGGGCGCAGGGAGGGCAAGCGTCTCGCCCACGACGATTTCGCCGCCGTTGCCTCCGACCTCGTGCGAAGGGGCATCACCCTGCCGAGGCGGATTGCCGCCGAGGGTGGCTCAAATGGCGGCCTGCTGATCGCAAACATGCTGACCCGCTATCCTGAGCATTTCGGGGCTCTGTTCTGCACAGCACCGCTTATCGACATGCGTCGCTACACCAAGCTCTTGGCGGGCGCGAGCTGGATCGACGAATATGGCGATCCGGACAAGGTTCACGATTGGGCTTTCCTGAAGGAAATCTCCGCCTATCACGCCGCAGCGCCGGGACAGCCCTATCCGCCTATCCTGATCGCCACCACGAAACGCGACGACCGCGTCCATCCGGGCCATGCGCGCAAGATGGCCGCAAAACTGCAGGCTCTTGGCTATCCCGCTTACTTCTACGAGGCCAGCGCAGGCGGGCACGGCTGCGGCGAGGACAATCGGGAGCAAGCCGCATTCATCAGTCTAGGCACCAATTTTCTCCGCAGCGCAATCGGCTTCAACGATCACCCTCCGGAGACGGCGGAACGCGTTGCAACGCAAGAGGGGCATTTGAGGTCCATCAACAATTCATTCGAGCAGGAGACGAAATAGTGCAGTGCATCCTTTCTGAACATCAAGGAGTGAATCTCATGGCGAGAACGCGAATGGGCGTAGCGCGGGCAACAGCAGCGGCGGTGGCCCTGATCATGGTGGGACAGCAGGCCGTCGCCGCGGAGCCTGCGCAAGCAGAGACCGTCCTGGCGGAGACGGGAGCCTCGGTCACCGAAGCGCCAATCCCTTGGCAGGTCCGCCTGCGGGCGTTGGGCGTCGTTACGAAAGATCTGGGCTACGTTGATACGCTTCCCGGCTCCGGTCTTTCGTATTCGGACACGGTGACGCCGGAACTCGATATCTCGTATTTCTTCACCGACAACATCGCCGCCGAACTCATACTCGGTACCACTTATGCCAACATCGCGGGCCAAGGGACGATCGGAGGGTTGGGCAACATCGGCAAAGTTTGGCTGCTGCCGCCGACACTCACGTTGCAGTACCATTTTACCGATCTCGGCGCGTTCAAGCCTTATGTCGGCGCCGGCGTGAACTACACGATCTTCTACAACCAGGACACTGGCAGCGCTGATGCTCTCAAGGTGAAGAACACGTTCGGCACGGCGCTGCAGGTCGGATTCGACTACATGGTGGACCAGCACTGGGGCCTCAACTTCGACGTGAAGAAGCTTTTCCTGAAGCCGGACTTCGACGTCACGGTGACCGGCGCGAAGCTGACGGGGAAGGCGGAGCTCGATCCCTGGCTGATAGGCGCAGGTGTCACCTACCGCTTTTGAATATCAGAGTGAAGTCTGCTTCCCGACTGCCGGTTTAAATGAAGGGCGCCTCGCGCGCCCTTTTTTACGGTCGACACTGCAGCGCAAGACCTCATGAAGCTATTGTCGGGCGGGGTTCTCTTCCGGCGGACCAAGAAGATGCACTGGCCAAC
This sequence comes from Mesorhizobium sp. WSM4989, assembly GCF_029625795.1. Classification (NCBI taxonomy): domain Bacteria; kingdom Pseudomonadati; phylum Pseudomonadota; class Alphaproteobacteria; order Hyphomicrobiales; family Phyllobacteriaceae; genus Mesorhizobium; species Mesorhizobium sp. WSM4989. Next base: position 129,991 of record NZ_JARTVN010000005.1, on the reverse strand, counting down.
CGGCCTTGCGCCTGAGGTGGAGTGCTTAGAAGCGCTTTGGATCGGGACGGGCTTTGGTATTGTGGGTGGAATGCTTCAGCCAGACCATTTGCCAGCATCGTCTCCCGGACGTCATGTGTGAGCTTCTTTGTCAGCGCAAGGCGAACACGGATCTCCTAGCAGGCCGTTGAAGAAGTGTCCCGTTTGGCCTTGAGGATTGCCTCGTCGCCGTTGTGATAGAAGGTGATGTCGATGGAGCCGTCGTCGAGCAGTTCAGCATGGCCGTCGCCTGTGACCTCGTCCATTTCGTCGAATCCGACCCATGTGAAGAAGACCGTCGACGGGCCGTAGCCGAGTTCGAGGGTTAGATGAGCCAAACGCCAGTGGGGCGTCCTGGGGACGACGCGCGCGAGATTCTGGTCGTGGTGGCCAGCCCAATACGATGTGAGAAGTTGCTGCCGGTGCGGGTACCGGAGGTCGCCGATAGTGACAGCCGATGTTCGACAGCGGCAAGGACATGCTCAGCCGTCAACGCGCCGAGGGCTTGGCCGGGAATGGTGGTGATGGAACCAATCCAGAAAGCGGCGGCTGCCCAGGAGAACGCCTTCGCGGGACTTTGACTCCAGTCCGCACACCCTGCTCAGATAGTCCGAAAAAGAGGTCAGAAGCGGAGCATCCGGATTATTATCTACACTGGGAACAGAAGCATGGAAGCGTTCTGGAGCCACTCGCCGCGCGTTTACCAGTGCCGACACTGCTCCAAGCTGACTATCTGCCATGACCACCTGCCGAACGTAGTCCGTTGATGCCACCGGTACCCTTCGCGGTCTGCTCCAGCGGGAAGATCGGGTCTGATCGACCCTGCTGACCTGTGCGGCGGCCTCTCTCGCTAGGGCGTCCCCCTTCCTGTCGTCCTCCTCCGCCGCTTTCGGCTGCTTTCGGCCCGCCGCCCTCGCCAAGGCGTCGTAGTCGGTAAGCGCGTCCTCCGTCTCCTTTAGGGGCTTCATCGCGTGACTAGAGTTTAGCGCGTGTTTGTAGGCGGCGGACCGAATGGTCGTCGAAATGCCACTCAGCGCCACCGCAAGATGCCCTAGGGCTTCCGCCTCATGATCTGACAGCGGCACGTCACGATTAGAGCCGATTGCCCTGCCTTCTTCCAGTTTCACAATGTTTGTAGTCATTTCCTGCTCCATCGCGTTGACTGAGATACGATGGAGACGGAAGTGGAGAACAAATTTTTACAAGCAACTAAGATGATATTCTCGTCAACGGGACAATAGTGGACGTTGAGGGCGGCGAACAGGGTGGTGGTGCCGTTGCGCTTGTAGTCGTGCCTCATCGTACCGAGCCGCCCCTTCTTCATCGGCAGGCCGGGTGGGTGCGGTCGAGCGCCGGATCTGGCTCTTTTCATCGACCGACAGAACGATGGCATGGGCCGGCGCATCGAGATAGAGGCCGACGACGGCGCGCAACTTGTCGACGAACTTCGGATCATTGGAGAGCTTGAACCTGGCGCCAGCGGTGGGGTGCGAGACCATGCGCCTTCCAGATGCGCCTGACGGCGCTGGCGCTGATTGCGGCGGCTTGCGCCATCATGTCGGCGGTCCAGTGGGTCCTCTCGCCCGGCGGATCGGCAAGCGTCAGTGCCACGACGCGCTCGCCGACATCGGGACCGAGCGGCGGAATGCGCCACTGTCGCGTCTTGTCGCGCAGCAGCCCGTCACAGCCTTCCGCGGCAAAGCGCTCCTGCCAGCGCCAGACGTCGGTCTTCGACTTGCCGATGCGGCGCATGACCTCGCCGGTGCCGACGCCGTCGGCGGGCAAAAGCACTATCTCGGCGCGCCAGACATGCTTTTGCGGGGCGTTGCGATCCCTGATCAGCGCCGTCAGACGGACGCGATCGGCCGACGAAACGGTGAACGATCTTCCTGTGCGCATGCGCCAGACTCGCACGCGCAGGCCAGAAAGGGAATCTCTGATTGGACTCCTATGTCAGGCGGGAACCACTAGACGCCGAGACCGCCGATGCAGACATGTTTGGTGTCGAGATAATCCACGATGCCCTGGAGGCCGCCTTCCTTGCCGAGGCCCGATTCCTTGACGCCGCGGAACGGCACCTCCGGCGTGGTGATCAGGCCTTCATTGACGCCGGTACTTCAGTCCTTCCATCACGCGGAAGGCGCGACCGAGATCGCCGGTGTAGAAGTAGGCCGCGAGGCCGAACTCGGTGTCGTTGGCGAGCGGCGTGCCCGACCTGAGACATGGGTGACGTTTTGTACCGGACACGGATGAAGTGCACCCCTCGGGTGAGCGTTTGCTCGATAATATCCACTGAAGTGAAGCAGTCGGTCTTAATGCTGGAACTCATGCCACCCGACCGACCCGGGAATTCGCAGCAGCGGCGCCGTCGAGTGCAGAACGAATGCCGTCAACCAAGGGGTCGATCTCGCTTTCGGTGATTATATAGGGCGGACAGATTCCAAGCACTTCTCCCATATTGCGGATCATGACGCCGTGCTCGCGGCACCGCCGCTCGACATCGCCGATCCTCAGCTCGGGCGCGAAGACGCGACGGGCGCACGATCCTCGACGATCTGAACCCCCGCGATGAAGCCGCGGCCGCGGGCTTCACCGACAAGCGGATGGTCGCCGAGCGCGTCCGCGAGGGCTCCATGCAAGTGATCGCCGAGACGACGCGCCTGGGTCACGAAATCGATCTCGCTGTAGATCCTGATCGCCTCGGCGGCGACGGCCGCTATCACCGGATGACCGGAGTAGGTGAAACCGTGACCGAACACGCCGACCTTGTGGGCCTCGTCAGCGGCGCATTGATAAATCTTGTCGAGATAATGACGCCGCCAATGGGCAGGTGACCGGATGAAAGCCCCCCGGCGATCGAGAGCATGTCCGGTTCCATCCCAAATGTCTGGCTACCAAACCAGTTCCCGGTGCCTCCGAAGCCGCAGACCACCTCGTCGGACAGCATGAGGATAATTTCTCACTTTCTTGCGAAGATCGGGGGTGTCCACGGTCATTCGTATTACGCGAGATCCGCGAGGCCAAAAACCATCATACCAGAGAGGCGAAACTGCTATCTAGGTGTTTAGATGCAAGAAATTAATCCTGCATTGTTCCCGCACCAGGAACACCCGAGAGGATACCAAGCAGTATTGAACCTTGTTGAAAATGCTCTCGGCGCGCTGGGCGTTATAATTTCTCGAAGGCGATCACAAGGACGTCGCGATAAGCGTACGGCATTTTCAGGTTTTCGGCCACAATCGACGATACATCGTGAAAGGTTTCGCGGTCGTTGCAGATCACAAAATCATTCGGGGAGTTCATTTCGACCTCGCCGAGGAACTCCTTTGAGGCGTCGGTGATCATGCTCATGCCGCCGGTGACGTTGACCCGCCCAATCATATAGCAAGCAATGAAGTCCACCCCGTCCTGGTGAAGGCCCTCGGGTGCCGGTTTGCCATTTACACCATCGCGCGCGACAATCCGGTAGGGATGGATCTTGATATTCCAACGATCATGTCGGGCGGCTTCACATAGAATTCTGCAGAAACCTGTCAGAATCTTTTCTAAGACGGGATGGTCTATAAAGGAGTTTTCAAGGGGCTCGAAGTGGCGCTTGAAGCCGCCATTCAGATGATTGACACTTTTTGATTGTTCGTAGGGGGCGTGGGGTAGGAGCCTAAAGATTCCGTCAGTCGCGTCATATTCAAAAGCGCTATAGCGCCGGTAACGATATGTTCCGCCGTCACGCATGTATTCATCGAGAAGAAGTCGATTCCAATGGTCAGCAAAGTTCTTCCAGGCTGCATCAATTTCGATGCCAAAGCAGGCTTCGGCGCGCTCGCCTTTTGAAAACCACCATCCATTTGTCACCAGACCGTCAGTGCATTGTTGACTGAGGTTGGCCGGCGCCTGGGGTGCGTTGTTTTCCACGGGTGTCTCCCTTTTGGTGACTTGGCGAGGACGGAACGCTTTGGACAACGCTATGTGGGTTGCGGCTTGGTATTCCCAAAGGTCGCGGTCCCTAATGTATCTCGGCGTCCTGGCTCGGATCGACCGAGGTAAAAAGCGTGTGTGATCGACTATGTAGCTGACGCTCCCGCTAACGCCCTCGAGGGCGGATGCAATGGCCCGTTCGCACATCTGGTGAATAGTACTGCCCCATGCACCTGAAACCGCCTCTTGGGACCAGGCTTGCTCAAGCCCTTGCTTCAAAACGATTGATGCCACGTCAAGAGAAGCGGTTTCGAGGTGACGCAGCGCGTCGAAGATAATGGCCGCGGCAGGGGCCTCGCGGACTTCGAGAACCTTTTGGCCGGTTGTGATGTGTTCAAGCCCGACAAAGCGGCCGTGCCCGAATTTGCCGACCGTGTTATTCAGGAACGGGATTGCGTCGACCAATGCAACATCACGGTCATCAATTGACACGAGACTTCCGTCTGCAAACCCGAGTTTGATCTCTACCGGCTGCTCTGCGGGAATGTGGCGCGTCCAAGCAAATGCCTCCTCGGGGATGGAAAAGTTCTCGGGATCTTCCAAAGGCCCCGACTCGAATTCCCGACACCAGAGGTTTTCGTCCGCGCTCCACGTGCGGTCCGCCACAAAAGTCGCTCCACACTTGGACAGGTCGGAGGTCTTCTGTTGTCGGGATATCACAGAGCATTCATACGGACTGCCGAAGTTGCCGGAAAATCCTGAGCGCTTAATGCTATTGTTAAGGCGCGGAAGACTGTTTTGAGAAAGGTTTGCTGTATGAAGAACCAGCCGTGAGTTGATTGACCTAGCATGATTAACAACCAAAGATGCGATTATGGGACGGCTCAACGAACTGCTCAACGGATAGATGCCAAGGTACTTGGCGTGGGCTCGAATGGCTGATTTCACGCCTTGTTCGACAAAGGCATCCCGCCCTTCGAGGCAGACAAAGCGCGCGCCGAACATGGCTGCCGTCCGTTCCAACAAAGGCTGATCGATGCGCGTTCCGACATCCGCTGCGACAGCTTCAATGTTCGCAAAGCCAAGGCTTTGCAGCTTGTAGAGAAGATAGGTGCTGTCGAGACCGCCGCTGAACATGGTTGCAACTGGTGCGGTTCGGTCCGGAAAAGCCTCCAGATCTTCAAAACTCGAAATGCCGCCGATGGCGGGTTTGGTGGAAGCCAAGATGGGGTTCATTTGGATGTCCTGCTCTCAAACCAGATGCCAGCAAACGTCGCAGCGAGGACGAGGCCTGCGCCTATCAAGCTCGGTACTGTCAAAGGCTCATTCAGAAGAAGGTGCGCTAGAACGAAACCAAAAAAAGGTTCTGTTCCCATCAAGAAGCCAACCCGTGTCGGTGTGGATTTTCTCACTGCGGCATTTTGAATGTAGAATGCAGCGAGGGTGCAGAAGAGTGCAAGGAAGGCAACAGCGCCCCAAAACTGAAGGGTGGCCCTCACAACAAGGCCTGAAATTCCGAACTGAGCGACGGCCAAAACGAAAGTAAGTGTTGCCACCGTCGATCCTTGGATGGCCGTCAGGGCTGCAGATGAAATCTGCCGGCCGGCCAGAAGGCGTTTGGTGGAAACGACCATAACCGCTCGCAGAATCGCGGCCCCCAAGACAAGCGCGTCACCCGGGCTGAACCTGCTGATCCCGCCAGTGAGAATGCCGACACCGATGCACGCTATGGCAGCACTTGCCAAAATGCCCGTAGGTGGAAGTCGCCGTGATAGCCCATAGTCGATGCTCGGCGTGAAAATCACACAAAGCGATATGATCAAGGCCGTGTTCATTGCGCTTGTCGATGCAACGCCGTAAGTTTCAGCAATAAAGATGCAAAAAAGTATTGTTCCCAATGCGAAGCCGCGGATGAAATCGCCCCAGGAGACCAATGCGATCTCATGTCTTGCAGCCACTGCCGTAATGATCGTAGTAATCAGGAAGCGATAAAGAACAAGTATCGAAACCGGCGCGTAGAACAGTGCGCCTTTCCCGACCGGATAGCTCGCCCCCCAAACGAATGCGACTCCCAGCAAGGCTAGATCCACCGAGAAAGATGGCGTCCGTGTTTTCCTGACAGGTATTGGAGAACTTTCGAAAACGTCCACCTTCAAAGTTTCCTTTGTGTTAGCCATCCACCCCTGCTGCGAGGGTCAAACAGATCAGGTCGTTCAGCCTCTTGGGCGATCCGTGCCGCGGCGTACTTGTTTTTGGTAACGCAAGTGCCGTGCCGATTCGGAAAACCATTGCTAGACAACAACCTGGTCGCCTTGATAGTTCGGCGGTTCATGTCCATTGTTGTCAGAATGCCGACAATGACTTCAACTGCAGGGATCCTACCGGCAGGGCCTCAAGGCGAACACGCGGCTCCAAGATGCCGACACGATGGCTGGTTCAGCCATGCTTCGACAGTTGCCTGTTTTTTCAGTTCCTTTGCTGTTCGTGCGCTAACCGCAACGCTCCATACTAGTCTCGCGTGGCTGTCCCCGTGGGGTGGGCGGCAGAAAGCGATTAGGCCCGCTGAAAGAGGCGAACCGCATCCGAAGGATCGTAACCAAGAGAAGGACCTGAAGCGAGAGCGAAGGTTGCGGGAGGCCGCGGCGGGCCTAAAAGGCAATGCCGACCGCCCCAGGAAAGGCTGACAAAAACCGCAGCGGCCGACTGTCCAATAGGGTGCGCCGGGCCAGGGCGAGCCAAATGGCAGGGGCTGCCGGGGGACCCTAAGAAAAGCCTGGGTTCACGAGCACCCGGCGCGCGCCATCAGGCGGCCAGCTACTTGGAGGGCGGGTGTATCATGCCTGTTTGTCGGGCCGAACCAGATCCATGTGGCTGACGCCGAGGGCCAATGCCAGTTCATAGATCGTGATAATTGTCGGATTTCTTCGGCCTTTCTCCAAGCCGCTGATGTACTGCTGACTGAACCCGGAAATCTCCGCAAGCTGCTCCTGCGTCAGGCGCTTCCTTTGCCTGATCCTCTGCACATTCCGTCCGACCAACTTGCGCATATCCATGCACGCAAGCCAGCGGATCAGGCGGCTTGAGTTTATCAACTATAATATGTAATCCACATTTAGCAGGCACAGGGCTTCGCGGGTCCATTGGCCGGAGATAGAATTAGCGATGTTGCAGCCCAGATCGAACACGCCGTTCGCCGACGAGGTCCCCTGGTCGGACCGCATTACAGCCTACGACAAGGACCACTTTACAACCTATATGAGGCTCCTGGACGCCTCGGCCGACAACGCCACTGAAGAGGAAATGGCCAAAGTGATCCTCGGCATTGATCCGGCACGCGAACCTGAGCGCGCACGCAACGTTCTTCGCAGTCATCTCGACCGTGCAAACTGGGTGGTGACGAGCGGCTACAAGGATTTGTTCGCCAGTTGACGAAATGGGCGGTGCGGTCGCTTCGCTTCAAGCAACGAAGTCGCGCAACCGCCATGCATCGACGTATCACCACAGCGCGGATGGCCCAGCGCTTCGCTGTCTCATCATTTTGTCCTCCGCTCGCCAATGGCTGCTTCCCAGGAATGGGTGCGGCGGCGAATCATGACAGGAACGGGTCCGCCGTCTGAGCCGCACCGCATCCGAAGGGCCGGATGGACAACCTACTGAAAGCTCACAGCTGGCTAAGGGTTGCGGGACGCCGCGGCGGGCCTAGAAGGATGCGGCGCCACCTGCTGAGAAAGGCACAAAACAGAGCGAATTGCGAGAGTCTAACGACGCGCTAGGAGGCGCAGCGGAATGGTCGAGACGCCAGAGCCAAGAAAATCGGGGCTCGACCCACCGGCACACGGCACGCGCGGTGATGGGCGCGGGCGCCCACTACGTGCGCAGGCTCAACAGAATCTCACACGGATCAGCATCGAGGGCCGCAGTTACGTCGAGAAACTCAATGACATCGAGACGCCGTTCGCCACCCTCATATTTCGCCACGAAAGATTGCGGACGACCAAGCTTCTCAGCCACCTGCGCCTGCGTCAGCCCTTTGACATTGCGCAGTGAGATCAACTGGGCCAGAAACCGCTGGTGGCGGGGAGATCGAAGAGATTTGGGCATTTAGGTGAACCGGCAGGTAGAGACCGGCTCAGCGACTAATCCCCGTTTCGGATTATCCCATTTTGGGATATTCTGCCTTGGATCCAGCGATCAACATGCGAGGTTCGCGGCAGACATGAATCAATCAACGGGAACAGATAGGACTCAAAGCTCAACACTGCTCGACGAAGTCCCTTGGTCTGACCGTCTTACCGCCTACGACAGGGCGCACTTTACCATCTATATGAGGCTCCTGGACGCCTCAGCCGATGAGGCGCCCGAAGAGGAAATGGCCCAACTGATCCTCGGCATTGATCCGGCACTTGAACCGGAGCGCGCCAGGAAGGCGCTTCGTAGTCATCTCGACCGTGCGAACTGGATGGTGACGAGCGGCTACAAGGAATTGTTCGCCAGCTGACAAATTCGCAGTGCTCGGTCATAGAAGCGTTCCTGTGCCATTGGTCAGGCTGATCGGGGCCTGCACCACAGACGCGCCGGCAAAATGGACCCGGTGGCGAGCACAATTCAGTTCCCAGGAAATCGGGGTTTGGCAACTGTCCGAGCGTCTGACGTGATAGAAGGTTCCGCTCTGTCTGGATGGGTATTAGCCCGGAGCAGCACTCCATATCGTACCGGCGCTCGACGAAGGGTCCACCTCTTCGCTTTCAAGCCGCATAACCGATAGCCATCGCCCTAAGTCAAGGGTTAGAGATTACCGGCAGGCAGGTATGCAAGCGGGCCATCCTCGGAAACTATATAACCGCACGACTAGCTGTGAGCTTTCGGGAGGTTGTCCATTCGGACCGGACCGGGGAGACTGGAGTTACCAAGCTTCAGCACTCACCGGAGGGTCCGAATGAACATCCATAAGAATGCCCGTCTCACACCGCTGCGTCGAGAGGAGATGGCGCTGTCGGTGATAGAAGGCGCTTTCTCCAAAGCCCATGCGGCGCGTGTCTACGGCGTGTCGGCCAAGATCGTGGCGCGCTGGGTCGAGCGCTACAAGTCCGAAGGGCGGGCCGGCATGATCGACCGTTCCTCGCGGCCCGCCAATATGCCGCAGGCCACCGCTGCGTTGATCGCCGAGCGCATCATGGCGCTGCGGCGGCAACGTTGGACCGGCAAGCACATCGCCCATGAGGTCGGCGTCTCGCCCGCCACCGTTAGCCGGGTTCTCAAGCGTGCCGGACTGTCGCGGTTGCGGGATATCGAACCGGCCGAGCCGATCCGACGCTACGAGCGCGAGCATCCTGGCGAGATGATCCATATCGATATCAAGAAGCTCGGTCGTTTCGAGCGCATCGGTCATCGCATTACCGGCAAGCGCACCGGCAATGCCAGCTCGCGCGGCAGCAGTTGGGAGTTCGTCCATGTCTGCATCGACGACGCCTCCCGCATCGCCTTCTCGCAGATCCTGCCCGACGAGAAAAAAGAAAGCGCCATCGCCTTCCTCAAGGCGGCGGTGGCCTACTACGCCAGCCTCGGCGTCACGATAGCCCGCGTCATGACCGACAACGGCTCCTGCTACAGATCAAAGGCCTTCGCCAAGGCCTGCCGCGATCTCGGCCTCAAGCACGTCAGGACAAGACCCTATACACCCAAGACCAATGGCAAGGCCGAGCGCTTCATCCAGACAGCACTGCGCGAATGGGCTTATGCCATCGCTTATCCGACTTCAGATCACCGCGCCGCAGAGTTGCCGGTCTGGCTGCACAGATACAATTGGCACCGTCCCCACGGGAGCCTAAAGTCCAAAACACCTATCAGTCGCCTCGCTCTAACCGAGGACAACCTGTTGAGGCTCCACAACTAGCTCGTCAGCGACGACACACCCGCTCGAGCACCCATAGACTATGATCACCGGCGCGGACTGGAAGAATACGGCTGCATCGCCCGAGCCGGCGGAACAGAAGATCTCGGCATCCAGTCAACGCTCGATACAAAGCGCGCGATCGAATGGCCCGAGCACAAGGGGATCAAAAAGCTTCTCAGACAATTGAGGACCCTTCGGACCCCAAAAGGGCTATAGCCTGATTTTGGGTTCGCACGCCTAGCTTCTTCTTGGCATTGTCCAAATGAAAAGCGATCGTGCGTGGCTTGATACCCAAGATGCGGCCGGTCACCCAGGCTGAATTACCCCGCGCTGCCCACCTCAGGCACTCATATTCGCGGGATGTCAGCGAAACCCCATCCACTGTTCGATCGCTCGGCAATTTGCGGCGAACGCAACGATGAAAGCAGGCCGCCATCAGTTGAAGAGCTTGTTCGTACCGCTCAGCGACCCGAAGAAATACTGGACGAGGCTCATCGGCGGCAAAAGTAACCGCAGCGATGCGGCCGCGGAGATCGACAATTGGGATCGTCAAACCGCAGCAGATGCTGAATTGAGCCGCCTCATCGAATAGCTGCTGTTGAGCCGGCGACATTTTATCGCCTCCCAAATTCGATCCCCAGTGAAACGGGCAGCCGCCATTTCGAGCACGCAAGACCACAGGATCGAGTTTCTCATACTGATTTTCCAGATACTGTCTGGTCCAGCGGGGTGGATAGTTTGAAATTAACCTCGGTTTGCCGGAAGGCCGTGCTGGCAAGGAGAGGTAGGCAAAGAAGATTAGGTCAAGTCGTCCGGCCGCCTCAGCCATGGCATCCCGGAAATCTGCCTCATCGATACTCTGTGACAGTCTTTCAAGGAATGTCTCGAAAACAAGTGGCATGTGCCTCGTCATCGTCGCGCTCGATTCTTCCTCTTTCTGCACGCCTTCCGGCTGCGTCGTGTATGTCCCGACAAACGTGATTGAATTCGCGGGCGTCGCTGGGCTGACCGGGCTCCAGAATGCTGCCACACTTTCGATCTTCGTCGGTCATCCCAATCATGCTGGGCTCACCCGATGGGCGTCTGGCAGACGCCTCATGATCTCAACAGCTCAATCAGAGAATCTCCATGCATTAAATCATGACCGCCCCTGCACCGACCAAATCAGGAGAAATCATCCTGCGCTGACCAAAAGCCATCATTGACCCCAGCTTTTGCAGGAATTTGGGTCGGCATTAGCATAACAATTCGGATAGCCGCTCATCCCCCACCCGGGGCGCCGTGATCCGCAAAGAAGTGTTGCGATGCTTTCTTTTCTTTGATAGGCAAATCGTCTCAACAATATTAAAATGCCTTTCCTTGTGAACGGGGTGGCGTGTGAGTATCGTCCTTCTATATACCTGACGTGATAAAATTCACCGCAATGATTATGGCCCGCTGCAATGATGTAAAGGGCACGTCTAAGCTCAATCTGCATCGGAACGTGCAGATGACCTTTACCAGACCCTCGATCCCGCACGGGCCATAATGATACTGATTACGTGGGTCAAAAAGGGCGCCCTGCCGGCGGGGAGGTACACCCGCAGGGCGCGCCGCACAGAGGTCCTGGTCGTTGGGCAACAGGACAGCGGCGGCAGAACTGATTCGGTTACAAATCGTGACTGAAATAGCCCGGAGCATGCTCAAGATCAGATATCTGGAATTCAACAGTTTTGGGTCTGCTCGGCGCAGTAGCGCGCAGGGACATGCCTGCCTCCGGACTCGCTCCTTCGCGATCGCAAAATCATACGGCACCCTCGGCCTTCAGCGCGCGATAGGTGGTATCGACCGACTTTACCGTCGCGTCGACAATGATGTCGATCTCTTTTCGGGTAATGATCAGGGGGGGGGCATAACCGAGGATGTCGCCATGCGGCATGGCCCGTCCGATGACACCATTCTCAAACAGAGCAGCTGCAGTGCGCACCCCGACCTGAAGGTCGGGTTCGAATGGTATCCTTTGTTTTGGGTCCCGCATCATCTCTACGGCCGACAGGATACCCACTCCGCGAACTTCACCAACGATGGGATGTCCCGCCAGCTCGGCCTTCATCCGGTCTTGCCAATACGGTCCAACATCGCGGACATGCTCCAGAATATTTTTTTCTTTAAGCAGTCGAATATTGGCGAGCGCGGCTGCGGCACAAAGCGTGTGCCCCGAATATGTCCAGCCGTGGCCGAGTGCGCCGTGCTTCTCAGTTCCTTGTTCCAAAACCGACCAGACACGGTCGCCAATGATTGACCCGGAGATGGGGAGGTAGGCGGAACTCAAACCCTTTGCGATGGTCACGAAATCCGGACGCATGTTATACAGGTGGGAACCGAACTTCTCGCCGGTTCGCGCGAAGCCACAGACCACTTCATCCGCGATTAGAAGGATATCGTATTTGTCGAGCACCGCTTGAATGGACGTCCAGTACCCTTTGGGGGGCGGCACAATACCTCCTGTCCCAAGTACCGGCTCTCCGATAAAAGCTGCAACCGTTTCCGGTCCTTCGGCCAGGATCAAGGCTTCAAGCTCATCGGCACAGCGCCGGGAGAACGCTTCCTCGCTCTCCTCGACACGCGCCTGGCGGTAATAGTGCGGCGTGGTTGTATGGCGCACCAAATCCAGAGGCAGGTCGAAGAAATTGTGAAAGAAGGGAAGGCCAGTTAGGCTACCCGTGACCAATCCAGACCCGTGATAGCCGCGATTTCGCGAGATGATCTTTTTCTTTTCGGGCCGGCCAAGAATGTTATTATAGTACCAGACCAGCTTGATGTTGGTTTCGTTGGCATCGGAACCGGAGAGGCCGAAATAGACCCTTCGCATGTTCTGACCGAAATACTCGACCACGGCCTCTGCCAACAGGGCGACCGGCTCCGTACCTTGGCTGGCATAGACGTGCGCGAACGGCAATTCGTGTGCTTGCCTGGCAATGGCCTCGGCGATCTCCGTGCATCCATATCCCATGTTGACGCAGTAGAGTCCTCCGAAACCGTCGAGGCTCCTTCGGCCTTCGGTGTCCCAGATATAGACGCCTTCCGCACCGGCCATAATCCTATTTGGCGTTTCGCCTCGGCTGTGCTTGGCCAGATGCGTAGAAGGATGGAAGACGAAGCTTCTATCCTTCTCCCGGAGTTGCTCGGTTCCCAGATTGCTCAAGCGCATGTCCCTCTCCTCGCGATAAATTGGCGGAGGGCACTCGGCCAGCCACCTGTTTAGCAAATAGCATACCGGAAACGTCCCTTGAGTTTCTCGGGAATGCAGGTTATTCGCCGTGAAATTCGCGGGATCGGCCCGAATTGCCGTGAAAACTAAGGCGTCACCTTCGCCTTAGCCGAGGGTCGGGGGCGCGTCCTGCAAACACGAACAGCTTACGACGCGCATGCGCCCAGCATAGTGCCCGATTAGCGGGCGATATTGACGGATGAATAGCGCTCGGGACGCTGTTCCCGCCGGCCGCGCGAGGCACGATAGAGCGCCGGCGGCCATGTTCCGCCGAACTGCCGGTCATCCCTTACATTCTGACGGTCCGGATCGGTCTTGCCCTTCCCAAGGGTGGTAATGAGGTGATCAGGGGCAAAGCACATTCGCCTCGATCAGCAGGCAGCGGGTTCCGTGCCGCGGCACAGGCTCCAACCTGGTTGGCCAGCGCTGAGAGGCTGAGGTCGTGCCCTCGCGCATATTGATAGCTTTGGCGGTGCGGCGGCTGGTGCTCGGCAGACTTCTCGAAGGAGCATAGCCAGAAGGTTCGGCCCGGCAAAGACGCGCGGCGAGAGCTCCTTGCCATTGACATCTTGATTCGCAGCCGACCAGCGCCGCCAAGTTCTATCGTCAGCGTGTTGCCTTTCTTGCGATCGCAAATTCGTGGTTGCTGCGCAGGGCGAGCCGAGCTGCGGCTCGCAGGAGGGGGCGAGCCGACAGAATTGCGCGGCCTGAAAAGCTGCCTCCATCAATGCTGGCCGCTCGTGCAGTCTCGAAACGCTGGATCAAGCCTCAAACATCGAACAGCCGCTCCTTTTCCTCGCGAAACCAGCGCCCTCGCGCGACATGATCTTGTCTGACGATCCGACGCTTCGAGCGGGGCTCCTCTAATAGGTTGCACATGACCTGCAGCTTTCAGCCAAACTCAGCAAATCGGACGTCGTGCTCTTCTTATCATCGCTCGGCAAGCTCGGAACACGCTGGCGGACGTTGCTAAGGCTAGTCGCCGCCAGCGGATGGCGAGGATGTTTGGGCGGCTAAGTGCTTTTAGGTGGCGATTATAAGCCGAGATCGCGATAGGTGCTTTCGCCATAGCTCCTGGCGCCATCGCCACGCTGAGCGTTTGAAAGCCGATGAAATTCGCTCGGCCAATTGGCTAGCGCGTGCTTGATGGCCTTCATCTTGAACGGCACGTGCACAACACATTTGTCCCTGATGATAGGCGGACAGCTCACATCTTGTTGCCGCGAGCCGTTAAGGTTTGCTGCGATTATCGGCAGACCTAGATCAAGAGCCAATTCCATTTCCCAGCGCACGAAGCGAAAAAGGTTTTTCGTCTTCTCACCGATCAGGACAAGTACCTGGCTCGATCCATTCATTCTGTTGCGAAGATTGCGTTTAACATAATCTTCGTCCTGTGCTCGGCTCGTCATATTGTCCAGATCGTGAGCGTTCGCGAATTCAAAACTCACATTCTCGCTGGCGTTCCACCCTTTCATAAAGCGGTATGCCCAAGCGTCTTCATCGCCGTCAAATATTACATAGGTCGGATCGCTGTATGCCATTGTTGTCTCTTAGTTGTTTTGACGAGCAACCCACTGGGTGTGCTCCCGTGAGAAAGCCAGTTCGGCTTCGTTCACCGCGGCGGAGAATGCCTCATCCGAGTTGGCGTCCGTAATAAGGTCGGCAGTCAAGCCGATCTCGTGAGCTGTCAACGTGTAAGCCGATGCCAATTCGTTAAATTTCTTGATCTGGGTCCACCCAATAAGGGAGGCGGCGATGACAATTAGCGGCTCGGTCGGCCAGCCTGGCATCGCGGGGTCAGCGATGCGTACTACGATGAACGAGAATCCCAGAGCGTATGCAAAAATACCAAGGCCCATCCAGACTTTCGCGGACCTCTTGTTCGAGCGCGCCTTCTTCTCGTACCACTTCCGTTGGTCGCAGATTCGTCTCTGCAGATATAGGTCTTTTCTTTCTTTTAGCGGGGAGTCCCTTATCGACATCATCTGGTCGGTTGTTTGGGGGGATGCTGAATCGGTGCCGCTCAACGCGCTACCAAGGTGACGATTGCTATCAAGGATACCTTCCATGAGCTTTCGAAAATCAGCTCTGGCGTCAGCGGCGCGCGCGTCATCGAACGGCTGTGCTCGCATCGCGAAGCGCCAAGTCAATGTCTTCACCGACTCTGCCAGAGCTCGAGCCTGATACCAGACCTGCTCGGGCTTTGTGACCGACCGGAAAATGAGGACTCCCATTGAGCAAAGAAATACCGCAGCATAGACACCGAAATAGGCTTTTGATGGCGACAAGTCCAAAGAGAGCACCGACGCTAAAAAAAGAAGAACGTACTCTGCCCGGATCAGGCGCAGAAACGTCGCCTGCTGCTCGTTGGATGCCACGTCGGCGCTATTATAGAGTCCAGGATATTTCATTTTTGAAGCACACCAGTCTATTTTGTGGCGGTAAATTCTTTAAGCCAGGATTTGGCAAACGTGAGGTTAGCAGTCGAGCTTACAGAGCCTATTCTTGAGCGAGGCGCGGTCCCTCTGTTCATAAACAGGAATGCAGGTCCTGTCCCATCAATGTAAGGGTATAGGCCCAAAAATTCTTGCCCGGAGAATGTTTCCGAAGAATTTTTTGCCACGGGCAGAACCGCTACCGCGGTCCGAAACCCATCGAAAAAGCCAAGCTCCCAAGGCATCCATCTGGATCCTGGAGAATTGTTTGAATGCACATAGATTAGCGTCTTTGACTGCCTCATACGGGTCCGCAGCAACTCGGCGGTGGCCGAGGAGACTTTTGTGCGGTCCAGTTGTGAATCTTCGACCCAATCTACGTAAGCAGTGAACCCAAGCTCCTCGAAAATTCGCTTCACACCGAGAACGATCTCTGCGTCCTTGAAAGAATGTGACAGAAAAACGTCGAATGACGATCTGGCTGTAGCTGCGGCCGTCTCTTCCTTTAGAACGATCGATGCGGCTCTATGTCCTCGACTGGCATTCGCAACTCTTTTCAGCTCTGCCTCGGTCAGTAGCACTATTCAAATCCCCCCATGATCTGTTCGCAATCTATGAACTTGACGCCCATTCGATTAAGCGACCCTTGTCTTGTGAAAACTGGCACCATGCTCTCCAGCCGGTAGCGCAACCTCCACCTTCTCAAAGACCACGTCGGGTGGCAGGAGTGACCGGCCTTGTCACCCACCTACGCGATCCCGGCACAGCCATGCTCCTCGCTTAGAAGGCTGCGGAGACCAGCAATGTCAAACAGGACAGACGATCTCCTAATCTCGAACAGCAACGAACTTAGGACGTAAAAACGCGATCTCCGAATGTCCGCAGGCGTCGAGGGCCGGGTTGGTCGCCAAGGCCGAGCGGGCCAGCTTGCACTCCCGCTACCCGTCGGCTTGCCAAACCCTCGCTGTAGATTTCGCCCCCTACACGGATGCGCTGACCGCGACTAAGCTCAATCGCCACTGATCGCCAATCCAGGGCGAAAGTTCCCCCCTTGAAGTAGCGGTAGAGGCATTTTTCGGCACTTCGCATCTTAGATATGGACGCCTCCTCAACCAGGCACGATCCGGTTTGGCTTCTCGCCGTAACCGTGCTGGGCAAGTGCGTCCGATGGCTGCTTCGATCCTCTCCTGGAATAGATCGGTTCCAGATTGCTCAAGCGCATCGTCCTTGCTCGCGATCAACTGGCGGATAGCGCTCGGCCACCTTTTTCCAGCAATTAGTATACCGCAAATGTCCCTTGAGTTTCGTCGGAATGGGTGCCTTTTGCCGACGAATCTACGGGATCCGTGCCAAACGCCGTTGAAACTTAGCTTTTGGGTTACCGTTGCCTCAGGGCGGACAAAGGTATCGGTGAATTGGACTTCACTGGTTTCGTGACGACAAGGCTATAGTATTGATCAATCCCCAAGCCTGCCTGCAGCAGTCCCTCCATGAAATCCTGATAGGCGGCCATAGAACGAGATGCGACCCGCATCAGATAATCCACGCGCCCCCCAATTGCCCAGCAGTCCAGGATTTCCGGAATGTCTTGGATAGCAGTTTCGAAGTGTCGTTGGTCCTCAAGACGATGACGATCCAGCACGACCTCCACCATCACAAAGATCATGCCGCCGATGAGGGCAGGACTCAGCCGCGCATAAAATCCCTCAATAATCCCCGCGGCCTTGAGTGCTCGGAGCCGCTCCGAACAGGCGGACGCCGAAAGATGAACTCGTTTTGCAAGCTCACTTTTTGAAATCCGACCGTCTGCCTGAATTTCGGAGAGGATCCGCAGGTCCCAACTGTCGAGTTGCACGGGATCGGGTTTCGACTTCATAACCTATGCTCTCAGCGATGACATCGCGTTGTGTGCCGATCAATTCTATCATCAATTGAAACGAGCGAATGTAGCAGTGGAAGGCATCCGTTCCAGGCCCGAGATGTGCCAGAATGGGGTACGAAAATCAGCTGAGGGTGAGCGATCCGCTGAGAAAAGCTGCAGAAGTAATTTGGCTATCGCCCCAACGCCCAACGGGGCAATGGTGCAGCTGGAGAGAATAGTCGGCGGCGGCGGAGACCATGATAAATAGATAACCGATTTTCTTGAATCTCGCTGCCGTACTTGATAGACGCGCGACTGCATTCGACCCTCGATCGCATGGACGGCATACTCAATGCAGTATTCACTCGCACATTCAACTATTAGGGTGAATTGAAGGCCTTGCTTGGCCGGCTCGCCGAGGCGCAGGGCACCGCAAATGCCGCTCGTCTTATGGCTTGCCCGATAATTTGGCGCTCGGGTCTGGCCGAAATCGCCCAACCGGAAAGACTCAAACACCGATGTTGCGTGCGATGCTGTCGGCTGCCATACGCTTACGCCACTCAAGAGGCCCGGAATTGTGAATGGAGTTTCCCTCAACATCGACAGCCATGACGACGGGCATGTCCTGCACATCGAATTCATAGATGGCTTCCATGCCCAGGTCTTCAAAGGCGACAATCCGCGCCGCCTTAATCGACTTTGAAATCAGGTACGCAGCGCCACCCACTGCAGCAAGGTATGGCGTTCTGTGTCTTACAATCGACGCGATGGCCGCCGGTCCCCTCTCCGCTTTGCCCACCATCGCGAAAAGGCCGGTTTCGGCGAGCACCTTGTCCGTAAAATCGTCCAAGCGGCTGGAGGTTGTTGGACCGGCGGGTCCAACGACTTCATTCCTCACTGCCCGGACGGGACCGACGTAGTAGATCACGCGGCCCCTCAGATCGACTGGGAGCGGCTTGCCGGCATCAATCAGTTCGACCATTCGTTTGTGGGCAGCGTCACGGCCCGTCAGCATCTTTCCAGAAAGCAGGAGCGTTTCACCGCAGCGCCACGATGCCGTCTCTTCCTTCGTAAGCGTATCTAAATTGACCCGCCGGACGCCGGCTGGGTTCAATTCGTCGGCTCCGATGTCGGGCCATTCGCGCAAATCGGGCGGCTGGAGGCTGATGGGTCCAGAGCCGTCCAAAGTAAACTTCAGGTGCCGGTTGGCGGCGCATTGCGGGATGAGCGCCACAGGCTTGGACGCTGCATGAGTAGGATAGGTCGCAACCTTGACGTCAACGACTGTCGTCAGACCACCAAGGCCTTGGGCGCCGATACCAAGCGCGTTGATCCGCTCATAAAGCTCAATCCGCAGCCCCTCTTCTGCGCTTGACGCCCCCCTTGCGATCAGTTCCGCCATATCTATGGGCTCGTTCATGGCCTCCTTGGCCAGCAGCATCGCCTTTTCAGCGCTACCACCGATGCCGACAGAGATCAGTCCAGGTGGACACCACCCGCTGCCAAGGGTCGAAACGGTATTGACCACCCAGTCGGAAACGGAGGCGGTGGGATTGAGGGTGGTAAAACGTGCCTTGTTCTCCGACCCGCCGCCTTTCGCGGCGATGGTGATCTCAATCTGGTTACCTTGCACCAGGTCGACATGGACAACTGCCGGTGTGTTGTCGCGGGTGTTGACCCGTCTAGCGAGGGGATCCGCAACGATCGATGCCCGAAGGGGATTGTCCGGATCGAGATAGGCTTGACGTACGCCCTCATTCACAAGATCCGCGAAACTGGCTGTTGACTTAATGCGGGCATCCATGCCGACCTTTGCGAAGACAACCACAAGTCCGGTGTCCTGACAAATCGGGCGCCGCCCAAAGGCCGCCATGCGGGAGTTCAGCAGAATCTGACCTATGGCATTCTTCGCCGACGGGCTCTGTTCTCGCGTGTATGCGTGAGAAAGAGACCGGATATAATCTGGAGGATGATAGTACGAGATGTACTGAAGGGCGTCGGCGACGCTCCTTGTGATGTCGCTACCGGCCATGGTCCGTGTTCTGTTTCCCACCGGATTTTATCCAAATGAACCGAGGCCATTGACCATTTTCAGAATCTGGAAGCTTCGCACCCCCTGCTCGCCGCCTTCATATCCATAGCCGCTTTGTTTGACTCCTCCATAAGGGGCATCAGCGGAAACCCCTTTCAGGTAATTCACACTAACAGCGCCCGCAGAAAGACCGCCCACAAGCCTCTGTTGCGTATCGGCCGCGCCAGTAAACAAGTAGGCGGCCAGACCGTACTCCGTGGCGTTGGCTTCATCGATCGCCTCTTCGATCGTATCGAAAGGAGCCACGGTGAGAATTGGTCCGAACGGCTCTTCATGAAGCACTCTCGCTTCCTTCGGTACGCCAGTCAGGATGGTTGGCGGCCAGTAAAACCCCGGTCGGTCAAGGGGGATGCCACCGGTCTCGATTTGGGCGCCGCCCTCTACCGCATCTTTGGTCAGGCGTTGCATGGCCTCGATTCGCCGCGCGTTTGCCATGGGACCCATCTGCGTTGCAGGGTCATCCGGTGGACCGATCCTGATTTTTCGGACCGCCTCCGTCATCCGGAACAGGAATTCCTCATAGCGGGATCGGGCGACAAGAATCCTGCTGGGCGCATTACAACTCTGGCCCGCGCACTCGAATTTGTATTCCGAAATAGCCGGTATCGCCGTTGCCAGGTCGGCATCTTCGCACACAATAACCGGGGAATGTCCACCGAGCTCAAGGATGCAGCGCTGCAGATTATTCGCGGCCAGTGTGGCCAGCTGTTTCCCAACAGCGGTCGACCCCGTGAACGTCAAGACTTTGACAATTGGCGAACTGAGCAGATGCCGTGATATATGCACAGGAACACCGAACACCAGGTTGACCACGCCTTCCGGTATCCCTGCTTGACGCAAAGATTCCACGACATGGACAGCCACGCTTGGCGTCTCTTCGGCCCCTTTGAGGATCACCGGGCAGCCTGCCGCCAGCGCGGGGGCGAGCTTGCGGGCGATGAGAACGGCTGGATAGTTCCACGGCGTAAAGGCAGCGACGACACCGAGGGCCTCCGGGACGATCATCCTGTTCGGACCCAACGGAATCGGGGTCGACAACTCATCGGCATGCCGGCCATTCCATTCCAGCGTTTCGACTGCGCGCGCGTACTCTCCTGTTGCTTCGGCAATCGTCTTTCCCTGTTCGGACGACAGGTCCCTGGCTGCGGCGCCAGCTTTCTCAGCCAGATTGCTGGCGGCAGAGACGAGGATCTCGCCACGCTCTTTGGCGGGGCGTGAGGACCACGCCTTGCGGCTGCGTTCTGCCGAAGCAAGAGCTTCATCCAAGTCTGGAACCGTAGCCGAGGCCACTGAGGCAAATACCTTCTCCGTCGCCGGGTTGATCACCGGCAAAGTGGCTCGGCTACCACCGGCTCGCCATTTGCCATTAATGAAGAGCTCGTAGCTCCTGGCGTGGGACATCGCGGGCTCCACTTGTGATTCTGGCCATGCGAGCGCCGTTTCAATTTTCGAAGCCGCTGAGCTCGCTTGAGCCAGTTTCATCGCGATGGTCGCAGCGGGTCAAATATCGATTAGTGCCTAAATCCATCTGGAATCCAGATCGATCTGTTCCGACAGGAAGGAAGTCATGCCGTTGTTTACAGATCGATGGTTCTCAGGTCGCGTCAGGAGCCGATGCTACCCAGCCCCGGCTCTCAATCAATTCTCTGGCGACCTTCGGAATGAGCTTGCGGACCGCAGAAACGGCCGCAGAACGCTCATCTTTGGGATTTACAGCAAGCACCACGGAGCGGGTAATTACCGGATCGACTATCTTGACCGTCCGGACCAGCCCTTGAGAGGCTTCTTTCTGAACGGCAGACGGGGCGAGAATAGAATGCGCTTTTCCCTCTACGACCATGTTGATGATCGTTGAGAGCGAGTCCACTTCAAACTTGACGTCCATCGCGCAACCGTGTTGTGCGACGACATCAGCCACCGAACGCCTGACATTGTTGTTGCGCATGGGAACCGCCAGGGGGAATGCATGCAGGTCGGCCAGAGATATCGCATCTTCAAACGGTGGCTCGCCGGACGGAACCACCAGACAAAGGTCTTCGCGCGCTAGCACAGTCATTCGCCCCACACTGTCCGCAGTGCGGTACAGAACCGCCAGATTGAAGCGTCCAGCCGCCATCCATTCCTCTAGCGGTCCCGTCATACCCTCGACCATCTTGAGGGACACCTTGGGCAGTTCGTGTCTTACCGTCTCAAGCAGCGGACCGCTCAGGACGCGAGCAGCTCCAGACGGAATGCCAATAGTCACCTCCCCGGCGGGGGAAGCGGCTGTGTTGGTCAATTCCACCTCGGTAATTCGAATTTCTTTGAGAATCGCCCGCGCCCGCTCCAGGAGTTTGGCTCCTGACGCCGTCACGCTCACGCCGGTCCTGTCGCGTATCAGCAGCTGAGTGCCGAAGCCTTCCTCCAATTGGCGCACATGCAGACTCAGCGCACTCTGGGCGACATTCAGAAAGCCAGCGGCCTTCGTGAAACTGCCTGCTTCGACCACGCCAACAAAGTATCTTAACTGCCTGATTTCCACGGGTACTCTTCCGAGGGCGGACTGCAATGATGTAATCTATCTCGAAATGTGATGGCGCGACAGCAATAATTGCAGAGCGACATGACGCCTAACTGTCGTGTCATCTCAGTGTGGTTTGACCAAAACCGTAACCTATGTGTCCAGAATGGACCCAACCCGCCGAGGCTTCAACCGGCCAACTCGGCGCCCTGATCCATGGAGATGATTTCTCGGACCCTTCGAATAACCGGTAGATCGACCATCTTCCCGTCCAATGTGAACGCGCCTTTGCCTTGCGCCGTCGCATCTTTTTCGCCGCGAGGACACGACGGGTCCCTCGAGTTCTTGTGCGCTTGGTGAAAAGCCCCATCGATGTTTAAATGGATCGCCTGCGGCCCCACGAAGTTATCATTGTCTAAGAATCGCCGATGCTTCCTATCGAGCCGAGACTGCCGCATGGGGAACAGAACGGAAAGGTTCGGCGTCAAAAGCAGGTCGAGTTCTGGGGCACCGCCAACAGCTGCACTGAAGTCTTCAGTACCAAGCGCCATTGCAACCAGCGGCGCTAACAAGATGGGAAAGGAGGTCATTGCTATTGCCGCTGGCGGACTTCGGCCGGCCACCCCATTTCCTCTTCCGAGAGGTGAATTGTCCAACCAACCCTGCTGACTAATGACGAGCATGATCGTATCGTCAACGTGTCACAGAATTGCTTGCAAGCTCACGGCCTCAGCTGGGCCAACGAACATTGAACTCCGTGGACGAAGCCTGGACCCGTCGTCATCCAAGTCAATCCGCGCCTCGATGAGGGGACAGATCCTCAATTGGTTCAGCTGGCTTGCAGTATTGCACCTAGCAGTCACGGCGAGGACTGGGATTTGC
This sequence comes from Mesorhizobium sp. WSM4989, assembly GCF_029625795.1. NCBI lineage: Bacteria > Pseudomonadati > Pseudomonadota > Alphaproteobacteria > Hyphomicrobiales > Phyllobacteriaceae > Mesorhizobium > Mesorhizobium sp. WSM4989. The sequence continues at coordinate 107,145 of NZ_JARTVN010000005.1, read as the reverse complement.
GAAGAAGGCATTCTCGCAGTGCGGCCGTACGGTACCTCATTCCTGGCACACTGGATTAGATCGCTGGCGACATTAAGATCAGGTGTGACCGAGGTGAAATTTTATGTCGAAAACCTGAAGGCAGGGCGTCAGGCAGGGCGATTACAGAGATCCTATCGGACATGTCATCGCAGTTTCATCCACCATTGCTCGACCGAGGCGACACTCATCGTCCCATCAACCTAATCCATTGGTCGATCACGCCGTTCACGACCCTTGGCGAAGAAGGAATCAGCAGCCCCTAGGCTCAATTGGAAAGCGGGGCGGGGTCCATACGTATCTTCGTTTCCGGGCACCTCATGCTAATGAAGCCGCGACAACAGGTTGGTTATGCACCCAGGTGCTGGCCAATCCGGCTTGACTGGAAAGTTTCATACCCAGGCCTGGCACAGGCGAGCGTGATGCCGCTCTCGCTATGTTGGACCGCAGACGCCGCGACGGCGCATCGACTGGCGCTGGCGAAGCCTAGGACGCGCCAGTCAAGGACCTGCAAAGAGCAAGATCACGCCGCGCGTTGCCTTCAACGCCCATTTGAGCAGAAAGCAACAAGCCTCGCGTATAGCGATCGATGACCGCACGAAGCGCCATCCGGGCTATGATCTCAGTCAGCACTGCCCTAAGGGGTCAGAGGAGGGTTCGGTCAGTCAAGACCTCAGACGGCATGGCCAAGGTCAAGCTGCGAGGATGTGCCACCGCGGGCGCGGCATAACTTGGCGGGCTACAATTTGGTTCGCTTGCCCAGGCTGCTGGCAGCGCCGGTAGTCGGCCGCGCCGGACTGGCACCTACGTCTGGTCCATGAACGGTTGCTTTAGCAAAACCGAAGTCCTCGCCAAAACTCTTCGCCGACGTGCGACGACCGCGCCGGTGCTCGTTCCGGGGTCGGCAAGACGAAGACAGGCCTACTCTGGATTTATGCCCGCGATGACTGATTAGGGAGGGAGCGGACCGCCGGGCGTCTTATGTCTATGCGCCGGACCGAAAAGGCCCAGCGTGCGATCGCTCATCTCGCAGGCTCTCTACCGGAACTTGCAGGTCGACGGCTATAGCGGGCCATCGCTTGCTGGCCGACGAAAAGCGGCTTCACGCTCGCCTTCTGCCATGCCGCGCCCGATCGAGGCGCTAAGAAGGATCCGCGAACTCTAAAAGATCGAGGATGACATCCGTAGCCGAGGCCAACGAGGCCTTGCTGCACGCAGGCAAAAAGTGCTCAACCATCACGGCACTGGACCCAGGGCGGCTAGAGAAGCTCGGCCAAATCAGTCAGAAGACCAAGCTCACAGCGGCGATCCCCTACACGCTCTCGCGCTGGGAAGCGCCTCTCGCGCATCCTGGACGAGGCCATATCAAGATCGACAGCAACGTGGTCGAACGCTCAATCATACGCAACTCTTTTTGCAGCTCCGGCGGTGGCGCTGAGCACTGGTCAGTCATCGTGTCGCTGGGTGATCGCCGGGATTGGCCGGATAGCCTGAAGCTAAGGCCGTCGAGCCAGACCCTCTGACCTGCCACTGAACTTTCAACCAGTGGCGATTAGCCTCGGCCGTTTCTGTTATGGCGCGGTTTGAGCAACGGGCGGAGGCGCGAAGCCTTCATTGAGTGCAGCGTCGGAGCCGGTTGCGGCGAGGGTTCCGGCGAAGACCGCCGGGGTCAAATAGCGAGCGAGGAATGCGGCCTCACGGTGTTGAACAACACCAGGAAAGAACACCCACAGGACCGAGGAACGCAAGTTTCTTTATCCGTGGCATCCTTGGGCCGGGCGTTGTGTTCACGTTCATGAGGTGATCGAGAACGCCGACCGGGAGGTTTTCCGCTGCAGTCTCTCCCGCCACGCCTCCGATCGGTGGCTGGAAGTTCCGGCCTGGATGTTTGATCGCGGTCTGCACCGCGTGGCGCATTGCCCTGCCCCACATATCGATCCCAGAACGCTTGGCGTCTTGGTGACACTGCTGCAGGACCCGACGGCCAATTCCCACACCCCATCGCAATTGGAGGATTCGGGCGCAGCATCGGGTCCTCACGAAGCGAACCGGGGAGAGGTCCATACCGCGCCAGCCTACGACATATCAGTTCGATCTTCTCCAACCCGCACGACGCGCAGACCGCGCAGATGCCGCCATTCGCTCGCGCAGCCGCCGTAAGGCGCGAGATGCTGGCGCTGATTCCGGGTGCACACGAAGGCTACGTCGGCTGGGAAAGGCGGAAGCGATCCGCAAGATGGTGAGCGACCACGTGCCCACGAGCCGGCATCACGGGGCGCCCAAGCATGGCGACGCTCTGCTCGCCGACCTTGTCCGCTGCCGGCGCTGCGGCCGCGAGCTGACGGTCCGCTACACGGGAACCAAGCACAACATTCCGCGCTATTCCTGCTGGCGTGGTCTGCTTGACAATGGCGAGCCGCGTTGCATCGCCTTCGGTGGACTCGCGTCGATCGAAGGCGTTCATCCTCTGCCGGACGGTCCATGGGTCTTCAGCCGATCAACGCTTGACGAACCGGCGGCTCAGCGCATCGTTCATCGCGCGCGGCAAAACCCAAAATACCCCATGGGATCGCATCCAGATCAGCAAAACCTATTCACTCAAATGACATAGACAGATGAGTGTTATGAACAGGATTTAGGTCCTGCCTCCATTCGGCAGTGGCACTGCGGGCGTGGTCGAGGCCGAAGAACAGGCCATCGTTCAACAGCTCGTCTCGCATTCGGCCGTTGAGGGAATCGCGTAGCCATTTTGCATCGGCTTGCCCGGCGCGGTGTAGTGCCATTCGCTCCTGTTCAGCCGCTGATAACAGGCCAGTCAGTTGTTGCCCACAAGAATCAGGATCTCGTGGGCGCGCCGCACCACTGGCGGATCTATCATTTTGCCATTCAACGAGAATGCGGACAGTCCACGCGTGGCGGCATCATTTGCCGCCGCGACAACTTTATGGGCCCACTCGAGCTCCTGGGCGCTTGGCGAGAAAGCCTCATTGAATATGGCCACCTGTGTCGGATGGATCGCCAAAGCTCCGGCAAAGCCAAGCCGCCGCGCCCGCACCGCGGCCTCACGAAGTTTATGCGTGTCCGAGAACTCGCCGATGCTTCCTATGAAGCCCAGCGGGAGCAAGCCGGCCGCGCGGGCGGCAAACAGAACAGAAAGGTTCGGCGTCAAAAGAAGGTCGAATCCTGGGGCGCCGCCAACAGCGGCGCTGAAGTCTTCAGGGCCAAGCGCCATTGCGACCATCCTTGGATGCGCCGACGCAATGGCCGCAAGCCTTTGCAAGGCGCCCGGGGTCTCAATCTGGGCAAGGAACCGGATGCCTCCCTGCGGAAGATTTCTTTCACGTTCTAGTTCCGAAACCGCATTCGCGATCTCTATAACCCACTCTGCCGAATCCGTCTTCGGAAGAACCAGTGCGTCAACACCCGCCATCACGGCTGCATCGAGATCGGCCGCCAAGGCGCGCAGACCATGATTCACGCGGACCAAAACAGATGCGCCTTTCCGGCCCACCTCTGCCACGCATTCAGGAAGCTGCTGCCGTGACTCTCCTTTCCGATCCTGGGGCACGGAATCCTCCAGGTCGAGAATGACGCCATCTGCGCCCCGCTCATGGGCCGTCTCTACAAAGCGCGGAACGTGAACAGGAACGAAGAGCAGGGATCTCCAGCGCGGTACAGACATCGCGCCTTCAACGGCCGCAAAGGTGTCCTTGATCATGGAGACGCCTTTGCGGCCGATTTTAGCGCGGGCGCTGCCAGTGAGCTTTCTAGGCGGCCGGTGCGCTGAAATGATCCGAGGTACACAGGCATTTTGTAAACCGCGAGCAGTCTCACCTTACTGAAACGCGCGCTCACGCTGACGCGGCTCTTTCGCGCAAAAGCGCCCGCACCTCCTCGCGGACAGCCTCGGTATGAGAGCCAAGAGCCGGGACTGGGCGAAGCGAGGGGAGCTCCGAGTTGAAAATCGCCGCCGGCGCTATCGTCTCGACGGCTCCATCGGGTGTTCCAACCTGCACCCTGCGAATGTGTGGATGCTTTGAAACATCCACCACTTCGTTCAGTCGGCCATATGCCAGGCCGGCCGCCTCGAGCTCCTGCATCGCATCGTGGCAGGATAGTTCAAAAAACCGCTGTTCAATGATCTCATCAAGTTGCGCACGATGAGCGAGGCGCTCCATATTGTCAGCAAAACCAGGTGCGCGTGTGAGCCCGGACTGCTTCAGGAATTTCTCGCAGAAATTCACCCATTCGCGGTCATTCTGAACCGAAAAGATGACCTCTTTGCCGTCGGCACAGCGATAGGCACCATACGGCGCGAGCGACGGGTGTTTCACGCCTGCGCGTACCGTCTGGTAGCCGCTGTAATCATTTTGCAAAACCGGCACGTTCATCCAGTCGGCGACGGCATCAAACAGTGACACCTGGATGCTGGTCCCTTCGCCGGTGACCTCGCGGTGGTACAGTGCCTGAAGAATGGCGCTGTGCGCTGTCATGCCCGCCGAGATATCGCAAACCGAGACCCCTACACGCGCAGGCCCCTGTTGGTTGCCGGTGATAGCGCATAGACCTGTTTCGGCCTGGACGATCAGATCGTAGGCCTTCAAATGGGAATACGGCCCTGACTCCCCGAAACCAGAAATGTCGCAGGTGATCAGCCGCGGATATCGTCGACGCAGATCAGCGGACGCGAACCCCAGTTTTTCTATGCTGCCCGGCTTTAGATTCTGGATGAAGACATCAGCACTGGCAATGAGCGTGTCGAGGACGGCGCGATCCGCCTCCAACCTCAGGTCTAGACAGACCGACTCCTTACCCCGGTTGAGCCAGACGAAGTACGCGCTCTGCCCCCGCACCAGCTTGTCGTAGTTTCGGGCAAAGTCCCCTTCGGGCCTTTCGACCTTGATCACCCGGGCGCCTGCGTCAGCAAGGCGAGACGATGCGTAGGGAGCTGCAACGGCCTGTTCGACCGCCACAACCGTGATGTCCTTGAGACTGTTTAGCATCAGGGCGCTTCCTACGCGGCTTTCAGGTTTTGTGCCCGACGCCGATCAAGCATGGCGAGCAACCGATTTTGTTCGTTGCCTACAATGGAAAGACCTTCGTCGATGCCCATGCCAGGCTTCGCGAGCATCATGTCCGCCTGTGTTGCCACCGAAATGTGAACCGTCGCTCGCGCGGAGAGATCCGTCTCGCTGCAGCTGCCTCCCACATAGGCGTCCACGTTGTTCTCTTTGCACAGAAGCACCGCACGGGCGCTGTCGGCGATCGAGCCCACGTCCGGCGTCTTGATCTGCACGAGATGGGTCGCCTTAGCCTCCGCAAACAGACGCACATCCTCTAAGGTGTTGCAGCGTTCATCGACAACGATGCGCGCACGTGACGCGCGCGCATTCAGAATGCCGACGATCTGCCCGTAATTTTCGACCTGCGCCGGCGTAGACCCGAAGTCGGCTGGCGATTCGATATTCACCGTGAACTCCGGAACCGCGTCAGCAACCTTACTGATGAAGTCGGCGATGCGCTGGACGTCGAGCCCGATCTCCATACCGATCCAGCCGTACACATCGAAATGCAGCACCGGAGAATAGTCTGGTTGGCCGATTTGCTTGACGCGGTGCGCCACCCATTTGACGAAATCCAGAAAGGTTTCTCCCCCAACGCCGAATTTGCTACGCGAGTTGATGAGGCCATGCGGGATCACATCCACCCCCTTCAGGATCATTTTATCGACATTGATTTCGCGCGCATCACCGCTCTGGCAATAAATTGGGACACGACGATGCGGCATGGATAGGCAAAATTCCGAACAAACCACCTCCGCCATGGTACGACGCGCAGCATGGGCAGCAGCGCTTAAAAGGGCTTGGCTGACCCCATATTCGATGCATAGTGGGAGTCGTTTCCCAGTATGGAGATCGAAGACACTGGAGCAGGCTGTCAAAAAGCTGGACGCATCAATGTTTAAGAGCCGCGGGACAACAACACGTGACGTGAGATCCATGATGGCTCCGACGTCAAACAGGGGGTCACGCCCGCCAGCCCCTGAGTATTGCACTCCCATCATATCGCCCCAGGCGACCATATCGTCTTCCAGGACAAGCCCGACGCTTAAGCAAGCTGCCGGAACACGGATATCACGGAAGCCGGGCGTCAATGGCTCGCCGACGTAAACAAAACCGTCCTGGCCAACCCCTGCCCTAATGGCAGCTTGATCGTCATAAAAGAAGGCGCCGTTGCCGGGCGTGAGAATGACGTCTTTGATCTGCACTGAATTATACTCGAGTTTGGCCAAGCTATGAGCTGCGGCCGGATTTGCGCGCTCTGTCCTAAGTTATGCCCCGTTCGGAATCGGTTTTGCCAATATAAAGCCCCGAACGTGCCCATCTCGTTTTAAGATACGATAAAGTTGTTTTACGGGCGTCAGCGGGGACGGCACCGTCCGCCTCCCCTCTTGGTCGCGGTGCGCCGGATCGTCGCCCCTGCTTCCATAACAGAAGCTAGGCGATCAATCCGTCCGGCCAGCTCCCATCTCGGACCGCCACTTTCAACCATGGTTAGTATAAACCAAGCGATCAAGGATCAAGCAATCTTTTTGGCATGATTTTGGAAGACAGGATCAGCCGCTGATCGATCCGAGGAGCTGGCCTATAAGCTCCAGTCGAGGCCAGTGCCTTCATACCGGAGTTACTACAGCTGGCCAAGGCGCGGCTAATCTGTACCTCTAGTTATGCAGCGGCCGCGCAAGGATGGCTACCCCTTCATTGCGGTCGACATGCGCGCCCGATCCTATGGCTAGGACGATTGATGGCCCAGGCGCTCGGATGTCAATGGACGGAGCGGAAACAGAATCCATAGAGTGTAGGATACCTATAAGATCTCCCGACCTCACTTCATCCAACACAGAGCAGCGAGGTTCGAAGATACCCTGCGCGGGCGATTTCAACTCGTCTGATATCAGCGTCTCAAGGGTCTGACTGGACCTTTTGTTACGGAAAGACACGTCCTCGACTTTTCCTTCGACGAGTCCAAGCATAACGAGCGCGTTGCGAACTCCAGCTTCATAAATCGCTAGAGCTTCTGCGCTAACCGTACCACCGCCGAATTCCGCGCAAACGAATACCTTCCCTAGGCTATGTGCCCAACTGTCGAACATCCCAGCCGTGTCGTCATGTTGCCAGAGCAATGTTACGGGCAGCTTAAATGCCGCTGCCATTGCGAGCGTCTTAGCCATGAGATCCGCATCAGCAATTGGATGCGTGATGACCGCCGGGGGAAAATCCCACGTTGGGCCGAAGCTGTGCAGATCGAAAACGATGTCGGCATTTGGCAACAATACGCGTGAAACCGCATCCGCGATTCGTTCCGTAACAGACCCGTCGGCACGGCCCGGAAACACGCGGTTCAGATTCAAACCATCAAGCGGAGTATTGCGGCTCCATGCTTGAACTGCCAATGGATTAAGCACTGGCAGCACGATGATCCTACCACTGGTTTGCGCTTGTGGCAGCCACTCGATAAGCCGCCGCGCGACTAATGGCCCCTCCATTTCATTGCCATGATTCCCACCGGTGATAAGAAGGCGCGGTCCATCGCCCTTATTAAGACTAAAAACCGGAAGCGAGAACTCTTCATGGTCGGCGCCTCCCGGCACAACGAGGTGTCCTCTGCTCACGCCATGCGCATCGAGATCAAACGTAAGATGTGGTGCTTCGTTCATTGCTTAACCTATTGCGGGTGATCTGGCGACTTTGACCGGGCATATGGTCTTGTACACGGCTATTTTTTTCGCCTGGAACTATGCACACGCGGTCACCACTTCGCCAATATAATGTCCGAGACGGCACCATCGCGTTTTCAGATGACCAGGGCTCGCTCTGCTGACCTGTCCCTTGGTTCGTCACCTTGATCCCGGTGCACTAAGGGAGGAGGAAGGTCAAAGTCGCGGTGGGTAGCCGATTTCAGAAATCGCGCGATCAGCCGGTTGACGTTGGCTAGCTGTTCGTTGTTCAGACGGGCGAAGGATCTGTGCGATCCGGTCAGCGCCGTTGACCTCGAATTCCATCCTGGCGCGCAGCAAGAGGATCGGCAGGTCTGAGCTTGCTGGCGAGCAAGGCCGGCCGATCCCAGACATAGTCCGAATCCTTGATCCGCATGTGCCAGATGATAATTGCAAGAGCTTTACTGGTTTCCGTTTTGGACCAGGTGGCCATTTTATCCGCCCGTTGAAGCCCCGAACAGATGCTTGTCGCCAGTCCGTAGGAATAGGTCGGACGCATCATCAGGAAGTGGATCTGCCACGCCAGTTAGGCAGCGGCTTCCTGTAATGTTCGCTGCATGCTCGGTCGAGAACGCCACCAGACGGCATAGAGGACAAGCATCCAGATTAAAGGCAGAAGCATCAAAAGAGAAGCGACTGCAGCAATCGTCGGGTCGATTTGGTGGCGGATATTCTCCAGCATCTTCAAGGGCAACGTCCGCACCGACAGACCGCCGACCAAAGACGTTATGACCGCTTCATCGAATGACTGGAGGAATGCGAACATGGCGCCGCCGATCACTCCCGGCCTGATTAACGGCAGTGTTACGCGAAAAAACGTTTGCAGTGGTCCGGCACGCATACTCTTGGCCGCCTGCTCTAACGTCCGATCGAAGTTGGCCAACGTCGCAGAAACGATCACCACCACAATTCCAACAGCGCCGATACTGTGAGCGAGGGCGATACCACCCTTTGTGCCGATTAGACCAATCTGGATGAGACCCAGATAAGTCGCGATACCGACCACGATAACTGGAAAGGTGATAGGCGTGATTATGATCATTGTCAGCACGCCGCGAAGTCTTGCGCTTATTCGGCTCAATCCGAAAGCAGCAAGTGTTCCCAATAGAGTAGAAATAACAGCTACCTCGACACCAATCTCGACGCTGGTCCAAGCTGCTCCGCTCCAAGATGCATCGCCGAAAAACGAGCGATACCATTGAAGCGACAGGCCCGAAGGCGGAAATTGCAAAAATGCCCCGGAACTGAACGACATGATGACAACGATTATCCCTGGGAATAAAAGAAAGGCCATCACCAAAACGATAAAAACGATCGCGACGACTTTAGGCCATCGCCTTTCCGCCCCAGGCACGTAGCGCCGTCCCGTCCACCGTTTGACACGATAGGGACGCAGAATTTCGCTGAAGTTTCGTTTGATAACAAGAACAATGGGTAGTCGGGACATCGAGCCCTTCGGAGCTCGAGTTTGGCTTTGCTCTTGTTTGCCGGAGAGGTCAAGCCCGACCATGGAAAGCACCACAATGGCAAACCCGAGAAGGATGAAGGACGCAGCGGCAATGCGCGGAATATCGAACGAGCTATTCACCTCGGCCGCAATGAAGGTTGAAAGCATGGCATCGCGCAATCCCCCAAGTGCCGCCGGCGTGATATAGAATCCTAGGCAGAACACAAAAACTAGGAGCGAGCCACTCCGTGCGCCTGGAATGCTAAGGGGGAGAAATACACGCCTGAAAGCGGTGAAAGGTCCCGCTCCCATACTGCGTGCAGCAGCCATCAAGGACCGATCGATCCCCATCATCGCACTAACCAAGGGAAGTATCATCATCGGCAGCATGATGTGGACCATGCCAATATAGACCGCGGTTCGGTTATAGATGAGTTGCAGAGGTCGATCGATCAATCCGACGTCCAGCAAGATGTTGTTGATGACCCCGCGATCCCCAAGAATAACAATCCATGCGTAGGTACGCGCCAGCCCACTGGTCAAATAGGGGATGATCACGAGAGCGATGAGCGTCATGCGCAGAGTCTTGGATGCCGTGACGATCAGATACGCGGTTGGATAGCCTACGATTAAGCAGATGGCAGTTGCGACCAGACTTATTTCTATCGTTTGAAAGAGCACCCGCACATTAGCTGGCTGGGCGAAAAACGCTCCGTAGTATTGGAACGAGAAATCGGGGGCATTGACACTGCTTAGGAAAAGCAAGGTTATAGGGGCACCGAAAACCACAAGCAAAAGCGCGAACGCGGGCGCGGTTAACCCAAGTGGCACCTTGGCCATTCTGCGCAAAAGCTTCATGGATATCCCTTATCAATCGCTTATGGCGAAACGAAGCGAATGTCTGACCGCAGCCACGTGAGGCAAACCTCCTCGCCTGGCTGGAAAACAGGTTGGTCTGCCGCGACATGTTCCCGGACGATGAGAACATTGTTGCCAACGCGAACATGGTATTTTCGCAGAGGGCCGGCAAAAATCATATCGTCGACCGCACCGGCAACATATTGCCGCTGGTCCGTTTGAGCCCACTCCGCAGTCTTCGGAAGTACACTGATGCGCTCTGGCCTTATCATCGCAACGGTGCCGATTTGCGGCGCGTTGCCCCCTCTGGCCAGCAACAAGGCATCCTCGAGAATGTTCGCCTCACCCAGAAATTTAGCGACAAAGCACGATGATGGCCGATCATAGAGGGCCTCTGGTGTATCGATTTGCTCGACACGTCCTGCGCGCATTACAACAATCCGGTCTGACAGAGTAAGCGCCTCCTCCTGGTCATGCGTAACGCACACCGTCGTGATACCGAACTCCTTGTGCAAGCTCTTCATCTCGATCTGCATCTGCTCACGCAGGTTACGGTCGAGTGCGCCAAGCGGTTCATCAAGTAATAGGAAGGGTGGATCGGCAATCAGCGCGCGGGCTAGCGCCACGCGCTGCTGCTGACCGCCACTCAATTGGGATGGCATGCGACCGCCGAATTCCCCTAGATGCACGCGCTCAAGCATACGGGCTACCCGAACCTTCCTCTGATCGGGAGCCATGCCCCGCATTTCGAGAGGGAATTCCAGGTTTCGAGCCACTGTGAGATGCGGGAACAGCGCATAGCTCTGGAACACAATTCCTTGATCGCGCCGGTAGGACGGGACCGAAGCCACTGAATGGCCGGCGATCATAATATCACCCGAACTCGGGGCCTCAAAGCCGGCCAAGAGCATCAGGGTAGTGGTCTTACCCGAGCCGCTCGGGCCGAGAATCGTCAAGAACTCGCCGCGACGCACGGTCAGCGACAGATCCCTGACCGCCGGAACACTCCCGTACATCTTGGTAACACTGCTGAACTGAATTTGTGGCACCGATTGGTTCACATCTGCAGCGTCAACTTCCGAACGGGGGGCGGTATTCATTGCGTGCATGTTCACTGTGGCTCCTCCACCATCGCTGGCGTGCATTAGCAGGCATTTGCCGTACCTTCTGCCGTCGTACCCGATGCCGTGAGCGGAGAGGCTAGTGGGCTACCCCGCTCCCCGTCACATTTTCAGCATCAGTTTCGACTTTAGCCCGGTATGGAGTTACCCCGACCGGACTTTCGCACTTCAACCAACCCTACTGCAGGATCCACTCATTCCACCGCTGGATAAGCATCTCAGTGTTGGAAACACCGCTGGGGCCTACCTCATTGTACCATTTGCCGTTGATGGAAACGCTGCTCTTGATGTAATCTGGGTGGGTAGGGAGCTTGCGCGCAACTTTCTCGGGAAGAAGTTTGAACGCATTGCCGTTGCTTGGTCCCTCAGGAAACAATTGGCAAAATGCTGCCTGACGTTCCGCGCGAGTGGCGAATTCGATAAACTTCTGCGCAGCCTTCGCGTTGGGTGAACCCTTTGGAATGACCCAATAATCCCACTGCAGCTTCGCCTGGTTTCGATTGATCTCCGTCGCGGCGCCCTGATCGATCAACAGTAGAGCTCTTCCGTCATACGATTGAGCGATGTCAACGACCTTATCATGCAACATCTGTTGAATCTCTGATCCGCTGCTCCACCACTTACGGATGTGCGGCTTTATTTTGTCCAAACTGGCAAACACCCGGTCGATATCCATCGGGTAGAGCTTATCGGGAGATACACCGTCCGCTAACAGGGCCTCTTCCCAGGGTCCTTCTGAACCAAACTGGCCGGACACCAAGGTGCGAACGCCGGGAAACTTATCAGCATCCCAGAATTCAGCCCAGTTTGTCGGCCGGGGTTTATCAGCTGGGAATACGTCTGTGCTATATACCATATTATATGAGTAAATCAAATTTGCCACGCCAAACGGTTGCTTGGCAAATTCATAAATTCCGTCTAGCTCTTCTTTCCTGAACAAGGAGTAATCAATTTCTTCAAGAATTCCTTTCTTAGCTGCGACCAAGCCGGACCCTTGCGTAAGCGCCCCGACATCTACCGTGACATTGCCCGATTTTACCATCAACTCGACCTGTCCCATACCCATGTCGTCGGTGATTGGGTTGACCTTGATACCGGTCTCAGCTTCAAATGGCTTAGCGTAAGCCTCAATGTTAGCCTTTCCCCAATCGCCGCCGCCTAGCACTACGTTGATCTGGTTGGGTGTTTGGGCCGCAACGCGGCCCGCAATTGAAGACAGAGCGCCAGCCGCCATGGCGGTCGATGTCGCCTGCAGCAATCGTCGGCGATTTATTTCGTATTTCATGTCGTTACCCTCTTCTTGTGATCTCAGCCTTGATTAGCCAAGGTTGTTTTGCTTGGACAATGTCATGGTGCTAGAGCAGCCTCGGCCAAGTTGACCCAGTATCCAATGCCGTATGGCAGTGCTTCATCGTTAAAGTCGTAGGTTGGATTATGGAGAGCAGCAGTCGATCCATTTCCAAGCAGTATACATGCCCCCGGCCGCGCCTCTAGCATGTACGCGAAGTCCTCTGACCCCAAACTAGGTTTGACTTTGGGGTTCACCGATGAATGGCCGACCAGAGCACGCGCCACCTCTGTTGCCCGACGCGTTTGATCGGGATGATTGACAGTGAGGGGCTCCAGGCGGCGATGCTGAAACTCGACCTTCGCCCCGGAAGCGCGTGCAATATTTTCCGCGCACGCCTCAATCTGTTTTTCAGCGAAGTCGCGCAAAATCGGTGACAGTGTCCTGACTGTTCCGGCAATCTCCGCGCGTTCGGGAATGATGTTGTAAGCTTGTCCGGCGTTCAGCTTTGTGACGGAGATCACCAGGGACTCGGTGGGGTCCGTGTTGCGTGAGACTAGTGTCTGCAAGCCTAAAATGATCTGAGCTGCAACAACGACGGGGTCAATTGTCAGATGGGGAGCGGCCGCGTGACCCCCTCTGCCTTTGACCACAATATCGAACTCGTCGAGCGCGGCAAAAATCGAACCTTCGCAAATGCCGAACGCACCAACCTCCATGCCTGGCCAATTGTGCATGCCAAAGACCTGAGATATCCCGAAACGGTCCATGATCCCCTCCTGGACCATTCTTTGGCCGCCGCGGCCATCTTCCTCGGCAGGTTGGAAGATCAGGGCAACGGACCCTTTGAAGTTCCGGGTCGCGGCGAGGTATTTCGCGGCGCCAAGGAGCATTGCAGTATGCCCGTCGTGACCACACGCGTGCATCTGTCCGGACCTTTTCGACGTCCAAGGTTTGCCTGAAGCTTCGAGTATAGGCAGAGCGTCCATGTCGGCCCGCAACCCGATAGTGGGCCCATCTCCGAGTTGACCTTGGATCAACGCAACCACGCCGGTTTCAGCTATCCTGCACTCGATGTGGTTAATCCCGAAGGAAGCCAGCTTTTCCGCCACAAATGCCGCTGTGTCATTCACCCGATAGTCAAGCTCCGGATTCTCGTGCAGGTACCGGCGCCAAGTCATCGCTTCGATCTCGATCTCCTTGAACCTGTCAACGCCAACCATAGGCACGTTCCCGCATTTGAGTAATTTGGATCAGGCGCCGGTGCGTAATTAATGATCGATGCCACCGGTGTTTTCGTCAAATGCAGTTTGGATATCGTAACCATCTAGAACCGAGATAGCCCCGCGTTCAGGCCTCGGTGTTGGCGCCGGCGACTGCGACCCGATAACAAGCCGTTTGCCCTCAAATGGATAAGCTTCGGCCTTAGAGGACCAGCTGCGAAGTGCTGGCAATCATAAACTCTGGCTCTGCTGGCAACGGCCAATGGCAAAGGTCTGAGTAGGAAGAGCTGTCACCATCGCGACACTCCTCCCCCTCCCACGACCTACTTTCCAGGACTGCATGCGCTTTGCCACTCAATCCGCAAACCGCAGACCCTAGGCGGCGTGGACAAATTCGATGTTAGCAGGGTCGCTTTCCTGCGATCGGGTTGTTAGCATTGGGAATGACACTGGAAGAAGAGAGCGAACGAGCTACGTCGATGCTGATTGGCAAGGTTGTTCGCCGTGTCATGCGCCACCGCGATGGAGAGGTGGTGATCGAGTTTGAGGATGGCAGCCGATTTTTCGCGGATAGCGACAGCCCTCTCGAACTGTCCATCACCTTGGCGGAATAGTATATCCGCCTTACGGAATTTCGGACGTCGATGCGATTGACGTAGCCCAAGAGGATTGATTCAAGGCTGCTTTTTGGAGGCAGGTTTGAGCAGGGGCGATCTCACCGAAGCAGAATGGCGTGTTCTCAAGGGCTTGCTGCCCATCGACCCTGACAAACGCGGCCGAGGTAGACCTCCCAAGCAGAATCGTTCGATCATCAACGGCATTCTCTGGCGGCTCCGCTGCGGCGCTCCATGGCGGGATGTCCCGCCCAAATACGGCAGTTGGAACACCATCTATCGTCGGTTCCGACGCTGGAGCGAGGCCGGGGTCTGGGAGACCGTGGCGGTAATGCTCGCCGAGGTCATGGCGGACAGCGGCCACTACAGCATCGACAGCACCACAGTTCGCGCCCATGTCTCGGCAGCGGGCGGAAAAGGGGGACTCGTGCACCGGACGCCTTCCTTGCGGACAAGGGCTACGATGCCGATACCATTCGCGCCGATCTCGCCGAGCGGAAGATTAAACCCGTCATACCCGGCCGATCAAACCGCCGCGTGAAGATCGAGTATGACCGGGCGCTCTACAAGCAGCGGAACCGAATCGAGCGCATGTTCGGCCACCTCAAAATCAACCGGGCCATTGCCACCCGCTACGATCAATTGGCCAATAGCTTCCTCGGAATGGTCTACCTAGCCACCGCCAGATACTGGCTCAAATTTGTCCACGCCGCCTAGCATCACGCCCGATAAAGTGTTGGCGGGATTTCGCTCAGGAGTTCCGCGCCGCGCTCTGTCACGAGCACGTGTGCGCCGGCACCAAATAGGTAGCCACTTTCGCTGCACAAAATGTTTGGCATGTGCAGGGTCATGCCAGCTCGGAGTGGTTCATTTACATCGGGCTCCAGGCTTAGGTCGCCGCGCTCAGTCCAATTGATGCCAGTTTGGTATCCTGTTCGTTGGCGGAAGACGCCCTTGCGTCCAGATCGCTTCAACACCTCGCCCCCAGCAGCGTGAACGTCCGCCGGCGTAGCACCTGGTCGAATCGAGGAGACAAGGGCCGCAATGACCTCTTCAGCCAAGCCGTGCAAAGATTCGGTTTCGGGATGTTTGCCAAGGACTGCGCATCGAACCATTCCCACTGTATACCCGTGTTTCGAAGCCCCTATCTCCAGAAAGGCAGGTTCGTTGTTGCTGAGAGGATGATGGGTCGCTGGCGCATGGGGCAACTTCACTCGCTCTCCAAACAAAATGGTACCCGGCGCAAGCCCGATATCCCCAGCGGCGTTGCTGGGGTCGTTTGTTACCGCCGCAGCTAGGGCCGCTGCCATTTCGATCTCCGTAATGCCGGGACGAAGCGATTGCTGAAAGGTTCGAATTGCCACGTCAGTGAGTCGAACAGCATCGCGCATACACGCCAACTCAAGTTCTCCTTTCACTGCTGACACTGACGAGACCAGTCGGGTGACGTCAGTAATCTTCAGATCCGGGAGCTGGTCTTGGACTGCGCGCACGTCGGCGGGCGCGAGATTCCAGCAGCCAAGCTCGAAACCGACTCGCTTATTGTCCAGTCCGAGTCGACGCAATACATCGGCGCAGACCCTGCCAAAATCAGGCTGATGTGTATAGGTTTCAATTTCCTCGATGCAGCTATATGAACGTACTGCCTGCTCGTCATATTCTCGGACAACAAATATCGGGACCCGACCCGGCATCAGAATAAGAGGGAAAGGCGCGAAATATCCACCGCTCCCATCGTAGCCGCTGAGATACTTCAAGTGGCCGTGCGCCGTTACTACGATTGCGTCCAAGCCTGCCGTAGCAACCGCATCCAGCACATTGTTTTGCCGGCGCTCATACTCTGATATCGGAAACGGTACACCAGTCAGAGGAATTGCGGAGCGTGTCGTCGCCATATCTCACCTCAATCAGTGTGTCGTGGTTTGGTTGCGCAAAACGCGCGATCGCGTCCATGTTCGAAATTGAACAAAAGCTTCGCCGGCTCATGCGGGGTGACAATCCCCTTTCCTGGCGGCTAGCGTCAAATGCTGTTTTTATATCGGCTGCATCTCGCAGCGAGATGCGCATAGTGCCTTCATCGGCCGCTCAATGCAGGCAACGCTGGTCTCCGACAGCTTTGTTCTCGCCAGAGGATCGCCGACAAAGGCGCCGAGTTGCTCGGCAAGCTCGTCAGCCTCGGCCAGAAGAACCATGCTGACGACCTTGAGCTTGGCAGCGAGTCGGCGCGCCTTCGCATTCTTGCCGGCGAAGCCGCCGACGCCGGGGGAACTGTGCCGGCGCCACGCAACAGCATGTTTGCACTGATGTAAGGCCGCTGCGACACCAGCGACGGCTCTCCGCCGCCACCTCCGCATCTCGCTACCAGATGACACTAATACAAAGACTGCATTTGGCGCATCCGACGTGTAAGAGGATCGTGTCGCGCGAAGTGGTTAAGCTTGGCGGAACCGAATCGGTCGGAGCAATGAGCAAAGCGGCGGGCGCAGATGCGGATGTAGTTTCGCCGAAGACGTTTGCGCCGCTCAGGAATACGACATTTCGCTCAATCTGGTTTAGCCTCTCAAGTCTCTTCCCTTGGCTGGCTGATGCAGACCGTTGCTATCAGCTGGCTAATGGCAACGGTTCCGACCTCCGATCTGATGGTTGCGCTCGAGCAGGCTTCGTCTAACCTGCCCGCTTTCATTTTGTCCATTTTCGCTAGGGGTTCTCGCCGACAACTTCAGCCGTCGAAGAGTCATGTTCGCCGGCCGATGCCTAATGGTAATAGCATCCGCGATGCTACGGCTTCAGTGGTGCTGGGCTTTATCGCCCCGTGGATGATCTTCGGCTTCAGCTTCTTGATCGCAAGTGGTGCCGCGCTCAACGATACCGCCTGGCAGGCTTCTGTTGGCGATATTGTGGACCGACGCGAAGTTCCCGCTGCCGTCACCCTCCTCTCCATTGGCTTCAACACTGCACGGACCGTGGGACCGGCGCTCGCGGCATCATGATTGCGTCGTTCGGACTTATGACGGCTTTCGCTATGTTTACACTCACCTATATGATCCCTTTGGTCACCATATGGCGATGCAAATGGAAGGTTCGCTCCTCACTTCTCCCACGTGAGTCAATGAGGACGGCCATCTATGACAGGCTGCGCTTCACAGCGATGTCATCGGAAATCAAGACGGCGATCGCCCGCGGAACCTTCTTTGGCCTGTCGGGCATCGCCATACTCGCACTGCTGCCATTGGTTGTCCGCGATCAGCTGGGCGAAGGACCGCTCGCCTATGGCACCATCATCGCCGGCTTCGGCACAGGCGCCGTCATGGCTGGCGTCGCCAACAGCCTATTAAGACGGAGCTTGTCAGAAGAGCAACTAATGACGCTGGCATGCGTCGCCTGTGCGGCGTGCTCCCTTTTTCTGGCACTGCCTCTTCCATTGCGAGCGGCGTCCTGTTTCCCCTTCGCGAGGGTCGCGAGGCCGAGCCCGACCCTTTGGAGGAATTCGACGCGCCGGCAGTCGCCCTCAGTCTCAAGCCGAGAAGCGGCCCCATCGTGGTCAAAGTCGAGTACCTCATACTCGTGGAAAATCTAGAAGAATTCCTCGCCATGCGCGGGTGCCGGCATGTACAGAGTCGCGTTGGTGCTCGGCACTGGACTCTCCAGCGCAACCTTCAGGAGCCTGTGCTATGGACGGAGACATTCCGTACGCCGACCTGGACCGACTACCTTCGCCTGAATCATCGCCTTACCGAGGCCGACAAGGAACTGGACGAGAGAATCATCCTCCTCCACAAAGGAAAGCATTCTCCACGAATAACATTGTCAATCGAGCGCCCCACGAGTGCTCCACGCAAGCCTGAGTCATCAACGCCTTTTTTCCCCCGCCATTCAACGAAACGGCCAGCGTGCCACCGCAGGCTGAATGAAGATACATAAGAAGGCACGTCAACTGCTAACCACATCGGGCGGGCAACAAGCATCGCCGCCTTCGGGTATATGACAGACAGAATGTAGCGGACTTGAAAAATGAAAGGCGCTCACCCACCGCCAACATTTCTCGGCTGGTTCCCGGCATTCAAGGTCCTGCGGCTATACGCGAAGGCGGCAAGCCGCGTTGAAGTCGTCGATATTCAGTCGCATCGAAGGACAATGACGTGTTGCCCTGATGCCACTCTCTGCGAGGTTAGCTTGTTTCTCGGATGAGGAGACAGACAATGGTCTGCCCCCTGAAAGGTCCTCCCTGAGGTATGTGTCCATTCTTGAACTCGGCTCGACAATGATAGCGAACCCTGTTGACCGTCGCACTGTCAGTCTCGAATCAAGTGCTCTCCTACAGCAGATGCGATTATCGCCAATGCGTACTGGTAGCGCCCGAAGCGCGCGTTATCGGCAGCCGCCGAGGGCCGTGATGCGGCCGCGATCGAGCCTTGTAGTAACAGACGCGCTCTCCGGTGGTCGGGCCAGCACCTTACCCCTCTTCCCTATGGCCCCAAGGCAGAGCAATTGCCAATGCGGGACATCCCGCTTCTAAGTCTCCTGCAACATTATTGGAGGCCGCGACGGCCCTGCTCGTGACGATCAGGGGTGGTCGCCGCACACCAGCGGGATCATTGCCCCACAAGCGCATCCAGATTCCGGCCGGGCGTTCCGCTGTCAATATCAAAGTCGGCCGGCGGGCGCTAAAGTGTCGATCCTCACCTTGCCGCCAGGTGAGTTCGACCGATATGTTCCTGCTACAATGGTAAGCGGCCTATACTGTCGCATCCTCAACAGTCAGCGGGAGACAGGACGACCCTATGTTCGAGCTCCCTCCGTATGGACTCCTCTGAATATAACAAGGGCTTGTATTCGCCCCGTTGCCAATCGTGATTGAGGTCACGATAATGACTTGAGATCGGAACACCCGACTGACCTGGATTGTTAATAAAGAGACTGTCATCCCATGACCCAACGTCCATGATTATCCGCACTGACGGTCCTTCTGAAACAGAGAATTGGCCGCTTCGGTAACTCGAAAAATTGAGCGTTGAGCTACTTCCGCCGAGGGCTATGGCGCCCAACGACCATTGTTCAGACGTCAGTGCCTGCAGAGGGTGGCGCAAATCAAGCTTATGTATACTGCCCCATGCCCATGAGGCAGAATCGTCGCCAAATCGACATATGCATTCACTCCAGGCAGAAGTTAGGGATTCCATTATGGAATGCTTCAACTTTTCACTAGGCTCTGCCTGTTCGAGCCAAGAGGCTATGGCCGAAGGCTGTAAAGGCACGAGCAGTGCCAACACTTCATCGTCAGCGCTTTCTAAGCGAGCTACTGTCGGGCCAAGGTGTTTGCTAAGCCAAATCTCAAAGAACGCGGCGGCTGGCGAACTCGCATCCAAATGCCGGTCCCAGTTAGAAAATAAGTGCAACGCAGGCATGTTTGCAACCGAACCGAGAAGAGTGTCTAGTTTCGCAAGAATACGAACTGCTATCGGCGAATACACCGAACATTGCAGCGACATGCAGTCCCGCAACGAGATCTTCTCTGATCGTGAGAGAGTTGTATGAAGGGTATCATGTCTGCTGCTGTCAGACCACTCGTAGCCAAAAGCAGGATGCGATCTACTCCATTCCTCCGGAACATTCATTGCGTTGGCAGTGGCGACAAAACCTTTGGCGGGGTTCATCTCGAACGGCCCATCGTCCGGTGACAAATACCCTTCCCATTCGAACCGACCGTCTCCTGGAACCGGAAGCAGGCCGTCCCAATTTCTTCGGACCGG
This sequence comes from Mesorhizobium sp. WSM4989, assembly GCF_029625795.1. Taxonomy (NCBI): domain Bacteria; kingdom Pseudomonadati; phylum Pseudomonadota; class Alphaproteobacteria; order Hyphomicrobiales; family Phyllobacteriaceae; genus Mesorhizobium; species Mesorhizobium sp. WSM4989. The sequence goes on along the minus strand of NZ_JARTVN010000005.1, from coordinate 87,049 downwards.
AGCCGCACCTGACGGTTTCCACGCAATTACATTCGACGTGTCCGCATAGATGTGATTAACTGAAGGACAACCCCAGTTTGCTAGACTGGAGGTGTATTCTGAAAATGTCTTAGAGCGCATTACGGCCAAGCTGGCCATGTAAGGTGCCATGCCGGGATCCATCCATACGGTTCTCAGTGCGAAGGCGCGGTCTTTTTCAGCATTTTGGTTTAAAATGGGTCCATGGCGTGTGAACTGAAGCTTTACCTCCTGGTCGGTGTGGGCGCGAACTGGAATTTTCTCGTGTATAGTCTTCACCTGCTCCCAGGCCCCTTTATATAAGTATTTATTTCCCTCACTCTTGGTTTCGTAAACATAAATATCTTCTTGGTCAGCGCCGAAAATAGTCAGACCAAAGGCGGCTGTCCCGTTGTGACCCATGGAGATTCCTGGGATCATAGGCTCTCCAGCGCCAATTACATCGAGCCCGGGCATACTCAGGTGTACAAGATACCTGATGGACGGAAGGACGTGCTTGCGATGCGGGTCTAGAGCAAGGATTGGTCGCTCCGTTGTGGTTTTTGTTGCGGATATGGCCCAGTTGTTTGAGCCCTCTTGGAACACCGTCTGCATGATCTCATCACTCGGTGTTACGCGGGTCCAACGGTCAGCTTCCTGAAGACTTGCTGCAAGTCTTTCCCTCGAGAATGAGACGGGACAGATTGCCAAGCGAAAATCCTGCAGTACTCGATCTGTCATAAAGGCGAGGTCAAGGCCCTCCGCTGGTCGTGGCGCTATCGGAGGTGACAATTCTTGTCTCAACCTGTCGAGGCGGGTACCTCGTTCCACACCTGCCAATGCCATCACCCTGCAGCGCAGAAGCTCCGAAATCGCATTTCGGGTTAGTGAGTGCGTTCGCACGCGAACGACGTCTTCGGGTTTCCAATAGTCGGGAGTGTGACCGAGGAGGCCAAACTCGGGTGGCAAGGCAATCAAACCGTCATGGCAACTGTCTACGTAGGAATTGATCCCCTCGGCAAACGCTGAGCATATCTCTTCGGAATCCGGGCCGTACGCCTGCCATTCTGCACTCATGGCTCCGCGAAATAAAAAGAGACGCGCCGCCCGATCCTGCTCCAAATATCCGGGGCCAAAGTCTCGTGACAGGAGACCGAGACCTCGTTTGCGCGCAATATCAATTTGCCAGAGGCGGTCTCGAGCTGCATTCCAACCCTGCGCGAAAAATAGGTCGTGCAAGTTCTGAGCCTTGATATGAGGAACCCCCCATTTATCAATGTCGATCGTGACCTCACTCTTAAGCTTGTCGGAGCTGTGGCGGTCGAAGGTTATGTTCTTTAACATGTGTTGATCCGTTTGGTTCACCCAAAGATGGTCGGGAATCTGCCAGAGGACGACGTCTGCAGATTGTGGTCGGTTGCGGGCAGAGGGTTGAGGCCGCACTCTTGCAACCTGATCATGTGTGGCGAGCCAATCCTCAGCGCGCCTGGACGCGAACTGGCACGGTGGGCTGCGCACAAGCTCAGCGGGATCCTACTCTCGCGCTTCCGGGAACGAGGCGCTTGCCGAGAACGCTCTGATGTATGTCAGCCAATACGTACGAATACAATATCCGCACATGTTGTCTCGCTGGCCTGAGGCAACGCATTCGATACACAGTAACTCGGTCGAACGGCCTCGTTGAAGGATGGCTCCCTCAATGCGACAAGATCTGGCTGAGAAACAATTTCGTTCTTTCGTGCTGCGGGTTTCTGAAGAAGTCGTGCGGTGTACCCTCTTCGACGATCTCACCTCGATCCATGAAGATTACTCGATCGGCCACGGCGCGCGCAAAGCCCATCTCGTGGGTGACGCATACCATGGTCATGCCGTCGCGTGCGAGTCCGGTCACAGTCTCGAGCACTTCAGCGACCATCTCTGGATCGAGCGAGGAGGTCGGCTCATCGAAGAGCATGACTGCAGGCTCCATACAGAGGGACCGGGCAATTGCGACGCGCTGCTGCTGTCCCCCGGAGAGCTGAGCCGGATATTTGTTCGCCTGTTCGGGAATGCGCACGCGCTCTAGGAATTTAAGCGCGATCTTTCTAGCCTCACCCTCTGGAACGCCCTTTATCCACATCGGCGCCGCCATACAGTTCATCAGCACGGTCATGTGCGGGAAAAGATTAAAGTGCTGAAAAACCATGCCGACGCTTTTGCGAACTTCAGCTACGTTGCGCATTTTGTTATGTAACCTAATCCCAGTGACGGTAATCTCGCCATCCTGGTGCGCTTCGAGCCGATTGACGCAACGGATCAGCGTCGACTTTCCCGAGCCTGAGGGCCCACAGATGACGATACGTTCGCCCTTGCGGACGGTTAGGTTGATGTCAGTTAGTGCTCTGAAGGCACCATACCATTTGGATACATTCTTAGCTTCGATGACTTCGTCGCTCAATATTGCATCTCTCTTGTTCATTGGCGCATCTGTAAGTGCCTTGAAAATGGCCGAACCAACTTAGACGTCTTTTTTAGCTTGACCAATGAATTCACGATCATCGCTTCTTACTTCTGGCAAAATGGTCCTCGATCCGGGATTGGACCAGTTCCAGGCAGGCGGATAAAATCCAATAAATCATTGCCGCTGTTACTAGCATCTCCATAGTATGGAAGGTTGGCTGGCCGAGTGAGTGAGCTAGATACGTCAGCTCCCAAACGCCAAGAACCGAAACGAGAGAGCTGTCTTTGAGCATTGAGATGAACGTGTTTCCCATCGGGGGAATGATAACCGGAAGCGCTTGCGGCAGAATGATTCTGCGCATTGTGAGCGCAAAGCCGAAACCTAATGACCGGGATGCCTCCCACTGGCCGCGATCGATGCTGGCTATGCCCGAACGGAAGATCTCCGTCATGTAGGCACCACTGCATAGCGAAAGCGCCAACACGCCTGCAGGCACGGCATTAATAACGTAACCTACCTGGGGCAAGCCCATGTAGATCAGATAAACCTGCATGAGAAGCGGCAGACCCCGGAAGCATGAAGTGTAGAAGCTGACTATCGCGTAAGCCATGCCGTTGCTTGACAGTTTCGCAATCGCGCCGATTATTGCGATAGCCGACGCAAATAGCAGTGACATCGCTGATACGTAAACTGTAGTAACTACCCCCTGCGTAATTAGAAATGGCAGGTTTGCCCAAATAAATGGCATGCTTAAGTCAAATGCCGCGAAGAGCGAAAGGAACAGTAGCACCAACTCAAACCATACGATCCCGATTTGGATTTTGAGCGGGACAAAACCAATCAGCACGAGGTTGAGGCAGAACATTGCGGCAATTACAAAAGCGATCGCAATGCGACTGTAAAACTTCACTTGTGCGTGATCGCCAATCACGGGCCGTAGGAGTTCGCCCATCGTGGTGCCCGCTACGTTGAAGATAAGAAAAACCGCGAGCACAATTGCAAATATGCAGCCGATAAACCATGGCTTGTGGACGAGCACCTCAGATTCAACTGTATCGTGGTAAAGCATAAGCATTTTCTTCCTAAGAAGAGGCGCCCCCGGGAAGGGGACGCCCACGATTGTGTCATGTTATTTATCGACGCTGAAATCCCCCCCGAACCACTTGACCGAGAGTTTAGCAAGAGTGCCGTCATCCTTCATCTTCTTGACCGCGGCAGCGACCTTGTCGATAAACTCCTTATCGCCACGCTCGATTGTGACAGCGCCCGGGGCGTAGAATAAGGGATCGCCAATAACCTTCAATGGATAGCCAGATTTGATTGCCGCAGCCGCCGTCGTTCCTTCAGTAATGACGCCATCGAGACGAACACCATCGCCGAGGCGCAGGTCGTCAAGCGTAAGAGAGTTAGCACTTGGATAAGCCTTCACTTGGCCCGCTGTAAATTGATATTGTATTGGCTTAGCGCCGATCCATGCCGGTGTGAGCTTGTGATTGGCATACAAATCGCCAAGAGTTCCCGCTCGGACGCCGACGATCTTGCCCTCCAGGTCGGAAGGCTTCGTCGCTTTGCTATCCTTGTGAACGACAGCGACTTCGCCTTCGTAGAAGTACATGGCCGGGAAGGCGAATTTTTTGGCGCGATCGTTGGTCGGCGTCATTTGACCCATGGCCATGTCCCAACGCCCCCCCCACTGGCCTGCCTGAATGATATCCCAGCCCGGGGTCACGAATTTGATCTTCACGCCCAAGTAGTCCGCAATGCCCTTCGCGACCTCTACATCATCACCGTCGAGTTCATGTTGGTCGTTCAAGTGAGACAAGGCTCCCCAGTCGGACCCGACCGCTACCGTCAATGTCTGTGCCGCGAGCACACGATCAAGGACTTCGCCGGCGCAAGCCTTGGCTGACAAAGACATCGACGCAACCGCCATGGAGACTGCAACTACGACCGTCGTTACATGATTGTTCATCTATAGTTCCCTTTTTTCTCGTTCTTATTTTCTTGAAAGCTACCTTCGTCGCCACCGAGAGGAGTGTCTTAGCGGTGCGCCATTGCTCCCTGCTGATTGGACCCATCCCGGTCCGTCATTTAACGAACGACACCTTATCGCTCTGCATTGTTGGCATTCAGCGAAATCGAGTTCGATGATGCAGGTTTCCTGCGAACTACCCTTGGCTTTCGCCGGATCGCTCTGGCGATTTCACAAAGCACGGATACCCTGGCCTCAGAGAGGTCGGCGAACTCGCCAACTCGCTGGACTCCGAAGGCTGCAGATTGCATCGCCACAAGACGTCTTGTTTGGAAGGATCTAAACTGGACTGGCGCGTTGAATTACACCTTGCAGGGCTGACTCTGGTCACGTGGGAACTGCGGTCCAAGCCCCTCTCTCTCCCTAATCTCGACCTCCCTAATCTCGACCTCCCTAATCTCGACGACCTCTTCGCCGGCCGTGTGCGCACCCGCTACTCAACCGTCGGGGCGCTCGAGGAAGAATGCTTCTCTGCCGACATCGTGGTCGGGGCCGTGCTGATCGCCGGTGCTGCCGCGCCAAAGCTCGTCACCCGCGAAATGATGTCCGGCATGAAGAAGGGCTCGGAGCTGGTCGACGTCGCTATTGACCAGGGCGGTTGCTTCGAGACGTCGCATGCGACGACTCAAGCCGAGCCCACCTACGAAGGCGACGGCGTTATCCACTATCGCGTCGCCAACATGCAGAGTCGCCCATGCCATTTCGCGATTTCTTGCCTTGCGAGTTCGCACGTATCCCTCTGGGTCAACATCGTTGATAGACCAGAGAATTTTTGACTCATCGTAGCTCGGACAGCGGAGACGCGTTACAATTGTCAACCCGTTCGGACCCGGTTTAATCGAGATGTACTCGGCATACTGCGCATGATGGCTCATGCCTCTTGTAGCTGGAAGCGTTCGGCAAGTTAGGTCCTACTTGCCACGCGAGAGCGGGGCCGCAAGTATGCGCCGGCCGCAATACAACGCTGATTTGCTGCGTTGTCGAGGACATTTCGCATAGAATGCGCGCCTGCCGCTGCTATGATCATAACATGTTGTGATTTAGTCCAGTCCGAACTCCCGAGGTTGGGTCGCAACTCTCGATAGCCAGCTGGCGCCGGGGGCGCCTAGGCATGAAATTGGATCCCATGTATGACAGAATTCAAACAACGGCAAACCGTCGGTAACGCGTCGGAGAGCGTACTCGAATTCGACGGACAGCAATACCTGGACGGCCGTGCATCGGATCCTCGCGAATTTGGCTGGATGCGCGGTGCGCCGCCGCCGCCAGACAAGCGTGTAACATTCGAGAATGAAACTGTTTGGACCTTTCCTCAGCTTCGCTGGTCGCTATCGCATATGCGTGAGCTGCGGCCCACAGTCCAAGTGTGGCGAGGGCGGGGCGGACCGTCGCAGCTTGAGTGCAGCAACAGGTCTACCGAAATCGATGGGCTCACGTTCGTCGACATGGACGACCGCACCAACCGGTTCGAGGAGGCGCTATTCGACACCTACACCGACGGCATTTTGGTCCTGCATCGGGGGCGGATCATATACGAACGATACTTCGGCGCACTCGCGCCGCACGTACAACATTCGTGTCAGTCAATCACCAAATCGTATGCGGGCACCCTAGCCGCGGCGTTGGTGCATGAGGGCATTCTCGACGACAGGAAGACAATATCGCAGTTTGTGCCGGAATTACGAGGTACAGGGTGGGAAGATGCAACGCTCCGCCAAGTCATGGACATGCAAACTAACGTTGCTTTTACTGAAGATTACACAAGTGTAGACAAGTCATATAGATGCGAATACCTGCGTACCATACGAAAGGAAGGGGCGCACGGCAAATTTGTCTACAAAGGCGTCGATACCAATGTTATGGCTTGGGTTATGTCGCGCGCAACGGGCCGGTCGTTCGCACAACTGTTGGAGGAGCGCTTATGGTTGCCACTGGGCTGCGAAGAAGACGCCTATGTCGAGATCGACCCGACAAACGGTATGCCGAGGGCGCATAGCGGACTCAATGTGACGTTGCGCGACTTGGCGCGTTTCGGCGAGCTGATGCGATGTGAAGGCTCGTGTAATGGCAAGCAACTGGTTCCCGCGAGTGTTGTCTACGACCTTCAAGATCTCGACCACCCCGCCAAGCCGGACCTCCCATTCGGCTATACATACCGAAGCCAATGGTGGGTATCACACGACGAGCTTGATGCTATTGAAGGTCGGGGCCTTTACGGCCAGAACCTGTACATAGCGCCAAAGGCGGAGATGGTGATTGCGCGCTTCGGGTCGCACCCCGCTTGCGACCACATTGATCGGATTAGAAGGCCGCAGATGCAGGCATTGGGGAGGATGCTCCGCGCGTAACTTGATGCACTAGACGGTCACCGCGCTTGTTTAGGAATTTCCTGCAAATTCGCGGTTGAAGAACTGGGGCGCCTACGCCGAATTCCTGCGTTCGGCTAGGGGGCAATTGGCGCAAAAGGCCTGTAGACGCTGCTACGCTTATGAAGTAAATACCAGAAGCCTCGCTTCCCATATGCATAATGCAGACCGATCTGGCTCGCTTTTGCTGAGGAAACAATGATCACCGAACATTGCATATTGATTGGGGCCGTCGCGACTTTGTATTGCGAGAATGGAACCGGTGGACCTATTGTATTCTTGCATGGTGCCGCTTTCGGGCTTATCCGTCAGCTTGACCTGAAACAAAACCCAACCCAAACATCAACGAGACCCAGGATCAGACCGAAAAATGGCCGCCTTCAAATCGGAATGCTGGCCGGAATGAAATCGGAATGACTGGCCGGCTTCAAATCGGAATCGGTGGCCGGCTTCATCGGAATACGCAGGCAATGGTATCGGCATCAGTGGCAGCGCTCTTGCGCTGCTTCTGGACGGTGAGATCGGCGGTTACCTGGGAAAGCCGGGCGACCAGCGCCTTGAGCCGCTGCTGGGCCGCGCTCGGCGGCAGCGTCGGCTGCAGCCGTTTGACCTCGCTATAGCGGGCGATGACGGCGGCGTCGATCCTGTCGGTCTTCTCCAGGAAGCCCATCGCCTCGGCGAATCAGCGTACGCTCCTCGCATTGGCCATGCCGCAGGCTACTCCCAACTCCCACGACAGCAGGAAGGGAAGCCGTTCGTAGCCGCCACTGGCCTCCATGACGACGAGCTCGACACCATTGACCTAACACCAGGCAGCAAGCTCGGCTATGCCTGCCGCATCGTTGCGAAAGCGGCCCGCCGCTCCGCTCGGCACGACATGGGTATCGAGCCAGTCTTTCGAAACATCCACTCCACAGATAGTCTTGTTCACGGTAACCTGCCTTGTGCGTGCGATTGGAGCCAAGCGACTATTCGGTCGTACGTGACGAAGGCGAAGATCCCAGGCTCACCCACGGTTGTGGCCGGAGGGGTGTCGGGCGACTTCGCCTTGCTTCGAACCGGATGGCCATCCGGTTCGAGGCTCAGTCGCTTCCATCGCACAAAGTCCTCTGCGTGCAGATACAAGGGGTTAACCTCGAAGAGTCAGTGTCGGAGAAAATAACGTGCTGATTCATCGGACTTTAGGGCCGAGCTTGTTGGTCGCTCGATAAAAAGCATGATTTTAGGCGGAAGCTGTCCTGCATGCAATTTCAGCACTTGTTTACCCAATTCCTTGTCTGCTTCCGTGAGACGATGGTTCAGGCGAAGGTAGTCGGTCCAGGTCGGCGTGCGGAATGTCTCTATCCATTGCATAGGCTCCTGAAGGTTGCGCTGGAGAGTCCAATGACGAGCGCCGACGCGACTGTGCACATGCCGGCGCGCCCGCATGAGTTCCAGGAATGCTTCGCGATTTTCCTCGGGCACTAGGTACTCGACTTTGACCACGATGGGACCGCTTCTTGGCTTGAGATTGAGGGCGACTGCCGGTGCGTCGAAGTCCTCCAAAGCATCTGGATCGGATTCGCGGCGCTCGCGAAGGGGAAACAGGAGGCCCGTGGCGGCGACCAGCAGAAGGGCTCCAGCGGAGCCCTCCAGTGCCAAGGTCAGTGAATGGTTCTGGGCCACCGTGCCCCACACCCAACTGCCCGCTGCGATGCCGCCATCGATCAATGCATAGTAAATCGAGATGGTGCGCCCCACGACCCAGCGCGGGCTTGCCAGTTGCACGGTCACGCCGACCCCGGACCAGGCGGTGACCCAGCCCGCGCCACCCATGGCGAGTGCAATTGCCGCCACTGCAATCGAAGAAGTCAGCGCAAGCGAAAGGGAGCATGCCGCGCAGGCGACGCATGCGAGCGTCATCAGCCGCTCTTGTGACAAGCTCCGTCTGAACACGCTGTTCGAGATGCCGGCGAAGACGGCGCCTGTCCCGAATCCGGCCATGAGCGTGCCATAGGCGAGCGGTCCGCCTCCCAGCTGGTCGCGGACAACCAGCGGCAGCAGCGCGAGAATGGCGATGCTCGCCAGACCAAAGAGGGTTCCGCGAGTGATCGCCGTCTTAATCTCCGACGACATCGCCGTGAAGCGTAGCCCGTCATAGATCGCCGTCCTCATCGACTCACGTGGGAGAGGTGATGAGCGAACCATCCACTTGCAGCGCCATATGGTTACCAAAGGGACCAGATAGGTAAGACTGGTTACGGCGAAAGCCGTCATCAGCCCAAAAGAGGCAACTACTATGCCACCGAGCGCCGGGCCTACGGTCCGAACAGTGTTGAAGCCAACGGAGAGGAGCGTGACGGCGGCGGGAACGTCGCGTCGGTTCACCATATCGCCAACCGAGGCCTGCCAGGCTGGATCGTGGAGAGCGCCGCCGCATGCGATCAAGAAGCTGAAGCCGAGGATCATCCACGGATCGACAAAGCCCAGCACCACAAAAGCCGTCAGCATCGCAGATGCCAATACCATAAGGCACCGGCCGGCGAACATGACCCGGCGCCGGCTGAAATTATCAGCCAAGGCCCCGGCGAAGACGGATAAGATGAACGCTGGCAGGTTTGAAGAAGCCTGAACCAGCGCGACCATCAGATCGGAAGTCGAAATCGTAGCCATCAGCCAGCTGATGGCAACAGTCTGCATCAACCAGCCGAGCGAGCTGACCTGCGTGGCGAACCAGATTGAACGAAAGCTCGGATTTCTGAGGGGCGCAAATGCTCCTGGCGAATTTGGATCGGCGACTTGGTCCGCAAGACTGCTCATCAATCTAACTCTTGCCTATGAGCCAGTTTTACATTGCTCCGACAGCCAGCAGCCGCCCAACCCGTTGAAGGTCCGAATCGGCCAATGTGCGCAAATAGTTACAACGCCCGGCAGGAGATTGAACTCGCTGCCGGGCCGATGCGCCTTGGGAGGAGGCGTAGTTGGAACCTTTGTGAAGACTTGGAACCAGCCGCATCAGGCCAGCCTACACTTACAATATGAGGATCAGACCACTCCAGGATTTTAGTGCATTGAATGGGTACTCTTCCAGCAATCCTCGCCAACAAATGCAGGAGATCGGCGTCGAGCTCCTAAATCTGCATAATATCGGTGATTCGCGGGCGAGCAGTGCAGTGGGCACATTCTCCAAGCTAAACGCTGAACGGGCTTTTTGCTTCTCAAATCGCCATAACAGGGAGAGATGGGCAAATACTACTTCAATATGCTCCCAAGGACGCTGAGTTGACTGCAGCCTCAGCAGAGCTCTCCGCGTGCCTTTTTGCGGCTCCCCGCGGTGCTCGCGCCCGCCGCGCCTGCAAAGGCTTTCCTCAACAGTCGTTCAGTTCGAGCAGCCTTTGCCAACTCTGACTCAAAAGCTGCCCGACTGGATTGACGGCCTCAGCTTCTTCGGCGGGTCACTGAGGCGATCCGTCTGCTACAACCTGGTGTGGCCAAGGCGCTGTGGTTCGCGCCGACGCTGAACGCGACCGTTGCGACAATGACCGAGCAGTACGACACTGCCATATTGATCGCTGGGAAGCGCGCGAAGGGTAAATTCAACTTGCCCACCACCGCGATCAAATGTGCGCCGGGTAATGGCGCCGCTAACAGGATCGACCACCGGAACCGGTTACCGGCAGAGTCGGTCTGCATCCGGGAATTGCAGGGCCATCCTGTGTATAGGCTTAAATTGCGCTATTCTTCTCTACTGTGACAGGCGGGAGCCGCCGTCGACGGGGATCACTGCGCCCGAGACGTAGAACGCGTCGTCCGAAGCAGGAAGGCGATCACCGCCGCCTGCTCCTCCGGCGAGGAGACGCGCTCGAGCGGATTGGCGCGACCATCAGGCGTTGGTAGCTGCGTACGTGCAGCGCTCGAGTCATGTCGGTGGGGACCACGCCGGGCGCCACCGCATTCACGGTTATACCCTACAGGCCCTGCTCGCCGGCCTGCTGGAGCGTGAGATACGCGATCCCGGCCTTGGCCACCGAATAGCCTACCGTTCCGGGATAGCCCGTAAGCCCGAGGATCGAGCTGACATTAATGATCCGCCCGCCCGGCTGGCGCATCCGCGGCCGCAACTCGCGGGTCAGGCTGATGACTGCACGCAAGTTGATATCGATCAGCGGGAACAAAAGGCATCGTCAGTATCGGCGAGCGACTTCGAACCGCCAATGCCGGCATTGTTCACGAGGACGTCGAGCGTCTCGATCCTTGCGGCATCCAAGGCGGCCAGAACCCGCCCTGCGGCGTCGGGCATGGCCAGATCGCAGACGAGCGCCGTCTGGCCAAGGCCCGCAGCTGTGTCGTGCACTTTATCCAGAACATCCACTAGCAACACCCACGCCTCTTCCGAGCCAAGCCACGCCGCTGTTGCGGCACCGATCCCGCGCGCCGCGCCGGTGACGACGACAGTGTTTCTGACCGGAGCTTAGGCAAGGCTGCCTCCGTCGACCGTAAGCGCGGCGCCGATGGTGAAGCCCGCCGCATCGTCCAGCAGATAGCCGACAGCTGTCGCCACCTCGGACGGCAACCCCATTCGGCCCATCGGATGCGCAGCGATGATCTTCGTCCGGCGCTCGACCTGTGCCGCTTCTCCCCGGGCGAAGGCGACGCCGGCCTCGGCCAACGGCTGGCGATGGTTCCGGGGCAGACACAGTTTGCGCGGATATTTCTGCCGCGTGGTTCAGCGCCAGCGTGCGAGTCATCATCACAACCGCCGCCTTGGTCACCGAATAGATCGGCACGTCCTTCGAGGCCTGCAGACCAGCAGTCGAGCTGAAGAGCACCACCGATCCGCGGCCAAGCTCGCGCATCTGCGGGATGCAGCTTGCAGATTCGCCAAATGGCCCCGACGTTGAAGCTGAACATGGCTTCGTACCCTTCACGTCTATCAGCCGCTTCATCGCACCGTAATGCCAGCGGCCGCGACCAAGCCCTCAACCGGCCGGCCAAAGCTCTCGCGGGCGAGGTCGACCAGCCCTTCCAGCATCGCCGGATCGGTCACGTCGCAGACAACTCAACGGGCACCAGGACAGGCGGCCAGAGTTTGGTCCAGAGCCTCTTGCGACAGGTCAGCCAACACCAAATCCGCTCCACCCGCCGCCAGCAGTTTGGCACTGGCCGGGCCAAGCGCGCCACCCGCCGGTAATCAGCACCGTTTTTCCGGCAAAGGTCGTGTCAATCAAGATTGTAGTCCTCCTCCAAGATAAGAACTCCCACTGTACCCGCTCTGAAAGCGAATACCGGACAGCGGATGATCCGCGTCATTCCAAATCCATTGGTGACCGCCGCAACGGTCGAGGCGCAGGACGGCTTGCGCCGCCCCAAGAACACCGCACTCTACCGGCGTTCCTGTCTGAGAGTTTTCAGAGACATGAGGACGCACGCTCGGCGACCTGATGATGTGTGGCGAACCAAACGTCACCCTTTGCTTTGGCGCGTCGAATTAATTCTTCTACGATCCAGATCCGTGAGCGATATCCAATGACGTGTGGATGCAGAGTCAGCTGAAATAAATCGGCATCTTGATAGGCCCCTTCGAACTCCCGAATAAATACAGAAAGCACGTCGTCGACTGATAAATCTGGCCGTGAAGACCCATCGGGACTCATCCAAAGATAAGTGGCATCGTCTCGAATCCATTCGACCGGTATTTCAATCACTCCCGTGGGTTCCTCGTCTTCCAGCAGCTCATAGCAACTATCATCGGCCATAAGGGATGAGTCGTATGTCAATCCGGTTTCACGTATGATCCGTAGAGTTGCGTCGGAAAAATCCCAGGAAGGCGTTCGAATTCCCGTCGGGCGTTTGGAAGTGATTTTTTCAAGAGTGTCGGCACTCCTCATCATTAAAGAGCGCTCGCTCTCTGCGCTCAGTTCCGAGTTTAGCTCGTGTATCCAGCCGTGCATGCCAATTTCATGGCCTTCATCGACAACTGCGCGTTGCTCGTCTGGATACAACTGAGCGATCACAGCGGGAACGAAAAAACTCGCCGGAACGTCGTACTTTCTCAAGAGTTCCAAAGCCCGAGGCATCCCTCGTCGGCTCCCGTACTGACCCCAGGATAATCTGCTTAGCGATCGCCCTCCCCTGCGCAATTCGTTCGACTCATGATCGACGTCGAACGAGATGGCGAAGGCACAGCGTTTACCGCCGGGCCACATTGGTCTTAGTGCCTTGCCCGCTCTGACTTTGTTGATGCGCCGCCGCCAATGGCTTTCAGGCCATTCCCAGGGATTGAGTGCGGTCGAATTGGCCACCAGTTCCTCCTGAGCAGTGTCTGCATTGAATTCCGCCGAAAACTCAATGAGCGGAACGCGGCACCAGCTCAGCTGGCAGCCCCGCAAGCCGATCAGGCCGTCGCTTGAGTTTGCGCCTTGATTACGACAAGATGGCCCAACTCATTCAGATTTTCTCACTCTCGCGAACAAGCTCATCCATAACCGAGCGCACGGCGCTTTCTGCGATTGCAACAATCTCCTCCGCCTCAGCTTTGGTTGTAACCAGCGGCGGAGCAAAGCCCAAAATGTCCCCGTGCGGCATGGCCCGAGCGATAAGACCACGGTCACGGGCGGCCTTCGAGATTCGCGCACCTACCTTGAGCGCCGGATCGAAACGCTTCCGATTGTCGCGATCGGCAACGAACTCGATTGCGCCCATAAGACCGACGCCCCGCACTTCGCCGACGATCGGCAACTGCGCGAACCTCTCCTGCAACTGCGCCTGGAAAAACGCGCCGACGTCACGCGCATTGCCGGGGAGGTCTTCTTTCTCGACAATATCGAGGACCGCGTTGGCCGCGGCGGCGCCGATCGGATGACCAGAGTAGGTGTAGCCGTGCGAGAATGCCCCGACCTTGTCGGCTCCATCCTCCAGGACTTTATACACCTTCTCACCGACGATTGCCGCTGAAAGCGGGAAGTAGGCCGACGTCAAACCTTTAGCGATCGTGATGAGGTCTGGCTCGATGCCATAGTGCTGTGAGCCGAACATGGAACCGGTGCGGCCGAACCCTGTGATCACTTCATCGGCAATCAGCAGCACATCATGTTTTTTGAGGACCGTCTGTACCGCTTCCCAATAGCCTTCCGGCGGAGGCGTGATACCACCTGTGCCGAGGACGGGCTCGCCAATGAAGGCGCCGACGTTGTCCGGGCCGAGCCGCTCGATCAACTGATCAAGCTCGGCGGCGCGGCGAGCGGAGAATTCGCGCTCGGTTTCGCCCGGGGTTGCGCCCCAGTAATGATGTGGAACACCCGTGTGAACAATCTGCGGAAGTGGCAGGTCCATGTGGTCGTGATAAAAGCTCATGCCCGTCATCGAGCCCGACACGACGCTGCAGCCGTGATAGCCGCGTTCACGGGAGATGATCTTCTTTTTGGTCGGCTTGCCACGCAGGTTGTTGTAGTACCAAACAAGCTTGGCCTGGGTCTCGTTCGCATCCGAGCCGGACATGCCATAGAACACCTTGCTCATCTTGCCCGGCGCCATCTTCACAAGGCGATCGGAGAGGATCGCAAGCTCGTCGGTCGTGTGCGCCGCATAGGAGTGGTAATACGCCAAGCGATAGGCCTGACGCGAGATCGCATCGGCGACTTCCGTGCGGCCATACCCGACATTGACGCAGTATAGGCCGGCAAAGCCATCGATAAATTGGTTGCCATGCGCGTCCTGGATGCGGATCCCCTTCCCTGTCACCACGATCGTTGGGTCGCCGAGCTTGCCAGTGGCGAAATCTTTAAGCTGAGTGAAAGGATGCAAGACCGAGTTGCGGTCCTTTTCGGTGATCTCTTTGATGTTGATGGTCATTGAATGCTTCCTTTCAGGCCGCGATGTTGCCGATGCAGAGGTATTTGGGTTCGAGATATTCGATAAGACCGTGCCTTGAGCCCTCGCGACCAAGGCCGGATTGTTTCCAGCCGCCGAACGGAATGCCCGGCCCCGTAAATTTTGGAGTATTCACGGCAACCATGCCATATTCGAGCCGGTCGGAGAGCCGCATGGCTCGGTTGAGATCTTGGGTATAGACGTAGGCCGCAAGTCCCATCTCGGAATTGTTGGCTCGCGCGACCACCTCCCGTTCGTCGTCGAAGGGCAGGATTGCAGCGACAGGTCCAAACGTTTCGTCCTTCGCAATCACCATGTCATCGGTCACATTAGCAAGCACGGCCGGCGTGACGAAGTTCCCGCCAAGCGAATTGTGCTGTGCGCCTGCTACCATTCGAGCCCCGGCTGCTAGAGCCTCAGAAACCTGGTGCCTGCATTTGTCAGCACCAGACGTCTTTGTCATCGGACCGATGTCGACACCTGGCTCCAATCCGTGCCCGACCTTTAGTTTACTGGTGGCCTCGGCAAATTTTTCCGTAAAATGCTCGTAAATCTCTCGCTGCACATAAATCCGGTTTGCCGCGAGACAGTCCTGACCGGATGTCGCGAACTTGGCTGCCATGCAACCGGCGACCGCAGCGTTGATCGGCGCATCGCCGAAAAGGATGAAAGGAGCATTGCCGCCAAGTTCGAGCGAGACTTTCTTCACTGTCTTCGCGGATTGCTCGAGAAGGATTCTGCCGACCTCGGTGGAGCCCGTAAAAGAGAACGCACGCACGTGGGTATGCAACAACAGCCGTTTGGCAAGTGGCGGAGCTTCGCCCGTGATCACCTGAAACACGCCGGGCGGAATGCCAGCATCCCCGGCAAGGCGGGCAAGCGCGAGGGCCGACAGTGGCGTTTCGGGTGCCGGCTTTACAATCATTGTGCAGCCAGCGGCCAGTGCAGCTCCAGCCTTTCTGGTGATCATTGCCGCTGGGAAGTTCCATGGCGTAATGGCGACAGTCACCCCGATCGGCTGCAAATGCACGGCCAGCCTGCTTGCGGGGAGATGGCTGGGAATCGTTTCGCCGTAAGCCCGCTCCCCTTCCCCTGCAAACCAATCTAAAAAGCCGGCAGCGTATGAAACTTCGCCGCGGGCTTCAGCAATCGGTTTTCCTTGCTCGGCCGTTATGATGACAGCCAGGTCTTCGGCGCTCTCCCGCATGCCTGCCGCCCATTTCCGCAGATATGCACCACGCTGTAACGGAAGCATGTCGCGCCACTTGAGGAACGCTGCTCTTGCGCAATGGACCGCGTCGTCAACGTCGGCGTCTGCGCAAGCCGCAACTTGAGCGATCTCGTCACCGCTGGCAGGATCAAACACGGCAAGAGTATCTGATTTGGAGAGCCAGGCGCCGTTCAGATACGCATCACCACGCAAAAGGTCTGGCCGTTTGAGCCTGCGTAATGCCGTGATTGACGTACCCCTCATCTAAGACTCCAATGGTATGCTGATGCCTTTAGGTTATTGCTGCCACAGCGCCGATCGGCAGCGCAGTTGATGCCCCTTTAGCTGCATTCCTGCAAACAGCAGCCAATTCGCGTAGAATTGGACACGGCTCACAACTTCACTTGCCAGGAGGCTTAGCGACCGCGAGCGAAGGTCGCGCTGGTCGCCGGCGGCGCGGAAAGTAGTTGGTTCCAGCGCCGATCTCCCGATCCCGAGTTCCCGATCTGGCCTCGTGGCATTAAGTTCTCGACCGACACCGATCAGGCGCACTGACGCAGGCGCAACCGCCTCGAATCTTAGACGGAACTCGCCGCAAGGCTACTTTCGTCCGGCACTGTGCAGGGTGACCGCGACCGCTTCAGACACGATGGCATCGCGGACGACTTCATTCGGAAGGAGGTCTTGGGGTCCCGAAATTGAGGTCCCCGCGATAACCCAGACATTCACTTGGTGAAGTGGTGAAGTCGCACGAAACAGCAGAAAAGGATGAAGCGAGCCCCGGGCAAAAGGCGAGCTTCGCTGCCGAGCCATCTATCGGGAACAACGTGTGCTGATGTCGCGACGTGTTGCACGGACGGGGCGGACCATACTCGCGTTCCCACCGGCGCGCAGGGTTGGCAAGAGCCCGCTTCAGGCGCGCGTAAACTCGTCCTCAATGCTCCTCAAAAGCTAAGTCCTCTTGCGTCATCCGCGCATTTGTAGAATGGGGCAACGTTCACGCCGCGCTCGCGTCACAGGTGGCTCATTTCGGCCTACGGATCTTAATCTCCGCTGATGCAGAGAACTCATGTGCTAGGCGAGATTCTCCTGTCCCAGAGGTTGGGCATGCCGCACCTCTCAGACAGCGCCGTCCTTAAGCTAGATCCGTTCATCCGCTCGCCGCAGAAACAAATTTCAACCGGCTTCGAACGGACCCAGTGAGATCGCAAAACGATTTGGGTCACATCCAAATCACCTAGTCCACGACGATCAAGCGGCGATCAACATCTGCCAATCGCTCACCGCCCCTTTCGGTTACAATAAATGATTCAGAGATGGCGGCGCCGAACCCTTCGAGCCTAACCCCCGACTGAAAATGGAAGCACATTCCTGGTTGTAGGATGGTCTTGTCGCCCGCGCGAATACTAACCGTGCGTTCGCCCCATTCCGGCGGGAAGTTGAGTCCGATTGAATAGCCGGAGCGGCCTATCTTGATATACCCGTTCCGCTTGAGGATATCTTGCCACACCGCATTAAGCTCCTCAACGACGGTACCAGGCTTTGCCATCTCGAGCACAGCATCCCCGCCTTCCACTATAACCTCAGCAAGACGCGAGACCTCTGCGGGTGGCTTTCCGATGTGGACGGTGCGGCACAGCGGCGCACAGTAGCGGCGTCGGGTGGCGCCGAACTCCATGAGAACCAGGCCAGAGGTCGGCAAGGGCTCCTCGGTCCAACTGAGGTGCGGAGCGTTCGTTTGTTCGCTAGTCTGGATAAGAGGAGGACCGCTAGAGTCGCCATATTTACCGTCCACCCCTCGTGTCTGGGCCCGGTACACCTCCGCGACGACCTCATGTTGCGGCACTCCAGGCCTTAGGTTAGCGATTGCCGTCTGCATCGTATGCGTTGCAAGGTGGCCCGCTTCTCTCATGTAGACTAGTTCAAGGTCAGATTTTATAAGCCGTGCCCAATTGACTAATTCGCGGCTATCAGAGAATTTTGCATTCGGAAGGCCTTTGACGAGATGTTGATGTGCTCGGGCAGTATAGAAGTGGGCGTTAAGCTCGACACCGATTCGATCAGATCCCCAGCCGCGCGAATTGATAAGCTCGCAAAGATCGTCAAATGGATGTAATTCTGGATGTTGAAGTCTATGATCGGAAAATGA
Organism: Mesorhizobium sp. WSM4989; assembly: GCF_029625795.1. Taxonomy (NCBI): domain Bacteria; kingdom Pseudomonadati; phylum Pseudomonadota; class Alphaproteobacteria; order Hyphomicrobiales; family Phyllobacteriaceae; genus Mesorhizobium; species Mesorhizobium sp. WSM4989. Next base: position 69,007 of record NZ_JARTVN010000005.1, on the reverse strand, counting down.
GCTTATATTTTCTCTAGGCAGATCCGTCGTTATATAAGCGGAATTTACATCGACGAAACGTCCGAACCAGAGGGGCATGTCCGACTGGAGATGCACTAAGACCACCTGAGGCACGTAGAACGAATAGCCGTCAAAGCCGGTAAGCCAATACATATTCGCGGGATCCTGGCAGATCAGCAAGTCCAGCCCCGCTCGCTCCATCCGCTGCTTCACGTCATGAACACGACGCCGAAACTCCTCGGGCGGAAATGGCTTCTCATATTTCATCTCGTCGAGTCCTTCAAAACAGGCATTCCTCGAACGGATCAGGCATTCGTCCTGTCCGCATACTTTCTCTTCGTATCACGTCACAAGAGGCTGTTTTCCCCGAGGATTTCTTCTTGTCGCGGAAAATCTGCATTTCCTAGGCACTTGCCGTACGTTATCCGCATATGAGCGCCAAATTTTCGGTGGCTCTGCGTCTCCGGTGGAAGATCATGCCCTCCCTATGGTGAAGACGCACTCTGCCTGTCGCAACAGAATTTCAAGCACGGGCGGCAAGATCTACGTGGGAAGCGCCGACGAGACCAGCGAAGATCGGGACGTTGCGGCCGCCACGCTCATGCAGCATCCGGGGCGTCCGCGGCCCAATGGACGGGGTTTGAGCACCCCCATCAGGCCGGCCACTCCTAATATGTGAGCATGATTCTCTGGTACAAATCAGCAGCCTTGGTCAGTTGATCGATTTCAACGAACTCGTTGTTCGTATGGGCTTGGGCAGTACGCCCGGGTCCGATAATCACACACGGGATCCCAGCCAATGACAGCTGATTTGCATCCGAGCCGCCGGTGGCTCCCTTCTGCTCTCCGGTCCCCGCGACGTGGGCACAAGCCGCTCCTGCGACTGCTGCAATTTTGCTCGACCCGGAACTGATTGGAGGCGGGTCTTCCAATGCGGGAAGCAATGACCGAACATTGATCTTGTCTTCGCCCTGGCGAAGGCCTTCCAGTATGCTTTCTACCTCCGCCAACGCGTCCTGCGGCCGCTCCCCGGGTATGAGACGCCGATCGACCCAGATACGGCATACCGGCGGTACAGTGGTAAGTTCCAAACCTCCTTCGATGAGGCTCACGGTCAGCTGTGATGACCCTACCAATGGGTGCTGCGCCCGAGACACAAGGGATCGATGGTGCTCATCAAGTGCCAATACCACCTTGGCCATGCCCGTGATCGCGTTCACTCCGAGATGAGGCTTCGACGTATGAGCCGGTACACCCTGAACCTCGATTTGCCAGCGGACAGAACCCATGTGAGCTACAACGAGCTCTAATTCGGTGGGTTCACCGACTACCGCACCCTCATAAGCGACACCGGAATCGGCTATAGCGCGGGCGCCAAGTTTGCGGTACTCTTCGTCAATGCTGGCTGCCACAACAACCGTGGCCCGGGGCTGCCGTTCACCAAGTGAGCTAAGCGCAATCAACATAGCTGCAAGTGAGCCTTTTGTGTCGCAGCTACCTCGCCCATATATTCGCCCGTCCCGTTGCTCACCCGAGAATGGATCTGATTCCCACCTATCGATAGGAACGGTATCCATATGAGCAATGAATAGAATACGCCTATCGGGTTCTTTCCCAGGTACCCAGGTCAGGAAATTCGAGCGACCATCGGCCACCTCCTGTATCCCGTAAGCCAGCTTCCGCTCCTTGCAAAAACCCTCGAGGAACTTGGCTACACCTTGCTCTCCACTACCTTTTGGCGACAGCGATGGATTGATGCTCTCGATCTTTATAAGATCTTGGAGAAGTCCGATAGTCTCGGCGCTCTGGGTCGACATGTACTCTCCTGTGTGCATGAACTAGCCGTGTCGCTCTTACTTCGACCAGCTCTTGGCCAGATTGATTACGCGATCGACTTCATCGGCGGTGTTGTAAAGATGCAGGGAAAACCGGAGCATGCCTCTGCGTATTGAGACGATTACCCCGTTCTTCGTGAAATGCTCGTGAAGCGACCGAATGCGGGCGTCGACTGGGCGCCCTTCAACAAGATCGCTGGAATCGCCAACGGCTACGATACTTCCAGTGTGAGCGCCTGGTGGCCCGCCGCAGACCGGAAGCCCGATATCTAAGAGACCAGTGGCCATACGTTTTGCGAGTGAGGTAACGCTCTGGTCGATCGCCTCGGTTCCGATATCAAGTAGCTGGCCCATTGATGCATATGCAGCCAACATGCCAGGGAAGTTGTAATGCCCGATATCAAAGCGGGGCGCGCCAGAGCGCAACTTTACAAAACTAGGTACCGGAGCTGATTCTGGCGCGTTTCCGAAATCTACGCTGAAGCGCGCAAGATAGGCCGGGCTCAGCCGATCGGCCCATTCTTTACGGCAATATAAAAAACCCGATCCATAAAGACCCATCAAACCCTTCACAGTGGACACTGCTACACCGTCTACGCCAAGTCGATTGACGTCGGTGTGGAGTATCCCAACAGATTGCGTCGCGTCCGCCAAAAGAAATGCACCGTAGTGCCTACAGGCTTCGGATATCTGCTCCATGACGGTCCGAAACCCCGGAACCATCGTCACCGTCGCCAAGGCAACAACGCGGGTATGAGAATCAATCGCCTTTACGAATGCATCAGGGGGAATTGAGCCGTTATCCGGCTCTACGACTCGCAACTCGACATTGTAGCGGTCTCTGATCTGAATCCATGGCAAGATATTATTTGCGTGTTCCAATTTTGGGCATAGAACGACGTTGTCTCCATCTCTCCAATCGATCGCATTAGCGATGATGTTGATGCCTTCCGATGCATTCTTGGTAATTGCAATTTCATCGTGATCTGAATTGATAAATTGTGCGAACCTAGCGCGAGTACGCTCGACGTGTTCGAGCATTCTTTCTTCGTCGTTTAGGCCATGCAGCCGATTGTTCAAATGAGGCTCGATTGAAGCCAATGTTGTGCTTGATATGAGGCCCTGGTTCGCGACATCCATGTAGATGGCGTTTGCTGTGGCTGGAAACTCCTTTCGGAGGATGTCCAAGGGAAGCATATGGCTTTCTCTCCTGGGAGTGCGGACGGCGGTTGAGCTACCTTGTTCAGGCGATCGTTCCGGCAAGGGTAAGAATGCCGCCAGACTGGTCTGCGCTGACCTGCCCATTTTACACGGTGCTCGTGCCGACTTTGGTCTAACATTCGGTCTCCCACGCCGCATTCCTGCGCCAAACCGCGATTCACGCAGAGATCGCGAGCCATTCTCGCGGATCACTGAAGCGTCTCGACGGAATGCAGCTGCAACAACTGCCTCACGAGAGATCAATTTGGGTAATTCTCAGACCGCGGATAGGGCTTCTTACCAGTGCTTGGAGCGACGTTAGCCTGACTGAGCCGACGACCTTCTCCTCCAGCCCCACACCCATGCGGATCATAGTTCACTCGCGGCCGACGCGCGAGGGCCGTAAGGCATCCGAAAGCCGGGGCCGGTTCATAGCCTGACTCTCATGGTCTCCGATTTATGCTGCAACGCCGACACCCTTGGTGATGTCGCTCCCTAACACGCTTGCCTCGAACTGATGCGAGCGTGCTGCAACTCATGTTTTCTGCGCCTGAGCAACGAGATCGGTAGGATCTTTTCGACCGGGGATCGCCCCCACCCGATCGAATCTGCCGTTCTTGCGCTGGCCCGCAACTGCTCACCAGCAACGCCCATCGATTCAGCGGCACCCCTCAGATAGTTATACTATGCCGGTATTGTGCGCAGATGGCGAAAGAAACGCCGATTTTCTGCGACTTGGACCGACTTTAGCGCCGAGAGGGCGTTTGGCACTTGCTACATTTTGGACGTACGGACTGGCGGCCTTGGCATTGGCCGATATCATCATGAGCAGAGATTGTGAATGGATCTGGATCGAATTGACCGGAAGATTCTCAACGTCGTGCAGCGCAACAATCGCCTTACGACAGAGGAATTGGGCGAACTTGCCGGACTATCGGCTACCGCTTGTCAGCGGAGATTAAAGCGACTTCGAGACGCTGGCGTCATCGAAGCGGACGTTGCCATAGTTTCACCGGAAGCCGTCGGTCGGCCCCTGCTCCTGCTGGTATCCATCACTCTCGAGCGCGATCGCGCCGATATCATCGATCGTTTCAAGCAGGCAATTCGGCGGACGCCTGAGATCATGAACGCTTACTACGTTACGGGTGAAGCGGATTTTATTATTACGGTCTCTGCTCAGGACATGGCCGAGTACGAGGCGTTTACCCGTCGTTTTTTTTACGAACATCTTGAAGTAAAGGGGTTCAAGACAATCGTTGTAATGGATCGGATCAAGGCGTCGTTTGCTCTGCCAATTGCTGAAGAGTAGCCTTCAAAAGAGCCCGCCCAGGCAACCACCACGCGCCTTCCGCGGGTCGCAGTTGTCCCGCACTTCTGAATGTCGGCTGTCCTATTTTGAATGGTCCCGCATATATACCAGGGCACCTCCTCTCAGCCTGCAGGTGTTATGCGCCAATGACCAAAAAACGATGATATTCTGCGGGACCAAGGCGCCCTTCGCGCAACCAAGCTCTTTGGCACTTGCTACATTCTGGGCGGAGCGGAATTCAGGATTGTCGGTCCCCGGCTAATTGGAGCGGCTTCAGTCGGCGGAATAGCTGGGGTGCCTACGTCGCACAGAGGATGCTGTGCTCCCGGCAGCGCGGAAACGGGTCTCCCGGCTCTCGCAAGGACAAAGCGTGAAATTCGCCTGCAACCGGCAAGAAAGGAAAGTCCCCGTGGCAATTCTCAATAGCGTCGCAGAGTTTCTCCCCGAGATAGTGGCTTGGCGCCGGGACATCCATGCACATCCCGAACTGGGCTTCGACATCCCCCGTACTTCGGCATTTGTCGCCGAGCGCCTGCGCGAATTCGGCTGCGACGCCGTCGCGACCGGCATCGGCAAAACCGGCGTCGTTGGCGTCATCAAGGGCAACGGCGTCGTGAGCGACGGTAACCCAAAGGTTATCGGATTGCGCGCTGACATGGATGCGCTGCCGATCAACGAAGCGACCGATCTGCCCTATGCGTCCAAGAACAAGGGCTTGATGCATGCGTGTGGGCATGACGGCCACACCGCGATGCTGTTGGGTGCCGCGCGCTATCTTGCCGATACTCGGAATTTCGCTGGAACGGCGGTCATGATCTTCCAACCTGCCGAGGAGATCGGTACCGGCGCCGTTGCCATGCTAGATGACGGTTTGATGGAGCGGTTCGGCATCGAGCACATCTACGGAATGCACAATCGTCCGGGCTTGCCGGTAGGTGTCTTCGGAATCCGGCAAGGTCCAGTGATGGCGGCAACTGATAGCATAGAAATTAGCATTGAAGGGCGAGGGGGGCACCCTGGAAGGCCTCATGAATGCATCGATCCGATTCTGGTCGGCGCTCAGCTTGTGACGGCCCTGCAGCATATCCTGGCTCAGAACATTGACCCTGTCGACTCGGCAGGAATTTCGTTCCACCAGTTCCAGTCCGGGCAGAGACTAGTCCCCGTCGTTCCGCAAACAGCGGAGTTGGTGGGCACCATGCGGACGCTAAAGCCGGAGGTGCGCAAGTTCGTGAAGGAGCGGGTGGGCGAAGTGGTCGCCGGCATCGCCCAGATAACCGGCGCGAAGATAGATATTAAATTTCAGAGCTTCGACGCAATTCTCTTCAATGAGGTCCAGCAGACCGACCTTGCGAGAAGCGCGGCCAAGGGCGTGGCCGGTGAAAACAATGTGCTCGAGACGCCACCGGTAATGGGGGGGGAAGATTTCTCCTTCCTGGCGCAGGCGCGGCCGGGTGCTTTCGTCTGGTGCGGGAACGGTGACAGCGCCGGCCTGCATCACCCTGCCTACAATTTCAACGACGAGGCGATTCCTTATGGAACATCGTACTGGATCAAGCTCGTAGAGAACACGTTGGGATCCCGTCCGACGTCTTGATGATCGGTCTGACAAGGGCCGCAGAACGAATGAATAACTGCCGTCTTATGCCAGGCTTGAATGTAGCGGACCTCGTAAAATGAAAACTCGTTCATCCGTGCCAACATCTCTTGAGGGTCTGTCGGCGTGCGAATGCCTGGAACTCTACCGAAGGCGGCAGCTCTCGCCTGTTGAAGTCGTCGATGACTGTCTCAGCCGCATCGACGCCAACAACCCGGCGCTGAACGCATTTTGCCTCGTCGACCACGAAGGGGCCAGGTCTGCTGCCCGGGCCTCGGAGGGTCGATGGATGAAGGGGGAACCAGCCGGAGTACTAGATGGCATTCCGGCCACCATCAAAGACCTCACCTTGACACGAGGCTGGCCGACAAGACGTGGCTCATTGTCCGGCAGCACCGAGGGACCCTGGACTGAAGACGCCCCTGTTCCAGCCCGTATCCGTGAGACCGGTGGCGTTATCCTGGGCAAGACAACCACTCCAGAATTTGGCTGGAAAGGGGTAACAGACAGCCCGGTCTACGGGATCACCCGCAATCCCTGGAATCCTGACCTGACACCAGGCGGGTCGTCGGGAGGGGCGGCAGTTGCGGCTGCGCTCAACCTTGGCTTTCTTCATCAGGGTAGCGACGGCGGGGGATCAATCCGGATACCGGCGAGCTTCACGGGGACCTTCGGCTTCAAGCCAACCTTCGGCATCGTTCCGCAATGGCCAGCTAGCGCCATGACAACGCTGTCTCATTTGGGGCCGGTGACCCGCACCGTTGCGGATGCGATCCTGATGATGAATGTGATTGCACGAAAGGACGCTCGCGATGGCTATGCGGGTCCGGCGTACCTAGGTCTCGACCCCGATCCAGCAAAGACCACCATCAGGGGCCTGCGGATCGGCTACAGTCGGAACCTCGGCTATGTCAAGGTGGCGCGAGATATCCAAAACGTTACCGATAATGCGATCGACCAGCTTCGAGCTCTTGGGGCCGAGGTGGCCGAAGTCAATCCGGGATTTGCGGATCCGGTGGAGGTGTTTTCTACATTCTGGTTCGCTGGCGCCGCCCGTATTGTGTCACGAATGAACAAACAGCAAAGACAATTACTAGATCCTGGCTTTCTGGAAGGTGCCGAACGCGGGCTGAAGATCACCCTTACCGAATTTCAGGAAGCTGAGGCGATGCGGTTCGAGCTCTCCGCTCTGATGGCGAAGTTCCACGAAAATTACGATCTCTTGGTCACACCGACGATGCCTATCGCGCCGTTCCCCGTCGGGCGAAATGTGCCGGATGATAGTTACAAGGGGTGGGTGGACTGGACGCCCTTCACCTACCCTTTCAACTTGACCCAGCAACCAGCAGCATCGATTCCATCGGGCCTGGATGATCAAGGGCTGCCCGTCGGGCTACAACTGGTCGGCGCGCGCTATTCCGACACCTCCGTCCTAGCCGCGGCATATACGATCGAAAGTCGCCTGGGGCTTCCTTCTTTCGCGAGGAGCAGATTCCACGCTGCCACCCCTTAAAACTTGAGACTGCCGCGCTCAAGCACCTGACGGCCTCCAAGCGGTCAAGCCACGGACGCGAATGTCATTCGATAAAGGGGCGCGGCGTCATAGATGGGCAGTCCTGTCCTACGACGGATTGCTGACGTCACCATCGGGGACAATGTACATTCAAATAGGAGTGCGTCAATCTTGGGATGTGCGGCGCGAAGTCGCGACACAGACTGCAACCCGGGGACTCCATTTCGGTAACACTAGCCGGCCGCGTATTACCTTCGATGCCGCCGATGGCTACTCTTGCCCCTGCGGATGAATCCATGCCCAGCAGCTCTTCGCCGCAGTGTCTTGAGTCTGCGGCCAGACGGCGAGCTTTGCGCCGGCCGGAAGCTGCCGGAGGAGCGTGGGCGCCAGTAGCAGGCTCGACATGGCCACGGGAAGTTTGACAGACGTGGCCAGTGCAGCCTGGCACCAGATACTGAAGCCGCAGTCCCTGGTTATCGCGACGGCTCCGCGCTCAACCAACCGCCTGGCAGCTGCAATGTAGGCCGGCTCGAGAGAGGCATCGCCAGGACTGACCCTCTCCGCCAAAGCCCCGGCCGCGGTCTCTATTATAATTGGGAAGTCGAAGTTGCCGGGTTGAAGACCGACCCCGATGCGGTGGCGGAAATTCACCAGGGCGCAAGTCCGATCTCCAGCCTGTGATTTTTGCAACACTGGCCATCCAATGAGGATCCAACTGCCGTCTGATCGTGACAATTCAGCTGCGTCAAATGCCTTTGCCGCCAAGATGGCGCGTATCGTCAGGTTGTGCTGACCAAGCTGGGACGCTCTACGAGCGCAGGAATCCTGCATTCGCCTGACGCTTCCGGCTCGGTTGCAAGGCTCGGGAATAGTAATGACGAAACAGTGGATCAGCACGCCGTAAGCCCAGTGCAAAAAATGCGGGCTTCGTGCCGAACCTTTTTTTGGAACGGCGGGCGCGGATCTCATCATTGAGATTACCGGAAAGCCTGTCCGGACTTTTCCGAAGCCGCACTGTTATCCTGTTCGAGAGCGACGCATCGATGGTTCCTTTCCCCGCCTCATCGACAAGCTCACCCGTGTCCACTTGGCTCATCCACGACGACTTCGGCAACCATGCTCTCTCCGATCAGCAGCGCTTCCACCTCTTCGAAAATCGTCGAGGAGCGCTATCAGAGAAAATCCACCCTGATCACCGCCCAGGTCCCCGTGGCAAGCTGGCACGACCTTATTAACGACAGCACGGTCGCCGACGCTATACACGACCGCTCGTGCACAATGCACACCGCATCGCCCTTCAGGGCGAGAGCATCCGAAGAAAAAAGCCTCGGCCCTCTTGACCGACTCCGAGAACACCGAAATCAATCAGCCCTACAGCAACCAGGCTGCCGAGGACCAACCTCGACGAACTGTCGGACTTTTGTGAAAACGCTGTCCGGGAATTAGCGGAATCGCTGTCCAGCTTTTGAAGCGCGCAATAACACTATGGCCGTCATCGAAATGAGCAAGGCGAAGTGCTGATTGCCGCGTTTGTTCCGGGATTAAGCGCCAGCCTCTCAAGAAGATTTATGCCGACTCGCCATCATTGTTGAAACTGCTGCAGCGCTCGCACGTTGAAGCCGGCCAGGCCGGGCATACGATTATGCGGATCGCCTTCGCCCAACTTCAATTCTGGACGCCAGGGCTCGATGTAAGGGACCGGCGAGCGTCAAAAGACTGCGGATGGGTCGCCGCTCGTCCCCTGGGATACGATCTCTGTCGGATTTTGTCGCGCCTGCGACATAGTGGTTGTGCGGGCCAGTTTAGTACCTGATATGACCGTAAGTTTGATATCAAACTCAAAGCACTGGCCGACGTGCATTTTGCGAGGTTGGCACGGTTTTTGAAGCGATCATTTCGCGTCGGAGCGCTCTCATCCGCCGGTTATCATCTGTTTTGGCATAAACCCTGCATAAGGCTTTATTGATGGTACCGCAACCCAACTCGCCGTCTTTCGAGCTACTTGGGCAAAAAGAGCACCGCCAGCGGAAAGGGTCGGGAACCGGAGAGGGAACCGGGTGGTGGACCTATGTTTGTGGAGGGGGTTGTGAAAAGGGTCAGCCATGGTGCTTCGAGCCTCTTGTACTCGTGCAGGTCGTCAATGTTGATATAGCGGTTGGCCTCCATCCAGTTTTCATTGGTTTCGTGACAGCAGACAAACGTCAAAGGAGATAGCTCATGCGAGTAGCCATCGTAACGAACAGTGATTTCAACGGTGTGATTAACCGGTTCGGTCAGCCTTGTCCGCAGCCGCCGCAGCCTTGGCCGCATAGCGGCACGTTGGAAGATGTGGTGGCGGCACTTCAAGAGGGCGGCCACGAGACGGTAGTGTGTGAAGGCGATAAAGGACTGCTCGCCAGTCTCGAGCGGTTCATGCCACCTGATCCGCAAGGTCGCCCCTCGGGAATGGTCTTCAACTTGGCGGAGGGAATTCAGGGCGAAAAGCGTTACACTCATGTTCCTGCCATGCTTGAGATGGCCGGTGTTCCATACACTGGATGTAGCCCCTTCGGGATTGGGCTGACGGGAGACAAAGTCATTACCAAAATGCTCATCCGCGATCAGGGCGTGCCGACTCCGAACTTTCGCGTGATGCGTCGCGGCACCGAGAACACCGGCGACCTGAGATTCCCAGTGGTAGTGAAGCCGCGGGAGGAGGACTGCAGCTTCGGATTGCAGATCATACATGAACACTCTAAGTTGCGGCAGGCCGTCGAAGTGATCGTCACGCAGCATGCTCAGGATGCGCTAGTGGAGGAATACATCGAGGGGCGGGAAATCTGCGTTGCGTTGCTCGGAAACGGGGAGCCCGAAGTTTTGCCTCTAGTGGAGCAGGACTTCGGTGACCGCGAAACGCGTGTTATGAATTGGGATGCGAAGTACGTGGCGGCCGCAGCGGTGCCCAAGATTTGCCCGGCGAAAATCGAGAGCGGGCTTGAGACGATGTTACGGGATATTTCGGTTGCGACCTTCCGTGCCTGCCACTGCCGGGACTATGCCCGCGTCGATTTCCGGATCGATCGCTCAGGCCAACCGTTTGTCCTAGAGATGAACTCGGTGCCGGCCCTTGGTATACACTCCAGTTATGGCACAGCTGCAACGGCCGGCGGACACAGCTTCGTAAGCTTGATCAATCGCATCCTCAATGTCGCCCACACCCGCTATTTCGGAATCGGCGTCTCATAGTGGATTGATCGGATCAAAAGAGTCCGATTTCGGGATTCCGTTTTGCGGTTTGGCGTGCGAGTTAGATGCATGCGCAATAGCATCCCCCTTCACCGTTTTGGCCAGCGACCGTCAGCGCCTGCAAGCGCTCGTCGCGGCGCCAGGAAGCCCGCAAGCACGTTCGGGGGCCGCATCGTCGCGCTGTGCTTCGAACCACGAAGCCAAAGCATACTTGGACCACCGGCTAGGTCGAGCGAATGAACCGCACCATCAAGGACGCGACGGGCAAGCGTTTCCACTACGACGATCATGACCAACTGCGTCGGCATCTTGCCGACTTTGTTGCGGCCTACAAATTTCGGCCGCAGGCTGAAGGCCCTCAAAGGTCTCACCCTACGAGTTCATCTGCAAGGCATGGGCTTCCCAGCCCGAGCGCTTCACTCTCAATCCGCTCCACCAAATGCCTGGACTTGTCTATTCGGCGTGTTGAAGTCAATCCCATTCAAGCTTCCTAGGCTGACCTGCCGACGCGATTATCCTAGCCTGATTGATGTAACCGCGGCGTCAAACCGAGATACGGCCCCACGTCCTTCGAATTCCTGAAGGGGGCAGGAATATCGACCGTGGCGTTGAAACCCAGTGCAACGATAGGGCCGACGCCCAGCACGGTCATCAACCGCCTGCAAACCGTGTCACCCCTCACGATCGACAACAGTCTTTCGTGTAGCACCGTGAACTGCTCGCAAAGTTTCCGACGGGCGGTGAGCAACGTCTCCATGATGTCTCGAGTTCCGGAATGTCACCGGAAGGGTCCCGGATGCGATCCGCGAATTTGCCGGCCGTCGACAATGCCAACTTTGAGACCGAAGTTACGAAACAGGCCACGGATGTCGTTCTCGATGGCGATGGCCTTTTCCTGAAGCGACTTGAGGGCCGTCAGCAGCGCCCGGCGATTCTGGGTCGTCAGCGTCTTGACAGTAAGACCGTATGTCCGCCTCTGCCGATGAGGTGGCTCGCCCTACACTGCGCGTCCGAGGGTTGCTCGGACGGGCCGAGCCGATCCTCACCACAGGAGGACGAGCCGTGGCGGATTATAGAGAAGCATTTGTCGGAATCGATGTTGCGAAGCTTAAGAACGCTATTGCGATTGCGGAGGCAGGCCGGGAAGGAGAGGTTCGGTTCTTCGGTGAGGTCGACGCGTCGGCGACCAGCATGCGGCGGGTCATAGGCCGGATCGCCAGCCGCTTTGATTACGTGCATTTCTGCTATGAGGCTGGGCCGACCGGGTACGGCCTTTATCGCCTGATCCGGTCGCTCGGGCACGAGTGCACCGTGGTTGCACCATCATTGATACCAAGGAAGCCCGGCGATCGGGTGAAGACGAACCGTCGAGACGCCATTTCCCTTGCCCGACTATTGCGCGCCGGCGAGCTGACCGCGGTGTGGGTTCCCGATGAAGGGCACGAGTCCATACGGGATCTTGTTCGCGCGCGGGCGGGCGCGGTCGAGACGCTGCGGGTCCATCGCCAGCAGGTGAGCGCATTCATGCTCAAGCACGGCCGTAGCTATCCGCGAAAGAAGAGCTGGACGATGCGCTATCTACGCTGGCTTCAGGAACAAGGTTCGATCATCCCGCGCATCAGATCGCACTCCAGGAGATGGTCGAGGCGGTGCGCGTCTCGAAAGAGCGGGTCGAGCGGCTGGAGCGTGTGATCGAAGAGTTCGTCCCGGCCTGGTCGCTGGCACCGATCGTGTGGGCGCTTCAGACATTGCGTGGGGTAGACCTAATTGTCGCCGTGACGTTCGTCACCGAAGTCGGCGACGCCAGCCGGTTCGAAAGCCCACGCCAGCTCATGGGATATCTCGGTCGGGTCCCCGGCGAGCGCTCAACCGGGGAGACAGTCCGGCGCGGCGGCATCACAAAGGCAGGCAACGGTCGGGTTCGCCACATGTTGGTCGAGAGCGCCTGGACCTATCGACATCCGCCCAAGGTCGGGAAGGCGAAGCTATACCGGTTGGAGCAGGCGTCACCGAAGGTGCGTGAGATCGCCTGGAAGGCGCAGTCCCGCCTGACAGCCCGCTACCGCATGCTGAGCGCTCGGGGCAAACGGACAACGGTCGTCTGCACCGCGATCGCCCGTGAACTGGTCGGCTTTATGTGGGCAGTCGCAAGGGAGGCGCGCGTCACCTGATCGCTCGCCGCGATGGCGCACATATCGCGCATGGGCGGAGGCGGGACCACGGCAGGGGAATGCCCGTCAGACGCTTTGTGGCCGGCAAATCGACCGACGCCCGCAGTAAGATAGGAACAGCCCCGGACGCACAATCGGGAATGCGGTAGCCAACCCGCGCATCAGAGCTTGATCACCGACGTCCTTCAGTTCCGCCTCCCCACCCATGCGCGATCATCAGAATGAGCAGCCGTTCCTCGGATCGGGCGACCTCATGCGTTCCAAACCTTGACAGCGGACATCAGAGCGGTGTTTCCGGACCACCTTTCGGGAGTGGTCGCGATCTGTGAGGTTGCCGATCCTGTATTGGGATCGGAGATCGGCTTGTGTCTGGACTTGACCTTACGCTTGACCCGGAGCGGCAGCTTCGGCGTTTCGAGGTGATCAACGGTGCCGGCGGTCGGCGTCACTGGTCGGTGGATGACAAGGCGCGGATCATCGCAGAGACGCTGGAGCCGAATGCGATCATTTCCGAGGTCGCCCGCCGTTATGGTCTCAGGCCGCAGCAGGTCTTCGCCTGGCGCCGCGAAGCGCGCAAACAGGCCGCTTCGGTGCAGCAAGATTCTCCTGCCTTTGTGCCGGCGGTTGTGGCGGCGGCGGAACCTGCAGCCAGCCGTTCACCGAAGCAGCGGAAACGGCAAGCCACCCGAGATGCCGGCATGATCGAGCTTGAGATCGACGGCATCGCGATGCGCGTCGGCCGGGGCGCCGATACCAAGACGGTGGCCGCAGTGATCCGCGCGCTGAAGGCGACGTCGTGATCGGGCCGACGGGTGCGGTCAAGGTCATGGTGGCGACGAAGCCCGTCGACTTCCGCAAGGGTGCGGAGGGATTGGCGGCGCTGGTGCGAGAGACAATGGGGGCCGATCCGTTCAGCGGGGCCGTCTACGTCTTCCGGGCGAAGCGGACTGACCGGATCAAGCTGATCTTCTGGGATGGCACCGGGGTTTGCCTGCTAAGCGTTTGGAGGATGGGGAGTTCCGCTGGCCGAAAGTGCATGACGGCATGATGCGGCTGACGGCCGCGCAGCTCTCGGCGCTACTCGAAGGTCTCGACTGGCGGCGAGTCCATGAGGCGCGCCGGACCCGCGTGCCAGCCCAGGCGGGCTGACCCGCGACGAAGTGAATCAGCCTAGATTCCGCTGTCGCGGGCTGTCGGCGAATATGGTCTGATCCGTTCATGGCGATGACGGCTGACCAGCTTCCCGACGATCCGGACGCGCTGAAGGCGATGGTCCTGGCGCACGACGTCGAGAATGCCCGTCTGATTCAGATCATCAAGGAATTGCAGCGTCACCGCTTCGGCCGGCGTGCCGAGACGCTCCCCGAGGATCAATTGCTGCTGGGGCTCGAAGAGGCGGAGCAGATCGAGGCCGCCGGTGAGGAAGAGAAGGAGCAATCTGCTCCCGCCGAGCGGCAAGCAAAGGCCACGAGGCGCCGGGCCAACCGGGGCGCGCTGCCACCCCATCTGCCGCGCGTGGAGATGGTCGTCGACATCGAGGACCATGCCTGCCCATGCTGCCGCAATGGCTTGCATCGGATCGGCGAGGACGTGAGCGAGCGGCTCGACATCGTTCCGGCGCAGCTGCGTGTAATCGTCGTGCGCCGGCCCAAATATGCCTGCCGCGCCTGCGAGGACGTCGTGGTTCAGGCTTCCGGCGCCGGCCCGGCTGATCGAGGGTGGTCTTCCGACCGAGGCAACGGTCGCCCAGGTGCTGGTCTCAAAATATGCCGATCACCTTCCGCTCTATCGTCAGGCGCAAATCTACGCCCGGCAGGGTATCAATCTCGATCGCTCTACGCTCGCCGACTGGGTCGGCCGCGCCGCCTGGCACCTGCGTCCGGTGCATGAGCGGCTGCTTGGCAAGCTGAAGTCCTCGGCAAAACTCTTCGCCGACGAGACGACCGCGCCGGTGCTCGATCCCGGCCGCGGCAAGACTAAGACAGGTCAACTCTGGGCCTATGCCCGCGATGACCGACGATGGGAGGGGAGCGACCCGCCGGGCGTCGCCTATGTCTATGCGCCGGACCGAAAGGCCGAGCGTCCGATCGCTCATCTCGCAGGCTTCACCGGAATCTTGCAGGTCGACGGCTATGGCGGCTATCGCGTGCTGGCCGACAAAAGCGGCGTCACGCTCGCCTTCTGCTGGGCGCATGTCCGTCGGCGCTTTTATGAACTGGCAGCAGCCGGTCCCGCGCCGATCGCCAGTGACGCGCTGAGACGGATCGCCGAACTCTACAAGATCGAGGATGACATCCGTGGCCGATCGGCCAACGAGCGCCGCGCGATGCGTCAGGACAAAAGCCGCGCCATCGTCGCCGATCTCGAACCCTGGCTGCGTGAGAAGCTCGGCCTGATCAGTCAGAAGACCAAGCTCGCAGAGGCAATCCGCTACACGCTCTCACGCTGGGAAGGCCTCTCGCACTTCCTTGACGACGGCCGCATCGAGATCGACAGCAACACCGTCGAACGCTCGATCCGTCCGATCGCAATCTCGGGGTCATTCTGCCCATGTTGGGCAGGAGGTCGAAGTCCCGTGCGCAGCAATGGATCTGGGCTCCCCGCGCGCGTCGCTTGCTGCACTGCTTGAACTGAACAAGCTCTTGATCCAGCGCCGTTTCCGGCGAGGCTCTCCGGATGGTTTCATCATCGGGGAGACTCAAAATGAGAACCTTGCCGCCACCGACACGATCTCTCGTGATCGTTCGCCAGCTCAGCATGCGCTCGACTCGCACAAGCTAGTCGGGCTGAGCGCAGCGCAACGAACGATCGTGATCGCCCGGCTCGCCAATGTGCTGATGGCCGCCGCCGGTATCGTGACGGAGGAGAGCCGCGATGACGAGCCGTAATCTGATTCCGGCCACCATCCTCAAGCGCAAGGCCGTTGTCTATGTACGTCAGTCCACGCAGGCGCAAGTGCAGCTCAATCTTGAGAGCCAGCGTCGGCAATATGAGCTGGTCGACGTCGCGCGGCGCTGGGGATTCCGCAAGGTTGAGGTGATCGACGAGGACTTGGGACGCACCGCAAGTGGAGCTGTGGAACGTCCCGGTTTCGAACGCCTGGTCGACGATCTGTGCACCGGTCATGTGGGCGCTGTGCTTTGCCTGGAGGCGTCCCGCCTGTCTCGCAACGGACCGGACTGGCATCGGCTGCTCGAGTTGTGCGGCGAAGTCGATGCACGGGTGATCGATCTGGACGGAGTCTACGATCCGGGACTGCCGAACGATCGCCTGCTGCTCGGCATGAAGGGGAGCATAAGCGAGTTCGAACTCGGGGTGCTGCGTGCTCGCATGTACGAAGCTGACCGCGCCAAGGCACAGCGCGGCGAACTGCGCATCTCTGTGCCCTTCGGCTACGTCTGGCACCGGGATTACGGTCTCGGGTTCGATCCCGATATACGCCTGCAGGAGACCATTCGCCTGATATTCGCGCGTTTCCGCGAACTCGGCAGTGCCCGCCAGGTCCTGATCTCGATGATCGACGATGGCGTGCATTTCCCCAGACCCTCCGACGGCAAGAAGATGGTGTCCTTCGCCTGGGTTCCGGTCCGCTACCGCAACGTGATCTCCGTCCTGAAGAACCCGTTCTACGCCGGCGCTTATGTCTATGGTAAGAGCGAGAAGCGCACCGAGATCGTGGATGGCCGCGTCCGCAAGAGCTATGGTCATTACAAGCCGGCCAGCGATTGGGCGGTGGTGCTCAAGGAGCATCACGAAGGCTATATCGGATGGAGCGAGTACGAACGGAACCAGGAACTTCTCGCCGCCAACGCCTATGGCAAAGCCGGCGGCGTCAAGTCGGGCCGCGGCGGTCGCGCGTTGCTCCCGGGTCTTCTCTCCTGTGGTCGATGCGGGCGAAGACTGGTTGTCACGTATGCCGGACGTGGCCAAGGTTACCCGGTCTATCGTTGCGAGAACACCATGATGGCGCAGGCGCGATGCATGTCGTTCAACGGCTTTCGCACCGATGCGGCGGTGGCCCGCGAAGCCTTGGAGGCGGTTGCGCCGATGGCGATCGAGGCGGCGTTGGAGGCTGAACAGATGCAGCTGGAGAGCGAAGCCAGGCGGCGGCAGATGATCGAGATGGACCTGCAGCAGGCACGCTATGAGGCATCGCTCGCCGAGCGCCGCTACGCCGCCTGCGACCCGGAGAACCGGCTTATAGCGGCCCAGCTCGAGAGGAACTGGGAAGCTAGGCTCAGGCGCGTGGAGACCTGCGAGGCCCGGCTCAGTGAAGTCCAGCGTATGGAGCCTGTCGACGCGATCCCTGACTTCACCGGCCTCGCCCAGGATCTCGAAGCCGCCTGGAATGCGCCGGGTGTCGATATGCGGTTCCGTCAGCAACTGCTGCGCGCGCTCATCAAGGACATTGTGGCGGACGTCGATGACGACGCGCGCGATGTGATCCTGACCATCCATTGGCATGGGGGCCAGCATTCCCAGGTAAGGGTTCGCAAGTCCAAATCCGGAGAGCATGGCCAGAGTACGCCTGAGGAGGCTCTGGCGGTCATGCGATCCATGGCAACGCGATGGTCGGATGCCGAAATCGCCGCCACACTCAACCGCATGGGCATGAAGACGGGTCAGGGAAAGACCTGGACGGCGCGACGCGTCCAATCCCTGCGCACGGTGCACAAGATCAGCGGCTATCGGTCTTCCGACAAGAACGGCGAGTGGCTTACCATGTCGGACGCGGCCGCGAAGCTTGGCGTGTCGCACGTCAAAATCCGCCGGTTCGTCAGGGACGGCATATTACCAGCCGAGCAGGTCATGCGCGGCGCGCCCTACCAGATCCGCGCCAGCGACCTTGAAGATGAACGGATCAAGGCCGATTTGGCGCGCAAATCTCCGCGTATCATCAACGACGATAATCAGAAATCGCTGTTTCCCGCCATTTGAAGAGGGGGTGCATAATGAATCAGTCTTCGCGCTCAACCGCAAGAACGCGCTCTTCGCAGGCTCTGACGGCGGCGCCGAACACTGGGCAGTCATCGCCTCGCTGATCGAAACCTGCAAGCTCAATGGTGTCGAACCGCTCGGCTTATCTCGCCGATGTCCTCACCAGGATCGTCAACGGCCACCCCAACAGCCAGATCGACGATCTCCTGCCTTGGGTCTACATCAACAAGCTCGAGCTCAAGGCCGTGGCCCGAGAATACCGCTTACTCTTGACATGCACGGGCCGGAACAGGTTAACCCGCATATCTGCGCGATGCCGCGAGCATGGTTGCGGTCGGTCTTGTTGACCTGTGCCTTGAGAACGCCTTGGAATGACGGGGCTCGATACAGGTCACGTAGTCCGGCTGCCGCCAGACCAACCATTGGGATAAGGGGCCGGCTTCAAGCCTGATCCGGGCGAGATTCCATGCGGGGTTCTTCAATGCGTCAGCAAGATCGTCCGGATGACTAGCAACCTTCATCTCTCGGCAAATTCGGCGCCCTTCTCACGATGCAAACGGTGGTCTCTTTCACGGAGACGTCCAGTCCGGCATAATTTTTCATGCTGCGCTTCCTTTCCTGATGCTTGTGGCTGTTCACACAGACCACGTTTTGTCATCATCTCGAAGCGCAGCACTTCAAAACAACCCGTTCAAGGCGGGGGGCAAAGCCGAATACCACAATCTAAACACCTAGCGATGCTGTTCAAATTCGCCTTGCCGGCATGGGACCCCATCGCTGTCATCACAGGAAGCAGTACGTGGGAGGGGAACTGCTCGCAGTGATGAATCGTGTTCCGAGCCACTACCCATTCAGTTTCGTCCCAGTTGTTACCTCCCGTATTCAGGTTGCGGTCGAACCGCGGGAAGGCCGAACTAGTGATTTCCAGGCGAATTTGATGGCCGGCCGGAAACCAATTACTTGTGGCGTCGAGATCAATCTCGATTTTGCATATAACGCTCGGTTCCATGAAAACAGCCCGATCAAAGCCCTCGCGATAGCGGACGCGCAGTATCCCGTCCACCACGTCAATCGCACGGCCATCGGGATGTACGTCCAACAGTCTGGCCACGAAGTCCGTGTCCGGGGCCGAAGAAGAGACGAAGAGGACCGCCCGGACAAATCCGGTAACCTCCATGCCCTCTGTGAGGGGCGGTGAAGTGAAGCAGAGGACGTCTGGACGAAGCTGGACGTCCTGGTAATCGCGGGGTCCTATAGTAGTTCCACTTGACTTCCCGCCGTCCATCCCCAAGAACGGCGCCGGATCCCCAGGGTCGTAGGTAAACGTGTCAGCCGGCTCGTCGGCACTCGGAGGCTCTACATCAAGAGTCCCGTCGCCTAGACGGGTCGCGGCATTCCCGCCGCTGCGGAGGAACCAGTGCTGCAGTTCCACACCAAGAGGGGGCCATTCTGACGCGGCACGCCACTCGTTGCGACCCATCACGTAGTACTGGACGCGGGGCATTCCCTCGATCCGGTCGGGCTTGTCGTTCAGCCAGCAGTCGAACCAGTCCAGGTAGATCTGCCAGCAATCCAGGCGCGCGTCGCCCAGCTCGCGCTCGCCGATAACCGTCGGGGCTTTGAGACTCTCGGTGCCACAATGCGTGGCTGGCGACAGAATGATATGTTGGTGATCGCGTGCCGCCGGGCTCAATCCGCGAGCACTAAAAACGCGCTGCTGGTGAAGCGCGTCGGCAGCCCCCACGTCGTACCACGAGTTCACGAACAGGGCTGGGACGTCGATGGTCGAGTCCTCGCTAAGCATCCCATTCCGATCCCCCCAGGGATCGCCTGGGTCACGCGAGACCCAGTCCTCCCAGTCAGTCGGCGGTCCCCCAAGGCTCTTAAGCATGTTGACGAGCGGCAGCGACGCGAAAGCCCGCTGATACTCCTCATCGCTTTTCGGTTGCACTCGGGACCGGTCCTTCGCTGCGGTTTGGTGGAACCAGGGGACAAACGCGGCAACCTCCACCGCACCGCCGAGACGGAGATCCCCGTTGCGATATCGCCCTCCGGCAGAGCCGTTCGCGCCGCCCGATCCCTGCGCAATTGCGCATCGGTGGGCTGGATGGCACAACTGCGCCAGCAAAACCTGCGCGATACCAAGCGCCGAGCACCCATATGTGCCCACGCGTCCATTCGACCATGGCTGCTGCGAAATCCAGGACAGCGTGTCATAACCGTCGTCCCCTATATGTTCCCTAGCGTATACGCCGCCGGAATCGAAGACGCCACGACGCTCCTGCACAAGTACAGCGAACCCTTGTCCAGCAAACATTCTTGCCACTTTGTGGCGAGGCTCAACCGGACAGCGATAGGGCGTCTTACCGTATGGAGTTCGGATAAGGATTGACCCGAGTTCCCCAGTGTAACCAATAGGCCGATACAGGTCCGTGGCGAGCTCAACGCCGTCCCGCATTGGAACGCGCAAGCCGGTCTGCAAAACCACTTCGTATCGCGGCGTTGGCGGTTTAATCGGGCCTAGTTCATTACACACTTCAGAGTGCCTCCCAGACATTGAGACTGATTCAAGATGGAGTGGCCAATTTCGACGGGTCTCAGCATTCTATCTGCACGGTGGTGTGTTCGTCGCATTCACAGTACAACGATGAACTCTGTGCCGTTGCTAAGTTGTTTGAAAAGAAACTCAACCGTGCTTCTCTAGCAGGTCCGGCACTCAATGATGGCGCGTTGCCACCCCAATTTCCCTATTGCTTAAATCAATGTGACAGCGCGCCTACGCCGCTGTGCAAAACATCAATTGTGAGTCTCACCGCCATTATGTGCCGATCCATGGACCCCCATTCCATGCTGATTGACGCGGGCCGATGGGGCAAGCTGCTTGATGTGAGAAGCGACGGGCTCCCCGACCGATCGCAGCTTGTTATCACCGTTTGTTTGAAATAGTGGAGGTAGGCTAGCCAGGCGGCAAGCTGTTCAAATTCGCCTTGCCGGCATGGGACCCCATCGCTGTCATCACAGGAAGCAGTACGTGGGAGGGGAACTGCTCGCAGTGATGAATCGTGTTCCGAGCCACTACCCATTCAGTTTCGTCCCAGTTGTTACCTCCCGTATTCAGGTTGCGGTCGAACCGCGGGAAGGCCGAACTAGTGATTTCCAGGCGAATTTGATGGCCGGCCGGAAACCAATTACTTGTGGCGTCGAGATCAATCTCGATTTTGCATATAACGCTCGGTTCCATGAAAACAGCCCGATCAAAGCCCTCGCGATAGCGGACGCGCAGTATCCCGTCCACCACGTCAATCGCACGGCCATCGGGATGTACGTCCAACAGTCTGGCCACGAAGTCCGTGTCCGGGGCCGAAGAAGAGACGAAGAGGACCGCCCGGACAAATCCGGTAACCTCCATGCCCTCTGTGAGGGGCGGTGAAGTGAAGCAGAGGACGTCTGGACGAAGCTGGACGTCCTGGTAATCGCGGGGTCCTATAGTAGTTCCACTTGACTTCCCGCCGTCCATCCCCAAGAACGGCGCCGGATCCCCAGGGTCGTAGGTAAACGTGTCAGCCGGCTCGTCGGCACTCGGAGGCTCTACATCAAGAGTCCCGTCGCCTAGACGGGTCGCGGCATTCCCGCCGCTGCGGAGGAACCAGTGCTGCAGTTCCACACCAAGAGGGGGCCATTCTGACGCGGCACGCCACTCGTTGCGACCCATCACGTAGTACTGGACGCGGGGCATTCCCTCGATCCGGTCGGGCTTGTCGTTCAGCCAGCAGTCGAACCAGTCCAGGTAGATCTGCCAGCAATCCAGGCGCGCGTCGCCCAGCTCGCGCTCGCCGATAACCGTCGGGGCTTTGAGACTCTCGGTGCCACAATGCGTGGCTGGCGACAGAATGATATGTTGGTGATCGCGTGCCGCCGGGCTCAATCCGCGAGCACTAAAAACGCGCTGCTGGTGAAGCGCGTCGGCAGCCCCCACGTCGTACCACGAGTTCACGAACAGGGCTGGGACGTCGATGGTCGAGTCCTCGCTAAGCATCCCATTCCGATCCCCCCAGGGATCGCCTGGGTCACGCGAGACCCAGTCCTCCCAGTCAGTCGGCGGTCCCCCAAGGCTCTTAAGCATGTTGACGAGCGGCAGCGACGCGAAAGCCCGCTGATACTCCTCATCGCTTTTCGGTTGCACTCGGGACCGGTCCTTCGCTGCGGTTTGGTGGAACCAGGGGACAAACGCGGCAACCTCCACCGCACCGCCGAGACGGAGATCCCCGTTGCGATATCGCCCTCCGGCAGAGCCGTTCGCGCCGCCCGATCCCTGCGCAATTGCGCATCGGTGGGCTGGATGGCACAACTGCGCCAGCAAAACCTGCGCGATACCAAGCGCCGAGCACCCATATGTGCCCACGCGTCCATTCGACCATGGCTGCTGCGAAATCCAGGACAGCGTGTCATAACCGTCGTCCCCTATATGTTCCCTAGCGTATACGCCGCCGGAATCGAAGACGCCACGACGCTCCTGCACAAGTACAGCGAACCCTTGTCCAGCAAACATTCTTGCCACTTTGTGGCGAGGCTCAACCGGACAGCGATAGGGCGTCTTACCGTATGGAGTTCGGATAAGGATTGACCCGAGTTCCCCAGTGTAACCAATAGGCCGATACAGGTCCGTGGCGAGCTCAACGCCGTCCCGCATTGGAACGCGCAAGCCGGTCTGCAAAACCACTTCGTATCGCGGCGTTGGCGGTTTAATCGGGCCTAGTTCATTACACACTTCAGAGTGCCTCCCAGACATTGAGACTGATTCAAGATGGAGTGGCCAATTTCGACGGGTCTCAGCATTCTATCTGCATGGTGGTGTTCCAGCCCACCTGCCTGTGCAATACCAGATGGAATACGCTCATTGGGGTGGCGCTGATTGCATGCCTTTCACTTAGCGAGCCAGCAGGCTGACAGGTGCTGTGGTCCAACTTCGATCGCCGGCGGCTCCTCAGCTTTGCAACGGTCGAAGGCAAGCGGGCAACGAGGATGGAAACGGCAGCCCTTCGGCACGCGCGCGGCACTTGGAACCTCGCCCTGCAGGGCCGGCAACTCGGCGCGACCTGCGTTGCCGCCAATCTGCGGTGTGGCGTTGCGCAAGGCGACGGTATACGGATGGCGAGGGTTGAATGTGATCTCGTCGGCGCTACCAATCTCGACCAATTTTCCAAGATACAAGACCGCAATCCGGTCGGCGATCAGCCAGGCAAGGGGCAAATCGTGGGTGATGAACAGCAGCGCCATGTTGTGCCTGTCGCGCAAGTCAACCAGGACCTGAAGAATCTGAGCGCGTATCGAGACATCGAGCATCGATACAGGTTCATCAGCAACGATGAGTTCCGGCCGGACGGCAAGCGCTCCTGCAATCACGACGCGCTGGCGCTGCCCGCCGGATAGCTCGTGCGGGAAGCGGGCGAAGAAATCGCCGGGAGGATTGAGCCCAGCGGCCGCAAGCGCTTCACTCACCCGGTCGGCGAGTTGAGTGGCGTTACCGACCAGCCGCAGGGACTGCAACGGCTCCGCCACGATGTCGAACACGGTGTGTCGCGGATTGAGGGCCTGATAAGCGTCCTGGAAGATCATTTGCACGCGACGCCGGTACGGACGTAGAGCCGAGAAGCCCTCTACCGACCTCATGTCGCGGCCTTCGAACAGCATTCTGCCGCCAGTCGGCTTGGCAAGCTTGGTGATGACGCGGCCCACAGTGGTCTTGCCGCTTCCCGATTCGCCGACCAGGGCGACGATCTCGCCCCGCCCGACGTTGAGGTCGATCCCGTCTACCGCGCGCATGGCGCCGACAGATCGGCCCAGGACACGGTCGAACAGACCGCCCTGGATAGGAAAATGAACTTGCAGGCTCTCGAGACGCAGGATGCCGGCAGTGTCAGGCATGAACAGCGACCTTGTCTTCTTGCGTCAAGGACCGGTGAAGGTGACAGGCGACACGTCCCCGCCCGAACTTATTGAGGCTGGGGACTTCGGTCGCGCACCCCCCCATGACCGACGGGCAACGCGGATGGAAAGCGCAGCCCGAGGGTCGATTCACCAAGTTGGGAGGATCACCCGGTATTGGCCGGATCATCTTTTTGCCGCTCGCTGGGTTCGGGATCGATTCGATCAGCTGTCGGGTGTAGGGATGTTTGGGCTGGGCGAAAATCTCGGCGACAGTGCCATCCTCGACGATGCGGCCCGCGTACATGATCATTACGCGATCACAACACTTAGCCACCACAGAAAGGTCGTGGGTGATCAAAATCAGGGCGAGGCTCAACTGCGATCGCAAGTCGCCTAGCAGGTTAAGGATCTGAGCCTGAGTGATGACGTCGAGCGCTGTGGTGGGCTCGTCACCAATGATAATCGAAGGTCGACACGCGAGCGCCATGGCAATCATCACCCTTTGTCGCATTCCGCCCGACAACTCGTGAGGGTAGGCGGAACCACGATCCGCCGGGATGCCGACCAGTTGAAGCAACTCACTTCCCCGCTTGGTCGCCTCGCCCCGCGACATGCCGAGCTTCAGCATGCATGGCTCGGCGATCTGCTTGATAATGCGGTGAACAGGATTAAGTGCGTTCATCGCGCCCTGGAAGACAACGGACGTTTCGCTCCAGCGATGTGGCCGCATCGCCGCATCATCGTCGATCGGCAGTCGGTTGCCACGATAGCGCACTTGGCCGCCGCTGACCCGCGCGTTGGGTGATAGTAGACCAGCGATCGCCATCGCGGTCGTGGTCTTGCCACTGCCCGATTCTCCGACGAGGCCCACGGCCTCTCCGGCTCGGAGCGCGAAGCTTACGCCGTCGATTGCTCGCAATGAAACGCCCTTGAGCCCATAATCGACAGAGAGCCGGTCTATTTCCAGAAGCGGTGTTTTGTCCTGGGAGGAGCTGGTCATGGGATCACCCTCCGCCGTGGATTGAACGTGTCGTCAAGGGCACTGCCAATCAGGACGAAGCTAAGCGAAACCGTGAGTACGCACAGTCCTGGGGCGCCGAGGTACCACCAGGCTCCAGCACTGGCCGCGCCGGCGCGCTGAGCGAGCGAAAGCAAAGTGCCCCATGAAGGCTGCAACGGGTCCCCGAGTCCAAGGAATGAGAGCGATGTCTCGACATAGATTGCGCTGGCGACCACCAGCGCACCATTGGCTGCGATTTGCGGCACGAGATTGGGGAGGATGTGCCGCACCATGATGCCGAAATTACTGCTACCCGCAACGCGCGCACGATCAATGAATGGTCGCTCCTTAAGCGACAGTGTCTGACTCCGGACGATACGTGCAACAAAGGACCAGCTTGTCATGCCTATAACGACAATGATCACGAAAAGAGAAGGACGGAAGCCCAGGATTTCTCCACCGCGCCCCATCACCTCGAGAACCACGGGTGTAATGACCAGCGCCAGCACGAAGGACGGCATGACAAAAAAGAAGTCTGTCAAGCGCATCAGCCAGACGTCGACCCTGCCACCATAGTAGCCAGCGGTCGTACCGATTGTAGTCCCAACGACGAGGCTGATCACAGTCGCGAGTAGCGCAATCGTAAGCGAGATCCGGGCACCATGGAGGACCAGATTGAGCACGTCCCGCCCGATTTCGTCCGTGCCGAGCAGATGCTCGCCTGATGGGGGTGCGAGGAAATCGCCAGTTGCATTGATCGCAGTCTGGAGCGGTCCCGCCAGAATATTGGGGACCGCTCCCACAACAAGAAAGAATACCAGACATACGAGGCCCACCTGAGCACCGCCATAGCTGAGAAATTGACGCAGAAAGCCTTTTATTGCGCGCGCCCGGCCTCGCGGGCAATATCGAACAATATTGTCGCTCATTGTCGGACCCTCGGATCTAGAAGGCTGTAGGCAAGATCGGCTACGAGGTTTGCGAGAACAATTGAAACGCCAAGCAACAGGAATATGCCTTGAAGGACTGGGTAGTCCCGTGCGTTGAGTGCTTCCACCGTCAGCCCGCCGATACCCGGCCAGGCGAAAACGGCTTCGACAGTGATGGCCCCGGCGACCACATAGCCAATATTGAGGGTGATCAAGGTCACGACCGGTAGCATTGCATTGCGAAATGCATGACGCATCAGCATTTGACCGTTGGTCAGCCCTTTCGCCCGTGCGGTTACCATGTAATCCTCGGTGAGTACGTCACTCATTGCGGCACGAGCGACGACGACGTACTGGCCGATTAGCCCAAGCGCCACCGCAGTGGCGGGAAGCGTGAGATGTTGCAGGTAGTCGAGGAACGAACCAAGAGAGCCCGTGATCAGGCCGGGCGAGTATGCACCATAGCCCGGGAGCCAACCCAATGCCGTGCTGAAGATTACCACCAGGATCATGCCGAGCCAGAAAGCCGGCGTAGAATAGAGCGCCAGAGAGGCTCCGGTTGCGATACGGTCGCCGGCTCCTCCCCGGCGCCAGCCTGCGTAGATCCCAAGCATCACCCCAATAACGATTGCCATTATCTGAGCAACCCCGACTAGGACTATGGTGTCCGGCAGGCGTTCCGCTATCAGGTCTGCGACATGCCTGCCCCTGAACTTGAAGCTGTAGCCGAAATCGCCGCGGAGTGTTGCCGACAGGTAGTCGACCGCCTGGTCCGGGAACAGCGGCCGGTCAAGGCCCCAACGTTGGTTCTGCGCCTCAATCTGCTCGGCGGTGACGCTGACGCGCGCCCCGCCAAGCAAAAGAGATGCAGGGTCACCTGGAATAACTCGGAATAGGATGAAGTTCAGGACTGCCACCATCAGGAGGGTTATAGAGGCCCTGACGATGATGCGCAGGATGTGACGGCTCCCTCCCCCTCCGTTCACGGCGCGGGCACCGGCTTCAAGCGATCGAATGGGAAGTAGCTGTCCATCGACATGATGCCTTGCTTTCCCCAACCCTCGAAGCAATCCCTCCGGTGGGCTTCGAGCAGGGTGGGGTAACATAGTACGATGTAAGGCGCTTCAGTATAAATTAGTCGCGCTGCCTGGTCGACCAGCTTTTGGTTTTTCTTGAGGTCAACGGTGACCTGCACCTCCGCGAACAGTTTGTCGAACTCCGCATTCGTCCAGTACGCCTTGTTCTTGATGCCGATGGAATTGCTGCTGCCGAAGATGAGCAGGTCTTTAGGTGTTGGGCCTTGCCAGGTATCGGAAATGAGCAGATCCCACCCTCCGCCGCCTTTCGCCGGAGCTGCGGCGCGGGCGCTCAGCGCACCGGAGTCGAGCCGAGTCACCGATACAGGGATACCGATTTGCTCCAACCAGCCAGCGATAAACTGCACTGCCGCGACCGGCATCTCTATATTTGCTGAAGGTCCAGACACCAGCTCTAGCTGGAAACTCTTCCCGTCCTTGTCCTCCCGAATGCCATCGCCGTTCGTGTCCCGGTACCCTGCGGCGTCAAGCCGGCGGTTGGCTTCGGCGAGATCGAAGTGGCGCCTGATGTCGTTCAGATCTGAATAGTAATCGGCCGCCACCGGCATTGCGAGTCCGACACCAGGGTCGGCGTGTCCGCGCATGGCTCGATCGACGATGGCCTTCTGATCGATCGCGTAGCCGAGCGCATCGCGAAACGCCGGATCCTGCAGAGCCTTGGTGCTACCTGCGCCATCTCCCGAAGCGGTGTTGAAGGCGAGATAGGTTTTCTGAGCTATGCGGGATTCACCGACTACAATGTCGGGATCCTTCGAGAGATCAGCCCACTGGGCGGACGTCAGGTAGTTGCCATAATCGAGTTCCCCGCTCTTAAGACCTTGCGCAATCGGATCGGCGGCATCGAAGGACCGCAGGATCACCCCCGCGATTTGGGGCTTCCCCGTACGGAAATAGGGGTTCGGCGTCAGGCGTGTAAACTGGCCCTGGTGAAACTCCGAAACGATCATAGGTCCCGTACCCACCAAAGGCGGATCGTTGCGGAAGGTTACGCGTGCGTCAGCATAGCTGATGTCCTTCCAAATGTGCTCGGGAACGATCATTATGATATTGTCTATTGGCCAGGTCGCGGGGAACTTGGTCACGATCTGCAAAGTCTCGTCGTCGAACGCTTTGATGGACTCGACGTTCTCAAGACCGCTGGTGCTGTTCCACCCGACGTTTAGCTCGTCGGGCTTGCCTATGGAATCGTGCAAATAACTATAAGTGAACGCCGCGTCCCTAGCGGTAGCAGGCTGGCCGTCCGACCACTTCATGCCGGGCCAGATCTTGAAGGTCCAAGTGAGGTTGTCGTCGGCGACGGACCAAGATTGGGCAAAGCCCTTTCGATCGTCGTATCGCTGGGCGTCTATGCAGACCAAGAAATCATAGCAAATAGCCAAGGGCCAAAAGGAGCCCCAAGTGGCGAAGGGGTTCATCGAATCAGGGCCTCCACCCAGTCCGCCGATTCGCAGGATGCGATCGTCGCACGACGAGGCGAACGCCCTCGAGTTAATCCCCCAAGGGGTCGCCGAAATCGCCAGCATTGCCTTCATAAGCGCACGACGATTATATGAGTATTGGCTCATTTTATCCTCCCTGTTTGCCGGCTTTATCATCACTTCATGTTCACACGACCACGATGATCTACGGCCTCAACCCGGAACATCTGGCTTCCTTTTGACGGAAGCTCCACAGTCCCCTCATTCCAGATAAGTAGCAGTGCCCAGGGGGGTGGTTCCTGCAAATTGGCCGCTGTGCCTGCATGAATCCGGCGTTTTTCTCGATTCTGGGCACAGCTAGCCAGAATTAAAGTCGATTGGCCGGTTCCAGCTCCTGGCGGCGCCCACGGACAATTCGCATATAGCAAACGAGGCAGTCATTCAGGTTCTGTTCGCGACCTCGGGTTGGAGGGTCCCGTCGAGCCGCAAACGCCTTTATCACGGATGTGTGATGTCGGAATGTCGATGCCGAAATTCCAGAGGATATCCTCTTCCGGCACACGACGGTCTAAGAGGCGTTCGACAAGCTGCGCGCCGCGCAACAACACGGAGCTTGAGCCGCCCGTTGAAAAACGATGTAAACGCTGATGGATCTCCAGCCTGATGCGTGGCCGCCAGCTCGTCGACCGTGAACTATCCGCAAGCCATTGATCTGGCCTTTTGATTGAGGCGGATAGCGTCTTTTGAATTGCAGGATTAGCGGTATTTGGACGCTGTTTTCCTGCAATTCGGTTTTGCGATTCCCTTGTGCTGCGGAGCGTGATTCACTCGGTTCGGCGGCGGCGAATCGAGGGGACGGCGAATGTCCAAGCCACGCGAGACGGGAGAGCAGGACCTGTTCCGCTCCAGGCTCGATCAGATCATCAACATGAAGCAGGCGATCGACCGGCCGGTGCTGGAGGAGCGTTTCGGCGCCGTCTATTCGGACGGCCCCGGCATGCCGCCGCTGCCGACCCGGCTGATGGCGGGGCTGGCGATCCTCAAGCACACCTTCAACCTGTCGGATGAGGTGCTGTGCGAGCGCTGGGTGGAGAACCCTTACTTCCAGTATCTCACCGGCGAGACGTTCTTTTGCCATACGCTGCCGTTCGACCTCTCGTCGATGACGCGCTGGCGCAGCCGCATGGGCGAGGAGCGGATCGTGGCGCTGTTGCAGGAGAGCCTCAGCCTTGCGGTCAAGACCGGGGCGATGAAGCCGGCCGACACGCGCCAGGTGATCGTCGACACAACCGTGCAGCCGAAGAACGTCATGTTCCCGACCGACGCCAAGCTCATCAACCGGGCGCGCGAACGGCTGGTGCGGCTGGCCAAGAGGGAAGGAGCTCCATTTGCGCCAGAGCTATCAGCTGGCGCTGATCAGCCACCAGCGCTATGCCCACGCCAAGCAGTTCAAGCGGGCCAACAAGGCGCTGCGCAGGCTCAAGACCTATCTCGGCCGGACCATTCGCGACATTTCTCGCCAGATCGCCGGCGATGCGGGGCTGGACGCGCTCTTCAAATGGCCGTTCTACCAGGCCGCCACCGTTCTCTAGCAACGCCAGCGCCAGCGCGGCCGCAAGATCTACAGCCTGCACGCGCACGAGGTGGAATGCATTGGCAAGGGCAAGGCGCATATGCCCTACGAGTTCGGTGTGAAGGTGTCGGTGGCCACCACGCTGAAGCGCTCCAAGGGCGGCCAGTTCGCCCTGCATGCAAAAGCGCTGCCCGGCAATCCCTATGACGGCCACACGCTGGCAAGCGTCATATCGGCCACATCAAGAACGAACACCGCATGGGCCGCAACTACCTCGCCGGCCAGCAGGGCGACGCCCTCAACGCCGTCCTGGCCGCCGCCGGATACAACTTCTCCCTCCTGCTCAGGTGGCTGAAGTGATTTTTGTGGCCCTTGATCGCCCTGCTTCAACTCCGGCCGAAGTCGGTCGCCGCTTAGCGTCTGGATCACGGTCGACCAGCACGAGTTCCAAAAATCCAACCTGCATCTCAGGCACCGCGTCCTGACCTCGGAAATCGAGGATCCAGTCTCGACAGAGTATTCGACAAGATGCGGACGTGTGTTACAATAACGAGCCGCAACTCATACCAGACATGAGCTCATATTTTGGGATAGTGGCCTCCAAGCGGTCAAGCCACGGACGCGAATGTCATCCGATAAAGGGTCGCGGCGTCATAGATGGGCAGTCCTGTCCTACGACGGATTGCTGACGTCACCATCGGGAACAATGTACATTCAAATAGGAGGGCGGCAATCCCCGGATGTGCGGCGCCAAGTCGCGCGACACAGGCTGCAACCTCCGACTCCATTTCAACAACACCAGCCGGCCACGCGTCACCTTCAATGCCGCCGATGACTACTCTTGCCTCTGCGGATGAATCTATGCCCAGCAGCTCTTTGCCGCAGTGTCTTGAGTCTGCGGCCACAACGGCGAGCTTTGCGTCAGCTGGAAGCTGCCGGAGTAGCGTGGGCGCCAGTAGCAGGCTCGACATGGCCACCGGGACTTCGACAGACGCGGCCACTGCAGCCTGGTACCGGATACTGAACCCGCAGTCCCCGGTTATCGCGACTGCTCCGCGCTCGACCAACCGCCTGGCAGCTGCAATGTAGGCCGGCTCGAGAGAAGCATCACCGGGAATGACCCTCTCCTCCAAAGCCCCGGCCGCGGTCTCTATTATAATTGGGAAGTCGAAAGTTGCCGGGTTGAAGACCGACTCCGGTTGCGGTGGCGGAAATTCACGAGGCGGAAGTCCGATCTCCAGCCCAATAATTCCGAGGGCCCTTTGTTGAGTTGTCACGGAAGCATCCTTCTTCTGGAAGCAGCTAAGATGGTGATTTCGGCAGCAAATGCCCATCACCTGCGCGATACAGGTTCTCTCTGAATGCACGAATTTAACAGCGTCGAAACGGCTGTTTCAGAGAAACATGCCTTTCCAGGCGCAGTAAGTCGGCATTGTTTTGGTGCATTCGCATGAAAGCCGTAAAAACTGGGAAACCGCAGAACGCTTGTGCGACCCTCCCCGGGCCTGTAGGATACCGGGTTTGCGTCCGCCGTCAGACAATCGTGTTAGGGCACTTTCCAGAGCCCAGATGCCCTGAATGGCAGATTGAACGCACATCAGATCTTCAAGCTCGCAACTGCCGAACGGGCAGCGCTATTTACCTAACTCGACCAATCTGGGGCTTGGACCGGACGATCCTAGTTATGCAGTCCTGAATGAACTGGGGCAGTAACCTCGACATCAACCCGGCCCTGAAAAACCGCGCGTAGGTTCGTCGCAGGGCAGCCTGCTCCGAACGGACCAGTTCCTGCCCGGAAGCCACCCACGGGATAACTCAACTAGCGGCACAACCCGCAACTCACCTCGTCTCCAGCACCGCATTGAGAAACTGCTGCGTTCGCTCGTTTTGCGGATTGCCTAAAAGCTGGCTGGGCGGGCCTTGCTCGACAATCTTACCGCCAGAAAAGAAGCACACGCGATCGGAGAACTCCTTGGCAAAGCCCATCTGGTGCGTGACCATCAGCATTGTGAGGTCATGTTCGGCGCTGAGCTTGCGGATGACGTTGAGCACCTCTCCAACCAGTTCCGGGTCAAGCGCTGATGTCACCTCGTCAAACAGCATCACCTTGGGCCGCATGGCCAACGCCCGAGCGATCGCCACGCGTTGCTTCTGGCCCCCGGAAAGCTGGATCGGGAAATGGTTCTTCTTGTCGCCGAGGCCCACCAAGTCGAGCAGCTCTGCCGCTCGGGCCTCCGCCTCCTTCTTCGAGAGCCCAAGGACGGAGATCGGCGCCTCCATGCAGTTCTGCAGAGCAGTCATATGCGGGAACAGGTTAAAGTGCTGGAACACCATACCGATCTTGGCACGCACGCGACGGAGATGACGCTCGCTCGCCGGCACTATTTGGCCGTTCTTCTGCGTATGCGTCAACGGTTCACCGTCGACCCATATCACCCCCCCGTTGATGTGCTCAAGCGTCATCAGCATGCGCAGAACGGTGGTCTTGCCCGAGCCGGACGGACCAATGATGGACACCTTCTCGTTGCGTGCGATCTCGAGATTGAGTTCGTCCAGCACCGTCAACGCGCCGTAGCGCTTTGTGACGTTCTCGAAGCGAACTATGGGTTCGTTCATGACTTTTTCGCTGCGCCTGATATCGAGGTCAAGCTCGTCCCGCCTGGCTGATGCCCTAGGGCGCTTCGTGAGATCGTCCTCGAAGCGAAGCACAAATTCGCTCATAGTATAAGGCCTCCCTATTGCAGATGGTAGCGGCGGTTGAGCCAGACGCGGACCGACTGCACGATAGCGGAAGCAACCAAGCTGAACACGTAGTAGAAGAAGCCGCACATAGTGATCGCTTCTATGTATCGATAGTTATTGCCCCCGAAATTTTTCGCCTGCTGCAGCATCTCGAAGATCGAGATTGCCGCCAGGACCGGCGTGTCCTTGAACATGCCGATGAAGTAATTGCCCAGAGCTGGCACCATGGGCGGGATCGCCTGCGGCAGAATGATTGTTCGCCAGGTCCGCGTTCGCGAAAGGTTTAGTGCCGTACAGGCCTCCCACTGGCCGCCATCCACATTCTCGATGCCGCCGCGGAAGACTTCGGAACAATAGGCTGCATAGTGGATCCCCAGCACGCCAACTCCCGCCGTCCAGGCAGGAATGAAGATTCCGATCTGCGGACCAACGAAATAGACAAAGAACAACTGCAGCAGCAAGGGCGTTGAACGGATAAACTCCACGATCTCCGCCATGGTGGTCGAGACGTAGCGGTTTGGCGACTGGCGAATCATCGCGAAGACAAGACCCAATATCAGCGCGATCGCAAACCCGAGCAGCGTAGCCTCAATGGTGACGATCGCTCCCTGATAGAGATATGGGAAAGCCTCCCATACGTAAGACCAATCCCAGATCTTCAAGCCACCTGCTCCCGAACGAAACCGCGCGAGACGCGGCGTTCCAGCCAGCGCACGAAAGGAGTGATGAGGGCGCGCGCGATGATGTAATAACCGAATAGTGCAACCGCAAAGAACAGCATATAATCGCCAGTTGCGTCGGCCGCCTGCTTGGCGGCGCTAGTAAATTCGGGAATGGTGATGAAGAAGACGAGCGAGCTACCCTTAAGCACATCGATGAGCATGTTACCCCAGGTCGGCAGCATGGCGCGCATTGCCTGTGGGAGGATAATACGCCGCATCATGGTGAGCCGCGAAAAATTGAGCGCTGTAGATGCCTCATACTGGCCCCTATCAACGGCCTGAATGGCGGCGCGGACATACTCGGCTGCGTAGCCAGAGGCATTCATTCCGATCCCCAAAATTCCGACAGTCCACGGCGACAGGAAAATACCGAAAATCGGCAATACAAAGAACCACCAGTAGAGCTGAACCAGCATGGACGTCCCGCGGAAGAATTCGATGTAGGCGATACTGAACCAGCGCAACTGCCGACGGGGAGAGACTCGGGTCAGGCCCACGAAAAGCCCAAGGACGATCGCTACGACGCAGGCGCCAAGAGTGACGATGACCGTAGTCATGACGCCCTTGGTGAGCACGGCAAAGATAAAGCTGAGATCGACCTTACTCATATGCCCTCCCCACTGACCGCCTACCGGCCAAGGGCCGGGGAGCGGTCAGACGCATAGCTTCAGCCCTTGCAAAGATCAGCGGTCTTGCTGCCATCCGGGAGATCGCGTTTGGTGTAACCATATTTGCCGACCGCGGCCATCATTTCGTCAGAGCCAATATAGTCTTTCAACACAGCATTGAACGCGTCTACCGCAGCCTGTTCGCTGAGCGGGAAGGCTATGGCGGGATGTTCATTCGGTCCCGGCGGGGTATACGGGTCAGCCACCTCAATGCTGGGATCCTGCTCGGCAAGAGTCGTCGCGTTCAGACTATAGAGCGAGCCGGCAGCGGCGCGGCCGGCCTTTACAGCCTGTACGACCTCGGGCGGTCCGGCGACCTGCATAACCTTGTCGTCAGGGAAACCTAATTTCTTCGCCTGCTCGACTGCGGTGGTACCCGTCATGATGGCCAGGGTAAGCCCCTTCTTCTGAGCGTCATGGAGGGAATGCAGCGCTTCCGGATTGCCCTTCGGCACGATCATCGAATCATTGCTCGATGCGATCGGTTCGCTGAACAGGACGTTGCGGCACCGCTCCGGCTTAATCCACATGCCGCCCGTGATGATGTCAAAGCGACCAGCCTGGAGGCCCGGGACAAGGGAACCCCAATCGGTTACGACCGGCTCGATTTTGGTCGTTCCCATCTTTCTCAGAACGTCCAGTGTCATCACATTGACCAGGCCAAGCGGCTCGTTGTTCGCACCAGGATAGGCACTGGGAGGCTCATTGGTGAAGCCAAGACGGATCGTTTCTCCGTTCTTAATCTTATCGAGCAGCGACTCCGCCGAGGCCGAACCGGCAAAGGACGAGATTGTCATCGCCGCCAGGCCGAGCGCGGCAATCCTCTTCAAGATTGCAGCCTTAAAGCATTCGTCGAGTTTCCACTTGACCACTGGTTAGTCCTCCGTTTTCGCATCGCCGATGGTCTCCCGATATGCCTCGGGAAAAGACCATTGCATCATTTGTTGAGCTTGTAGTCCGGCGGTTCCCATCATCGTGTGAGCTGCAGGGTCCCCACTTAGGTATAGATTCCTCCAGTCGATCCTTTGCTACGCCACTTGTGCATGCTTCGTGAGCGTAGCAGCGCAGCTGTGGTGCTTTGTGCGAGAAATGCAAGTTATTCGCAGAAATTCGGTGATTTTTGGGTGCATACGCACATTTCCGTCATCCCCGTGGTTCGTTGGAAGTGAACAATCGCGAGCTGTGGTATGGCCAACTGAGGCACACCACGTCTTGCATGACTCCTGCCCTGCCCGGTTGGATGGGCGCCACCGCCTGGGCTATGCCCTTGTTGCCATGGCAGGGCACAAGTTCGTCGTATGCGACACGCCGCTGAGAGATTCGCCTCGGAGACGCTGGCCCGAGCATTGTTCCCGTCACAGTTGATCATTCGTGCCATTGACGGATGAGTCTGTTCACGGCTTCGCTCCGGATCAACCTGGACGGAATCGCCGGCATTATTGAGCAGATGGAAATCTGAATTCCTGATCAGCTTCGCCAGGTTGATCCCTTGCTCCGGCGTCGCGGTAGGGTCGTTCTTGGACCAGATGATCAACGTCTGGGCCTGAAGCTGATCAAGGTAGGGGAAGATATACTTCTGCTGCAGCAGTGGATAACGATGCAGGTTTGTCTCGTCTTCCGGCAATCTCTGCCAGATCTCCCATTGTCCCCGAGCCGCGGCCCGCCGATAGGCTTCTCGCTCGGCGCATTCCACATCCTGCCCGTGGGCGCGGCAGCTTTTCCGCCGTGCGGTGATGTATTCCTCTTCGCTCGGCATCGGGCCGGAACAGCCGTAAGCCTGCCGGCAGGCCTCCAGCCAAGCTTCGTCACGGTCATCTCCGAACGCCGGCGACACGGAGTTAGCGGTCAGCAGGACAAGCTTAGAAACAAGATCGGGACGCACGATCGCGACCCGCGCGTCGACGAATGATCCTTCTGAATGGCCGACTAGCGTGATCTGCTTCAAACCCAGTTGTTGGAGGAAGCTAATTACATGATTCACACGACCGAGCCGGTTAATGTATTTGCAGTCAGCAGGATAATCCGTTCCCCCAAAATGGAGTTGATCAATCGCTACTACCGTAAATTGATCGGATAGCCCGTTCAGCTGCCGAACAAAGGAACTCTTAGCCTCTGCACGGAAGCCCGCCCCCTGCAGGAAAACAATCGGCCTACCAGCTCCGTTCTCGCAGTACGATGTCTCGACACCATCAACCGATACGCGATGCTTGGTGATCATCGGTTCCTCGGCAAAAGGAGGGGCATCAGGTCGGCATTGCGACATGCGAGATGGACTGCCATTGCTCACTCCTGAGCGTAGCAGCCTCACATGCCACGTTGCCGAACTATCTCGTCTGAATACCGGAAATCGGCACCCCGGAGCCTCGCGTCTTGTCACTTTGCTCTGTCGTCGCCCAGCCACTGCGGCCGGGAGCCTTTTAGGTGCATGGGTGGCATTCCCCGCAAGATTTCAACCCTTGCACAGGTCGCCGGTCTTGGTGCCGTCCGGCAGATTGATTTTGGTGTAGCCGTATTTTGACCGACTGCATCATTTGGTCGGAGCCGATATAAGTATTCAATACCTCGTTGAAGGCATCGACCGCCTGCTGATTGGGCAGGAAGGCGAGACTTGGGTAGCCGGCCTTCCCAGCCGGCGGGGTGAACGGATCTGCCATTTCAACGCTGTCGACCTTGTCAGCGAGCTCCTTACCGTGAAGTAGTTTAGCGACCCCGCCGCCGCGCGGCCGACCTTCACTGCCTGCAAGAATTCGGCCTGGCCGGCGACCTGCATGACACGATCCTCCGGAATGCCCGCGTCTTTGGCGGTCGTGACCGTGTCGGAACCGGCGGTGGTGACCAGCGTTAGGCCCTTATCACGAATATCGTCAAAGGAGTGCTGGTCTTTTGGGATTGCCATTCGGCATGAGCAGGGCTTCGGTGAACTTAGCAAGCGGCTCGGTGAACACCACATTGCGGCAGCGCTCCGGCAGAATGTACATGCCGCCTGGCCTAGCTCCGTCTGCCGTCTCTCAAGGTTGTGTCGGCCAATTTCTCAGCCACCATAATCGTCGGAATGTTTGTGTTCGCCCGAGGGCAAAATGGCATGACGGAAGCGTCGGCGATCCTCAAACCCAAAATACCATGAACGCGTCCCGACGGATCGGTCACAGCGCCAGGATCCGCGGCTGCCCCCATCCTGCAGGTCGACGTCGGATGCCAACTTGGGATGACGTTCTGGCGAATATACCGATCCAGATGTTTCTCGTCGTTGACGAGATCGGAAATGCTATCCCCATCCGTTATGACGCGCCTAATCAGCCCACGGCGCAGCCGCGGCGACGCGTCCATGAGCAGCGCCAGAAATGACGTGAGTGCATAGTTTGTGCTTGTGACCTTGCTCACCAGCTTCGCTCGCGCATTCAACGCTGACGGAAACGGGTCCAGCGCCACAGAGGACAGCGAATCTTGCTGCAGCAGGCGGACTATGAAGCGAAAGCCCTGCTTGAGGCGCTCGGCGTCCCGCTTGTCGCTCAACCAGTTGAAATCGACCTCCGGCTCTATTTTATGCGAACTACCCTTGAGCGCCACAGTTCCCGTCGAGTAGCTGCGATTGACCCACACGGCGAGAGTGCCGAGGCGCCTCCCCAGCGGGTGCCAGGATGATTTGGCAACAGTCGATATTGCCATATCGGTCGACGGGCAGCCTTCGTAACCCGACGAGTAGCGGGCGTGCATCTGAATATATTCGCTCACGCCGGGTGACAAGCGATCGGCCGGCTTCAAATAGGCCGAAACGCAAATCGTGGGGTGTTCCTGAAGATTCTGGCCCACACCTTTCAAATCTGCAACGATAGGGATTCCGAATTGTACTAATTCCTTCGCGGGGCCGATCCCGGAGCGCATCAATATGGCGGGTGAATGGAGTGCTCCTGCGCACAGGATAACGCAAGAAGCGCTATACGATTGCACGCCCGATTTGTTCTCCGTCTCGACCCCCGTTACCGTTGTTCCCAAAAAGGTCAGCCGCGCAACTGTCGTTTCGGATAAAATCGTTAGATTGCGGCGAGAGCGGACGGTTTCGGGTAAGTACGCCATCGCGGAGGAGACCCGATGACCATTGCGGTTGGTCAATGGGACAACTGAATAGCCATCACCGAATGCACCATTGAAGTCTGGCCTGAAATGAAGCCCCAAAGCATCGTAAGCATCGGAGATTGCCCGGATGAAGCCCGACCAGTCTGATTGGCGCACACGTTTGATTGGCAAGGGGCCGTTCGTGCCATGAAATTCCCCGCCGAAATCCAAATCGCATTCTAGACGACGGAAGTAGGGCAGCACGTCTTCCCAACCCCAGCCCGTTGCACCGCTTGAGGCCCACTCATCGTAATCTCCGGGCCCGCCGCGGTTGGCGACTTGGGCATTGATGCTGGAGCCGCCACCCATGACGCGCGCCTGTTCGTAATGGACAGGCTTGCGGCCACCTCGCACCGTTGTCGCGTGGAGTGACTGCCATCGATAACCGGGATTAAGGTAAGCACGCGTTGGGTCGCCATCCTGGATGTCGTCAGGAATGGCATTCGGCGGCGTATCAGGGCCAGCTTCAATGAGCAGCACGCGAGCGCCATAGGCGGAGAGCCTGCTCGCCATCACGCATCCAGAGGAGCCACCACCCACGACGATATAATCGAAAACCACGCAAACTCGCAAATGTCTGAGTCGGGCAAAAATCTAGCAGACGGCGAGCAAGCAAAAACGCGCAATTATCTTGCAGGACGCAGGAAATCAGCGCATTCTTAAGAGATTCGCATTATGGCGGCCTCCCAACGGGGCGGAACGTTTAAACATGACCTTGCCAGCAGTCCATCAGGGCTGAAGGCGATGCCGGAGCGTCGTGACTTAAGTGGACAAAGCGCATCGCGACTGAAGGGGACAAACCTATCGCGAGATACATCAGAATGCAGCCCGGTAGGTCCAGAAGTGCTTTTGCAGCATCGCGCTGACGAGGCCGTTGTAAGGAGCAGAATGATGCTTCGCCTTGCGCTCCATCGCCGCTTTAGCGGTACGAAAACTCCCGTCCCAATCATGGCCGGCGGGCAAGGCGGCTGACCCTTGCGCCAGTCATCGGTGAATCGGATCAACCAGTTGTTGAATGCGCGTAAGATTGCGCGTTCTATACATCGATTGGCACCGCCAAGGTTACCTTCGTGCGATCCATCACAATCATCGTGCTGTAATTTCTAACAGCCGGGCTATCAAAGAAGAAACGCCTCGAGAATGCGTCGTACTCTGCCAAGTCACGCACGGAGAGAAGGAGAACGAAATCGGCGTTACCGGTGACCGCATACGCGCTCATTACTTCAGGCGCCTTCTGTAGAGACTGCTTGAAGCGATCGATGACGTCGGAACGATAGCGCTCAATGTCGACCAAGACCAGCATCATCAGGGACCTGCCCACCGCCTCAGGCGACACGATTGCAACATCAGCCTCAATTACGCCAATTTGTCGCAACTGCTTCAATCGCCGCTGACAGGCCGTGGGCGATATACCGGCCAGTTGGCCCAATTCTTCCGTTGTTTGGCGATTGTTGCGCTGAACAGCGCTTAAGATTTTCAGATCTATCCGATCCAATTCCATGGTCATTCTCCGGAATAGCTGCAATTTGCGCAGAAAAACTGCGATATGCACTCGACTGTAGCCTCAACCCCGCGCAGACGGAAGCCCAAACGATCAGGCCAGGCATGGGACCAAAGTCGGCTATCGTCCTCGACGTCAGTTATAGCCATTGGCCGAAGAGTGCTGTCCACCATCGCCCAACTGACAATGGCAGCCGACGGTCAAAAGCCGAGGCCTTGCGCCCAGTTCGGCCGAGGAAACGTCTCGGAACTTAAACGCTAAGCCGACTGGACGATGATGATAGGGGGGACCTCTATTTCCGCGCTTCGGCTTCCATTCGTTGGCTCACGCTGCCAAGAGTCTCATCTGTGTATAGGGAATCGAGCGCTAGGTTCGCCTGCCCCGGTTGCTGCATCAAATGCAGCCGTCTTGAGGTGGTTGGGAAAAATCGTCACCGCAGCCACACAAACCGCCGGCCTTATGCAACCTGCCGGCAATTTCGCATAATTACTGCATCCCGCCGCTCAGAATTTGCGCAAGGCGCCCAATGTAGCGCGCTATTGT
Organism: Mesorhizobium sp. WSM4989; assembly: GCF_029625795.1. Taxonomy (NCBI): domain Bacteria; kingdom Pseudomonadati; phylum Pseudomonadota; class Alphaproteobacteria; order Hyphomicrobiales; family Phyllobacteriaceae; genus Mesorhizobium; species Mesorhizobium sp. WSM4989. The sequence goes on along the minus strand of NZ_JARTVN010000005.1, from coordinate 28,985 downwards.
CTCACAACGGCACCTACACGCCACTTCATAAAGCAGAAGAGGCCTGGCTTTGCAGGCTTCAGATTGAGGAGTTCGCCTATGAGCAAGCAATTCGCACCTGAAATGGATGCAGGTCTCGCGGTTTTCAATCGCCTGGAGTCTGAGGTGCGCAGCTACGTCCGCGCCTTCCCCGCCCTATTCGATCGCGGAGTCGGGACCACTCTCATCGCTGCAGACGGTCGGGAATATCTCGACTTTTTCGCCGGTGCAGGCGTTTTGAATTATGGGCACAACAACCCCGTCATCAAGAAGGCGCTGCTGGATTATATCGAGCGCGACGGAATTGTGCATGGGCTGGACCTTGCCACGACGGCCAAGAAAGCCTTCATCGAAGCTTTCGAGCGATACATTCTCAAGCCTCGTGGTCTGACATACAAATTACAGTTTCCCGGCCCCACAGGTACGAACGCGGTCGAAGCGAGTCTAAAACTGGCTCGCCAGGTGACCGGGAGATCGAACATCGTCTCGTTTACCAACTCGTTCCATGGGGAAAGCGCTGGAGCATTGGCAGCGATGGGAAACAAGGAGCACCGGGCCGCTGCCGGGTTTCCCCTCGCCCATGTGACATCGTTGCCATACGAAGGCTACCTGGGGGCGTCAGTTGACACAATCGATTACTTCGAAAAGCTTCTCAATGACCCCAACAGTGGCCTCGACAAACCTGCCGCGGTGATCCTGGAAGGGATCCAAGGTGAAGGCGGCATCAATGCTGCGAGCGTTACTTGGCTGCAACGGCTGCGCGAGCTAACGTCGCGGCACGGAATCTTGATGATCCTCGATGACATCCAGGCCGGGGTCGGTCGCGCGGGCAGTTTCTTCAGTTTCGAAGCGGCTGCAATTGTGCCGGACATCGTTACCCTGTCCAAATCTTTGTCGGCGATCGGAACCCCAATGGCCCTTATTCTCATCAAGCCTGAACTTGATGTCTGGGCCCCGGGCGCACACACCGGGACCTTCAGAGGCAACAACTATGCTTTCGTCACTGCTCGTGCGGCCCTCGAAGCTTACTGGTCCGACTCCAAGTTCGAGGATGAGATCGCTCGCAAGTCTGCGATCTTGGTCCAAGAACTCAACGCGATTACCGAGGAATTCCCCACCCTCGGCCTGAGCGTGCGAGGCCGCGGTCTGATGTACGGACTCGTTTCACCGAAGCACCACTCCTTGCCAGGTCTGGTCTCCCAGGAGGCTTTTCGTCGGGGCTTGGTGATCGAGATCGCCGGCTCATACGGTGAGGTGCTTAAGTTCATGACTGCCCTCACCATCGCCGAGGCTGACCTTCGGCGTGGTCTGTCCATCATTCGCGACAGCATTGGCGCAGTAGCGACTACCCTCGACGGTGGAGGCGCGGCTCGCTAGCCGACAAAGCACCGGGCCACTAGCAGGTCCAAAATCGGGCCGCTCGCAGTCACGGAACGGGAAGGCCGTTCCGTGGCATGTGGCAGTGGGCGAACTCGGAGCGGCTGAACGGCAGACTAGGGCTTTCACTGCCGGACCGATACCACGGTTGCCGTTCTTCCTGCGGCGCCGACCACTGTCGCTGCGCCAATTCGAAGAAAATCGAGCGATAAGAAAGAGGACTGGATGGCCAGCAACGACGTAGTCAAAAATTATATCGATGGCGAGTGGCGGGATTCTGTGTCCGGCACACGCATCGAGGTCGATGACCCGGCGAGCGCCGAAACGATTGCTGTCGTAGCTGAAGCAGGACCCCAAGACATCGAGCTTGCCGTTACTGCTGCTCACCGCGTTTTTCGCGACCGCGTGCTGATAGACATGCATCCGTATGATCGCGGTCGCATGTTGTTTCGCGTTGCCGACGCCCTTGAAGCGCGTTTCGACGAGATCGCAGCCATTAACTGCGCGGAGACGGGGAAGGCATTGGAACTTGCCGATGGCGAGGTTCAGACCGCCATCAGATACCTGCGATACTATGGTGGCTTGGCCGACAAACTTGAAGGGCGCTCGATCCCGCGCGGGGCCAACCTGGTCAACTACACAGTCAGAAGTCCCTTCGGCGTGTCCGCCCAGATCGTTCCGTGGAATGGTCCACTTGAACTGACGGCCCGCTCGCTGGCCTGCGCCATCGCAACCGGCAACTCAGTCGTGGTGAAGTCGCCGGAACTAGCTCCCCTTTCCGGAGTTGAACTTGCGCGTGCCTGTGAGACAGCGGGGCTGCCTGCCGGAGCGGTCAACGTGCTCACTGGATACGGCCAAACGGCAGGCCAGGCGCTGATCGAACATCCCGACGTTCGCCACATCGTCTTCACGGGCTCGATTACTACTGGGCGGACGGTGCTCAAGACGGCAGCGGATCGGATCGTGCCCTGCATAATGGAACTGGGCGGAAAGTCGGCTGCAGTTGTGTATTCCGATGCCGACCTCGACTGCGTTGTGGAAGCGGTACGCGTCGGGACCTTTCTGAATGCAGGCCAGAATTGCAACAACCTTACACGTCTTATTGTGGAACGTTCTATTGCAGACAAACTGGTGGAAAGAGTGAGGGTCTGCGTCGAAGGACTGTCGGTCGGTCCAGGACGCGAAAACTGCGACATCACCCCGTTGATCTCCCGAAACCAACGACAAGGAGTTGAGCGGGCCTGCCAGACGGCCCTCTCGCAGGGCGCGCGACTCGTAACCGGCGGGACTGCGCTTTCGGAGCGGAGCGGTTACTTTATGGCGGCCACGGTGTTTGCCGATGTCGCGCGAGACAGCAATCTCTTCCAGCAAGAAGTATTCGGTCCTGTTCTTGCCGTTACCACGTTCGATAATCCGGGAATGGCCGTCAATCTCGCGAACGACACCGTTCACGGTCTGGCAGCGGGCGTGTTCACGCGGGATATTGACCGGGCCCTCTGGACCGCCGACCGCCTTTGGGCCGGTCAAGTGTACGTGAATGGGTGGTATGTGGGCGGGGTGGAAACACCGTTCGGTGGGATAAACCAGTCCGGCTACGGCAGGGAGAAGGGTCAGGAAGCGCTGGACGGCTACGTTCAGACGAGAAACGTTGGTATCCGCCTCTCGCAGCCACCATCTGGAAATTGAACGCTTGCTGATCCCTACCGACGGCGCGGCTGTCGGGCGATGCAGGATTCAATGACCTCGACCAAATCGAAATAAGCCCGGCGAGAGAATCCGTATCGGAGGTCATCGAGAACAACTCTAATCATAGGATTTTTGGCTGCGGACGGGCTTTACCCACCACGGACATGTAGGAGCGCATTGCCTAGCCCGCTGCGTGGGTCGCATGGGTCAGGAGAGGATCACAGTGCTTCAGAGACAATTGAGATTCGCAGAGCTGCCGCCGAAGATTTCGACAAGTTGGCAATGTTGAACCGCGAGTTGATCGAGGCCGAGAAGCATCGAAACCCCGATGACGGTTTCAGAACTCAAGGAGCGGTTTATTCAGTTGGTGAATCGCGAAATTTGGATGGTCGACCTCTTCAGCCAGAACGGCGAGATTGTGGGCCTCGCCACTCATCGTTTGGAGCCAGACAATGCGGAGCCGAGTGGGCAACGCGTCTTTTTGAGGCAATTCTACGTCAGCTGCCAACACCGACGTTCGGAGATTGGCTGCAGGACCCTTGAGCTGCTTATTCGGTCTCGTTTCCACAACAAATCAAGGATTTTCCTCGACGTGCTGGAGACCAATCCTGGCCGCAAGACCTTCTGGTCTCACACCGGTTTTGTCGCCTACAGCACGCTCATGGAGCGTCTCGTTGAAAAAGCGGACACCAAATAACCTGCGGTGCTGGGAATTAATTTGGGGATCGGATTGTCTGGCATTTGCGTGCGTCGCGCAAAAACACGAGAATAGAATCGAGCCGGTCGTAACCGAATGGGGCTCACTTGTCCCCGGCCTGCAGGCTAGCCGCTTCGACTTCATCACGGCCGGCATGTGGATCAAGCCGGAGCGCTGCCGCAACGTGCTGTTCAGCGAACCGATCGCTACGGAGAGAGGCGCACTGCTGGTGCCTAAGGGCAACCCGGAAGGGCTGCATTCTTATGAGGATGTGCGTGACAAGGGACTCACCTTCGTCAGTGATACAGGCTACACCGCGGTCCAGGACGCGAAAAAGTCAGGCATCGCCGACGACAAAATCATGCAGGTCGCCGGACCGCCGGCGGACAGGCTGTCGCGCCGCCGCCGGTGCCCTCGACTACTTTACAGCGACTGGACTTGTTAAGAAGGACCACAGCCTTGAGCTGGCCGATTCGTTCATCGCGCCAGCCAACTATCCTGCTATCGCCTTCGAGCTCAACGAGCAGGCTGCGGTCGACGCGTTCAATGCCGTATGCAGGACTATGTTGGCTCTGGCGAAATGATGGCAGTATTCGGCAAATACGGCTACGGCAAAGACAACCTGCGGACGGCAGCAAGACCGCTGACCTCTGCAGAGGCTGAAGGCAATGTGCCTTAACACGTCCCCGGTCATGGCGGGGACGTGTTCAGTGGGCAAGCGTCTGTGAGGCGATTTCAGGTCCACCGTGGCGGTGCTCACAAGACGCGCCTCATTGCCTGAAACAAACACATCTACACTTCATCGGGTGCGCACATGTGAGCGTCGCGGCCCACAATACGACGGCCAATATGCGGGCTGGCTCACCTGCCACATCAGGCAACTGCGCAAGCAAATCCCCTGACGTGTGCCGGAACGAGAAGCAGGAGAATACTGTGGAAATCAGAGTTGTACGCCCGGGCGACCTTTCTCAATTGCGCAAGATTTGTGACGAACACATCGACTTGGAAGGGGTGACAATAGCGGACCAGGACCTGAGTCCTTATTGGAACTCGGCGTTTTTTGGAACACCTGCCCAGTTGTTCGGTTGGGTTTGTGATGAAGGAGGGTGTGTGCTGACAGTTCTGCAAATTCGCTGAGAGAGGGCGGTCATGGCAGGCTGGTGATTGTTCACGTCACCGATTCCCGCGAAGGAACGCCACCATGACCAAGATTGAAAGTAAGACCGGCAGCGCTGCCATCAAAGACATTCTGCTTTCGGACCCGGACGGACTTCACGAAGTGATCCGTGCGGTGATGCAGGAGGTACTCGAGGCCGAGATGGACGAGGCGCTGGGGGCTTCGAAGAGCGAGCGCACACCTGAGCGGCTCGGCTACCGCTCGGGTTATTACGGCCGCACCCTTGTCACGCGGGTCGGCAAGCTTGAGCTGCGGGTTCCGCAGGACCGGGCCGGCCGCTTCTCGACCGAGCTTCTCGAGCGTTACCAGCGTTCGGAGCGGGCCTTGGTGGCGACGCTTGCGGAGATGTATGTGCAGGGCGTGTCGACCCGCAAGGTCAAGGCGATCACGGAAGAGCTGTGCGGCCATGCGTTCTCGGCCTCGTCGATCTCGGCCATCAACAAGCGGCTGGACGAGAGCCTCGCTGCCTTTGCCAGGCGCCCCCTTCAAGAGCCGTTTCCTTACCTCATCCTCGATGCGCGCTAAGAGAAGGTGCGTGAGGCCGGCGTCGTCATGAGCCAGGCGGTGCTGATCGCTGTCGGCATCGACTGGGACGGCCGGCGCCAGATCCTGGCCGTCGAGATGGCCAATCGCGAAAGCCGCTCGGCCTGGAGGGATTTCCTCGTCGCGCTGAAGGCGCGCAGCCCCAAGGGCGTCGAGCTGGTTGTCTCCGCCAATCATGCCGGCCTGGTCGCGGCGATCGGCGAGGTGATCCCCGAAGCCGCCTGGCAGCGCTGCTACGTCCACTTCCTCAGGAACGCGCTCGATCACCTGCCGAGAAAGCACGGCGCCGACTGCCTGCAGGACTTGCGCTGGCTCTAATGACCGGCGCGATCTCGCCGAGGCCAAGGCCGATCTCGCCGCATGGCTGTCCAAATGGTCGGGCCGCTATCCGCGACTGACGAGTTGGGTGGAGGAGACCATCGAGCGCACGCTGACCTTCTTTTGCCTGCCGCGCCAGCATCACAAGCATCTCAAGAGCACCAACATGCTTGAACGGCACAATGAGGAAATCCGCCGGCGCACCAATGTCATGCGCATCTTCCCCAATGAAAGCTGCCTGCGCCTCGTCAGGGCGCTGGCTGCGAGACCAACGAGAACTGGATGGAGGCCAACCGCTACATCAACATGGACGATCTGCGCGAGCACAAGAAGCTCGCTCTACGCCAAGCCGCATGACCAGCATCGTGGCCGCCCCATTTTGCAGAACTTGACGCACACAACCTGAAGGAGGTAAGCGTCATGACAACTCTTAGAGGATACATGACCGCGTCGATCCGGCTTTTCCTTGTTGGTCAGGGGCGATCCTCGGGTACGCCTCCGGCGAGGGCCGCCTTGCGCGATCATGGCACGGTAGCGAGGCTGGGCTCTTAAGGTCGTCCTTAGGAGCGTAAGCCCCGCGACCATCCCATCGCTGAAAACAAACCCTTGATCAGCGGGCGCCCGACGGACCGCCTCTGTCGTCGTGGCGCTCCCATGAAGAACCTGGCCCATAGTGCATCCTTTGATTCGGAAGATAAGGATGCCCCATCAAAACCTGAGATCAAACATTTAGGCAGGCCTCGACTGGGACAAGTAAAACGGCCGCATTCGAGGCATGAGGCTGCACGCGTCTAAGATCCGAACAGCCAATACCCGAGCGTCCTCGACATCCCCGCCGCCAGAAGTCAACGATGCCCAGATCGGCCGCACGACCACCAGCAGAAGGGCGCCACCTCAACCCGTCCTACACTCAACATTTTGTCGCGTCCGCGACGTGCCTTCTTGATCCGATCCGTGGTCTGCTCACCTAAATAGCTGAAAGAGATCACGCATTTCTGTTTCCGGCCTGATTAGCCAGTTTGGCACGAGGTTTGCAACTTTGTGTGCGATCCAGTTGAACGGGCCGATTGGCACAGTCACCTGAAATCACAACTAATTAAAGGAACGGAACATGTCGGAACTGTATCGGATGGCATTACCAATGGGGGACAGCCGGCCGGCAATGCCTCCGCCCACCACAACCAGCCTTCGCCTGACTGTCTCGTGCTGGCCACGCCAGAGTAATCAATTTTGTCCTAAGAACCACAATACGACAAATCGCAGAACGTCCATCCATCCATCCTGAAACCAAGACACAGCAATCGCTTGTCGACGCAGTGTCCCACCGCCGAGAGGAAATGTAGATGAGAAAATTTGTTGCCGCCAAGCTTCATGGAATAACTGTGACCGACGCGAATTTGAACTACCGGGGCTCAATAACTTTGGATCCAGATCACTGCGACGAAGCCGGCATCCTTCCAATGGAATTCGTTGAAATCTGGAATAAATCATCGGGCGCTCGAATCAGCACTTACGTGATTTATGGAGAGCGGGGTTCTCGTTGCTGCGTGCTGAACGGAGCCGCTGCTCGCACCTGTCAGGTCGGGGACGAAATAATCGTTTGCTCCTCCGCATACATCGAGGAGCATCAGATGGTGGAGATCAAGCCGCGAGTGCTGACTTTCCACCGGGATAATTCTATCTGCGACCACATGTTCTACGAGGGTGCAATAGACGACGATGGAAGGATAACGTTCTCGATTCGCGAGGGCTCTCCCGGCGATAACGCGCTAAAACTCACTCCCTAGTAGGGCCTTTCGGTGACAGCTCGTGGCGCCGGGTCCCGGTCAAGGGCGTACTCGTCCCCAGTACTCTGGTACGCGATACAGTGCATTATCCCACTCGGCCACTATTCGGTCAGTTGCCATCAAGCCCAATCGGTTCTGCCCAGATCTGGGAAGACGATTTTGCTGCGCCAAAGGCAACTTCAGCTTCAGCCAGCGGCTGCGGGTAGAGGCGACCAATTTCACGGAATGTTTGGCCTTGGATCGTTGTCTTTAAGTCTGAGGTCCACGATGGCAAAACGACCTATCGACAAAAACGCAGAGTGGAGAACAGCCAATGTCAAGGAAAGCTCTCATCCTGGTTGAAGGCCATGCAAGAGGTAATGGAATACGATACATCCACGCGGCCCGGCGTCTTGGCTTTCATCCAATTACACTATCAGTTGATCCAACACAGTACGAGTATCTTGCGGCGGAAAGAAGCGAGGCAATCCGTGTCGATACAACCAATCTTGATACCTTGATTCGCGAATGTTCCAGGCTGCGTGAGACCAATGACATCGCTGGTATCACGGGCTTCTCGGGCATCGACGAGTCGGTCTATGCAACCGTTGGCAAACTATGTCGGCATTTCGACTTACCGGGACCCAACCCCGAATTGATTGAACGATGCTGTGACAAATTCTCTCAGCGCCAGCTACTTGCGGAAGCCGGAGTTCCGATACCCGCTTATCGCATGGCGCTGAATGTGGCAGAAGTAGAAAGCGCTGTCGCGGAGATCGGCTTTCCCGTAATTGTTAAGCCGGCAATCGGCAGCGGTAGCATCGGTGTCCGATTGTGCCGCAACGCCGATGAGTTAGCTGACCACACGACCTATCTGTTGGGTGGGAAGCACATCTGGCCGTCTTCGCCGAGGATATTGGTTGAGGAATTCGCGCGCGGCCCTTTTTATAGCGTGGAGATAATGGGCAATGAGGTTATTGGGATTGTCGCCGTTGATTTCGGCCCCCCACCGCATTTCGTCTTCCGTGAAACGACCTTCCCGGCCCCGCTTGCGGAAGACGATCATGACCGTATCGTTGATGTTTCGCTGAGGTGCTTGCAAGCTCTTGGCCTTAATTGGGGGCCAACGAACATCGAGCTCCGGTTGACTAATCATGGCCCGGTTGTAATCGAAGTGAATCCGCGTCTTGCTGGTGCGCTTGAGCCTGAACTGGTCCAACTGGCGAGCGGTGTCGATCTGGTCACCGAGCACATCAAGCTTGTCGTCGGCGAGGAATGGGATTTGCGCAGAAGGCATTTGCAGACCGCAGCCGCGCGGTTCCTAGTTGCTGATTGCGACGGCACCCTCGATTGGATCGATGGCGGCAGTCAGGCGATCGCGGTACCAGGTGTCGCTGAAATCAAATTGTATGTTGAACCCAACGCGCCGATCTTCAGGAAAGGCGATTTTCGAGACTGGATAGGACATGTCGTCGCCGTTTCACCCAGCCTTGCTCAGACCGAAGCGATACTCCAACGAGCTGTCGACTTAATCGCTTGGTCTATCACACCGCCGTCGGGCGAACAGGAGCGATCTGCAGCCCCACGACTCCCCCCCAACTGAGAGGTGATCCGTCGCCAGCATAAGAACTCTTACCCGCAATAGCTCGCCTTGTTGTCAAAAGCATAGCTGGAGTTCAAACTTATGAATATATCCAAGGGACCCCAGGCATTCCCTAGAAGTGAATACCTTCGCCGGCTCGGCTCGGTGAAGTTCGAAATGGGTCGGTGCGATATCGACGCGCTCGTCGTTTCCGACCAACATAACATTACCTATCTCACGGGGTACACCGCGCTATCAGCCTATGTTCCTCAGGCCGTTGTGGTTTCGATACGAGAAGAGGAACCGACGTTCATTCTGCGCCGCTGTGATGCGCCGGCAGCCATTCATCAATGTTTTATGGAGCGCGACAAAATCGTCGCATACCCCGAAGCGTATATTGGAAATCCTGACAAGGATGGCTATGACGCGGTAGTCGATTACTTGGAGGACGTCGGCCTCGCGAGTCGAGGCATAGGAATCGAGCTATGCTGCCTTCCATCGCAATCGGCGAAAAAGTTTAGGATGCGCCTGCCTGGTGCCACGATCGTCGATGCTACTAAGGCGGTCACTTGGAAAAGGCTCATCAAGTCAGATCTCGAGATAGCTGTAATGCGGGAGGCGGCGGCAATCTCAGACGCCGCGATTCGACGCGCTGCTGAGGTAATACGCCCCGGGGTGCGTGAAGCAGACGCGTGCGCGGAAATTGTGGCAACGTTGGTGCGCGGCGCAAACGGTAAGCCAGGAAGCGGGATCGAGGGAATAAGTTTGTGTTCATCACCGCGAACGGGAACGTGCCACATTCCGTGGAGCGAGGACGTTTTTCGCTATGGATCGCAGGTGAATCTCGAAATCGGCGGTGCGCGATATGGTTACTGTGCTGGGCTTATGCGCACTTACACGATCGGCTCACCCTCCGATCGTCTACGTCGCGTGCATGAGATCCAAGTCGCCGGCCTTGAGGTCGCTCTTGATGCGATACGGCCAGGAGCGACTTGCAGCGATGTTGCCAACGCCTTCAATCGCAGCATCGAGAAGCGGGGCCTCAAAAAGGAGACGCGTTGCGGCTATGCACACGGCATTGGTTGGTTGGAGCCGACCGCAAGCCTTAAGGATGGCGATATGACAGAGTTGCTACCAAACATGACCTTTCACCTGATGTTAGGTAATTGGATCGAGGAGGATTTTGGATACGTCATCAGCGAAACGTTCCGTGTCACAGACTCCGGCGTCGAGGTACTGACCACTGCTCCCCGGAAGATTTTTGAGATCTAAATTAGAATATGGCTTGTCATAACGACAGCGCGGACGTCCGGAATAGATCTTGCCGGTCGACGAGATGTCGCCTACCTTGTTGAAGTGCGGACGGCGAGCGGCGGTCGGCATGCGGGGCCGATCCGTGTCGAGGCGAAGCCGAACGCACGCTGGTCGCTGTACGACCAGTTCTCCTGCGGCCGATCAACTCGTCGACGACGTGACGCGCGAATGCCTTACGCGATTCCGGACACAGATCTCTGGTCGCCGCGTTGCTCGCGAACTGACGACCTGATCGCCCAGCGCGGCAAGCCCGGCATGATCGTCGCAGACCACCGCACGGAGTTTACCTCGAACACGGTCCTTGCCTGATCAATGGATCATCGCGCCGAAAATACATTCCGCTGCAAGCCCATGTGCGCAACATAAATGGCTGCACCTCTAGTCTACTCGCCACTGTTTAAAAGACTGGGGCAGGTCAATGCGCTTTCGTTACGACCTCAGAGCAAGTCTACAGGTCATAGTAGTAGGTAAGGTATGGACTCAATTTACCGATCTTGTCATAGAGCGCCCGCGCATGATAATTTGATCTGTCCGTATTCCAATAGATTCTCAGCCAGCCTTGGTCGCGACCGTAGGAGGCCAGATTCGTGAGCATGGCTTGGCCAATCCCCTGGCGCCGCGAAGACTCGTCGACATAGAGATCTGCGAGAAAACAGACCGGACGATCGCTAAGAGTATACGGGTGAATGACAAAGGTAGCAAAACCTATGGTAACGCCAGTTGCTGAGACCGCGATCAGCGCGTTAATCGGTTCGTCTGGGCGCTCGATGCGCCGCCAGATCCTATCTGTCGCCTGTTCTGATGAATTGAGACCTTGGTCGGCGCAATATGCGTACCAAAGGGACCGCCATGCATCGCGGTCGGCAGTGCCTGCGAGACGAATCTCCATGAGGGGCGGGCTCCGGCTGAGAATGGGCTCCAGGGCGCGAGGTGTTCGGCCTGAAAGGTTGACGGCTTGCGATAACTGCCACCGGCCCGCAAGACGTGCAGCACGCGACCGCCGGGTGTTATAAGATCTTTCCGCCTGTGACGGCGTCGTGGTCGCGCTGGAACTGGTTCCCGGGAGCTCGGTTCGCGATACGTCAAGCGCGAGTTGGGCGAGCGTTATCATGGGATCAAGTTCCCTCAGGTTTTCCCGCAGCACGTTTGCGACAGCGGTGCAGATCTAGTGCGATCTTTCCCTGCGACCACACGATGCAAACAATCTGACACCATAGGTGCATTCATCCCGAAGCGGGCTTCCGACCGCCGCGCTACACGCGCGACGGCGGGACAATCTAGCGGATGCGAGAGTTCTTCCAGCTTACCACGGAGATCTGCACCGCGTCGGCGCCATAATTGCGCATGCTTTAGAAAAGCAGACAATCATTGCAGTTCGCGCGCGCGTCCGGCGCCATTCCCAGTCACCCATATTGACTCAACGTTGCGCAGCATCATTTCTACAACACTAACTTGCTGCCCTTGTCGCGAAGTCAGGCGAGCGTCGATCTCGGGATAAATAAAGAAGGGCAGCGAAATTCGATCAGTCGGACCACTATGCACGACCTGGTGGGGCGTACTCTTGAAGCGGCCGTCGCTCAAGACCTGAAGGAGGTCGCCCAGATTGACTACGAGACTATCGGGCAGGCTCGGCACCGGCATCCATCGACCGCGGAACCACACCTGCAAGGAACGCAGGGGGAGTTCCTCTTGCAGCAGCAGCGTGAAGAAGCCATGATCCGTGTGCTTTGCGCAAGTGCCGCCGCGAGCTGGATACCGTATCACGCGTTGCCCAAGCGTCGGCGTGCTGAAATGGCGTTGGAACCATGCCTCTTCCATACCTATCAGGTCCGCCAGCGCATCCCCGATCTGGGGGACAATCCCGGCGAGCACGGTAGCCTGCAAAGCAAGCAGGTTTCTTGCGAAGCCAGGAGCCAAGGCTTCATCCGGAAGGCGCGTGCGGCCGGAGAACGGACGCCGGTCGCCTTCGTTCTCAATTCCGAGGTCGAATACCTCCTTTGGATCGAAGCCGGCCTCAGGATGTAGCATTTCGCCGTGTAAAGGACTGTATCCACGGGCGGCAGTGGGGTACACGTCCTGAAAGGCGTGCCCGTAGCGTTCCTTAACCGACTGTGGCAATGCGAAGAATCGCCGGGAAGCCTCAATGGCTTGCGCGATCTGTTCCCCGGGGATGCCGTGCTCGACAAGGTAGAAGAACCCGTATTCCTGGCATGCCATTTGCAGGCGCTGGCGCTCGTCACGTCGCGTTGCATCGTCTCTCAATTTCGAAAGTGAAATTTTCGGCAGCGTGGTCATAGTCAATCCCCTTTTTGGGCGCTTAAGTTGATTAGTGTTTGCCGCGGCTCTCAAAGTCGACAGTTCCTTGGATGTGGGCAACGCGCCGTCTCTTCCAATAATAACGAAAGTCGACATGATGTCCCATTCTAAGGCTAAGCCGATGGCTGGGCGGTGATTCCGTCTTAGCAATTGATCTCTAGCGCTTCCTGGTGAAGATAACAACGATTTGTATGTTAATATAGTTGTATATATTGTTACATCCGTCGCGGTTAGTTTAACATTATCACGGCCAAGATACTAAGAGCGATTTACAATTCTGAATTGCTTTATGACTTCCAGGCTCAATCCAGACCAGCGCCGACCTCCGGGTTTCATGGCAGGATCGGCCATCTCGAAGAGCTCTATGACGCGAGGTATCGCCAGCTACCTGAGCTCGTCCATCACACACGCCGTCCCGGACGATGGCCGAATGGCAGAAACCGACCGCTCGAAATTTTCCTATCCCATAGTCTTTTTCGACGCTATCCGGGTCGAGCGGTCAAGCTCAGGGACGAAGACTTCGTTCGCAAAAAAGCCATCTACATCGGGTTCGGCGTTCTGCCTGGCGGCACCAAGGAGCACATGAGCTGAGGAAGCGCTTGTCGACGTTATCCGCCGTCTCGACGAGACGACTAGCCGAGCAGCAAAGCAGGCAGCGATTTAGCTCCGTCTGCCGTCTCTCAAGGTTGTGTCGGCCAATTTCTCAGCCACCATAATCGTCGGAATGTTTGTGTTCGCCCGAGGGCAAAATGGCATGACGGAAGCGTCGGCGATCCTCAAACCCAAAATACCATGAACGCGTCCCGACGGATCGGTCACAGCGCCAGGATCCGCGGCTGCCCCCATCCTGCAGGTCGACGTCGGATGCCAACTTGGGATGACGTTCTGGCGAATATACCGATCCAGATGTTTCTCGTCGTTGACGAGATCGGAAATGCTATCCCCATCCGTTATGACGCGCCTAATCAGCCCACGGCGCAGCCGCGGCGACGCGTCCATGAGCAGCGCCAGAAATGACGTGAGTGCATAGTTTGTGCTTGTGACCTTGCTCACCAGCTTCGCTCGCGCATTCAACGCTGACGGAAACGGGTCCAGCGCCACAGAGGACAGCGAATCTTGCTGCAGCAGGCGGACTATGAAGCGAAAGCCCTGCTTGAGGCGCTCGGCGTCCCGCTTGTCGCTCAACCAGTTGAAATCGACCTCCGGCTCTATTTTATGCGAACTACCCTTGAGCGCCACAGTTCCCGTCGAGTAGCTGCGATTGACCCACACGGCGAGAGTGCCGAGGCGCCTCCCCAGCGGGTGCCAGGATGATTTGGCAACAGTCGATATTGCCATATCGGTCGACGGGCAGCCTTCGTAACCCGACGAGTAGCGGGCGTGCATCTGAATATATTCGCTCACGCCGGGTGACAAGCGATCGGCCGGCTTCAAATAGGCCGAAACGCAAATCGTGGGGTGTTCCTGAAGATTCTGGCCCACACCTTTCAAATCTGCAACGATAGGGATTCCGAATTGTACTAATTCCTTCGCGGGGCCGATCCCGGAGCGCATCAATATGGCGGGTGAATGGAGTGCTCCTGCGCACAGGATAACGCAAGAAGCGCTATACGATTGCACGCCCGATTTGTTCTCCGTCTCGACCCCCGTTACCGTTGTTCCCAAAAAGGTCAGCCGCGCAACTGTCGTTTCGGATAAAATCGTTAGATTGCGGCGAGAGCGGACGGTTTCGGGTAAGTACGCCATCGCGGAGGAGACCCGATGACCATTGCGGTTGGTCAATGGGACAACTGAATAGCCATCACCGAATGCACCATTGAAGTCTGGCCTGAAATGAAGCCCCAAAGCATCGTAAGCATCGGAGATTGCCCGGATGAAGCCCGACCAGTCTGATTGGCGCACACGTTTGATTGGCAAGGGGCCGTTCGTGCCATGAAATTCCCCGCCGAAATCCAAATCGCATTCTAGACGACGGAAGTAGGGCAGCACGTCTTCCCAACCCCAGCCCGTTGCACCGCTTGAGGCCCACTCATCGTAATCTCCGGGCCCGCCGCGGTTGGCGACTTGGGCATTGATGCTGGAGCCGCCACCCATGACGCGCGCCTGTTCGTAATGGACAGGCTTGCGGCCACCTCGCACCGTTGTCGCGTGGAGTGACTGCCATCGATAACCGGGATTAAGGTAAGCACGCGTTGGGTCGCCATCCTGGATGTCGTCAGGAATGGCATTCGGCGGCGTATCAGGGCCAGCTTCAATGAGCAGCACGCGAGCGCCATAGGCGGAGAGCCTGCTCGCCATCACGCATCCAGAGGAGCCACCACCCACGACGATATAATCGAAAACCACGCAACTCCCCATCAAGGTACCAAGTGTGATGGGCTTCTTCAGCAAAGCGCTCCTCCTACCGCCTGAGATATGGTCACTTACGGCGCGGCAGCTCCACATCATGCCGTCTGTAACGGAGCGATTTGATCGCCAAATCGGTCGAGGGCATGCCCGAAGCGAGACCGAGCGACCCATCTGAACTATCTCTGAACCGACAAGCTCTCAATTCCAGGGCACATGCATCTCCGGACACGCCGGTGCGTCGGTGTGAATGATTGCAAGTTCGTAGGGCGAGAGCAGCGCTCGCCTACGGTTTCTTGCATCACCGTCTTCCGAGAAACAATGATACTAACAAGAGATAACGACGACTTTTTCGATTTTTACAGCAGTCAAGACTGTCACTTCAAAATATCGCATAACTACGTTATTGTAGACCCGGTCTCTTACATAGCGAAGGCCTACTTTCGGTGCTTTCCGAAGCGAACGCGTGTTCGTTGGGCGAATGAATGAAGTGACCTTCTCGAGCGTTAGGTTCTCGAAAGCAAACTGGATCGCTGCCCTGCCGGCCTCTGCGGCGATCCCCTTACCGGAAGACGCAAGGTGGAGGCACGATACGGTTTCCACATTAGTGGGATCTTCGGGCAGATACGGGCCACTGTACATCAATCCACAGTAGCCTGCGAATTTTCCGACTTGGCCTTCGCCTTTTACGAACACCATCCATAAGCCGAAACCATTGCTCTGCCAATGATGGATGAACTGTTGTAGTTTAGCTTTCGATTGCTCTCGGGTCGGATAGACTCCATCCCACATGGCATTTACCACAAATGGATCGCTATGAAGCTCATGTAGAAGAAGCTCGTCGCTATGCGACGGTGGCCTTAGGATTAGGCGCGGCGTTTCTAGAATGTACATGAGAAGCTCCCTTCTAGCCATAAGTTAGAGCCGCACTTACCTCCAACGCGGCCATGATCTCCTAGCATGAGCGTCAAGGCCGCAGTGCTTGATTGAAGGCGTTCGACGAGGTTTATGCTTAAGGTAGCGAGGTCTACACAAATCAAGCTTTGGGCGCCTAACCGTGTCAGTGTTGACGGCACCTGGAAAGCCGGCCCGAAGGCGATAAAAAAATTAGGCGCCTCCTTTCAGAATGGAAGCAGGCGACGCGCTGGTGAGCGGGCGCCTGATACGCGCAACATGCTGCGGCGGCGTTTACGCAAGGGGTTGCTTACCCCAAGGGGGGGGTATGGTATTGGCCCAAAACCGGCTAACTACATTGTTCATTTAAAATACGCGCCTCCTTCAAGCTTAACCTGCACTGGTCACTTTGCGAATGCCCGCCAGTGGGTTCTTCAGCGTGCCGACGGTGTGCAGGTATTCTCCCGGATCACCGAAGTCCACCATTTGCTGGTTTTTTTGTATCTGCAGTCGATTCATACATCGTCGCAGAAATTCTGGAGCGAATAGGTCATGCTGCCTGTATTTTTCGTCATATTCCGGATGTTTCGTCTGGTAGCCAAGGATGGACTCGCTTACGAGCTGCCAGAAGTGTGTCGACGGAAAATCAAGATGTTCTTCGAGTGTTACAGCCAAGTAACGAAAGAAGCAGTCGAAAACGTCGGTGAAAATGAAGTCGTGCTTCATGTCGCGATTTACTTGAATGCAGATCCTCTTAATCTCCTCCGGCACGTTGAGATCTCCGCCTAGAATACGAAGCTCCTCGCCAATGTCTTTCATGATAACTCGCGTCGGAGCGTGATCTTTCATAACTAGAATTATATTTTCTCCATGTGCCATAAACGCTAGATCGTAAGCATAAAAGCAGTGGAGAAGCGGCGCCAGATAAGATTCAAAATAGCGGCGTAGCCAAGCGGCGGCGTCTAACCCCGAGGCATTGATGAGGGCTGTCACGAGTGCTTCACCATTGTAATCGACATGAAGCAGCGACGCCATTGTCATCAGACGTTCCCCTTCTTTCAACTGCCGAAGGGGGCTTTCCCTCCACAGCGCAGAAAGCATCTGCTTGTAAGGGGAGTCCTTCTTGAGGGCGGTGTTGAAACAACGATTGCGATAGCCAATCGTCGCGACCTCGCGAAGGATGCTGAAGCCGTTGGCGGCTAAATAGGAGTCACTGTCGAGCAAATTCTTCAACCATTCGTTGATGGCGGGCGTCGCCAGCATGTGTGTCGGTGACAAGCCGCGCATAAACCCCATGTTAAGTATCGACAGCGCCGTTTTCACGTACCGTTTATGCGGATCGCTTATATTGAAAAGTGTGCGGATCGATTGCTGGGCATGATATATGTCCTTCCCCTGGCCTAGGCAGACAATGTGCCGGTTGGCGATATCCGCCGCGAAGATAGTTGAGAGCCGATTGAACCATTGCCAAGGATGCGCTGGCATATAGATGTAATCGGTCGAGTTTAGTCCCTTTTGACGCAACGCTGCGTCGAACTGTTCCAGCGCCTGTCGACCGAGTTCCTCGTGCATGAGAAGGTCGTAGTCGAGCGTTGAAATGGACTTAAACGTTGCCATTTCTTTATGGACGGCCAGCCATATGAGTCTTATCGAACTGCCCACCTCCGGCGCATAGCGACTATAGTCGAGCGCGTCAAAGCCAATGCGACCGTTATTCGCGATAAAGGTCGGGTGGCCCTCCGTCATGCCAGCCTCAACGATCTGGTAATCGGCAAAAGCCAGTTCTGCGGCGGATATCTCTGTTTTGGCCTGCTTGTACGCGCTGCCATACAGCGTGCTGCTGATCTCCTGCAGGTAAACCGGCATCATCTCTTCCTTTATGCCAAGATGGCGGCTGAACTCAATAACAAAATCAAGCGCATCCAGGGGGGCCGGCCTGCCCTCAATCCTTTTCTCCAGAGAGCCGGCGTCCACTTGCCAGTGATCTAGCAGGAGGCGCCGAGCCTGGAACCAATACTCCAACCCAGGGGTCTCGCTTTCCAGCACATACTTCCCCCAGTCGCCTTCCATTCGCTGGAGTCGAGGAGCAATTAGCAACTCGTGTGCAAATTCGCTGATTGCTTTACGGATAAGGAGCCGGTTGGCCTTTGCCCATAAATGCGGTTTCAAATGCTGCGTTACGCGTTCGGCTAGGCTTATCTCATCGTCTCGGGCTGTCATATCACTCACGATCTCAACTCCTTCAGAACGTAACGGTGTAAGGTTCGCGAACGCGCCTTACACTCGTCTCGCCAAACTTCGACGTCGCACAAAATCCGTTCTATTTTTCATCAGAAAGGATAAGAAATACCGGACCTCTTATACAAGTTAATTTCTAATGTGTTGTGTACCGTTCGTCTTCGCTCGTGATAAACCAGCAATATTACCATCTTACTTATATAATATATTAGAATACCGGTTTCACCGGCCCTGGACGTCGTCCTTCATCTTGCAACGAGCAAGAAGTGTGTATTGATTTGCACATGCCGTACTGTCGTTCGATCACGTCAAGCGGTCGGTGTCCATTGTTTGAGCTCTCCGAGTGTCCATTTTTGCTGTCCGTCTCCATACAATCGCATACGTCTAAAGCGGAATTTCCTTTGCTTGATAAGCCCAGACTGGGTAGGGGGGACTGAGTGAATGCCTACTCCGCTGAAATGCTGTCCTGCACCGCGCCAATGCTGTCGCGTACGATCGACAGACCACGGCGCAGTTCAGCCTCGGTTATGGTAAGGGCTGTCATGAACTTGAGCACCTCACCATACGAGCCAGCGATCTCGATCACCAAGCCGCGACGAAAAGCTTCCCGGGAAATGAGCCCCGGCAATGAGTGGTGCTTTGGTGATACGAGTCCATACATCAAGCCGCGGCCTCGGACATTCAGAGCAAGGCTGGGGAAGTCGTCTGCGATCGACTTGAGTTCTTGAGCCAAGATGGCTGATTTGCGAGCAATCTCATCTTCAAACTTGGAGTCGGACCAGTAAGTCTCAAGGGCCGCACGAGCAGTGACGAAAGCATAGTTGTTGCCCCTGAACGTGCCGGTGTGCGCACCCGGCGTCCAGACATCAAGTTCAGGCTTCATGAGGACAAGGGCCATAGGCGTTCCAATTGCAGACAACGACTTTGACAGGGTAACGATGTCCGGCACGATCTCAGCCGCCTCGAAACTGAAGAATTTCCCTGTGCGACCGACACCAGCCTGAATATCATCGAGGATCATCAGGATCTCGTGCCGAGAGGTCAGATCACGCAGCCGTTGCAGCCATTCAACGGTAGCAGCATTGACACCGCCTTCGCCCTGCACTGCTTCTAGGATCACCGCAGCGGGTTTGCCGAGACCACTGCTAGGATCATCGAGAAGCTTCTCGAAATACTCGATCGTGTCTGAAGCGCCGAGATAGCCCTCGTACGGCAACGATGTCACGTGCGCGAGGGGAAAGCCGACAGCATCTCGGAACTTCGTGTTTCCGGTTGCCGCCAACGCCCCAGCGCTGACTCCGTGAAACGAGTTCGTAAACGAAACGATGTTTGACCTGCCGGTCACTTGGCGAGCTAGCTTCAGAGCCGCCTCGACCGCGTTCGTACCTGTGGGGCCAGTAAATTGCAATTTATAAGACAGACCGCGGGGCTTCAAAATAAACTGCTCAAAAGCTTCGATGAAGGCCTTCTTGGCGGTCGTAGCAAGGTCGAGCCCGTGCACAATTCCGTCGCGCGCAATGTAGTCCAACAACGCCCGCGTGAAGGCTGGGTTGTTGTGCCCGTAATTCAAGGCTCCCGCGCCTCCCAAGAAGTCGATGTATTCCCGACCGTCTGTAGCTATGAGGGCAGTGCCGACGCCTCGATCGAACAGAACTGGGAACGCACGGACGTAGCTCCGCACCTCAGACTCAAGACGATCAAAGATCGCGAGGCTTACATCGTTTGTAGGAGTAAACTGCTTCTTCATAGGGCGAGTCCTGAATTGTAGCCTGCAAAGGCATCAGCCCAAACTGTCTGGCGAAGGCCATTTCAATCGGTTCGAGGTTCGGCTTGTATGACGGCAGCATGAGCAGTCACACGCCTGGCCACGCCAACTCACGGCCCAAGCCAGTCGATCGCTGCGAGGTCCAACGTCACGTCCACCAGAGAACAAGATCAGGCCGCGCAAATCCGAAAAAGCAATTCAGCACTAGGCGACGCTTTCCGTCGCCTAATTGACCGGTAACCCCGTGAACGAAGCCGCCATCGATTAGGGCGATATCCCCGGTTTTGAGCTCGAACTCGCGGCAAGGGACGGCTTCCAGATAGGCTGCCGAATAGGGATATCCAGTGGTCTCCACACCTTGCGATATCCGGTCCGCAACCGTCGGCTTGTGGCTCCAGAGCTTCAGATTGCCGCCTTCCTCAGGCATGCTGGGATAGAGGTTGAGCGCTGCGACCGTATTGTGCGCCACCGCAGAAAGCTCGTAATCATCGCCAGCACGTAAGACTTGAGCGACGTCGTCGTGGGGATCCAAGGAAAATGTGCCTGTGCCCGACCAACTGAGGCCGCGACAAACATTGGCCTGGCCGTGTTCGGAACGGGCTAGCCGCAATTCGATTCCCTGGTTGTGAAGCTCTCGCTTCAACGCCCTGAATACTGCTCGAACCGGGTCAACCAAATTCTTAAAAAGGGCATCGACGTACGGCCGCGCGTTTTCGGCGTCTGCGAAATAGGTGGCTGCATCCTTCCTGTAGTGAGATGCGCCGACATATTGTCCGGGCACACCATCTTTACGCTCTCTGAGACCAGAGCTTCCAATAAAGTTCGTAGTGATCTCCTCGGCTACTTCGGTGCTGAAAGCTTGCTTGATGTGCAGAGCGGTGAGCTCACCTTTCAGGACCGAGATGATCTCCGCCGTGTTGATCGACCCGGTCCGTTCTTTGATCGAAACCGGCGAGATGGCTGGCACTTGAGATATCTGACTAGGCATTGTCTTGCTCCTGTAGTGCGTGTTCAAGGATGGTGATGCCACGATCGAGTTCGGCATCGGTGATGGTTATCGGTGGGAGGACTTTGATAACGTCGCGATTTGGCCCCGAGGATTCGATAAGAAGGCCATTTTCGAATGCGACATCGTGCACGCGGCCGACAACTGCCGGTGAACGGCATTTCAGGCCGGCCATCAGACCGCGGCCGCGCTTCTGTTCGATGTATCTTGGAAATTTCGCAACCAGGCGATCGAGGTGCGTTTGCAGCCTGACGGCTGTCCGCTCGACACCTGCAGTAAATTTCCTATCCGACCACATCTTGCACATGGCTCCTGCCGTCACGAAGGCGAAATTGTTGCCTCTGAAGGTCCCGCTATGTTCTCCGGGCTTCCATATGTCCAAGTCGGGTCGAATCAGAACGATGGACAACGGACTACCTGAACCGCTTAGGGACTTGGAAAGACACACAATATCCGGTTCGATTTTCGCGGACTCGAATGAGAAGAAATCGCCAGTTCGGCCCGCACCCGCCTGAATATCGTCGACGATAAAAACAATGCCGTGCGTACGGCAAATGCGCTGAATTTCCGTGAGCCAAGCTGCGGATGCGGCGTTCATGCCGCCTTCGGCCTGGATGGTCTCCAGAATGATTGCGGCAGGCTTTTCTATGCCGCTCCCCGGGTCGCTCAAAACGCTGTCGATGTAACTGGCGGAATCGAAAGCTTGGCTCGGATAGCCGTCATAGGGAACACGGATCACATCGTGGCGAGCGACGCCTCCCAGTTCCCTGGTTGAGGCCGAGCCCGACACCGCTAGAGAGCCGAGCGACATGCCGTGGAACGCATTCGTAAAGGCCATGACGCTCGAGCGGCCGGTGTATTTTCGCGCCAGCGCCAGCGCCGCTTCGTTGGCGTTCGTGCCGGTCGGCCCGGGAAACTGAATCTTGTACGAAAGGCCTCTGGGTTTCAGGATCCAATCGACGAACCCTTCAATGAAGTCACGCTTTGCCGCCGTATGCATATCAAGCGACAGAAGAATGTTCTCACCGACGAGATATTCAATCGCTGGCGCCATAATATCCGGATTGTTGTGCCCGTAGTTGAGTGCGCCGGAACCCACCAGGAAATCGATAAAGGGCTTACCCGTCTCGTCCCAGATCGTCGCCCCAAGGGCCTTCGTAAAGACGGTGGGGAACGCCCGGCAATAACGACGAACGTTAGATTCATGAGCCGTGAAAGCGTCGGTGTCCATATCAAGTCCTCTGCACATAGTCTTTCAAAGAAGAGAGCTGTTTAATGGCTAGTGGTTTGCGGCAGATGTTCGTCGCTTAACGTTGAAGCAGAATGCCGGAGGCAGCTTTGTTTGGTCTGGGTTTGGTCTGGTGATGCCGGCATCCTCATCAAATATTGTTGGGTTGCGTTGCCCTCCATTCGGATGCTTTCGAATGTGCTGCAACAGGATGGCTTCTAAAGCTTCCGCGAAAGCATCGCTACTATGGCATCAGGTAGTTGACGTACCCACCCTTCGCTGCCCATAGCGCTCCGGACAAATGAATGAGTCCAAGGAGATCAGCAGGGTCGCGTCGCCAGAGGTTGTGTCGCTCGGCGGTAGCGAAGCCGCTCGCGAGCGCGCTCCTCAATAGCGCCGTAGCGAGCGAGCGGCTTCGCGGCGGTCATCAATATTCGCCGTTCAACCTCGGGCTGCGGACACCAACCTGATTCAAGAAACTATTTGATGACCGATGACACAGCGAAAGCCACGCTCTCTTTGAGAAGAATGCGGATTCCGATCTCTTGCGCGATGACTGGCCCGAGCCGCCGGATCAAGAGGGCGGGGCCGCCGTGGACCCCCTTGACGGAAAGCCCGTTCGTAGGCCAGGCGGAAGCAACCGGGAGACGCGCTGGCGAAGGGCCGCATCGGTTTCGAGAACGTCCACTACCGCGACGGCAACCATCCCCGGCCGCAGCTGGGCTGCTGCCTTCAGGCGAGTCGAAAAGGAGATCGTCCGGGAGGGTGAAGGCGTTGACGAGGTGAGCCGTGAGTAAGCAATCAAGCTCTGATCGGGATCGACTAACACTGTTTCCATCCGACCGATGGTTGACCTGTGATCGGCGTTACCTCAAGCTAGGCAGGCCGACAAGCTCGGTTGGAAGGCGAAGACCTTTCGATGAGCTCGTCTCCGAAATGCTCGAGGCCCACTGCCGCGCCTACAGGAACATACTGGCGTAACGTGAAAACACGATGGCGTCGCGGGCAGGTGCATCTGTCGTGGGGCCATCCGCACTGCCAGGCACGCCCTCTCGGCCGGCATGCACTCAGGTCCGGTCGTTTGGGTCGGCGAATTCACACATCCTGCAAAGCAGAAAACCATCTGCTCCATTCATGCGGTCGACGATTTCGCGAAAAACTGGCTTTTCAAACAGAGCGGAGTAACCCTCATATAGAAGGTTGCCCAATACGTGACGCCGTTCAAAATCCATAGAGCACAGGGTAACGTCGCCGTTTGGAAGAAGAACATTCCGATACTGTCGTGCGTCCACGCAGGTTAGGGCTCCGACCACTGGCTGACGTGGTGCAACGATCTTAGGGTCGACGCTTCCACCCCTACTGCTCACCGGCCGCGCTTTTATCAGGGCTTCGGTAGGAATAATGTCGGCTATATCTGGGTGGGGCTCGCCCAAGGCCACGAATCGGATCAAGGGGATGTCCGCGTCGACGAGTTGACGAACCAGATCGCGATACTTGTCTCCGACCAGGCGGCTGTTCATGTAGGTGCCGTCATCGAAAACATGGACCACGAATACGCCCAAGCGCAAGGCTTGCAATCGCTGCAGGTCCTGCCCGTTCATTCCCACCAGCGTCGTAAAAATCCTGATGCCATGGCCTTTGGCGAAGGCGTGCTCCACCATTTCGGTACAGTCCGGATTGAGCCAAGGTTCGGAGTATCCCGCAAAACCAATGTCGACGGAAGTCGGTACGCGGGCCAGACACCGCTTGAAATCTTCAAGATCCAGATGACTCGCATGAGACACTTTTCTTTGCCGGACCGCGAACTTGTCCTGGGGACAATATGAACATCCTACGACGCATCCCGTGGTCGTCGTTATCTCCAAAACCCTGCCGGCTGTGTTTGCTGAGCGAAGTTCCGGTAAAATCACTGGTGATTACTCCCATCTACTTCCTGCGAAGCGCCACGATGGTGTGCGTGTGCCTTTGGCTTTCTGATACCGCCTGCTGATCTACCGAGGCAACGCAGACATCTACCCTTTTTGGCAGCCTAAGCCGCCCGGTTCACCGATTTGCCGGGCCGACCCTTCACAAACTTCCAGCGCGTCGGACCAGAGACAGCATTGCATCTTTCGAGGCATCACTCGCTCCGGAGATGTAGCCTCAACCGTTGGTCGCTGGCCCGTCGCCGAGATGCGCGCGCAGCACCCTCGAACCCGCCGGAGAGAAGCTTTCTGGATGCCGTCGATCATCCTTCATCGAGCGAGTTCCGTGTTCTCATGCGGGTCAGCCCTCACACTATATTGCCGCACATCGACCAGCAAAGGCCGAGCTAGTGCGCCTGGCGCGCAGTTACTGCGAGATAGGCTTCGAAAAGCCCGACAGGGCTAAGACGCTCCGCTGTATTGAACCCGAAATGTTTTCTGACAGCTGTCAGATTTTGGACACACATCACTCATCGTCAGTCGCTTAATACGGATGGTAATTTCTTCCAGGAATCGGTGACATTGAACACCACCCTGTCATGACCGCCCAATCTCAGCGAAGCGAACTCAGCATCGCCACCAGGACCAAGCCTGAAGATAAATCCGCCGTAGCAGCGTCAACGACATTTTGCTTTCGAAGCCGGATGGATTGCACGAGGTGATTCGCGCCGTGATGCAGGAGGTGCTCGAGGCCGAGATGGACGAGGCGCTGGGTGCTTCGAAGAGCGAGCGCACGCCGGAGCGTCTCGGCTATCACGCGCGCTACTACGGGCGGAGAACTAGCTGCGCACCTACGGCGGTTGGATAATCCCAAGGTTCAAAGCTTTTACAACAGCTACCGTTCTGCTGGTCGCATCCAACTTCCGCATTACATTTTTTAAATGGAAATCTATCGTATTTCGTGATCTGCCTAAAATAGTTCCTATTTCCCAAGATGATTTTCCTTGTGACACCAAATCAATGCACTCTATTTCTCTCGGAGACAGGTTATGAGCTCGTTCCGACGCAGTCGTAGTGTCGAACTTCGTAACCATCCGATGAAACCGCAGCGCGGCCATTTGCAGGTAGGTGATCGCTCTATTCTGCAATTCGCAGTCCGAGGATTGAGCAAAACTCACAAACCTAAAGCTGCCACCAGGGCCATGTAATGGGACGGTAACGCCTGACCTCAAGCCGAATGTTGCTGCTTCGTCCAAGACGCGGCGTCCATCTTCAGTTATGTTTTCATCAGTATACACCTCGCTCCATCGAAAGGGTCCCGCCTCCTTTCGACCTTTCTTGATGAGGGGGTCTATTTTGGCATAGCCCATTCTCGAGTAGCGCTCCTGCCATTCAGCAGGATAATTCCACATCACCACAGAACCCTCCCGGTTCGGCTTGAAAGCCCTCTCTGATGCGAGCGGCCCATAGGCAATCCACGGGCAATCGAAATTCAGCGCAAACGCAGACAACAGTTCGAACAACTGTTCGGATTGAGCGACATCATCAGTCATCTTGAGGAATAGGTCTAACTCCACCGCAATCCGCCGGAGTTCCATGATGTCTCCTTCATTGCGTTCTCATTGGTGCACAGTTTGCTCCAACCCAGCCTCGCAACATCCGAAGTCAACGGGACTCGAGCCGGAGTTCCTTCCGCCACCTGGAGTACCCTCAAGAGTCGTGCCAGCTTGCGAGCGAAGCTTCTCCTTCAGGTCGTCAATCGACGGGGGAGGTACCCAGGAGGCGAACCGACAGCACTGTGTCGGGGAGCGCACAATCCGACAGTCGAGCATTCGATTGACGGAATATGGGCAGGAAAGTATTCGCGGCGCGCTTTTGAAATCAGCACCTAAGTGCCGGGCCTGAGAAAGCTGCATTGCAACTGTACTTATTTGATCGAGGCAAGAACAAGCTCAAAATTCAATCGATACATCGACCTTCTTTTCCAATCTCCCGAGTTGAGCAGCCGTAGCAATCGTATCGACTGGATGGCGGCTGACTTTCTCCAGGCTCGGTAACCTGCTGAATTTGTCCTTCGGATGTTCCCGCTCAGTTGGCACGACTTTTGAACTCACCGTCGTGAGGCGGCAAGAGCTGCCCGCCAAAATTGATGCTGTTATGGGGGAGGTCGAAATTCCAGTTTTGTCTTTTATCGTCTTTGGGACCGAGCGTGTTGATGCGCCCGCTTGGAAACTATGAGACGTTTCCCCGTCCATGGGCGCGGCGCCACTTGTCGCGACGTTTTCGCCTTCACTGTTCGCCTCTGGAACAGGCAGCCGGCCCGGCTCGCGATCATCATGACCGCGATGCTCGCCTCCACGCTGGCTGACGTGTTGATGCCGCTCTATTCTGGCCGACTCATCGACGCTGTTTCTCGTGCTGCTAATGCGGCAGCACCAGCTTCGGATTCAGCTGTTGCAGCATTCTCTGTACCGATTGCATTGGCACTCGGTGGCATTGCCATGCGCCACGTCGCCTTCATTGGCCTGAGCGACCTGGTGTTGAAAATGATTTCCGACGTCGCGACCGAAGCGTTCCATCATGTGCAGCGCTTTTCGACAGACTGGCATGCAAACAGCTTCGCCGGCTCGACAGTGCGCAAGATAACGCGCGGCATGTGGGCGCTCGACCTCCTCAACAGCACGATACTCGTCACGCTGCTCCCGTCGTTTGTCATCTTGATCGGCTCGACGGTGCTGCTCGGCTGGCACTGGCCGGTCATGGGCGTGATCTTTGCTTGCGGCTCTCTCGTCTACCTTGCGTTTTCGATTTCGCTGTCGCTCGGCTATGTCGCGCCAGCGGCGAGCCTTGCCAACCGATGGGACACAAGGCTCAGCGGCGCGCTTGCGGACGCGGTCAGTTGCAACGCTGTGGTCAAGGGCTTCGGCGCAGAGGTTCGCGAAGACGAGCGGCTTGCAAATATCATGACGAAATGGCGGCACCGCGCGCGCCGGAGCTGGGTGCGCGGAACGATCATCGGCTCAACCCAAGGCGTAACTTTGGTTGCGCTCAGGGTGGCGGTGGTCGGATATGCCCTGCTTCTGTGGTCGCATGGACAGGCAACGCCGGGCGAGATAGCATATGTTCTCACGTCCTTCATCGTCCTGCAGGGCTATCTGCGTGATGCCGGCATGCATGTCCGCAACGTGCAGCACTCGGTTAATGATATGGAAGAACTGGTGGCCATCCACAATCAGCAGGTGGATGTTGCCGATCGTCCAGAGGCCAAGCCGATCCGGATCACGAACGGCCGTATCGATTTCGAGAACGTCCACTTCCGCTACGCCAACCATCCCCTGCCGCTCTATAGCGAATGTTCGCTGTCGATTGAAGCTGGCGAAAGGGTTGGGTTGGTTGGACCCTCCGGTTCCGGCAAGACAACATTCGTGAAGCTGATCCAGAGACTCTACGACCTGAGCGGCGGCCGGATCCTGATAGACGGTCAGGACGTCTCGGAGGTGACCCAAGAGTCCCTTCGTTCGCAGATCGCGATCGTGCAGCAGGAGCCGATCCTGTTTCACAGGTCGCTTGCCGAGAACATCGCCTATGGCCGGCCTGGCGCGAGCCAGGCCGAGATCGAGCAAGCGGCACGACTGGCAAGTGCCCACGAATTCATCGCGCCCCTGCCGAAGGGCTATGGGACATTGGTCGGCGAAAGGGGTTTGAAGCTCTCCGGCGGCGAGCGCCAGCGCGTGGCGATCGCGCGCGCCTTCCTCGCGAACGCGCCGATCCTTATTCTGGACGAGGCCACATCGAGCCTCGATTCGGAATCCGAGGTGCTCATTCAACAAGCGGTGGATCGGTTGATGGTGGGCCGAACCACACTCGTCATCGCACACCGGCTGTCGACGGTCCGCTCGCTCGATCGGCTGCTCGTCTTCGACCGTGGCCGCATCATGGAGGACGGCGATCATGCCGCCCTGATCAATCTCGATGGTGGCATTTACCGCCGCCTCTTCGAACGGCAGGCGTTGGAACTCGCGAAGGGCCTGGCCTGATCGCTAAACCGGCTTGCGCGATGCGCCGAGCCGTTGCCGGAGAGGGGTGTGGCAGTGACGAGCGGCGGGCGTTAGGCGGCAAAACCAGCACGGCCGGAACTGTCCGCCAAACGGGCGAGCGGGAATGCACCACGTCTAAGCTTCGGCGAATGCGCGCAGTTACACGCGGGCACCGAATTGTCGCGCCTAACGGCGCACGCACCAAAAGGGCGGGAATGTCGACGGCCCGGGAAGAGTGCGGCCCTCGCCGTTACCCACATTTCGCCAAAGGAAGCGAAGTCAACGCACATTGAGAGGGCGGTGCTTCCCGGCCGGCCGGGATCCCTGTCGCTGGCCCAACCTACCGCACGCTGGCCACGTCAACGGTTCAAAGTCCCTTCGGTTCGCAAAGTCGTCCCCTTGGAGACCCGGAAGCGCAGGAGCTCCGACCGCAGTCTTCGCTCAACTCTGGCCATCTGCTCCGGGATTGGATTCCGTTCCCTTGCTAGCACAGTGGCAGCTGAGCACGAACTCGCCGGCCCCGTGTCTTTCGATTACGGCCAACGGGCTTAGGAAGAGATTGGATTCGCCGGCCCTCTGCGGAGCGAATGAACAGTTCTACAGATCATCGACGTCCGCGAAAAAGAGCACGCAGCCGAAATAGCAGGCCTGAAGCAGCAGCGAACAGGCCAGCGTCGTGACGACTGCCACACGGATCGAATCCAAAGCGAAGTAAACCATCGACGCATTGCTGCACAGGACCAGCCCCACGAGCCGACAAAAAGATGAAGTGC
>NZ_JARTVN010000047.1:0-258 GCF_029625795.1 Mesorhizobium sp. WSM4989 | reverse complement strand
GCCTGTCAAGTTCGCCTCGCCGCCTGTATCGTCGCCGTCCTGCTCTTCGCCGTCATGTTCCGGCGCGAAGCCGGGGCGCAGGTTTTGATTTTGCGCACGTCTTTGTCCCGAAACCGGTTTCCACTTTCGGGAGACATGCTTCAGCTTTTGATCTTACGCATGTCTTTGTCCCGAAACCGGTTTCCACTTTCGGGAGACATGCGTTAGCCCGCGTGCTGCAGCCAGTGGCGGTCGAACACGTCGACGATGGCCCGGAAA
>NZ_JARTVN010000046.1:0-259 GCF_029625795.1 Mesorhizobium sp. WSM4989 | reverse complement strand
GCATCACCAGCGTGATCCGCCACAATGTTCCCGATGGGGTCGGCGGCAATGTGCTCGGGCTGTCGATCTCCGCCCAATATGTCGGGCAAGTCGCCGGTCCCTTGCTGGGCGGCTTTGCCGGTGGTCATTTCGGCATGCGCTCGGTGTTTCTGGGCACGTCCATCTTGATGGCCGGCGGCGCGGTGTATAACTGGCTGGCACAGTCACGCCGCGAGCAGGACATGGTTGCCAACCCCGGCAAGCCCTGACGGGGTTGGGC
>NZ_JARTVN010000045.1:0-260 GCF_029625795.1 Mesorhizobium sp. WSM4989 | reverse complement strand
ACAAATTGGGTGTACCGGCCGAAATGCGTGGATCCTTCGAGAAGTCCATGGCGGAAGCAATTCCCCTTGGTCGAATGGGCCAGCCGGAAGAACTGGCAAAAGCCGCTCTGTTCCTGGCATCGGACGCAAGCAGCTTTGTCACCGGTGTCAATCTGCGGGTCGACGGCGGAATGGCATTGCTTTGAGCGGGGGTAACCAAGTCGCTGCAGCCGTTTGATTGTCGAGCGTCGAGCGCCATCTCACCGGGCCAGGTCCAAGGG
>NZ_JARTVN010000044.1:0-261 GCF_029625795.1 Mesorhizobium sp. WSM4989 | reverse complement strand
GTTCAACCTGTCGCGGAAGGCGCTAGCCGAGGTGATCGGATCATCACCCCGGGCGACCGAGGTGTTGAACAAAAAGCGCGCACTCACCCTGGATATGGTCTTCAAACTGAACAAGGAATGGAAAATTCCCGCCGAAGTCCTCGTGCAACCCTATCACCTTGCAAATGACAGGGGCCGCAGGCGCGCCTAACATGCACCGATTCTCCTAAGCCGCGCGTTTGGGCTCCACCGCGAACGGGCTGAGGCCGAGCCAGGTCTGCA
>NZ_JARTVN010000043.1:0-262 GCF_029625795.1 Mesorhizobium sp. WSM4989 | reverse complement strand
ACCCAGGCAGCTACATGTCACCAACCGCACGCTGGTCCGCTGTCCCAGGCTCAAACGTGACCGGCTACACACCGCCCGCCGAGGAGCCGTCCTGCCCATTCGTCGTCAAGCAGGGCACAATCTAAACCACCCGCAACCTGCTGGCGGAAACCGAAACGCCTCGAAAGGCTTTTGGATTCGCCAACGCCTCAACCATCGGACTCTGACGAGCAACCGGCAGCGACTCAAGCGGACTCTTTGCCGATGTTGCGCCGTCTTTGCT
>NZ_JARTVN010000042.1:0-262 GCF_029625795.1 Mesorhizobium sp. WSM4989 | reverse complement strand
GCGTGGCGCAAGCCGTGCGCGCGCACGGTTTCGAGGCCGTGATGACACGCATGGATCATGAATCCGGCTCCGACCGCATCCACGAGGCGCTGGTCGCGCTCGACCCTGGGCGCAAGGTCGAAACCATCGTCAATGTGCAGGGCGACCTGCCGACCATCGATCCCCGGATCATCGCCGCGTCGCTCAGGCCTTTCGAGGACAGTGCGGTGGACATCGCCACGCTCGGCGTCGAGATCGTCCGCGATGAGGAAAAGACCAATCC
>NZ_JARTVN010000041.1:0-265 GCF_029625795.1 Mesorhizobium sp. WSM4989 | reverse complement strand
GTTGGATCGCGTCGTACGGGCTCTATCACGCGCCATGATAGGCCCAAGCCGCAAATCGGCGGATGACTGGCCGGCGCCACGGCGTGCGGCGTCGAATACCTCAATCGCAGGGTAGCGTATAGGTCGACCTGGCCGGAATTGCCAACGCGTCGTCTGCTTTCGATGCCTGGGCGGAGGACGGAACCCTCCAGCTTCGTATGACGGTGTCTGCGCCAACGATGTGGCTAGGAACTGGGAAGGCCAGCCCTCGACAGCATCTCAAGGA
>NZ_JARTVN010000040.1:0-266 GCF_029625795.1 Mesorhizobium sp. WSM4989 | reverse complement strand
AGACACCCCCAGCCCGGTTTTCCGCCAGCTTGTCGAGGAACTTGTCACCCTCATGGCTTACGAGGGCACCCGCGAGGTGCGCATCGAGCCAACCACCGTCACCACCCCACTCACCGCCACCGAGGGCGTCGCCCTGACCCGCCCTAAGCCCCTCGTGGTTCCGATTCTGCGCGCCGGCCTGGGAATGCTCGAGGGCATGATGCGCCTCATCCCGTCAGCTGAGGTCGGCTTCGTGGGCATGGCCCGTGATGAGGAAACCCTCCAAC
>NZ_JARTVN010000039.1:0-266 GCF_029625795.1 Mesorhizobium sp. WSM4989 | reverse complement strand
GGCGGCGGAAGGTGGTGGTCATACCTTGTAGAGCCCTTTGCTGCTGCCCGTCACTTGCTTGCGCTTGCCCGGCGAATTGCACGCTCGAGTCGAGAGGGAAACGTTAAGCCGTCGGTTGCCCATGAGCCAGGCGCCCACAATTGGGCGAAGGCTGTTACTACTGCAATCGTCATCCGGCTGACTGCTGCTTTGACCGTTTCGATGTTCGCTGCGTCCATGCCCAGAACCATACACACGCCCGGTTCACTGTGCAAGTTATTTTTCAC
>NZ_JARTVN010000038.1:0-268 GCF_029625795.1 Mesorhizobium sp. WSM4989 | reverse complement strand
CCGGACGACAGCGGGAGCGTGCGGCAGCCAGAGCTCAGTTGCTTGGCCCCTTGGCGCGCGGCCATGTCGTTTCACCTGCCGATGAGGCTGATCTGCGCCATTTCTTCGGTGAGATCGGCACGTTCGACCACCTCGTTCTGACCTTAGGGACGCAGTCGATCACGCTACCCTTCGCACAGCTCAATGACGGGCACATGCGTGACGCCATGGATTCAAAGTACATGGCGTATACGCGAACCCTGCGCGCCGCACGCATCGACCCGGAAGC
>NZ_JARTVN010000004.1:177257-279027 GCF_029625795.1 Mesorhizobium sp. WSM4989 | reverse complement strand
CTCGACCGCACCGGCGACGAGATCCACACCTCGATGGAAGCCGGCCCGATGATCCGCAAGGGCGACATGAAGCAGGCCGCCTGGATTTCCGCCTACGAGGCCTGGAATGTCGATACGGGCCTCGAATGCGGGCTCGCCGGCCATGCCCAGATCGGCAAGGGCATGTGGGCGATGCCGGACCTTATGGCGGCGATGCTGGAGCAGAAGATCGCGCATCCCAAGGCCGGCGCCAACACCGCCTGGGTGCCGTCGCCGACGGCGGCGACGCTGCACGCCACCCATTACCACAAGGTCGACGTGCATGCGGTGCAGGCGGCACTGAAGAGCCGGCCGAAGGCCAAGCTCGACGACATCCTGTCGGTGCCTGTGGCGGTGCGGCCGAACTGGACGCCGGACGAGATCCAGCGCGAGCTCGACAACAACGCGCAAGGCATTCTGGGTTACGTGGTGCGCTGGATCGACCAGGGCGTCGGCTGCTCGAAAGTGCCCGATATCAACGATGTCGGCCTGATGGAGGATCGCGCCACGCTGCGCATTTCCTCGCAGCACATCGCCAACTGGCTGCGCCACAAGGTTTGCTCGGAAATCCAGGTCAGGGATTCGCTGCAGCGCATGGCGGCGATCGTCGACCGCCAGAATGTCGGCGACCCGCTCTACCGGCCGATGGCGCCGGACTTCGACAGTTCAATCGCCTTCCAGGCCGCCTGCGACCTGGTGTTCAAGGGGACGGTTCAGCCCAACGGCTATACGGAGCCGGTTCTGCATAAGCGCAGGCTGGAGCTGAAAGCCAAGCCCACCGCCTGAACCAGTCCGTCATCATGATCAATGGAACATTTGGAGGCCCATCGTGTCGGAACTAAGCTTGGATGTCGCAAATGCCATCATCACCGCGTCGCTGGCCAAGGCGAAGGAAGCGCAGATGAAACCTCTCGCGATCACCGTGCTCGATGCTGGCGGGCACCTGAAAGCGTTTCAGCGGCAAGACGGCGCCTCGATGCTGAGACATCAGATTTCCGCGGGCAAGGCGTACGGGGCTCTCGGGGTTGGCAAGGGATCGCGTTGGCTACACGCTGCCGCTCTCGAGCGCCCTCATTTCATCGAGGGTTTGAATGCGGTGTCCGGCGGGCGCATCGTCCCCGTGCCTGGCGGAGTGCTGATAATTGACGGCGAAAGCAAATTGCTGGGAGCAGTTGGAGTTAGCGGAGACACCTCCGACAACGATGAAATTGCCGCGGTCGCCGGGATAGAGGCTTCGGGCCTAAAGGCTCAGGTTGACTGATCCGGCTTCAGGCGCCGGCTAGGTTCGCCGAAGGATCAGAACGTCAGTTACGACTGTCAAAGTCGGCATGTTGCGGCGGGATGCCATCCGTTCGTGAAAAGCACGCAGTACAACGAGCAGAATGGCTTGCCAAATACCCAGCGGCGAGTGCCGTTCTTTTCACACACAGCATCGAGCGGCGGCTTTTCTGCTCCGTGCGCCGATTGCCTTGGCCTAACTGCTCAAGATATCGCGATATCAGCGGCAGAGGTTCAGGAAGGCTGTTCCTCGCGGTCCTGCGCGGCAACGCTGACGAAGCCCTTCCGGTGCCAAAGAAGGCATCGGTTCGCATTCTCGTTCGGCAGAAGGATGTCGTGGATGACCCCGATAAGGATCGAATGGCTGAAGCCTTCATGAACCTTCGCGATGCGGCAGTCGAAGGCAACGGTCGCTCCGGCCAGCAACGGAGCGCCGGTCGTTTGCATTATCCACAGCGCGCCCTCGAAGCGGTCCGCGCCTCTTGCCCGGGCGAAGTGATCTGCGAAAGCCTTTAGCGCATCAGGCAGGACCGACACCCCGAAGAAGCCCTGTCGCAGAATGGCGTCGTGCGCAGTGGCGGTCTTGTTTACGCAAGCGATCAACGACGGTGGGTCGGCCGACAGGCTGCAAACAGCTGTAGCCATGAGCCCCGCGGGAATACCGTCCTCGATTGTCGTGATAGCAGTTACCGGGCCGGGGAACCGCTGCATCGCCTCCCTGAAGTCATCTGAATTGATCATGCTCGTCCTCCTCCACGCGGCCCGTTGGGGCGTCCCGTCACTTCAGTTCATGTCGTGGCTCACGAAGCGCGTGTTCAAATAGCCTTCGAGCGCTTCGATGCCGCCTTCGTAGCCGTAGCCAGAGTCCCTCACGCCGCCATACGGCGTTTCCGGCAGGCCCAGTCCGATGTGGTTGATGGAGACCATTCCCGCCTGGATGCCTTGACCGAAACGACGTGCCGTTTGGGCGTTCCGCGTCCAGGCATACGAACCGAGGCCAAATGGCAGGCGATTAGCCTCTTCGAGCGCCTCGTCGATGTCAGAGAAGCGCCGCACCAAAGCGAGGGGACCGAAAGGCTCCTCGTTCATGGCCCTCATGTCGGCTGTCACGCCCGTAAGAACCGTCGGAGCGAAGAAGAAGCCGCGATTGTTGACGCGAGAACCGCCCAAAGCAATCTTCGCGCCTTTAGCAGTCGCATCCTCAATCAGTCCTTCAACGGCCGTGCGCCGCCTTTCGCTGATAAGCGGGCCCATCTGCGTGCCCTCCGCAAGGCCGTCGCCGACCTTCAGCGCCGCCGCCTTGCGGACGAACACGTCCACGAACTCATCATGGACGTTCTCCTGGATAAGAAAACGGGTTGGCGAAATGCAAACCTGGCCAGCATTCCGGAACTTCGAGGCGACAAGCGCTGTGGTGGCGGTATCGATATCGGCGTCGTCTGCGATGATGACGGGCGCGTGTCCCCCAAGCTCCATGGTAACGCGCTTCATGTGGGATCCTGCGAGCGAGGCGAGGTGCTTGCCCACTCCCACTGACCCTGTAAACGATATCTTGCGTATCGCAGGATGCGGAACCAGGAACTCACTGACCGCGGCCGGAACGCCGAACACCAGATTGACGACTCCGGCCGGGAAGCCAGCCTCGTCAAAGCAGCGAAACAGCGCCGCGGCTGCTCCCGGGGCCTCTTCCGGGCCCTTGATGATGATCGAACAGCCAGCGGCGACGGCTGGTCCCAGCTTTCGAATGATCTGGCTTGCGGGAAAATTCCAGGGCGTGAATCCGACAGCCGGACCGACAGGGTCCTTGTGGGCAATTTGCTGGACACTGAGGGATCTGGCGGGGATGACACGACCGTAGGTTCGGCGCCCCTCTTCGGCGAACCAATCGAGCAGATCGGCGCAGGAATTGATTTCCAGCCGCGCTTCCGCCAGGGGCTTGCCAGCGTCGGAAGTCAGGGTCGTGGCGATAGCCTCCAGGCGTTCACGCAACAAGGACGCGGCCTTGCGAATGATCTTGCTGCGTTCATACGGCGAAGTACGGCTCCAGACCTTGAACCCTTGCACGGCAGCCTCGACCACGCGTTCAAGGTCATGGCGTGAAGCCAGTTCAACCGAGCCGATACTCTCGCCCGTCGCAGGGTTGGAGACGTCCCAGACCTTCTTGTCCGAAGATTCCGCCCACGTGCCTCCGATGTAGAGCTTAACACTCTCGTAGGTCATTCAATGCCTCCAAGGCGCAACGCGCCTGCTCCTGCAGATTTGTGAACAAGCCATGTCACGCAAGACATGTGCCAATTCGTGCGATCCCGTGGAATGGCGCAGGTTGCCTCCGACTGCGTAGAAAGCATTGGTCTCAAAATCGTCTCAAAATCGAGAATGATGAGACTCCTGCCTTTGCATTGACATTGATCGACAATCGCGCGCAGAGTTCACGCTCCGTTTCGGGAACAAAGGCCGAATGCAGGACGCAGGCGACCATTTCAAGGTGATCGAGCGAGCCGTCCTTGCGGGAGGCGACAAGGGCGATGCGGCTTGGCGGACCGAGTCATGGGCTCGATGCCTGCACGAGTATAAACTCGACCCGTCACGGCCAAATTTTATCGATCTGTCGCCGCAGGAACTGAAGGTCGAGAACGACATCTTCGACAACGACATCGCGCTCGCCGGCAAAGAGTTGGAAGCCACCCTGTCGATGATTGAAGGTGGCGGCTACAGCGCCCATATCGCCAATAGCAACGGTGTCATAATCAGCGAAAGACGGAGTCGGGATTCCACCTTTTATTGCAGTTCCGATCGCGTCGGAGCGGTTTGGTCGGAGAGGGTAGGGGGGACCAACGGCATCGGAACCGCCTTGGCGATGCTGGCACCTGCTGCAGTTTATCTGGCCGACCATCTGTATGCGGACCTCACGGGTCAGGCTTGCGCTGCAGCACCCTTTTTTGGACCCGATGGTCAAGTCTTGGGGATAATCAACCTCTCCACCCAGAACCCGGGACTGCCTCAATTGGCCCACCGTGTAGTTGCGGGTGTGGCCCAAATCACCGCTCACCGCCTGGAGAACAGGTATTTTCGCGACACTTTCCGCAAGAACTTTATACTCACCATCGCGGGCGATCAGGCTACACCGGCGATGGTCGCCTTCGATGCAGACTATCGGATAGTTGGTGCTACACGGGCTGCGCGAGCGCTGTTGCGTCTCGACGACTCGACCGTCGGTTCCAGAAGCCTATGGGGCGTGTTTGAGAAATCGCGGGGCAATCCTACACTGGATGCCCTTTGCGAGACTGTACGGGAACTCAGGCCGCTGGGCAGTGGGGAAGCGCTCGGTATAACTTTTCAGCGTCCCACTTCAATGGCAACCGTTTCCGGAAAGAACCTTTCCGTGCAACGGGTGCCATTGAAGCAGGCTAGGCGGATCGCAACGCTGGCCGAATGTGCGGGAAACGACCCGCAGATGAAGCGTAACCTGGAGATACTCCGTAAGGTATTCGGCTGCGGGCTTCACTTACTGCTTCTCGGCGAGACAGGGGTTGGCAAAGATACCCTTTCGCGCGCCTTGCATCAGGAAAGTGAGCGGGGGGCGGGACCGTTCGTCGCGTTCAACTGCAGCGCGGTGCCGGAATCCCTGATCGACAGCGAGCTTTTCGGGTACAGTAGCGGCGCGTTCACCGGGGCAAACAAAGACGGAAACGCTGGCCGGATCGTGGAAGCCGACAAAGGAACGCTTTTCCTTGATGAGATCGGCGACATGCCGCTGGCGCTACAGACGAGGCTACTGCGTTTCCTTGAAACCCAGGAAGTGATGCCGTTGGGTTCCGGCAAGGCCAGAATGGTCGACGTCCAGATCATTGCAGCCACGCACCAGAATCTGGCGGAAAAGGTCTCCAAGGGAACGTTCCGACAAGATTTGTTCTACCGTCTGGCGGGCACGATCATTACCGTTCCCCCTCTGAGAGAAAGGACAGATCTCGATTTCATCATCGAGACCATTCTGGAGCAGGTTTCAGAGGGAAAGCCGCTGCTGATGAGTGTCACTGCTCGCGCCGCGCTCCTCGAACACGATTGGCCAGGAAATATCAGGGAGCTTCGGAATGTGCTTACCCGGGCCGCCCGCCTAGCCGAGGGCGGCAGAATCGAACTGGGCGACTTGATGATTTCAGCCGCCAGCACTCCGATGGCTCCCCCTCCGATCGAGGCCGACCCGCAAAATGGCCAAGGAGCCCTGCGATACGGCGATGACCGGCAATGGGGCGTGACAGGCCCTTGCGAACCCGCCTCGAACAAACGGACGCTGGCGCGCGATCCTGCAAAGCCATTGACTGCTCATAAGCTCGCCGCCTTGCGAGCCGAGCGCGAGGAAATGGCCCGGGTCATCGAGCGCGAGGGCGATGTCATGTCGTGGGCGAACGCGCTGGGTATGAGTCGGGCGACCTTCTACCGGAAGGTCAAGCAGCATCAATTGTCGTTGAACGCGCCGAACTAAAGCGCGTGTCGAGCCGATCTCGCGTGCTGATGAAGGGCCTCATACCTTCCAGCACCGAAGACACTGCGTGAAATGCCAATGACAGCTTTGCGGCGTCCAAGAAGGTCGGTATTGCCGAGTTACGCTCAATACCCGGCAATGGGATCGACAACGTTCAGAAGGTCCTCGCCCGCTTCCAACCGACGGACGTTCTCGGCAAATATGCTCAAGCAGCGATCGATGTATCCGTCGTGGTCGTCGCAGGAAATGTGAGGGAAGATCATAAGGTTCGGCGCCTCCCAAAGCTCGTCGTCGGGTGAAAGCGGCTCCTGATCGAACACATCCAGGATCGCGCAACCGATGCGGCCCTCCTTCAGGGCTGCAATGAGCGCCTTGTAGTCCATCACCCCGGAACGGGCGATATTGAAGACGCTGGCACCGGCCTTCATGAGCGCCAGCCTTTCCTCTGAGATCAGCCCGCGGGTTTCGCGGGTCAGTGGACATGACATCACCAGACAGTCAGCTTTCGGGAGGAGGTCATCGAGTCTGTCCGAGGTCCAAACCTCGTCGAAATCAGCGTTTGCTGCACCCGATCTGCTGATGCCCAGAGCGGTCACGCCGAATGGTTTCACTTTGCGGGCGATCGCGGACCCCAATGCGCCGGTTCCCACGAACAGTGCGGTTTTATCCTTCACACCGGTGGTTAATCGCGGATCCCAAATGCTGCGGCGTTGATTGAACGCATGCCGCGGTACCTCCTCAATTGCCATCAATACGGCCATGGCGCCAAAGGTACCACCCTTGTCCGCATGGACACCGCTACTGTTGGTGAGATTGGCCCCCTGTGGGAGCCAATCCAGCGGCATGTACTTTTCTACTCCCGCGCTCGTGCAATGAATGAAGCGCAGCCTTTTTCCATAATTTCTGATCCGATCTGGATCGAAACCGGAGCCGATGAAGTAATCCGCCGCCGACAGCCGTTCATAGTCGGGATCACACTCGGGCCTGACCGAAATGTCGGCCCTCATGCCCTTCGCAGCCAGCGCCTTTCGCACGGAGGCCTCCCCGACGTAGTATGGAGAAGCTTCCGGGAGCTTGTTTTCGACGTAGACAAATTTTGTGCCTGCCATTCAACTCTCCCAGGTTTGCAGTCACGGTCCGGCAAGTTTCGTGCCACTGGCCGGAGGAGCAGACGGCACTCGATGACTGTCGACCACGCCGCCGTTGGTCGCAAGTCTGGAGCGTCTGGGGCATTGGCGTCTTGTTTAGCCATGCCTGTAACAGACAAGGACCTGGGGCCGCTAACCACTGCTTTGCGGGGCACATACGTTGGCGGGCTTGATTTGGTGGCTTTGCGCGAGACTGTTGCGCGAGTCTTACTAACATAGTCCTTCTTTCTCATGCCTGAGACGGCGACTTATCGTCTGAGACTCATCATATGCGGGGTGGACGCCATCCCTAAGCCAATGTGATCGAACAGTTTTTTCGAATTGGCACGCGCCTTGCAGAATACATCACGCAGGTCGGGCAGGCCGATCTCAGCGTGTAGGGAGAAATTCGATGGATCTCGGTCTATTCATGATGCCGCTCCACGATCAGCGGCGCAATTTCACTGAGCTGCTGAAGCAAGACCGAGAAGCAGTCATTCTGGCAGACAGGCTCGGGTTCTCGGAAGTCTGGGTCGGCGAACACATCACGTGCTCATGCGAGCCTATCGCAGATCCGCTTCAGTTCTTTGGCTCCCTTATCCATTCGACCAAGCAGATCAAGTTCGCGACGGGGGTGCTCAACCTTCCTCAACACCATCCGGCCCGTCTGGCGGGCCAGATCGCACAGTTCGACCATATGTCCGAAGGACGGTACATCATGGGCGTCGGACCTGGCGGGCTGATCACCGACATGGAACTGTTCGGCACGAGCGAGAAGAATCGAGCCGAGATGACGACTGAATCCATCTCCATCATCCACAAGATCTGGGCTTCCGAGCCTCCCTACAACATCAAGGGCAAGTACTGGGATGTGGTGGTGGAGAAGACGCTGATCCCAAGTCTGGGGTTCGGGCCGATGCTGAAGCCGTATCAGAAGCCGTATCCGGAGCTGGCCATTTCGGTCATGAGCCCGTCCTCGTCCAGCGCCCGTCAAGCTGGTGAACAGGGCTGGAGCATCGTATCAGCCAATTTTACGCCTGTTGCGAATGTGAAGACCCATTGGGAGCAGTATGCAATTGGCTGCGAGAAGGCTGGACGGCGCCCTGACCGCAATAAATGGCGCATCGCCCGCTCAATCCTGGTCACCGACTCCGACCAAGCCGCGGCTGACTACATCGCAACCGACACCTCATCCTATCGCTGGTACTACGAGTACATCGTGGAGGACATGGCAGCTTTCAAGCTGCTCGGCGTCCTCAAGCCATCCATGAATACGCTCGATAGCGATGTCACGGTGCAAAATTGCCTGGACTGGATGGTGATTTCCGGCTCGCCAAAAACCGTTCTCGATAAGCTCGTAGCCTTCGTCGACGAAGTTGGTGGCCCATTTGGCGAACTCTTGATGACGCAGAAGGATTGGGACCAGCCGGCAATCCACAAGCGTTCCATGGAACTGCTCTCGACCGAAGTGATGCCGCGTTTGCGTCAGCACTGCCAGACGTTGCAGGCAGCTGAATGAAAAATGCGAGGCGCGCGGTGATCCGCGCCCACTCGCAATGACGGGAGCCAAGCAAGGCGACGATTGGGAGAAAGGCGATAGCGGACCCCATTTCCAAGGGTCTACATTGTAGTGCCACGCCCGGTACGGCTGGGCCTCTGGAAGCTATTGCGGTGGACCGCCTCAATGTCTTCGGCATGGTGGGGAGGCGATGAGGATCCCGGTTTGAGTTGTGGTGGCTTCAGCAGACAGTTGATGCAGACCCACATCTAACGGCATCGAAGAGGCTGGTCCGTCGGTCGCACATGAACTTTTGAACAACGCAGGCGGCCCACGGCCGCAAAACAAAAAACCGCCGTCATTGACTGGCGAAGCGGACGGGAACCACGGCCTATGGCTACTGCATCTGACTACCTCGAGGCCACGACGAAGATGAAACGGCGTACGAGCTGGACTTTTGCCATGCCAAAAGGCTTCGGTCTTGCAGCTGTGCCGCTGTCTTATCTTCTTTTTTTCTTCGTGCTGCCGGTGGTCATCCTATTCATCACCAGCTTCTTCATGGCGCGCTCGTTCGTGATCGAGCCCGTTTGGAACGTCCAGAACTATGCGAGGATTTTCGAAGCACGAGGATTCTGGCAGGCGACATGGGTGGGTTTGAAGAACGGATTTTTCACCGCGTTCTTTTCGGTCATTCTGAGTTTTCCCGTCGCGTATTACCTCGTGTATCGGGCCCGAACCAACATCATCTTGTACCTGGTCCTTCTGTCCTGGTTCTCCAGCTATCTGGTCCGCGTTTACGCGTGGCGGACAATTCTCGGCACGAACGGCGTTATCAATTCTTTCCTGATGGGCACCGGGATAGTCAGCAAGCCGGTTGAAATTATCCTCTTCAGCCCGTTCGCGACTGTCATCACGCTGATCCACATCATGCTTCCCTTCGCGCTGCTGATCCTGGTCTCATCAATGCGAGACGTTAGAAAGGAATATCTCGAGGCAGCCCGCGACCTCGGCGCGAGTGGTTTGACGGTTCTCTATAAGGTCATCCTCCCGATGACCTACAAAGGCATCGTCGGATCCTTCATGTTCAGCTTCATCCTCGCCGCCGGCGACTATTTCACTCCCCAACTGCTTGGCGGCCGCGAAGGTGTGACCAGCGGTTTGCTGATAGCGGACCAATTCCGCAGTTCGGGAAACTGGCCCCTCGGTTCCGCGATGGCGTTCGTCATGATGGCGACCTTCTTCGTGGTCTACATCCTGGTCGTTGCCATCCTCCGCTTTGCCCGCCTGGCGCCAGGCCGGCGGTATCACGGGTGATCGACATGCTGCGAACTTACCTCTCTGCCTATCTATTGTTCCTCTTCGCTCCCATCGCGATCATCGTCCTGTTTAGCTTCCACAGCACTCCGGGCTTGGTCTTTCCCATGGAAGGCCTCAGCCTGAGGTGGTACGCGCAGCTGTTTGTCAACGAAGGCTTCCTCACGTCCCTCTGGAACAGCGTTCGGGTTGGAATTCTTACATCTATCGGGACGACCATACTGGGAACGCTTACCGCGCTCGCCCTGATCCGGATGAGCGGCAAGTTCCGCACAGCGTTCGAATTCCTGAACTTCATGCCCATCGGGCTGCCGGGACTCTTTTTGGGCATCGCGCTCGTCACTTTGTTCGCTCAAATCAGCCTGCCTCGCTCGCTCGTTACCGTGACGATCGCGCATATCCTGTTCACGCTGCCCTTCTTCGTCGAGACGATGCGCTCACGCATCACCTATTTCGACCAATCATTGGAAGAGGCGGCCCGCGATCTGGGCGCCACCCAATTCCAGACGTTCAGGCTGGTCACCATTCCGATCCTGTTGCCTACGATCATCGGCGCAGCGATTCTCACGTTCGCGCTTTCGTTCGACGAATTCATCATCACGGTCTTCGTCAGCGGCAATGACACGACCCTTCCCATTTTCATCTGGTCGATGCTCAGAAAGACAGTCGATCCCTCGATCAACGCGGCAAGTGTTCTAGCGCTCGCGCTTTCGATCCTGGTGCTGTCGGCTGGCGGCCTCTCCATGTGGATGCAGCGCAAACGCGCTGTCGCATCGCGAATGACAGAAGAATAAGGGGATCCAAGAATGCCTAACAACATCGTCGAATTGATCAACATCACCAAGCGGTGGGGCGCATTCACGGGTCTGGAGAATGTCAGCCTCAGCGTACGCAAGGGCGAGATCCTGACGCTTCTTGGCCCGAGCGGCTGCGGCAAGTCTACCCTGATGAGAATTGCTGCTGGGTTTGAAACTCCTACCTCGGGAAAGGTCTTGATCGGTGGCAGTGACGTCACAGCTGTCCCCCCAGAACGCCGCCCGGTGAATATGGTGTTCCAACGCTATGCCCTGTTCCCGCATCTTGACGTCTTCGACAACGTCGCATTCGGCCTTCGGATCAAGGGCCACCCCAAGGAGAGGATCAACGCCGAAGTCAACGCGATGCTTGAACTCGTCCAGCTTCAGGAGTTCAGGAACCGTTGGATCGGTGAAATCAGCGGCGGCCAGGCACAGCGTGTCGCGCTCGCGCGCGCGCTGGTGAACAAGCCACAAGTCCTCCTCCTCGACGAGCCACTTGCGGCCCTCGATCTCAAGATCAGGCATCACATGCTCGACGAGCTCAAGCGCATCCACGTCGAAACAGGGACCACCTTCATCTACGTCACCCACGATCAGGATGAGGCGATGATCCTGTCCGATCGCGTGGTCCTGCTCAACAAAGGCGCCATCGAGCAAATAGGTACACCCAACGAAATGTATGGCGCTCCCAAGACGCTGTTCTGCGCAAAGTTCTTCGGCGAGACAAACTTGGTGACGGGCCAAGTGCGCGCAAACGATGGGGCGCTGGTCGTGGACACGCCTGTGGGACCGTCATTTGTCGGCGAACAGCCTCCTCTGGAAAACGGTTCGAAGGTGCATGTGTCAATTCGTCCGGAATCAATCGAAATCGCGTCGGCGGGATCGGGAACCGGTGCAAAGAACTCTTTCTCGGGCAAGGTGGAGGACGTGACCTTCATTGGCAGTCGAGTGGTCTACAAGGTGCGTCACTCGAACGGGACACTCTTCAAATGCCAAGAGTCCCGCTCGGCAAGCGGCATCCGTTTCTCCGTGGGCTCCGACGTAGGCCTTAGCTGGAAGCCGGAATCAGTCGTCGTTCTAGCAGATTGAAAACCGCGGCAGCTCTGCTGTCGCCGAAGGGTAGAATTTTCATGTACGATTACATCGTTGTGGGCGGTGGATCCGCCGGGTGCACGATTGCGTCCCGTTTGAGCGAAGACAGCGCTAGCCAGGTACTGCTTCTGGAGCAGGGGGATAGCGACTGGAACCCCTACATCCATATGCCCGTGACCTACTACAAGACGTCCAAGGGCAATATGCTTACCCGGTACCGTATCGAGCCTCAGGTCCACCAAGGCGGCGTCACGCCTGAGTTCGTGCAGGCGCGTGTGCTTGGTGGCGGCAGCTCTGTCAACGCCATGGTCTATATGCGTGGCTGTCCGCAAGATTACGACACTTGGGCCGCGGACGGGTGCGAAGGGTGGAGCTACAAGGATGTCCTTCCGTATTTCAAGAAAGCCGAGGACAACGAGCGTTTCAGCGGAGAGGTCCACGGTGTAGGCGGGCCGCTTGGCGTTTCCGACCAGCAACACACCCACTACCTGACAAAAGCTTGGGCAAGAGCGGCCCAGGAGCTCGGTATTAACTTCAACCCCGATTTCAACTCGGGCTCGCAGGCCGGTGTAGGTTTTTATCAATTGACGATGAGGAACGGGCTCCGTTGTAGCGCAGCCACGGCCTATCTGAAACCAGCGCGTCATCGTAAGAACCTGACGGTCCAAACCCGATCCAAAGCACTGAAAATCATTGTCGAGAATGGCCGGGCCGTCGGCGTGCAATACCTTCGCAAGGGTCAGGTGATTAGCGCGCGAGCAAACAGCGAGGTCGTTGTGTGCTCTGGTGCGATCGGTTCGCCCCACCT
Organism: Mesorhizobium sp. WSM4989; assembly: GCF_029625795.1. Classification (NCBI taxonomy): domain Bacteria; kingdom Pseudomonadati; phylum Pseudomonadota; class Alphaproteobacteria; order Hyphomicrobiales; family Phyllobacteriaceae; genus Mesorhizobium; species Mesorhizobium sp. WSM4989. The sequence goes on along the minus strand of NZ_JARTVN010000004.1, from coordinate 266,612 downwards.
TCTCTTGGTTTCAGGTATCGGCCCAGCCGCCCACCTCAAGGAATCCGGTGTCCGGGTGGTTCACGACCTGCCAGGCGTGGGACAAAATCTCCAGGACCATTTCGACATGTTCCTGATCTACGAGCTGACAGGCGCTCACTCATACGACAAGTACAAGAAACTGCGATGGCAGATCGCGGCAGGCCTGCAATACGCTTTGTTCCGCAATGGGCCTGTTACATCCAACATCTGCGAAGGTGGCCTGCTGTGGTATGGAGACGCAAACGATCCGTTGCCGAGCCTGCAGTATCATTTCCTACCTGGAGCCGGTGTCGAAGAGGGATCTGAATCGGTACCCAGCGGCAATGGCTGCACGACCAATGTCTATCAGTCCCGTCCGAGGTCCAGAGGATGGGTCAGGCTCAAGAGCTCGGACCCGACGGTCTTTCCGGCGGTCGACCCAAATTACCTTTCCGAGCAATACGATGTCGAATGCCTCGCCGAAGGCGTGCGGATCGGCCAAGAAATTCTGATGCAGCGCTCAATGGAGAAGTATGTCTCCCGACCCTACCGCCCAGGGGAAGTGCTCAAGACCAAGGCCGAACGAATGCAGTTCGTTCGCGACACCGGGCAAGGCGCGCTTCATCCCTGTGGCGCCTGTCGGATGGGAAATGACGACATGGCGGTCGTTGACACGCAGTTGCGGGTGCGGGGGATCGATGGTTTGCGGGTTGCTGACACATCAGTGATGCCCCGCGTCGTCTCAGGTAACCTGAACGCGCCAACCATCATGATCGGCGAGCGAACCGCAGACTTCATTCGCGGCAACCGCAAGGGCATGGTTGGATGAGACAGCTGGAGCTGCTCTCTGCAATCGACGCAACTATCGAAGATGAATACTCGTGGTGGCAGCATGACCTTCGCAAAGGGTCCATGGTGCCGAACCAGCCGTCGATGACGGGCGAGCATCATTTCGACATCGTCGTTGTGGGGGGCGGGTTCACTGGTCTGTGGACAGCGCTGACTCTGTTGGAAAGGGCCCCGCGAACGCGAATCGCGATCGTTGAAGCTCATCGGTGCGGAGATGGGGCAAGCAGCCGCAACGGCGGGAATGTTCACGGCTACTGGGGGGCTTTGACCACCCTCGTGCCGCTATTTGGTCCGGACAAAGCTGTGGAAGCAGCCCGGCTTGGAACTTTGGCTCAGCGCAAGTTGAGCAAGTTCGCAAACAAGCCCGGACGAGATGTGTGGTGGGAGGAGAAGGGATACCTGCGTGTTGCAACGACGGCCGGCCAGCAGGGAAAACTCGAAAGCTTCCTTGCGATATCGCGGGCGCTCGGCGTTGCCGAAACCGTTCGAAGGCTTCCGATCGGCAAGCTTGCACAATATTGCTGCTCTCCGCGCTTCGTCGAAGGTTTGTTCTTCGAGGAAGGAGCGACCGTCAATCCAGCCCGCCTTGCCAATGCGCTAAGATCAGCGGTGATTAAAGCAGGCGTTGAAGTCTTCGAGGATACGCCGGTCACAGCGATCCAGGGCAAGGGCGCGCATCGCGTGCTGACAAGGCGCGGTTCAGCTGTAGCGCGCGATGTCGTTTTGGCGACTTACACAGGCGTAATGTCGGTACCTCAAGTTGCGAGGTCAACCACGCTCTTCTCGAGTTTTCCAGTCATGTCAGCCCCCAATGAGACCGAGCTGGAGCGGGCAAACTACACCGAGGCGCGGGGCCTTGCCGACCTTCGCATGTTTACCCATTACTTCCGTAGGACGCGGGACGGGCGCATGCTCATGGGCTCGGGGTCGGGGCCTATCGCATTCGGCAAGCGCCATGACGATGTTTCCCTGCGTCAAGACCCAAAGAGCGCAAAACGCGCGGCGCTCGGGCTTCAGCGATTTTTTCCTGGCGTCGCGCAAGGAGGAATAGAAGCATCTTGGGGATGGCCCATCGAGGTGTCGTCGGACCGTTTACCCTACTTCGGCACCTTGCCAGGCACTCGAATACACTATGGTTCCGGATATTCGGGGCACGGGATTAATGCGACTTGCATTGCCGGCGAATGCCTCACGTCTCGCGTCCTCGACGCGAAAGACCACTGGTTCATGTCTCCGTTCAGCCAGCGCGATCCGCTCAACTTCCCCCCAGAGCCTTTCCGCTTTGTCGGAGGTCGCCTCATCCGCAACGCAATCGTGACCTGCGAAGACTTCGAGGACGTCCAAAAGACACCTCCAGTCATTGCCCGGTCAATTGCACAGATTCCGGAAATCATGGGCCTGCGTATCGGCATGCGATGAATGTGGTAGCCACGGTTGGGGTCCGTCGAATATTCCCTCCGGGTAGGACCTCTCGGTATCCTTACCTCGCGGTCGGGTTTGCGCTGGAGGTGAAGTGCGATACGGCTGGCTATGGGACCGCGCGGCTAATGCGCCGCGGGGGGGCGGGGCGGCGGCAGTGATGATAGCCGCCGCTTCTTCGACGTCGATATCTTTGGAAAAATACGGTGAAAACGACAGGCTAATTGCCGTCAGAGGCGCGTGCTCGGATTGCTTGATCAAGGCACCCACCGACGTCATGCCTTCGATGTTTTCGTCTTGAACGATCGCGTATCCGCGTTCCCGGGTCAGTTGCAGATCCCGCAGCAGCACTGATGGGTCGGTGATCGTTTTCTTCGTTATGGCGGGCAGGGGACCGGTACCAAGGATTTCAAGGGCTTCGGACTCGGGCAAAGATGAAAGAAGACACTTTCCGATTGCCGTCGAGTGCAGGGGGATCATGTCGCCGGGCTCGACCGGTACGGTGATAGGTGCCAATCCTGTCAGGCACATCAGGTAAATGGCGCGGCGCCCCTGCAAGGAGGCCATAAACGAATCGACACGAAGTTTGCGCGAAACCTCGTTGAGCTCTTTACGTGCCTCTATCAGCAGTTGATCGCGTCTGCTCAACGACGCGCCGAAAGCAAGCGTTTGATAGCCGATCGTATAACGTCTGGTTTCGGGGTCCCGCCTCAAATAGTGCCGTTCCGCGAGCGTGTTCACGAGCCGCTGGACGATTGCAGGGCTCAAATCCAGTAACCGGGCAAGTTCCCTTGTGCCGATCGGGCGTTCTGCCTGATTAACGGCTTCCAGGAGTTCCAAACCACGTTCAAGCGACTGGCTTTTAGACATTCGATGGTGCCACTGGTTTTATCGACGTATTTTGCGCTGGCGACTTGGCTCGGGGGTAAGACAAAGGGTGCGAGGCGAGTTTGTAAGCAGTTCGCTGCCGGTAGCAGTAACGATCACCGTGTCCTCGACCATCATCCCTCCCCATCCGATCTCGTAATAAGGTGTCTCCAGACAGAGAACCATGCCCTCCTCGAGAATGGTTTCGCTGGCCGGTCCAATGAGCGGGAATTCATGTGGACGAAGCCCTAGCCCGTGACCGCAGTGGTTGCGTTGATAGTTGGGCAAGGCACCGGCCCTAACCTCTCGCATTGCTACCTCGAAGACCGTCTTGGCAGGGATGCCGGCGCGCACAATGTCCAATTCCGCCAGTTCACCACGCAACAACGCTTCATATCTTTCGACGGCTAGGAAGCCGGGATCTCCCACAGCGTATGTGCGAGCCATGTCCGAGTAATAGCCATTGACTGACACACCAATGTCCAACCGAACAATGTCGCCCAGCTGCAGGACGCGATCGCTGGCGTAGGCATCGACTCGCGACCCGCGTTCGCCCGACGTGACAACAAGGAACCTGGGCACGCCGGCGCCGAGCGTGACATGCCTCGATATCTCAGCGGCGATTTCGACCTCGGTTGTTCCTGGTCGCACCAAATCGATGATGGACGTTATCGCCGTGTCCGTCAGTTTGGACACATAGCGCATGACCTCAAGCTCGCCCGGCAGCTTGACGGCCCTGCAACGCCGCAGGCGCTCGGCTATCGGGCATTGGCCCGCATCCGGCAGTGCCGTCTCGACAACCGCGTTCAGCTCCAATCTGCCGAGGTCATGTCCGATACGCTTCACACTGTTTAGATTTGACAGCACAGTCGCCAATGCAAGGGCCGGGGACGCGCTAGGTGGCGGCAAGCTTGCGAAGGTCGCATCGCCTTCCGACTCGAAGACGAAGAAGGCTCCATACCTCCATATTGAGTTGGGGTCGGACAACACCTCCAATGCCGCTGGTGCGTCACTCGCCCCGGTGACGAGAAAGATGCTGTCGCGGGTAGCAACGAGCATCTGCGTGTATGGCGGCATGTCCTGCAAGACGGACCGGTATCCTGAAAGATAGCCGATGTGGACCGGGTCATCAGTGACGACGGCATCGAGGTCCGGATTCAACGTGAAAAATCTATCCCGGCATTGCCGTCCCAATACGCTTTGTTCGCGCAGCAAGGGGGTCATTAGTGAAAATGTTCCTATATTTGCAACAATACCATGTATTTTTGATGCAGTGCGCCCTCTGTGTCAAATGCGAAAAACGCCGATTCGTTTGGGTGAAAGAGGCTTGACATGCCAAATCGTTCCGTTTTTAATATCACCGTTCCGATAAAAGGAACAGTAGCTGCCACCTAAGGCGCCTTTTCAAAACGGGCTCAGTGGTTCCAATCGGGGTTACGAGCCAGCTGCGGAGCGCAACATGTCGCCAAGTCAGGCTCACCGTGAGACGCTGTGCGTGATCTCGCCCGCAGCCCATCTCGATGGCTTCGCCAGCCTGTCAACACCTGTCTATCGCGCCTCGACGATCCTTTTCCCAACCGCCTCCGACTATCGTCACCGTGCAGACCGTGCCCCCGACGGGTACACGTACGGCCTGTCCGGAACGCCGACCACCAGGGCCCTGGAAGAACAAATCGCCTCGCTCCACGGCGCTCGCCGGTCTATCGTTGTTCCCTCTGGTCAGGCGGCAATCACGTTTGCGATGCTGGCCATCCTTTCGACGGGTGACCACCTTCTTGTTGCTGACAACGTCTATCCGCCAGTCAAGCAGTTTTGCCGTGAGATCTTGTCGACACTCGGCATCGAAGCCGAGCTGTTTGATCCGGCAGATCCGCAGGATATGCAGGCACGCATCCAACCTGGCCGCACGAAGCTTGTCTGGCTGGAGTCTCCTGGCTCGACCACGATGGAAGTCGCCGACATTCCCGAGCTCTCCCGGCTTGCGAAGGCTTCGGGCGCGTTCGTTGGTTGCGACAACACCTGGGCGACAGGCCTTCTGTGCAGGCCGCTCGAGCTTGGCGCCGACTTGGTGTCTGAAGCCCTGACAAAGTATTGCGGCGGTCATTCCGACCTTTTGCTGGGCGCAATTGTAACCAACGAGCCCGGCCTCCACGAGCGCATACGGCGCTCGTTGAGCATCTTGGGTGTCGGGGTTTCACCCGATGAATGCTCCCTCGCAATCAGAGGCATACAGACCATGGCCGTCCGCCTGCAGCATGCTGGTGACAAGGCACTCCAGTTCGCTGCGCGCATAGCCAACCGCTATCCCTTCAAAGTCTTGCATCCAGCTCTTCCCGAATGCGCGGGACATTACGTCTGGAAGCGCGATTTCAGAGGAAGTGCCGGTGTTTTCAGCATCCAGCTGCCCGATGTGGCCGCCGATCGAATCGATGAAGCAATCGACCGTGTGAAAACCTTTGCCATTGGAGCCTCATGGGGTGGCACCAGAAGCATCATTGCTCCGATGGAGATCGGCGCTGATCGGCACCTGAAGCAGCGCGAAGGTGCCGCGACCTATCTGCGGGTAAGCGTCGGCCTGGAAGCGGCAAGCGATCTTTGGGCCGACCTGGAGCAGATGCTGGATCATGTCCTTAAACATCATGCGTCCTCAAGAACATTGATCGCGTCAAATCGGGAGTAGGTCATGCGGTTGGCAGGAAAAGTTGCGATCATCTCCGGCGCCGCCCAAGGCATCGGCGAGGCTTGCGCGCGTGTCTTTGCAAAAGAGGGCGCGCATGTGGTCCTGGGCGACATCCAAGGTGATTTGATCGAACGCATCGCGGCATCGATAAATCAGGGTGACGGCAGTGCCGTTGGAGCTCATCTCGACGTAAGCGATCCAGTCTCGGTTCAGCGCTTCGTTGGCTTGGCGAACGAACACTTCGGCGGCATCGACATCTGTGTATGCAATGCTGGAGTCAGTCGGCCGAAACCATTTCTCGAACTCACCCCGGAGGAATGGGACCTTACCCTCAAAATCAACTTGGGCGGAGCCTTCCTGCTAGGTCAGGCAGCCGCCAGAACGATGGTGGCGGCCAACCGTGCTGGCTCAATCATCAATATGTCTTCGATTAACGCGGTCGTGGCCATCGAGGGGATCGCTCCTTACTGCGCCAGCAAGGGCGGCGTGAACCAACTGACCAAGGCCATGTCTCTCGCCCTCGCCAGCCAGGGTATCCGGGTCAACGCCATCGGCCCTGGCACCATCAGCACCGAAATGGTCACGGCAAGGGCGACGCCGGAAAGCAAGCGCATGCAACTCTCTCGCACGCCTCTGGGCCGGATGGGAGAGGCCGAGGAGATCGCGCGTGTCGCGCTCTTTCTTGCCTCGGATGACTCTTCCTACGTGACGGGCGAGGTCATCTATGCCGATGGCGGCCGGTTGGCGCTCAACTACACGGTTCCGGTCAAGGAATAAGAGGGAGGAAAGGCCAGGTCGATCTTGTTTGATCACCTGGGCCGAATAAGCACGATGAGGATTGGCCTGATCATCAATCCGGTTGCAGGGATGGGCGGCTCCGTCGGCCTTAAGGGCACTGACGGAGACGCGATGCTCAAGCGTGCACAAGAACTGGGCGCGGCGCGCATCGCCGCCAAACGTGCTCTTCGTGCTCTTCGGATACTGGCCGATGCAAACCTGCCTGTCCGTTTCCTCGCACCAGGCGGTGAAATGGGAGGAGACACCCTGGCGGCGAGCGGATTGATCTCGGACCTCTTCGAGTTGGGGTCGGGTTTCTCTCCTGGTTCCACCAAGGCAGCGGCGCAGAAGCTTCTCGAAGCACATGTGGACTTGTTGGTCTTCGCCGGCGGCGACGGCACGGCCCGCGACATCCTGGAAGTAATCGGCAGGGAACTGCCCGTCATAGGTATTCCGGCCGGCGTCAAGATGCATTCCGGCGTTTTTGCCCTGACCCCCGAAGCGGCTGGCAGACTGCTTGTCGACTTGGCGATCCAGGACAGTGCTCGACGGGACTTCGACGAAGCTGAGGTCATGGATATCGACGAGGATCTGCTTCGCGCTGGACACCTGAACGCGCGATTGTTCGGGTACATGAACGTGCCCCGTGTACGCGGGCTCGTCCAAACGGCGAAGTCATCAGGATTCTCAACCGACGACCTACAGCTGAGATTGCTGGGGCGCGAAATCGCTGGCGAAATGGAACCAGCGGTTACCTATCTCATCGGGCCAGGCACGACCGCCAAACGTCCGCTTGATGCGATGGGTCTCGGTGGAACCCTGCTTGGAGTGGATGCTGTAAGGGACCGGCAGCTCGTTGGCACCGATCTCACCTCAGATCAAGCGATCAGTCTCGCAAGGCAAGGGCCCGTCGGCGTCATCGTCGGTATCACCGGCGGTCAGGGTTTCGTTTGCGGACGCGGCAACCAGCAGATTGGACCGGACCTTATCAGGAAGGTTTGGCCGCATCGCTTCACCATGCTCGCAGGTGCAGAGAAACTCCAAAAACTGCGTAGACCTGAGCTCATCCTGGATACCGGCTGCGCGGAATTGGACGCCGGGATGCGCGGCTACGCCCGCGTTCGCACCGGTCCGAAGCGATCGATGATCATGCAACTCGTCTAACCGAAACTGCAAAACGGCTGAACATGGAAATGATCCAGGAAGATAACAAAGGCCAAAACGATCGCACGAGCGAAATGCGCTCCGACGCGCTCCCGTATCCGAACAGATTTGCGGGCACGTCCTCCAGAACGTCGCATCCTTGGATGGCAAGCTCTGCGCCGGGTCAGTTGGAAGCGATGCTGCGCGAGATCGGGGCGGCCAGCCCACGCGAGCTTTTTGAACAGATTCCGGCAGACCACTTCCGCAAAGCACCCCTTGAGCTGCCGGCGCCTATCACTTCGGAAGTGGAGCTGCGTCGCGTGCTTCGGTCCAAACTTTCCAAGAACCGGGACTGCGAGCAGAACCTTAGCTTTCTGGGCGCCGGCGTGTGGCAACATTTCGTCCCGGGCGTCGTCGACGAAATCGTCTCTCGCACTGAGTTCTCCACCAACATCTGGGGTTCGGCACAGTCGGATGTCGGCCGCAACCAGGCCTGGTTCGAATTCAGCAGCCAACTTGGCGCGCTCCTGAACATGGATGTGGTTCAGTTGCCTGTCTATTCGTGGGGGTGCGCCGCCGGCCACGCTATACGCATGGCCGCCAGGATGACGGGACGCAACAAAATCCTGGTGAGCGCCCTGTCCGATCCTGAGCGGCTGGCCGTGATCCGCACATATTGCGGCCCGCGCGACATGGAACGCAACATCGAACTGGTAACGGTGGCGTGCGATCCGAAAGACGGTCGTCTGGACATCAAGGATCTCAACGCGAAGCTCGACCGGTCGGTCGCGGCGGTCTATTTCGAGAACCCCGCTTATCTTGGCACTCTCGAGACGCGGGCGGCCGCGATTGCAGCCGCCGCCCGCAAGGTTGAGGCAGAGACCATCGTCGGCGTTGATCCGCTCTCATTGGGGATCTTCGCGCCACCTGCCGACTACGGCGCCGACATCGTGGTCGGCCCTACTCAACCGCTCGGCGTCCACATGAACGGCGGCGGTGGCACAGGCGGCTTCATCGCAACGCACGACAATGAACGCTATGTACGCCAGTACAACGGCTTCCTCGTGTCGATCGACGAGACCATTACTGCCGGAGAATATGCATTCGGCCTCTCTCATTTTCATCAAACGTCCTATGGCTCACGAGAGTCGGGAAATGATTGGACCGGTACCTCGGTCTATTTGTGGGCGGTAGCGAACGCCGCCTATATGAGCCTGCTCGGTCCCAAAGGGTTCGAGGAACTCGGCGCCCTGATCCTGGCTCGCGCACGCTTTGCTGCCAGGCGGCTTGGCGCGGTTCGCGGTGTGCGAATCCTTTGGCCCGAAAACCATTTCAAGGAATTCGTCGTCAACTTCGACGGCACGGGCAAATCGGTGCGAGAGATCAACGACGCGCTGAGAGCCGATGGCATTTTCGGCGGCAAGGACATCTCAAACGAATTGCCCCAATTCGGCCAGTCCTCGCTTTTCTGCGTGACGGAAATTCACGGCGCGGCCGACATCGAGCGTCTCGTGACCAGCCTGGAAAGAATCCTTTGATGCGCAAACAGAACGAACTTCGGCAGTTTCATGCGGCCAGGTGGAACGAACCCATCGTCATGGAGCTTGGGCGGCCGGGTGCGCGAGGTCAGGTCTATGGGCAGCCGGAGGCGGTTGTCAGCAAGACGGTGGGTGACACACGCGATCTGATCCCCCCGGAATTGGTGCGCAAGCGTTCCCCCGACATGCCCGAGCTCACCGAGTTCGAGGTGCAGCGGCATTTCCTCCACTTAAGCCAGCAGACGCTCGGCATGATGGGCATCAGCCTGTTCGGCACCTGCACGATGAAGTACTCCAGCAAGATGGCTGAGGCCGAGACAGTGCGTGCTCAGGTCTCCGAAACCCATCCCTACCAGCATGGGGATACACTTCAGGGAACCCTGGAAGTCATTCACGACCTCGACAGGACCCTGCGCGTCCTGTCCGGCATGGACCAGTTCGTCTTCCAGGCCGGCGGTGGAGCGGACGCTGCTTATACGATGTGCGCCGTGGCGCGCGCCTATTTCCAGGCGAAGGGAGAGCTGGATGTACGTGATGAGGTCATAACATCGGTGCAGGCCCATCCGTGCAATCCCGCAACGGCCGCCGCCGCAGGGTTCAAGGTCATCAATCTTCCTCTCACCGAGACCGGCTACCCGTCCCTTGAGGCGCTCAAGGCTGCAGTCAGCGAGCGCACCGCCATGTTGATGATCGGCAATCCCGACGACATGGGCATCTACAATCCGCAGATCAAAGAGTGGGTGCGCATCGTCAAAGAGGCCGGAGGTTTGAGCTTCTATGACCACGCCAACTTCAACGGCGTCATGGGCAAACTCGCTGCGCGGGAGCTTGGCTTCGACGCATGCATGTTCATGCTGCACAAGACCTTCGGCGGCGCAAAGGGCGGCGGCGGACCGGCCGTGGGGGCCTTCGGATGCTCCCCGGAGCTTGCGCCGTTCCTTCCGGCTCCGGTCGTCGTCAAGGTAGGCGACAAGTATCATGCCGATATGGATCGTCCGCAATCATGCGGGAAGATCCGGGAATTTTGGGGCAACGTGCCGCTGATGGTGCGAGCATATGCCTGGACAAGGTCCCTGGGTGCCGAAGGCATTGACCTTGCGTCCGATATCTCGGTCGTCGCCAACAACTACATCGATCACAAGCTTTCCTCCATTCGCGGTCTCCAGAAGTCCCATCCCGAGATCAAGAAATGGCGCATGGAAATGACGCGCTGGGGACTTGGCCCGATGAAGCTGGACACTGGTGTCGGTACCGCCGCGGCGGCAAACAGACTGGCTGATTTCGGAATCGATCCCTGGTGGATGAGCCACGAGCCTTGGATTCTCGACGAACCGTTTACGCCAGAGGCGGGAGAACTCTGGTCGAAGGACGACATTGATCAGTGGATCGCGGCGGTACAGCGAATATCGGACGAAGCCTATTCCGACCCGGCAATCATTCTGAATGCTCCCTACAACCAGCCGATTTCGAAGGCGAAGGGAACCTGGCCGGGCGATCCGGACAGATGGGCGATGACTTGGCGCGCTTATGTGCGGAAGCACCGGGGCGCTGAGCTCGAAGGAAACACGGCGGCCTGAGGACGCTGGCTGCCCCCGACTAAGGAAGAGGACACGAAATTGGACGCTCGAATTTCAAACGATCAGCTTGCCGAATGGGATCGGCAAAACTTCATGCACCCGATTACGGCCTACGGCGCGTTCGAACGGCAAGAAGTTACTAGCACTGTCATGTCGAGAGGCGAGGGTGTGTTCGTCGAGGACCGCGACGGCCGCAAGAAGTTGGATGCCTTTGCCGGGCTTTACTGCGTCAACGTCGGTTACGGCCGGACAGAGATCGCGGATGCCATCGCCGAACAGGCCCGCAAACTGGCATACTTTCATGCCTATGGCGGCCACGGCACCGAAGCATCCATCACACTGGCCAAGATGATACTGGACCGTGCTCCCAAACACATGTCCAAAGTGTATTTCGGCCTCAGCGGATCGGATGCCAACGAAACCAACATCAAACTCGTTTGGTACTACAACGAGGTGAAGGGACGCCCTGAGAAGAAGAAGATCATCAGCCGCTGGCGGGCATATCACGGCTCTGGGCTGATCAGTGGTTCGCTGACTGGACTACCGCTCTTCCACAAGCAGTTCGGCCTGCCGTTGGAATATGTCAAACACACCGAGGCGCCTTACGGTCTGCGTCGGCCCGACCCAGAGATGAGCGACGAGGCCTTCGTGGACTACCTCGCGCAACGGCTCGAGGAACTGATCGCTAAGGAAGGCGCCGACACCATCGCGGCTTTCATCGGCGAACCAGTGCTTGGAACCGGAGGGATCGTGCCGCCACCGGCAGGCTATTGGGATCGTATTCAGCCCATTCTGAAGAAGTACGACATCCTTCTCATTGCCGACGAAGTGGTGACAGGTTTCGGTCGACTGGGTTCGATGTTCGGAAGCGAGCACTATAACATCCGGCCCGATATCATAACCATCGCCAAGGGGTTGACGTCGGCCTACGCGCCCCTGTCCGGGTCTATCGTATCTGAAGATGTCTGGAGCGTTATCCGCGACGGCACCAACACACATGGGCCCTTTGGGCACGGATGGACATACTCCGCCCACCCGCTTTGCGCGGCCGCGGGCGTCGCGAACCTCAAGCTTATCGATGAAATGGGGCTGGTAGCCAATGCCCGCGAGGTCGGTGGCTACCTGAAGGCCGAACTCACCTCCGCTCTCGTCAACCACCCCGCGGTGGTGGAGGTACGGGGTGAAGGGTTGATGTGCGCTGTCGAACTCGCTTCCCTTAAAGATGGCAAGTCGGCATTCAACCCAAGCGACACTGTCGTTCCGCGCATCGTCGCCGAGATCGGCCGAAAGGGTGTGATTGCCAGGCCGATGCCGCAAGCGGACGTGATCGGCTACGCACCGCCACTATGCCTGACCAAATCCGAGGCGGACATCATCGTGGGTGCGACCCGCGACGCGATTGAAGAGTTCAGTTTTCCGGCGTGAGCCGGGCAAAGGAACGCCAAGCCCAATCGTTCGCTTCAGAAAGCGCAGAGCGACGCGGGCTTGGCTAGGAGGCCGTAGACAATCCAACTCAAAATGAAAGGGGAATGAAATGTCTGACAAGAACAAACTATTCGATAACAGCGACAATATCGCTGAGGAGCGCAGGGACTACATTTTTCGGTCGGCCGGGCTCGACCGAAGACAGTTCCTTTTCGCGTCCGGCGCTCTCGCAGCCGGAGCTACTCTGGCGTCCTGGGCGCCACCCGCACATGCCGAAGTCGGGGGCCAGCTCGAAATCATGGCCTATGAAGGCTATGCAATGGAAAAGGAGACTGAAGCCTGGCGCAAGGCGCACAATGTCAACATGCGCTCGACTGTTATCGCGAGCCAGGATGATGTCACCGCTAAGTTCGTGGGCGACCCGGTCAGGCTGGATCTGGCCGAGTATTCCAACGGCTATAACGACCTCTTCAGTGGCATGGGTATCCTGAAGGAAATCGATCTGTCCAAGATCCCGAACTTCAACGCCAACGACGTGTATCCCCCGTTCTTCAACGGCGAAATGTGGAAATGGGACAACAAGCAGTGGGGTATCCCGTGGACCTGGGGCGTCGATACGATCGTCCTCAATCCGAGCGCCGTCGGGTTCGAGGTGACCAGCTACAAGGACCTTTTGCGGCCGGAATTGAAGGGCAAGATCGCGTTCATGGACAGCCCGCTCACCGCGTGGCCCCAGATGGCCAAGATCGCCGGATACCGCGACAAGTTCCCGAACCTCACCAAGGAAGAGGTCGCGGATGTCTTCGCGAAGTTGCAGCCATACCGTGAGCAATCGAAGGTGTTCGCGACATCAGCCGGCGACATGGTCTCTCTTTTCGCCAATGGCGAGATCGCCGCATGCTTCAACGTGTGGACCGCGCTTCCGATCGAGCTGGCAAAGCAGAACGTGAACACGGTCGCGATCTTCCCGGTAGAGGGTCCGGCGGTGTGGGTGGACGCATGGTTCATCACCAAGACCGCGGAAAACGTCGACACCGCCCACGCCTACATCAACCAGTTGCTTACTCCCGAGGTGCAGGCCGCTTGTGCCAAGAACAACGCGGTTTGCTCGGTATCAAAAAAGGCGCCGCCGCTGATGGACGCAAACACGCGCAAGCTCTTCGACTACGATAACTTCGATGCGAAGTTCGGCTCCGCCAAGATCTACGGCCAGCCACCCCGCAAATCTGACAAGTTCGCCACTTATGACGACTGGCTGCAGGCCTGGTCGAGCTTCAAGTCGGGTTTCTAACCATCATAAGGGGTGCGGCTGCAGACTGGCCGCACCCCACACCCTGGTTCCGGTCATGGACGGCGAGACAAAGACCAGCATGCTCACAGGCTATACAAACCGTTTGACTGCGAGGCCGGGCGAGGCCCTGTCCTTCATGGTGAGTTCCCCTTCGGGCGCATATCATGCCCAACTCTATCGCATTTTCCAGGGCGACAGGGATCCGGCAGGGCCGGGCGAAAAACTCCTGCCAATCGATGTTTCGCTAAACGGTTCCTACGAGGGCGGCGAGCAGCAAATCAGGCCAGGCTCATACATCGAAATCGCGGCCAGCAACCATCTGGCGCTCCACGGCGATTTCACGGTGTTCCTCTGGGTGTTTCCGACCCTCCAGAACGGCAGGGAACAGGTGCTGCTATCGCGGGAGGATGACGCTGGTCGGGGCTATCGCCTGGGACTGGACAGCAGTGGCCGAACCTTCTTTCAGTCGGGTGAGCGGCGCGTCACTGCATGCCATCAGTTGGAGACCGGCCGATGGCAGTGGATCGGCGTTTCCTACTTGGCAAGCACGTATGGTTTGACCATCCACTCTGGACGCCATTTTAAAGATCCGACCCTGGAAACGGTCGCGCCGACGACCTTGCAACTGGTCGTTCAATCGCCGTCCATGGACGTGGCGCTGTTCCTTGCAGGTAGGGGACAGGCAGGCTATGCGCAAGATAGCTTCAACGGCAGGATCGCCAGTCCGGTTGTCTACGGTCGCTGCCTTCCGAACCATGAAATCGACGCTCTCGCGCTGATTGGCGATCACTCCGAGTTTGTGTCCATCGCCGATTGCCTCGCGGCTTGGGATTTCAACATCGGCCATGAAGGCACCCTGATTCACGACGCCTCCGCGAACGCGCTTCACGGGACAACCAGGCAAAGGCCGATGCGCGCGATCACGGGGCCGCACTGGACCGGCGCGATCGACGATTTCCGGTTTGACCGAAACGGATACTCGGCGATCCATTTTCATCGGGATGGCCTCACCGATGCGAATTGGAACGAAAGCTTTTCCTTCACCGTGCCTGAAAACCTGACGAGCGGTATCTACATCGTGCGCATTACCGCGGGCGACGAATACGATGATATTCCGTTCGTTGTTTCGCCGCCTCTAGGGCAAAGGCAAGCGGACGTCGCATTGTTGGTGCCGACCTTCACTTACCTCGCCTATGGAAACTATCCCAGCCGCGGCATCGATGGCATCAAGTGCCTTTATGATCTCTACGAGGATAGCACCGGGGTTCCTCACGCATCCGGTTTGCACCCGATTCCGACGATCCGGCCCCATAGAGGATTCGTCCTTACGACGGAGGGCATCCCCTTTGCGCGCCATCTAAGCGCCGATCTCTATTTCCTCGATTGGGCGAACGAACGCGATCTGGCGATCGACGTCATTACCGATCACGATCTGCATGAGTTCGGGCTAGACCTGCTGAAGCCGTACAAAGGCGTGTTCACCGGATCGCACCCCGAATACGTGTCAGAACAGATGCTCAATGCATTGGAGCGTTATCGCGACACAGGTGGCAGCCTGGCCTACATGGGCGGCAATGGCTTTTACTGGGTCACCTCCGTCGCCCCGGGCGGCTCCTTCATCGAAGTGCGCCGGCCGAACGGTTCGCGTAACTGGACGTCACGGCCGGGCGAGGGCCACAACGCACTTACTGGAGAAATCGCGGGGCTTTGGCGTTTGAGAGGCAGGCCGCCGCAACAACTGGTCGGCGTCGGCTTCACGGCACAAGGATATGATGCGAACGATCATGCCGGACCTCCCCGGCCCCACAATCAAGTCGCGGATCGTGCGGTTCCCATCGCACGCGAGCTTTTCGAAGGCGTGCCCGAAGGCATTCGAATTGGCGACTTCCGAACGCTCGGCATTGGCATTGGCGCGGCAGGGGATGAGATAGACCGTCTCGACTACGCCCTTGGTAGCCCATCACACGCAACCTTGTTGGCCCGCGCCGAGGGGTTTGCGCCCATGTACCAGCCGGTGATCGAGGACCTGCGCGAATCCAATCAACTCGCGCTACCGCCACCCTATCGGAGCGTTCGGTCGGACATCGTGGCGTTCGAGACGCGCACAGGTGGTTTCGTCTTTTCGGTCGGAACCATGCAGTGGTTCAGCGCGCTCTATCACGATGACTATAAAAACTCAGTTTCGCAGATCACCGAGAACGTGTTCAGGAAGATGCTGGGGGGCGCACCGCCGACCCGCGGCTAGGACGCGCGCTGTGGTGGTTTTGGGTTTTGGTGGTTGGTCCGGCGCTTTCGCCGTGATTCGCCATGAGGGATGCCGATAAGATAGCAAATGTATCAAACTGCGTTGCGCGTGGCTGATGGGCAAGACGGCGCTAAGTCAGCCGAAGTCGTTAGAGATTTTCCTGCCAGCTGATCCCATCTTGGGGTTGCGTGGACCTGTCTTCAGGCGGGCTAGTCTCGCAAGTGAGACGACGGCCTAATCTCGAAAGCCGTCTCACCGAGCGTCTCAGATGCTGAGACGTTGTCGATAAAATTTATATATTTCAATTGCTTAATGGTTCTCCAAAAATCTGGCATGCATAATGCATGGCTTGGGTAACTGCTCCCTGAGAGCGAAAGGGGAACTGCGAAGCCGATGACGAAAGTTCGCTTTGAGCGTGTCTCCAAGATGTTTGGAGACTACACCGCGGTACAAGAACTCAATTTCGAGATCAACGACGGCGAGTTTCTTGTGCTCGTTGGCCCTTCGGGTTGCGGCAAGACAACCACCTTGAGAATGCTCGCGGGGCTGGAGACGCCGTCCTATGGGCGTATCTGGATAGACGACAAGGACGTGACACTGCTTCCTCCTGGCGAGCGGGGCATCTCAATGGTCTTCCAGAGTTATGCCCTCTATCCGCATATGACGGTCGCGAAGAACCTGTCATTCGGCATGGAAGTCAGGCATGAGCCGAAGGCTGAACGCGCCGTGCGAGTGCGGCGCGTTGCCGAGATGCTTGGCCTCACTTCCATGCTGGATCGAAAGCCTGCCGCGCTCTCCGGCGGACAGAGGCAGCGTGTGGCTCTCGGCCGCGCCATGATCCATGAGCCGAAGCTCTTTCTCTTGGATGAGCCGCTCTCCAACCTGGATGCCGCGCTTCGCACCCAGATGCGGTTTGAAATCTCCGACCTACAGAAGAGGTTAGGGGTCCCGACCGTCTATGTGACGCACGATCAGGTCGAGGCAATGACCATGGGTCATCGCATTGCCGTGTTTGCTCGCGGTCACCTCATGCAGATCGGCACGCCGCAAGAGCTATTCCGCAACCCGATGAACCGCGAAGTCGCCAGTTTCATCGGTTCTCCGAAGATGAATATCGTGGATGGCGATCTCTTCGGGATCGAATCGCGCGCTTCCGTTCGGCTGCTCGGCGGTTCTTTCAAGCTGTCGGACGTCCAGGTCGCGGCCCTCTCGTCGAAGGCGAAACCCAAAGTGCAGGGCGGCATCAGACCCCAAGACCTGCATTGGATGCAGGACGCCCCGTCGCGCTGCGATCAGCGCATTTCGGGCCGGGTCGTCAGCATCGAGACCACGGGCGCCGAATCCTTCGTCATGGTCAAGATCGACGAGGATCTGGTGAATGCAAAGTTCCCAAGCTTTGCTCCCGTGAAAGTGGACGACACCGTCGATTTGGCGTTCGACGTCCACGACCTGCACCTATTCGACCCAGAAACTGGCGACGCGCTGCTGACGACCGACGTCAGTGCCACCAAATCGCGCAACCTGTCGCCCTCCGATCCATCTCTAACCGTGCAGCACAAATAAGGGGAAAAGCATGCGCAATCGAAATAAAATGTCGAAGTCGGTTATTCTTGGGTCTCTTGCGATCACGGCAACAATGATTGCTTTTCTGGCGCCGGCCACCGCACAGGAAAAGATCACCCTCAGGGTCGCCTATTCCCAGGACTTCGTTCCGCTTACTCCCGAGCTGGGGAAAGCCTATTGGGCAAGCATAATTGACCAGTTCCAGAAGGCAAATCCTAACGTCACCATCGAAGCCATCCCGGTCCCCGGCAGCTACAAGGACTTCGAAAACAAGATGGGTTTGCTCTATCGCTCGCCCGATACGGCTCCTGACTTGGCGGAACTGTCGAACCAGAACATCGTCCAGTGGATCGAAAGCGGCTATCTGGCTGACCTGAGCGAATATGCGGCCAAGGCCGACTGGTACAAGACGATCCCGGATTCCGTGAAGGCCGAGTACACGCTCGACGGCAAAACATATGGGATCAGTCACGGCGAGAACGAGATGGGTCTGCTTTATGACAAGACCCTCTTCAAGAAGGCCGGCATTGCAATGCCCTGGGAGCCGAAGACCTGGAAGGATGTTCTCGACGCCGCCCGCAAGATCAAGTCGTCGAGCCCTGACGCCTGGCCTCTCTGGCTGTCTACTGGCACTGCGCAGGGTGCAAGTGCGGCATCCTACGGTCCGAACAGCCTGTTGCTTGGGTCATCCGATCCGACCATCTACGATGCCTCCAGCCAGAAGTGGGTGGTAGACAGCAAGGGAATCCGTGAGGTGATCGATGCGTACCGGACCGCGTCGGCCGAAGGACTGCTGGCGCCGGCGTCCCAACTCCTGAACGCCACCGCCATCGCGACACCGCCCACAGAGATTCCCAACCATCATATCGGCATCACGCTGGCCGGTAACTGGTTCAGCCTGCAATGGGTCAAAAAGGTTTCTGCGCCCTACTCTCCGAACGCCAAGGACGAGGTGGGGTATGCTCCCTTGCCCACCGTCAATGGCCAGGCACCCGGCGTTGGATCCGCGCTCAGCGGCTGGGGCAGCTCAATCTACGCCAATTCCAAGAACAAGGACATCGCCTGGAAGTTCATCGAGCTCCAGATGACCAAGGACAATCTTCTGATGGCGGCCTTCAACGGATGGACTCCGCCCACGCCTGAAGCCTCCAACGACAAGGACTGGCTGGCCACCGATCCTTTCCAGGAAGGCTTCCAGAAGATCCTGCCGCTGTCGGTCGGCATACCCCTCAAAGCGGGCTATCCGGTCTGGGCCATGGGCTTCATCACCGCTACCGAGGCTGTGGTCCTGGACCCGACCGTAACGGTCGACGACGCCGTGCAGAAAATGAGCGACTACGTCGCCAACCAGTTGGGGCCGGACCAGGTAATGGTCAAGAAGTAACCCACCTGCCGGTCGGGTGACAGTTGCAAGGATCAAGCCGTGGGAACAAGTCCCAAACCCAAGAAGGTAGTTGTTATGGTGACGCCTCGGTTTGATCGGCAACGTTATGAATGGAGCAGCGCCCTCCTGCTTTCGCCGGCGGCGCTGCTTCTGGCGGGTCTGTTTTTGGTTCCAATAGCCTATGCGTTCTATTTGGGGCTAACCAATCTGCAGCTCATCGGAGCCAATGCTCTCCACTATCGGTTCACAGGCGCGTACAACATTCAGTACATGCTGCGCGACAAGGAGTTCTATCACTCCGTCCTCCTGACTATCTACTTTGTGGTCGGGGCTGGCGCGATAGCCTCGACCGTTGTGGGCTTGATCCTCGCATTGTTGATGGAAAAGGCTCTCCCGGCTTTCGGAACAATAGTCGGCGCTCTAGCGATGCTCGCCTGCATTCTCCCGCCGGCGACAGTTGCCGTTGTCTGGTTTGCGGTATCAACCGCGGGCGGTGTCCTTCCTACGGTTCTGGGCGTGCCCGGCTCCGACCTACTGTTCAAGTTTCCGATGACAATCGTGTCCGCTGCCAACGCTTGGTCCCTGTGCGGCCTATCCATGCTCATGTTCGCCGCGGCACTAAAGAACATACCCCGGGACATGATCGAGGCCGCCATGCTCGAGAATGCCTCGGGCGCACAGCGATTGTGGCGTATCACCCTGCCCATGTTGCGCCCGACGATCATGACTTCGGTGCTGATGATGACGCTGCTGTCCTTCGGGAACTTTACGCTCGTCTTCATGATGACAGGCGGCGGCCCAGGCGGGAAAACCAACATCTTGCCCGTCTACTCCTACCTGCAAGGCTTCAGCTTCAGCAATCTGGCCTATGGCGCCCTGCTCGGGAACGTCATTGTCCTCATGGCCGCGTTGCTCGGGCTTGCTTTCGTCGGCATCGACCGCTGGTTGAACCGGGCTCAAAAAGCCGCCTAGACATTTGAGGAAACCATCAAATGAGCATCACTGCTGATGAACGTCGCTTCAGGCCCGGCGGTGCGGTTTTGGACGGCGCGCCCAAGGTAAAGGAACGCCGTTTCACGGCAGATCGCGCGGCCGTCAACGTGGCTCTGCTTTTCTGCGGCATGCTTTTCGTCCTGCCGCTCACCTGGCTGGTCGTTGCGTCGGTGGATGCCACGGCGAGCCGCCAGGTCCATCTCCCGACGCTGACGATGGACAATTTCTATTCTGTCGCCGAGCCCGGGCGGCTGCAGGGAATCTTGAATAGCATCATTATCTCGCTGATTGCCACGATCGTCGCGACGGTTCCGTCCATTTTTGCGGGCTATGCCTTCTCGCGACGCTACATTCCGTTCAAAAGCGCGACGCTCTTGATTGTTCTGTTCCTATCAGGCGTGCCGATCAATATCGTTATCGTGCCGGTCTACCAGATATTTGCATCGCTCAACTGGCTGTCGATGATACCGACCGCGGTGTTCCTGGGCGTGACATCGCTTCCGTTTGTTCTCTTCATCGTCAAGAACGCCATCGATGCCATTCCGCTCGACCTGGAAGAGTCCGCCCGCATCGAGGGCGCGAACACCGCGCAGATCTTGTGGCGTGTCGTCGTGCCGCTGGCTATGCCCGGCATCGCCGCCGGTGCGATCTTCGCGTTCGTGAATACCTGGGGGAACTTCCTGGCTCCACTGGTTCTCATCACATCGTCAGACATGCAGCCGAGTCCAGTCAAGATCTTCTCGTTCCTGGCTGCCAACGTCACGCGGTATGGGGGGATAGCGGCCTACTCAATCGTCTACTCGGCGCCAGTTGTGATCCTCTATTTGCTGCTGAACCGCGTGTTCCGTAAGGGCTTTGTCTTAGGCGGCGCAGTTCGAGGCTAAGCAAATTACCGTTCACCTCCCAGCAACTGGAGCCGTCCAACTACCTCGTTGGGCGGCTCATTTTTCTTCGCTGGCGAAATCTTCCTGACGCTCACGATGTGGGAACGATCACTATCTACGGGGTTCTTGAGCGCACAATATGCGGCGGGCGTTGCGATTAATCCGCATTAAAGCAACTGGTGGGCAAGCGAAGGTTGGAGTTTCACGCCGACAAGCCCACCGCGCGGCGCCGGATTTCGTTAGTGTCAGCGAGGCGGTCATTACGCCTTGTTGGAACTATACGCCCTCATCCCAGAGAGGTCGTTCTCAGGGGAGGCCCATGGTGTCTTTGATATTCTCGCCTCGCCCTCTTAAGCCGAGAGAGTCGCTCTGGGCGCCTCGTACCCGGAATGGCGTCCGGATTTCGCACATTGACATTTAGTCTTACGTCCTTAATGTAAGACAATCTTATCCGCTGCAAGAGGCCCATGGGTCTGCTGCGGAATCGACTTTTTGGTGGAGGAGGACCGGCAGTTGGCGGGATATTTCATCCAGCAGCTTATCAATGGGCTGACACTGGGATCGATCTATGGGCTGATCGCAATCGGCTACACGATGGTCTATGGCATCATCGGCATGATCAATTTCGCCCATGGCGACATATTCATGGTCGGCGCGTTTGCGGCTTTGATCGTATTCCTCATCCTTGGCGCGCTGTTCTCTTCGGTGCCAATCGTGCTCGCGCTGCTGATCATGATGATCCTCGCGATGCTGCTGACGAGCCTCTACAATTGGACGATCGAAAAGGTGGCCTATCGGCCGCTGCGGGGCTCGTTCCGCCTGGCGCCACTGATCACGGCTATCGGTATGTCAATCTCCCTCTCCAATTTCGTGCAGGTCGCACAGGGTCCGCGCAACAAGCCAATTCCTCGGTTGTTTACCGAAGTATACGACCTAGGCGGCATTGCGATATCGCTTAAACAGATCATCGTTGTCGTCGTAACTGCCGTGCTGCTGGTTATCTTCTGGTACCTGGTTAACCACACATCCCTGGGGCGTGCGCAAAGGTCATGCGAACAGGACCGCAAGATGGCGGCATTGCTCGGGGTCGATGTCGATCGGACAATCTCCATTACCTTCGTTATGGGTGCCGCGCTCGCAGCCGTCGCCGGCACCCTGTTCCTAATGTACTACGGCGTTGTTTCCTTTTCTGATGGCTTCGTGCCGGGTGTGAAGGCGTTCACCGCCGCCGTTCTGGGCGGCATCGGCTCGCTGCCGGGCGCGGTCCTTGGCGGCTTAGCGATTGGTCTTATCGAGAGCATGTGGTCGGCGTATTTTTCAATCGACTACAAGGACGTCGCCGCCTTCTCGATCCTGGCGATCGTGCTGATCTTCTTGCCAACCGGGATGCTTGGCCATCCTGAAGTCGAGAAGGTCTGAATTGATGACAATGGCTGCTACCACCGCAGGCGGCGTCATCGTCGTCCATCCACTAAAGCGCGCTTTTCGAGAGGCGCTTTATGCCGGCGTGATTTCGTTCGGCTTGTTCGTACTGCTGATTGGACTAAAAACTGACCAGAACATCCGCAACGAGCTCGTTCTTATCCAGCGATGGGGCGCGCTTGCGGCAATCGTATTGCTGGTGATGACTGGCCGTTTTGTCTATGTCGGTTTCATTCATCCAGCCCTCGAGCGCCGAAAGGCCGTCGCAAGCAGTGCGCAGCACGGAGCCGTCGTACCAGGATTCATCGCTCGGAATTCTAGTTCGATCGGTATCACCATGCTGTTTCTGTTTCCGATCGTCTCAGTAATGGCCTTCGGCTTCCAAGGCTCTTTGAAGTGGGTCGACAATTTCGGCATTCAGATATTGATCTATGTGATGCTGGGTTGGGGTTTAAACATTGTCATCGGACTCGCGGGCTTGCTTGACCTCGGTTACGTCGCTTTCTACGCTGTCGGAGCCTATGCCTACGCCTTGCTTGGCACACATTATGGCCTGTCATTCTGGATCCTGCTCCCGTGTGCTGGAATCATGGCGGCTACATGGGGCGTGATGCTAGGCTTTCCGGTGCTGCGTCTGCGTGGCGACTATCTTGCCATCGTTACGCTGGCGTTTGGAGAGATCATCCGGCTGGTGCTAATCAATTGGCGGGAGGTCACCAACGGAGCCGCCGGACTCTCCGGCATCCCGAAAGTATCCTTCTTCGGTTTGGCCACGTTCAACGTTGGTGACGCGAACTACATCGGTAAGCTGCTGCACCTGGCTCCATCGGGGGCGTACTATAAAATCTTTCTTTATTATCTGATCCTGCTTCTGTGCTTGCTCACGGCCTTTGTCACCATCCGCCTGCGTCGCTTGCCGGTCGGCCGCGCGTGGGAGGCACTGCGCGAGGACGAGATCGCCTGCCGTTCTCTTGGCATCAACACCACGACTACGAAACTAACGGCCTTTGCCACCGGCGCCATGTTCGCAGGTTTTGCGGGTTCGTTCTTCGCAGCTCGCCAGGGCTTCGTGTCTCCCGAATCCTTCGTATATCTGGAGTCGGCAATCGTGCTCGCGATCGTCGTCCTTGGGGGCATGGGATCGCTTGGGGGTATCGCAGTTGCTGCATTCGTAATGATTGGCGGCACCGAAATCTTACGTGAACTCAGCTTCCTGAAAGTGATCTTTGGTTCAGACTTTACGCCAGAGCTTTACCGAATGCTGCTGTTCGGCATCGCCATGGTCGTCGTCATGCTTTGGAAGCCGCGCGGTTTCGTCGGCAGCCGGGAGCCCACCGCGTTCCTGAAAGAGCGCAAATCAGTGTCGGGTTCTTTCACTAAGGAAGGTCACGGCTAACGAGCATGAACACGAGTGCACACACTTCCATGAGCGACATCATACTCAACGTCGAGCACCTGTCGATGAGGTTCGGCGGGCTGCTCGCCATCAGCGATCTGTCCTTCCAGGCAAGGCGCCGCGAGATTACAGCGCTGATCGGCCCCAACGGCGCAGGCAAGACCACCGTGTTCAACTGCATCACCGGCTTTTACAAACCGTCGGTGGGCATGATCACGCTCAGCCGGGCCGACGGTTCGAGCCTCATGCTTGAGCGTCTGCCCAACCATGAGATACCGGGACGCGCCAAGGTGGCGCGCACCTTCCAGAACATCCGCCTGTTCTCGGGCATGACGTTGCTCGAGAACCTTCTGGTCGCGCAGCACAACAAGCTTATGAAGGCGTCGGGCTATACGATGCTTGGGCTGTTTGGCTTCTCCGGCTATCGCCAGGCTTCAGCGGAATCAATCGAGCTCGCCAGGCATTGGCTGGAGAAGGCGGACCTCGTCCATCGCGCCGACGATCCGGCCGGGGACCTGCCCTATGGCGCGCAACGCCGTCTTGAGATCGCGCGCGCCATGTGCACCGGGCCGGAACTCCTGTGCCTGGACGAGCCTGCCGCCGGCCTCAATCCGAAGGAATCGTCGGCGCTCAACGAACTCTTGATCGACATCAAGAACAACACCGGCACGTCGATCCTGCTCATCGAACACGACATGTCGGTGGTGATGCAGATCTCCGACCATGTCGTCGTGCTCGAATACGGCCGCAAGATTTCCGACGGCAATCCGCAATCGGTGCGCACCGATCCGCGCGTCATCGCCGCCTATCTCGGCGTCGACGACGAAGAGGTGCAGGAGGTGCTGACCGAAGTCGGCGACGAGGATGTCATCGAGCAACTCGATACCGGGCCGGACGCAGCGCACGGGCCCGGCAATTCCGCTTCGATGATGGCGGGACCGGTTTCCGACAGCGTCGAACACGCCGACGAGGGCGAGCGGGTCACCGTGTCGAAGGGGGCGTCGAAGGCGGCGCAGATCGATGCGCGCACGAGTTCGACGAAGAGCAAGCCGGCCCCAGCGTCCTCGACGGCCAAGCTACGCGGAGGGCGCAAATAATGGCCGGCACAACGCTGCTCGATATCAAGGGCGTCGAGACCTATTACGGCAACATCCGGGCGCTCAACGGCGTCAACGTCCAGGTCAACCAGGGTGAGATCGTGGCGCTGATCGGCGCCAATGGCGCCGGCAAGTCGACGCTGATGATGACCATCTTCGGCGCGCCGCGCGCCCGCGCCGGCACCATCACCTTCGCCGGAACCGACATCACCCAGTTGCCGACGCATGAGATCGCCCGCCTGCGCATCGCCCAGTCGCCGGAGGGACGCCGCATCTTCCCGCGCATGACGGTGATGGAAAACCTGCAGATGGGCGCCAGCCTCGACAACCTGAAGCACTATGACGAGGACGTCGAGAAGGTGTTCACGCTGTTCCCGCGGCTAAAGGAACGCATCGGCCAGCGCGGCGGCACGCTGTCGGGCGGCGAGCAGCAGATGCTGTCGATCGGACGCGCGCTGATGGCGCGGCCCAAGCTGCTCCTGCTCGACGAGCCGTCACTTGGTCTTGCGCCGCTGATCGTCAAGCAGATCTTCGACGCCATCCGTGAGCTCAACAAGACGCAAGGGCTGACCGTGTTCCTGGTCGAGCAGAATGCCTTCGGCGCGCTCAAGCTCGCCACGCGCGGCTATGTCATGGTCAATGGCAATGTGACGATGAGCGGCACCGGCAAGGAACTGCTCGCCAATCCGGAAGTGCGCGCCGCCTATCTCGAAGGCGGACATCACTAAGAGGGGTCTTCACCAATGGGCATCATCTACGAAGAAGCCTCGGTCTGGCAGTTCCTGTTCGTCACCTGCCTGCTCGGCGGCTGGGCGGCATGGATGACCGGCAAGGCGGCGGCACAGACCTGGAGCACGTATGTGCAGCTGTTCTTCTACATGCTGGGCCTCGGCATCGGCATCAGGTTCATCCATCATGCCCTGTTCGACGGCACGATGTTCTCGCTGCATTACTATATCGTCGACACCATCGTGCTGATGATCCTGGGCTTCCTCGGCTATCAATACACGCGCACCAACCAGATGGTCACACAGTATAACTGGCTCTATGAAAGAGCTTCCTTATTGAGCTGGAAGCCAAAGACCTGACGTTCATGATTAACGCCGGCTCGGGGACGAATCGGCGTGACAAGTGACTCACGCTTCGAAGTCTGAAACCTCTAGAGAGCGGGTTCTGACCCATAGAGATTTCTGGCCTGGGAACAGAAGAACGAACGACGCGTAGGGTCGATGTGTTCGGATGTTTGAGTGAAGGCCGGCAATCTCGTTTAGCGTTTACCGTGATGACTCGCTCAACTCAATTTGGCCTCCGGAATTATTGACACCAAATCCACACCGCGCACGCCCTGGCGTGTCGATCCTTCAGCTCGGCTGCGCCCGATTCATTTAGTCACCGCGGTATCCGCCAAATGTGAGTTCCAGCCTTCGCAAGTTCCATAGGTTCAGCAAGGCGTCTGTGCGTCGCAACGCCGACTCGCTTGAGTGAGCTCGTTGAGAGCGGGCAGTCGATTTCACTGATTGACAAAGTGTCAGACATTATTAATGTAACTCAATCTGTCAACGGTATGCCCGCTGAGGGCAACGGTCGGATGGTCCGTTGCAGGTGCAACGACCTGCAGGTAGGCTTAAATAGAGGGAACTATGCAATGAGGAAAATGCTACTTTCCGCGGTCGCAGCCGGTGCGCTTGTCGCACTAACTGGCCAAGCGTTCGCAGACGTTTTGATGGGTGTTGCAGGTCCCATTACTGGGGCAGGTGCTGCCTTCGGAGCGCAGCTCAAGCGTGGAGCCGAAAGGGCCGTTGCCGACATCAATGCGGCGGGCGGCATAAATGGCGAAAAGATCTCGCTCGAGATCGGCGATGACGCCTCCGATCCAAAACAAGGCATCTCAGTTGCCAACAAGTTTGTCGCCGACAACATCAAGTTTGTCGTGGGACACTATAACTCTGGAGTTTCGATGCCAGCCTCTGAGGTTTACTCGGAGAACGGCATTCTGGAGATCAGCCCGTCATCCACGATCCCTGAATTTACCGAGCGGGGACTCTGGAATGTGTTCCGCACCTGCGGGCGTGACGATCAGCAGGGCAAGGTAGCCGGCGACTATCTCGCCTCCCATTTCAAAGATGGGAAAATCGCGATCATCAATGACAAGTCGGCTTTTGGCCAAGGCATGGCTGCTCAGGTCAAGAAGGCAATCAATGCTGGTGGCGTCACAGAGGTGATGTACGATGCCGTCAACGTCGGTGAAAAGGACTTTTCGGCACTGATTTCCAAGATGAAAGCGCGCGGTGTCACAGTGATTTACTACGCCGGCTATTATGCTGAAGCTGGCCTTATCTCGCGCCAGTTGGCTGACCAGGGCCTCAAGGCAACCTTGATGGGTAGCGACGATCTCGCCACAGCTGAGTTCGCGGCGGTTGCGAGCGATGCGGCGGAAGGAGCCTTGTTCACGTTTGCGCCGGATCCTCGCAAGAACCCCAAGGCCGCGGACATCGTGAAAAAGTTCCGGGACGACGGCTTTGAACCTGAGGCATACACGCTCTACACTTATGCAGCTGTCCAAATCATTGCCCAGGCTGCAAAGGCGGCAAATAGCTTGGATCCCCAAGCTGTCGCCGAAGCCATCCATTCGAAAGGGCCATTCCAAACCGTAATCGGTGACATTGGTTATGACTCCAAGGGTGACATCACGCGCGCCGACTATGTCGTCTACCGCTGGGGAAAAGGTAGCGACGGGAACTACAGCTACGTAGAAGTCAACTGATCCCTTCCGGCCCTAACCTTCGAAACCTCCCATCGGACAGGGCCCGCGCCGAGCAACATATACGTTGCTCGGCGCTTGCGCTTGACAGGCCGCCTGCGTCGCAATCCCGAGCTGTCGAACGACAAACTCGAAACGCGGACTTGAACACATGCTAAAGAGGGCGGGCTTGAGGCATCGGACCGGCGTCAGCTTGGGCTTTCAATCGACATCGCAGATACCTCAGTCGTGCCGTTCGCATCAGCGCGGCTAGGCATTCCTGCATGCCGGCGGCCACGATACTCGTGCCTTGATGGGCTTTGCCGCCGCAGTTCCCCTGAATTGGTGGGAGCAGGTCTTCTTCGGCACTTCGTCTTAGTCTTTCAGCCCGCCGAGGAGGCAGGCCCACTTGGCGGCCGGCGCGACTTCGCGGGAAGGCCTTCTCGACGATATCGACGCAATCGGCATTTTACCTGCGAAGTATCCGATGCTGTCGGACAAGCAACTCGGTCCCATGCGGCAAAGCCCCCGGGCAGGATAGGCGCGCGGTTGCAGTCGCCTGCTCGATGGCAAGGAAACACAGCATAGACCTGGCGACGCTGCCCTCGAGGGCGCCGTTACATCGATGGCGCTACGTCAAGGTGGACCTCCAACATGGAAGGCGCCGGCGTTGAACGCGCCGAAGATGGTTGAGCTCATTCAGCGAGTGGGCAAAGACGTGGACGGACGAGATAGCTCAAGACGTCCGGCTGGACGGCGGCCTAGGATTTTGCGCTCGACAACGAATCTGTCCATCCATTGCGTTCGCCTTGGCTTTCGCGACGCCGTCACCGAATTCGTGAAACTGGGCTGGCGAGGGGCCTTCGCCCTCGCTGAGGCAATGAAAGCCTATCTGAACCAAACTGGAGCAGGTGAGTTTGAACACTGGCAAGGTGCAAGGTCTTTTTGCACCCTCCCGGCACGGTAGCGCCTTTTGGCCTGGCGATCCCGACGAGCATTCTGTCCTCTGGCTGATCCGATCAGTTCTGCGGAGATTGCGGGCGCTGGGATTGAGGCGGTACGCAAAAATCCAAATGCCTTCACCGGCACATACCGACCTATTGGCATTCAGTGAGCTGTGCCGGAAAAATCCTGCATAACATTGCTCTTAGCCACACGAACGCGCCGCATCGTTTCGGGAGTGTTCCGGCTGCGACCCACAAAGCGTGGAATTCCACCGGTAACCACTGCACCGACAGCAGGGATGTCCCCGTTCCTCAGCGCAGACAGAGCGTCGGACTTGGAGCCTCCCATGCAAGAATCGATCAGTACGATATCGGCGTCACGGCGGTGTGCGATCGTACCGCTGTTGAGACGGTACACCCTGGCGTTGTTGCCACATGCCGCGGCGATGGCAATTTCCGGAGCCATCTTTCCTAAGGAAGCGAGATGGCTGATCGTGTAGAGCATTCCGAGCGGCATGATGCCGCTGCCGGTGGGCGTATCAGTTGCAATCAGCAATCGTTCGAGCCGATTTGCGCGAGTGAGAAGCTCGGAGACCAGCAGCGTCGTGCGAAGATTGCCGGCGGTGCAGATCTGCAGCGCCATGTCGGACTCGTTGACCAGCCTGGGAAAATCTTCATCAGGCATTGCGATTGGCCCGCCATTTACATGGTAGGAGACATCCGGCTGCATGCGAAGCAGATGGTCGGCCCAAATCCCAGATGAGCCGGGGATCGACGCTCCCCCCGTATGAACCATCGAAATCATACCGTGACGTCGTGCCAATGCAACGAGCGGGGCATACTCATATGGCGTTGCGAATGCTCCAAACCCCGCTTTCACCATCCAGATTCCGGCCGCTTTGAGCTCGGCAAAGTCCGCGTCGGTGAGCCCGGGCTCGAGGATAAGCGACCCTGCATGAACTCTCATACCGCCCGGCCGGTATTGCTGAAAGCACTTGGCCGCGGCGATCGCGAGCGCTTTCACACCGGTCACATCCTTCGGGCGCCCGGGAACATGAACTTCGGACGCGCTGATGGACGTCGTTACCCCGCCGTGAACGTAGCTTTCAAGAAAACCGACGGTCTTTTGGCGGGGTGTGTAGTCACCGAACGTAATGTGGACGTGCGAGTCGATCAGTCCGGGTATTGCCATGGTCCCATTGGCATCGATTATGACATCGCACTGTTCGACATTGGCGGCACCAATGTTGCCTACTGCTTCTATCAGGCCGTCTGCCGTGATAATCGTGTCTCCGTCGACAAAAGGGGTCGACAGGTCCCCGGTCAAAATCGACCCGATGTTAACGATCGCGACTTTCATCACTCACCTACGCTCCGGCGACCTCGCTGCCGGCGGGTTGCCGCCTTGCTGAAACTTCCTCGTGCGTAAGACCGCCGACGCGTGCGTTGATACGCCCATGACTCACCAGACAGAATATGATCGCGATCTCATCAGGCATCGGGGTTCCTTGCAGCGTAATCGTCATCCCGTCATAATGTGACCTAACGTAAACATCGTCCTTGTGATTCATCGGAATGTCGATCGTGGTTCCTGGTGGCACCACCTTTTGCATTGAGGAAATCCACGCAACTCCCCCGCCGATCGCATCTCGGATCGGGTTCGCAAAGACTGTAGTGAGCAACGCGTTGGCATGCTCCTGTTCGCCATTAAGACCTACCAGCCCGCCTTTGCCATATCCCTGAGCGGTGTAGTCGCCGAGTGCATCCAAGGCCATTTCCCCCATGCGTCGCCCAAGCGCAACGCTCTCTTCAGTCAAGGGCGAAAGATCTTTCACATATCCCGCCGAAGCGTATGGGTTCTGCAGCACCGTGACTACAGCGACTTTGCGGACGGGCGCCGGAGCCGGCTGACCTGCTTCCTCGAACTTGTCTTCAATAACCGTATAGGTCCGGCGGATACGCAAATTGTGCACGGTATATGCCTCCAAAAAAACTTCATTCGTCATTTCCCTAGTATCAAATCGTCAGACATTCTGTCAATCTTAGTTGATGCAAGGCTGACACAAATCAGCTAAGGCTCAGCGTGCAACGGAGGCTGTTTAGGATGACTCTCATCGATTTTCGCGTCTCGCCCAAAACGGTGCAGCAGGTGACGGTCGAAAAGCTGCGTCAGGCAATCATAACCGGAGTGTTCAAGCCTGGTGACCGTCTTCTCGAGGCGGAGCTTTGCGAGCTTCTTGGAGTGAGTCGACCTTCCGTCCGCGAAGCATTGAGGAGCCTGGAGGCCGAGCGTCTTGTAGCGATCGTCCCCAACAAAGGCCCGCACATTCCGCGTCTGACCTGGGATCAGGCTACGGAAATCTACAAGGTGCGTGCGTTGCTGGAAGGCGAAGCTGCATCCTTGGCAGCGCAGAATGCAACGGACGAGTCGATCAAAAAAATGCGCGTTGCGCTGAGCGTGTTCGAGAAGGCGGCACGTGGGGCAGACGCGGCAGCCGAGGTGAATTCGACGGCCGATTTCTATGCGGAGATCCTCCGGTCCTGCAACAACAGCATTATAGAGGAAGTACTGGGCGGCTTGCTGGCCCGCGTCAATTTCCTGCGCGCCCGGTCGATGTCCATGCCGGGAAGGGCAAAAGTAAGCCTCAAGGAAATGAAATCCATCCTTGACAGCATTGAAGCCCGCGACAGCGAGGCTGCTCGGCGTGCAGCTATCCATCACGTTGAACAGGCCTATGCCTCCGCACATGAGGCCTACAAGCGCGAACAATTGGAGTGATTCAACAAAGACCACTCGGAACCGAGGCCATCTGGCGGCTCAATGGATCGTGAGCAGCCGTCGAATAGAGGCAATCACTGCACTGTTGCTGGTCACCACAGGCACTTTGAATTCGCGTTCCAACAGTGGTTTGGCCTCCAGGGCGCGAAAATTCGTGCACGATACCAACAACAAATCGAAGTCAACTCCCGTCAAATTCTTACGGGTGAATTCGACGATCTCTTTTGGTGTCGGCTCACAAAGCTTGACATTGTCGCTGATCCCCATGCCCGCGGCGGCTACTACGCGGCGATTGGCCGACTCTGCGGCGCGAGCCACCGAAGTTGTAAGGTCCTCCACATAGGGCGTGATGACGGCTAGGCGTTGTCCCGGTGTTGCATCCAGCTCTTGGCCGACCGCCGTGAGAACGCCAAGCGCCGGCGCATTGGCGATCCCGCCAAGCTTGTCGCAGACTTCTGCGTCATAGGCTGCTCCGAACAGCGACCCGGCCGATGTGCATCCAAACACCACGAGATCCGGGTTGAGGGTGCCAAGGTCTCGAGCTGCCTCCGGAGCGTATGTCTCCACCATGGCAATTTCGGCGGACCTTGTGGTCTCGACCATATACATGCGAGCCGTGTGCACGCTGCATCGGCCGCCCAATTCGCGGTTGAAGTCGACCTCCATCACAGTATTCGATGAGGGCACCATTAACCCGACACGAGGCATGCGGTCTTTCATTCTTCAGTCCGATCCAGGCAAAGGCCTCTTCTAGGTTTCCAAACAGAGATATTTCAATTCGAGGTACTCGTTGATGCCGTATCTGGAACCCTCGCGGCCAACTCCTGATTGCTTTACGCCCCCGAATGGGGCTTGGGCGGTCGAAATGGCAGCGGTATTGATTCCGACCATTCCGAATTCGAGAGCCTCGGCAAACTTCCAGGCGCGGCTTAGGTCGCGCGTATAGAAGTAGGCAGCGAGCCCATATTCAGAATCGTTGGCCCGGTCGATGACCTCCTCGACGGTGTCAAACGCGAAAAGCGGTGCGACAGGGCCAAACGTTTCCTCTCGGGCGACCTTCATATCGTGTGAAACGTCCGTCAGCACGGTCGGCTCGAAGAACTGACCTCCACGTGCATGGCGGCGGCCTCCCAACCGGACCTTCGCACCGTGCTGCATGGCGTCTTGGATATGCTCCTCAACCTTCGCCAGGGCCTGCGGGCTGATCAAGGGGCCGATTTGAGTGTCTCCGGACAAGCCATTGCCGACATTCAATTCGGCAACCGCCTGGCACAACTTGTCCGCAAAGGCGTCGAGCACATTTTTCTGTACGTAAATTCTATTCGCGCACACGCACGTTTGGCCGGCATTGCGAAACTTGGCGATAATTGCGCCTGCCACCGCCTTATCGAGATCGGCGTCGTCAAAGACGACGAATGGCGCATTCCCGCCCAATTCGAGACTCAGCCTTTTGATATCGCCCGCCGCTTGCCGCATCAGCAGGGAGCCAACGCGGGTCGAGCCGGTAAAGGACAGCTTCCGCACTTTCGTATTGCTGCACAACTCCAGGCCTATGCCTGCCGCATCGGTGCTTGGGAGGATATGAAAGATCTCCGAGGGGATACCGGCTCGCTCCGCCAGCACGCCCATTGCAAGCGCTGACAATGGCGTTAGCTCTGACGGCCGCGCGACAATGCTGCAACCCGCGGCCAGCGCAGGCGCCGCCTTGCGAGCGATCATGGCGGAGGGAAAATTCCAAGGCGTAATCAGCGCGGCTACGCCGACAGGTTGCTTGAGAACGAAAATCCGCTTGCTTTGCCCATGCGCGGGGATGACGTCTCCATAAACGCGCCGTCCCTCTTCGGCAAACCACTCGATATAGCTTGCGGCGTAGGTGATTTCCGCGCGCGCCTCTGTCAATGGCTTGCCCATCTCCGACGTCAAGATGACGCTGAGATCTTCGATGTTCTCGAGCATCAGCCGCGACCAGCGAAGCATGATCGAACATCGTTCGTCAGCGGTTCTCGCAGCCCATTCCGAGCGAGCGGCATACGCAATATCGATGGCTTCGCGAGAACGGGCGACATTGAAATCGGAGACACACATTATGGCCGTTCCGGTCGCGGGATCTCTGACGGCGAAACATGCTCCGAGCGTGTCCTGTCGACCGGGCTCGGCAGCGTGCGGACCCAACAGGGAAGGATCTTTTAGAGAAATCATGGGCGGAAATGTCTCGAATGCTGTCGGTGTCGTCAGCTGGTAAGCCAGACGATGAACTGAAGAAACACGACAAGCACAGCCAGGGTTGCGATGATTTTCGCCAGGCCTTCGGCGAAATCAACGCGGCGAATTTTCAGGGCTTCCAGTTGCCGGGCTTGCGTGCGCAGCATTGACGCGTCGTCGAATTCATATTCGACGATCTCGTCATCATAGACGAGTACGAGAGAGGTTCCCTCTACGCCCCAATAGAAACAGTTGAGACCGTCGGTACCCCGTTGCCGCACTGGAATATTCTTGAAGCGACGCACCGGTCGATGCTCGAACGGAACCCGTTGACAATCGATCGGAGTCTGCGCGGCGCGTCGCGCCAAGGTAGCGGCTATCGCAAAAAAATCCTTCAATTCGGCTCCCACTGCGTCGAAATCGCGAGCACCATTTGTCATGCCATTCAGAGGAGTAAGGTCGAAAAATATTGTCTGACACTCTTAATGTATGTCAGATGGCTTGTCAATTTTGGTGGTGTCGCCTAATATCGAGACGATTTGCGGACGCTGCGCCTGGGAAAAAAGGCTACCGCGCTTGATGAGCTAACGGAAGGAGATGAAGGTGCGATTGTCTGATCTCAGAAAGGGCAATACCAAGTGGCATATCGTCGTACTCGGCGGCCCTGGCGTCCGAGCCACCCTGGGCGATATGGGTGAATTCGAGAAAGCGCTTGAAGAGTGGGCGTCGCAGCTTGGAATTGAGATTGAGCATTTCCAGTCAAATCACGAAGGCAGATTGCTGGAGTTTGTCCATTCCAGTCGAGATCGGGCAAGCGCCTATCTGGTGAATCCGGGCGGGCTCGTCAGAGTCGGCGAATCGCTTCGCCATACGTTGAAGGATGCGAAGAAGCCCTGCGTCGAAGTCCATCTCGACAATGGGGAGCTACGCCAGCAGTCGATTTTCGCTCCGAGCGTGTTGACGATCTTTTCTGGGCTTGGGCGTTCCAGCTATGTCGGCGCTATGACGGCACTGGTGCTCGCGCTCGACGATGTCGACTTCCTGCATCCGGAAGGGACTGGTCCTCTCAATCGCTCCCACGGCGCGCCGCGGTCGCTTTATACTTGATTGCCGATTGGAGGGCCAAAGTCATGACTGCACAAGAAATTTCGCATTCGCCGCAATTGACGCACCCAATCCGGGTTGGCTTGCTGAACGGGCTCAACATGACGAGCCTGGGCCGACGCGACAAAAACATCTACGGAACGATCGGCTCGCTGCAAGAACTTGAAGATGTCGTGCGTGATCTCGGTCTGAAACTCGGTGTCGAGGTTGTCCCCTATCACTCGAATCACGAGGGCGACCTCGTGGACTTCATCGAGGCGCAGACCGACATTGATGCCTTCCTGATCAACCCGGGCGGGTTGTGGGCGTTTGGCGAGCCCACGAAGCTGGCGCTACATCAGTCCCGCAAACCCTTTGTGGAAGTTCACTTCGCCAATATCTACGCAACCGGTCACGACTCGGTCTTTACATCGGTAGCCACTGGCACGGTGATGGGGTTCAGGCATTTTGGCTACCTTGGCGCACTGGTCGCTCTGGTCGAGGAGTTGAAGGCCGGTCGGCTGGCGAAAGACGAGGCGTCATGATGCCCAAGCCTGACGTCCTCGTTGTCGGTTGCGGCGCAGTTGGATTGAGCGTCGCGTACAATCTCGCGATAAGAGGAATGCGGGTGCTTGCCGTCGATCGCGTGGGACCTGGTGCCCAGACGTCGGCGAGAGCGGCGGGTCAGTCGGTCATCGCTCAGACCGACCCGGCGATGGGCGAGCTCATGCACCGTAGCATCGACATCATTACAGGTTTTGAAAAGAGCGCTGGAGTTGCTTTCAAATACCATCAGGTTGGCAGCATTCGGTATGCGCTTGCCGATTGGTCGGCGGCGCAACTGAAGCGTGAAGTCGAGCGGGCAAGCCTGCTTGGCGCTGATGTTTCGATGATTGCGCTCGACGATGCGCAACGGATCGCTCCGCATACCAATGCCGATGCCGCCTTGGCTGCCTGGCACGCCCCGAATGACCTCTATTTCCGCCCACCCGATATGCTGGCGGCGTTCTATTTGGCGGCCAAAAAGGCAGGCGTGGAATTCCAGTTCGGCGAGGACGTCGCTGACATCGTAATCGACGCTGGCAAGGTCGTTGGCGTTGTGACGCGAACTGGCAAGGTCGACGCCGGCGCCGTGGTGATAACAGCAGGGCCTTGGACGAAGGAGCTTCTGGCGCGAACCGGCGCGATCTTGCCGGCACTGTACGTACGCCACCAGTATTCAATTCGCTCCGGCGTTCCCGGCATTCATCCCGGTTTGCCGTCTGTTCGCATAGTGGACCACGCGGTTTATGCGCGACCCGAAGGCGTCAATTTGATGTTTGGGACGTATGAGCCGCATCCGCTCGAATTCAAAGCCGTTCCCAAAAGCGCGGAAGATGTCCCGCTCGATGGTGCGGCGATAGAGACCGCACTGCAAAAGGTCAGCGCAGTGTTTCGCGGGCTCGCAGACGCCAGCGTCGTCGAACTGCGCGGAGGTGTCACGACCATGACGCCAGATGGTAGTTACCTGATCGACGAGGTCGCAGACGCGAGCGGTCTCTATTTCGCTACCGGCTGCAACGTGATGGGTCTGTCCTGCGCTCCAGCTCTGGGCGAGGAACTGGCCTCATGGCTGGCTACCGGGCAGAGACCAGAGGTCTTGGAAGGCTTCTCGATCAGACGATTCGCGGATCAGGACTTGTCGTCGGATGAAATCCGGCAGAAGGCCCTGGCGGAATACGAGAGCATATATCGCGACGCTGAAACTGCGGGGTATGTCAGGGGCTACGGTGCCCCAGCGAGCGGCACGCACGCTGGATAATCGGATTCACGTCGAATTTAACGGCTGTCGGGGGTTTGAGACCAACAAGCTAGGTCTGCGGAAACACCAGTAGTCTCGTGCAATCCTGGTTTTGTCCGGAAGGCTGATCTGCGGGGTGCGAGGGGCGCAAATGCATGTCGCAGGCAGCGCTCATTTTGCCAGTAGTTCAAAACAGAACAAATGCGCGCATGCAGTCCGGCATGCGGATTTCTTAGAGGGTAAGACATGAACGTAAAGCGTCTCGAGGCCAATCACAGACTTTCCCAGGCGGCCGTGTTCGGCAACACCGTCTATCTGACGGGTCAAGTGGGCTCGGAGGCGGACACCCTTGGGGAACAGACGCGCTCCGTGCTGGCCTCGATCGACCGGTTGCTTGCGCTTGCCGGGACCGACAAATCAAACGTGATCCAAGCCACGATCTGGTTGGCGGATCGCAATGATTTCCCCGGCATGAACACCGTGTGGGACGAATGGGTCGATAAATCCAATCCGCCCGTACGTTCGACCGCGCAGGTCGATTTGCTCGTTCCCGGACAGAAGGTCGAGATCACCGTCGTTGCTGCGCTGCCCCAGTAGTTACGGTGCTCGAAACGCGTCGCTATCGTGGAGTGCCGCCGGGAAGTGGCTCTTTAAGGTTTGCGTTGCCACGTGAGAGCATTTCTCCCGGGGATCGAGCAGGTAGCTACCAAAGTGACGCGCGTACTGGATGAGTTTGCTCAATGTCGAATTTGACGTCAGTGCCATATGCGAAACCGAAACTCGTTTCTGAGGCGCTAGCCTTGATCGCCAACGAGAAAGCATGCGTCCTCGCAGGAGGTACAGACCTCGTCGTGATGCGCGCTCAGTCTGTCGTCAGTGCCGATAGCCTGGTTGATATCAAGGGGATTGAAGCCCTTACCGATGTCAACGTCGGGGGGCGTGGGATCAGCATCGGCGCGTGCACAAGCCTTGATACGCTTTCCTACCACAAGGGCCTTGGCCTGAACGCAATCAGTGACGGCGCGAGTGTTGTTGGTGGTTGGCAAACCCGTTGTCGCGCGACGATAGGCGGCAATATTTGTCGAGCCTCTCCGGCAGCGGATACGCTGTGCGGCTTGTTGGTCCTCGGGTGCGAACTTGAGGTTGCCTCCTTGGGTGGCGAGCGGTCGATTTCAGCAGACGCCTTCTTCAAGGGGCCGGGCAGAACCGCAATGCGTCCAGGCGAACTGCTTACCCGCATTGTGATTCCATTCGACGGCGGTGGGTCGGCCTACCGTCGCTTCACCTATCGCAATTCGATGGACCTGTCAGTTGCAGGGGTGGCGATCTTCCTGCAATTGAACGGAGACCGATGCACGCATGCACGGGTTGCCGTCGGGGCATGTGGTCCGACGCCCTTGCTCGTGCCGGAGGCGGCCAGCGAACTGATAGGCTCGACAGTAGACAGTGGCGCCGTCGCGGCCGCGGCCGCTGCTGTCGTTGCCGCCGCCAGACCTATCGATGATGTGCGTGG
This sequence comes from Mesorhizobium sp. WSM4989, assembly GCF_029625795.1. Taxonomy (NCBI): domain Bacteria; kingdom Pseudomonadati; phylum Pseudomonadota; class Alphaproteobacteria; order Hyphomicrobiales; family Phyllobacteriaceae; genus Mesorhizobium; species Mesorhizobium sp. WSM4989. The sequence goes on along the minus strand of NZ_JARTVN010000004.1, from coordinate 229,021 downwards.
CAGCCGCAAGCACCGGCTGCACGTTTTGCGTCCCCTGGTCGTTTCCGTCGCGGCAGAAGCTCTAAGCAGGGCTCGCCAATGGAACAAGGACAGCTCCTCATGACAGCGGCAATAAATGTCGACATCAACGGCGAACAGCGGTGCTTGCAAGCCGACGCGGATACCCTCTTGATCGACGTGATCCGTTACGCCTTTGGATTAACCGGAACCAAGCTTGGCTGCGGCACCGGCGACTGCGGTGCCTGCACCGTTCTTCTGGATGGACGGCCGGTGAATTCTTGTCTGGTCTACGCCCTTGAATGCGAGGGCGCCCGCATCGAAACGATTGAGGGCGTGGTCGCTACACCTGCCGGTCGACTTATCGTCGAGGAAATGATCGATACCGATGCAGCGCAGTGCGGTTTCTGTACGCCAGGCATTGTCGTCACGGCTTGCGCTCTTGCGAAGCAATCATGTGGTCGGGACGTGACTGAATCTCAGATCGCAACTGCGCTGGCCGGCAATCTGTGCCGTTGCACGGGCTATCTGCCCATACGACAGGCGCTGCAAGCCGCCCTGGCGAAACTGGCGAACGGAGGGGAACAGCTGTGAACCTTCTCGGGACCAAATTCCTTCGCCGGGACGCCAGGGAACGGATCACTGGTGCCATAAAGTACACTGAAGATATTTCCGTGCCGGACATGCTCTACGCTGTTCTGGTGCGGTCGCCAGTGGCGGCCGGAACCATAAGGCAAATCAGCGTCGATGCCGCGCGAGGAATGGATGGCGTGGTTTGCGTCCTGACCGCTGAAGATCTGCCCGATCGGACGTACGGTAACTACTTGCACGATCAGCCGGTGCTTGCCAGGCATGTCGTACGTTTTGTGGGCGAACCACTAGCAATGATCGCCGCCACGAGTTTGAGCGCAGCTCGCCGGGCATCAAGGCTTGTCGAGGTACAGATTGATCCGCTGCCGTTCGTTGTGGATCTTGCCGCGGCTGTGGAGCCACAAGCACCTCTCGTCCATGGAATTGCTAAGAACGTACTCGACACCGCCCGCATCGTAAGGGGCGATGTGGACGCCACATTTCAACTGGCGCACAAAATTGTCACGACGCGGGTCGAAACCCATCGCGTGCATCAGGGCTATCTCGAGCCGCGGGGAGTGACTGCCATGCCCTGCGCAGACGGACTGTCACTCATCATGAGCACCCAGCAGCCGTTTGGCGTGCGTATGGTGCTTAGCGAGTTGTTTGATATACCGATCGGCAAAATCGAAATCCGGGTTCCCGCAGTAGGCGGAGGATTTGGAGGTAAGCTGCATGTCGGCTACGCGCCGCACGCGTCGGCGCTGGCCCTTGCAACAGGTCGCCCAGTGCAACTGATTTGCGAGCGGGGCGAAGATATGCGCAACGGCAGCCCTCGCGAGAATTCGATCGTGGAAATCTCGAGCGCGGTCGATCCCGATGGCCATCTGCTTGGAAGGAAATGTAGCATTCTCCTGGATTCGGGCGCCTATGCGCTTGATATCCAGGCATTGAATTCTATGGCTGCCTTCTACGCTACCGGGCCCTACCACATCGAAAATATCGATCTATCGTCGCGAGCCGTCTACACCAATACTTGTCCAACCGGCTCATTTCGTGGACCCACCGGACCGCAGCTCGTCTATGCCGGCGAGGCACATCTCGATGAGATTGCCCAAATACTAGGCCTTGATCCCGTCGAGGTCCGCCGCCGCAACTTCATTAGGAAGGGGCAGCGAGGTCCAGGTGGCGAACTGATGTCGGACGTGAGTATCGAACAATGCATGGACCTGGCGCTGGAACGCCTACGAGCATTCCGTTCAGAGGAGCGGCCTGCCGGAGACATCCGGCGACGCGGCTACGGCTTTGCCTGTACATGGTGGTCGTCACTGGGAACGCCGTCATCGGCGGTCGTGCAAGTGCATGACGATGGAAGCGCAACTGTGTCATCAGGCGGTACCGAGATTGGTACAAGTGTGATCTCTACGACGTTGCCGGCGATGGTTTCCGAGGTGCTGGGAATCGACCCTGAGCGAGTGGCACTGAACAATGGCAGTACCCGCGACGCCCCGTTCGAATCCGGCTCCAGAGGAAGTCGGACGCTTTTTTCTACCGGCAATGCGACGCTGCGTGCCCTGGAAGAAGTCGTTGGCCAGATCAAGGATGAGGCATCAGAGATGCTGGGCGTCCCGCCCGAGAACCTGGTTCTGCGCGAAGGCAGGGTTGAGGGTGTCGGCCAGTCAAACGCATCGCTGCCGTTGGCCGACGTGGTGTCGTCGGCCAGGATGCGGTCTGGCCCGGTCGTAGCATCCGCGCGTTATCGGGAAAGGCCTTCCGAGATCGAGGGTTCGCAGTTGGAGAACGCGCGCTTCGCTCGACTGGGGGAGGCGACGTTCCATTGTCATGCCGTTGAAATAGCCTTGGACGACGAGACCGGACGAATAGAGGTGCTCCGCTATGTTGCCGTCCATGACGTCGGGCGCATCCTCAATCCGCTCGCTGCCCGTGGACAGGTCGAGGGCGGTGTCGTCCAGGGTATAGGCTATGCGCTTTATGAGAACCTGGAAATCGACAAGGACGGCGCAGTCCGCAACGACAATTTCCACGATTACCGCATGCCGACCATCGCTGACGTTCCGAAGTCAATCGAAACCATATTCATCGAGACAAACGAGAGCGCCACTGGGCCTTTCGGGGCAAAGGGAATCGGTGAGCCTCCCGTGATCATACCCGCCGCAGCCATCGGGTCGGCACTGCGTGATATTCTGGGACGACAGCCTATGCGCCTTCCCTTCGATGCGGGATATATCGCGGAGTTCCTTGATCATCCCTAGCTGGGTCCGTATGCGGCGGCTTTTTCCGGCGCATGGTCAACAGCAGCAAGAACCTTATCGAGCACAGTTCGCCTCTTGCCAGCCCGGCCGCCCAATCCAGCCGCCTGGCCTGATCGATGTTCGTTGGGATTGAGGGCTCTGACTATTGACAAAATGTCTGACACTCATAATGTCATCAAAACAGTTTCGATGCAGAGCTTGGATTAACACCCTAGGCCGTTGCGGGAGGAGAGCCGCTGATGGCGATCGGCTGCCAGACAGTTCCGGTAGACGAGCCCGTTCTTGACGATCCGGTCGAGCTGTTGAAACAGCTGATCGCCATCAACTCCGTCAATCCTGACCTGGTCGTTGAAGGAGAGGGTGAGGCAAAGATCGCGGCCTTCTGTGCCGATTGGCTATCGGCGCGCGGGTTTGAGGTTCACCGGGTTGAGGAGCGTCCAGGACGGCCTTCGATTGTCGGTATCGCGCGCGGGTCAGGCGGCGGCCGGTCGCTTATGTTCAACGGACATATCGATACGGTCTCGATCTCAGGCTATGATGGAGATGCGCTAACCCCGGTTGTTCGCGATGACCGGCTCTTCGGTCGTGGCTCCTTTGATATGAAAGGCGGAGTTGCCGCAATGATGGTTGCGGCGGTGCGCGCGAAGGCGAGCGGCCTGCGGGGGGATATCCTCGTGGCCTGTGTCGCCGATGAGGAATTTGCCTCTTTCGGCACGGAACAAGTCGTTGCCAAGTTTACGGCAGACGCGGCCATTGTCACCGAGCCCAGCCATTTGGAGCTCACCGTTGCGCATCGTGGTTTCACGTGGTGCTACGTGACAGTCTACGGTCGCGCGGCCCACGGCTCACGCCCGGATTTGGGCATCGACGCAATCGCCAAGGCCGGAAAATTCCTATCCGCACTAGAGGACTACGATAAGCGCCTTCGAGCAGCACCCACGCACCCAACTCTGAAATCCGGATCCGTGCACGCCTCGTTGATCGAGGGTGGAAAAGAAATCTCCAGCTACCCGGCTGAGTGCCGCATGTCCCTGGAGCGTCGCACGATTCCTGGCGAGACCGCGGCTTCGGTGACGACCGAGCTCCAGCAGATACTGGACAATCTTGCATCGATCGATCCCGATTTTCGCGCCGCATTGACCGTTGGCCTCGACCGTCCTCCCTTCGCGGTAGCTGAGGCGGAACCAGTCGTGGTTACGCTCGATCGTGCCGCAACACGCGTGATGGGCGAAAAGCCAATCCGTCGAGGTGAGCCCTTCTGGACAGATTGCGCCATTCTACAAGCTGCCGGCATCCCCAGCGTGATGTTTGGAGCGGCTGGAGGCGGTGCGCATGCGCCGACCGAATGGGTTGATATCAAGTCTGTCGAACGTCTTTGCGATATTCTTACAGATACTGCCGTCGAGTTCTGCGAATAACGAAACTACACTAACGAAAAGGGGAACGAAAATGAAAAAATCTCTATTGGTGGCGGTAGCCATGGCTACGGTTTTCGGATTTGGCAGTAGTGCCTGGGCAGATGTGCTTATGGGGGTTGCCGGTCCCATTACTGGTCCGGGAGCGGCTTTCGGCGCGCAATTGCAAAGAGGCGCCAAGCAAGCCGTCGATGACATCAATGCGTCGGGCGGAATGAACGGCGAGAAAATCACCCTCGAAATTGGTGATGACGTAGCTGACCCCAAGCAGGGCATCTCTGTGGCGAACAAGTTTGTTGCCGACGGCATTAAGTTCGTAGTCGGCCATTACAATTCCGGCGTTTCAATTCCCGCTTCGGATGTCTATGCGGAAAACGGGATTCTCCAGGTCAGTCCGTCCTCAATCAACCCGGATCTTACTGACCGGGGCCTCTGGAATGTATTTCGTACGTGCGGCCGTGCGGATCAGCAGGGAGCGGTTGCCAGCTCCTATCTGTTGAAACACTTCAAGGATGCAAAGATTGCCTTTGTCCACAATAAGACGCCTGTCGGACAAGGGATGGTCGATGCAGTGAGAAAACAGATAAATGCCGGTGGATTGCAAGACGTCGCCTACGAAGGAATCAACGTCGGGGACAAGGATTTCTCGGCACTTGTTTCCAAGCTCAAGCAGGATGGCGTTTCGCTTGTCTACTATGGCGGCGATCATACCGAAGCCGCTTTGATAACTCGACAAATGGCTGATCAAGGTATGAAGGCGAACCTGATGGCGGGAGACGCTATCGCCACCGACGAGTTCGCCGCCATTGTCGGCGACGCCGCCGACGGCACGCTAATGACTTTTCCGCCGGATCCGCGCCAAAATCCAGCTGCATCCGGAATCGTCAAGAAATTTCGTGAATCAGGGTTCGAGCCGGAATCCTACACCCTTTACTCATATGCGGCTGTTCAGGTGATTGCGGCAGCTGCCAACGCGGCCGGCACGAACGATCCAGCAAAAGTGGCGGAGGCAATCAAAGCCAAGGGTGCCTTCAAGACTGTAATTGGCGATCTCAGCTACGATTCAAAGGGCGACATAACGAGAGCCGACTATATCGTCTACAAGTGGAAGAAGGGTGACGATGGGAAGTACACATATTTCCCAACCGAGTAGTAGGGTCGAGACCCACGGAGCTATGGCCGCCTATTCAAGGCGGCCAACTCCACGGATGCACAGCCGTCGCTCAGGAGAAATTTACCAGAGTTTCCTTTAATGCCGTGTGATTTCGCAAAGCCGGTCTCTAGTAATGTTAGCGATAAGAATATCAGCACGAATTGCACAGTGAATTTGACCATATTTGTTTTATTTATGTTAAATATAGTAATAATTTATACGATCAATATGATGAACATCGCTACGAGAAGTTCGATAGGAAACTACAGAGACTGCGCTGTTCATGGTCATTTGATGATCCCGATGTTCTAGCCCGAGTTTTTCTTCAGGAAGCCGCAGTCCACAACAGCCGAGCGCTCCGAGCTAATGTTTCAAACGACTGCAAAGTACTCCCGGCAAACGGTCTCCTTGCGTTGCGAACACACCGTTTGTCACTGACATCGCCGTGAGAAAATTGAAGGATCATGGCTTCAAACAGGACGCAACAAGCACGAGGAGTGCGATTGACTTAGATTAAGATTGTCTTACAATCGTGCCCGTTGGGCGGCACCCTCCCATCCGACAGCCAGTCCGGCTCGCAGTCCCGAAAACTCGAAGAGACCAGCAGTGAACGATTTCTTCCCGAACCTTTTCGCCCCAATTCGCATCGGCAGCTATACGGTCAAAAACCGTATCATGAATACGGGCCATGCTGCACACTATCAGCAGGGCGACGGCACGCCGAGCCAAGCCTATGCGGACTATGTTCGCGAGCGCGCGAAGGGGGGCGCCGGGATCATCGTCGCCGGTCATACTGTACCGGTTTACGATGGCCAACTCTCACTCTCTCTTACCAACTATTCCGACTCAAGTTCAGATGCATTCAAACGGATGGCGGATGCATCCCACGACTACGACGTTCCGATCCTGGCACAGCTTGGCCACCGGGGCCGCCGCCTCATGGACGGTGGTGCGTATCACGGCCGCGCGATCGTTGCGCCGTCTGCTGTGCCAACACCCGACTATTCCGTGCCAATGATCATGCCACACGTTCTAGACACCGGGGAGGTGGAGGAGATCGTTGCGTCCTTTGGTGCCGCCGCGGGTCGCCTCCGTAAGGTCGGGTACGACGGCATCGAACTCGCTGTTGGAATGGACTACCTTGCCGCCAATTTCCTTCATCCCAACGGTAATCGCCGTTCAGACAAATATGGTGGTCATACGCTCCTCGAGCGTATGACGTTCCTGCGCGAAGTTCTGAACGTCCTGCGTGCAGAGATGGGCCCTGACCGGATCGTCGGAATCAGGATGTATGACGATCTGGCCGAGTTCAGTCTGCAACTCGCGGACTACGTTGAGTTGGCGAAACTCCTCGAAGCGGAAGGTCTCGTCGACTATTTCAACATGTGGCACGCGGTGACCTCCATACCGCGTCAGGGCCGCATGCATTGGCCAAGCCACTACTACGAGCCCGGTGCATTCGTGCACCTGCCTGCGGCAATCAAAGCCGCCGTCGCGCTGCCGGTTGTTGGTGCCGGGCGTATGGATTCTCCTGGCATTGCCGAGCGAACCCTTGCCGATGGCAAGGCCGATATCATCGGCATGGCGAAAACCCTTATCGCGGATCCTCATTTCCCGAACAAAGCGAAGGCGGGCAGGGTAGACGACATCCGCACCTGCATAGGCTGCACGCAGGCTTGCGTCGGTCACGTCGATATTGGACTGGGGGTTGGGTGCATTTATAACCCCGTAACCGGCCGGGAGGGCATTTGGAGCGAACTCCCGCCCGCCGCAACTCCACGAAAGGTGGTCATCGTCGGTGGTGGGCCCGCTGGAATGGAAGCAGCCCGCATCGCGGCCACTCGCGGCCACCGGGTGGTTTTGTTCGACAGGGGTTCTCGACTCGGCGGCCAAGTCAATTTGGTGATGAAAGCCCCGAAGCGCGACAGCTTCGAAGAAATCATCTTGTGGTTCGAGCGCCAACTGCCAAAGCTCGGCGTGGACATTCGTCTTAGAACAGAGGTTACCCTAGATACAATTCTTGGCGAGGAGCCGGACGAAGTTGTCGTCGCAACAGGCTCGAAGCCCTATTTACCCGAGATCGAAGGCGCCGGATTGCCTCATGTCTTTACGACACGCGACGCCATGGCAAATCAGGCGGTTCTTGGAAAGCGTCTGGCCATATTCGATCTGGTTGGTCGCGGCGAGGCCGTCAGTGTTGCCGATTTTCTGGCTGAGCGGGGGCACGAGATCACATTCATCACTGGCCTCGAGACCATTGCGCCACACATGCCGTCCCCGACGCGCCACCATCAACTGGAAAGGCTGATGAACTTCCCGAACGTACGCCTTCTGACGCATACCGCCCCTTGGGAGATAACGGACGACGGCGTAGAGGTATACAATGTGGTCACGTGGCAGCCGGATTCCATCAAGAACGTGGATTCCGTTATTATTGGCGCCGGCGGTGCCGCCGATGATGCGCTGGCCCAGCCGCTTCGGGACAAACAAGTCGCCGTGCGTCTGATCGGAGACTGTTTCCAGCCAAGAGATATCGAACTTGCGATCATTGACGGACATCGGGCCGGACGTGAAATCTAGATGTCGTGCGTTCGGAATTTAGATCGACAGTCCCGTCCTTGGATATGCGCAAGTCGTCTTGGAGACCCGAGCTGAGCTCCAGGAGCCTGTTTATCAGCGGTGTTCAGGTGATCGAGCCGGGTGAGCCTACTTCACCCGACTCGCATGCATAGCGACACTGCCAATTCGATGGTGCGTTTAGCTCGCAAGAGCGGAAACCGGCACTGAGATGACAGTGCGGCGGTTGCGATGCTGGTTTTCTTTGTGGCGTCTCACAGGCCAAGACCAGTTCGAGCCTGTCGGGCAAGAGCCACATCTCCGGGATTCCGGCGCCCCGAGGTGTTGGTCAATCTGAGCGTAGAAAGTAATATTGACAGAATGTAAGACATTCCATAGCTACCTTACGTGGGTTGCATGCAAGGAGGTTTCGCCATGAGTTCACGTGTCGCAGTGATTACCGGCGGAGGCAGCGGGCTAGGTGAGGCTACGGCGAAACGATTGGCAAAAGACCATACACCTTGGCACTCATCGATATCGATGAAGCCGAAGGATGGCGGGTGGAGCGGGAACTTACCGAAGCTGGGCATAACGCAAGGTTTATCCGTTGCGACGTGTCAAACGCCGCTGCCGTTGAAGCGGCTGCTGCCACAGTCGGATCTGAACTCGGTGCTGTCGAGGTACTTGTGACTTCCGCTGCGATGCAGCCAAACCCGGAATGTGTGCTCGACATGGACATGGTCGCGCATGAGCGGATGTGGAAGGTCAATTACTTCGGCGCCATTCACGCCTGCCAATCCTTTGCCCGGCAAATGATCCCCAATGAAAAAGGCGCCATCGTAACCTTGGGATCAATTCATTCTCGAATGCCGTTGCCGCTGCCAGCCTATAACCCCGGTAAAGTGGCAATTGAGCGTATGACGCTGCTTGCTGCTGAATTGGGCCGCTTCAACATTCGCGTCAATTGCATCGGGCCGACCCACGTTATGACGCCGCCTCTTGTCGCCGCGATAGCCGCCGGAGAACGTGACGAATCAAGGATTATGGAGCCCCACGCGCTGAACTACCTGCCCGAGCCGGAAGACGTGGCTGAAACCATCGCCTTTCTTGTCTCCGATCGCGCCCGTGCGATAACCGGGGCCTTCCTTCCAATCGATAGTGGCATAATCGCCAAGGATGCGTTCGTGACCTATGCTGGTGGTATACCCTGGTTGAAAAAGCGCTAGCGGCAGTACAGGTCGCGGCCCAAGCCTCAAAAGAGATGATTTTGATCAAGGTTGCACCGATACGGGACGACCTCGCAGATGCGGTGATTTCCGCGAAAACTAGAGCGCGCACGCCAATCGGCCCGATGAGCATCTCAAGGATCAGTGGGCGTCACTCCAACACTATGTTGGTCAGAAAATCTGGGGCGACGAGAATGCAGCTATTGACAGATTGTCAGACAAAGTGAATGTATGATCGTTTTGCAGCGGGAGCGTCCTGAAGGCGCCCTGGTGATTGCCGAACGAGATTGGGAGGAATGTAAATGTACCAATTGAGACGCATGTTTACGGCCGCACTTGCGGCAACTGGCATCGCATGCGCAAGTGCCAGTGCAGCGGATATTAAGGTCGGGATCATCGTTGGATTTACGGGACCGACGGAGTCAGAAGCCCCGAACTACGCCCGCGCCGCTGAGATCGCGGCGGACGAGATCAATCGCAGCGGGCTACTTCTTGGCGGCAGCAAAATCGTAACGCCCCATGCCGATTCCACCTGCATCGATTCCTCGGCCGCCGTCCCGGCGGCGGAGCGCCTAGTATCTAGCGACAAGATCGTGGCACTCGTCGGCGCCGATTGCTCGGGAGTGACCGCGGCGATTGTGAACAACGTGACGAAACCGAATGGCGTCTTGACGATCTCGCCCTCGGCCACGTCGCCCGCACTCACTGGCATTGCCCCTGGCTACTTCTACCGTACCGCGCCCTCGGACGCTCGGCTTGGGCAAGTCATTACCGACATGCTGATGAAGAAGAACCTCAAGGAAGTGGCAGTCTCCTATTCGAACAGCGACTACGGCAAGGCCATGACTGACTCCTTCTCAGCCTCATACAAGGCAGCCGGCGGCACGATTACCCTGGCTGCTCCGCACGATGACGGCAAGGCCGACTACTCGGCCGAAGTGGCGGCCCTGGCTGCTGCTGGAGGTGATCTTCTCGTCGTGTTTGGGTACGCCGACCAAGGCGGACTCGGCATCGTGCGCCAGTCACTCGAGTCCGGTGCTTTCAGTCGCTTCGCTTTTGGCGACGGCATGTACTACCAATCTCTTCTCGACGCAGTGGGCAAGGATCTTGAAGGTTCGATCGGTGCCGTCGCAGGTTCGGAGGGCAAGGGCGGCGAAGCCTTTGACGCCGTGGCAAAGGCGGCCGGTTTCAATCCTAATGGCGTTTACAGGCGCGAGTATTATGACGCCATGGCTCTGATCGGTCTGGCGATTCAGAAGGCCGGCTCCACGGATCGCAAAAAAATTCGCGATGCGCTCGAGTCCGTTGCCAATGCGCCTGGAGAAAAGATCTACCCGGGTGAACTCGCCAAGGGGCTGCAGATCCTGAAGGATGGTGGCGATATCGATTATGTCGGTGCGACAAACGTCGAGTTCGACAAAAACGGCGACGTCGGGGGCTCCTACCGCGAATATGTAATCAAGGGAGGAAAGTTCGAAACCGTCGGCTTCCATTGAGCGCGGCGCTAACCGGGCAGTCGCCAGTGTAGAACTGGCGGCTGCCTTTTTACGTGGGAGGTCGTGTTGATCCAAGTAGAAGACCTGCATGTCCATTTCGGGGGACTCCGCGCGGTCGATGGTGTCAGCCTTACGATCGAGAAAGGATCGATTACTGGCTTGATTGGGCCGAATGGTGCCGGCAAGACAACTCTTTTCAATGCGATAGCCGGCCATCATCGACCAGTGTCGGGTCGGGTTATGCTGGACGGAAACGAAATTACCGGCCTGCCTCCGCACCAGTTGTTTGCGAGGGGCTTGCTGCGGACGTTCCAGATTGCCCATGAATTCGCCACCCTCAGCGTCAGGGACAATTTGATGATGGTGCCTGGAGGGCAGCCCGGTGAATCGCTCGTCGATGTCTGGTGTCGACCATCGAAAGTTGCGGCCCGTGAACAAGAGGTTCGTGCCAGGGCCGACGACGTAATTGCTTTTCTACAGCTTTCGCACGTGGCGGACGAACGTGCGGGCAACCTGTCCGGCGGACAAAAGAAACTGCTCGAGATCGGGAGGACGATGATGACTGACGCCAAGATCGTCTTCCTGGACGAAGTGGGTGCGGGCGTGAACCGCACTTTGCTGAACACCGTAGGCGACGCGATTCTCCGGCTAAACCGTGAGCGGGCCTACACCTTCTGCATGATCGAGCACGACATGGATTTCATCGCGCGTCTCTGCGACCCGGTGATCGTGATGGCTGAAGGGAAAGTGCTAGCCCAGGGTTCCGCTGCGACCGTAAAGGCGAATGAACAGGTGATTGAGGCCTATCTCGGACGAGGTCTCAGGCAGCGCCCGGCGCGTGAACCGAGGAGTTCGGCCCAGTGAGCATGCTGATAGGCGAGACCATGACCGGAGGTTATGGCGGTGCAGATATCCTTCATGGATGCACCATATCGGTCGACAGGGGCGAAATCGCGGTCATCGTCGGCCCAAACGGCGCCGGGAAGTCTACGGCGATGAAGGCCATCTTCGGAATGCTCGCGCTTCGCGAAGGCCGCGTGTTGCTCGCTGGGCGCGACATCACCGCCCTTTCACCACAGGAACGTGTACGGGCCGGCATGGGCTTTGTGCCACAGACACACAACGTGTTTGTGACGATGAGCGTCGAGGAGAACCTCGAAATGGGCGCATACATCCGCGAGGACGATTTCTCCGAGACTCTCGATCAGGTCTTCGCGCTGTTCCCCATTCTCAAGGAGAAGCGGCGGCAGCCAGCCGGTGAACTGTCGGGCGGGCAGCGACAACAGGTTGCCGTGGGTCGCGCGCTAATGACGAGACCCGCTCTTCTAATGCTCGATGAACCGACCGCCGGCGTTTCGCCGATCGTCATGGATGAACTGTTCGACCGCATTCTCGACGTCGCCGCCACTGGGATCGCGATCCTCATGGTGGAACAGAACGCGCGGCAGGCACTGCAAATAGCCGACTGCGGCTACGTTCTGGTGCAGGGGCGCAACGCCCATACCGGTACTGGAAATGAACTGCTAGCCGATCCGCAGGTTCGTGCGTCATTTCTGGGAGGCTGAGTGTGATCGACATCTTCAATGCGATGGCACTGTTCACCAATTTCGTCATCTTACCTGCAATTGCCTATGGTTCGCAGGTCGCGCTAGGCGCGCTCGGCGTTACTTTGATTTTCGGTATTCTTCGCTTCGCAAATTTCGCTCATGGCGACCTCATGGCGTTTGGCACCGCAGTCACCATTCTTCTTACGTGGTGGCTGCAGTCGCTTGGCATCGGATTCGGAGTTTTGCCGACTGCGCTGCTCGCATTACCCGTCGGGATTGCCGCTGCGGCGGGACTTGCATTGGCAACGGACCGGATTGTTTATCGCTTCTATCGGAACAAGCGCGTTGCCCCCGTCATAATGACCATGGCCTCGGTCGGCGTGACCTTCATCTATGGCGGTCTCGTCCGTATCCTCATTGGATCGGACGACCAGCGCTTTGCCGATGGGGAACGGTTTCTAATCAGCGCCGCTGGCTTCCGCGAACTGACAGGTCTTGCTGAAGGTGTGGCCGTCAAAGTTACGGTACTAGTCACCGTCGTGGCCACCGTGCTCGCCATGGGATGGCTATTCTGGTTTCTCGCTCGCACTCGCACCGGCAAGGCGATGCGCGCTTTCTCCGATAACGAGGATCTGGCGTTGCTCTCAGGCATCAATCCCGAAAGGGTCGTCCTGGTTTGCTGGTTGCTCGCGGCAGGTCTGGCGACCCTGGCCGGCACACTGTATGGCCTCGATAAAAGCTTTAAGCCGTTTAACTATGTTCAGTTACTACTGCCGTTCTTCGCAGCCGCTATGGTCGGGGGTATCGGTAATCCGCTGGGCGCAGTTGTCGGCGGTTATCTGGTCGCGTTCTCCGAGGTTGCAATAACCTATCCGTACAAGCGGGTGCTCGAATATTTGGGGTTCCGACCCGAAGGGTTGGTGCAACTCATATCGGTCGACTACAAATATGCCGTCTCCTTCGTCATCCTCGTCCTTGTTCTCTTGCTCCGTCCGACAGGAATCTTCAAAGGGAGGGTACTGTGAAACGTTTCCGCCCAGCTTTCCTCTACGCCATCATGACGGCCGCGCTTTTGGCCATTGGCTTCCTGCAAGGTTGGAACGTGAGTGTCACTATCCTCAACCTGTGCCTCGTTTCAGCCATTATGGCTCTCGGCGTTAACATTCAGTGGGGCTATGCCGGGCTCTTCAACGTCGGGGGAATGGGCTTCGCCGCACTAGGCGGCTTCGCAGCCGTCCTCTCGCTGCCGCCCGTGGTGGGAGCATGGCACGTCGGCGCGGGTGGATTGGCGCTGTCTCTGGTATGTGTGGTCGCAACGATCCTCGCAACCCTCGGCGCAAGGAGGTGGCTGCCGGCCCAGTGGCGGCTTCCCGCCATCCTTCTCATTATTGCCGGGGGAATTGTTCTCGCCAGCTCGTTTTTCTTGCCGGCCACGGACGCGATTGAGAATTTCGATGCCGCGCGCAACGGCTACCTTGGCGGCATTGGTCTGCCCATCGTGGTTTCGTGGTTTGTCGGTGGAGCTTTTGCCGCTGCCACAGCTTGGCTGACTGGCAAAGTAGCGCTCGGCTTGCGTTCTGACTATCTGGCGATCGCCACACTGGGAATTTCCGAAATCATTCTGGCGGTGATGAAGAACGAGAGCTGGCTCACCCGCGGCGTAAAGAATGTCAGCGGCATTCCACGCCCTTTCGCGGACGAGATGTCGCTGCGTCAGATGGAATGGTTTATACGACTTGCGGATAAAATTGGTGCGGACCCATCAGATCTTGCTGGAATTGCCGTAAAACTCGGATATACTTTATTATTTCTCTTGGTTCTCGGCGTGCTATTGTGGCTGAGTGAGCGCGCGCTCCACTCTCCATGGGGACGAATGATGCGCGCCATCCGCGACAACTACATTTCAGCTGCTGCGATGGGAAAGGATGTCACCAGGCGGCATCTCCAAGTCTTCGTGTTGGGTTCAGCTGTCATTGGTATGGCCGGCGCGATGTTGGTGTCGCTTGATGGCGTGTATGCGCCTGCCGCATACAATCCGCTCCGCTTCACGTTTTTAATTTGGGTCATGGTCATCGTTGGCGGTTCGGGGAACAACTGGGGCGCGGTGCTCGGAGCGTTCCTGATCTGGTTCGTTTGGGTGGAGGCTGAGCCCGCTGGTGCTTGGCTCATGCGCCTTATCAGTTCGCCGCTGCCGGAAGGTAGTCTGATTCATCAGCGCCTCATGGAAAGCGCTCCGCACATGCGCTTCCTTCTCATGGGGCTGATCATGCTCCTCGTGCTGCGCTTCGGTCCGCGCGGCTTGATACCGGAAACCGCGGGAGGTCGAGCCGATTTGCCTCGGGCGTAGCCGGGCTGAGGTCCGGCTTGAGAAATTGGTCTGAAACAGCAGCTTAATGCGGCCCTGAATGGTCGTCCGGGAGGATTCCAAAATGTCAGAAATCCGCGTCTATCAGGCCAAGAAGATCATCACCATGGATCCCGGCCGCCCGGAGGCGAGCGCGGTGGCCGTACGCGACGGTCGGATCGTCTCCGTCGGCACGATGGAGACGATCAAGCCCTGGCTGGAGCGCTATCCCCACGTCGTCGACGACACGTTCGCTGACAAGATCATCATGCCCGGACTGATCGATCCCCACACGCACCTTCACTGGTCGGCCTGCGTCGTGAACCTCAACTATATCGGTCCGATCGATTCCCCGACGTGGCTTGAGCCGGCGGTCAAAGGGCGCGAAGCGGTGTTCGAGCGCCTGCGCGAGATCGATCGTTCGATGGAGGATCCCAATCAGACGCTGTTTGCATGGGGTTTCGATCCCGCGTTCCATGGCGGTCAAATCGACAGGGATATCCTGGACGGAATCTCGAAAACGAGACCGATTTGGGTTCTCTCCTATGCTATCCACTACCTCTACGTAAACAGCGCCATGCTTGACCAGCTTGGCGCCACCGACGAGATGCAGATGCACGGCCTCGGACGCTTTGAGGACGGGCGCCTCAATGGCCAGTTCATCGAGTTTGAGGCGACCCGGTTCGCGATGGAGCCGTTTCGGCGCGAGATGCTTAATCCGCAGCGCGCTCGGGAGGGAATGCGCAAGCTCGCCGCCACCGCCAAGCGCGCCGGTATCACGCTCACGGCAGACATGGGGACCGGTGTCACCAATTTCGACGATGAATTGCGCGATCACAGGCAGGTCGTGCTCGACGACGATTTTCCGCTGCGAATGGTTCTCACCCCCAGCGAGTTCGGCCTGCGCGCCATTCACGGCGAAGCAACACCTGACTTCATCGCCGGCCTCGCCCCGGCCCACTTCCACGAGAAGCTCAGGTTTCACGGCGTGAAGTTCTGGACCGACGGCTCTTATCAGGCAATGTCGCTTAGGCTCAAATTTCCCGGCTATTTGGACGGCGGCAACGGCTTGCGGGGCCAGGACGCCTGGGAGGAGTTGGCAGACCGGATGATGCCCTACTGGGAACGCGGTATCCAACTCCACGTGCACGCTAATGGCGATGAAGCGGTGGACGCCACGCTTGACGCACTTGCCGAGTTGCAGCGTCGGCTTCCCCGTTTCGACCATCGTTTCACGATCGAACACTACCTTATCAGCACTACACAGCAGGCGCGTCGTCTCAAGGCACTAGGCGGCGCTGCGAGCGTTCTGATCTATTACCTGCACACGCGCAGCCAACTTCAGTCCGCGCAAGGGCTGGGCCCTGATCGCGCGGAAGCCACTGCGCGCGTGGGCACGCTCGAGCGCGAAGGCGTGCCCTTCGCGTTCCATTCCGATCATGCCTTTGCCGTTGCGCCGCTGCATCCGTTGACGGCCGCTTGGATCGCCATGACCCGCATTGTTCAGGACGGAAAGACGGTATTTGCGCCGCACGAGCGTATCGAGCGAGATGCGGCCTTGCGGGCGATCACCATTGACGCCGCGTATATTCTACGGATGGAAAACGAGGTGGGCAGTATCGAGGTCGGTAAACTGGCGGATTTCGCCATTCTGGAGGAAGATCCGCTCGAAGTAGAGGTCGATCGTATCCGCCACATCCCTATCTGGGGGACAGTGCTCGGCGGCTTAAAGCAGCCAGCCTGACTAGGTATGGAAGGGCCCCGATGAGCAAAATGAGAGACGAAGGCAACCTTGCGGAGCTCGAAAGCAGACGCCGCGACCAACTGGCGGACACCTGGCAGATGTTGCTCGGCATCGGACATGCCTCAGTGTCGGCGGCAAAGTTACCACCGGCGCGTAAGGCATCGATCGGGTTTACGCTCGTCACCGGCTTTCTTGGCGCCGGAAAAACGACGCTTTTGAATTCTCTCCTCTCACAGGATCATGGCATTCGGCTGGCAGTCATCGTCAATGATTTCGGCTCGGTAAATATCGATGCCGAGCTTGTCAGCCGCGAGGACGTCAACAGCATCGATCTTGCCAATGGCTGTGTGTGCTGCACGCTCGCCAACGGGCTTGTTGCCACCTTGGGAGAACTCGCGATGCGCGACGAGCCTCCCACGCAAATAATACTGGAGGCGAGTGGCATCGCTGAGCCACATGGTGTTCTTCAGGTCGCGCTCACCAATTCGGCATTGCGGCTCAATGGCGTGGTTTGCGTAGTGGACGCCGATGCTGCCACGCGGACGGTTGCTGATGCTGCAGCGGGGCCCGTGGCCGAAGGGCAGATCCGCGCTGCTGATCTCGTTGTTCTAAACAAAATCGACATTGCAGGCGCGGAGGACCTGGCGGCGATCTCACACCTGCTGTCGACCGTCGCACCGGCGGCGAGGCTCCTGCCAGCGGTCCGTTGTGCAATCCCCGCCGAGGTTATTTTAGGCATTTCTACCAAATCCCGCTTCGCCGCTGTCGAAGCGAGCTTACCGGCCTCCGATACTTTCGAGAGCCATGTGCTGACGGCCGATAGACTGCTTGACCGCAAAAGGATCTGCGCGTTGGCGGCAGCTTTTCCCGTCGGTGTGCTGCGCGTCAAAGGCTTTATCCGCCTGGACCCCCAACCGGGTCGATGGTTCCTGCTGCAAGTCGTAGGTCCGAGGTGGTCGCTCGATCTTTGCGAGCGCGCTTCAGACGCCCCGAATTGCTCAAGTCTTGTCGTGATCGGTAAAAAAGGGGAGGTCGACGTCGACGCGTTGCATGCCGCATTTCTGAGCTGTCAGAAGGAGTAAGTTGGGGAAGCTTCACTTGTTAGATGGCGCGAGCAGCCGATAAGCCCATCAAAAGCATGCGCCGCACCCTGCCAGCGCGCCGGCGCTTTCCCGGCGTGCGCTAGACGGCAACGCCGTTGGGGGCTGTATAGGTGTCGATGATACCAAGATTGCCCGTGTTTAGCACGTTGGCCGGCTCAAAGATCACGAATTCCGTCTCGACATCCGCGCAACTGCGATGCTCGATCCCACGGGGGATGACGACGCATTCGCCGGGGCCCATCTCCACAACGCGGTCGCGGAACTCCACGCGCAGGCGGCCGCTCCACACCATGAAGAACTCATCGTCGTTCTCGTGGAAGTGCCAGGGAAACTCGCCCTTGATCTTCACCACCTTAACTTCCTGGCCATTAAGCGTCGCGATGACTTTTGGGCGCCAGTTCTCCTCGAACTGCGAGAACGCCTCAGATACATTGATTTTCCCGGTCATAGTCATTCGTTCCAGTCGGTCGAAATAGCCTCCCGCTGGTTGCGCAGGAGCGGCTAGGCATATGGTTTTACGCGCCGGCCCCGATGCGGGTCCAACCGAGGTAGCCAGAGGGCTGCAGGGTATAATTCGTCAGACAATCTGTCAATCAAACAAAAGCTGATGGATGCGGGCGATGCTACTTATTCTTCTTCCAGGCATTGCGCAATTTCGAAGTTCCATAAGCTATATTACGCGACTTTCACCAATAAACGTTAATCTACCAAAGTAGGTATTGGTCGACGCGAAGTCCTATTGAGACAACCCAAAAGAAATGATTAGCTTTTTCCAGTCCCGTTTCGTTATTGTCTTGGGCTGACATATAGAGAATACTTAAGCTGCCTCATCGTATGACGAATCTGAATGGGACGACTCGCCGTTTTCTGAAACACCGAGGTTGGCGCCTCAGACCAGACTGTGTCGGCCTTCGCTCGCCCGCCCGGCACTCACTTGTGCGGCATGCAATAGACTCCCTCAGATTCCATTAGTACAGCGCCACCCTTCAGCTCGCTCATTGCGCCGACCCACGCTTCCGAATAAGTGCGGCTGGCATCCACGGCCGTCAGCCAGAGAACGCGATTGTCGGCCAGTTCGACCTTGACTTCCTGCTGCAAAGGGCTTGCCTGCACTGTTTGCTGATAGTGGCGTTTGATCCTGACATTGCTGGCCGGGAACTCAGCTTCGTTGCTCCCGTAGTTCAGCACAAATCCAGTGTGGTCCCCAGCCACTGAGCAACTGCCATCACGCTCACACACGATTTTGGCAGCGGTCTTGCAGTCCCATTTCAGTGAAGCGGGCCACATAGGATTGTCCACACTTGATCGCGGCTTGTCGCTCTGACCAGCCGCCGCCAACACTGCGCCTGTGTTCATAATCACAGCAGACAGGAGAAGCGCCTTGAACACTACAAACCTCCCTAATTGCGACCCAATAGTACCTCGTCCTGCGTGATCGCCTGGCTCAAGGCATGTTGAGATTGAACCAACTTTTCTGGCGCACGCCGTTCGCGTCATCATACTCGAGGAACCAGGGCTTTCCGCGCATCGGCCGAGGGATGGTGTAGTAGGTCGGACCATTACCAAGGGAATGCCCTCCATCGTTCCCCGCGGTCTGGATTGTTGCCGCAACCACCTTACCGTCGATTTCGATTTGGACCTGACGTGATCCGTCTCCATGATGCCCGCCGAGGGCGTTGTTTTTGAAAACGACGGGCAAAGAGAGCCGATCGGCCGCGATGCGGCAGATGTTTCGTTCTTGACCTAAGCTCGGCCGATCGGATTCGGAGCTGCCAACTGCTTGCCAGCCAGACGGACAATCCTCATACTTCTCAAATCTCGCCGCGCTGGAGTTGGCTTGCGGACAGGTCGGCCAATTAAAACCCGGGGCTTCCATCGCCGCAATCAACTTGTAAATTGGCGGGTGGCACGAGGGGGTGCCTTGCCAATCGCCGGAAAGACATAGAAGGACCTGACAGCCCCATTCCGACGCTTTTGATTGAGATGGAAGAGCTGCGGCGCTCGCGATGGCGACGGCACCCCCCAGTATCAATTTGAGTATGGTCATAGCCTTTTCCTCGCTGCAGATTTGATAGTTTACTATGGATGATCCGCGCGAAAAAGGACAGATCGAAAAGGCAGGTTTGTGCGACTACATCGATTTATGAAACGAGACGACGAAGGCCTGGTCAATAACCCGTTGCGCGCCAACATTGCTCTGACGCTTGAGAGGGAGAGAGCCAAACGTGGCCTATCCCATATGCATATGGCCGAGCTGTTTCGGACCGCCGACGGTGAGAAACTCGCCTACCGAACGTACATTCAGACTGTGCGTCAGAAAAATAATGTCACATTGACGACGCTGCAGATCATGGCAAACGGCTTGCAAATGTCTTTTGCAGGACTCCTCGCCGGCGGTAAGAAAGTTCCGGAATGGGCGCATCGGTTGGACGACAATGCGATCCGCAAGCGGCTGGCGCATATCATCGATTTTGAGCGACAACGACGTACTTTGCACCGCTATGAGATGGCCGAACTCATCGGCGTGGCGGAGGCGACATTCACGAAACTGGAACGCGCGAGCGGCAACATCAGCGTGGACACGATTGCCGCGATTGCCAAGGCGTTAAAACTTGATCCAGCGACCTTCCTCTTTTCCGAAACGATCCCGCCTGGCAGAGCCGACACCTAGCCGCCCCACGACTGTTCCTAAGGGCCCTATAATTCGGCCCAGCGGGCATCGCTCCTCTGCCCCTGGCGGTCGGGCCCGCGACCGACTAGCGCCCCCGCCGCGGCTGTGCGGCCGCTGGCGTCATCGTCGTTAGCGGCGGGGATGATAACGGGACTTTGACATGGGCGACTGTGCCGGCGCGAGGAATGCTTGCTGATGAAAAGAAACCCTATGAGAACAAGCCGTCAAACCTGCCGGCGCGTTTAGAGAAGAAGGGTGTCGTGGTGACAATTGCCGGGGTCATGCCTGCGCCTTTGTCGGGGTCGGTTCCGGTAGGTGGCGACCCCACATTCATCACTTTTGTGTCGTGATGCCCGCCAGAGAACTTGCTGGTGAACTGACCGGCCAAAGCCAAACTCATGCTCGCCGGGCCGACTTGTCAGCGCGCGACAGAAACCGCTTCAAGCTCAGACCGGCCAACACAATGTAAGGTGGGATAGCAAGCGAATAATGACCACAATTCATTTTCAAAATAGTTGGCCTAGCACCGACGTCCTTCAGCCTCTGCATGAAGCTTTCCGATAGCTCTGGCAACACCACTTTGTCTCTCTTGGCCAACACAACGTGAAGATCGAGATCAGGTCGTGCCAGACTATGCGCGTAGTTCTCCAAGTTAAGTGGACCCCAGGCCCTTCTGAGATCGGTCAGCTCAATCTCAGGCTCAAGGCTATCGCGTATCGATCGTGTCGCACGGCCCGTCCAAACCATATCCGCTAGACTCCCCGCCGTCAGAAACAAAGAGGCTTTTGAAACAGCCAAGTCGTGTGTTGCGACTATGGCCGCAACCCAGGACCCCAAGCTCATTCCGAGAACCGAAATCTCGCGATAGCCTTCGTTCTTCAACCAACGTATGAGTTTTCGACCGTCCAATACTGCCTGCCTTACGGATTGGATCGTTCGACCAAGATTGGCACTAAGCATATAATCGGCGTGCAGGGATCCGGGACGGCTGCGCTCGAAATGATAGGGCATGGCGATCTCGACAACCGTGATGCCACGCTTCGAGAAAAAACTGGCGATCTGGCGATTCCGGGAGCTTGCATTCCAATGGTGAAAAATCACCATCGCCTGATCGAACGATCCGCTTTCTGTGATTTTCGCCGAGACGACATTGTTCTGTTTGATATCAGTAGAAATGTCCGATGGAAATTTGAGCCACCAATCTAGCCTTTCAAACCCCTGATCACTCACATTCGGGCCATCGAAAAAGGCTGGATCAGCCACGGCCTGGTCCGCAAGGGCACAGAATTCCTCGATACTTGTTATCTTCTCCGCACCTGGAAAGGCGAGTTCGGCGTCAAGGGCGAAATCCGATGGTTTCTTCCCTTCTTCACCGCGTCGTGCCCGCCGCTCATCCCAACGATCAAGCCAACTATGATACACTCTGATTGTTTCCTAACTTACTCGCTTGCCCTCGCCCCAACCCTGGATCAAACAGGCCGTATACTGCGAACAGCATTCCAACGCCCAGAAGGATCGAAAAGCCAGAAAATGCATCGATCAGCAAGTAACTAGCCACGAGTAACGCTACGATCGCTGACATCCTCCACAAAGACATAGAAAACCGACGTTCGACACCTAAACGGATAGAGCCGAACACAAATACCACACAGGTCGAAATAGCGATAAGAAGGCTACTGTAATGGGTCGGCCTACGGTAGATGATCCCGGCGCTCACATCATTGTGCCCATAAAAGGCGTTAGACATATCGCCGACCAACCAAGACACAATATTCTCTCCACGCGATGTCAGGTAAGCACTCTGGAGCTTCATGGCTATGGCGATCAGAAACCCCAAAACAGTACAACGAAAAATCGCACGCATAACCCTTAGGTTGGTTTCATGGAGCTCGTGTTGATAGTCAACCTCGGGTCGATTATTCGCTGCTTCTCCAGTCTTCCAAAGATCATGGATCACGGTATAAAGCAAAATGAGACCTACGAAGAACAGATAAAAACAGAGGCACATATACAGGTAAGCGAGTCCCGTGAACACGACCGCTTCCGGCACCGATATAACCTCAGGGCGCACAATCGCTAACGAGCCCCAATCCGTCGCATAGTTGCCACCCCCTTTGAGCAACGGGATCAAAGACACGCCGATCCACTGAAAAAGACCGGCGAACACCACGCAAATCAAAAAAACCGCCCAATATGAATATGAAGAAGCTTGTACGGTGCGCGCCCAGGCATCGTCGCTTTCCATCTTGTCGCCCTGCGCCACAAGCTTTGGGCGACCTTCATCTTTCCAAAAGGTCACCAGCTCGGTCACGAAGGCAAAAAACAGTGGTAAAAATACCATGAAGACAAATGTCCAATTCGCTGTCCAAAGAAACCCGACCTGCTTGACGATGCCATCCGCCCGGCCATACGTCACGCTGTGAATCCCCGTAAGATACGACAAAAACCCAAGCGCGGTGACACCCGCAAACACCGACGCCGGTAAATTCAGGGGAGATCCGCGACTAAAAAACGCCTCCGATTTCCTCGCCAAACTAAAGCGCCGGCTCGGCGCCTTGGGGTCAGTATCCAGTATCAGCTCTACCGGGGAGTCTGTCTCGTTATCGATGGTCGCAGTCACTGCCGTATCTGGGATCTCCTGAGCAACGCTGCTTCCGGCTCTCTTCCATTCTCGTCTCTTGGCCGATAACCGCGATTGCGCCTCACTAAGCTCCATCTGCCATTCGCTAGTTGCGACCGGATCATCGCATCCAAAAACCCGCGCCAGCCAACGAATGTTGGCAGCGCTAATTCCCTTCTCGTTCTCTTGAAACCAAAGCTGCACCGTTCGCAGATCGACCCCAACCCGGTTGGAATCAATCAGTGAAATCGCCTCTGCAAGGAGTTCGGGCGTCCATGGGCCAGCAGGAAACCCGTCTTTGTCCAACGGTCGACCCGCACCGGCCGCCGCCAGTCGTTTGAATAATTCTTTGAAATCACTCCCGTCTCTCGGCGGAGGGAGAAATAACTTTCCGTTCTTAAACAACAACTTATAGGCTCTAATTTCGTTCCGTTTCGCTAGGCTTCGTACCCTATCGTGCCTTCGTCCTCAATCAACGTTTTTATCAACTCGATTTTGGCCGGCACGGCAGAGATAGAATGACGGGTGACCCGCTGGAGAGGCTGGAAACGTTTGTTTCGTGGGATGTTTTGCAAACCGCCGGCCAACCGAAACGTTTGTCTGGTGGCAGGGTAGTGTGACCTCATTAGCGAACAGGGGAAGCCAGAGAAGCGGAGGGATGATCTCGCCTGCCCAGGGTACCGAATTGTCATGCGCATGGAGCCGGTCGATGCCCATTCAAGTGGTCTGTAATAACGGAGTGATGGAAGAGGCCGATGGGGTCGCGAATCTGCTCGCGGCGCATCGCCATGCAGTCGCCATGGTTGAACGTCTCGGCAGACGACGGATGAGGGCCGACGGGCCGGACGCGACCCTGATCGGTCGGCGACTGGATTCGGTGATGGCGGAGGAGGCTTTCGCGCGTCGGCGCGCGGCCGCTGCGCCGGTGGCCGATGTCGTTGAGATGAAAATGAAGGCAGCTTATTTCCGGCGGTTGTTGGGGAACGACTGGTGCGAGCTTGATGTCGACGATTTTCGCGCGTTGCTCGGTTCTTTCGCGAAACTGCAATCCTAGGAGAAGAGCGCTGAAATCCATGAGGCCACGGTATTCCAGGCCGCATAGATTCCTGCCGGCACCAAGATGATCGCGATGAGAGCGATAGCATCGCCGATGGCGCCGTCAGTGCGTCCTTCCACGGGATAGTAATATTTGTGCGCCTCATCGTCGTGCTTCATTGTTGTCTCTCCGACTGCTTCTCTAGCAGCAGCTGAACAGGATGCTGAAACGTCGTGCTCCACAGACCTGCACGTTTCATCTTAGCGTTAATTTCCGCGACGAGGTAGTTCTCATTGACGGCTTTGCCCTTCGCTGTCGTTGCGGCAAACGCGTATCCGGTCGCTATGAGGGCGGTGCCAACATCAATTGTTGCGCCATTCAGCTGCGCACCGCATACGACAAACACCGCCTTGTCCAGGGCGTAGCCGATTGGCTGGCACGTAACCGCCGCGCTATCAAACAGCGCCGCCAGATGCGCCAGCGATGTGTTCCCGCAATCGATTTTGTTCCCATTTGGCTCTTCGGCTGATGTGCCTCGAAGACATGACTGGACGCCATAGAGGCGAAAAAGGTGATCTCCGTCTCGCCAGGTATCTCCGGTCAGCAGTTGAGCCGATTTCGATACTGCGAGGGGCGTTGGAACGGCAGACTCCGATGCATCCTGGGCCTGTGCCGATGCGCACAAACCAAATGCGGCCAGCACTGCGAGCCTCGCCCGCTTCATTCCTGGAACTGTCCACCGAGGTCGGCGGAGTGCTCCAGATCGGGGCGCAGCGACTTGCCATCCTTGTTGCGTCCGATTGCCGCCATGTCGAAGAAAACCATTTCGTCATCGTCGTAGGCGACGTTGTACGGGTCGTTTGCGTTGCCCGCACCCACGAGAGAGAAACACGACACAGCGTCGGGTTCGCCCTTCTTGCTTTGCAGAACAAGTGTCTTGCAAAGCACGACAGACGCACGATCGTTGTAGATTGTCTCTTCATAGTCCTGGGCCGCCTTTGCGCAGTCCCATTGCTGGGTCTTGTACGTGATCTTCGGTTTGGGGCAGGCCGCAAGGCCGCGCAGCCGGTACGTCACGCCGTTGACGACGCGCTCGGTCGCAGACGGCACCTTAACTCGCCCGACGAGAGCGGCCGCATCGCGCTGAAAGAGCGCGCCTTTCGCATCGTAGCGCTCGTAGACGAACACCTTTTCGCCCGGCTTCGCAAACTGAAGCAGGTAGTGCTCCGAAGGTTGCGCGAAGGGGCTCGGGACGTCGGCGCCAGCAGCATAGGCCACGGTGCCTTGGAGCAGCAAGATCGTGTACAGGGCCGTCTGTTTCATCGAAATCCGTCCTCGCGGTGTATATCGTGTTGACACTTTACTAGGGCTGCGTGTAGCCATAGTAAAGTGTCAAATTTTGGCGACAGTATGAACACTCGATTCGCTCTTCTGCTCACCCTCTGTGGCGCCACGATGCCGTTCAAGGCGCACGGCCGGGACCTGGCATCAGACCGCGTCGCAATCGCCTTTGCAACGCCGGCGCAAGCCCTTGCCGCAGTCGGGGGGCAAAGGCCGCGAGCGTGCAGGACCGTAAATCGGGCTGAGGTCTCCCAACTTGTGCGTTCAATCGCGCAAAAGGAAGGTTTCGACGCTGATCTGGCCGAGGCAATTGCGTGGGCCGAAAGCGATCTCGGCACCAGTCAGGGTCCGTCGAAGGCCGGAGCCTTGGGGATCATGCAGCTGATGCCGGGCACGGCGGCCGATCTCGGCGTGAATGACCGTTGCGATACTGAGGCAAATGTCCGGGCTGGCCTACGCTATCTGAAGTCACTCTATGACGAGTTCCAGGATCCGCTACTGATGCTGGCGGCTTACAACGCCGGGCCCAACAGCGTCTACAAGGCGCAGGGCATTCCGGTGAATCCGGAGACGGCGGAATACATCGTGAAAATCCTGAACCGCTGGAAGTTCGGCGGTGTCGTCAAGAAGTCCGCCCTGACCAAATCCGAGACGCTCGCGGCCGCGCCGCCAGCAAGCGAGGACGCTTGGCAGGATGGTCATGTCATGGATTTCGGCAACTGAAAGGAGCCAAGGGTGGAATACAGAAAAGCGGGTATATTTGCCCTGAAACTCGCCTTGGCCTCGGCGGTCGGAATGGCTCTCGCGCCAGCCACTGCGTACGCCCAATCGGCGGCACCAGTCGAAAACGTGCTGGAGTGGTTCGTCGGCGTTCTGCAGGGCAACATAGCGCGCTCATTCGCCATCATCGCGGTCTGTTTTCTCGGCTTCCTCGCCATGACGGGCCGGCTGGCGTGGATGATGGCTTTCTCCATCATCATCGGCATCGCTCTGATCTTCGGCGCCGCGCAGCTGGTGGATGCGGTTCGCGCGACCGCGGGAGGCGGCTGAGACATGGACGACGAGGAGGTCTATGTCGAGCCGGTCAGCCTGCCACTGACACGCCCGCCTATGAAGTGGGGTGTGCGCTATGAGGTTTTTGCACTGAACGGCATCCTGGCGGTGATCGGTTTTATCGCCACGAGCAGCTTCATGCTTGGCCTTGGTGTGTTCGGCGTGGTGCATCTGGTCAGCGCATATCTGTGCCAGCGCGACCCTTACATGTTTCATATTTTCGAGCGGCGCGTCTCAAAACGCGGAGCGGTGGCGAACCTTACTTTCTGGGGCGCGAGGAGCTATTCGCCATGAGCCTCGATGCCGACCTGAAATTTGGCCGTGAGCGCCGCCGCGAAAAGCCCGCGGCGATGCACATCCCCTACCTTCGCCATGTCGATGACAATCTGATCGTGACGAAGAGCGGCTTTCTGGTCGGCGTCATCCAGCTCAGTGGCCTGCCCTTCCAGACGATGGACCAGGCCGAGCTGAACAGCCGCATGTTCAACCGCAACACGACGTTCCGCAATCTCTCGACCTCTCGCTTTGCGGTCTACACAACGATCATCCGCCGCCACGTGACGCCGGAGATCGAAGGCGACTTTGACAATCCTTTCGTGGCCGAGCTCGACGCCCGCTACATGGACGAGCTTGGCGCGAAAAACCTTTTCGTCAACGAGGCCTATCTGACGGTCATACGCCGCCCGATGGTCGGCCGGGTCGGCTGGGTGGACAAGGCGCTCAATGCCTTCCGCATCAGCACCGCCAGCGAGGAAACCCGCGAAGACGCGATGGCTGAACTGCGTGAAGTTCTCGACGGCGTCGTCAAGGATTTCACAGCTTATGGTGCGCGTCTTCTCGGCGTCGTGAATCGCCGCGACAGCTTCTTTTCCGAGCCGTCGGAATTTTTGGCGAAGATCCTCGCCGGCGGCGTCGACGTGGAAATGCCTTTGCCGCGCATGAGCCTTGGCGATGTACTGGCGACACGACAGCTGTTTTTCGGCAGATCCGCGCTGGAACTCCGCGGGCCGGACGAAGGCAAGCTCGGCGCCATGGTGTCGATCAAGGAATACCCACCATTCACTGCTCCGGGGTCATTGGACGGTCTCTTGCGCCTCCCACATGAGTTTGTCCTGACGCAGAGTTTCGCGATTGAAGACCGCGTGACGGCGATGCGCCGGATCAACACAATCGCCAACCAGGTTGAGGGTTCCGACGAGGCGGGCACGACGGTCGAGGAGTCCGTCCACGACGGCGCCGACAAGCTGGCCGGCGGCGAAGTCGTCTTCGGCCAACATCACATGAGCGTCATGGCCCTGGCACCGGACATGACCGGGCTCAACCGTGCGATATCCGACATCACGGCCGAGCTTTCGCGCATGTCGATCGTGCCGGTTCGCGAAACGCTGAACACGGAACTGGCATTCTGGGCGCAGTTGCCGGGAAATTTCAGCTACATCGCGCGACGCGCGTTGATCTCGTCGCTGAACTTCGCCGGTCTTTTCTCAGGACACAATTTTCCGTCCGGCCAACGCGAGAGGCTGCATTGGAAACGGCCCATCGCTTTGCTCGAAACGACCAGCCAGACGGCCTATTATTTCAATTTCCATGTTCACGATGTCGGCCACTTCACGGTGTTCGGCCCGACCGGCTCGGGCAAGACCGTCGTGCTGTCGTTCCTGATGGCGCAGGCCATGCGCATCATGCCGCGGCCGCGATGTGTCTATTTCGACTACATGCGCGGAGCAGAAATTTTCGTTCGAGCGCTTGGCGGTCGTTACGAGGTGATGGAGCCCTCCCAGCCGACCGGCTTCGCGCCATTGCAGCTTGACGACACGGCAGAGAACCGTTCTTTCCTGGAAGATCTTCTTATCTACATCCTGACGCCGGAAGGCGGCGCGCTGGACGTGGCGGAGATGCGTGTCATCAACGCCGCCGTCGACATGATCTACAAGATCCCGCGCGAACAGCGGACCTTCGACCTGCTGCCGGAAGTGCTGCGGGGCTCGCTCATGCCCGGCATGAACGATCTGGCCGCGCGGATCCAACCCTGGCTCGACCCGAAGGACAAGGGCTGGCTTTTCAACAATCCGGTCGATCTGGTCGATTTCTCGAAACCCGTCGTCGGCTTCGACATGACCAAGATCCTCGGCGACCGAAAGCTGCGTTCGGCGGCGTTGCTCTACATCTTCCACCGTCTTGAAGACGTCATCGACGGCTCGCCGATCATGCTCTTCCTCGATGAAGGCTGGAAGCTGTTGGACGACGAGGTTTTCGCCGCTTTCATCAATGAGACGCTGAAGACCATTCGTCGCCGCAACGGCGTGGTCGGCTTTGGCACGCAGACGGCGGAGGACGTCGTCAATTCCTCCATCTCGTCGTCACTGATCGAGCAGACGAAGACCAACATTTTCTTCCCCAACCCGAAGGCGAGCAAGGAATCCTACATGGAGCGCTTCTCGCTGACGGCGAAGGAATTCGAGTTCGTGCGCCGCACCGCCAAGGAAACGCGCACCTTCCTCGTCAAGCACGACAGCGACTCGATCGTCGCCAAGCTCGATTTGTCGGCAATGCCCGATCTCATCAAGGTCCTGTCCTCGAACGAAGCCAACAGCAAGGAATGCGCACGGCTCCGGGAGACCTTCGGCGACGAGCCGGAAATGTGGCTGCCATACTTCTGCGGATGGGAGAACGAGCATGACGAAGCGGCTTAGCAGCGCTTGTCTGGTCGTGGCTCTCGCGACGGCGGAAAGCATGAGCGTGGCTGCCGCTCAGATCGCGGTCATCGACGGGCAGAACCTCGACAAGCAGCAAGAGGACGAGCAGCACAGCACGAAGTCGGATGAGGCCAAGAAGGATGAAACCGACAGGAAGAAAAGCGTCGTCTGCACCTATTCTAACAAATACCGCTCACAGATGTTTCGCCGATCGCCGGCCGAAGCGTTGCAGCGCGACGCCGGCAACGTGAAGATGATCCGCTACTATGCGCAAGAATACGGCGTTCCCGAAGGCCTGGCGCTGTCCGTTGCCTATCAGGAATCGCGCTTCGACACATGCGCCGGGAGCCACACCGGCGTCAAAGGCGTCATGCAGCTGACCAAGGGCACCGGCAAGTCCATGGGACTGGACCGCGACGTGAACGAGCAGAATGTCGAAGGCGGCGTCAAATATCTCGGAATGGGCGTGAAGCAATGCGGGGCGACGAATTACAGCTGTCTCGCCTCCTTCTACAACGGATCGAACGCAGGCGAACAAAGTCAGTGGGCCGGCGGCGTCGGCCGTTGGAACAGCTACTTCAACGACTATGTGTCAAGCGGAAAGGCTCCGGCCGCCGCGCCGCCACCATTCTCGATCGTAACGGCCGACGGCGCAGGCGGCACGGCCCAGGACGCGGCCATGGGCGCGGTCAGGAAGGCGGCTGGCGGCCTTGACGCAAGCTCATCGCAGCTCGGCGCCAACAATGCTGCAATCGAGGCGCTTGCAGGCAACGTTGGCCAGGTGACCGAATACAAGGACGCCTGGGAGCTGAACTCGTCGGCTCGCGGGGTCAACGCCGATGTCACTAACCAGTACCTCGCCCAGGCGGGGGATTTTACGACGCTGCTTGCCCAACTTCTGTCGATGCAGAACGTCCAGGCATCGCAGTCGGCCAAGCTGGTGCAACAGCCGAAGAGCGGCTCTCCGAACCCGTTCTCTTGTGATCCGGCGGAACTGGAACGGTTGGAGATAGATCGCGGCCGGTGGCTACCATGCGCACTCGAGAACGCGGGGGCAAGCTCGGCCGACAGTCGCTCGATGATCATAACCACTGATCCTGCCGGCGCTGCCAGCGTGATCAATTCTCTACAGCAATAGGAGGCTGACATGAAGAAATTGGCGATTGCCGCCAGTCTGGCGCTTTGGGCAGGCACTGCCCACGCACAAATTGCGGTCATTGATGGCG
This sequence comes from Mesorhizobium sp. WSM4989, assembly GCF_029625795.1. Classification (NCBI taxonomy): domain Bacteria; kingdom Pseudomonadati; phylum Pseudomonadota; class Alphaproteobacteria; order Hyphomicrobiales; family Phyllobacteriaceae; genus Mesorhizobium; species Mesorhizobium sp. WSM4989. The sequence goes on along the minus strand of NZ_JARTVN010000004.1, from coordinate 198,954 downwards.
CCAATCTCGATGTCGCCCGCAAGAATGCGGACAACACCAACTCCATCATGGACTCCAACAAGGATATTCTGAAAAAGAGCGAGGAGATCCTTCAGGCGCTCAGCGGCAGTCGTGACGGTTCGCTCGGCATCGGACAAATGGGCCTTGGCGGCAACATGTCGATCGCCCAGGCTCCGTCGTTCGGATCGATCCTGAACGGCGGCGCGCTTTCGTTTGGCGGCCTTTCGCCCGAAATCCAGAAAATCGCCGGCGCCGTCATCAACGGGCTCCAGCTGGTGAAGCAGCTCCAGCAGATTGCCGGCAAGGAGACCAGCGCCGTCAACACGGCCTATGGCGGCAGCGTGAACGTGGCCTCGCTGCTAAGCGCGTTGACCTCGCAGGCCTCGCAAGGCGTTACCCAGCGCCAACAGTCATTGCAGTCCGCGAGCGGGCAGATCGGGCAGTCGCAGGACGTCAAGGGCTCCGTGGACCAGAACACACGAATGCAGCTGGAAAACGCGCGTGCGGTCAACGAACTGATCGGCGTCCAGAATGGTGCGGTCGCGGCGCTGAATGAGAAGCTCAAGGGAGATCTCCTTCGCCAAAGCCAGGTGCAGAAGATGATGACACCGCGCACCGTCAATCCGTTCGCGGAATTCGGCAAGAGCGGGGGCTGAGCGCTTGTCGAGGCGAGTCCTGCGCATATGCGTTGTGATCGGGCTCGGCACAGGGCTTTTTGGATGCGCAAATCGCGACCTGAAAGCGCCGTGCGGGCCTTTGGCGTATGCCCATGCCGACAACTGCGGCGCGCTGAAGCCGGTCAATTCAACTCCGTTCGCCAGCATTATTGACGAGGATCCATGAACGGTCTCGCCGCAAGCATCCTCGGTGGCATTGACAACATCGGTGAGGACTTCGTTCGCAATGTCTATATGCAGTTGGGCAATGCGATGGGCAACGTCTTTACCCTGATGCTGACCCTCTATATCGCATGGTGGGGCTATTCGATCCTGAGCGGGCGGGAGTCGATTTCGCCAATCGAAGCGGCCTATCGGCTCGGCCGCGCCGTCATCATCTATCTACTGCTGACCGGATGGGGCACATTTTCCGCCACGATCTATCAGCTCGTGCAAAGCATTCCAGACGAGATCGGTAAAGTGATCGTCGGCGCCGTGTCGCGGGCCACCGGCAATCAGCTTAGCGACCAGGCGGCAATTCCCACGCTGATCGACAACCTCTACCAAGGGGCCCAGGACGTCGCCAATCAGGTCTACAGCGGATCCTTCTATGACATTTTTGGTGCGCTGTTGTCGCTGCTCGTTCTGCTGTCGGCCATCATCTTCGCAGCGCTTGCCATTGCCGCGATCATCGCCGCCAAGGTGATGTTGTTCATCACACTCGCGTTGGCGCCGATATGGATCATTCTTTGGCTTTACCGATGGTCCTCGCGGATGAGCGAAGGCTTTCTTTCGCTGACCACCTTCCTGATGATCCAGCAAATCCTGATCTACGGCTTTCTCGGCTTCTACTTCTCGCTCGTCAACGCGGCGCTGAACACCGCCACGTCCGGCGGAGCGACCATGGACAGCAAAATGTCGCTGGTGCTGCCCTTGGTGCTGGTGACGATCATCGGCATCTACGTTCTCATGCAGATACCCTCGATTGCTTCGATCCTGAATGGCGGCGGGTATCTCAGCACCACGGGCGCTCGTTACTCATATGGGACGTTCGGCAGGAATGCCGTGCGCTATTCCGGCGCGCGATGGGCCGCGGGCCGCGCCGCTCGCGGCGCCCGGCAGCTCGCGGCAAACAGTTTTCGATCCTCGCGAGCAGCGAGGGCCGACGACGCAACCCGGTCCGCCATCCAGCAAGGTGCGCGCGATAACTCCAGGCCTCTGGCCTAGAACACAAGGATAATCACCGATAGCGGCCCTTGGATCGGGATCGTTTCGAAAACGAGGCAATAGTACAGTGTCAATCTCAATGGAAACAGCTGCTAACAGCGGCGGCGAGCTCGTCGACAAGGGCTATTACAGGGCGGGCGCGACCTGGGAGGACGACACGCACAGGTCAATGCGTCGATCGCGTACATTGGCCTGGATCGTCAGCGGTGTTTCCGGAATGGTGGCGGTGTTGTCGCTGCTGGCGCTCGTGCTGATCCTGCCGCTCCGGCAGTTCGAACCGTATGTTGTCGAGGTCGACAAATCGACGGGCTACCTCGAGATCATGCGCGCGCTGAAGCCCGGAGATCTGTCCCAGAACGAAGCCGTCACGGCCGCCAATTTGGTCCGCTACATCAGGGCCCGCGAAACCTATGATTCGCGTGAACTGAAACAGAATTACGACCTGGCACAGCTCTACTCCACCGATGCCGCATCCAAGGATTTGACGTGGCTTTATACGCCTGCAAATCCACAATCGCTTGACAAGATTTTTGGCCGCAATGTCACTGTCTCGGTCGAGGTGAAGTCGGTCTCGCTGCTCAATCGCAACACAGCTTCGGTGCGCTTTGCCACGACGACGCGGCGGGACAATTCGTCCACCGCCGACAATTGGGTGGCGGTGATAAAATTCCGCTACACCTCAACGCCGCTCAAGAACGAATGGCGTTTCGACAATCCACTGGGATTTCAGGTTAGGGATTACCGCCGCGACCAGGAATCGGCGCCGGCGGCGGGGAGCCTGCAATGAGATGGCGCGTGGGCTTCGTCCTATCGGCCGCCCTTCTGCTCGGGACGATGCACAGCGCGGCCGCACGCGACGGCCGCATCCGATATGTCACCTTCAACAATGACGACGTGACGTCAGTGCGCGCAGCCCTTGGCATTTCGACGATGATCGAGCTCAGCCCGACCGAAGTCATCGAAACCGTGTCGGCTGGCGACACGAAAGGCTGGTCCATAATCCCCAAACGCGGATCGCGGTTTCTTTTCATCAAGCCGCTGGAGCGCGATGCGTGGACCAACGTCAACGTCGTCACCAACCGGCGCGTCTATTCCCTGCTGCTGCAGGCCACTGACAACAGCCGTGACCGAGCATCCTTCCAGGTCCGGTTCAAATACCCGGACGAAGATATAGACGCGCGCCTCCTCTCACAGGCCAAAGAGAGCGCCGCCGTTCCGGATTTGAAGGACCTGAATTATGCCGATCTCAATTACGACTACGCCTACAAGGGCGACGACAGTCTGAAGCCGCGCACCGTGTTCGACGACGGCACCAAGGTGTTTCTGGAGTTCAAGGGCGACATTCCAGCGATCTTCGTTGTCGACGACAAGCGTCAGGAGTCGCTGGTCAACGTTCGCACGCAGGGCAAATACACCGTCATCGACAAGGTCGCACGGCAATTCACCTTGCGGGCCGATGGCGAGACGCTCTGCCTCTACAACCGGGCGCGACCCAACGCCATCGATCCCGTCGAGCAAGTCTACGGTCCAACGAAACTGACAGGCGGTTCCACCCTGTTCGGATCCAGCGGAGGGCGCTGATGTCCCAGATCGATTATAACCAGCTGGACGGCAGCCCGACGGTCGCGCGCCGTGGTGCTGGCGTGGGTACCAGGATCGCCCTGGTCAGCCTCGGCGTGGTGCTGGTAGGCGCGCTGATATGGCTTAACTGGCCCCGGGAGCCTGTATCGCGCGATCTGCGCGGCGATGCCGAGGAAAACTTCAACCCGCCAGAGTTCCGCCCGCCGGCGTTGAACGAACCGCCGCAACCTGCCGACGGCACGATCGACCAGATCGTGGTGCCGCCACCGGCTGACGACAAGAATGGCGCGCAACAAGCCGATAATGTCGATCAGACCGTGCAGCAAGGCGCGGATCTCGATGCGCAGCGACGCGCGCTGGAGGCGCAAATGGCGGCCGAGGAGGCACGCCGCAAGGCGGAGGCGGAAGAAGCCCGACTCAAGGCGGCGGCTGAGGACGAGGCTCGTCGTAAAGCGGAGGCGGCGGAGCATGAAAAAGCGGTGTGGGAACGCCTGCGGTCGAACCAGATGGTGACGAATGATCAGACCGGCTCGACAGATGCCGGCGCCCAGGCGGCGCAGGTCGAAATCGCGCGGGACGGTCAGATCGTACCGGTGCCCGGCGCGGACAGCGATCCCAACAAGGCCTTCCTGGCGCAGTCTGAGGCAAGCTCTTCCGGCATCGTCAAAGCCAGGGTCTTCCGACGCACCGATGCGTTGATCCCTGAAGGAACGATCATTCGCGGCTATTTGGAAACCGCGATCAACACCGACCTTCCCGGCGCCGTGCGCGCTGTCGTGCGTGAGGATGTCTTCTCTCTCGACGGCCGGCGGATCCTCATCCCGAAGGGCTCGCGCCTGACCGGAGAATACCGCTCAGGGCTTGCACGTGGTCAGAAGCGTGTTTTCATCGTCTGGAGCAGGGTCATCCGCTCGGACGGCATTTCCGTCGACATCAAGTCGCCTGGCGCAGACGCGCTCGGCCGCGGCGGCATGGGCGGCCGTGTCGATACGCACTGGGTTGAACGGTACGGTAACGCCATCATGCTTTCCGTGGTTGGCGGCGTCTCTGAATATCTGTCCTCGCTTGGCGATAGCGGACAAAATGGCCAACAGCGCCAGGTGTCGACGATCGATCCCGTAACCGGTGAGACGACGACCGTGACCTATGGTGGCAACGGCTCGCAGCGCGACGCCCGCGGCATCGCGTTCGACAAGTCATCGACCGCCCTGCAGCAACTCGCGCAAGAGGCGTTTCGCGACACGCAGAACATTGGCCCGACAGTCTATGTCGACCAGGGCACCTCGGTCGTCGTGCTGGTGCGTCGAGATCTCGATTTCTCGGACTTGTACGCCGATCCCGTCCAGGAAGAAGCGGTGCGTCTGAAGGCAGGTGGGCAACCGAAGACGGCGATCGATCCGACGCCTCTCTACGCGACGCCAAAGGATAATTTCTATCCCGGCTATGGGAGCCCGGTGAAATGAATGCACTGCATCCCCTCCCCGACCCTTGGGCCAGAGCCCCGGTCCTGCGCGCTCATCTGGAACCGATATGGCCCTATTTGAACGAAGATTCGGTGTCCGAGATTGCGATCAACAGGCCGGGTGAATTGTTCATCGAACGCCTCGGCGCGAAGGAAATGGAGCACGTCGTCAAGCGGGAGGTAACGCCGGGCTGGATTCGCAACATCTCGACGGGCGTCGCCTCGGCGACAAATCAGGTCATCAACGAAGAAAAACCGGTCCTGTCGGCCGCTCTACCCTCGGGCGAGCGCATCCAATGCATCTTGCCTCCGGCGGCTCCCGAAGGCGGGGCGATCTCGATCCGCAAGCAGGTCATCATGGATATGAGCCTTGATGCCTACAACGATCTTGGCGCCTTCGAGAACACGGCAATGGGCAGCGGACTGGCGCTGTCGGCCGAAGAAAAGCGGCTGGTCGACATGTTGCACGACACGTCGCCGATAGACTTCCTGCAATATGCGGTGCGCAATCGTGTCTCGATTGTCGTTTCAGGCGGGACATCCACGGGCAAGACGACGTTTCTAAATGCGCTCCTGAAAGAGATCCCGGCTCACGAACGGATCATCACGATTGAAGATACCCGCGAACTGAGGCTGCCGGCTCCCAACAACGTCACCCTGATAGCCTCGAAGGGCGACCAGGGCCTTGCCAAAGTCTCCGCCCAACAGCTGCTCGAAGCCTCCCTTCGCATGAGGCCCGACCGTCTGCTATTGGGCGAGTTGCGCGGCGCTGAAACCTTCGCGTTCCTCCAGGCGATCAACACCGGCCATCCGGGTTCGCTCACCACCGTTCATGCCAATTCCGCCCGGTCCGCCTATGAGCGGCTGGCTCTGATGGTCATGCAGGGCAGTTCGGGCCTCTCACGAAGCGAAATTCTCGACTATCTGCGCGAAGTCATTCCAGTGGTCGTCCAGATGGTCCGCACCGAAGGCGGACGGCGCGGCATCAGCGAGATCAAGTTCACCAAGGCGGAGACGATCTAGCGGGGCCCATCCATGCAGAAAATCGCAACAGCAATTTTCATGGTGCTCATGGCGATGGCCCTGGGCGTCCTGGTCTTCACGGTCGCCTATGCCGCGACGGATTGGTACCGGACTGGCTCCCACGTCCTGTTCGACCAGCTGAACGCCAATCCCCTGCCGGTCGTTCGCCAGGCCTGGGCGGATACGATGGCCAGGAATTTTAGCCGGGTCCAATATGCCGTTGCCGCGGGAGCAGCAGGGTTTTTCTTACCACTGGTCGGCCTGTTTCTCATGCGCCCGAGAAAGCGCAACGACTCTCGCTTTATGTCTATGAACGACGTATCAAAACGCGGCCTGACGAAAGCTGGCGGCGTCTTCGTCGGGCGGGCCGGCGGCAGGCTTGCCGAAATCTTGTCGCCCGGCCGCGATCAGCGATCCGGCAAGATCCGTTTGACCCAGCGCCGGCTGATCGGCGGCAAGAAATTGTGGATTGATGGCGATGATGTCGGCGGCTTCGTCATAGGGCCGCCGCGCTCCGGCAAAGGGAGCTCCCTTATCATCCCGAACGCCTTGACCTGGCCGCATTCGCTCGTCGTTCTCGACCTGCGGGGCGAGACCTATGCGGCGACCGCCGGCTACCGTTCCACCATTAGCCGCGTGGTGCGTTTTGCGCCGGCTGATCCAGACGGCAATACCGCATGCTACAATCCGATGGACTTCATTTCGCTGGATTCCGCCCAGCGCGACATCGACCTTCGCAATATCGCTGCGGCGCTATTTCCGCGCCCGCCGTCCAACGCAGATCCATATTGGGTGAACGACGCCCGCCTGCTTTTTACCGGCATAGCATCGTTCGTCATGGAATCGCCTGCAATCCTGAACGAGAAGAAGACCTTCGCCAAAATCCTTGAGATCATGAACGGTGCCGAGCAGCCGCTCCTGGAATTCATCGGCTCGCTGCGCGAGGAACGCCGCCGCGAATGCTCGCATTTTACGCTGCAAACCCTGCTGCCGTATTTCGAGATGTCCGAGCGGCAGTTTTCCGGAATTTACGCCGGCGTACGCACCGGCATGGCCCCTTTTCTCAACGAGCGCTTGATGCGAGCTACGTCCCGCAGCACGTTCGATATTCGCAGGCTCAAGCGTGATCGAATTTCTCTTTATCTCGACGTGCGCCGTGAGCAGATCACGTCGCTTGGACCGCTGTTCAATGTCCTGATCACGCAGCTGATGAACTTCATGTCGGAAACCCTGCCCCGTCCGGACGAGCATCCGGTGCTCGTGCTGCTCGACGAGTTCCAGAACCTCGGCAAGCTCGAGAATGTAACCGAAATGGCGAGCGTGCTCGGCGGCAACGGCGTTTCGATGTGGTTTTTTGTGCAGTCGCTGAAGGCTGTAGACGAGATCTATCGCCAGGAAGGGCGCAAGACCCTCATCAACGCCGCTCGCGTGCAGATCTTTTTCGGTGCGCAGGATGCGGACGATCTGCGATACGTTTCCGAGCAGCTCGGCGAAACGTCAGACGTGCAAAAGGACGTGACACGCACCAAGGCAACGTTGTTCGACACTTATTACACGCGCTCGGAGCACCGCAAGGAGGTGCGGCGGCCCCTGATGCGGCCGGATGAAATCCGCACGCTCGACAAGCACAAGGTCATCATATTGCCACGTGGCGAGTTACCGATCCTTGGCACGCGAAATTTCTATTTCGCCGACGGCCAGCTCGCCAGACGCGCGTTCATGCCCCTGCCCGCCTCTAGCGACGTTTCGCGCACGAAAAGCCCTGCGTTGAATTCCACTGCGGCGGTTCCACCTCCTGCGCTCCCGCCGATTGTGCCGACAGCACCAGCGTACCGATCGGGCCTCTTGCAAATGCGCCTTCGGCACGGCGCGACATTCGCCGCCAAGGCCGGCCGTATGGCTCCGCCACAGGGCCGACGCGCAATCGTAAAAGGGCGGCTGAAAGCAACCGACGCTGCAGCCGCACCGGCTAATGCCGCCATAGATTTTTCCGCTTTGGCGGCCAAAGCGGTGACGACACGCATCGCGCCCGACAAGGAAGCAGCGGTTGCGGCGATCCTGAACAAGGTGCGGTCCCTGCGCGCCAACGCATCCGATACCGAGACTTTCGATCGAAATCTGGGCGTCGTGGAAGATACTTTGCCTGATGTAGTCGATGGGTAGGCCAGGATTCCGATGCGGCGGAGAGGTCGCTGTCTATCGTGACCTTGTCGCACAAGCCATGGCGACGGCGCACATTGCCACGCGCTTCGCGCCGGGCACCAAGCATAGTTCGCCAGAAGTTCTAGGAAGCGACAGAGTTCATCTCAAGTGCGTTTCCGCCTGGCGGCTTTGGGGCCGTGTCCGGACGGTCCGGTTTTGGAAAGCGATGGGCGGTAAGTTGTCGTTTTGGTCTGCTTGATCAGGCAGGCTGCCTCTTCAACATTGCAGTTCAAGAATTCCAGAAATAGAACACGACAGGAACGAGGCCGCATGCCCTATTCAGGAATACAGCCGATTCCGTGATGGCATAGCTTGTGGGGGGTTAGGTGTTCGGGGGCGGGATCGCAGATAAATTTGGCAATGCCTACGAAGCGCGATGGGCTGTTCGTCAATTACTTGACGTTCTCAATGCCAAGGCGCGTTCCATCCGTCTCGAAGGCATCAGCGACGCATTCAAAGGCTTCGAGTTCGCCGTCGACTATGGGCCCCATATCGCCTGGCACCAGACCAAGATCAACGCCCCAGGTCAGAATTGGACCATCCGCGCGCTTGAGCGGGAGGGCGTGCTTTCTGCCTTTGCGGACAGGCTCGGAGCAAATGATCGTGACCGCTGCGTTTTCGTTTCGCAAAGCCCGCCAGCGGAGCTACTCGACCTTGCCAGCAAAGCCTCCTACGCCAGCGATTTCGTCGAGTTCGACGGCGCGTTGCCGAAAGGATCGCAAGACAATTTCAAGAGCTTTCACACGACTGTCGGGGTCACACCCGATGTGGCTTTCGGTTGGCTTCGCCGCTGTGATTTCCGGGTTGTGCCAGAGGCCGAGATTACCTCTTCCATCGAAACGTTCGGTGCCCTCTTGTTCGATTGCGCGCCGACAGAGGTGTATCCGGCTCTCAGAGGATACCTCGAAGCGAGGCTTAATAGAGTTCTGACGACGGAGACCATTCGCGCGGACATGGCCGCTGTCGCCAAGTTGCGGATCAAGGAATGGTCGCTCGATCCGACCTTGCGCCAAACGCTGGCTGACGAGACCAAGGCCTATTTGGACAGCTATGCGCCGTTTGGCGCGCACGGGCATGTCGTCGCCCGGACCTATGGAGACGAGGTCATGTCCCTGCTGGGTAGCCAGGCTGGCCCAAGTGTAATCTTGCTGAGCGGCGTCGCGGGATCCGGCAAATCCGGTGTTGCACGTGACATTCTCGAAAAGCTGACCGATGCCGGCATTCTTCATCTGGCCCTTCGCATCGATCAGAATCTCGACTGCCGATCACCGCGGGATTTCGGCCGCACACTTCTCGATCGTGAAGATAGTCCGGTTACGGTGCTAAAAGGTCTGTCTCCCGACGATCGGACGGTTCTGCTCATCGACCAGATCGACGCCGTCAGCGAGGTATCAGGTCGAAACGGCGCGGCAAAAAACGCCGTCTTGGGGATGGTCGAAGAGGCCCGGCGCTACGCGTCGGTGCGGATCGTCCTGGTGTGCCGCTCTTTCGACATTGAGAGCGACGAGCGGATCAAACAGCTAAAGCAGTCCAACGATGTGGCGCAGGTCGATGTACCGCTCCTCGACTGGAGCACTGACGTTGCGCCGGTGGTCGCCAGCCTTGGCGTAGGTCCGGATACCCTCGATGCCAGCCAGAAGGAGCTCTTGAGGCTTCCTCTTAACTTGGCGGTCTTCGCCGAAATAGCAATCGATGGCGATACCCAGTTCGGCAATCGCAACGACCTTTTCGCGAAACTCCTGCAGCGGAAGGAGCGATTGATCACTCAGAACCGCGATCAAGTCAGTTGGGCACTGATGGCCCCGCTCACGACACTCGCCGATTGGATGAGCGCACGGCAACGGTTAGATGCTCCTCACACCGTACTCGACGGATTCTCCCGAGCAGTCGAGATTCTGACGTCAGAACATCTCGTGATCCGCTCGCGCGGCACATTGAATTTTTTCCATGAAAGCTTCTTCGACTATGTCTTCGCGCGTGCATTTTCTGCGCGGCAGCAAAGCCTGCTGGATCTGCTGGCCTCGACCGAACAGCATTTGTTCCGGAGAACACAGGTGCGCCAGATTCTCGAACACATGCGCCAAAGCGATTATGTGCGCTACGTCCGCGAACTCGCTCAAGTCATTGCCTCGGGCGATGTGCGCTTCCATATCAAGATCGCCGTCGCCCAATGGCTGGCAGCTCTTGCTTCGCCCACCGAGCAGGAACGCGACCTCATACTTAAACTCGACGTATCATCCCAACCGATTCCTTTGCTGGTCCGCACCGCCATTCAGGGAACGGCAGGTTGGTTCGACGTGCTCAATCAAAATGGCTGGCTGGCTGCGCAGCTCAGCAGCACAGTTGAAACCCGCAAAAAGGCCATTCTCTGGTGGCTCTCAAATATAGCCGGTGCTCGGCCACAGCCTATCGCGCAGTTGCTGGACGCATGGTGGAACGGTGATCGAAACAAAGGTGCTCAACTTCTGGACTGGTTCGGCTATGTGCGCCGTCAGGGATCGGATCAGGCGCTGATCGATCTATGTACGCGCGTCGTTCATTCCCGTCCGCCCGGTTTGTTCGAGCGGAAGGGAAATTTTCGTCGCGAGCTTCTGATCGCCACGTGGACCGCCGGAAGAAGCAGCGACGGCGCAGCAGCGATACTAAAGGCCTACTTCGACGCATGGTTTGACGAACACCCAGATGGCGCACCGTTCGACCGGGACGAAATACAGGATATCGACCTGCACTCACTCGGCGAATTGGCAAAGAAGTCGCCTCTGGCGCTGCTCGATGGGTCGATAGACGCGCTAGCGAAAACATTTCAGCGGATTGCCCTAAAGGTGGGCGCGGGCGAATACGATTCCAGTTTTCGCCATCGCGCCTACTCCGGCCACAATTTCGGAAGCGACCAGTATTTGCAGTTGGTGCGTGCCGCCCTGCAAAAGGTGGCCGGTGACAATCCCGAGCAGGCCCGACTGATACTCCGCCGTATCGATCCGCAAAGCCACGAGGCTGCGGCCCATCTGTATCTTGAGACCATCGCCGCGAATCCGCGGGTCCTGGCGAACGAGCTGCTGCCTTTGCTCGCGTTTCCTATAGTTTTCGAGGCGGGATGGACGGGCGCGGATTGGCGCTCATTTGCCGACGCGGCGAAGGCGGCGCTTCCCTATTTAGCGGATCCGGAACGCACCGCAGTAGAACAGACGATCCTCGCATACCAGCCGGAGTTGGATTTCGCCGTCAAAGCCGCACAGGAGCACAAAGCCGGAGAGCGGGAGACGATATGGACACAGCCCAAGAATATCGTCGGTCAGTTGAGATGGTCAGGCTACAAGCAGTTCTGTATACTCGAAACCGTCGGGCGGGATTTGCTTAGCCCCATAGCGGCGGTTCGGTTGGATGAACTGCGGCGAAAATTCCGTGGCGAGAAGGTTGTAGAGCCTTCGCATGTCGAGGCCTACGCGATTGAGTCGCCGATTGCCAAAGACAATGCCGTCTATATGACCGATGAGCAATGGCTGTCGGCTATGCGTGGCCATCACAGTGACGAAGAGCGGCACTACGGAAACGGCTCGGCCACCGGCGGCGCGCGGCAGCTCGCATACGTGTTGCAGCAACTCGCGAAAGAAAACCCGGAACGATTCGCCCGCCTGCAACTGCGCATCCCCGCCGACGCGAATCCTGCTTATGTGCAACAGCTTCTTTGGGGACTAGCCGAAGCGGAATCCGTTGCATTGGAGCCGTTGCAAGCGGCGGTGCTCGATGCTCATGCTCGCGAAGGCAAGCCTTATGGTGACGGTATCGCCCGGCTGTTCGAGCGCCATCCCGAACTGGGCAGATCGCAATCATGCTGGGAAGTCTTGGTCTGGTACATCCTCCATGGGGAGGCCGCGGACAATGTCGATGTCGATACCAACCATGCCGACCGGGAAATGGTGTCGATCGAAGATCTTCTTAACCGAGGCGGCAAGTTGCATATGCGCGGCCTCAACGGGGCTCGCGGTTGGGCCTTGGAGGCGCTGTCAGCGGTTCTTTGGAATGTTCCGGAGCGGCGTCGGGATGCATGGTCGCTGCTTGAAGACCGCATTGCCAACGAAGCGCAGATCAGCGTGCGTTGTTGCATGCCGCGCCCGCTCACCCCGATGTTCAACGAGGATAAGAGCCGATGTGCGGCCCTTCTGGAAAAGCTGGTTACGCCTGATGCACAGCGGCCCAGCTTCGCCGCGAGCGCCATAGCGAAGCTGCAATTCCCGCCATCATGGTTGCCACCCGCTGCCGCTAGGATGCTTGCCGCCGCCACTCAGGTCGCAACCAACGCTGTTGCCAGACGCTCGTCGCCCGACCCCGTGTGGCTGTCTCCCTTGATGACGCACCCGGCAACCAATCTGCTACCTTACATCGTCCATCAAGTTCCCGCGATCGGCAGGCGGCTGCTTTCCACGTTGCTCACATTTGGAAATGCGGACATGCGGCTGGTTGCGACATGGCACATTGCACGCGCCAGCTACAATGATGCCAGCTACGTCGCTCTGGCGGATTCGCTCGAACAGTCATCGCTGGATGCGAGGCGGCTAGCGTCCGACATTGCCTCTCACTCTGTAGTGGAAGCCACCTATCGGGATCGGGCTGTCGGAAACCTTCTGCGCTACTTCGATGATGACGATCCGAAGGTGCGGAACGAGGCGTCCGAGGTGTTTCGCTCCATCCCTCCCGGGAGGTTCGCGACGTTTATGGGACTTGCTCAAGCATATGTAACGAGCAACGCATTCGAGAACGACTCATTTGCCTTCTTGCACGCGCTGGAAGATGCACAATGCAATGTCGCTGGCTTGGTAGTTGCCGCTGCGGAGAGAGTCATAGTCGACCTAAAGGCTGGCGGCGAAGAGGCGAAGCGAAGAGATATGGATATCCACCAGCTAAAAGACCTAATCAAAGCGGAATACGCAGCTTCGGAAAACGACCCTGCATTGCGCAGGCGTTTGCTCGACGTGATCGATCAGATGCTGATGCTTGAGCTACATGGCATGGATGAAATTACTAAGCCGCACGAACGGTAGGCGCGGGAAGTTCCGTTCGATCTTTAACGATGTTCGTTTACATGCATCGAGAGAGCGCGCCTCAACGCCCGACATGCGGCGCATTGCTGTCATTCCTGATCATTGTATGGCGAATGCGTCGCAGACCTACCTCCGCGGGAGGACGCTGGGTCGGCCCTTACTCAACGCTCGTAATCGTTATCATTCGAGCGCTGGGTCTTACGGTCCTGGTCTTCCGGCTGCCGCGCCTTCTGTTTGTTGGCGTCTTTTCGCTTGGCTCTCACCTTCTCCTGGTCGGTGCCTGTGCGCGGCTCCTCCGGCTCGCGGGGATCGGCCCGCGTTGGAAGGTCGCGCCCTCGCGCCTCACGCTCGGGGATCGGCTCGCCGGCACCACCACGACGCTGCTGCTGCCGCTCGAATTGCAGCCGCGCGAGACGGTCGTGCATCTTGTCGTTCACCTCTTCACGATACTGTTCGAACTGTTGCTGATGCGCCGGCGGCAGCGTCTGGCGCATGTTGTCCAGAGCCTGATTGACACGGGCCATCTGACGCCGCATTTCCAAGGGGGTTTGCGCCATGTTCAAATCTCCTATCAGTGCATTCAATTCTCTCATACCGGGATGGGACAGGAAAGACTTCTGCCCCGATTGATCAGCTCCGCGACCCATAGGACCTGTCTGCCCCTCCACTGTTCGATCGCGACGCAATCGCAGAAAACTGCTGCCGATCGACTCCGCTGCCATGAGAGCCTGACCGACTATCCCCGCGGTCCGCATCGTCGTCACAGTCTTTTGCCATGCGGCAACGATTGCATCGCCGTTTACGACAAGGGATTGCCCGTCCAAACGGCGTTGCCGCTTGGCCTCCACTCGCTCGATCGTCCTGGCGCTCACCTGGTAACGCGGATCGCTCTGTGCGCGGCTATAGGCTCCAGCATGCTCCTTCGTGAACGGCCGCGTCATCGCATGATCCATCCGCCGCGTCGCCACCATCGCAATGCCGTTCTCGCGCGCTTTTTCCGCAAAGGTCTCGCGCCAGGATGCGAGATCCGGCTTGTAGAATTTCAGGCGTTCGCCGTCGGCTGATCGTGCCTGCACCATCGCGTGGATATGGACGTGCTTGGTGTCCTTGTGATGCGCCAGGACGAACTTGTATCCTGGCGCGCGCTCCTCGAGTACGGCGCGCGCCGCGGCCATGACGGCGTTGGCATCGGTACCGGCTCTTGCCGAGAAAAGCAGGTGATAGGCATTGCGGCGCTCGCGCCCCGAAAACTGCGGGCGCCATTGTTCATAGACCGAAGCCGCCGCCGTCGTGGAATTCTTCACCCCAGGCACGGGTTCGCCATTTGCATAGCGGACATGGCTGTGGGTACGGATAAACTTCTGCAGGAAATATTTCGCCTTGGCTTCACGGCTGACCGCCGCCGTCACCGCTGCCTTGGCTGCCACCCCCGCCGCGCCCATGGCTTCAGACAAACGCGCCTCGATCTTGTCGAGGGCCTTGCTGCGCGAATTATCCCGACCACCGGCAAGCACCCTCGCAATAGGTCCTGCCCGCTCATCGGTGTGTGCATAAACCTGCACCGTCTGTCCATCATGCGCATAGATGAACGGTTTTGCACCGAAGGCCTTGTTCAGCGCCTCGCTCAGGGCGCCATCGGCAACCTCGCTGGCGAGCTCGAAACGAACCTCCAGAAAATTGGTATTTTCCAGCGGCGGTTCGAACGTCTCGCAAAACGTTTCCAGGAACGCCTTTCGTGCGGCACCTGTCGCGAGAACCTGCCCATCCTCATCGAAAATCTCAATGTCGTGTTTCTCGCCTTTTTCGTCCTCGCGCTTCCCGATGTAATTGAGCAGCCGCGCGGCGGCTTCCTTGGTAGACGGAGGATTGGGCATGACCTTAAACACAGCGGGCTGCGCGCCCGCCGCATAGCCTGCCCGTGCCGCCACGGCGAGCGCCTGATAGCCCGCCCGCGCCGCTCGTCCTGTACCGCCAGAGCGGCCAGCGCCACGGCCGCCGCCGCCGCCGCGCCGCTTCCAGTCTTCCTCCTCCTCTTCCGGCCGGAAACCGGCGAGCGTGGCGCCATAGATCATGATCGGCGCGCTAGCGGCCTTGGGCGAGCTCGCAGCAGCAGTGGACTTCGGTGCAGCGCTGGAGACGGAGCTCCCCGCCACTCCTGTTAATCCCGGCGAAGAACGAGGGGCGCTCCTGCGCCCACCTACCGTCGAGCCGGCTTGTCCTTGCCCGAGGCGGCCAGCGCCACCGGCCCGCTCACGACTCTTCATCGCCTGGAATTCACCAGCCTCGCGTCGGGCGCTCGTCCCGGGCTTGTCGTCGTCCAGGTCCTCGCGCTTCACGGCGGACTCGCCTAGAAGATAGCGTTCGATTTCGGCCGCGTAGCCAGCAAGACGACCGCTCATGGCCTGGCCTCCCTCGCCTTGCGAGACTCGACGGTCATCGTTTTCAGTTCCTCGCGAAACTGCCTCACGAGCTCGCCCACCGCGATCAGCGCCTGCTCAAGATCCTCATCATGGGCGACACGGCCGTCGTTCATGGCGCGCACGGCCTGATTGAAATTGAGGCCGACACGCCGCAGCTGATCGGTCATGTCCACGATCGCCGGCCGCAACGCCTCTGACGCGATAGGCAGATGCCCGACCTCTGCCCGCACCAGACGCCGGACGACCTCACTGACGGTGACGCCCTCCCGCCCCGCAATGGCTTTGAGGCGGGCCAGCTCGGCAGCCGAAAACCGGATGTGCGTCACCTCGCCGTAGCGTCGTGACGCGCTCTTGACCGCCGCTTTCTGGACGTCTGCATCCATCTCTCAAGCCCGCTTGCGGGCGCTAAGGTCCGCCAGGGCCGCGCCGCCTATTTTGTGTGTGTCACAAAATAGGCTATCCTGCCAAGAGAACGCAAGAGGCATGAAATTACGGGGCGCGTTTTCTCACCAGCGCAGTTGGTGAGAGGCGCGGGCGACGAAATGTTCCCATCGTGTATTGATGCGATGTGCCTATGATGCGTTGAAGACTTGTTTCCATGTTAACAAGGAAACAAGTGCCCTGATGCGCAGCCCGAAAGCGTAGTCGAAAATCCGCAGTCGGATTAGCCCGGCTGGACGCCTTCTTCGCTGAAAACAGCAGCTGCGCAGAAACTGCACCTTTAGGCGAGCCCTTATCGATGCGCGCGTGGGTTGCCAAACCAGTATTCCCCGTCGACAATGTCACCATGTTTCGACCGTGACATTGGTCCATATGTCCATGATGACTTGTTCCCATGTTAACATGGGAACAAGGAGACAACGCCGGAAGGAAGCCTCCTATGATCATCTCCGCTGCGATCCCAAAGGGCGGCACTGGCAAATCGACGATGCTGCGCACCCTTGCATCCGTCGCGCTGCATCGGGGGTATTCGGTCACTCTTATCGACGGCGACCGGCGGCAGAACATGAACCGCTGGTTCCAGATGCTGGGCGAAGCTGGCAATCGTCCTGACAAGCTGCAGATGGTGAGCGCGATGACGCCGCAGGAAATCCTCGACGCAGCAGCCATCCACAACGGGGAACGCTCTGTCGTCTTGATCGATACGGAAGGCACGACAAATGACAACCTCATGGCCGGGCTCTTCGCTGCCGACATTGTCGTCGTGCCGGTCTATTTTGCCCTCGACGATGTGACCGCCGCCATCCAGATCACCGACCACTACATCCCGCTGGCGGTCGAGAGCCGGGGTAGACCGCTGCCAGCGATATTCGTGCTGACGAAGCAGACAATCATCGATGGCAGGGCGCGAGCCCTGACCGAACTGCGCGCCATCATCCAGGCCAACGGCACGCCCATTGCAGAACACGTCCTGCACAATCGCGTTGCCTACCGCGACCTTCAGACCGGGCAGACCCTTTACAGCCCCGAGGTGCCTGACGCGAAGGCGATTGCCGAGAGCGAAGGGGTCTTCGACGACCTTCTGCAAACCTTCATCGAAGCCACAAGGAACGCGGCATGAGTGAAGAAACCACGCCGAAACCCGGTGACGACAAGAAAGCCCGTATGATGAAGGCGATCTCCACGCAACCGCCCGCGCTGCCGAGCATGTTCATCCCGCCGAAGGCCGAGACATCAGGGACCAGGGAGCAGGCTGCGCCACAGATCCAGAAAACGACAAAGCCGTCCCCGGCAGTCGGGCCCGATTTCCGCAAGCTGCTGCGGCAGGGCCAGAAAAAGGATCCCATCGCCGGAAAGAAGATTCGCGAGGAGGAGATGATCCGCTGCGGCTACTATTTGACGGCCGTGGAGCAGCGGCAGTTCAAGCTGCTGGCGATCAGCAATGGGCACAGCATGACCGAACTGCTGCGCAAGGCCGTGCAGGACTATATCCGCATTCATAAGCACAAACTGCCGAAGGAATAATCGGCGGTTTGGAGTCGCTGTCTCTTGCTGTAGCCGGTGATGTTCGTGGCTCTTTTGCGACCCACAAAAAAAGGGCCCGCGACGGAACACTCCGTCGCGGGCTCTGAGACGTTTTGCCTACTTGGGTTGATTGAGGTGTTTCAGCACCTGGCCGAGAATTGTGTCCCGCGCCGGACGCCGGCTGGCTACCGCTTTGTCGTCGACCAGCTTTGCGGCCAGTTTGGGCGACGGCGTGAAGTCGTAGCCGTGTGAGATGGCTGCGCGGCGAAGATCCTCAAGCGTATCGAAGGCGCGATCGTGGGTGCCGAACCAAAGACCGGGCTCGTCGGTTTCTTCGTGCAGGAATGCTTGCAGGAAGTAGGTCCGAAGCGGTGGATCGTAGCCGATGACAGCGTCTGGATCCGAGCGGCTCTGTCCGGTGACGGTGCCAGTGACAGTGATGGTGTAGCGGCTCATTGCAACCTCCTTTTGCCGGTGGGGAGCCGGCCCCTTGCGAGGCCGGCCACCGATGCTCACTGGGGGTTGTTCCAGAGGATGACCTTCTTGTTTTCCTCGCCACCCGGGGCGGGAGCGAGATTGCCGAAGATGACGCCGATCTCGGGGGCTTCCAGCTTGACCGAGAGGTATTCCTCGCCCGAACGCTGGGAGATGCGGTGCCAGCCGGCTCCGATCTCGAAGCCCGTGCGCTTGTTGACGATCCGGTAGTCGGGCGCGTCCTCGCGCGACTTGTTGGTGTTCGGGATCAGGGTGATCGGGGCGTTGACCCGGAGCGTGGCGAAGACGCCTTCCATCGAGCCGTCGGCCTTGGTGGTGAGGTTTGCGATCGTGGTGGCCATGGTAGTTCTCCTTCGGTTGCATCGGGACCATTCCCGATGGCGCCAAAGGAGAGGGCCGTCCTGCTGCGGTCATCTCGGCGAAAATTCTGGAAAATTCTATTTGCCGAAAAATAGCGAGCAGGCCCTTCGCCTGCCCGCGGTTAAAAACAGAAATCGAATTTTCCTGAATATTCGCCGAGTGTACCCCCAACGGGGGTTGACCGCACAAAGCAGGCGGTCGTCTACAAAGGCGACATGAAACGGGAATGGCCCCGGATGCGACCGAAGGAAAAGAACTCAGGCCGCCATTGCTAGACCGCCGACGCAATGCTGCCGGATCGCAGGAACATGCTGCAGCCTCTCGGGTCATATCGTCGGCATTGCCAACACATCGAACAGTTAGCCCAGCGCGTGACCGCCTTGCGTGTTCGGTATGGCGGCATAGCGGTTTCGAGATCGGGGCCGGCTGGCAGCGGCCTTTACGCCCCTCGGGGGACGATACCGCGCAGTCAGGTTGGATGACCCGGCAAGCCAGGATGTTGTTCGGCACGCTTGCACCCGCTTCAGAGGCGAGACGGATCAAGATGATCATCCGCGCAACGCCCCGCGGCTCTGCGCGTGGACCGGTTTCGAAAGGGGCCGGCTCCGGCCGTTCATAAAGTGGAGTGGGCCGCGCGGGGCCGGATCAACGTATCGGATTGAACCCGCCAGGCTGTCGGCAGGAACCGCATCCATCATCCTGGCAACGCTAGACGCTCCTCCGGCGTCATGCGGGCTTCGGCTTGGCGGCGAATATCCGGACCAGCATGGCGGAGCATCGCGCACCAGTCTTCCACATTGTACGTGATCGCCATGCTCCCTCTGGCCAGATCGTAAATGACGCACGGCTTGTTCGCGATGGCGAGCCGAAGCATGTTGACGGCCGTGCCGGGTGATGCGCCGTCCCAGACCATCATGCCAAAGTCGGCGCGCCGCGCCATCTCCCGGTCCTTGGCGGCGTGGAACAAGTGCTCGTGAACTCCTTCAGGAGAAGGAACATGGTAGGCGGACCAGTCGCCCAGATTGTTGCGGGGTTCCTTGCCGGCATGGAAGACCCCGACATGCTCGTACTTGTAGCCCGCAAGCAGGCCCTGCGCCTCGGCATCGGCTCCCGACGCGTCGCCAACCAGCACGCCGTGTTCGGCAGCAACGATTGCGCCGATGCGAGCGATGGCAGGTTCCGGCAGCTCGAATATCTCGCGTGATCCACCTATGAATATCATCGACATCGTGACTTTCCCTTCTCTCCCGCGGCCCCCGCTCCGCGCCGGCCGCCCTCTCCCCCTGGCCTTGCGCGAGGGATCGTCACCGAAGGCCGAGACGGCAAAGCCGGCTCGGGAAGCGGCGGGACGCCGCGACGAGAGCCCGGCCGGCCGCAGGCCGGCGCGCCCGGACGCTGCAGCTGCCAGAGGCGCTACGCGCCTGGAGCGAGTGCTAGTGGCCTTTGTCGGCCAGCCAGAGCTCACGTCCTAGATCGGGCACATGGCCGCGAAAAGAGAACGTTAGTCCAGACGGCTGACGCGGCGCCCCTCGCTGCGCGCTTCAATGAAGGCGGCCGCGATCTTCATCATGAATGCCTTGCTGAACCGACCGAGCGTATTCCCGTCGGGTCCGATGTACCAGGAGCGTTCGGCAATATCGTAGTTATATTCGTCAACCACGATCCAGCAGCGTTTGAGATCGGTCAAACCGGCGCGGCGACATTCGATGGCGGAGACCTCCAATGCGACCCGATCGGCGGGCGGTGGTTGGGTGGTTATCGCCAGGAGCGCCAGATGGGTCAGACCGTCGCTAGCGCCGCGGACAGCGATGACCACGCAGGTCGGCCGGCTCTTGCGGCCTTCCGTTTCGCCGCGCTCTTGTTGCCATGCCCAAAGATACGGGTAGGAGATTACTTGACCGGGCAGGAATCTACCGCTCGTCATCGTATCCCTCCCCGCGCGCCAGTCGGTCGATCTCGGCGGCGAAGAGTCCCGCGTGTTCATCCGGCATCTCGGAGACGCGGTATGCGCGGCGGGGGTCGGCGCCGGCACGCATCCGTTCGTAGTGCTCGTAACTCATCAAAACGAACCGGGGCTTTCGGTGCTTGGTGAGAATAACCGGTTCGCGGCTGGCAACGTCGGTGACGTCGCCAACCTGCTTGTTGAGATCCCCCGTCGTGAACTGACGCATGGCTGGACTCCTTGATCGGTCTCCATAATATCCAGATTTTCTGGATTTGCAAGAAAACGGCGCTCACGCGCCGCCCTCCGCGAACCGCCAGACCGGGATGCCGAGCCGACGCGCCTTGTCTGCAAGGTTCTCGGTGATGCCGGAGCCGGGAAAAACGATCAGGCCGTAGGGCACCACCGACAGCAGCAGATCGTTGCGGCGGAACGGGGCCGCCTTGGCGTGTCGGTTCCAGTCCGGTTTGAAGGCGATCTGCGTGACCTTGCGGTTCTCGGCCCAGCAGGCGGCGATGCGCTCGGCGCCGCGCGGGCTGCCGCCATGGAGCAGCACCATGTCGGGATGCTTCTCACGGGCCTTGTCGAGCGCGTCCCAGATCCGGTCCTGTTCGTTGCAGTCGAGGCCGCCGGCGAAGGCGATCTTGGTGCCGGCAGGGACCAGTACCTCGGTTTCGGCGTGGCGCCGCGCGGCGAGGAAGTCTCTAGAGTCGATCACCGCCGCCGTCATCGCCTGGTGGGATACCTTGGAACCCGTGCGCGGCCGCCATGCCGATCCGGTTTGCGCCTCGTAAAGGTCGGCTGCCTCGTCGCGCATGATTTCGAGCACGTTGCGGCGCTCGATGTAGGTGATGCCCTCGGCGGTGAGCCGTTCGAGTTCGACGGACTTCACTTCCGAGCCGTCCTGCTCCTGCTGGCTGGTGCGCTGCGCCTCCTCGTTGCGGTCGAGGCTGCGGGCGACGCGCTCAGCCGCGCGGTGGAAGACATTTGCGAAGGACCAGAGCAGATCGTCGAGGTCGGGTTCGAGCCTGGTGTCGCCGAGCATGCCGGCGAAGATCTCGACGATCCCGGCGAGGCCACCCCGGATCACCTCGCCGTCCGGCAGCGGGCGAGGATCGGGCTCGTCCTGATGCGGACGGTGGCCGTACATCTGCAGTTCGAGGATGACGCGGTCGGTCGGCGAGGAGGCGTGGTAGGGCTCGTAGGCGGCGTCGAAAGGAAGTTCGTAGGTCATGGCGTGTCTCCGTCGGCTGTGGCCGCGCCCATCGCGGCCTGACAGCGCATCCCGGCCGCGCCCCGGGCGCGGCCGCCCCCCAGGCCGCAGC
>NZ_JARTVN010000004.1:0-177247 GCF_029625795.1 Mesorhizobium sp. WSM4989 | reverse complement strand
CCCCGGGGGGGGGCCCGCACCGAAGGCCGAAGCGCGAGCGGAGGACGGCGCAGCCGTTGCGGCCGTGACGGGGACGTGGCAGGGGTCGCCTCTCGGGCAGGCCGCGGGCGCGGCCTCTCCGGCGAACAGCTGCCAGGCCGGCGGGTCTTCCGGTGACGCTGCCCTCCACGCCTAACTACCCGTACCGCTCATCTTGATGGCAGGAACAGACGCGCATCCTCGGGGTCGAGCTGACCGCTGAGCCATGCCGCGAGGTGGGCCGGGCCGAGATGGCGCAGATCGTCGTTGAAATCGCCAAGCTGCGGCCGCAGCGCCAGAGCGAGAATCCCGGCCTCGCCGGCGCGCTGGCTGAGACGGTAGATGCCTTGGCGCCCGGCGGCGTCCGCGTCGGCCGCGATGTAGAGGCGGCGGCAGCCTGGCGGGAACGTCAGGCCGGCGAGGTGATTGGCGGAGGTGGCGGCGGCCACCGGCAAGGCCGGCATCACCGTCCTGAGCGAGGCCATCGTCTCAAACCCCTCGCCGGCGGCCATGACGGGAACAGGCTCCTCGGGCTGGTGGCCAAGCCAAATGGCGTTGCCCAGGAGATCCCCGAGCGAGCGGCGGGGATCGGCGAGCTGCGCCTTGCCGTTGCCCGCCGGGTCGAGCCAGGTGCGCTGCAGGCCGGTGATGCGCCCGTCGAGGCTGGTGACAGCGGCGATCAGCGCAGGCAGCGTCTGCGTCTCGCCGGTAGTGAGATCTCGATAGTAGCAGCCGGGATGGAAACGCAGGGCGCGCTCATGGGCGGAGAGCAGAATGCCACGGCCAACGAGATAGCGTTCCGCGAGCGTGCCGGCGATCGGCCGCGACATGGCGAAAAGGCGACGCGCGGCATCGGGCGAGCCGCGGGCCGCGGCGGGTTGACGCTCGGCGCCATGGCTTTGCGGCGGTGGCAGCGGCATGGCGAGGAAGCGACGTGCTTCGTCCGCGACTTTGCGGAAGTCGACGAGGCCGCAGCTTTCTCGGATGACATCGAGCAGATCGCCAAATTCGGACGTCGCCTCGTCGACCCATCGACCGGCCGGGCCCTTCGCGTTGGCCTTCAGCCGCACATGCATTGAGCGGCCGCGCGTGTTGCGGACATCGCCGACCATCCAGTGATTGCCGGAGCGATGGCCATTGGAAAGATACTCGCGGCACACCGCCTCGGCATGTTCACCAAGGCGGCGTGCCAGCTCGGAAGCTGAGCCGGCCATGACCGCCTCCTTCAAGCCGCTGCGGTACGAGCGGTGACCCCTACGATCGCATGGCGGTCGAGCAGCGAGGCGAGGATGACCGAGCCTTGCGCGGCTGTCGGAATGAACAGCCTCAGCTTCCAGGAGATGATTTCGGAGATCAGCCCCAGCGTCTTCAGCCGGGGGACGATGGCTTCGTTGAAGCCGACCAACTCGACACGGTAGTCGTTCATGACCCGGCTGCGGCGCAGGATCAGGCCGTCGGCAAGTTGCAGTCCGACTCGGCCTTCAACAAGCCCGGTCCAGGCATCTTCCGGCGCGAGCCTCGGCACGTCGTCGAGGCCCAGATTTCGGAACATGGTCGCGACCAGCGTCGGCGCTATGTGACGGCCGATGATGCGCTCGCCGGCATCGGTCTGGATGCGGTAGACCTGGCAATCATGGTCCGGCAGGCGCCGCCAGATCGGCAACAGCAGACCCGTCACGATGTGAAAGGTGCTGGTAGTGAACTCCGAGACGGCGGCGACTTCGGCCTGCCAGAACTCGCAAAACAGCTTTCGGTCGGTGGGCTGCCAATGGGTTTCGGCAAGGGCGTTCAGGCCGAAGCGCAGCTCGTCGGTCGGACGAAGCAGACGCATCCGATGCTCGACGGTGCCGTCGTCGAGCATAAGGCTCGCCGTCGGAAGCTGGATTGCGGCGCGGTTCGACCGCGTGTTGACGAGCAGGACCCCTTGCGGCTCCGCCCGGGCAATGGCCAGCGCATCGATAAGCCCGAGCGGCCTGACACGGTCCTTACGAGCAACGGTCAGCACATGCGACTGCGCGCCCGAGACCGGATGCGTGTAGACTGTGCGCCTGTCGGTGACGATGATGCTCTCCGCCGTGATCGTCTCCAGCCCCTTGTCGTAATTGCCGGCGGCGATCGCGCCTTCTATTTTTCCCGCCATCAGCTGCTCGAACACTTCGAACAAGAAATTCTGGGTCTCGATGCGCAGTGCCAGCAGCCGGTTGAGCCAGGTCGTGATCGGCGGCAGCTCGTCACGCAGGCCGCCTTCGTCGGTGGTCAGCGAAAGGCCGGTGACGGTCTCGAATGTAGAAAGAGAACAACCTTCGATCCTGCCCTGGTGGAGCAGCATATAGAATTGGCGAAGTGCGGCCCGCGCGTAGGGGCTTTCGAGATTGTCTTCTGCACGGAAGAGCCCTGCCCCGCCGGTCTGGCGCTGGCCGCGTGTGATCGCGCCGAGCGTGTCGAGCCGTCGCGCGATGGTCGACAGAAAGCGTTTTCCCGCCTTCACATTAGCGGCCATCGGCCGGAACAGCGGCGGTTGCTTCTGATTTGTGCGATGCGTCCGGCCGAGCCCCTGGATGGCATTGTCGGCGCGCCAGCCGGCCTCGAGCAAATAATGCTTGCGCAGCCTCTGGTTCTTCGCGCCGAGATCGGCATGGTAAGAACGGCCGGTGCCGCCGGCATCCGAAAAGATCAGCACGCGCTTGTCGTCGTCCATAAAACTCTGGGTCTCGGCGAGGTTGGCCGAGCCCGGACGGTTCTCAACGGCGAGCCGGTCCATGCCATCGCCGCCGGTCTTTTTGACGATGCGCCGCGAGCGGCCGGTCACCTCGGCGACGGCCTCGGTGCCGAAATGGTGGATGATCTGGTCGAGCGCACTGCCGACCGGCGGCAACAACGCGACCCTCTCGATCATGTCGTCGCGTCGGCGAACCGCTTCGCGGCATTGGACGGGATTGCCGTCCGCGTCATGCACCGGCCGCGAATAAACATTCCCTTCGGCGTCCGAATATTCCTCAAACAACTGGGTCGGGAAAGAGTGCATCAAATACCCGCCGACATATTCGCGTGGCGTGACGTCGACGTGGAGGTCCGACCATTCCTCGGTTGGGATTTCTGCAAGCCGGCGCTCCATCAGCGCCTCGCCGGTCGATACGATCTGCACCACGGCCGAGTGGCCACCGGCAAGGTCCTGTCCGATCGCACCGATCAGCGTCGGCGTCATCATCGAGGTGATGAGGTGGCTGAAGAAGCGCTGCTTGGTGCTCTCGAAGGCCGAGCGCGCCGCGGCCTTGGCGTTGCGGTTCAGCGTACCGGAATCGCTGGTGATGTTGGCCGCCTCGAGCGCGGCGGTCAGGTTGTTGTGGATCACCTGGAACGCATCTGCATAGGCGTTGTAGATGCGGATCTGTTCCTCGGTCAGCGCGTGCTCGAGTAGATTGTATTCGACACCGTCATAGGAGAGCGAGCGCGCCGTATAGAGGCCGAGGGATTTGAGATCGCGTGCCAGCACCTCCATGGCCGCGACGCCGCCGTCCTCGATCGCCGCGACGAACTCAGCGCGGTTGGCGAACGGAAAATCATCGCTGCCCCAAATGCCGAGCCGTTGCGCATAGGCAAGATTCTCGACGGCCGTCGCACCGGTGGCCGAGACATAGACGACGCGAGCGTCGGGCAGCGCATGCTGCAGGCGCAGGCCTGCTTTGCCCTGCTGCGAGGGTGAGACGTCGCCGCGTTCGCTTTTGCCGCCGGCGGCATTGGCCATGGCGTGGGCCTCGTCAAAAACGATGACGCCATCGAAAGCTTTCCTGGTCCCCGTCGCGCCTTCGGCGCTCCCCGCCTCTTGGCCGACCCAGTCGAGGATCTGGGCGATGCGGGATTTCTTGCCCTCGCGTTCCTGGGAGCGCAGGGTCGCGTAGGTCGTGAACAGGATGCCTTCGGCAAGACGAATTGACGTCCCCTGCCGATAGCGCGAGAGCGGCTGGACGAGGAGTTTTTCCTGGCCAAGCGCTGCCCAGTCGCGCTGAGCATCTTCGAGCAGCTTGTCCGACTTGGAAATCCAGATCGCGCGGCGACGGCCCTGCAGCCAGTTGTCGAGGATGATGCCGGCGACCTGGCGCCCCTTGCCGCAACCGGTTCCGTCGCCCAAAAACCATCCACGCCGGAAGCGGACCGCGGCCTCTGCACCTTCGGGCGCGGCTGAGACGACGTCAAAGGTCTCATCGACCGTCCAGGCGCCGGCGAGATGGCCGCTATGCGCCTCGCCGGCATAGATCACGCTTTCGAGCTGGGCGTCCGACAGCAGGCCATCGTCGATCGTCGCGTCAGGGAGAAGCGGCCGGTAAGACGGCTTCGGCGGCGCGACCGCGGCCATGGCGGCCGACTGGACCAGCGGTGTCGGATGCGGCTTGGCGCGGGGAATCTCGATCGACTGGAGCGCATAGGGTTCGTAGATCGCGTCGGTGAGCCGGCCGCCCTCCTCCGGCATCCAATCGCGCAGCTCATAGGCAAGCGGAGCGGCAGGCGTGCTTGCTAGGCCGGGCCGGGTGGGCTTTTCCCGGGCGACCTGACGGGCTGCTGGTCGAATGACCCGCGCGGCTGTCCCGACCGCGGCGATCGGTGCGGCTCTTGCCGCGGTTTGCGCGCCAATGCGCATGGCGGCATTGCGCAGGATGCCGTTGGACAGGGCGCCGATCGAGTCCAGGAAGCCGCCCGGTGTACGGGGCTGAAGATCGGTGATCCAGGAGAGCAGCGTTTCGACGTCAGCCGCCTTGCCCGGCGATCGGACGAAGCCGCTCGGGTCGGCGGCCGGCACCTTGTCGATGATCGTCAGTCGGGTTTCGGCGGTGGTGCCATGGCGGGCGTAGACACGGCCGTCGATCGCCGCGGTGAAGACGACTGTGCCCTGCTGCTGCAGCCGTTCGAAAGCCGGCCGCCACTTGGGGTTTTCCGGAGAGAGCCCGGTCCCGGTGATGGCGACGAGACGGCCGCCGGCGCGCATCCGCGCGAAGGCCGAAGACAAGTGTCGCCATGCCGCATCGGCGACATGGCCCTCGACATAGGCGCCGACGCTCAAGGGTGGATTCATCAGCACGACTGACGGCTCTATAGCCGCATCGAGATGATCGTGGATATGGGCGGCGTCATGCCGCGAGACCGCCACGCGCGGAAACAGCAGACCGAGCAGACCGGCCCGTGTCGCGGCAAGCTCGTTGAGGGCGAGCGAGGCCCGGGCGACCTCGGCATGGACGGCGAGCAGGCCGGTGCCGGCCGAGGGTTCGAGTACGTGGTCTGAAAAGGTGAGCCCTGCGGCGTGAGCCGTGACGAAGGCGAGCGGCAGCGGCGTCGACAACTGCTGCATGGCCTGGCTCTCGTCAGACCGTCGCGTGTGGGTGGGAAGAAGTTCGGCGATCCGCTTCATCATTGCCAGGGCCGCCCGCGGCGATGCTGATCGCGACAGGATCGCCGGTCCGAAGCTGCGCAGGAACAGCACCTGCGCAGCTTCAAGCGCTTCATAGGCGTCCTTCCAGACCCAGAACCCTTCCGCATCGCTGCCGCCGAAGCTGCCCGTCATGGCAACGCGGAGCGCGCTGGTAGTGATCGCGTTGCCTTGCTCGAGGAATGGCAGAAGCTGCATTGCCGCCTGGTAGATCGCCTGTCCGTTGTCGATGGCGGCCGGTGCGGGCGTGGCGAGTGGAGCGGCCGTCCGGGCGGCGGCCGATGTGGTCGAAACGATGTTCATGGAGATGTCCTTCGCGAAAGGTGAGCACGCCCCGCGCCGACACTCTCTCCGCGCCGGCTGGGCCGCACTCCTCCCGCTCCCCTCTCCCTCTGGCGCCGATCCGGGTTGCGCTCGGCGCAAAGCCATGGCTTGTATGCGCGCACAGGGATGCGGCGGCGACCTGGAGCTAGCGGAGGTGATGCGACGGTTTCGTATTGGAAGTGCGGTCTACGAGGAGGGAGCGCCTGATCTGCAGGCCGCACTGGCGAACGCCTATGCCCGCAGGGAGCGTCCGCTATGCTTGTGCCGCGAACCGGGCTGTCCGATGTATGTCGCCCGGATCGGTGCCCTGCATCTGATCAAGCGCATGCCGCTCAGCGGCAGCGAGCACGATCCGTCCTGCGAGTCACATGAACAGCCTTATGATCTGTCCGGGCTAGGCGCCTTGATGGGCAGCGCGATCCAGCTCGATCCGCAAAGCGGGATGGCGACGCTGAAGCTGGACTTCAGCCTGTCGAAGACGGGGAGCCGGGCAGCTTCCGTACCTGCTGGCGAAAACTCCGCCGGCGTAACCGCAGATCCCAGGAGGATGTCGCTGCGTGGCCTCCTTCACTACCTCTGGCACGAGGCCGAACTGACAATCTGGACATCGCGATGGGCCGGCAAGCGCCATTGGTGGAATGTCCGTTGGCATCTGGTCGAGGCAGCCGGTCAAATGACGGTGCGCGGCGGATCGCTGGCGGACATCCTGTTCGTGCCCGAGCCATTTCGCGCCGAGAACAAAGAAGCGATCGAGCAACGCCGCAACGCGGTTCTCGCTGCGGGGCTACCGCCGAAGTCCGGTCCACGGAAGTTGCTGGTGCTGGTCGGCGAGGTCAAGGAGATCGTGCCCGCAAGATCGGGTCAAAAACTTGTCGTCAGGCATTTACCCGGTTTTCCCTTCATCATCGACGATGCGTTGCATCGGCGTTTGCAGGCACGCTTCGAGAAGGAGCTGTCACTGTGGGAGGCGGATTCGACGTCACATCTGATAGTGATCGCGACTTTTGGACTGAACCGGGCCGGCCTCGCCATTGTCGAGGAGATCGCGTTGATGGTGGTGTCCGAGAACTGGATTCCTTATGAGACGGTCCCTGAGAAGAGGCTCGTCGATGGGCTGGCCCGTCTTCGCGAGAAGAGCGTGAAGGGATTGCGCTACGACCTGCAACCCGACCAGCCGATCGCTAACGCATTGCTCCAGAACAGGAACGAGCCGGTCGCGCTGTTTGTCGTCCCGGCCGGAGCGGACGAGAGCTTCGCAGCCTCGCTCGACGAAATGATCGCCGCGCGACCTGAGATCGGCGCCTGGGTGTGGCGAGTCGGCGAGGGTGATATGCCCCCGCTACCGCTTTGAGCGTCGTTGCTGGCGCTCCTCAGCAAAGTGTTTCGCATGCCACGCCATCACCGTCCCGATCCAGTTTCCGGCCCCACGGGCAGTTGTGCAGATACCATTGGGCCTCGTCGCACGAGCCGATCTGTGAGCAATACCGCCGCGGCTCGCACGAATAGCCGCTCTGGGCTACCAGCTTACGGCTGAAGATGCCGAGCGGCTGGCTCGACGGCGCAGTGCCATCGCCGTGCGATGCACGCCAGTCCCACGGCGCTTGAAAACTGCCGACCCATAATCCGACCTTAGCCGCTTGCGCCCTGGTCTGCTGCACCGCATAAACCCCGTGGCTGTAACGGGGCCAGTCCAGCGCCTGACCGTGCTCGACCATCCACGCCGCAACGCTGGCGCCGTCGGCGCGCCGGCAGTCGCCGACGAAGCGGTGATAGCGATCCCAGGTCACGAACGTGCACTGCACCGGCCTCGAGGCGGCCATGAAGCCGTCCAGCGCTTCGGCCGATCGGCGGCCGCACGGATATTCAAAGCCCTTGGCGTCGTCGCAATACTGCTTGCTCTCCGGCGCGTCGATGCCGTTGAAGCGGATGCGTTGGCCGTGGATCTCGATCGTGTCACCATCGATGACGGAGGCGACGCCGGTGATCGGCTGCGGCTTCGGTCCGATCCAGTTCGAAAGGTTGAGCTCGGGTAGACCGTCGCTGTGCTGCATGGCTGTCTGCGCGACCAAGGTTCCGGCCGCGGCGACCGTCACGAAGATCAGCCGTCGTGGCACGCTCGCCCACCGCAGAGCGCGCGAACGTCTGGCGCCGGTGCGATTGCGCCACTGGTCAGCCCGATTATTGTGCCGAGACCTGTCCACCCCCATCTCCCCGGCGGGAGAATGCTCCCAAATGTGCCGGAGGTCAGGCATCCGTTTCCAAGGGCTTGTGTCCTGACTGCTCGTGCCAAATGACTTGTCGAAGGTCGCGCCAGTCGACTGCCTGGCCACACACAGGGCATTTATGGAAATGGTCGCGCTCGTCGGTATGCTCTTTCCCATGCCGGCGGCCGATGATCGGCGGCCCCAAATCGGAAAGCTTGGTCACCCCCGGAGTTTCCTGGCCTCGCGCTCCAAAGTCTTGCGGTCGCTGCCGTGCTCGCCAATCAGTTCCCGAACCTGATCGGGCGTGATGCGGTGCTGCTTGGCGAAGTAGCGCACCTCATAGTCCTCGTCGGCGGACACGCGGTCGCGGTCCCGAAAATCGCGCTTGGTCTTGTCGTCTGTCATAGCTGTTCCTCCCGGTGGTGAGGGAGAACAGCGACGGGGCGGGAATGTTCCGGAGCCTGCCGGCGGGAGCCGGCTGTCGTTCATTCCTCCATTGATGCCGACCCTGGTGGAGAAGCCGCCCGAGGGTGAAGGGTGGATTCACGAAGTCAAATTCGACGGCTATCGATCCCAAATCGTCATCGACAGTCAGGGCGTACGCATTTTCACCCGCCGCGGGCTGGACTGGACGGCGAAGTACCGGGACCTGGTAAAAGCGGCCGGCGAGCTCGGCGTCGACAACGCCATCATCGATGGCGAAATCATCGTGCTCAACGACAAGGGCCTGTCCGACTTCGGCGAGTTGCGCAAGGCCATCACCCGGCGCCAACACGATCTCTATTTCGTCGCCTTCGATCTCCTGCATTTGAATGGCCACGATCTCCGCGACATGCCGGTGATCGATCGGCGCGAGGTCCTGCAGGCGATGATCCCAATGGGCGGTCGCATCCAGTTCAGCGAGGCGCTGCCAGGCACTGGCGCGGCCGTCTTTCACCTTGTCGAGCAGGCCGGGCTAGAAGGCGTCGTTTCGAAGCGTAAAAACAGCGTCTATCGCAGTGGCAACTCGACCGCTTGGCTGAAGGCCAAGGCATACAGTATTGACGAATACGAACTGCTTGGCGTCGAGCGGGAACCGGGCAAGCCGGCATTTGCTTTGATGGCCGAACGCGACACAGGCCGGTATGTCGGATCGGCTTTCATCACCCTAAATCGCGAGATGCGAGAACGGCTTTGGCAGCGTGTGCAGGAGCACGCCGGGTCGGCGCCGAAAGGTATGAAGCGTCCGGCGACACAATGGGTCAAGCCGGGGCTGATCGGACGTGTGAAGCACCTGCGTGGCGAGGAAGACCTCCGGCATGCTTCGCTGCAGGATTTTCGGGAGGAGGAGAGCCAGTAGAGGGCAGAGATGTGACTGAAGAGGCTATGGCTGCCGCGTTGGCCGCCAGGAATAGGGACGCCCAGATCATCGGTGTGCTGGACACCACCACCAAAGCCGATGCTGCGATCGACTGCTGCTCTTTGGGCGAAGCCATTCGGTTTGTCGCCAATGCTTCGATCTTGGGCTACGACGTCCGAGCCGCGATGGTTATCTACGGCGAACGAGGAACGCCGAGCCTCAGGGCCAGAGATTGCGAGCAGCTGTGGAAGAAATATGGGGAGGCTCTCCTACAACGATCTGAGTCAGACCTCAGTCCGAGCTAATTGACTCGAAGCTGACTTTTTTTGGGTGTATTTTCCGCTCGTCGTCCTAACGAGTAGAGGCACGCGGATGCTAGGGAGCGACGATTACACTTCGGTTCCGGAACAGCCGGCGGCCATGTTGCCATACGGCGTGGCGGATTCCGACGATCTGGCTGTCTTGGCGAAGGTATTCAACGACTACTGCGCAAAGTATCGGGTGGTCAACGAGCAGGACCGCGAAGCCATTGCGCTCAAGATCATGTGCCTTTTCAGGCGCGGCTTGATCGACCCTGACCAGCTATCGGCAGAACTGGAAAGGGTAGGCTAGCACCAGGCAACGCTAGCCATACTGGGCTGCCCGACCGGCAAATCCTGTGTCACCTCCATAGCTTGCCGGGCTGCTCAGCCTGTTGTTCCCAAGTGGCCGGCGCCCTCTCGTTGGGGAGAATTGCCTGAATAGACGCCGGCCTGGCGAACCGTGGTCCGCCATATATGCAGATCGGCTAATCTACCTCGAAAGGACATGGTGTGATCGCGTAAGGGCTAGAGCGCCTTGCCTGCCCGGATCATCGCCCTTGCAAGCGCAAGCTCAGTCTCGACCCTGGCGTTTTCCTTCTGAGTCATGTTGTCGGCCGCGATCAGCCGCCGCACAGAGCGCATTATCTCGCCGCGTGCCCAGCCGGCCGCTAACATGCAGTCGACGATCACCTGGAAACCCGGCTCCATTGCTTCCTGACAATCGACCTCGCGATCGGCGTACTCGCCCTCATGCCTTGGCGCGCTGATCATGCGTTGCCTCCCACACTGCTCTCATCGTCCAGCACATGCGGCACGGGCAGATAAGCATTCGCAACGAGCCACTCGCCGACGATCATCTCCACCAGGTCCGGTTTCGCCACTCCCATCTCAGCGGCGAGGCTGGTCAGCGCGTCGTCTGTTCTCGGGTCAAGACTGAGCCCGCCCACGTTCCTGAGCAGCAGCGCAGCCCTTCGCAGCAGTACCTGCAAATCGGGCCGCGACGTGTCTGCAATATGGTCTGCGGTGCTTTCCAGTTCCTGCACGAATTGATGGCGGGACATCGGCCATGCTCCCCTAGAGGAATTTCTCACCTTCGCCGCGATGCTCGAAACAGAACCAGTGCGACGCCTGCTTCGGCTTGGCGAAACCCCAACCTGCATCCTTGCTGCAGCCGTCGTGCTCGCAAACGTGATGCTGCACGCCGACCGACGTGGCGTAATCGGGCTTGGGCAGTCTGATTTCGTCGCTCATGAGCAATAGTGAACAAAATGGGAACAAAAGAGTCAAGAGACCCCTTGACCGTATGGGAATATGTTCTCAATTCGAATGCATGCCCGAGCAACCGGAAAAGTGGCCGCGAGGCGCCGCCTGGACCCTGACGCATGCCCATGACGCTGGGCAGGTGGCGGGCATCCGCTGCGCCCACTGCAACGTCACGCGCTATTATAAGCCGGCCGAGCTGCGGGAAGTGATCGGCAACGTCACGATCGACGAGGTGAGGGACAAGGTGCGCTGCCAACAGTGCAAGAGCCGGGAGTGGATGAGCGCACAGCTATTCCACCCAAGCGGCGAGCAAGCCCACACGATCCGCTATCGCCGCTTAGTGCAAATTCGCTGGGAGAAGCGCGTGATTTGGCGCGATGAGTGATGGCGGGATCCTTAGTCCCAATCCTGGTCAGGTGGGGCGGGTCGACGATTCCAGTTTCTAACGGCGCTTAATTCGTCGATGCAGACCGGATCCGATGCGCCGCAGTTTTCGCATCTGATCGCAACGCGGCCCAGCCGTCACATACGGCCTTACCTCCGAGCCCGTGCAAAACGGGCAAGGCTCCGTGGTCATCGCGTCGGACGCTTTTTGCCCGTGCTCTTGGACGATTTCGCCGAAGCCTTCCGGCCAAGCCCGCTCGCCTTCGCCAGCGACGACCGCTGCGCCGCGTAGTTCGGCGCCACCATCGGGTAGTCGGCCTTCAATCCCCACTTCGCCCGGTACTCGTCGGGCGTCAGCCCGTAGTGCACGTTGAGATGGCGCTTCAGCGACTTGAACTTCTTCCCGTCCTCAAGACAGACGATGTAATCCGGGAACACCGACCGCTTCGGGTTCACCGCGGGAGCCTGGGCCGGCTTCTCGGGTTCGGCGGCCTGCCCGATTTTCGCGAGCGACGAATTCACGCTTTCGATGAGATCCGGGAGAGATGCGACAGGTACGGGGTTGTTGCCGACGTAGGCAGAAACGATATCAGCAGTTAACTCTATCAGGTTGGTCGTCTCGTCGGCCAAGATGAATCTCCTTGTCGCAATTCCTCGCCGTAGTAGCTTTTGGTGACGAACTAATCAACTACACTGGTTGCTGAGATAAAACCCGACATGTCTGATGAGTGTCGGCACCCTCCATGTTCGACAAAGGACATATCCTGCATCGAGCGCCGTCATTCGCCGCCAGACAAATGCACCAGTCACTAACAGCCGGCGGCTTCCGATGACTGTGCACAAACCGACTGCGTCAATTGCAATCTCGGGCTTCTTGGGGGCAAATCTTGCCGATGGCGGCGGATGAGCTGGACGCGTTTGTTTTCCGGATGGCGGTCGAAAGCGTCCTGGCGCTTCCTCTTGGCTTCACGGAAAAAGTCGCGGAAATCGCCACCAGGAGCCACGGCGTGCTGCTTTTCGATTTGCGGATCGATGGCGACATGGAACTGCAGCGGATCGCCGCCATCCGGTATCCAAGCAACCAGACGGGCGTTCTGACGCTCGACAAGCGGGGCGCGGTGACCAACCATTGCTTGGTCAATGGCACGTTCTCCAGCTTTATCGCTCCTCTGAAGGACTGGAACACCCTGCCTCTGGCGAAGCAGGCCAGGACGAGTATCGCCGGCCAGACTGGCCTCTTCATCGGCGCGTTACGCGACGCCGGATACATCCCGCGCTGCAGTTCCTGATGGGAAGTGTGTTCAGCGACTGGTCTCCATCGCCGGCTGCCAACAACAGGACACGGGAATAGTCCGTATCCGGTCTGCCCTTGATGCGTGGCTCGCTCAATTCCGACGCAATCGGGCTGCGGACAGGAGTTCATCGATCTCGCGATCCGACAGATCGTCGAGCAGCTTGAGGGCAGCGCCGTCCCCCTTAGCGTTCACGAGAATGGTGCGCTTATGGCGACGATCGGCCGCCTCGGCTTCGGGAGGAGCATTGCCGGCGCCCCCCTTTAGGTTGGCAGGGTTAGCATTCCAGATTGCCTCGAGCTTCTCCTCGCGCGTCATGCTGTCGACCGCACCCGTCTCGTAGGCCGCGATGGCGGCCCGCATGACGTCCGGACTGTTTTTGTTTGAGAGGTCGCAGAAGCCGTGGAACCAGCGTTCGCGGCCGCGGATGCGGATCGAGAAGAAGACGCTGGTCACATATCCGGACTTATATTCGGACAGGCCGAACATCCCTGTGCGCTGGAAGAGCGGCGGCAGGAGCGCGAGCATGAAGCGATATTCGCTTTCAAGAATCTCGAACCATTCCCCGGCGTAGATGGCGCCGCAGAGAGCATCGACGCCGACATCGTTGCGGTGGCGGTTGAACAGTGAAAACATCTCTTCGCGGGTCGCGGCCCCATCGAAGACTTTTCGGAAGGTGGGATGGTCGGACATGCCAGATTTCCTTTGGGCACAAGCCTTCGGCTCCGGCGGGGTCGCTCCCGACGGCCGATAGGCTGTTGACGATGGCGTTTTGGCGGTTGCAACGAGCGTTGCGGCCGGTCAGGCGGCGCGGGACCGGGATGGATCATGATGACCTACGCCGGTGATGGCGCGGACGGCCGCGGCAAGGGCCGAAACATCGTCAAGCATGGCGAGCGCGACGAAGTGGTTTGGGCCGCCGGTGTAGTCCTTGCGGCCCTTGCAGGTCCGTATGAGAATGCCGTGACCAGAGGAAAGCCCGAACTGGCTGGCCTGGATATAGACGCGGGCGTGATGCAAGGTCACCTCGCCCGAGACAGCCACCCCGGCCATATTGGACCGCAGGTCGTAGCTGCCCGGCGGCAGGTTAAGTTCGGCGGCGAGCCTCCTCAGCCTTGAACGTGCCGTCGTGTGAAAGCGTCTTTTGTGCTGCTCGTCATAGGAGCAGCTCTTGTCCCACTGGAACATATCGACCTCCATGAAAGGAAAGCGCCCGGAATCGCTGTGGCGATCCCGGGCTTGTGAATTTTGGAACTGAGCCCGGCAGGGGTACCGGACCGATGCCGAGCGGGAGCCTTCTATTCGGCGGCCTGGAGGTGGTCCGTCTCCACGCCGTCGTTCGTCGCCGGCTCATCGGAGGACGGGTCCGCATCGCCGGCGAGGAAGGCCGGCAGTTCGGCTGTGTCGCCGTCGAGAGCCGCTTCGTCCGAGACGCCGCCGACGCCGGCATCGCCAGCCGCCTCACTGACCTCGAGGCGCAGCGGCTCGGGCAGCCAGTTCGATCCTTCGAGAAGACGGGCGGCTTCGCGGGCCATGATGTCCTTCTTCATGTGGTCGATCAGCTGCGCGGAATCCGCGCCACGGGCTTCGCGGACAGCCTGCAGGATCCTCGCCTTGGTAAGGCGCCCGAGGAACTCGACCGTGGGCGTCCAGCCGGCGTCGACCATATCGAATTGGAGCGAACGGCCGAGCACGTCGGCGTGCGCAAGCGCCTTCGATCGCCTGTTCCAGGGTTCCACCACGGCGTTGAGGGTCAGCGAGACGCAGTGCGCGAACAGCGCCTTGCGGCTTGCCTCGTCCAGGGTAAGAAGGAAGTCCCACAGGCGTTCCGCCTCATCGGGAAGATCGCGATCCCAGGCTTCGTGCCGCTCGGTGATTTCCTTTGCCCAGGACGTCTCGGCAAGGCCATCGACCTGGCCGAAGCTGCCGCTCTTCAGGCTGATCTCGAGGCAGGTGTCCTGCGCGAAGCGATAGAATACCTGCAGGACGAAGGCATGGAGTGCGGCGACGAAGGCGATGTCGACGTCACCGGCGAGCGCATTGCGGAGCGCCAGCGTCCGCTGCGCGGTCAGGTCGAAGACGAGCCGATCAGGCAGCGGCTTGATTGAGTCGTCCTCACCGTCATCACCAGAACCGTCGTTCACCGGTTTGCCGTTGACGACAACACCATCGCGTTCACCGTCAAACTGAGCTTCACCTTCGCCCTCGCCGATGTCGCCGGTCTCAGCCCGCGGCTCGTCCTCGGAGCGCACGAATCCGGGCTCGACCTGAAGCTCACCGTTTGCGGCAAGTGTTACGAACACACCGGCAATGGCCTTTTGTGCCGGGTCGTAGCTTCGAGGACGATCGTCGATCGCGTCGAGCTCGGCACCCAGCTGGTCGAGCTTCGCCTCGATTGCCTCGTCGGCTTCCTCGGCCGCGGCATAATCCGCGTCGAGCTTGTTGTATTCGGCTTTCAGCGCGTCGTGACGTTCAAGCTCCTCGGCGCTCAGCTCCTGCGCCTCGGCATAGATGCGCCGCATGCCGGAGCTGTGTCCGTAGGGAAAGCTGATCGCCGCCTCGACCCATTTCCAGCCTTCGGTGCGGATCGTCTCGGCATCCACCTTCAGCTTGTCGAAGACGAGCTGCTCGAGCAGAGCAGCATCCTGGAACCAGCCGCCGGAATCCTGCTCGAACAGGTCGCGAAGAATGACGCCGCCGGCTGCCTCATAGGCTTCCGCGCCCACATAGACGGCCCGGCGATCATCGGCCCGCACCGTGGTCTCGGTCAGCAGGCGCCTGATGTAATAGGGTTCCTGCATGTGCGAGCTGGAAACCCGGTTCCAAACCTGCTCCTGGCGCGCATGGTCGTCGGTGATCGAAAACGCCATGATCTGCTCGAGCCGGACCTCGTCCTTCTCGTAGAGGTCGAGCAGCTTCGGGGACACGGAGGCGAGCCTGAGGCGTTGCCTCACCGTCGCGGGCGATACGAAGAAGCGGGCGCCGATCTCGTCGGGATCGAGGCCCTGATCGCCGAGCGTCTTGAAGGCACGGAACTGGTCGAGCGGATGCAGGTCGGCGCGCCGCAGGTTTTCGGCGAGCGAATCCTCCTCGGCCGAGGTCTCCTGCCCTCTGTTGACGATGCAGGGGATCGGCTCGTTCTTCGCCAGCCGCTTCTGCTTGATGAGGATGCCCAACGCGAGATAGCGGCGGCCGCCGGCGGGCACTTCGAACGTGCCGGTCTCCTCGCCCTCGCCGTCAAGCACGGGACGGACGTTCAGGCTCTGGATAAGCTTTCGCCGTCCGACGTCTTCAGCCAGTTGCTCAATAGACACGCCGTCCTTGATGCGCCGGACATTCTTTTGCGACAGCATCAGCTTGTCATAGGGAATGTTCTCCGCGCCGTTCATCGCGATCTTCTGAATGGCCTTTGCCATGGTCAGCTTCTCCATGACGGGCGGCCCGGGGCCTCTCCCCGAACCTCCAAGCCCGTCACCGCCTCCCCTCCCCCCTCTGCCTCTCCCGGCTCGCGCCGGCGCCGGCTGCCTGCCGGTCGAGGTGACGCCCCCGGTTTGAAAAGCCATCGTCCCGGCACACGGCCCGTAACTGAAAAAGGAAAGAACGCCGTCCTCGTGCTCTCGAGGACGGCGCTGGCTTGACGGAGACGACAGACGCAAGACCGGCCCTCCAAGCCGGCATCGGAAGGATCAGGCGGCGAAATCGAGAAGCTTCTTGGCCTTGCCCTCCATGTCCAGGCGAACGTCCTGATGCGACTTGTCGCGCGCGACCCGCGTGATGCCCTGTACGAAGTCGAAAATCGATTCTGGCGGCCGCCCTTCCTCAAGCAGGACAGTATCGATGATCTTTGCGGTCTCGGACTTGGAGAAGCCGCGCTTGCGCAGGAAGCTCTGGCGATCTTCGTCGTCCCGAGCGACGATCCGTTGCCGTGCCGCCTTGATGCCGTTGACGAACGGCATGGGTGAGGAATCGGCGAACTGGATTAGGGCCGGCTCGGCTTCCAGGGCGAAACGCGAGGCCGCATACTTTGAATGGCGGATGGTGATTTCTTCGAAATCTTCCACGCCCCACAGATTTCGGTTCTGACACACCGCGCGCAGATAAAAGCTGGCGATCCCGAGGGTGCGGGATCCGACTTCGGAATTCCAGCAGTAGAAGCCGCGAAAATAGAGATCAGGTTCCCCGTTCGGCAGCCGACCGGCCTCGATCGGGTTCAGATCGTCGACTAGGAAAACGAAGACATCGCGATCAGACGCGTAGAGCGTCGTGGTGTCTCTGGAGATTTCGACGTTCGGATTGTAGATCCCCGTCGACCAGTCGAGCACACCGGGCACCTTCCAGCGCGTGTCGCCGGTGCCGTTGCCTGCGATCTTCTGAACGGCTGCGACCAATTCTGAGTCGAATATTCTGCCATAGTCCGGGCCAGTTACGGCCCGCAGCTCGAGGCGCCCGTTCTCAATCTCCAGCGTCTTCACCTGCTCGCCGCGGTGGTTAAGGAGACCATGCTGGAGGTTGATCGCCGCGAGCGGCGCCGGAAGCTGGCGCAAATAGGCGGACGGCGCGCCGACAAGGTTGGCGAGCTGGCCAAAGCTCCAATGCGTCGGCGCCACAGGGACAGGTGCATCGGGCAGCATTAGCCGCAGGCGCTCCGGATCGTCGCGGCTAGCCTCAACGCGAATGAGCTCACTTTCGACGATGCGCGTCTTGCTGCGTTCGGACCGGCGCTTCACCGCATTGTGGAGATCAGTGAGCGACAGGTAGCGTTCGTCCGCCGGTCGGTTGAACCATTCCGACGACACGCGGCCGATGCGCCGGCCGCGGCTGACGTCGACCCTATACCCGGCTTGATTGCTGCGCGTGGGCGTGTGGATTTCCATCTGTGTCATGCTATTAGCTCCGCGGCGAGCGCCGGAAGTCTCTCTCCCGGACCTCCGCCCGCCACCGCTAGCCCGCCCACCCTCTACCTCTGTTCGCCTCCGCGCCCGCTACAAGAGCCGCGGCAGCGCCCCCACCAGTCGATACCCCGGGAAGGCTGGTGCCCCCGGCGGAACGCTTGGCCGAAACGCCTCGTGTGGGCCAAGCACCGCTAACCCGCCGGGCCTACAGGCCATTGCTGGTGCATGTATGAATGACTGGTGTCATGGTACGCAGAGACGTACCGAGGTCGGATGAAAGTGTGATGGCATGTCGAACAGGTTCGTCCGACCCGTGGTCGTGCAGGTTGGCCGACATGAGCGTGAGCGCGTCATAGTTGACGTGAACGACGCCGCGACGATCTTGCTGCGAAGTTTCCCTCATCAGACGAAGAAGCGAAAACTGGCTATGGATGCATGTCTTCAAGTTCTACGCGGCGAAGCCCAGACACCAGTTGCCCGACGGGCCTTCGTTGCGGCGGCGTTAGAAGCGAGGATGCTACGCAGCGACTGAGTTCCTCGTGAAGCTTAGCTGGCTCCCATGTGACCACCGTCGCGGCCTTACCGACACTTTTGCAGCCTATAGCGACACCGACGACGAGCAGCGGCATCAGGTCTAATCGTCGTGGTGCACGGAAGCCTTGCTCTTCCGTCCAATTGGCAATTCAGGCTGCCCAGTTCGCTTAGCTGCGGTCGTTCTACGTCGCCCCCATTTGCTCGTCACCATGCTTTTGCGACGGTGTCCCGCATCTTGAAGACCGGGGGTTCCGAACGCATATTTTCCACCTGCGCCGGCCATGCTGATGGGCCAAGCGCAATGTCGACCAAGGTGGAGGATGTCATGAACGATAAGATTTTTGAGAGTCCCATCTTCGTCAAGGATGGACCGTTTACGATTGCGGAGATCGCTTCCATAGACGATGCGATTGATTTTCTCGACGAATGGCCGATCGAGCTGCAAGACGTCCTCCATGAGACGACCATGCGGGTCTGTCATTCGGCTCATGATGGCCGCCACCCGCTTTCGTCGGCCCGCGCTGCCTTTGTCGAATGGGCCAAGTCCACCAATATCCTGGAGGACATCGCTACGATCCCCGCTTGGATGACCGGACCGAAATCCGGCCCTGGGGGCGTTCTGGCGTAATACGCCGATGGCATCGTGTGAAAGTGAAAACAACAGCTCCCCCATCATTGAAGGCCAACCTTCAGGTCGCGCAATACTTTGGCAAGCCCGATCTCTGAGAGAAGCTCCCCGTGCGCCACCGCCCGAAGCTTCAGGATCGCACGATCGTAAACCGCCACATTTGTCTCCCCTTCAGCCGCGACGGATAAATGATCCCATCTGCCTTGGAGGGGTGCTCGTGAATGGCCAGCGACCAACGCCGCGCCAAGCTCTGCTTCGATCCGCGCGCGACGTCACTGGGGATTCCCATCCGCAAAGGCCCGTCGTCGCGCAGATCGACGAGAGATAGGGCCTTGGTCACCTCAATGGTGGCGTAGCTCCGGATGGTCAGGTCCCGTTCGTCGAGCAAAAGATCGTCGATGCGACCGTCACCCTGATCGCGCATCACCGCCTCGACGAAGCACACTTTCAGACTGCTGCCGAGGTAGACGACGCCGAAGCGATTGCCAGGCAGGCGGCGCCGAGGATCACTGAACCGGGTGGCGCTCCGAAGCCTAGCGGATCTTTGAATCGGGTGAAGAAGATGCGTCCAAACTGCGAACCAACGTCGACTGTCGCGATATCGAGCACGACAGTCGCGAACCCGGATGGAGGATCCAGCCCTGGCACTCAGACGAAAGCGCCGTCGGCAATGCTGTCGGCAACGGCGAGCGCCTCATCCGTTTTGCCGCGCCGCAACGCCTCGCGGCCGGTCATCCCATCGAGCTCGGGATGAGCCTGGACAAGAAAGCGATATACCGACCACGGGCCACCGCCGAGCCGCTCGAAGAGACGCGGCAGCGCCGCAAACGGCTTCCCGTCCTCGCCGATCTGCCAGGCCGGAAAGCGAAAGCCCCGCTTGGCGCCCTCCAGACCCAACACCTGGTGGTTTTGCCGCTTGGTATTGACCGTCATCCTGGTCGTGCCCAGCAATGCGGCAAACTGGTCAGCACTCAGCATGTCGTCGCCTACGAGGATTGTCGCGGCGCGGACTTTACCTCGCGCACGCGCTTCATCAAGTGCTGCAGCCAGATCGTCCGCACTGCCAGCGGGCTTCTCCAACGGAGACACGGCCGTGTCTCCTGTGGGGTCAACCTCAACGCGGAAACTTACCGTCCGCCCGGCCGCTTGGCTTTCTGCCATCGCCTTGCCATAGCCAGCCAACAACGCCTTCACGTTGCCCGGCTTTGCCGAAATGAGGTCAACAACATTGCGGGGCGCACGGAAAGTGACACCGGCCGCGCCCTTGGGCAGCGCTACGCCTGCTTTCGTGATGAATGCGGTGGTCAGCATTGCCTGGGCGGAACGTCCGGCCGGCCGTTTGGAACCGCGCTGACTCGATTTGCTTTTGACGTTGGCCATATCGCACCTTTGTAACCAATATGGTTCCATGCGCCAGTCTCGTCAAGTTCGTAAAACAGGGGCTGCGTGGCCAGTTGCATCCGACAATCGACGCGAAGCTGTTCAAACGACCCCCCAGGCGCGAAATCTTCCCCGGCCCGTCATCTCGCGCAAGCCGAGCTCGCTAATCAGATTGAGTGCCCCCTGCTTCGAGACCTTCAAGCGCGCCTGGATTATTCCCGTTGAGACGAGGGGGCGCGACAGAACCAGTTCGACAAGGTCGGGCAATCTGGAGCTTACTCGTCGCTCACGCAACCGCCGCTCCATCTGGCTCTTCGCCAGGACCAGACGGTCGTGCTCCCTCAATCCAGTCAGCGCCGCGTCCTGGATGGCGTCGACAAAAGCCAGCAATCGATCGTTACGCAACCGTGCCCGCCGACGCTCCCGCGGAATGTTTTTGGCCCCTGTATGCAGGCAGACGAGATGGCTGGCGCAGAGCCCTTCTTGCCGAAGCAGCGCAGCCACCAGCAGCGGTCCGAGCCAGGTGGCATGCTGCAGCACCTCGATTTCGAACCAGGCGTCGAGCAGGATCGCCGCGCGCAGAACCACCGGCAGCTGGCGCGTTGCGGCGAGCACGTCCTGCCACTCGGCGAGCCGTGCGTCCTCATCCCAGTCGAGATCGTAGACCAGACCCGGTCGGTCAGACTGCGACGCGGCCTCCCTGCGAGCTGGCACTCCCCCACCTTCCAGCACTTTGGAGGTTCGCTCGAGCACCGCGTCGATCGCCGCAAACTCCTCGCCCAGCGGATCTGGATCGTCCGCCTCCATGGACTCGTCAAGGCCGACTGCCAAAAGCGGCCCTCCGTCCCCTTCCCGACCATTCTCCGCCGGCGCCGCCAGGCTGCCCCGTCCCGTCAGCTGCCGCAGCCCTTCGCGGCCGAGCGCCCAGTCGGCGGCGCGGGCAAGAATCTGGCGGCGGGCGCGCAGCACGGCATGCGCGCGGGTGAGCTCGTGGGTGGGCGCGCGGACGTCCATGTGCGCGTCGTGCAGGACGAGGTCTTCCAGATGCACGAGCTCGCCCTCGAGCCAGAGCACTGCCGCCGCATCGGCAAAATTCTGCCGCTCGAGCCAGCCGTCTCGGACGGAAGAACGCGCCAGCCGCTCGTCGAGGCGCGCCAAAACCTCTGTCGCGCGGGCAACGGGCGCGAAAAGGCTCTCCAGAGGCAGTGCGGCGGCGTCATAAACCATTGATTTACCTTAACATGATTCGCGAGAGTCCAGCTATCTCGCAGTTAAGTTGACTCGCAGGGGGTCTGCCCTCGCGGCCTTCTCACTACCGATAAGTACCTCTTATCGATAGTGATTGTTTTTGAGGCGCAAATCGGCCAGAATCCATGCTGTGATGCCGAAGGAACCCACGGAATGCGGGCAATTCGAACGATTTCAAGCGCGGCTGACGTCCTGCGCCGCGCCGAGGCGCTCGATGCGCTGGATGCTGTGCTGCCGTTCGATCGCCGCGAATTCCTGGCCGAGCTCCTGTCGGACGACGACGTCGAGACGCTGCGGCACCTGGCGCGCGAAGGCATCGGCGAGAACTCGATGCGGGCGCTCGCCTCCGACCTCGCCTACCTTGAGGCATGGTGCCAGGCTGCCACGGCAAATCCCCTGCCCTGGCCGGCCCCGGAGGCGCTGTTGCTCAAATTCCTGGCGCACCATCTGTGGGATCCGGCCCGGCGCGAGACTGATCCGGCGCATGGCATGCCCGACGACGTGAGCGTGGCATTGACGCAGGCCGGCCTGCTGAGGAGCAGTGGACCCCACTCCCCCAGCACGGTGCGCCGGCGCCTGTCGAGCTGGTCGACCCTGACGCAATGGCGCGGGCTGCAGGGCAAGTTCAACGCGCCGCGGCTTCTCAATGCGACGAAACTCGCTGTGCGAGCGAGTTCCCGGCCGAGGCATAGAAAAAGCGCCAAGGCCGTCACGGTCGACGTGCTGAGCGCGCTGTTGAAGGCCTGCGCTGGCAACCGTCTCGTGGATGTGCGCGATCGAGCGCTGCTGATGGTCGCCTTCGCCTCCGGGGGCCGTCGCCGCAGTGAAGTTTCGTCGTTGCGCATCGACCAACTGGTCGAACAGGATCCTGTCCCGGCCGACCCGGACAATTCAGATACCGCCTCGCTGGCGTGCCTCAGTATCCATCTTGGCCGGACCAAGACCACTGAGGCCGATGACGGCGCGTCCGTCCTGCTGATAGGCAAGCCGGTATCGGCCTTGAAGGATTGGCTGGCGCGCGCAGCCATCACCGAAGGCGCCGTCTTTCGCCGCATCGACCGCTGGGGCCACCTCGAGCGCAGGCCGCTCACCCCGCAGGCCGTCAATCTGATCCTGAAACGGCGTATCCTCCAGGCAGGGCTCGATCCACGGGAGTTCAGCGCCCATGGCCTGCGTGCCGGATTTCTCACCGAGGCTGCACGGCGCGGCATCCCCCTGCCCGAAGCCATGCAGCAATCGCAACATCGTTCCGTGCAACAGGCCTCTCGCTATTACAACGACGCCGAGCGGCGGCATGGAAAGGCCGCGCGGCTGATCGTGTGAGGAGAAGAAAATACAGAATCGGCGAGCAGCCCCTCACCGCTCCCAGCCTTTCTTCTTCATGCTTTTGCGCAGCGCATCGCTGATTTCCACCGGTTCGACCCCGCCACCAACCGCATGATCGGTCCCCGGCTTCGCACCGGGACCGGCTGACTTGGCGTGCGCATCGAGCTTTTCGCGCAACAGTGCCATGACCATGGGCCACACGGAGAACTTCTGATCGCGCGCCCGCTCCGTCAGATTGCGAAGATAGCCACCACGACTGCCGATCCGATCGGACCGCTGCAGGATCGCCGCCACCGTAACGGCCGCCTTTTCCGGACCCATGACCTCGACCGCTTCCTGCCAGGCACTTGGGCTGATGCCCATGAACGGCCGAGCCTGTTCGGCCGCCGCCACAAAATCGCGCCAGGTCCGGATATGCCCGTCGCGGGCCAGCGTCAAAAGCTCGGGGCAGGCGTCCACCACCATGCCCAATGGCAAATCCCGGTTCGGCAAGGCGTGTACGTT
The DNA here is from genome assembly GCF_029625795.1 of Mesorhizobium sp. WSM4989. Taxonomy (NCBI): domain Bacteria; kingdom Pseudomonadati; phylum Pseudomonadota; class Alphaproteobacteria; order Hyphomicrobiales; family Phyllobacteriaceae; genus Mesorhizobium; species Mesorhizobium sp. WSM4989. The sequence goes on along the minus strand of NZ_JARTVN010000004.1, from coordinate 154,190 downwards.
GTCGATTTTGGCGTCAACGCCGCTCGCTTCATTCCTTTGTCTAAAGCCGTGTTCAGATTCATCGGTAGAAGAAACATCTGGGTTTGAATTTTGTATATGACGCTCAGATTGAGACTCATTGGCGTTCAGATTCTGGGAATTGATGAACGATTCCAGCGTCTGATGGACGTCGACCCAAAGGTCTTCCAGTTCGTTACAGATGGCTTCGACGACCGACCGCGCCGCCGTGCGCGGCAACCTGGCAATGACTGCCTCATAGCGGCGCTGGAAGCCATCCCAATTGCCAGGAGCGGCTTCGTTGATGCCGGCATCGATCATCTTGACGACGTCGCGCCGGCAGATCGTCAGGCGCTCCTTGGCCAGGCGATATGCCTTGTGCTCGGCCTTCAAATCGGCGGCCAAGGCCTTGAATTCCTCGGCGCGGGCCAGGATCGGCGAGAGATCGAAGCCGTAGGCCTGGTCGATTGCGCCGCCCTCCCCCTTGCGAGCGAACCGCTTGCCGTTCGGACTATCGCGCCGGATGACGAGACCTGTTTCGACCAGATTGGCCAGATGCCGCCTCAGCGTCGCCGGCGACATGCCGTTGGCACGACGGATGAGCTGCTCATTGGAGGGAAATACGATCAGACTGCCCTCGGCCGAGAGTTCGTCCGCGCGATGAAAAGATAGCAGCGCATTGAGGATCGCCAGCGCGCGATCGGTCGCGCCCAGCGCCTGCTTTGCCTCTCGGATATCCCGAAAGACCTCCCATTTCGAAGCACGTGCTTCCTGGTCGATCTGACTGGCCGTGACTTGGCTTGCAAGCAAGCCAAGCGTCATCGGCCGCCGCCCAAAGGGCGTCGTTACGGTATGCGTCCCCATTTTCCTTCCACCTATCGCTAGGCAAAAGAAATCAACTCGCCAATTCGGCGCCTGGACTCTTGACAGTGATTCGTGGATTTGCGATTCTCAGACTGCTTAGATCATGAGAGAGGCTTCCACGACGGCGACGTCTGGGGGCCTTTTTCTTTTGCGGTTCAGTGCTCCTTAGTCCGTTATCTTCTGGCGGAACTCGTCATAGAGCGCTTGCAGGCGCTCCCGCACGAAGCTGGCAAATTCCGGTTCGATGCGCTTGTCGAAGGCGAAGGTCATCTTCGCTTCGCTTTCGTTGATTGTGACCAGCCGAGATCCGTTGGCGGCGGTCCACACCGTCCGGTCCGGCTTCTTTGCCGCGGTCTTGACGAGGTCGTATATGGCCTGAAAGCGCTCATCGCTGGTACGCGCAGCGAATTCCGGCTCCTGGATAGCCTTCAGCGCCTTGGTCCGCTTGCCCTTTTCCTCCAGCAGTTCGGCAAGCTCGGCCCATTTCTGGCGTCCAACAGATTCCGCGGTGCCGATCGCCTCAATGATCTCGGCTGGCAGTCGCGCAACCAACGCAATCATTCTCGACAGCGCCGCCTTGTCGACGCCAAGTGAGGCCATGATGATGTCTCGCGAAAAGCCCTTGGCCTCAAGCTTCGCCGCGAAATAGCAGCGCTCGATGTAGGAGAGGTCGCTGCGACTGTTGTTTTCCTGCCCCTGGCTAACGACGAGCTGCTCGTCCGTCAGGTCCCTGACGACAGCGCGGACCAGGCGGCCGAGTTGCCTGACCGCGGCCAGTCTGCGATGGCCGTAGGCAACCTGGTAGTGCCCACCCTTCTCAGGATGCGGGCGCACCAGGATAGGTACCTGCTGTCCGTGCTCGCGGATCTGGTCGACGAGAGCCACTCGTCTTTCGTCGCTCACGCCCAGACGATCGACCACTATGGATTGATCTATGACGCTGGGATCGAGCTCGACGACCGCCTGCCCTTCCGAGAGCTTGCGTTCGATCTCCTCGGCCCGCTGAGCGCGTGAATTGATGTTCTCTAGCGATTGCGAGATGGCGCCGACCGGCCGGCCCGGCTGGAGCGGTCGGTCCAACCCCATTAGAGGCCGCACCAAAGCCGTCCTGGCGGCATCCGGAGGCGTTTGCTCACCAGTGGGTTCGGAGACTTCGAAGAGGTTCTTGCGGGCCATCGCTACTTACGCCCCCAGGTCTTGCGGATCAGTTCCTCGATCTCGCCGTTGACAAGGGTCAGGCTCTCAAGCGCTCGATCGTATGTTCCGCGCGTGAACTGCCCGCGCTCGACCTCGTAGAGGGTCTGCTTGGTCAACCCGGCGTCGGAGATCGCGGTGGACTTGAGCATGGCGTTTTCAAGGACCCGATTGCCAAAGATCGAGCGCATGAACCCGGCCATCTGGCTTTGCGGACCATCGTTCGGCTCGAACCGCGTGACCAGGTAACGCATCCAGTCATAGTCGGTGTTGCCGCCGGCGTTTTCCACGACCGAGAGCAAGTCCGAGGTCATGAGCAGGAACTGGGACATCGACATGACGTCAAGCATCTGGGGATGCACGGTGATGATGACGGCCGTGGCCGCGCACAGGGCCGACAGCGTCAGGAAGCCGAGTTGCGGCGGGCAGTCGATGACGACGACGTCGTACGCGCTTTCTACCTCGGCCAGGCATTCACCCAGGCGAGCGAAGAACATCGTGCCCGGCTGCCGACTGGACAAAACCTTCGGCGTCTCGTGCTCGAACTCCATCAGTTCGAGATTGCCTGGGATAAGGTGCAGGTTGGGCGTATAGGTCGAGCGCACGATCTCCAGGATGCTGCGGCATTCGGAATCGTAGCGGATCGCCCCGTAGATGGTCTCGTTGGCGCCGACATCGAGTTCAGGCTGGTGGCCGAACATGGCCGACAGGCTGGCCTGTGGATCGAGGTCGATGGCGAGCACCCGGTAGCCGCGAAGAGAGAGGAACTGGGCAAGGTGGGCAGCCGTCGTGGTCTTGGCGCTGCCGCCCTTGAAATTCATCACCGAGAGGATCTGAAGCTTCTCCCCTCCCCTGCGATGTCTGATGTATTTCCCAGGCCCTTTCGAATTCGCCTCGTCGAGCACCTGGCGGAGCCGATCAATATCTTCCACGGAATATAGTCGCCTACCGTTTGGCTGCGGTTGCGGACCATGTCCCTCGGAAACGATCTGTCGAAGATAACCTTCATGGATGCCGATGAAGTCAGCCGCCTCGCCCGGCGTGAACAGGCGCATGCCCTTTTGCGACGTCGGCGGGAATATTCTCGCCTGGTGCGCCTGCAGCTGTCTTGACAGTTCCGCGGCATCCGTGGCGATGAGTTCGCGGAGGCTTTCGCCCGCGGGACTGCTTTGGCTGACCTTGTCCAACACCGGCCTCTCCTGATCTGCGCATTTTGGCCAAGAGGCGACTGAAATGCGCTGATCAAGATGGACTGATTCTTGATGGCCGACAAACCCTTTTTGGTTAACGAAAGATTAACGCGGCAAAGCCGCTGAGCGAGTCTCCGTCCGCTTGCAAATTGTAAAGAATCAAAGCTGCGCACTACTATGTCGGCCAGGTATTGTTTTCATGGGACCGGCATACGGGTGCGTTGCAAGGCTCTTCAAGCCGCCCTTCCCCGTCGATAAGATCCCGTCGAGACCGCGAGTGCGTTTTCGGCTGCTGCGACCTACCCGGCGCTCAGCATGACGTGACTCGGATCGTTTGCTGTGGTTGTACGTGCAACACCTGTCCTGGTCGATCGCGGGAATTGCGCCACCGCCGCCGGCTCCTCGGAGGCATCCGCATCGGCCCTGAAGCGGTAAGGTGGTCTTCAGTTGTACGTGTGCAACTTCGACATTTGCCAACCGTGGAAGCATTTCAATGTGCGAGTGGGCATCCGTACCATTCTCGGTCTGGTGTGTTCCGCGACGCCAGGCGTCGATGCGTCGAATGCATGCGAACGCGCCTGCACCAGTTCCGACACGGTAACTCGGGGGCTCGGTTCGCGGTTGTGACGCGGCACGGATTGAGTTGGCGTCGACCAGGGAATAGCCGCCTGGTCGAGCGAATCAAATCGGCGATCCTGATACATCGCCCTTTCCCCGCTTCCATATCCGTCAGTTGCACGTGCACAACTAAAGGCTCGCGATTAGCCACTGGGAAGAGAGTTGCACATGTACAACCGAGCTCGCGATTTCTTGCTATCCTACCCAGGCTTCCCGCTGCCCAAAGTGCGCGTTTGTGCGAGCAGATGTTAACCTCAATGCCCCTCAAAGATCTCGCGTGGGCAATGGCGCCTTCTGTTTTCTGCCTGCGGGCGTAGACGGCCATGCGGGGCCCGATAATCCCCTCCAATCACGGAATACCGCTCTAATTATCCAGGCAGACTTGTGGAGCCGGGCGTCAGAGCCCGCTCGCCTTCGTGAGGTTTACTCTAAAGCGGTCCCTGCGGCGCTGATATTTGCGGGTCATCTCGGCCGAGGCATGCCCGAGCTGTTTTTGCACATAACGCTCGTCGACCTCGGCCGACGAAGCGAGGCCGGCGCGCAGCGAATGGCCGGCAAAGAGCTTTCTGCGCTCGCCTTCCGGCAGGTCGCCGCGCACGCCGGCGGCAAGCGCGGTCCGCTTGACGAGCCGCGCCACCTCCTGATCATTGAGCCGCTCGGCGCCGACGGCTTTGCCCTGGGCGGTGACACGCCGGAACAGCGGGCCGTGGCCGATGCGCGCGATCTTGAGCCAGTTCTCTAGCGCCACGACCGGACAGGTCGTGTCGGACGAGCCGCGGCCGATCTCGACCTCGCGCCAGCCGGTCTTGCCGCGCAGGCTGACCAATGCACCTTTGTCGAGGATTTCCACCCAGCCGCGGCCATCCTCGGTCTGGTCGCGGCCGACATCGAGCGCGACGATCTCGGAACGGCGCAGGCCGCCGGCGAAGCCGATGAGCAGCATGGCGCGGTCGCGCAGGCCGCGTAGCGTTCCGTGGTCAAGTGTCTCCAGCATGGCGATCAGATCCTCGGGAAGGATCGCTTCCTTCTGCCGGGGAGGGATGGCATGGCTATTGCGGATCCCGGCCATGACCGTGGCGATGTGGCGGTCCTTCCTGTCCAGCCGCTGGCCGCGCTGGGCAAAATTCCAGGAAAGCGAGGAGAGGCGGCGCTCGATGGTCGACACGGAATTGGGCTTCTTGTCACCGTTTCCTTTGCCGGATGCGCAAGCCGTGATGTAGAGGCCGACGATCTGTGGATCCGGCGGTAGCACCTCGATGCCCTGCCGTCGCGCCCAGGCGCAAAAATGCTTCCAGTCGGCGGCGTAGGCGCGACGGGTGTTGGCCGAACTCGCCGCCTCGACATAATCGCGCGCGCGATCGGCGAGGTGCTCGAGGTGGCCGGGCAACCGCTGTCGGTCGACAGGATTTGGCTCCGGCAGGGCAGGGGAGGGATCATTCCTGGCGGCCGTCAACCGCGCATTTGACCCTTCAGCGGTATCTCGGCCCATGGCGTGGACGATCTCCACGATATCAGGCAGGTCACCTTGTTCGGTCAATCGCGCGGATCCTCAACTGCTATTCGCAACATACCATGTCAGGGACGATTAGCTGGAACGTCTCATCCTCGAAGCCGAAATATGCCCTAAATCAGAAAAATCAGGCCGCGGCGGTGATGATGTTCAACGGCTTTCATTTTCGTTGAACATGGAGTATGCTCAACAAAACCGTATTTCGTTGAGCATCATGATCACGCGCCATTCACCGCTCGCTCATTCGGCCTACCACGATCTGCTGTCGTCTCTGCGCGACGAAGTCGCGGCGGAGATTCGCGGAACGCCGACGCGGATCGACCGCAACGGCCGCGTCTACTGGTACGACACCTACCGCGTCGGTTCGGACGTCAAGAAGACCTATATCGGAGAAGATGGCGAAGAACTTCGCCTTCGGATGCAACGCATCGAAGCACTGCGCGACGACCGCGATAATCGTCGCCGCAATCGCGCTCGACTGGTCCGCCTGCTGCGCGCGGAACGGTTCCTTGGCGTCGATGCAGCGACCGGCAGCCTTCTGCATGCATTCGCTTCCGCCGGAGTTTTCCGTCTCGGCGGGACGGTCGTGGGAACTCAAGCGTTCCGCCTCTACGAGGGCGAGCTCGGCGTCCGCTTCACCCTTGACCAGACTGCCCAAACGAACGACGTCGATATCGCCAGCTTCGAGCAACTCTCGATCGCCCTGGACGACAGTGTGTCGGCGCCGCTCGAACGGGTTCTCAAGGATTTCTCGTTCGAACCGGCGCCGACGCTGGACCCCGGTAAGACCTGGCGCTGGAAACAAACGCGGAGCGAGACGCTGGTCGAGTTCCTGACGCCGTCTTTCGCCGAGGAAGAGGGACTGCGTCCACTACCGGCGCTCGGCGTCCATGCCCAATCGCTACATCATCTCAACTATCTCCTGGCAGAGCCAATGCTGGCAGCCGTTACCTATCGCGACGGCGTGCTCGTGCAAATTCCGCGGCCGGAACGCTTCGCAATCCATAAGCTCATCGTTGCCGATCGTCGCCGCGACGGGCCAGACAGCCTAAAATCCATCAAGGACCGGCTGCAGGCCGAATTCCTGGTTGATGTGCTGGCTACGGACAGGCCGGACGACCTGCGCGAGGCTCTTGAGGACGCTCTGGCGCGCGGCAAGCGCTGGCGGGACAGGATTGCGGCCACCCTGAAGCGATCGCCATCGCTGCAGGCTGCCCTTGGCGACATGATGTGATAGCTGCCGCACCAGAAAATGCTTGGCGATGAACAAAATGCGCGTTCTCAATGAACGCGAATTCTCGTCGATCTGACGCCTGAACAAGCCCGTCCGCCGGTGAAAAACGAGCCACAGAGGCCATTTTCCCAAAACGAGCGATAAGGCAACATTATCATTCGTTTTATCGCGCCGACAGGCTGTGCGTTTTGATGCGAAGATCATGGCATAAAGCGCACCGGCATTTTACCCTCGAAAGCATGATTCGCCTCGATCCCGCGACCGCCAGCCCCGCCGCGCCGCCGACCGTTCCCGCCTGGGCACTCGCCGCCGGCGGCGCGTTGCAAGAGGCCGACGCCGCCTTCCAGGCCGGCGCCGCCTCGGCTTCGCTAGACATGCTTGCCCGCGCCCAGTCAGCGTGGGCCGGCGCGTGGCGCCAGCGGCTGGCACTCAACTGCGCGACCGCCAGCATGCGGCTCGCCGGCCGCGCCGAGGACGCGGCCGCCTTGCGCGATGCCTGGCACCTCTGCCCGGCCGGCGCCGATCCCGGTCCCGCCGGCGCCATTTTTGCCGCCTGGCGGCAGCTGGCGCTGCAGCCGCCCGTCGCCAGCGCCGATCGGCTTGCAAAGATCGTCGTCCAGCTTGGCCTCCATTGGGACGGCGCGGCTCTCGCTGACCTCTATACGGAGATCGAAGAAGTAGCGGCTTCGCGGCAGTCGGCGCCATTCGCCGCCGCGGCGATCGCCGCCCGCGTCGTCGCCATGCGCCCCGATGCCGAGCTTTTGGCCTGGTGGCTCGCCGACCTAGTGCTGGCGCGAAGCCTGCGCTGGCCGCGGCCGCTGCCGCTCCTGATGGCGCAGGCTTTTTCGCCGGCCTTCCGCGCCCAGGCTGGCGGCGGCAAGCGCATCCGACCGGGCGAAAAGAATTTTGAGCGGGCGGTCTGCGTCGCCCTGGTTCAGGCGGCGGCCGATGCCTGCCGGCTGGCCACCGAGCTGTCGCGCCGCGCCGAAAGACTCCTGGCGGTGGCGCCGAAACTGCGCGCCAAAGGCGCCGGCGACGTGATTTTTCTGCTCCTGAATGAAGATGCCGTCGCCGGATCGCTGGTGACAAAAAACCTGTCGCGCTTTGCGGCGCGGCGGCTGTTCGAGCGGCTTCAGCAGCTTGAGGCCGTGCGCGAGCTCTCCGGCCGTCCCACCTTCCGGCTGTTTGGGCTGTAGCGATGAGCCAAGCGTCCGTCCGCCGAAAGCCGAACGAGCAGCCGGCGCTGCTGGACACTGAGCTTGAGCACCTGCCGCCGGAATTGCGCTGGCGCGAGTGGATGGGCCGCGTCGAAGCGGTGATCTTTGCGGCCAGCGAGCCGGTACCGCGCGAAGTGCTCGCGCGGGTGGTGGGAAAAGACTGCAATCTCGAACTGGTCATCGATGACATTCGCGCCGAGCTCGCCGGCCGCCCCTACGAACTGGTGTCGGTCGCCGGCGGCTGGCAGCATCGGACCAAAAAGGTTTTTGGAGACGTCATCCACGCCGCGTTCGGGACAGCCGCGGGACAGGGGACAAAAGAACTGTCGCAGTCGGAGGCTCTTGTCCTCATGTGCATCGCTTATTTCCAGCCGATCACGCGTGGCGAGCTGTCGTCCTTCTTTGGCAAAGAGGTGTCGCGCGACCTGATCGGCGTGTTGCGCGCGCAGGACCTCATTGCCTCGGGGCCGCGCAGCCCGCAGCCGGGCGCGCCCTACACCTATGTGACGAGCAAGAATTTTCTGTCGCAGTTCGGGCTCGACACGTTGCGCCAGCTGCCGGATTTCGAGGCGCTCGAGGACGCCGGGCTGCTGTCGAAAGAAAAGCTGCTGGCCGGCGGTATTGGCTAACGGGGAGGGCGACATCGTTGAGGAGCTTGTGCCGTGAGCGGAGCGTTGTCACGTTGCGGCCACATGCAAAATGCAACGTAAGCGAACAGAGGCTTACGCTTTATAACGCACGGCTTGTCCTTCCTCATCGTCGTATCGGTTGCCTAGCGGCAGCTCTGCGCCGCAGGCTATCCGTTCGCGCCTCACTGCCATTGTCCCGAAAGCTGCTGGCCTGCTCTGGCGGCGGGGCCGCATTAGGGGGTTCTCACCTATCGCGCAACGCCGACGCGGACCCGAGAGCAAGGTATTTCAATCACGTGGACCGAGGTCGCGTCAGATGGACCTGGCGTCGGTGTAGGCGACGGCGGCAAGGTCGTCGCCGTTGTACTGCGACCAGGTCACGTCAATACCACTGGCAATCGCCCCCAGCCGCACTTTGAGGTTCTCGATCCTGCCTCCATCGTGCAGCACCCTGAGGGCATCGGCCAAAACCATCGTTGCTGCAGTCATCCCTACGAACGGCACCGCCACCGACTTTCCCGCGTGCTGGATCAGGCCGCAGGCCTGGCGCTTTAGGCGGCGGTACCCGGGGTTGGCTTCTGCCGCCTTCTCAATCGCCGCATTGATTGCTTGCTGTTCCGCGCCCGAGACCAACGGCCAAATATCGTCTGGGCGGCGGGCGTTCGGCCAGGTTCGCAGGCTAATTGAGTCGAAATTGGTCGCAGTCCCGCCAAGCCCGCTATCCACCACGCGGCCGAACCCTGCGCCGACCAACTGATGGCGCGCCTCGTTGTTGTCGAATCCGCTGAACGCGAGCGCGGGCTCATCGTCGCGCCTGCGAAGATGCTCATCGACATGGCGCTCGATCAAGCGCGTCTCGATGCCCATGTCCTCGAGCCAGCCTGCGCATACGCGCGTCTTCAGTTGACCGATGTGTCGACGACGGAAGAGGACGCCCGTCTCCGTGTTCGCGAGTTCGACTTTATCAAAATCGAGCAGATACAGCAGGAGATCCTGCGGTCGCGCGTAGGGCAGCGTTGAGATGGCCCACAGATATGCGTTGCCAAGATGCCCGAGGCCCAGAAGCCATGCCTTCCTCGGCAGAAAAGTGACACCGGGCCCGACGGCGTCCGGGTCAGTAGGCGAAAGGTCCGGTCGCCACAGCGACATCCCGATGACCCGCCGCCCGGCTTGCAGATCAAGGCGGGCGAAAGCGAGAAACACTTCCGATACCGACAGCGCTGCTGCAAGGACTGGCGCAAGGGAGCAGTGTTCCCGCTCCGCATACCGGCTCAACAACGATGCCGGTCCAGCAGCAGCGGCCCAGCCATCGAACGTGATGCGGGTCGCCAATCCGTCATGCATGGCATCGCCAATGAGGAGGACGTGCCCGGTGCTTCCGGCTTTCCAGCCGTTCTTGCCGACCTCGGCATTCAGCGCCTCGCGCAACGGGGGCTTTCCAACCACGCCGACGACGGCCACGGCATCCAACACCTTCTGTGGGGCCTCGATGCGCACTGCGCCCGGAAAGCAACGCACGGCGAGGCGGGCGGCTGTCAGTGCTGCCAACTGCAGCGAGCGTGAACCGGCGACGTCTTCGCCGAGACGAAGAGTGACGGTGAACCCACGCCGACGCGCAAGCACGTTTTCGGGATCGTCGCCATTGCGGTCGACCAGCAACTTGGAGATGCGCGAGATGCCCTGTGCCATTGCTGGCCTCCTACCAAAGCAAAAGACGGATGCGATCCGACAGTCCGTCCTTGTCGTGACGGCACCACCGGAAGCTGCCGAGGTACTGATGCACACCGACTCCCCGCGCCGTCCAAGGAGCCATGTGCGCGAAGTGCGGAAAGATGAGTGCGACATGACCGACTTCGGGGATCATTGGGTTGCGCTGGTCAGTCACGCTCTGCCCCGTGTTCTGGTTGCCGTGGGTGTGGCAGTCGGCGAGAACTTCGAGGCCGGTGTTCCGGCAGATTGCCCACAACGCGGCAAGGCCGTGGCCGTGAAACGTGATGATCCCGTGCTGGTAGGCGTTCGGGTCGAGGTCGTCATAGAACACGACCCGCTTCACCCTGCCGGTTGAACCATTCCATTTGCCTAACAGAAACGCTCCGCTTTCACGACGGCCTTGGCCGCGACTGCGCAGCCCGAGTACCAGCCACATCCAGGTCCACACGCTGATATTGATGCGTCTCGCGCCTGCGTTACTGGCCGATATAGTCTTCCCCCACCAGCAGCGTCTGAAATTCGTCGAGATAGTCAGTGATCGTGTTCCGGTCCTTCCATGCGAGGTGCGGTATGGTGGTGGTCCAGTCGCCGTGCGAGCTCAGGGTGAAGCGGTCGTAAGGGTGGTAAAAGGCCTTGCACAGGCCGGGCTCCCAGTCGGTCCGATAAACCTGGGCGAACCGCGATCCTGGCCGCCCCTTGGGGAACATGCCTTTCGGCAGCATGGTTTTTGCTACCGGGTCCCAGAAAGACCCGGTTGGAGAAACCGCCCGGTATCCGGCAACGTCGATCATGATGTGGTAGCGTGTCGGTGCGCCCGGACGTTCAGCCGCCTGAAGCCAGAAACAGGCACGCGGCCATGTCATCCCCTCCGGCAGAACCTCTTCCTCGGCAATGCCCCAGCGCCCGGCGAGGACGCCGGTACGAAACCCGGCGTCCTTAAGATCAATGTTGAACAGCTTCTGATCCGGCGTCATCTCGACCTCAGCCCTGAGGCGTCACTTCCTTGATGAGGTCAAACGACACCGCGCAAACCGGTGCAGTCGTCAGTTCGCCGATATGGGTATCGCCACGGGGCTGCGTCGTGGTGCCGGTGATCTGCAGCACGTACTCGGCAGCCGAAGCCGGATCGAGCTTGAACGCCTTGCGCGCCCAGTTCGTCAGCGTATTCACCGTCGTGGAGGGGGCAACCTTGCGGTGCTTAGTCTTCGCGCCGTAATTCACCTCCACTTTCACGCGCGTGCAGCGCGCCAAATGAACATGGCGGTGCTTGGTAAGGCCGAGTTCGCCGATCGACTTCTTCTTGTCGATGGCCTCGACCGTGTCCTCGGCATCCTCCGCTTCGATATCCTTCAGGACATCTTCGCTCTCGCCGACAAATACCGGCGCATCGGCAGACTCCTTGTCGCCAAGCCCCAGCCGCTCCAGCACGTCAGCTAGCTTATCCGTGTCTTCGACGGAGGCCACCACGGGATCGCGTCCGTGCGCATGAACAAAAATATCGAAAGCCATTTTGCTCTCCTTGGATTCGTCGCAGGGCCATCCCCACGGCGACAACCATAGCGTCGATTCCAAAATGCGTCAAATACAAACATTTATAATGTCTGTTATGCAAACAATGTTGGTGACGTTGACATTTTGTCGGTTTGCATTTAGAACAAGTCATGAACCACGATTGGGTATATCGAGAGATCGGCGGCCTGATCCGCCAGCGCCGCAAAAAGCAGAATCTGACGCAGGAAAAGCTTGCGCCGCTCGTCGGACTCTCAAGAACATCATTGGCAAACATCGAGAGCGGCAGGCAGAAGCTGCTGGTGCATCAACTCTTCGCCTTCGCCTCGGCGCTTGGCTTGGAGCCGCCCGACCTTCTGCCGAGGCCCGCAAGGCCGGTGGTTGGGCAGAACGACATGAAGTTCTCGCAGCAGCTCAGCGCGAGCCAGCGCGCACAACTCGCGCAGATGCTCGCGGACAAGCCAATAGTGCCAGCAGAGGGAGAGACAGGTGCCAAGCAGAACAAGCGCTGACCAGCCAGAAAAAGCGGCGGCGGCCGTTCTCGAAAGATTCAAACTGGGAGATACAGCGCCCATACCCGTCGACAAGATAGCCAAGGGCCTCGGCGCCCTTGTCCGATACTCGCCGCTCGATGACGAGCTTTCAGGGATGATCTACATCAAGGATGGGACGCCGATCATCGGGGTCAACGCACTCCACCATGTCAATCGGCAGCGGTTCACAATCGCCCATGAGTGCGGGCATCTCGAACTGCACCGCGAACTGTTGTCCAGCGAGGTTCACGTCGACAAGGAATATGAAGTGCCGCTGCTGGTGTTCAACCGCGATCACCGGTCCTCGCTCGGCACGCAGCCGATCGAAATCCAGGCCAACCGTTTCGCCGCGGCACTCCTGGTTCCGCATACGTTACTGCAAAAGACCCTCGATGGTCGCCTCGCCTCGGCGGACATAGACGACGAGAGCCCGCTGGACGAGCTGGCGCGAAAGTTCCGCGTCAGCAAATCGATGATGGAATACCGACTGAAGAGTTTGTCAGCGACGAATTGAGGTCTCATGGCCTTCGTATTCTACGACACCGAGACGACCGGGACGAACTGGCAGTTCGATCAGATATTGCAGTTCGCCGCGATCAAGACCGACCATGATCTGCATATCGTCGACGAGTTCCAGCTCCAGAGCCGGCTATTACCTCACGTCGTGCCAAGTCCGGAGGCCATGAAGGTCAACGGCCTCAAGCCCTCCCACCTGACCGACCCGTCACTGCCGTCGCACTACCAGATGATGCAGTCGATCAACTCCCGGCTTCGCGGCTGGGGCAGATCGATGTTCATGGGTTTCAACAATCTCGGGCTGGATGAAAATATCCTGCGCGCCGCCTTCTACAAGACGCTGCATCGCCCCTACCTGACGGTGATGGACGGCAATTCGCGAACCGATCTTCTGAAGCTCGCGCGCGCTGCCCACCTCCTTGCGCCGGGTGCTCTACGGCTCAATACCGGTGACTACGGAGCGCCTGTGTTCAAGCTTGGCGACCTCGCCCGTGCCAACGGATACAACAATCTCAACGCTCACAATGCCCGTGCAGATCTTGACGCGACCCTGCATGTCGCGCGCATTCTCATGAACGAGGCGCCCGCAGTCTGGAACGACTTTATGCGCTTCGCGCAGAAATCGGCAGTTCTTCAGCATATACACGACGAACAGATTTTCGGGCTGGCGGAGTTCTACAAGGGCAAGGCCTACACGTGGCTCGTGACCCGGATCGGGATATCAGTTCGCGACAGGAATATTCATTACGCCTTTGATCTCCAGTTCGATCCTGCAGAGTTTGCCGCGCTCTCGGACGAAGAGCTTGTCGAGCGGCTTGCCACCCTCCCGCGCCCGGTAAAGAAGCTCAAGGTGAATGGCTGCCCGGTCCTGTTCGCTGTTGAAGACGCACCAGCGGGCACCGAGGCGCGGGCACTAGATGATGCGGAGTTGGAGCTCAGAGTGCGACGCCTGCGCGATGATCCCGGTCTGACCGCCAGGCTGGTGGCTGCGAGAGATGCGTCTCTGCCGATCTACCCGCCATCGCCCCATGTCGAGCAGCAGATATTCGACGCCTTTACGGCCGATAATGATGTCGCCGTACTGGAGCAGTTCCACGCTGCTCCGTGGGAGAAACGCTACGCAATCCTATCCGCGCTTCAGGACGGACGGCTTTGTTTTCTTGGCGAAGAATTGATTTACTTGGAAAGTCCCGGTGCACTGAGCACCGAGCGGCGAGCCTTTCACGCAGTCCGCCATCGTAATCGGGTACTTGGCCTTGAGGCGCCTTGCCCGTGGCTGACGCTGCCGGCGGCGATAGAACTCGCTGACTCCATGATTGCCCTCGCAGGCCCTGGCGATTTGGCACATCTCCAGTCCCATCGGGCCCACCTTGTCGGCTGGCGTGACAGTCTAGCGTCCGTCGCGGCGTAGATTTACAACCATACCGCTATTCTGCTCAGTCACTAGGTGCTGGTCCGAGCCTCAGCCATATGTACCGACGCTAATAATGCCCATGCAATCTCTCCCGCCTAGTTGCGACGAGGTCAAATTGGCCTTGCGAGCTCTAGGTAGCGGCAAAGCGCATTGGCAAGCTGCATCTGGCGAGGTGTTCGGCACTCGGCTTGGAAAAGCATAGGCGACGACACCAGAACGCATACGCATTTCGCCCGGGACGTTGCCACATTCAAACGGTTGAGACTGTACAGGAACTCCATGCCGCGCGGCGCGTCGGCGGGACTTGAGGTCGCGGTGGAATAAATGGCGATCGGCGCCTCCTGCCCCTGAAACTTGTCCACCGTACCGACCCGGGCACCTGGCAGGCGCTTCTGGATCTCAAAAACCTGCGCATTGAAAGGCGCGATTATGAGGATGTCATCGAGAGTCAACGGGCGACTGGCCCCTTCGCGATCCGTCCAGCTAACGCCCGCCGCAATGACTTCGTTCACCAGGTCCGCGATCGCCTCAGCTTCTTCCGGCGAATTGCTCTGGTTGCCATTGTGCGCAACGGGCATCCATCGGAGGCCGGCGCCGGACATGGGTGTCTCGCCACCGATTAACTGGCTCCCTAGCCCTTCGCGCGGATGGAGTTCCCCTGCGTAGAAGAGCTCGGACGTGAAACCGCAGATGTCGGGGTGAAGCCGCCATGTTTCGTCGAGGAACAGGCCGCGATCTGGCGGGATGGTTTGGGCGCCATCGAGGATGTGGTGGAGGGCGGATACGTCGCACCCGTCAGGGTGGCTGCCCTGGATCGGCTGGTCGAGCTGCTGAGGATCACCCACGAGGACAAGCGTCTTCGCTGCCTGCGAGACGGCGAGCACGTTGGGGAGGGCCATCTGTGCCGCCTCGTCGACGAAGATCACATCGACCCCTTCAAATGCGTCGGGACGAGACCAGAGCCAGGCCGTCCCACCGCCAACGTTCACGTCGTGGCCCATGGCCGCGATTAGGTCTTCACTCCGGCGGGCAAACGTCAGCCGATGCTGTTGTTCGTCTTCTTCATCGGCCTTGTGACAGCACTGGAGATCGACGCCGAGACTGTCCGCTTCCTCAATGACCTTGTCGATGAGGTTCCGGATGACCTTGTGGCTGTTCGCGGTGATCCCGACTGTCTTGCCCTGTCGGACGAGGGCGCAGATCATTCGCGCTGCTGTAAAGGTCTTCCCAGCGCCCGGCGGTCCCTGCACGGGGAGGACGCCTTCGCCGAGATGCTCCGCCAGTCGTAACGCGGCATCAAGCGTGCTCTCTCCTGCCTCCCTCACAGAGTGGTCACCGATGGGAGGCGGGCGCCTTAACAGCAAATCTCGCGCCGCCTGGTACGGGCCGGGGCCTTCAACTCCGTTCGCCACGACATGTTCTCCGATGCGGAGGAGAGCCTCCGCAATGACCTCGGCGCCGACGACTTTATGCGCGAAAACTGCTTCAGGATGAACGGTGGCGGTGTCCTGGCGCTTCTTGATATCGACGGTCCGTTCTTCAAGCGAAATAGCTTCAACCTTTCCGAACTTGTCGCCGCCGCAATTGCGGAGGTCTTCGCCGCCGCGAAGTGAGGTCTCCTGCTTTGGGTAACTGTAGCGATGGATGGGCGCGCGAGCCGTTCCGCCGGCTTCCCCGACGAATGTAAGGCCTGACAGCCCCGCCCGCTCGTCGAGCAACTCTTCGGCGGACACCGCAGCAAGGCGAAAGAGCTCCCACCATGCAGCCTTGAGTTCCCGCCGATGCCAATCCAGCAGATTGGCCAGCAACCAACGCGCCTGCTGCTCTTCCGAGCGATCGGCAGGATCGTCGGGGATGCCTTGCAGAAGCTGCTCGATAACGGGAGCGATGCGCGCAAGCCAGGCAGCGACGTTCTCGTTCGGGGCACCATCATCACCGCCTGCGGGCCGTGGGACATCCACGCCGGCGGCGATGAATTCTGCCCGCCGATCCTCGAGCCATGAGCGGAGGGCGGCCGTCGAGAGGCAGTCGTCTTCATTGTAGCCGCGCACTGTCTCGAGGGTCGCTTCGCTGACGGATGCGACGTCGCCGAGCTCGAGATTGGCCTGGAAGTTCGTGAGCGCGCTGTTCGCGTCCGGCAGCGACACCTGCCTTGCGAAGCCATAGAAAGGTTCGAGACGCTTGATGGAGTAACTCTCGACGCTGGCACGAACGGCATGCCGAACGACTGAATAGAGGTCGACGAAGAGCTCCGCGCGCAGCATCCGGTCGATTTCGTCTTCTCGCGTGCCGTACTTTCCCATCAAGCGCTCGAGGGCTGCCTGCTCATAGGGCGCGTAATGGTAGATGTGCAGGTCCGGATACGTCTCCCAGCGCGCCATGACGAAATCGACGAACCGCTCGAACGCTTGCCTTTCTTCGGCGCGGCTTAACGCCCATTCGCCGCGGTAAACGCTTTGGCCCTGACCGTCGTTGAACAGGTAGCCAAAGAGGTATTCGAGGCCGTGCTCTCCCACGAATGGATCTCCTTCGAGGTCCAGGAAGATGTCGCCGGCGGAAGGTTCAGGCAGACGTGCGAGCCCGAACCCGGGTTCGATCTCAAGCATCTCGAATCTTCGCGCCCCGGTTTCCCGCGCCTCGACCTGTATGCGCGCCTGTTCCCGCACACGACCATACGAGCCGACCGACCCGCGTTCAGGACGCCAGGGAAAGGGAAGGGCGAGCGCTGCGATGCCAGCCATCGTCGAGGCGCCGTGCTGCGCGAATTCGTTGATCTGGACTTTCGTCACGCCGGCAATCAGGCAGGGGTGGTCGTCCTCCCGCCTCTTGCGATCGCAAGTGTCATGCCAGCGGCAAACGTCGCAGTGCGGGGTCGGGTCGGGATACGTGGCCGGAGCATTCTCTTGCTCCAGCGACTGCTCGAAGCGACGCTTCACCTGCCGATAGTAGGCTGCGTAGTCGGCGAAGCGGAACGTCTGCGGCATGAAGTCGGACCAAGGGGCGACTACATGCATATGATCCGGCGCAAGGCCTTGCGCGTGATCCAGCAGGTCCGAATAGAGGCAGAGCTGAAGCACCGTTCCGGCCTTCGTCTCCCGTGCGAGCTTCGTATCGAGCGCCTCATACGACCAGGCGCCGAGATTGCTTGGCTTCTCGACACGCCGCAGGACGTCGGCCCGGCCGCCCCAGCGGCCATGACGCAATGCGCCTTGCACGATGACCTCGGTGCCGGATGCCATCGACTGGAGGGTCGCTGCAACGGCCGTGTCAGAGATATCGACGCCGTCGATCCGCGTTGTCTCCAATCCGCTGTCGGTCAAATGCTGCACGAAGTTCCGTTCATGCACGGCTCCGCGCTCCCGGAGGACCTCCAGCTGCGGGTCCCAGTAGATTGGCTTTACGAGCTGTCCCTGTGCGACAGCTCGGTCAAGAACGCTCAGATGATGGCAACTTAGATGCCCTACCAAGTCGCTCGCACTAAGGCGCAGTTCGCCCGCAACTACCTGCATACCAGTGTCCCCCCATTTCTGCTGCCGCAGCCTATTTCCATTCGCTGCCGTTAATAAACTCTGCGGGAGAACTTTCGCCGTCTAGCGGCACCCGGCGCCGCAAGATAATGGGATGAGTGGTGCTCGCATGGCCGCCACGCAACCCTATTGTCCGGCTCTCTTTAGCGGCGATGACCAAGGAAGGTGCTCTTCGTCATCGAAGTTGTTTGCTGTGGGCGGCAATCTTTGTTCGAAGATTGTCCGATACCCGCAGACCATGCCATGATGTCAACGGAATATCCTGAGGGTCCGGGGGGACGACTATGGAATGGTTCCTGATCGGCGCGGCGTTGGTTGCGTGGCTGATCTATCTAGGACGCAAGCAAAGTCTCGCAGAAGAGGCGCCGCAGCGCTCACACCGATCTGTGCAGGACCGGTCTGCGCCGACGAGCGAACGGATTGCGTCGCCGCAGCAGCCTTGGCAGGACCCGCGATCTCATCCTGGCGGGCGTTTCACCGAAGGAAGCAATCAGTGGGAGCGGCGCCCGGTCACGCCCAGCATGCTCGCAGGCGATAGCGGTCGTCAGTCGAAGGCTCCGGCAAAATGGATAGCTTCCGGAGAAAGCGTTCGGGTGGCGGGAGTCTCAATCAACTCGGGCATGTTCTATCTCGGCGCGTCCTTCGCCGGAAAATCCGGTGCCGAGAACTGCCTGGTTGATCCAACATGCCACGTCGGCTCCGTAAGAGGTGATCCCGAAGGCAGGACGTTGCCCTACTGGCCATCATACCAATCGATCTCCCCCGGGGCGCGCCGGACGTATCTCGAATGGCTTGCAGGAAGCAGGAACGATCCTTCGATCGGCATAGGCTACGTCTTCATATTCTTCTATGGCCTCGAACGTCGTCTCTTCGTCGACGAGGCCAGGAACGAGGCGCCGGCGATGGCAGCGGAGGTCCGGCGCCTTCTTGCGCTCCATGGCGAGAACTACTCCTTCAAGGGCTACGTTTCGAAGTTCCTGGACGTGGCGGATTTGATGGCGAACCCGGATATCTCCCGGCCGGCACTCTCGCCAGATTTGAGGAGCGGCTACGAGATGCCGTTGTCCGTAAGGCTGCATCTCGGACGAAAGCTAGGTTCCAAGCTTCCTTTCGACAGCACTGATGCGCTTCTGTGGGTATTGTCCCTTCCGGACACGCAGCTCCGTAAGCCTGCAGCTAGATGCTTCGAGGAACTCGCCGAACTCTGGCATGTGCGGTTCGCGTCGCGGTATCCGGACGGGCTGAAGGTCAATTCGCCGAGGACGAAGATCAAAGTCGAATACCGGGCGGCGAGCGGAGGCTTCGGGGGCAGGGTGGACCTGTCGGATAGCGAGCTCGGACCGCTTCCCGACGTCGCTGCCCTTTCCGCGCCAATCGATGGACTGAGAGACCTTCTCAACGCGTGTACAGACGAGCTTGCCGCTTACAGCCGTCTTCTTGGAAAGAAACCTGAGGCCAAGGATACCGTTGAGGCCGCTTTCCTCTTGCCCAAGGAGATTCTGATGTCCGGCTCGAGGACCGGAGCCGCAGCGCTCAAGCGCGTTGACGATCTTTTTGGCGATCACAGGATCGCCGGGGTCAAGGTGACGCGGCTGGCGCAAGCCCTGGGAATGGAAATCCCGCCCAAGGGAAAACTCGGCGCAGTCCTATGCAACCAGATCGGCGCCTTGATGGACAAGCTGGATGTTGGCTTCGAGCCGGACCGCAGGTACGGCTCGCGCGGCTTGGAAGCCGACGGCTACATTCTGCTGTTCAAGGCGAAGGAAGGGGCTCCCGTGGACGGCGAGTTCTCCGCCTATGCTGCCGCCAGGGCGATGGTAGAGGTGGCGGCACTGGCGGCCGTTTCCGATGGAAAGGTCGAGCCCAGCGAATTCGAATCGATCAAGGCGGACATCCGTTCGTTTCCAGGCGTGGGAGGCGTCGAGCGCGGCAGGCTGATGGCGTACGCCAGCACGCTTCTCAGGGACCCGGCGGCGCAGCAATCCGCCATCAAGAAATTGGGCAGCATCGGTGCGGATGCCCGCGCCAGCGCCGTCCGATCGGCCACGTCGGCCGTCCTGGCGGATGGCCACGCGGCCCCTGACGAGGTGAAGTTCCTCGAGCGGCTGTACAAGGCGCTCGGCTACCCGGTGGAGGATCTGTATTCCGCCCTCCATCGCGGGTCGGTCGCGCTGGACGAGCCCGTCGCCGTCGCTCCGGAGACGCGTGCGATCGGCATTCCGATCCCGGCGCAGCCTCCTGCACCTCCCTCGGGCGGTGTCAGGATAGATCGCGGTCGCCTGGAGCGGATCAAATCGGAGACCACGGCCGTGTCGGAGCTTCTCGCGGGCATCTTCATCGAAGAGGAGCCGCCAGCCTCTCCCCCTCAAATCAGGGAACCTGTAGCTGCGGAAGGGAAGTTCGCCGGTCTCGATGGCGCTCACGCCAAATTGCTGAGCCTTCTGGCCGAGAGCGGCGAACTTGACCGGCAAGAGTTCGAAGACGAGGCACGGAAGCTTCGGCTGTTGCCCGACGGAGCGATCGAAACGATAAACGAATGGGGTTTCGACAGGTTCGACGAACCTATAGTCGATAGCGACGAGCGCGTTTCAGTCGGCGAGCATCTCAGGGACAAGCTGCAGCAAGCGAGGGTGGAAGCATGACGACCGTGACGACTATCAAGACGCGCGATCGCGACGCCATTCTGCAGGCGCTCGCCGCCGGAGTCGTCCCCAAGACGGGACTTCGTCATGTGCAGGTCGGCCGTGCCGCCGAGGTGGGAGCGTTGGTCCGGGATATCGACCGCATCTGCGACGGTGGCGCGGCGATCCGTTTCGTGATCGGCGAATACGGTGCCGGCAAGACCTTCTTCCTGAACCTCGTGCGCCTGGTCGCACTCGAGCGCAAATGCGTCACGATCCACGCCGACCTTGCGCCCGACCGCAGGATTCATGCGACGGCAGGCCAGGCGAGGGGACTCTATGCCGAAGCCGTCCGGAACATGGCGACGCGGACCCGGCCCGACGGCGGCGCACTGCCGAGCGTGGTCGAGCGCTTCGTGACGGACTGCATCCAGGAGGCGGGACAAGCGGGCGTGCCGGTCGAGAGCATCATCGACCAGCGTCTCGCGCACCTGCAGGAACACGTCGGCGGCTATGACTACGCGACGGTCCTGAAGGCGTACTGGAAAGGAAGCGAAGAGGGCGACGAGGTTCTCAAGGCCTCGGCCCTCCGGTGGCTGCGCGGGGAATACTCCACGAAGACGGAGGCGCGCCAGGCGCTTGGCGTCCGAAACATCATCGATGACGACAACCTCTATGATTCCCTCAAGCTGCTGGCAGCGTTCGTGAAGCTTGCAGGATACGCCGGGCTGTTCGTCGTCTTCGACGAAATGGTGAAGCCAGTCGCGCTCGACCTCATCGCCGACCATATGTTCGCGACGCTTCGCGGAGCGAACAACCTTGTATTCGCCGGGTCGCGCAGGCGCGTGGAGGCCCTGGCAGACAGGCTGCGGACGCGATCCGAAAATGGCGGTGTTCCGAACGAGTTCTTTCCCCATCATGGCAGCCTCTCGAAGGAATTGCGGGAGGAGCTCGAAGACAGGCTGAAGCAGTCCAACCTACCCACGACAGAGGTCGCGACGACGACGCTGGAACTCGGCATCGATATCGGATCCATCAAGTCCGTGGCCCAGGTTGGGGCGCCGCGGTCGCTCGCGTCGCTTCGCCAACGTCTGGGGCGCAGTGGCCGGCGGCGCGGCGTTCCTGCAATCCTTCGCGTGTATGTGCGAGAACGAAATCTTGGACAGGATTCCGACCCACTCGACCACCTGAGACTGGAGACGGTGCGTGCCGTTGCCGCGGTGCGCCTGCTCGTCGCCAAGTTCGTGGAACCACCATCCATCGTCGACGCCGTTGCGACCGTCGCGCTTCACCAGACTGTTTCCTTGATCGCTCAGGAGGGCGGACTACGCGCTGATCGTCTTTTCGAGACGATATGCTCGGCTGGCCCGCTTTCCGTGTTGGGAAAGGACGATTACATCGAGCTGCTGCGCGGCATGGCTTCGGCAGACAACCGGCTGCTGGAGCAGGCGCCGGATGGTACGGTCATGCTCGGCGAAATCGGGGAGCGGCTTACGGCTGGCCGCGACTTCTACGCCGTGTTTTCGACGGACGAGGAGTGGCGGATCGTCTGCGGCGGGCGGACGCTTGGCGCCATCCCGATCTCGAACCCGGTCGCCGTTGGAGTGGTAATCGCGTTCGCCGGGCAGCGCTGGCGCATCGCATCGGTGGACGACCGCAGCAAGGTGCTCGAGGTCGAGCGGCATCGGTCCGGAAAGATTCCTCAGTTCGACAACGTGATGAGCGAACCTGTACACGACAGGCTTTCGTCCGAGATGCGAGCGGTCCTGGAAGGTGACGACGTTCCAGCCTATCTCGACATGGCCGCCGCCGACTTCCTGGGGCAGGGGAGGGAAGCCTATCTGGAGCTCGGGCTGCAGCGGACCAGATTCCTGCCGGCGGGGAAGGATACGCACATCCTGACCTGGAGAGGTACCGAAGCCAATGCAGTTCTCGCCTTCACGTTGGTTTCGGCGGGCCTTGAATGCGCGGTGCACGACGTCGGCGTGACAGTTCTGGAGACTACGCCTTCAGAAGCCGAGGCGGTCCTTCGTCAAGTAGCTGAACGCCCACCGGATATTCAGTCCATTTCGGAGTTCGTCGAGAACCTCGAGACAGCGAGGTTCGACGGTATGGTCCCTGAACCACTCTTGAGAAGGCTGTGGGCCAAGGCGCGCGCGAACATAGGGAAAGAGATCGGCGCTGTCGCGACCGAACTACTCAATCCGCGAGGCTAAGCGGTGCTTGGAGAAGAAATTGTTGCAAAGCGAGGCAATCGGACCGCCGGGCAAATGCGGTTCAGCCGCACCCTAAACAGGAGGAATGACGCATGGCGAGGCAGCATTCAACGCCTCTGGTTATCTCCGGCGATGGAGCTTCGGTAGTGACTGCAAGGCTCCTCGAGCTTGGCCGAGGGGGACATGGCGTGACCGAGGCGGCGATCCAGGACCTCATTCATCGCTTTCCATCCTGCCTGCCCATCGCCGAGATCGATCCGTTATTCGCTAATCCGGTACCCATTTGCCGAGAGCTTTCGACGCCGGCTGGTCCAATCGACAACTTCATGGTCACGCCTACAGGCCTGCCAGTGCTCGCTGAGTGCAAGCTTTGGCGCAACCCAGAAGGCAGGCGGGAGGTAGTTGGGCAGATTCTCGACTATGCGAAGGAACTAGCGCTGTGGACCTCATCCGACCTGCAACGCGAGACCAGCCGAAGAGTAGGCAGAGAAGGAAATGTCCTCCTCGATCTGGTGCGGGCAGCAGGAAACGATGTGGACGAGATCAGCTTCAATGATGCGCTGACACTGAACCTGAGGCGAGGACGGTTCCTGCTCCTGATTGTAGGTGATGGTATTCGCGTCGGGGTAGAGACGATCGCGGA
Source organism: Mesorhizobium sp. WSM4989 (assembly GCF_029625795.1). NCBI lineage: Bacteria > Pseudomonadati > Pseudomonadota > Alphaproteobacteria > Hyphomicrobiales > Phyllobacteriaceae > Mesorhizobium > Mesorhizobium sp. WSM4989. The sequence goes on along the minus strand of NZ_JARTVN010000004.1, from coordinate 131,048 downwards.
GTATCTACAAGGCCATTCCGGCCTTCATTTTACGTTGGGCCTCGTCGAAATGCCGATCTACGAGCTGGCAGACGGGACTCGGATCGTCGTGGCGCGTGTTCTCGCGAAGACGCAGACAATTGTGAGGAGCGTTATCGCCCTGCCGGATGGCCTCGCTCTGTCTGAGGACGAAGAAGAGGAATCCTCTGGTCCCGTCGAGACATCGGAAAGAAGAGCCGGGCGGGAGCGGCGCAACGCCATCAGGCAGAGCTTCTGGCAAGATTTCCTGTCGGGACTCCATCTCGACGATCCGGATCAGATGCGGCCGCCACCTGCCCTTGGCGGCCATATCGTCTTCAAGTTCGGAGCGCCCGGTGGTTCGAGTTGGTTGACGGTCTACCGTGATATGCGCGCCAACCGCGTCGGTCTGGACCTATCTTCCAACCGTAACTCTGTGGGCGAGCGCGCGTCGAAGGCCCTGGCCCCTCAGGCAGAGGAGTTGGCTGCGGAATTGGGTCCAGGGGTGACGATCGATTTTGCGGGCGACAGGCCAATCATTGCTCAGGACTACACCCGTGCAGGACCTGGAGAATCCAGAAGACCGGGCACGGGCCCTGAACTGGCTTCAGGAGCGGACAAACGCGTTTGTAAACGCACTTCGGCCGCGCATCCGATCGGCGCTTCGCGATTTAGTGGAGGAATGAATTTGGCCGCGCACTCACTGTAAATACCCATTGCACACCATCGCTGGCCCACCCCTCATACCGCACTGATAAAGCCAGCTGTGCGCTGAGCGACAGACGCTCAGAAAGGCATTCTGGTCGGTTGAAGTCGACGTCGATGGCGCTTGATCGGGCAAGTGCAGATGTTAGATATTGCACGAAGTAAGTCGTCGACTATTGAGAAAAGCCACCGACGTCATGCGCCGTAATGCCGCGCTAGCTCGGTAGTTGCGTTTCGTTCAGTAAAAATGGAGACCTGTGTCCGGTCATTAACAAGCCTTGGCGAATGGTTAATGGGTAGCCTTCGGTTGATCGTTCTTGTTTTGTCCGATGAATTTGGGTAAGGCGAACGGATAACTCTATTCGCTTACCAGCCTTGCAAGCTCCGGCTCGCGTATTTTAAGTAGAGTGAAATCGTATGTGTCGGGGGGCACTTTCATGTCGAGCGCCATAAAGAAAAAGACTGCTGCGAATATTTCTGTCTTGGACACGTTGAAACTACTGGATGGTGAGTTTCACGAGGTGGCCGAAGGCGTTGCCAAGGGCGAATATGCCCTCTGGCTTGGTTCCGGAATATCTCGCGAGCGCGTGCCCGATCTGCGCATCGTGGCGCGACGCGTCCTCGACTACCTGTCGAAAGAAGCGCGCGCAGAAGCTGATGACGGTCCGTTCAAGCGGGCACTTAGCAAGGCCTTGGACTACGCGCTCACTACTGCGGAAAAGGTCGGGGTCGATCAATCTGTTGAGCCCGCGCAGTGGCCTAATGTTGACACCATCGTCGACCGATTGGTCGGAAAATATGCGCTGCTTCTGGACCTGCGGATCGCAGGGAAACGGTCGGATCACTTGGTGTGGGACATCGTGGATGTTCGTAACACCTACGCCAACGACAATCTTGAGCCCGACTGCGAGCATATTGCGATTGCGGTGCTTGCACTTGAAGGAGTCATTCCGAAGGTGGCGTCGGCGAATTGGGATGGGTTGGTGGAAAAGGCCGCTGCGTCTATTACAAACGGAAATCAGGATATCGTCGCCATCATGGTGCGGGCCGATGATATTCCCGGCGCAAACGGCAGGACGCACCTTCACAAGTTTCATGGCTGCGCGGTTCGTGCTAAGCAAAGCGAGGAGCTGTACCGCGAGTACATCGTGGGAAGAGATCAGCAAATCACGGACTGGCCGAACGACCCGAAGTTCGCGCTGATGAAAAATCAACTCGACGGCATGAGCGTAACGTATCGCACGCTCATGATCGGGCTGTCAGCGCAAGACTCTAACATCAAGGATATTTTCTCGGCCGGGCGCGCGATGCTGAAACGCGCGTGGCCCGCTCATCCTCCTGCTTATGTTTTTGCCGGCGACGAATTGGGCGCTGAGCAGGGTACGATGATCAAGAGCGTCTATCAGGACGACTACGACAATCATCAAGAGGAAATCGAGAAAGGCGCGAAAATACCCGCGTATGGCAAGCCACTCCTGTCCGCGCTGGTATTAAGCGTGCTCAGTCAGAAGTTGGCTAGTTTCATTCGCCTTGCCAACGCACCGTTGCTCCTCGCGCCAGAGCGGAAGAGAATCGCCGACGGCGCGATGGAGATACGTGATCTGATCGCCGCGTTAGCGGGCGATAGCAGTGACGACAAGCGCAATTTCGTCAACGGGCTTGTCGCGGGCATCACACGCAATCTCGCGATGTTTAGAGGCGACAACCATGCTCTCGTCAACAGGGTATATGGGCCTGTTGGCACCGTTCCAATTGGCCAAATGGGGAACGATCCCAATCTTCAGAACTCCGGCATGCCGGAGCTGGCGATGTTTGTGGGAGCAGTCGGGCTAGGAACGGCAGTTGAGGGATGGACTCTAACGCAGCCTGTCGGTGGTCCAGATGTTGGAAGCTTCTCCATTTCGACGCCTGCGTCGGTTGCCCCGCAGAAGGTCTTCGTGGTTTCAAACAATGAAACAGTATCGAAGCTAGTCGGCGAGGGCGTTCTAGACGAGAGTGACACGAACACGATCGTCGCCGTTTGCTCCGCGCCAGTCCCTCGCCGCCAGACAAACCCGTCGGCGACCTACGGTCGGGCAGGTAAGGATGATGCCCCGTCGGGGTGCCGTGAATTCAGCTTCAAGAGTCTCGTGGAGAATGCCACCGGCGCTGACCATTTGCTGGCGCGCCTGAAAGAGGAGGCAACGCTGTGAGCTTATCGACACAAGCGCCTGTCGAGCGGATCGTTTCGATCCTAGAAGCATCGAATGCCTTTCGGCGCGTCCCCACACCGATCAAGATCGGCAATGTCCCATTCGACTTCGCCGCGGTGTTGATCGGCAAGGACAAGAATCCTGACTTGGTCGTAATTATCGACACGATCAACGAGGAGATTCAGCGAACGCGCCAGAAGATCGGCGGTCTCGGCCGCGCAATGGATGTGGTAGGCTCGCGTCGTCCGGTAACGGCGATTCTGACAGGACCGCGGCCTGATGAAAACACGCTAGAGTCGATCGCTCGCGTTTGCCGCGTTCTGCCAGTAGGCACACCTACGGGAACCAAGGACGACGAAGTGCTCGAAGACTGGCTTTCGGTTCTATTGCCGCTGCCGATCGCCCCACAATCGGGGATCGCGGCCGATCCGATTGGCGAAATAAAGAAGCTTCTGCCAACGACTCTGGATCATTCGCTCGCGGACGTCGTGCTGCAGGTTTCGCCGCGGGGCCCTAAGGCTGTCCAGCAGGAATTGAAGCGGAGGCTCACCGTTCCTTTCGCGATTGCGGCGAAGAAGCTCGGCGAGGACGAATGAGCAATCTCGATGATGCCCTCCAGCTATCTGTCACTGATTTCCGCAGTATCGCGGGAACGGTCACCGTTCAGCTCGACGCTCCGATTATTCTGATCCACGGGCCTAACGGGACCGGAAAGACTAGTTTGCTCTCCGCGCTTGAGTTGGCCCTTACCGGCGACATCAGGTCGATGCGCGACGACGACACGAACTTTGCTCGTCATATCGTTCATGAGGGCGCGAGCGAGGCTAAGGTCGCCCTCACGGGACGACACGCGCCGACGCCGGCGGTTGGCAATTTTGTCATCGGGGGCGGCGTTTTAACCGGAACTCCGTATCTGGATGCACGCGATCGGAAGTTTTTCGCCGAGCGATGCTATCTGGCCCAGTCGATGCTTGGGCGACTGCTTGACATCTACCAAAAGTCTAAGGTCGAAGATGGCGAAAGCGCGCTTACGCAGTTCGTCAAGGATTTGCTTGGATTAAACCAGCTAGATGCGCTGGTAGACGGTCTGCATGATGCTGGTCACAAAAGCCGAACCAAAACGCTCGTTCCGGAGTACCGGGCCTTCGAGACGAGGATCGAGCGGACGGCCCAGGACATCGTTCAGCTCACCTCAGAGCTTTCCGAGCTGAACCAAAGCCGGGCAACAGCTCTTGCCCCAATGAACGTTGCCCTCGCGGCACTCTTTCCGGGCGAGACGCCGGATACTTTTGACTTCGGAACCGTGGGCGATCGTCTTCGAGCTCTTTCGAGTGACAATGGTCTTGTCGAGGCAACGCGTCGCCTTACGGAGCTACGGTCGCTCGATAGCGCCTGGGCGAAGTTGCCAAAGGATGCGGAGGCCAGCGAGCGGACCGACGTGGAGGCCGCAGAACTTGCCGCTGTCCAGGCAGCCGATGGTTGGCGCGCCTCGACTGGCTTCCAACTCGAAGAAGTAATCGTATCCCTCCGCGCCACGTTCCCGGATTTGCCATCTTGGTCGTCAACCGATCCGGCATCGGCGGCCGAGACTGCCGGTCAGCGTGTCGCTAACGAATTGACTCGCATCAAAGGCCTGCTCGATAGGGACGACGCCGCCGGAAAACGCGAAGATGAACTGAACGAGTCGGTCTCGAAGGAAGAGGCGCGCGGTCAGCTTATTGACAGTCAGCTGGCGGGTGTCGCGAAGGACGCCGGTGACTTTGCGGGTGCGCTCGCCGCGCTCCTTCCGCACGTCCACACCGAGGACTGCCCGGTTTGTGGCCGCGATTTTTCACAGATATCGCCCACCGAGCCTCTTTCGGTTCACTTGCAAAAAACCATCGCGCAGTTGACCGCGGACGCAGGAAAACTGTCGGAACTGTCGAACGAAAAGTCGTCCTCCGGTGGTCGGTTGGCGCAGCTGCGTCGCGAACTTGGCTCGCTGAAATCGCAACGAATCGCGGACGATGCCAGAGCTTCCATGATAATGGTGCAAGCGAATATGTCGGAGGCGAAGGTAGCGTTGGACCGCTTGGCCACTTCGGCCGCGAGCGGCACGGCGCTGCTTACGCACGAGGCGTCATTACGCGGGCGGCTTGCCAGTTTCCGAGAGCGAGATCGCTCGGCGTCTGATCTACGCAACTCGCTTATTCGCATTGCCGACGAACTGGCGCGCCAAGACTTGGCCAACGAGCCATTCGACTCAATGCTTAAATCGTTGGTCGAGCAAGTTCAGGCCAATGTGACGCGCCTAAACGCGTTGCAGTCGCAAAAGTCGGTTGCGTTGCAATCATTGCAGACGGTTCTATCCATCGATCAACGTCGTGCAATTGTTTCGGGCGAGCTCTCAAAGGCACGCGACACGCTTGTCATACTGAAGGCGGCTGTTGCCGAGCTTGAGAAGCTCAAGGCGCAGGCAAAGATACTAGGGGAGACCGCTCAAAGTGCCCGAACGTCGATCGTGCGGCGTGTGTTCAACGACTCGCTCAACAAGTTGTGGCGCGACCTGTTCATCCGGCTTGCTCCGACTGAACCATTCGTGCCTGCATTCAAGGTTCCCGAAACGGATTCTAAGGATTTTGCCAAGCTCGAGACTGTGCACCGCAACGGCAAAAAGGGAGGCACGCCGGGCTCCATGCTCAGTGCTGGAAATCTGAACACCGCCGCGCTGACGCTGTTCCTCGCGTTGCATTTCTCGGTCGGTACGAGATTGCCATGGCTGGTACTGGATGATCCGGTGCAGAATATGGACGAGGTCCACATTGCACAGTTCGCGGCTTTGCTGAGAACGATTTCCCGCGCACACGGTACGAAAGTAGTCATAGCCGTGCATGAACGGACGCTCTTCGACTACCTGAAATTGGAGCTAAGTCCCGCATTTGAGAAGGACCGTCTTCTGGCGCTTGAGCTTCGTCGGACAGCGGGAGAATCCACCCGAATCGTGCCTGACCTAGTCACCTACTTGGTGGACGCTGTGGCGGCGTAGCAGACTGCAGCGAAAACTTATAACCGCTCGCACGTTGGAAGCGCAAACCGCGGACGCCTTGCTCCGGCGAAATGCGGCCGACCCGACGCTGCAGCCAGTGCCCAACGAACGTCGCGGCGCCAACTCGAGGTCGACGAAGGAACGGCCGCTCGACCCCATGCTGCCATCCGTTCTCGGCCCCAACCTTCACAGTGGTTGCCCGTCACCGAACTAAGCCACAGCTGCTGGCTTCGAAACACATAAGCCGCTACTCCATGTTCACGCTTCGTGCTTCGAAAGTCGCATTAAGGGCAATGTGGAACTGCTCAAGATCAGGCTTCGTTACCGCGATTGCAACCATGGCTGTGGCCAGCAGTACCTGCAAGGTGCTTCACAGGCCTGTGTGCGAGCGTGATCTTTGCCGACACCGAGAGCGCCCTTGACAGGGATATGACAAGGGCACCGTCAGCCTGTTGCATCGCGCAACCGGCCGCATTGAACCCGAACTTGACGACAGAGATCGCACAAAGGCGGCTTCATGCTGAACAGGTCATGGCGGCGGCCCCGAAGACTTCCGAACTAGAAGTTGAGGTTCGATCGAGACATCCTTGCGAACCTTGCGCCCGCCCTCAAGCTGTTCAGTGATGCAGCCTATCGCCTCTCTGGCGCTCAGCTCCAGCGGCTGCCGCACGGACGTAATCGTGGGCGCGAGCAATTCGCCGACGCTGATGCCGTCGATACCAACCACGGAAATCTGGTCGGGAACCGAGATTTGGCGCTCTTTCAACGCCTCGATCGCTCCGAGCGCGGTCATGTCGTTGAAGGTCACTATAGCGGTCGATTTCGGATGTTCGAGAAGAATGGTGTTCACGCCCGCTCTTCCCAGTTCCGCCAGTTCCTTGCCGGAGAACCTGGGAACGCCTTCTGATGCGTCAGGCATCACCAGATGGCAGTCTTCAAGTCCATGGCTAGCCACGGCCTCCAGGAAGCCTTCGGCCTTGGATCTGCGGCTGAAGGTCGTCGTGCTGAAATCGGCTATGTAGGCGATGCGGCGGTGCCCCAGCATCACCAGGTGGTCGACAGCAAGGCGGATCGCCTTCCGGTGATCGATCGACACGAAATCCACAGACGGAGGAAGCTGGTCCAACTGCTTTTCGTCGACGGCGACAACGCAGAGACCCATCTTCACGTAGCCGGCCAGTTCGTCGTTCGTCACCAGGGCTGACGAGCAAATTACCCCACGCACGCCCAGCGCAGATAGGCCGACCCAAAAATCCCGCTCGTTCGAGGCATCCTGCAACGTGTTGCAAAGGATAATCCGGAATCCCTGTTCCTTTGCGGCCTGCTCCATGGCCACCGCAAGCTCTCCGAAGAACGCGTTCGCCACAGTCGGGACGAGCAGGCCGATCATCGGTGTCTTGCCGGTCTTCAACTGAAGTGCCGCGTGGCTTGGAACATAGCCCAACTGTTTGATCGCCTGCTCTATCCGCTCCTTCGTCTCTGGGCGCATGTGATGAAGGCGGTTGTTGAAGAAATTTGAGATGCTGGTGGCGGATACGCCAGCCGTCCTTGCTACGTCCTGGATCGTGACTCTTCCCATGCCGCCTCCTGCACACACCATTTCGATCAGGGCAACTGATTTCATCGTCTGAGAGTGCGGTTCAACGATATATCAATATTCTGTTGACACCGACAGGTGGTTGTGTATCGATACACAAGAGGCCGCTGCAGAGACAGCTAAAGACGGCCGCGGACCTCAAAGGTTCAACCGCTAGAGGGAAAAACGATGAAAAACCAGCGTGATAGCCGGACGTCGCGTGTCCGCAGCTTGCTTGCCGTCCTGCCAGTCGTCCTGACGGCCGCGTTTTCGCTCACCTCAACAACTTCGGCGGCCAACGCCGAGGACAAGCAGCTAGTGTTCTACGAGGCGAGCCACGCCTGGCTCGGCCATCCTTTCTGGAACGTTCTCAACAAGGGAATGCACGACGCCGCCGACAAGTACGGCGTCAAAGTCGTCAGCCTTCAGGAAAACTCGCCACCGAATTCGGCCCAGCAGTCGGAGAAGATCGACCGCGCCATCGCCGCCGAGCCCGATGGTCTCATCGTTTCCCTCCCCGACGCCAAGGGCGTCCAAGCGAGCCTGAAGCGCGCGACTGAAAAGGGGATTCCGATCATCGCCATGAACGTGGGCGATACCCGTCCGGTCGGTGAGCGTATCCCTTACCTGTTCTACATCGGCGGCGACGAAAGACTGGGCGGCGAAAGGGCTGCGGAGTACATTCTCAGCCACAAGAAGCCGACGTCGGGCATCTGCGTGAATACCAACGCGGGCCAGTCAGGCCTGGTGGCGCGCTGCGAAGGCTTCACGGACACCTACAACAAGGCCGGCCTCAAGGCCGACACCATCGTGGTGCCGCCCGACAGTCCGACCCAGGCCGCCGAGCAGTTCCGCGCCTACCTGACCGCCAACCCCGACATCTCTTCCGTCTTCGTCGTGGATCCAACCTACACCATCGAGATCATGAAGGTGCTTCAGGAGGCCGGAAAGATCGACAGCGTCACCCTCTTTTCCTACGACATGTCGAACGACGTCATCAATGCGATCGAGAAGGGCCAGATTCTCGGCACAATCGACCAGCAGCAGTACCTTCAGGGCTACCTGGCGGTCGAGTTCCTCTATCTGAACAAGAAGTACGGGTTTACGCTCGCCCAAGACGTGCTGACTGGTCCGGCCATCATCGACAAGGACAATGTCGCGACCGTCAAGGCGAACGTCGCCGCCGGCTATCGGTGAGGCGAGAAGGGTGAGCGCGCTCCCCGCTCACCCTTCAATTCGGAGGAAAGTATGCAAACGTTGAAGACGACGGCTGTCGCACCCGATGTCGGGCCGCGGCCTGGCCACAAATTCCGCCGCTTGATCTCGCAAACGCCTTGGGTAGGTGCGGCCATTTCCGCCTTGGTCGTCTTCGTCATCTTCCTGACGGTGGCGCCTCATTTCAGCTCGGCGGAATCGCTGACTTCAGTGGCCATCGTGGCGGCTCAGCTCGGGATCGGGGCCGCGGGCGTGACACTGCTGATGATCGCCGGAGAATTCGACCTCTCCATCGGGTCGGTGCTTGCGCTGACGTCTATTATCGCTGCGTTCCTGACGTCGGTCGCGGGCGTGAGCGTTCCCGTCGCCCTATGCGGCGCGCTGGCAAGCGCAGTTCTTATCGGCCTGCTGCACGGCACGCTTGTGCTCTATGCGTCCATACCGTCGTTCATAGTGACGCTCGGCGGCCTCATGTTCTGGCGCGCCATGGTCTATCTGATCTCGGGCGGATATCCTGTTTCGGCGCCCGCCGATTCAGCCGTCCTGACGTGGATGTCCCAGCGTTTCGCGAACGGCCTCAGCATGGGGCTTCTGTGGTCGCTCGTCGTTCTCCTGATCGCGCACTGGGTCCTGACCAACACCAAGTTTGGCAACTGGATATATGCCACCGGAGGCAATGTCGCCGCCGCCCGGTTGAAGGGCGTGCCTATAAACCAGTTGAAACTGACCCTGTTCGTGATGACAGCGGTTTTGGCCTGCTTCTCCGGGCTTGTCCAACTCGGCCGTTTTGGAACCGTCGACGCCAACCGCGGCTCCGGCCTGGAACTCGAAGCCATCGCCGCGGCCGTCATCGGCGGCAGCAGCCTTCGCGGCGGTGTCGGCAGCGTGCTTGGGACCCTGCTCGGGTGCTTGACGATCGCGATGATCCGGCAAGGGCTTGCCCTGATAAACATGCCGCCGGCAGTCTACCAGGCACTGCTCGGCGCGCTGCTTGTTTCCGCAGTTCTTATCAACCGGGCGATCGAGAAGAGGAGCCGCTCATGAACTCGGCGGAGGTACTCCTCGACGTTCGCAACGTCGCAAAAAGCTACGGACATATCGAGGCAGTCAAGGACGTTTCCTTCGCTGTCGGCAAGGGCAAGGTGCTTGCCCTTCTGGGCGACAACGGCGCCGGGAAGTCCACCCTAATCAGCATGCTGAGCGGAGTGGTTTCGCCAGATCGTGGCAGCCTCCACTGGGAGGGCCGCCCGATCGACTTCCGTTCGCCGCAAGCCGCCCAGGACGCAGGCGTGGCGACGCTGTTCCAGAACCTTGCCCTCGTCGACGAGCTGAGCATCGCCAGGAACATGTTTCTTGGGCGCGAGGACTCCGTGACCAAGGGCTGGGGGCCGTTCAAACGTCTGGATCACGCAAAAATGCGGCGCGAAACTGAACAGGCCGCTATCTCGATGGGGCTTCGGCTGCGTAGCGCCGATGATCGTATCAGCGAACTTTCCGGTGGCCAGAGACAGAGCATCGCCATCAGTTGCGCGATCCACTTCAGCGCGAAGCTGATCATCCTGGACGAGCCGACCGCCGCGCTTTCCGTCCGTCAGCAGGAGCAGGTCCTGGACACGATCCGGGCGGTCCGGGACCGCGGGATTTCCGTAATCTTCATCACCCACAACGTGCACCACGTGCGGCCAGTCGCCGACGACATCGTCGTGCTTCGCAACGGCAGGTCGATCGCCGCCTTCGGGATCGACGAGGCGGATCCCGAACACGTCTCCGCGCTCATCCGAGGCAACGAGGAGCCGCGCCGGCATTAAGCGCGGCCAGCAAGGATCTGGAACATTGAGAGGATGGCCAGGGGAATATGCGTATGTCTGACCCAAGCCAAACTCTCGACCAGCTGACCATGGTCGTCCTTCAGAAGCGCTTCGAGGCGATCAACCGGGAAATGGCATATACGCTGGCCCGGACAGGCCGATCGGGAGTGCTGAACACCGCGCTCGATTTCTCGTGCACTATGACGGATGCCCGGCATCGCACTGTGAGCGCGGGGCAGGGTCTTCCCATACACACCGGCGCAGCCCATCTGGTGCCGAAGGCCGTTCGTGACCGATACGGTGACAACGTCCGCGAAGGCGACTGCTTCATCAACAACAGCAGCTACCTGGGCAATACACACTGCGCCGACGTGACGCTATGCGCTCCCGTCTTTTTCGACGGCAGGCTCATGTTCTTCTCGATCGCCCGCGCGCACCTCAGCGATATCGGGTTTCCGACCCCTACGACCTACGGATCCCTCTGCAGGGACTACTATGCCGAGGGTCTGACGCTTCCCTGCCTGAGAATCCAGGCCGACTATCGAGACAACTTCGAGCTGGTGGAACTCTGCAAGGCTAACATCCGCGCTCCCGAGCAGTTCTATGGCGACTACCTCGCGATGGTCGGAGCGGTGCGTACCGGGGAACGCCGGGCCCGGGAGATGTGTGAGCGGTCCGGCGTCGAGACGGTGCTGGCGTTCCTGGACCAGTATCAGGAATACGCGTCCATGATGGCGAAGAGCGCAATCTCGCGGCTGCCGGCGGCCACGTTAAGCAAGCGCGCGATGCACGACGGCGTCAGCGAGGGTTTCGAGAGCGGTTTGCCCATTTCGGCGACGATGACGGTGGACCCGACGGCCGGCGAGATCACGATCGACCTTACGGACAACATCGACTGCCTTCCGATCGGCCTGAACATGACCGAGGCGACCGTCACCGCCAGCTGCCTGACCGCAGTGCTCAACATGCTGGGACCCGACGTGCCCAGGGCATCGGGTTCGTTCGACCGGGTGCGGATCAAGATGCGCGAGAACTCCGCGATCGGACTGCCGAGGTTCCCCGCGGCGACCAGTTCGGCGACCACCAATCTCGCTCACATCCTGATCGATCACATCCAGGCTATGTTCGCCGAGGTCACCGACACGCGCGGCACCGCTTACGGGACCGTCGGAAATCCCGCCTCCGCTCCCTGCGTCAGCGGTTTCGATTCCCGGCGCCAGGCGCCCTTCGTGAACCAGATGGTGCTCGGATACTGGGGCGGCCCCGCACTCGCCGGCCACGACGGTTGGCTCACATACGGAAGCGGAACGACGCAAGGCATGCTCTCCCAGTCCTCGGTCGAGGTCATGGAGCAGCAGCAGCCTCTGATCATCGAGAAGCTCGAGCTCCGTCCGGACTCAGGAGGTGCCGGCGAGTGGGAAGGCGCGCAGGGCTGCGACTGCGTCATCCGGGTGAGAGACGACGCGGTGACCTTTTCGGTCAACAGCGGCGGCGAGCAGTTTCCACCGGCCGGAGTAGCAGGCGGGCTGCCAGGCGGACAGACCAGAACGTGGAAGCGAGACCTGTCAGGCGCGCTGAGCGAGCTCCCGATCTTTTTCGACGTCACCCTTCGTCCCGGTGAGCGCCTGATCGCCCACGGAAGCGGGGGCGGCGGCTTCGGTGATCCAGGCAAGCGATCGCGGGAAAAGATCGAGAAATCGATTTCGGAAGGTCTGCTGACCGAAGCCCACGCGGCAAGGCTTTACGGCTATGCCCGGGCCGACCCAACGGCGGGAAGCCGTCCCTGCTCGGGAGATGCACTATGAATCTCACCATCTCCGTGGATGTGGGCGGTACGTTCACCGACATCGTGGTGGACGACCACGGAGCGCTCCGCTTCTACAAGTCGCTCTCGAACCACGACGACATTCCGCAAGGGATAATGGACGGGATTCAATACGTCGCATCCGACCGCGGCACCAGCGTCAGGGATCTTCTGAAAGCTTGCGCGACGTTCTCGTGCGGCACGACGGCGGCCACAAACGCCATTCTCGAACGCCGCACTGCCAGGACCGTCCTGATCTGCACCACGGGGTTCCGCGACGTGCTGCGCATCCGGGAAGGAGGCCGGGAAAACAGCTATGAGATATTCGAGGACTATCCCGACCCGCTAATCCCGAGACAGCTGACGTTTGCCGTCTCGGAAAGGATCAATGCGGAAGGCGGCGTCGAACTCTCCCTGGACGATAGAGAGGTTCGAGAGGTTCTGGCGCGCGTCAAGAAGACCGAACCCGAAGCCGTCGCAGTCGCCTTGATGTGGTCGGTGATGAATCCTAGGCACGAGCTGCGGGTCGGCGAACTGATCTCCGAGACATTGCCGGGTGTTCCATTTAGCTTGTCGCATCAGGTCAATCCCGCCGTGGGCGAATACCGCCGGACGTCCGCCACAGCACTCGACGCTTCGTTGAAGCCAGTTATGAAGGACAGCATCGGCACCCTCGCTACCCGGCTTGCCGATGCCGGATTCGAGCGAACGCCGCTCTTCGTCTGCTCCAACGGAGGAAGAACTTCCGGTGAGGTCATCGTCGACAAGCCTGTTTTCCTGTGCCTGTCCGGCCCTTCCGCCGCCCCGGGCGCTGCGATCCGCCTTGTCGGACACGCCGGCCTGCGCGAGCGCAACGTGATCTCCATGGACCTCGGGGGGACGAGCCTCGACGTCTGCATGGCGATCGACGGCGCGGTCGCGATGCAACGACAAGGAACGATCGCGGGACATGTCTTCGGCGTACCCTCGGTCGATATTTCGACGATTGCCGCCGGCGGAGGCTCGATTGCGAGGGTCGACGCCGGAGGCTTCGTACACGTCGGGCCGCAAAGTGCAGGATCCAAGCCTGGACCGGCTTGCTATGGCTTGGGTGGGGAACGGCCGACGCTTACCGATGCCAATCTGGTTCGCGGCCTTCTCGAGCCGGGTCGGTTCGGGGGCGGCCACCTCACGCTCGACCGCCAACGGGCTGTGGCTGCGATTTCGAAGCATGTGGCCGATCCGCTGGGAATTGGCGTCGAGGATGCTGCCGCGATCATCTCAGCCGTCGCCGAGCAGAACATGGTGTCGGCCATTGAAGACATGACTATGCGCAAGGGATTTGACCCTCGCGACTTCGTCCTCGTCTCCGGTGGTGCGGCAGGCGGTTTGCATGCTGCCAATCTGGCCAAGGAACTCGGCATTCGTAAGGTTCTGATACCGCGTGCGGGCAGCGTCTTGAGCGCGTATGGCATCTCGACGGGCGACATCAAGTTCGATTTCGGCAGGATCGCCCACAGCCGAAGCGACGCTTTCGATTTTGGTCTTGTGAATTCGACGCTCGCCGCACTGGTGGCCGAAGGAACTGCGTTCCTCGATTCAATGGGTATCGACGATGACAGGCGGGAGCTCCTGCTCGCGGCCGAGTGCCGCTACAATGGACAGGTCTGGCAGATACCCGTGCCCGTCGGTAGGCAGAGCCTCGACGCGCAAGCTCTCACCGAACTCGTCCTGGATTTCCACCGCTTGCACGAGCGGCTCTACTCGGTTGCCTCGCCTGCCGAGCCGGTCGAGTTTCTCGAATGGCGCATCCAGGCGGTCGGTCGGGTGCAGGTGCGGGCGCCAACGGGCGCCGCGATGGCCAATTTCTCGCGCCGGGTTTCCACGAAGAGACAGGTCTATCTTTCGCAAAAAGGAGGGTGGTCCACGATCGCCGCCTTCGATGCCGGCACGCTGCCAGCCGGAAGCGAGTTGTCGGGGCCGGCCATCGTTTCAGATTTGCTCACGTCAAACTTCGTGCCCGCGGGCAGTCGAGCAAGCACTACAGCCGAGGGCGGGCTGCTGATCTCGTTTGACTGACTGAGGCCGCGGGATATCGACGCAACACGCCTGCGACAGTCATCGATATTGTAATATTCTGATATATTGCTAAATGTCCGCTGGCGCGCTGGAGCTGACAAAATGAACGTATGCATGGTAGGCCACGGCATGATGGGCACGTGGCATTCGGACAGCCTAAAGGACTTCGGCTGCACACTGCATACGCTTGTCGGCCGCGAAGCGCCTAAGACGGAAGCCTTCGCCGTCGACTATGAATATCGCAAGTGGACGACCGACTACTCCGCCGCCGTTTCCGATGACGAAATCGACATCATTATTATCGCGGGGCCTAGCGCCACCCATGCCTCGATGGCGATTCAGGCTCTCGAGGCGGGCAAGCACGTTCTGGTCGAGATTCCGCTGGCATTGAATTATCCGGACGCGCTCGAAGTGGTGGAACTCGCCGAGCGGCTGGGCCTCACTCTCGGCGTCGTCCATCCGATGCGTTTCAGGCGCGAGCACGTCGAACTGTGCAAGCGCGTTGGCGCAGGCGAGGAGAATGTACGTCATGTCCATTCCAGGCTCTTCCTTCATCGGCTGGAAAACGTAGGCTCCACAGGTCTGCATCGCAGTTGGACTGACAACCTGCTCTGGCACCATGGTGCGCACTTGGTCGACGTGGGGCTCTGGCTTGCAGGCGGAGGCGTTCCGCAGCGCGCGGCCGCGCGCATCACGCGCTCTTTCGCGATCATGCCGCCGCCTTTGCCCAAGACCGGCATCCCGATGGAACTGGCGGCGATGATCGAGACCGATCGGCAGCAGACGATAGTGTGTACCGGATCCTATCACTCGCAGGAAAGGATGTTCGACATCTTTGTCGTCACGGACCGGGAGGCTTATCGGCTCGATATCCTCAAGGGCACGCTGTCGCTGAGCGGCCGCGAGCAGCCCGTGCAGTCGGAAAAGGAAAACAATGCCCAAGTGAGCCGCGATTTCGTTTCGGCGGTTCGTGGCGGCAAGGCCCCGCTCGTCACCGGGCGGTCCGTCCTTCCGGCCATGAGCATTCTCCAATCCATTGAGGACGAGCAGGCCAAATGGTGGGACGCGCATCCCGATGCCGAGGCGCGCCAATGACACCGGAGCCGATCCTGGACGTCGTGCACAGCACTGTCGGCACGGACATGCCACGGGGCGCATGCGATTGCCATGTGCATGTTTTCGGGCCGCGCAAACAGTTTCCGCTGTGGAACGGACGCTCCTACACCCCCCCGCCGGCCCCGGTCGAGGCTCTTGCCGCCCACCAGGCGGCGTTGAATCTTGACCGCGTCATCGTCGTCCAGCCCAGCATTTACGGCACGGACAACACGTGCACTCTCGATGCCATTCGGATGATGGGTCCTGGCGCGCGCGGGGTGGCCGTCGTGGATCGTCATGCGAGCCCAAAGGGAATGGAGGAATTGGCCAGCGGGGGAATCGTGGGCATCCGTCTTAACCTCGCGGCTGGCTCCGTGTCCGAGTTGGATCGAATACGCGATGATGTCCGATGGGCATTCGCGCTGACGGAAAAGCTCGGCTGGCATGTGCAGATATTCACGGAGTTGGGCATCATCGCTGCTCTGGAAGCGGAATTGAAGCAAGCGCCCGTCCCGGTGGTCATCGACCATTTCGGCCGTGCCGATGCCGACAGGGGTTTGGATCAACCAGGCCTCGATACGCTCATCTCGCTTGTCTCGTCCGAGAAGGTCTACGTGAAGCTATCGGCGCCCTACCTAGTTTCGGCCGATCCCCAGTCGACCGCTGTCGGGCACTTGGTCCGCGCCTTCGTCAAAGCCAACCCCGACCGTCTTCTCTGGGGTTCGAACTGGCCCCATCCGGGCGGGGGCACGGGCGCGTCCAGCCCGCATGGAGTCACTCCTTTCCGCCCAGTCGACGACGCAAAGGCCCTCGACCGCATCGCCGCTTGGGTTGATAGTTCCGACGCCCTGAGAAGCATTCTGGTCCGAAATCCAGCGAAGCTGTTCGGCTTCGCTGACGAGGATGGCTTGAAATGAAAAAGGTTCCCAACACGCTGAGAAGCTCTCGGTGGTTCGCTCCGGACGACTTGAAGGGATTTGGCCACCGCTCCCGCATCATGCAGATGGGATATTCGGCAGATGACTGGGTGGGAAAACCCGTCATCGCGATCCTAAACACCTGGTCCGACATCAACCCGTGCCACGCGCACTTCAAAACTCGCGTCGAAGACGTGAAGAGAGGCGTTTTCCAGGCAGGCGGCTTCCCCATCGAACTTCCGGCGCTCTCGCTCTCCGAAAATTTCGTCAAGCCGACGACGATGCTCTACCGGAACATGCTCGCCATGGATACCGAAGAGCTGATCCGATCCCATCCGGTCGACGGGGTCGTCCTGATGGGCGGTTGCGACAAGACCACGCCTGGATTGATCATGGGGGCGATCAGTGCGGGGCTGCCGGCCATCTACGTGCCGGCCGGACCGATGTTGCGAGGCAACTGGAAGGGAAAGACGCTGGGCTCCGGTTCGGATGCATGGAAATTCTGGGACGAACGCCGCGCCGGGAATATCTCCGACAAGGATTGGCAGGATATCGAGGCCGGAATCGCCCGCAGTCACGGACACTGCATGACCATGGGAACGGCATCGACCATGACGGCGATCGCCGAAGCGATCGGAATGACTCTTCCGGCGGCCTCGTCTATCCCGGCCGCCGACGTCAACCACATTCGCATGTGCTCGGAGGCGGGGAGGCGGTGCGTGGATATGGTCTGGGAGGACCTGGTGCCCGCCAAGGTGCTCTCTCGCCAGGCGTTCGACAACGCGATCGTCGTCTCGATGGCAATGGGATGTTCGACCAATGCCGTGATCCATCTCATTGCGATGGCTCGACGCGCTGGGCACAATGTGACGCTCGACGACTTCGACAAGGCAAGCCGGGTTGTCCCGGTGATCGCCAATGTTCGCCCCAGCGGCGACACATACCTGATGGAGGACTTCTACTACGCTGGCGGACTGCCAGCCCTCATGAACCGTCTCGCCAGCCGGCTTTCCATGTCGGAGATGACCGTGAACGGGCAAACGGTGGGGGAAAACATCGCCGGTGCCGAGGTCTACAATCAAGACGTTATCCGGCCGCTCGACAACCCGATTTACCCCGAAGGGGCGCTGGCTGTCCTCAAGGGCAACCTTGCGGAGAACGGCGCCGTCATTAAACCGAGCGCATGCAGTCCACGATATCTTCGCCATACCGGGCCTGCGCTTGTCTTTGACGACTTCCCTTCGATGAAAGCGGTGATCGATAGCGACGACCTGGACGTCACCGCCGATCACGTGCTGATCCTTCGGAACGCCGGCCCGCAAGGTGGGCCCGGCATGCCCGAGTGGGGAATGCTGCCGATACCGAAGAAGCTCGTGAAGCAGGGCGTGCGCGACATGGTTCGCATATCCGACGCCAGGATGAGCGGGACGAGCTACGGGGCCTGCATCCTTCACGTCTCGCCGGAGGCCTTTGTAGGCGGAACGCTCGCCCTCGTCAGGACTGGCGACCTCGTCTCGATCGACGTTCCAAACCGCGAGATCAGGTTGGAGATATCCCCGGAGGAACTCGCGGATCGCCGGGCGGCGCTGAAGCCTCTGGCTCCCCGGTTTACCCGCGGGTACGGCGCCATGTTCTCCCAGCATATCCAGCAGGCGGACAAGGGTTGCGACTTCGACTTCTTGGAGACGAGCTACGGTGGGGTAACTGATGAGCCGGCGATATTCTAACGGCCGAGACATCGTCTTATCGGGGTGCCCGGCTACCGGATGTCCTCGACCGAAACGGCATCCGTGTCGAACATATGCGGGAAGCTGGTCTTCACGACCTTGATAGTAGGGAAGATGCTATCGATCTGAGCCTGGAACGCTTTCTCGGCACCGTCCTCGTCATGATTCTTGATCCGGTCGTAGATTTGACGGTGCTCGTCAAGCACGAGGTCGAATGTGTTTTCGGTCGGGAACGCATGCCGCCGGATTCGATCCAGTTGCCCGGTCGCCATATGAATTGTCTGCCAGGCATCGGGAAATCCGGCGCACCTGCAGACAAGGCTATGGAACTCGTTGTCGAGCGCGAAAAAAGCATCGACGTCCCGGCGCTTCGCGGCGGCCGATTGCTGGAAAAGCGAAAGCTCAAAGTCGGGTGCTATTTCGGTCGTGAAATTGCGGGCTGCAAGCCTCGTCAATCGCACTTCGAGCGTGTCGCGGACCATCTGACCCTGCAGGACCTGCCTCAGGACAATGCGGTTTACGAACGTTCCGCCTCCCGGCCTGATCACTACAAGATTCTGCGTGGCCAAGTTCAGAATTGCCTCACGGAGAGGTGTTCGTGAAATGCCCAGTTCGGCGCAAATCTCCTTTTCAACGAGCGGTGCCCCCGGAGGCAAATGCATCGATATGATCGCCTGTCGAATGAGCTCATAGACTTGATGGGTTTTCGGCAGGCTGTCGCTAAGAGCCCTCTTTGCAACGAATTTCTTGAATGAGTCCATGATTTGGTGTTCCGCCCGAAGAATGCGCGTCCGCTAGGTCCGACCGCATTGTCGAACCTATCTTTATTTTCAGACCGACCCTATGTGCCTGCCCGCCCGTTAGGTTGGCTGCCTCCGAGTCTTTATGGCGTCCACATACATAGCGACGAAGATTACCGCTCCGGTCACCAGCTGATAAATGTAGGGGTTGGCGCCGACTTGGTTGAGGCCGTTGAAAATCACCTGGAACGCGAGCGCGCCGAGCAATATCCCCGGTAGGATCTTGCCGCGCCCGCCAGAAAGGCTGATACCTCCCACGACAGCAACCGCGATAGCGTTAAACTCCAGCCCTCGACCAAGAAACCCCGTTATGGAACCGACTTGAATAAAGCTGGCGGATGCCGAAATCCCTGCGAACAGGCCGGACAGTACAAAGACCACGAAGCTGGTGAGACGCGTGTTGATTCCGATTCTATGCGATGTCTCCTCGCTGTTTCCCACGGCCGTAACGTGCCTGCCAAAAGCCGTGTGGAGATGGGCATAATGAACGACCACCAGCAGCAACGCCAGCAACAGCGTGTCGACGAATACCGGGCCCAATGTTGAGTTGCCCAGATTCTGAATGCTCGCGGGCAGCGGAATGACGCGCGCTTCTGTCAACATCAGCCCAATGCCGCGGAACGTGATCATGGTGCCCAAGGTGGTAATGAGCGAATTGATGCCCAGGACCGAGACGATGAAGCCGTTCAGCGCTCCCAGTAGGGAGGCAATTACGAGGATGAGGAAAAAGCCAAGGATTGGTCCAACTTGGCCGCCGTCCATCAAGAGGCCGCCGATCGAGCCTGCGAGGAACGCTATGGACCCGATCGAGATGTCGATCTTGCCGCTCATGATGACCAGAGCGATGCCTGTTGCGGCTGCGGTAACGGGCACCATGGCGTGAAGCATGGCGAAGGCGTTGCCGACCGTCGCGAAATTCGGTGCGGCGATCGAGAAGCCGACAATCACCGCCAGGAGAATGGCCCCAAATCCGAGGACGGGGAGCCGGCGCCTTCCCGTGAACTGGCTCGTCGATACTGTGGTCATTGGACGGTCTCCTGCGCATGGGCGACTGCAGGCCGAGCGGAAATCGATTCCATCAGCTCGTCCTTGGTCGCGGTGCCCGGCAATTCTTGCGTTATGCGGCCGCGGATGATGACGACGTAACGGTCCGCGACGCGCATGATCTCTTCCAGTTCCGAGGATATGAAGAGAATGGCCGCGCCTTCTTTCGCGAGCTCGACGCTGAGCTTGAGGATCTCGTCCTTCGCCCCGGTGTCGAGTCCGCGGGTTGGCTCGTCCAGTATGAAAAGTTCCGGCTTTAGCGGTAGCCAGCGTGCGAAGACGACTTTCTGCTGATTGCCCCCCGAGAGCGTTCCGACAGGCTGTTGCGGCGAACTTACCTTCACCCCGAGACGCTTGATGAGGGTTTCCGCCAAGGTCTTCTCGGCGTCGGTGTCGACGAGGCCCGATTTCGACTTCATTTTCTTCAGCTGCGGCAGCGAAATGTTTTCAGCCACGCTGAAGGGAAGGATCAGGCCCTCGCCCCGTCGGTCTTCGGTGACGAGCCCGGTGATCTTTCGAAGGTACTCAGGTTCGACGCGCCCGGAGCTTCCGTTGGCGGTTAGCTCCAAGTCGCCACGATCGATGGGATCGAGCCCCATGAGCGCGCGCACCAGTTCGCTTCGCCCGGAGCCGAGCAGGCCCCAGAGGCCGACGATTTCGCCAGGCCGAAGCGTCAGGTTTATGTCATCGAGAACGCGCTCGCGGGTCAGGTTGCGCACAGTCAGCCTGGCAGGAGCGCTGGTTCTGTATGGCTCCCTCAACCGCTCAGTAGCGGCAATCTCTCCGAGCATTTCGCGAAGCACGGTCGAGGGTGTCGTGTTCTCGATCTTGGTTGCCGAGACCGTACGCCCGTTCCTCATTACCGTGACTGCGTCACAGATCGTGAAGACTTCTTCGAGGAAATGCGTGATGTAGACGACGGCCGTCCCCATTGCCTTCAGCTTGCGCACGACGTCGAAAAGGCGCTCGCGCTCGGGGCGCGAAAGCGAAGAGGTGGGTTCGTCTAAGATGACGATCCTGGGGTTGGATTTCAGCGCCCGCGCAATCTCCAGCATTTGGCGGTCGCCTGTGCTTAGGGTTTCGACGGGCGTGTCCGGCGAGACGCTGCAGCCGACCAACTGGAGAAGCTCCTTGCACCGGGATCGCATGGTCTGGCGGTCGATCCTTCCGAACCGGGTCGGAAAGCGGTCGATGAACACGTTTTCGGCGGCGGTCATCGTGGGCAGCATCGTCAGTTCCTGGTGGACAAAAGCGATGCCATGGCTTGCCGCGTCGCGGGCGTGTCTCAGCGCGACGGCCTTGCCGTCGATTTCGATCGTCCCATCATCGACCGGGATGATGCCGCCGAGCGCGTTCATCATCGTGCTCTTGCCTGCGCCGTTGGCACCCATGAGCGCGTGGACTTCGCCTGGCATTACCGACAGATCACCTTCGGAAATGGCGACGGCGGAGCCGAAAGATTTGCGAATGCCCTTCATGGAGAGGCGTGCAAGTTCGCTCATGCCTTCCTCCTCAGTGCCTGATCGAGATAGACGAAAATGATGATCAGCACTCCCTTCAAGATAAGGCTCGCGAAGTAGGAGGCGCCCAGCTGGTTCATCGAATTGCTGATCAAGGTAACGAACAGCGCCCCGAGAACGGCATGGAGAGGATTGCCGATACCGCCGTAAATGCTGACCCTGCCGATCACGCAGGCGCTGATGATGTCCAGAAGCAGGCTATCGTTTCCAAGGTTGGCCGATGCAGATCCTAGCCTGGCAACCAGGAACACTCCGGTTATGGCGGCAAAACAGCCGGACAAGACGTAGGTCGACAGAACCAGGCGCTTCACGTCCATGCGGGCGATAAGGGCGGCTCGAGGATTCAGGCCTACAGCCTTTATCTGCCGTCCGTATGCGCCTTTTGCGATGATTGCCGTGGCGACCGCGGTGATCACCGCCGTGATCCATACCAGCATGGGGAGGTTTAGGAGGCGGAAGCGGATTACGTCGTCGAAGACGGGAGGGTAGCCCGAAACGCTTTGCGAGCCGGTTATCCATACGCTCGCTCCCCCGACTACGGTCATCGTCGCCAGGGTGACGACGAACGGTGCCATGCCGAAGTAGGCGACCGCCGCTCCGTTGAATGCGCCGAGCGCGGCTCCTATTGCCAGCATCATGATCGGACCCAGCATCGCTACTTGCGTCGTCTGCATCGCGATCACGCCGATGATGGCGCTGAATGCAAGAATGGCAGGCAGCGAAAGGTCGATCCCGCCACCGATCAACACAAAAGACATCCCCATTGCCAGCAGGCCCAATACCGAGGTCTGGACCAGGACATTGACGAGGTTGTTGACCCGGAAGAATGCCGGGGCGTTCATGTACATGTAGCCAAGGAGGACGATAGCGGCCAGCGCGACCAGCCCGAAGATAATCGTGTTCTCCTTGCGCACAGCGACGGCTTGCATCCTAAACTCTCCTCCGTGAGTCGCCGTTTTCCGGCTCGTTGCCCTTGTGTTCAAGCAAGTGGCCAATCATGTCGGCGGTGAAGCAGGCGCGACCTTCCGCGCCAGCTCCACCGCCGCCGCGATCAACCTCGCTTGAGGTTCGCCTTGGGAAAGCTGACGCCGATCGTGTAATTCATCTTGCCCCATATCGAGAGCGCGTAGACGTTGGCGCGCACGTCGGGGTTTACAGCGAGATTGTAGATCGCATCCCGAACTGTGAAACCGTAGTCCTCGACGAGCCAGTCGATCATCCAGATGTGTGCCTGCTTGAAGCCTTCTTCGATCGGTCGATACGAGTTCAGCTGGACGATCTCGGTCGGTGTCTCCACCCGGACGAACGGGGTCTTTTTCTTCTTGATGACTTCGCATTTCAGCGTGATTTCGCCGCGGCTCTCGTCACCCGTGCCGCCAAACTCGGTCGCCTGGGAAGCGTGCAGGTCGCCGCCATAGAGCAGGGCGCCTTCATGGGCCACCGGGAAGAAGACCCGGTGGCCTTTCCGGAACTCACGCGTATCCAGGTTTCCCCCCCACGCGCATTGCATGGTCACGGTGTCGGAGCCGGACGAAGGGCGGTCGGGAACGACGCCCAGCGTGCCGACCAGCGGCTGGAGGTTCCACTTGATATGGTCGTCGTAGACGCCGATCCCGTCCGAGGTCGTGCCGCTCGGCCCGGGCAAATGCTTGATGAACTTTGTGGACGGGCCGCGGGCCTCCGCGTACTTGAACGAATCCGCCAGAGGGCCGGTGGCAGGGTCGATCAGCACATATCCCTTGTCTTCGACGACGATGTCGACGATGTCCACGGCGAGGGTGTCTCCCTGTTCCGCGCCCTCCACGTAGACGGGACCGGCGCAAGGGTTGAATTGCTTGAGTCGATGCAACTCGCCAAGGACCTCCGGGGTCGGCAGGTCATCTTCGGATCTTATCCTGTTGCTCATCGAATTTTCGACTTGCAAGACGAAGGTTTCTCCCTGCTTGACGCGGAGTCTGGGCTCCTTGAGCGCCATTTCATATTCGAGGGCATCCTCGCGGTTTATTCGTTGCATCGTCGTTCTCCTTGTTCAGTTTTTCGAGCTTTCCCTACCGGAGGGCTATCGCCGTCAGACGAGGATCATTCCGCCGTCCATCATGAATGTCTGGCCTGTGAAGTAGTCGGATCCGCTGGAGGCCAGGAAGATTGCAAGGCCGGCGAAATCGGAAGGGACGCTGGCACGGCCAAGCAGGATGTTGGGCGTATAGCGAGCCATCCATTCTCCGATGTTTTTCGTCACGCCGCGCTCGAGCATCTCGCGTTCCATTTTGTCCCAGAGCGGCGTAACCACCACGCCTGGCGCGATGCCGTTCACCGTGATGCCGTTCGAGGCCAGTTCGCGGGCGGCGGCTTGCGTGAGGGAGATCACAGCGGCCTTGCTGGCGCAGTACGGAGCGATGTCGGCGTAGCCTTGCCGTCCGGCGATGGACGTCGTGTTGATGATCTTGCCACCCTTGCCTTGCTTGATCATCTGCTTGGCGACCTCCTGCATGCACATCAGGGTGCCGAGAGCATTCACTCGCATGATCATCTCGAAGTTGGCCTCGTCGACCTCGAGAAACGGCTGGGGATCGTTGATGCCTGCGTTGTTGAACAGGACGTTGATCTCTCCGTACGTGGAGAGCGCGTGCTCGACCAGACGCTTGATGTCTGACCGCTCGGCGACGTTGGCGGAGATCGCGGTCGCCTCATGGCCGGAGCTTCTCAGGTCGGCCGCGATCGCTTCCGCATGCTGCTCGTTGCGGCCGCTCACCACGACGCGCGCGCCCGCTTTCGCCAAGGAGCGCGCGATCCCTTCGCCAAGGCCCTGGGTGCTGCCCGTGACGATGCAGACTTCGCCGTTCAGGCTGTTGATGGGGTTCTCCATTGGTCCTCTCTTCAGTTGTCCCTTTTGATCAGGTCGGCGGCTTTCTCCGCGATCATGACGGACGGGGCGTTTGTGTTGCCCGAGGGGATCGACGGCATCACCGATGCGTCCACGATCCGAAGCCCCCCGACGCCACGCACCCGTAACGCTGTATCGACGACGGAGCCCAGGTCGACACCCATGCGGCAACTACTGGTCGGGTGAAGCAGGGACAGGCCGTGCGAACGGGCGAGATCGCAAAAACCCACCGCGTCCAAGCCGTCCAAATCGTTGACCAGAGAGCTCTCGATCAGCGCCCGCATGGGGGCAGCGGACGCGATGCGGCGTGCGATAGCAAGTCCGTTGACGACAGCATCCCTGTCCTCCGGCTCGCTGAAGAAATTGAACCGGATTTGTGGCGCCGCTGAGGGATCCGCAGAACGGATGTGGACGGACCCGGAGCCCTTTGGCCGCAAATGCTCCACCATGATGGTGAAGCCCGAGAAGGGCTGCGGTTTGAGGTGTTCGTCCGTGCACCAGGCCTGCAACGTGATGAGCAGGTCGGGACGGTCGATTTCAGGGCTGCTTCTCACATAAACATTCGCGAAGTTGCCGTTGCTTGCCATCTGGCCGCCGCGCGTAATCAGATACCTCGCCGACGCGAGGGCTTTCCGCCAGAAGCTGGACGCAAGATCGTTGACCGTGATTGCCCGGGTGCAGCGGAACTCCAACGGCACCCCGAAATGGTCCTTGAGATTTTCGCCGACGGCGGGCAGGTCCGTGACAACGGGCACGCCGAACTTGGAGAGAATCTCGGCGTTGCCGACCCCGGACAGTTCAAGGATCTTGGGGGAATTGAAGGTTCCGGCGCAGAGGATCGTCTCCCCTAGGCTTGCAGCGTAGAAGGGGGTCCGGTCCATGCGGTACTCGACCCCGACGGCGACCCGCTCACTGAACCGAATGCGAGTGACTTCGGCACTGGTGAGCACTTTGAGGTTCGCACGCTTGCCCGCCGACTTCAGATGGCCTGACGCTGAACTGCTGCGGCGTCCGTGCCGCGTGTTGACTTGCGCGTAGCCTGCGCCCTCTTGGGACGCGCCGTTGAAGTCGCGGTTGAGCGGCGACCCGGTCGAAATGGCGGCATCGATGAAAGCATCCGCTAACGGGTGGGCGCTGAGGTCGGAGACCCAGATCGGGCCGCCGATGCCGTGATATTCGTCGGCACCGCGCGCCTGATGTTCGGCCTTTTTGAAGTAGGGCAGAACATCAGCATAGCCCCAGCCTGCGCAGCCGGCGCTTTGCCAGGAATCGAAATCCTCCCTTTGGCCGCGGGTATAGATCATTCCGTTGATCGACCCAGTTCCGCCGAGAAGCTTGCCTCTCGGCTGATATGTCGTTCGTCCGCCCAACTCGGGCTCCGGCTCGCTCCGGTAGCACCAGTTGTGGCGGCGATCGGTGTAGAGCTTGCCGTAGCCCATTGGGATGTGGACCCATGGACTGGAATCCCGCGGGCCGGCTTCGATCAACAGGATCCGCTTGCGGGCATCTTCGGAAAGCCTGGCTGCAACGACGCTGCCGGAGGAGCCTGCTCCGATGACGATATAGTCAAACGTCTCCGTATTGACGCTGACGGTGTGATCCCGCGCCATGGCAGTCTTCCAAGAATGGTCAAATTCGAGTTGCTGGATGCCAGCGGGCAGCCGAAGGTTTCCGGCTGCCCGAGACAAGCGCTATTGGCGCGACCACAGGTCCGGCAGCGTGTCGATGTTTTCAGGCGTCGCGATACGCCCGACGATCGAGCAGTCTGGCGCGCACGCAGGCTTCTCGCCCTTGGCCAGTTGCAGGGCGACCTCGATGGCCTTCTTGGACAGGACGTTGGCGTCGTACGTCACGTCCACATCGATGTACTTTTTACGCAGCGCGTCGATGGCGATGGGCTGGACGTCGAGCGCCGCGATGTAGACATGCTTGGGATCTCCGGCAGGAGCCCAGCGCCCCGCGGCCTCGAGCGCCGACTGCACCGCCGAAAGCGCGAAGTCGCTTGCCATGAAGATGCAGTTTGCCTCTGGATGAGCCCGGAAGGCATTTGCCGTGCCCGACCGGAAAATCTCCGGATCCCAGTTCGTCGGAATAGTCTGCAGGGTCTCGATCTTGCCCTTCGTAGCAGCAAGCCATCCTTCGTGCCTGGTATGCCCGTTAACGTCGGTCAACGCGCCCTGCAGCTCGATGCATTGACCCTTGACCCCTTTCGAAGCGAGGAGATCGGAGAGCGCGTTGGCGGCAGCCGTAGCGTCCTTGTTGCCGTCGCCTCCCAGATGGGCGGTAGGCTGCACCGAGCCCGGAGGGTGGTCGAACGTCAGAAACGGAATATTTGCATCCTGGGCCGCCTTGATGGATGCGCCGATGGCGCCGCTGTCCGCCGCACGCGCCATGATGATATCGACGCCCTGGTTGATCAGGTCCTCGATGTTCGCCGCCTGACGGGTGGGATCGTTGTCCGCGACGTTGAAAATGAACTTGACGTTGAAGCCGGCCGCTTTGCCCTGCGCCGCGCCCTCGCTCTGGAGATACTTCTCCCAGGCGTAGACGATTGGCTCTTGCTTGCTGTTCCAGGAAAAGCCGATCGTCAGGTCCTTTGCATTGGCAATAGCGGGCGTTGCGACGATCCCGAGAACCGTCACCAATTGCAGCAGTTTTCTCATTGTTACCTCCGGATTGTGCCGACTGACGTCGAGCTGACCTCTGCCCATTTCTTCTTTTTATCGAGCGATATATCGATATATGAGTTTGGTCGAGTGTCAATGGCTTGATGCAGAAAAATTGGAAAAGTGTGGTCTTTTCGCGAAAAATCCGAGTCTACGGGCGCTTCAGCGAGCAGGGATACATATCGATATATCGCCAATTTCAGAGCGCGGACCCCTCGGGCCGACGAGGGCGGCGACGGTCGCTTCGGCACTTTCACCGATCATAGCCAGACTCTCCGCCAAGAACGCCCGAGTTCGCTCGGTGATGCTCCCGGCAAACGGCTCTAGTGGAAGCGCGGCTTGCCACTCTGCTAATGGCGATGATCGCCGCTAAGTTTGGATCGTTAGCGGGGGCTGAATCGAAAGGTCCCGGTAACCAACAACCAGGGTTGCATCTTCAAGGGACCTTGACACGCTCTCGAGCGCTCAGAGTTCTTTGGTGAGAAACTGCGCGCGGCCGTGGCCAAATGACCAATCGGCATCAGTGTTCTCCACGAAGGAGACCATTAGGTCAGACGGTAAGACTCCGCATTCCTGGTGAAGATGCCGGGAAAGGTCCGCGTAAAACGTACGCTTCTGCTCGACCGTTCGCGGGCGAGAAATGACCTCCACCATCACGAAGCGGTCCGTGCGGGGGATATCTAGGCCAGTGTCGAGGGCTATCATGGTGCCTGGGGGATGTTGATCGACGATCTGGTAGCGGTCTCTTTCGGGAACTTGGAAAGACTGGACCATCGAACGATGTGCGACGTCCAACAGCGCGATCAAGCCCTCCTGCGACCATCCCGAGTACACGTGGAATTTCACCAGAGGCATGGGAATGCTTCTCCGTTTCTTTTCAACCCAGCCTCGAAAACAGGGCTTCGGCGAATGTCCGCGGCTCTTCCCACATTGGGTAGTGGCCACATCCGTGCAGGATCTGAAGGTCGAACTTTGGGAACCACGTCCCGATCGTGTCGCGAAGCCTCTGCGGCACCGCACCAGGGTCCTTCTCGCCGACGATGACGCGGACAGGAACTTGCAGAGGTTCGATTTCATCCGCGAAACCGGGGCCTGTCCAGGAACTCATGTATGCTTCGAGCACGTCGGGCCTAGTCCCGGCCAGGCTGGTATCCCGCAGCTTCGTCAGCCACTCGTCCGAACGCGTCCCTCCAGTGTTGGCATCGATCAGGCGCTTCCTTGCGTCCGGGTCCTTGATTGCAGCGAGGAGCATTTGACGGCGCTGATCATCAATTCGCGCGCCTGAAGCCGGCACGGGAGCCACAAGGATAGCCGACGCGATCTTCGCCGGAATATCGACGACCAGCCTCTGCACCGACATTCCCGCCATGGAGTGGCCGATCACGTGGTATTTTGACCAGCCCAATCCGGCCGAACATGAAACGATATCGGCGGCGATCTGCTCGATCGTGAAGGGTCCCCCGGAGTCCCTACGGCTGCCGTACCCCCTGGCGTCAAGGAGGGCAAAGCTATAGCGGGCTGTATCGACCAGCGGCACGAACGGATCGAACAGGTTGTGGTCCCCCATCCATCCGGCCACGGCGACAATGCGCTCCGGGCCGCTTCCGACGACCTTCGCGGGTACGATCTCGGTTGCCATTGGCTCTTCCCTTTCAGTACGATGCGTTGATGCCAGGCTGTTTTTCATTGCCGGGCGCGGCGGCCACGTCCGCCTTGACGTTCGCCTCCCTGAATGCCTTCACGCTTGCCGCTGCAGCGCCCGCCAGCAGTCTCACGTCATTCGAAACGGTCACCATGTCGAAGCCCCACCGCGCGGCACGGGTGGCGTAGGCGGGCGAACCGCAATGCAACGCGGCGCGAATGCCGGCGCCGTGGGCTGCATCGAGGATCTTCTTGATGGACCCGACCATCTCCGGTTCCTCGCGATCGAAGCCCGTCGGATATCTCATGCCGGTCAGGCCCAGCGTGAGGTCCGCAGGACCAATGTAGACGCCATCCAAGCCTGGGGTTGAGACGATTTCGGCAAGGTTCTTAACGGCCTCCGCCGTCTCGATCATCGCGAAGCACAGAACCTGTGCGTTCGCCTCCTGGCCATAGTTGGCACCCGCCGAAATGACCGCACGAGAAGGACCGAAGCTTCGAACGCCATACGGCGGATAGCGGACGTAGGAGACGAGAGCTTCCGCCTCTGCCCGGGAGTTGACCATGGGACAGATCACACCGTACGCGCCGGCGTCGAGAGCCTTCATGATGGAAGCGGGATCGAGCCATGGCACCCGAACCAACGGCATAACGCCGCTTGCCCTCATTGCCTGAAGCATGGAAACGGCGGCTTGGTAGTCGACGATGCCGTGCTGGAGGTCGATGGTGATGCTGTCATAACCCTGCTCGGCCATGATCTCTGCCGAGAAGGCGTTGGCGATCGACAGCCATCCGTTCAGGACGCAGCGGCCGTCATTCCACACCGCGTGAAGATTGTTGGGTTTCATAGGTTTCGCTTTCCCAGGACACGACCATATTTGTGAAGCACGTCCGGATCGGGCTCAAAGCCGATACCCGGGGTATCCGATACCTTGATCATTTCGCCGTCGCGGATGCCCTCGACATCCGCCAGCCACGCGTCGGGCTGGACGAAGTTGTACTCGAGTGCCGTGATGCTCGGCCTGGCGGCCGCCACCTGGAGCGATGCGTAGAAGCCCGGACCAAAGTAAGGCGAGTGGGGCATCAATGTGGTGCCAGCCCTGTCAGCAAGATCGACGATTCGCAGGTATTCCGAAATGCCGCCAACCTTGCTCATGCTCGGTTGTAGGTAGTCCACCGCGCCCGCCCTCAAAGCCTGCTCGATCTGAAAGCTCGTGCACCAGTTTTCGCCGGCGGCGATATTAAGGCCCTTGCCGCGGAGCGAGGCCAAGGCAGCGAAGTCCTCGGGTGGATAGATGGGCTCCTCGAGCCAAGTCAGGGAGAGCGCTCTCAGCTCCGCGAGGTTCTTCGTGACGAAGTCCGTGGACCAGGCGCAGTTGACGTCGACGCAGATGTCGGTGTGGGGCCCCACGGTCTTTCTGCAGGCTGTAATTGCGGGCAAGGTTATCTCGTGCAGCTTGATCCGGTGAAAGCCTGCGGCCAGCACCTCCTTCGAGGCGTCGACCACCAGATCGTGCTCAGCATAGCGGACGAGGCTCGCATAGAAGGGTATTCGCGTTCGAACCTCGCGTCGGCCCGCAAGCAACTGGTAGAGCGGCTTGCCCGCCCGTTTGGCGGCGAGATCCCAAAGCGCGATGTCGACCCCTGAGATCGCGAAGATCGTGACGCCGTAGCGTCCGAACATGTGAAGCTGGCGTTGAGTCCTGGCGTTCCACGCCGCAATATCATCGATCTCGGCACCCACGAGCATCGGCAAGATCAGCCGATCCATAACGGACTTGGTCGCATCGATCAGCGAATACCCGAATCCCTCGCCCCAGCCGACATTGCCAAGTTCGTCCTCCAGGCGCACCAGAGCAAACTCCAGTGTCTTCCAGGCTGTGGGCATGATCCCGACTCCCGTTCCGCGCAAGGCGAACGGGATTTCGACGAGGACCACTTCGGCGGATGTTATCTTCATGCGTCAAACCCATCGGGCGGGGGGAGAGTAAGGGTGGCGAAATAGCCGCCGATGGACCTCGTCTCTTGGGGCGGGAGCTGCGCCAGCGAACGGAAATCGCGGGCGTGGTTGACCGCGGCTTGGCCTATGGGGCGATAGCCGAGGGCCTCCGCGCGGCAATTGTCAAAGATGGGCGACGGGCAGTTCGACACCCCGTAAACCGTCTCGCAGCCCAACGTTGGGTGCGTCATTCCGAGATCCACGAGCTTGACCATGTCTTCGGCCGAGAGCCAGATGCGCTCGCGTCGGCCGTCGACGATCTCTGGATCGGCATTCCCGATGCGGACGTTCAACACGCGGAGGCCGTAGCGGGAGGCGTACATCGCGCAGGCAGCCTCGCCGAAGATCTTGGATAGCCCGTAGTAGCCGTCTGGTGCGGGAGGCGCGGTGTGATCCAATGTTTCGTCCGCGCTGTGAAGCCCGACCGCATGGTGGCTGGATGCGAAGATGAAGCGCTCCACGTTGGCCCGATGGCAGGCTTCCAGCAGGTTCAGCACAACCCGGTAGTTTGCGTCCAGCGTCTGCTCGAAGGAGAGCGCCGGACCGACGGCCCCGGCAAGATGAAGAACGCCGTCCGCCCCCGCCACCAACTTGGAGCAAAACTTCGGATCCGTGAGGTCGCCCAGCAGGAACGTCTCGTCTCCCGCGGCTTGAAGGGATTGTCGAGCCGTGCTGCGCAGTATGTAGCCTTCGCGCAACAAGGGACGGAGGTCGCGCCCCATGTTGCCGGCTGCTCCTGTCAGCACGAGCGTTTTCTTTTGAGCCATCGGCGCTGCCTGTTCTGCTTCCGTTTCGACCTGTTATCTTAGTGGAGCAATTGCTGCAGGAACGCGCGGGTGCGCGCCTCGCGCGGTCTACTGAAGAACTCCTCCGGAGGCGCCGTCTCGACGATTTTTCCGTCGGACATGAACACCACCCGGTCGGCAACCTGGCGGGCAAAGCCCATCTCATGCGTCACGCAGATCATCGTCATGCCGCTTTCCGCCAAGGTCACCATTACGTCGAGAACTTCGCGGATCATTTCCGGATCGAGAGCGGAGGTTGGTTCGTCGAACAGCATTATCCGCGGCCTCATGGCCAGCGAACGCGCGATAGCCACGCGCTGCTGCTGGCCGCCGGAGAGTTCGCCTGGATATTTGTGCGCCTGCTCTGGGATGCGCACCTTTTCCAGAAATCCCATCGCGACGTCGTTGGCCTCTGCCCGAGACATCCGACGAACCGACCTCAGAGCCAGCGCGCAGTTCTCAAGGATGGTCTTGTGCGGAAAGAGGTTGAAGTGCTGGAACACCATTCCGACTTCCCTGCGGACGGCCTCGATCTGCTTGCGCTCGTGCGTGAGCTCGACCCCTTCAACCAGGATGCGGCCTTGCTGGTGTCTCTCAAGATGGTTGATGCAACGGATCATCGTCGATTTGCCGGATCCTGACGGCCCCGCGACGACGATCCTCTCTCCCTCGCGAACGCGAAAGCTGATGTCGGTTAGGACCTGATGGCTCCCGTACCACTTGGAGACGTTTTCGAACTCGACGGCGATGCCGTCGGCATTGCTGGCAACCATCGGAAGCTCCTTGTCAGGTTGCGGCGGCGATTGCAGGCTGGCGCGTCGGCGCGGGCCTGCGGCGGAGATGGCGCGTCAGATAGCGCTCAAGCACGCCCCACAGCCTGCGGATCGCCTCGACCATGATCAGGTAGAGGACTGCAGCCCAGATATAGACCTGGAAATCGAAAGACCGCGAGAATGCCAGCTTGGTCGCCTGCATAAGCTCGGGCACGGTGATGACGCTAGCGAGGGCCGATGCCTTGAGGGACAGGATCAGTTCGTTCCCGAGCGGCCGCAGCGCGATTATCATCGCCTGGGGCAGCAGGATGTGAAAGAATGTCGTCGATCGGCTTAGGCCGAGCGCGTTGGCCGCCTCCGCTTGCCCTGCGGGAAGGGCGCTGAGCGCCCCGCGCAGGATCTCGGCCTGGTAGGCGACCGTGTTCAGCGTGAATGCGAACAGGGCGCAAAAATAGGCGTCGCGGAAAAACCACCAGAGACCCAAACCGGTGAGCTCGGCCCGAATCTGGCCGGCTCCGAAATAGATCAGGAATATCTGCCCCAAGAGCGGCGTGCCTCTGAAGAAGGTGATGTAGGCTTGGGCGAAAAGCCTGAGCGGAACGAACGTCCCGTTTCGGGCAAGCGCCATGGGAAGCGCCAGGACCGCTCCGATCAGGGCCGACGTGAAAACGAGTTCGAGCGTGACGGCGAGGCCCCACAAGATCTTGGGCCCGTAGTTGGCGAGAAGATCGAAGTTCATGCCCGCCTCCTGACCATCCCGCGGTTGGATCGGGCCTCGAGGATGCTAACGACCCAAGAGGAGATCATCGAGATAACGAGGTAGATGAGGCATGCAACGGCATAGAAGAAGAGCGGCTGCTTTGTGTTTGCGACAGCCAGATTGGTCTGCCGCATCAGGTCCGAAAGCGCTATGATGGAGACTAGGGATGTGTCCTTGAGCAGCACGAACCACAGGTTGCCAAGGCCAGGCAGCGCCAACCTCCAAAGCTGAGGACCAATCACGGTCAGGAATGTCTGCCATCTCGAAAGGCCAAGCGCCGCCGCCGCTTCATGTTGCCCGTGAGGGACGGCCCGCAGAGCTCCGACAAAGGTCTCCGAAGCAAACGAGGCGAACACGATCCCCAGTGCGATCATGCCGGCGACGAAGCCGCTGAAATCTCCGAATGGCTGGCCAAACATCAGTTCCGAGAGGACCTGGAGGAGGGCGCCGCCGCCATAGTAGATCATGAACAGGGTGAGCAGTTCCGGCAGGGCGCGGAACGTCGTGGCAAACAGCGTTGCGGCTCCGCGAAACCATTTGTTCTGGCCATTGATAAGCAGCGCCAGGCCCAGCCCGAGCAGCAACCCGAACGGGAGTGTGGCGATGGCCAGCCTGATCGTCAGCGACAGGCCATCCAACAATTGCTGACCCCAGCCCTCGGGGCCGAAAGAAAGCAGGCGAACGAGTTCCACCGTCATCTCCTGGATAGGATATGCCCGGCCATCGCTGGCCGGGCATTCGAGTTGGCCGCCTCAGTAAATCGAGAACGGGAAATACTTGGCGTTGATGGTCTTGTAGGTGCCGTCGGCAAGGATCTCCTTCAACGCGGCATCAAGCTTGTCGCGCAGTTCCGGATCGTCCTTGCGGACGCCGACGCCCTTTCCGTGGCCGAACAGCGGGTCACGCAGGTCGTCGCCCACCAGTTCGCAACATGAACCGTCGGACGACTTTTTCAGCCAGGCATCCAGGAGAACCTTGTCGGAGAGGACGAGGTCGATGCGGCCGGCCGCCAGGTCGGCGCTTGCGTCATCGACGGTCGAGTAGGTCTTGATCGTGGAATCCTTGTATTTGGCCTCCAGGAAGTTCTGCTGGGTGGTGGACCCTTGCACGCCGATCGCTTTCCCCTTCAGTGCGGCCGGCGCGATGTCAGTGACCTTGGCCTCCTTCGGCGCCATGAACTTCGCCGGCGTGTCGTAATATTTCGCCGTGAAGTCGATCTTCTTTTTGCGCTCGTCGGTGATGTTCATGGAAGCCACGATCGCATCGTATTTGTGCGCAACGAGGCCCGGGATCATGCCGTCCCATTCCTGGGTCACGATCTCGCACTTGAGCTTTGCCTTCTCGCAAAGCGCATTGGCGATGTCGACATCGAACCCGGTGAGCTTGCCGCCGTCGACATAGTTGAACGGAGGATAGACGCCTTCGGTCGCGATCTTGATGCTGGTCAGGTCACCTGCATTTGCCGAGGTAATGAGAGTCAAGGCAACTGCGCTGGCGGTAAGCATAAGCGATATTTTCATTTTTATTGCCCTTTTGGAGGTTGTGGTGGCGCGGGATTTTCCGTCTTTTGTTGTTGCGCAGGTCGGCGACCTACGAGAGATCAGCCAGGACTTCGTCCAGGCCGGACAAGAAGAGGTCTGCGTTCTCGACGGTGAATGGCAGTGGAGGCCGGATTTTCAGCACGTGGCCGTACGAACTGGACGCACTTATCAACATGCGCTTTTCGCGGAGAGCGTTAACGACGGCCAACGAAAGCTTTCCGTTCGGCGTCTTGGTCTTTCGGTCGGCCACGAACTCCATGCCGAGGAATAGGCCGGCGCCGCGGACTTCGCCGATCGACTCATACTTCTGCTGAAGCCTCTTCATGCCGTCGACCATATGGCCGCCGACTTTAACGGCGTTCGCCATAAGGTTCTCGTCCTTGATGACGTCGAGAACCGCCTGGGCTGCCGCTATGGAGACCGTGTTCGCGCCGAAGGTGTTGAAGTAACGGATGTCGGTGCCGAAGCGCTCAAGAACTTCCGGCCTCGCGGCAACGCCGGCGATCGGCATGCCGTTGCCCATGGGCTTGCCCATGACCACCAGGTCCGGAACGATGCCGTGGCGCTGGAAGCCCCACCAGTGCGTCCCGGTGCGGCCGAAGCCGGGCTGCACCTCGTCGGCTATATAGAGGCCGCCTGCCGAGTGAACGACCTCCACCGTCCTTTTGAGGAAGCCTGGGGGATCGGTCAGGATGCCATCGGTGGAAAAGATGCCGTCCGCAATGAAGGCGGCGAATTTGATCCCGTACCGCTGCATACTCTTGATAGCGGCTGCCACCCGCTCCGCGAAAATTTCGCCGACGTCGCCGCCTTCGCGATACTCGTCGGGCGCATCGACGATATAGACGTGCTGGCCGATCGGAACGTTCGGCCCCATCGAAGGCGAGATCTCGGCAACAGCGGTCGTGAGCCCATGATAGGCGTTGGCGGTCACCACGATCCCCGTGCCGCCCGTGTAGTATCGCGAGATGCGTAATGCCAGATCGACGGCCTCGCTTCCTGTGCAGGTGTACATCACGTTGCCTATTTCTTCGGGATAAGTCTCCAGAAGATCGGCGGAGTATTTGAGGATCGATTCATGAAGGTAGCGGGTGTGGGTATTGAGGATCGCCGATTGCTTGGAGATCGCCTCGACCACGCGCGGATGGCAGTGGCCTACCGACGGGACGTTGTTGTAGACATCGAGATAAGCGTTGTTCTGGCTGTCGTAGAGCCAGACACCCTCTCCGCGCACGACGTGAACGGGATGCTCATAGAAGAGTTTGTATGAGGGACCGAGGAGGGATCGCCGGCGGGCAATAAGGGACTGCTCTTCCTTGGACAGACGATCGGCGGTGCTCGGGTCGAAGCCGTTGATCATATAGGCGGCGGCGGACGACGACATTTGGCTTTGCTCCTATAGGGACAGGGCGTGGGCGATCTGGCTGGTCGCCTGAGCGCGAGGGATTTGTGCGAGACGGTGGAATTGGCGCCACGCCAGCGGCGTGTTGCGCAGGATGTATTTGCGGTTTTCAGGAAAGCGCACGGCACGCCATTCGGTGATGGCGATGCGCATCACCATCCGCGCCACGATTGTCGGGAATAAGATGTCGATCTCCGTTGGCAGCAGCGGCCGTCGGCTATGAAAGCCCCTTAGAAAGTCGCACGCGTCAGCTAAGGGATTCTCGGTTTCGGTAAGTTGATAGGCGGCTGCGACCGCCACGTCGAAGACGACGGGAGTACGAACCATATCGCCGAAATCGATGATGCCGATGATCTTGTCGGTATCCACTGGATCGACGACGACGTTGTCGCTGTTCAAGTCGTTGTGGACGACCTGAGCGCGCAGATGCGAGACATTCGGCAGCACTTCGGCTCTGAAAAGATCGACCCAGCCCAGGAGTTCGGTCCGCCGCATCCCATCCTTGATGTCCTCGAACATCTCATCGAGGGAAAGGATGTTCTTCAGGTCCCATATCGAGGAGTGGCTTTCCGCAGGATGGCGGAAGTCCTCAAGGGCCGATTGGAGTCTGGCCAGCATCGCTCCAATGTTATGGCGCTGGGCTGGGGTCTGCGGTGTCTTTCTCTGCAGCAACCCCCTGGTAAACGTGACCAGCCGTACGGTCCTAGCATCGTCAGGCCCACGGTCGAGTGTGAATTCGGGGCTGCCTGCGAGGTTTGGCACAACCCGCTGCACAGGCATGCCGGGATCTGTTTTTTCGACATGCTGAAGGGCGGCGGTCTGCATGTTTGTTGCCGCCGGGTCTTCCTCCGGATTGACGACCTTCAACAGAAACTCGCGCCCCTGTCGATCGATAAGGTGGAAATTGCTGTCCTTCTCGCCGGACAGACGTTGCGCCTCCACCCTCAGCCCGTAGCAGCGTTCGGCAATCTCCACTGCCTCCTCGGTGCTCACGAGTTCTGGGCGCGCCTCGGGTGCGGGAGAGACCGTTGAGTGGGTCGCTCGGGGCATTCGATCAATTCCCTTATCGACAGTATGCCAGTATATTGGTATATGAATAGCAGTGAGGTCAAGAGGGAAAGGCCGAAAAGTCACCCAGATTTGAATCTGGAATGTTCCGGTGTATTGGTATATCGTTGAGGGAGGTACGTTCGCCGATTCCGGTCAGGAAATAGTATCGAAGAGGATGCCGTGGATCAAATAGCCCCGCTGTTCACCCCCGATCAGTTGGATGGTCGGACTTCCAAGTCCGCGCAGGTCTACGAGTTGATCCGCGGTGCAATCATTTCGCTGAAAATGCCGCCAGGCAGCGCGGTCGTCGAGAAGGATATCTGCGCTCAGTTGGGCATCTCGCGAACGCCGCTACGCGAGGCAATCCTCCAACTCGCAAAGGAAAACCTGGTAAAAATCGCGCCGAGCGATGGCACGTTCGTCAACAAGATCGTTCTCAAGGAGGTTCTGCAGGGGCAACTCGTGCGCGACACGGTCGAGTTCCGGCTGACACGGCTTGCAGCCCGGAACTTCAAGCCCGAATTCGAGAAGGACTTTGAGCTTGCATTGTTCAAGCAGAAGGCGGCAGCCAAGCGTCAGGATGTCGACGAGTTCTTTGCCCTCGACAATGAGTTTCATGCGCTTATCTGCACATGTGCCGGGTTTCCGGACGCCTGGTTGGCGATCCACAACTCCACAGGCCAGCTTGACCGTGTCAGACGTCAAGCCTTCCCTCTAGAGAGGCACTTTTCGACGGTCTTTGAAGAGCACTGCGAGATGTATGAAATGATCAAGCGGCATGACGAGGACGGCGTCGCGCGGGTTTTCCAGGTTCAGCTCGACAGCACCTTCCCCTCGATCGAAATATTGCGTGCCCAACGCCCCGACCTCCTGAGCGGGGATGCCGACGTCAGTATAGCGGATATCCGCTAGAGGATCGCGCGATCGAAACCAATCCCGCGTCCGTCAATCCCGGTCACCCACTCTGCAGCGACTTGTTTCACCTCCGATGAGGCGAATGTTGCCATCGAGTCGCAGCATTGCGACACAGTCGCAATTGCCTGCGCCAAGTTCCTCAAAGGCAACTTGGAAAACGCGCCGCTCAACGAGCTGTCGTACCGCCATCGGTGCTCAGCATGCTGCCAGTGGCGAAGGTTGCTTCAGCCGCTACGAAGATGATGAACCTGGCGATCTCTGCAGGGCTCGCAAATCTCTTTAGCGGTGTGCCCGAGATGAAATTGTCTCGAGCCTGCTCGCCGAACCAGCCCAGTTCGGAGTCCATCATGGGCGTGTCGACGGGCCCCGGGCAAACGCAATTTACTCGGACTGTTGGGGCGAACTCAAGTGCGAGCGCCTTGGTTTGCCAAACCTGCCTTGGACGCACAGTAGTGCGCATAGCACTCCAGTCCGTTGAACGAGAGGTCGGAACCGATGGCAACGATACTGCCGCTGCCTTGCTGCCGCATCCTCAAACCGCAATCACGCATGACGTAGAACGCGCCGGAAAGGTTTATGTCTATGTGCTGCCGCCACAACCGCGGGCTCAGGTCCTCGATACGCGCCGGCGTGATTATGCCTGCGGCGTGGATCACTATGTCTAAGCCATCCAGTGTGGACCACGCTTTGGAAATCGCGCTCGAGGCGCTTGTTTCGTCAGCAACATCGCATTGTATGCCAAGGAGTTTTCCCCGAGCCGAGATGCCATCTCGTCGACGATTCATATCCTGGCGCGGAGCCACCAGACCAGGTTGCCTGAACTCGTTGCTGACCATCACATGGTCGAACCCCTATTCGACAGCCTTTGCTGCAGACAGTGGGTTCCGCACTGCATGGCTGTCTTGATTCCCGCGCGCGATTGGCTCGGTTTCACAGGCGTGTCCTTTGAAGCGGCGTGACCGGCCAGGCACGCGCCGCCCGGCGTAGACAACAACCTCAGGAGGAGCCCACACCCGCCAGTCTCTCGATCGATTTGACGACAGCCGAATGATCCTCATTCCATTCATCCGCGGCCTTGTTCGAATTGAACAACTGCTGGCAAAGCGCGGTCGACGGCAGGCAAACGCCGACGCCCGCCGCCGCCTTGAGAGCCAGGTCCAGATCCTTCGAATGCAGCGCGATACGGAACCCCGGCGCGAAGGATCGCGAAATCATCCTTTCGCCATGGACTTCCAGGATGCGCGACGACGCGAAGCCGCCCAGCAGGGCCTTCCTCACTTTGGCGGGATCGACGCCCGAGCGGGTGGCCAGCGTCAAAGCCTCGCCCACGGCCTCGATGGTCAAGGCGACGATGATCTGATTGGCGATCTTGCAGGTCTGGCCAGCGCCATTCTTGTCGCCGACATGGGTGATGTTCTTGCCCATCGTCTCGAACAGCGGCAACGCCCGCCCGAAGGCTTGCGCCGGTCCTCCGACCATGATCGAAAGCGTGGCCGCCTTCGCGCCGACCTCCCCGCCCGAGACCGGCGCATCCAGATAGGCTGAGCCGAGATCCTCGACCTTGCGCGCGAAGTCCTCGGTTGCGGCGGGATCGATCGAGCTCATGTCGATCACCAGGCTCCCAGCTCTTAGCCTCTCGGACAGACCGTTTTTGCCAAAACAGACGCGATCGACGTCACTCGTCACCGGAAGCATGAGGATGACGACGTCACAGTGCTCGGCAACCTCGGCCGGCGAATGATTGACGATGAGACCTTTTGAAACCAGCTCCGGCGAAGGCGCCGTGCGGTTGACGCTAGTGTGCACCTCGTGGCCGGCGGCAAGCAAATGCCCGGCCATTGGAGCACCCATGACGCCGAGGCCAATGAACCCTATCTTCATGCTGTTTCTCCTTTTCGCTGCCGTCAGAGCGCGAATACGCCGCCCTGCAGGCGATTGACGACGTCGTCACGATCCGGTCTGGGATCCGAGGCGAGAATCTCCTCGCGGAAATCGTCAGCAGTGTCCTTAGGCCGGTAGCCGATGTGACGCGCGAGCGAGTTGTCCCAGAAGCTTGCCGCATTGTTGGAGGCGCCGTAGATGACCGTGTGGCGAACGCGCGGCGCGCTGAGCGAGCGCTCGACCAACTGGCACATGTCGTCGAACGACAGCCAGGTCAGAAGGTGCCGGCGCGTGCTCGGCTTCGGCTCGCACGACCCGATGCGAATGGAAACGGTCTCGAGCCCGTACTTGTCCCAGTAAAGCTGGGCGAGGTTTTCGCCGAAGGCCTTTGCCAAACCGTAGTTCGAGTCTGGCCTTTGCGGCACCGTCGTGCCGATGACATCGTTCTGATCGTAGAAGCCAATGGCATGAACCGAGCTCGCAAACACAACGCGCTTCACGCCGGCCAGGCGCGCTGCCTCGTAAAGGCTTTGGAAGCCGACGATGTTCACGCGGCAGATGGAAGCGAAGTCGGCGTCCTTGGAGAGCCCGCCAAAATGCACGATCGCATCGATGTCCCTGACGAGGTCCGCGGCCGCGGAGCTGTCGCCAAGATCGGCTTTGACGAGCTCCTCGTTGGGAGCGGCGTGGGCCAGGTCGACTATGTCGGTCGATCGCAGGAGCTTCACCTGGGGTGCCAACCGCTTGCGCAGGACACTTCCAAGCAGGCCCGCGGCGCCCGTCAGCAAAATCCGATCGTAATTCATCGGTCTACCTTCCTATTGTGTAAAAGCGTGATCGGCGCAGGAGCTTTCGCCGCTCAGCAGCCGTTCGAAGTTTGCGACATCGACGTTGCCGCCGGAGACGACGACGGCCACCGTCTTGCCTCGCAAGGCATTGTTGGTCTTGAGCACGGCCGCGAGAGCCGCCGCTCCGCTCGCCTCGGCGACAAGATTGAAGTGGCCGAACAGAACTTTGATCGCCTGTCTGACGTCGCTATCGCTGACGGTTGCAAAATCCGGCTTGATTGCGTTTGCCAGCGCAAAGGGCACCTCGCCGGGCCGCGGCGACATCAGTCCGTCGCAAAGGGTGCTTCGACCTGGTTCATTTGATATCCGTGAGCCGGCGGCCATGGACTTGGCAAAATCGTCGAATCCGTCAGGCTCCACACCGACGATGCGGCAGCCCGGGAAGCGCTGCCGCACCGCGACCGCGGTTCCCGCGAGCAGGCCGCCGCCGCTTATGGCGATGACCAGGGTATCGATGGGTATGTCCCGCGCCGTCGCATCCTGCGCGATTTCAAGGCCGACCGTACCTTGTCCTTCGACGATATGGCGATGATCAAAGGGCGGCACGAAGATCGCGCCGTCGGCGACCATCTGCGCGACACGTTGGTCGCGCTGTGCAAAGAAATCGGGCAGGATCTCGACCT
Organism: Mesorhizobium sp. WSM4989; assembly: GCF_029625795.1. Taxonomy (NCBI): domain Bacteria; kingdom Pseudomonadati; phylum Pseudomonadota; class Alphaproteobacteria; order Hyphomicrobiales; family Phyllobacteriaceae; genus Mesorhizobium; species Mesorhizobium sp. WSM4989. The sequence goes on along the minus strand of NZ_JARTVN010000004.1, from coordinate 89,797 downwards.
CGGCGCCAAGGGCAAGCGTGCCTTCAACCTTGCGCGACGGGGCTGACGCAGGCATCAGGACATGCGCCCTTCTGCCGACGACACCAGCAGCATAGGCTAGCCCCTGCGCATGATTTCCCGATGAGTAGCCGACAAAGGCGCGGTTCACGGTGGATTGGCTCTGGAGAACGAAGTTCAGGGCGCCGCGCGCCTTGAAGGAGCCGGTCTTCTGCAGGCTTTCGGGCTTTACGACGAGGCGCAGGCCGAGCGAGGCGTTGAGGCTTTCGCTTTCAAGAAGCGGGGTGCGAGCAATGTGGGAAGCGATGCGCCTGTGCGCCGCCAGGATGTGCTCGAACCAACCTCCAAGATCCGTGGCCATGACCGATCTCGCTTCAGAGAAAGCGAGCGAGTTTGAAGGCGGACAGGTCGATTTCGCTCCTGCCGTCGTGAATGAGCTGCGCGACGGCCTCGCCGATACCAAGCGAGTGCTTGAAGCCATGTCCTGAGCACGCCGAAATCACGGTGACCCGGTCCATCCCGGGATGGCTGTCGATGATGAATCCGTTGTCGGGCGTGTTGGTATAGAAGCAGGTGGCGTTGTTCACGATGTCGGGTCTGGTACCGATCATGTTCGGCCCGACATGGTTGGCGTAGAACTCCTGCGACTCCCATTGCTCGGCCTTCGGGCCGATCGTCTCGTGATCGATGTCGGGCGTGTCACGGCTCGCGACCATCTTCACGCCCTCGGTGGGGTCGGTGACGGGGAAGCCGGTGAAATAGTCTTCCAGCTTGTCGGTGACGAACCAGATGAAGACCGGCATCTTGTCGGGCCCGAACGGCGCGAAATCGTCGGCGCCATACCAATGAATGGTCTGGCGGGTGACAGTCAGGATCCTGTCGAATGGCGTGCCGAGCAGGCCGCGGGTCCAGGCTCCTGCCGCGACAACCGCCCGCTTTGCCCTGACCTGGCCCGCGCTGGTGCGCACGACGACGCCGGCGCCGGTCTGCTCGATGCTCTCCACAATCGTGTCGGTAAGCACCTCGGCGCCCGCCGATTTCGCATGCGCGATCTGCGCCTCGATCAAGGCCTCCGGGAGCATGTACCCGGCATTCGGCTCGAGATAGCCGCGGTCGGTGTCCTTTATGGCTCGGAACTGTGGATAGCGCGCGCGCAACTGATCGGCATTCATGACCTCGTGCTCGATGCCGAAGCGCTGGGCCATCTCGATGCTGCTGGCCAGGAAGTCTTCAGCGCCGTGCAGCGGCGTGGAGCCGCTCATGGGCGAGCCGATAATCAGCGTCCCTGACTTCACCAGGAAAGTCTTTCCCCATTCCTTTTCGAAATCGGCAATGATCTGATGCGAGCGCATCGCCAGCGGGACGTAGGCCGGACCTTCGCCGACCGCTTCCCTGGTCACGCGCGTTCCGCCATGGCTCGAGCCCTTGGCGTGCGGAGGCACGAACCGGTCAATGCCAATGACGCGCTCGCCGCGTTTGGCGAGCTGATAGAGCGTTGACGCACCCATCGCGCCAAGACCTATGACGGCGACGTCGAAGTCATTCGAAGATAAAGCGGCGGCCATATCAATCGTGTCCCTGCGGGGGAGAGGGGCGTGCTCGAGGTGTGCGCACGCGGCCCGGCTACGCTGCTTTCAGCGCGCCGAAGGCGTTGTTGATGATTGCCCTCAATTCATCGTGCTCCGTTGCGGTCAGATCCGTGAGCGGCGCCCTGACCGGTCCCGGGTCGCGCCCGAGGACGCGCAGGCCAGCCTTGACGATCGAAACCGGGTAGCCACGCTTGCGGTTCCGCAGGTCGATCAGCGGATAGTAGAACCGGGTCAGGAGATCATCGACGCGGGCCGTGTCGCCTGCGCGAAGGGCCTTGTAGAACTCAAGGGCTCGCTCTGGCACGAAATTGTAGACCGCCGAAGAGTAGGTCGTCACCCCGGCCGCCAGATAGGCCTTCGCGTAGACCTCGGCCGTCGGCATGCCGCCAATATAGGTGAACCGGTCGCCGAGCGTGACACAGATGCGGGTCAAGAGCTCGATGTCGCCGTGACCATCCTTGAAGCCGATGAGGTTGGGGCAGGCATCTGCGAGCCGGGCAAGCGTCTTCGGCTGGAGAATGCAGTTGTCGCGCGCATAGACGACAACGCCGATGGAGACCGCGTCGCAGACAGCCTTGATGTGCTGGAAGAGCCCATCCTGCTCGGCGTTGATTAGGTACTGGGGCAACAGCAGGAGCGCGTCGGCGCCCGCCTTCTCGCAGCGCTGCGCGAGGTCCTTCGCGATCGGCGTCCCGTAGCCGCAACCGGCGATGATCGGGGTCTTGCCCGCAACCTGCTTTGCCGCCCTGACGGTCTCGACGACTTCATCCGGACTCAAAGAGAAAAACTCGCCGGTGCCGCCGGCCACGAACAGCGCCGCCGCCGGATAGGAGGAGAGCCATTCGATATGGCCGGAGAACTTGTCCAGATCGACTTGCGCGCCATCGGCCGTAAAAGGCGTGACGGGGAATGACAGCAGGCCGGAGCCTATCGTCGCCTTCAAACTTTCCAGATTACCAGCCATCGTCCACCTCAACAGTGATCATACCACATTGAGGAGATAATATCTCATTGCGACGGCGCGTCAAGCTCCTTGTCGCTCCTCGCCTGTGGTTTTCCCGCCTGGGCCAGCGCGCGATATCGCATCTGGCTGCCGCCGATGTGGCTCTTCATGGCCTCGCGGGCGCCATCGACGTCCTGGCGGCCGATGGCTTCGCAGATGGCGTGGTGCTCGCCTACGGACTTCTCCAGGTAATTGGGCGTGATCAGGGTTCCGCGCTTGCTGCCCTCCAGCGCTCGTCTGGGCAGGATGGAGAGGCCCAGCCGGTCGAAAAATTCGATGAAAGCCTGATTGTTGGTGGCTTCGGCGATCGCTCTGTGAAAGGCCCAATCAGAGTCCTCGGTCGGCTCGCCGTTCGACAGGGCGTTGCGAAAACGCTCGGCGGCATCCCAGATATTTGCCTCCTGGGCCCAGGATCTGCGCGCAGCAGCCAAGCCGGCCCCATGCACCTCCACGGCGAGGCGGAGCTCGAGAATATCCAGCATGGAGGCCGAGAAATGCAGGTTTCCGGCCGGCGTGGCGTCTTCTCCGGTCTTCTGCGACACAAACACGCCGACGCCGTGCTTGGCCTCCAGAAGACCGTCAGCCCGCAATGCTGCGACCGCCTCCCTTATCACCGTTCGGCTCACGCCGAATTCGAGGGCCAGAGCTTTTTCCGTCGGCAGCTTGTCGCCGACCTTGATCGAATCGTCCGAAATGCGCTCGCGAAGAGCTCTTTCGGTCTGCAAGGTAAGTGAGTTCTTTGGTTTGGCTCTCAAAGGATGCCCTCCAGTGGCATGATCGTTGCCTATCCCCGCATACCGGGTGCAGTCGCTACGCGCAAAGCGTCGAGCAGTGATACGATCTGTTGTGATCTTTCTGCGTTGCATCTGTGCGCATAATGTAGCTTCAACCCCACTTCGGTCAATAAGATCATAGGATGTTGACAAGAGATCATATCTCTGTCAGCTTTTGTCCGATCTTAGCCGCTCCACCGGGTGACGAAAGAGGTCCCGGCCAAAAAACTGGGAAGTGAGCGCTCAGATCGCAAAAACACGGAATCGGTTCCGGTCAAAAACAGGGCGTATGGACATGAAGAGCGATAAGGCCAGGGTGGGTGTCGATATCGGCGGCACGTTCACCGATGTGGCTATGGAACATCGCGGGCAGATGTTCTCGACGAAGGTGTTGACGAACTATGCCGCCCCGGAGGCCGCGATCATCGACGGCGTCAAGCTGGTGCTCGCCGACGCCGGAATCGGCTTCGACGAGATCGGAGCCATCATTCACGGAACGACCCTTGCGACCAATGCGCTGATCGAAAGGCGAGGGGCCAGAACCGCATTTATCACCACGGCGGGTTTTCGCGACGTCATCGAGATGCGGACGGAAAATCGCTTCGAACTCTACGATCTCAACATCGTGCTGCCGCCGGCGCTTATTCCGCGGCGCGACCGCTTCGTCGTCGACGAGCGCGTCGACGCGCACGGCGCGGTCCTGACGCCCCTGGATATCGCCCAGGTCGAGAGCCTCGCCGAAGACATCCGCAAGGGCGGCTATGAAAGCATCGCCGTCGGCCTCATGCATTCCTATGTCAACGGTGAGCACGAGCGTAAGATACGCGACATTCTGGTCGAGAAGCTGCCGGCGATCTCGGTGTCGCTCTCGTGCGAAGTGTCTCCGCAGATGCGCGAGTTCCAGCGCTTCAACACCGTCTGCTCCAACGCCTATGTAAAGCCTCTGATGGCTTCATATCTCAATCGCCTGGTCGACAAGCTCCGGCAGGTCGGGGCGCAATGCCCGATCTTCATGATCCACTCCGGCGGTGGCATCATCACGGTCGAGAGCGCGGCCGAATTTCCAGTCCGTCTCCTGGAATCCGGCCCCGCCGGCGGCGCGATCTTCGCGGCCGAGGTGGCTAAGCGCTATGGCCTCAATCGCGTTCTTTCCTATGACATGGGCGGGACCACCGCCAAGATCTGCTTGATCGACGACACGACGCCGAAAACAGCCAAGACGTTCGAGGTTGCCCGCACCTACCGCTTCAAGAAGGGCAGCGGCATGCCGATTTCGATACCCGTCATCGAGATGATCGAGATCGGCGCCGGCGGTGGCTCGATCGCGGCCGTCGACGCCATGAAGCAGATCAGGGTCGGTCCCCATAGCGCCGCATCGGAACCGGGGCCTGCCTGTTACGGCCGCGGTGGCGTTCGTCCGACCGTGACGGATGCCGATCTCATCCTTGGCCGGCTCGATCCCGACAGCTTCGCCGGCGGCACTATCAAGCTCAACACCGGCAATTCCCGCAACGCGCTGCTTGAGGACGTCGGCGAGAAGCTTGGCATCGACGAGAAGGCGGCTGCCTTCGGCGTCTCCGAGATCGTCGATGAGAGCATGGCCAACGCCGCGCGAATGCATGCGGTCGAGAACGGCAAGGAACTGGCCGAGTACAGCATGATCGCCTTCGGCGGCGCGGCTCCACTTCACGCCTCGCGGCTGTGCGAGAAGCTCGGCATGAGGGAACTCATCATTCCGCCGGGCGCGGGCGTGGGCTCGGCGATCGGGTTCCTCAGGGCCCCCATCGCCTTCGAGGCGGTGCGCAGCGCCTACATCCGCTTCGCACGCTTTGACGCGCGCAAAATCAATGCGGTGCTGAAGGAGCTCAAGGAAGAGGCGACGCGCTTCGTTCATTCGGCAGATCCGTCGGCCAAGATCGACATGGAGTGCACGGCCTACATCCGCTACGTCGGTCAGGGCTGGGAAATCCCCGTCGATATCGAAATCAGGAAATACACCGATGCGGACGCCGCCGCGCTTCGCCAGCGTTTCGAGGAGGTGTATGCCGTCCACTTCGGCCGCGCCATCGAGGGCCTCGACGCCGAGATCATCAGCTGGTCTTTGCGTGCCAGCTCACCGCTTCATTCTTCCGTGCCGGTCGCGCGCTCAAAAAAGGCCAAGGCCGCCCCGGTCGCGACGAAGCGCGACATCTTCGACGCCAGGGAAGGCAAATACGTCGCCGGCGCTATCGTCGAGCGCCACGTGTTGAGCGCCGGTGAGTTCGTCTCCGGCCCCGCCGCGATCACGGAGCGGGAGACGACCACCATCATCTCCTCGTCCTATGAAGCCATCGTGCAGCCGGACGGCTGCCTGCTTGTCGTCTCCAAAAGCGCGTAACGGGATCAAGATCATGCTGGAAAAACGTGACGCCATCGCCGAAATGCGGCTCCAGATCATGTGGAACCGCCTCATCTCCGTCGTCGAGGAACAGGCCATCACGCTCGTTCGCACGGCCTTCAGCACTAGCGTGCGCGAAGCCAGCGACCTCTCGGCCGGCGTCTTCAATAAGGCCGGGGAGATGGTCGCGCAGGCGGTGACTGGAACGCCTGGGCATGTGAATGCCATGGGCGAGGCGGTCGGCCATTTCATCGCCGCGATCGGCCGCGACAACCTCTTTGAAGGCGACGTCTACATCACCAACGATCCCTGGAAGGGGACGGGTCACCTTCACGACTTCACGGTCGTCAGCCCTTCCTTCCACAAGGGTGAGCTGATTGGCTTCTTTGCCTGCACTGCGCATGTCGTCGATGTCGGCGGGCGCGGCTTTGGTCCGGACGCCAACGAGGTCTACGAGGAGGGGATCTTCATCCCCATCATGAAATTCGCCGAGCGCGGCGTGGTCAACAAGGACCTCATCAACATCGTGCGCAACAATGTGCGCGAGGCCGATCAGGTCGTTGGCGACCTCTATTCGCTGGCCGCATGCAACGAGATCGGCCATAGGCGGCTGATCGAGATGCTGTCGGAGTTCGATCTGCCCGACATCGAGGACCTTGCCAGCTTCATCTTCCACAATTCCTACAACGCCACGGTCGAGCGGATCGCCGCGCTTCCGGCAGGGGTCTACACCAACGCGATGCGCGTCGACGGCTATGGCTCGCCGATCGATCTCGTTGTCAGGCTCGACGTGAAGTCGGACGAGATCCTGGCCGATTTCGAGGGCACGTCGCCACCAAGCCCGCTCGGCATCAATGTGCCGCTCATCTACGCCACAGCTTATGCCGCCTATGGCCTGAAGGTTGCGCTCGCCCCGGAGATCCCGAACAACGCGGCGTCGCTGCGTCCCTTCAAGGTGGTGGCGCCGCCCGATTGCATTCTCAATGCGCAGCGCCCGGCTCCCGTGGCGGTTCGCCATGTGCTCGGTCACTTCGTGCCGGACACCGTGCTTGGCGCGGTGCACAAGATGCTTCCCGATACCGTGCCGGCTGAAGGCGCTGGCGCGCTTTGGAATATCCATCTCAGCGCCAGGCCGACCGAGGGAAGGGCTGCCGACGGCATCTCGCTGCATCGCAGCGAAATCCTGATGTTCAATTCCGGCGGCAGCGGCGCAAGGCCGACCCTTGATGGCCTCAATGCCACGGCATTCCCCAGTGGCGTCCACAGCATGTCGGTGGAAGCAACGGAGCACGTCGGTCCGATCATCGTCTGGCGCAAGGAGCTTCGCAACGGGTCCGGCGGCGCCGGCCGCCAGCGCGGAGGCCTGGGTCAGGTCGTCGAGATCGCGGCGACTGAAGGGCACGAGTTCCATTTCAATGCCATGTTCGATCGCGTCGACAACGCTCCGCGCGGTCGCGAAGGAGGACAGGACGGTCTGGCAGGCCGCGCCTATCTCAACGATGGCACCAAGCTGCGCGCCAAAGGCCGCCAGTTCGTGCCCGCCGGACGAAGGCTGGTCATCGAACTTCCAGGAGGCGGTGGCTATGGCGCGCCCGAACTGCGACCCGGGGCAACTGTCGAGAGCGACCTGCTCGACGAGTACGTCGTCAAAGATTGAGATCAGGCAATGGCTGGCATAGATGAGATCGCCACGGAAATGGGTGGCTTTGAATTGGCCGCCACCTTTCGCGGCGTGCCGCCGGGCACCCGCTGGCTGCCCGCCTCGTCGATCGCGGCGCGGGACTGGCATCCCGCCGATGGCCGGATGAGCCTTCCGCTCCTGTCGCTCGATCTCAAGACCTATGCCGATAACAAGGCGACCATGCTCGATATTTGCCGGACCGTGTCGTGCGAGATCGCGCCGCATGCCAAAACGCCGATGTCGCCGGTCCTGGCGCGCGATCTGATAGCGAGCGGCGCGTGGGGGACATCCGTCGCCGATCTCCGCCAGGCCGAGGTCATGCTAGGTAATGGCATCGGCAGGGTTCTCATTGCCAACGAGATCGGCGGCGCGCATGCAGCCAAGCGGCTGGCGGCCTTGCTGAGTGGCTACAACGGTGCCGAGGTCTATCTGTTCGTCGATGCGCCAGAGCTGGTCGACAAGCTTGGACTGGAATGGAAGGCCGCGCCGGATCTGCCGGCCCTGAATCTGCTGATCGAAGTCGGATGCGGCCGCGGCGGGGTGACGTCCGATCGCCAGGTCAGTGAGATCATCGACGCGATCGCCGCTGCGGCGGAGCCCCGGCTGCAACTCGCGGGTATTGCCGCTTATGAAGGCACCGCGAACACAGCCGACGAGGAGCAGCTTCGGGCGAACCTCGACGATCTCTTCGCCCGCGTAAGGTCGGCGCTGGCGTCCGTGCGCAAGCATGTCGGGCCAGCCACCAGGCTCGTTCTTTCGATGGGTGGCTCCAGCCTCTTCGACCATGTGATCGTCGACTGCGCGCCTATCGTCCAGGAGGACGGCAACGCCTTCTTGCTCTTGAGGAGCGGCGCGTGCTTCTTCAGCGATCATGGACCGATCCGCGACCGCCTTCGCGCCATGGCTGCACGCGGGATGCTCGGGCTGGACCTCAGCGAGAAGATCGCGGCCTCGTTCAAGCCCGCGTTGCGGCTTTGGGCGGAGGTGCTTTCGGTTTGCAACGGTGGGACCGCCATCTGCGGTTTTGGCCTGCGCGATGTGGCGCACGATCAGGGCTTGCCGGTTCCGCTCGCACTTTGGCGCGACGGCGCAAGGATAGCCGACATCGCGGCAAGCGCGACCTTGGTCAAGCTGAACGACCAGCATGCCTTCATCCGCGCCGGGGAAGGCGCGTTCCAGATCGGCGACGTCGTCGAAGTCGGGGTGCGGCATCCGTGCACGACCATCGACAAGCACGACTTGATTTATGGACTGGACGAAACAGGCCGCGTGACCGCGGCGATGCGGACCTTCTTCGGCTGAAAGGCCGGGGCCAAGGTTCCTATGGGATTGCACAGATGACACAGACGATCGACGAACGGCTCAAGGATCTGGGACTGGAAGTCCCGGAGGTCACCGCCCCAACCGCCAACTATGTGCCGACAAGGCAGATGGCATCGACCCTTTATGTGTCCGGGCAGATTCCGAAGCTTGACGGGCAAGCGCAGTATGTCGGCAAAGTCGGCGACACCATCTCGCTCGAAGATGCCAAGGACGCGGCGCGCCTCTGCGCGCTGAACATGGTGGCTCAGCTCAAGGCGGCGCTGGGTGGCGATCTCGATCGCGTCGCCGGCTGCCTTCGCGTTCGCGGCTTCGTCAACGCCGTTCCCGACTTCAAGGCGCATGCCGCAGTCATGAACGGCGCCTCCGATCTGCTGGTGGAAATCTTCGGAGACAAGGGTCGCCACACAAGGACGGCCATCGGCGTGGGCTCGCTGCCGCAGGGCGTGGCCGTGGAGGTCGACGCCGACTTTGCGATCCTCGACTAGCCGCCAATTTCGATGTCAACGGCCAACAAAACTGAACACATAGGGGATGGCCACAATGGGATACCAGTTTGATTTCTCAGTCGTCTGGGAACAGTGGCCGCTGCTGTTGAATGGCACGCTGAGGGCGCTCTATTACACGGCGATCTCCGGGCTGCTCGCGCTGGTCCTCGGCATTGCCGTGATGGTAGCAAGGCGCAGCGAGATCAAGCCTGTCAGGCTCACCGCCAAGACCTTCATCGAGATCATCAGGAACACGCCGTTCCTGGTGCAGCTCTTCTTCATCTTCTTCGGCCTGCCCTCGATCGGCCTGAGGTTGTCGGTGACCACGGCCGCCATCTTGGCGCTGACGATCAACACCGCCGCCTACATCGCCGAGATCCTTCGCGGTGGCGTCGACAGCCTGCCGAAGGGCCAGATCGAGGCTGGCAAGGCGCTCGGCCTCAATCGCCGGCAGATATTCTTCGACATCATCCTGAAGCCGTCGGTCCGCTCGGTCTATCCGGGGCTGTGTAGCCAGTTCGTCCTGATGATGCTGACGTCCAGCGTCGTCGCTTCGATCTCCGCTCCCGAGCTCACCTACTCGGCGCAGATGATCGAGGCCCAGTCGTTCCGCAGTTTCGAGGTCTATTTCGTCGTGACCGGGATCTACCTCGTCCTGTCGCTCTGGATGTCGTCGCTGCTGCGCATCTTCGGCCGCGTCTATTTCTCCTACCCGACGAAGTGATGGGGGCGCGCGATGGTCAGAGAAATCACACCCAACGACATCTGGATCCTGCTGGAAGGTCTCAAGTGGACCATACTCCTGTCGGCGATCGCCTTCGCCGGCGGCGGAGTGGTGGGACTGATCGTCGCCTTGCTGCGCACCAGCCCGTCCAAGGTCCTGCGCACCATCAGTTATCTCTATATCGAGCTGTTCCAGGGCACGCCGCTGCTGATGCAGCTGTTCGTGATCTACTACGGCGTCGCCCTGGTGGGGCTCGACGTCAATGCCTGGGTTGCGGCGGCAATAGGCCTGACGGCGCATGCCAGCGCGTTTTTGGGCGAGATCTGGCGCGGCGGCATCGAAGCGGTTCCGCGCGGTCAGACCGAGGCCGCGCGCGCGCTCGGATTGTCCTACCGCCACCGCATGCTCGATATCGTCCTACCGCAGGCTTTCAGGATATCGCTGCCGGCGACCGTGGGCTTCCTCGTCGGCCTGATCAAGGGAACCTCGCTTGTCGCGATCGTCGGCTTCACGGAACTGACCCGCGCCGGGCAGATCATCTCCAACAACACCTTCCAGCCATTGATCGTCTTTGGACTGGTCGGCGCGATGTACTTCGCGCTGTGCTGGCCCCTTTCCGTCCTTAGCGACCGTCTCGAGAAGAGAATGTCCATGGGGGCGTAATCCCATCAGCGGCATCGGCACGCTGACCACTCAACCAAGCCGATAGTGCAATCAGAGGAGAACATCATGAGAAATTTGCAGAAACTGGGGCGTCGCAGCTTCCTTGCCGCAACGCTGGCGCTGAGCGCGTCGATTGCGTGGTCCGCCGGCGTTCGCCACGCGAATGCCGCGACCGTCGACGAGATCAAGCAGAAGGGCACCATCACCTTCGGCATCGTCACCGATCAGCCGCCGTTCAGCTTCATCAACGCAAACGGCGAGAACGAGGGCTATGACATCGACATCACCAAGCTGATGGCGAAAGAACTGGGTGTCAAAGTCGCTTACGTGCCGATCACCAGCGCCAACCGCATTCCGCAGCTTCTGACCGGCAAAGTGGACATGCTCATCTGCGTGATGGGCGTCTACCCGGATCGGGCAAAGGTCGTCCAGTATGTGGCCCCCTACGCATCGATCAACGCCGCGATCTACGGGCCGAAGGACAGTCCGCTTTCGAAAGTCGAGGAACTGTCGGGCCATTCGATCGCTGTCGAGAAGGGCAGTTCCATGGACAAGGCCGTCTCCGACGCGGCCCCCAAGGACGCCAATGTGCAGAAGTTCGATGACGCCTCCTCTGCGGTGCAGGCGCTATTGTCAGGGCAGGTCGAATATCTCGGCAGCTACAGCCATCAGTTCGGCGGCGTCGAGAAGGCCGCGCCCGGCAAATATGCCCAGAAGATCGTCCTGTCGACCGAGTATGAGGGCATCGCGGTGAGCCCGCAGTCCAAGGAGCTCGGCGAGTGGGCCGGCCAGTTCTGGGATAAGATCAAGAAGGACGGGACCCTGGACAAGCTCTACCAGGACCACTTCGGGACCAAGTTCCCCGACATGCCGGCCACGATGGATGGCATCACCTTTACCGCGAAGTAAGCTGGCCTAGGCGAGGCCCGTACCAAAAAAGGGAACCACGACAATGACTGACAAGACAATCGAAATGGTCGACGTCGACAAATGGTACGGGCCTCTGCACGTCCTCAAGAAAGTCAACCTGGAGGTGTCGCCGGGCGAGCATATCGTTCTGTGCGGCCCTTCCGGGTCCGGCAAGTCGACGCTGATCCGCTGCATCAACTACCTCGAGGTGACGCAGGGCGGGCGCATAACCGTCAACGGAACGGCACTCGGTTCCAAGGGGAGCAATGCCGATCACATCCGCAAGGACGTCGGCATGGTCTTCCAGCAGTTTAACCTCTTCCCGCACATGACCGTCGTCGAGAATTGCATGCTGGCGCCGAAACGCGTCAAACACATGGGTGACAAGGAAGCCCGTGAAGTCGCCATGCGGCTCTTGGATCGCGTCCACATCGCCGAGCAGGCCAACAAGTACCCCGCCCAGCTCTCGGGCGGGCAACAGCAACGCGTCGCGATCGCCCGGGCACTGTGCATGGGTCCGAAGGTCATGCTGTTCGACGAGCCGACTTCGGCCCTCGATCCGGAGATGGTGAAGGAGGTTCTCGACACCATGATATCGCTGGCCGAAGACGGCATCACGATGATCTGCGTCACCCATGAGATGGGGTTCGCCCGCGCGGTGGCTCACAGGGTGATCTTCATGGATGGCGGCCAGATAATCGAGAGCGCTCCCCCTAACGAGTTCTTCTCCAATCCGCAGCATCCCCGGGCCAAGGCTTTCCTCGGACAAATCCTGAACCACTGATCGGATCCCGTGGGCTGCTTCTGTCCCCAGTCAGGGCAGGTCTGAAGAGCCACCCGGGTGGAAGGGGTGCCGTCGCGCAGGACGAAGGACTCGTGCATTCCCACAGAGGTCCCGGTGCCGTCGAGTGACATCGACACTTTGTGCTGGGACTTCAAGGGGCAAAAACGAAACAGCCGTAACGCGATCCGCGCAAATCAATCAAAAGCCGCAGCCCAGCCATCGCGTCGCGGATCACTTCCAGCGATTTTCAATCCGTTGTCCTGGATCTTGATGATCTCCAGACTACAAGGACCTTCAAGTGTGCCGACTGTTTTTAAGGTATGGCCGCGGCTTTTTAGATCGTCCTTGACCCCTTCAGGCATCTGATTTTCAACTGTCAGGGTGTTCTGGCCAGCATGGGGCCAGTTTGCGCCTTGCCCACACTGATCACTTGACCACCGCGGCGCCTCGGCCACTGTCTGAGGATCCAAGCCGAGATCAATAAGCCCAACTATGGCTTGGAAATTCACCTGAACTTGGTTGTCGGCACCCGGTGTGCCGAGCACTCCTCTCACCTGGCCATCCTTCAGAAGGATAGGAGCATTCATTGTGTGGCGAACCTTTTTGCCTGGGACGAGTGCATTGGGGTGCCCGCTAGCCAAGTGCCAGCAGCACATCCGATTGTTCATCAAGATACCCGTCTGAGGAAGCATGACGCCCGATCCAAATGTCGCGTTGAGGCTTTGAATAGCCGACACCACCTGCCCCTCTCGATCGGCAATGCAGAAGTAAGTCGTTTCGGCTGGTTTCTCTGGCTCCGCGATCGGCCGATCGGTCGCCACATGCAGGTCGATCTGAGATACAAGGTCACCAAGCCGGTTCTGGTCCAGCAAATGACCGGGATCGAAATCTATGTAGCGGGGGTCGCCAGCGTACCTTTCCCGGTCCAGGAATGCCAACTTTTTAATCTCCACCATCAGATGGATAAGCGTGGCTGGATCATCGCGCGCTACCGACACATCACAAAGGTCGAGCATCGCCAATTGTTGCAACAGGGCAAAGCCTGTCGAAACGGATGGCGTCTGTAGGATTTCATACCCACGGTAGCGACCTTTGATCGACTCACGTGTGCAGGATTCTACGGCGGCCAGATCGTCCCGTGTCACTAGCGAACCCAAGGCATGCAGGTCCTGGGCAATAGCCCTCGCCAAGCGTCCGCGATAGAAACTCTCAAGGCCTTCTTCCGCAAGCGCTTCCAAGGTTTCCGCCAGGCGCGGGTTCATAATCCGCATGCCAATGTCCGGCACTCCCCCGTTCAGCAGATACCGCGACGAGGCAGAGCCTGCCGTTTCGAAACGCCATGCGTCTGTGCTTGCTGATCTTCGGTAGGTGTGGCCAACGGGCACACCGCGCCGCGCGAGTTGGACGGCTGGCGCGGCAAGCTCCTTGACAGACTTACGGCCGTGATTTGTGTGCATGGCGAAAAGCGCTGCAACGCTTCCCGGCGCGGAAATCGACATGGGGCCATTTTCCGGCAAACCCCGCGGATAAGCATCGGCTCGAGCTGCTAGCGGAGCACATCCCACCCCTTCGTAGACATATCCCTGCCCGTCGTGGACATGATAGAAGCCATCGCCACCGATGCCTGACATGAAGGGTTCGGCAACGCCAAGGCTCAGAGCTACCGCGAAGGCCGCATCAACCGCGTTTCCTCCGGACTTCAGAACATCCAGTCCGACTTGGGTTGCGGCAGGATGGTTTGTGGCCACGGCGGCGTTCCCCATGATAAGGGGCCGCCAGGTGCGGACTGAATTCACCGTACTTTCCCTCGACGCTCGCCAATATCCCAAAAAAGACCGGTCATGTTTCGCAACGCATCGCGCACGAGTGTTCCAAGGACATGTTCGTTCGGGGCATGCTGGCAGCAGCCGGCATAACTATGCGGAATCCAAATCGTCGGCAGGTTGAGTATCTCGGTAAAGGCATCATTGGGGAGCGACCCCGCAAGATTTGGTAGAATGTCTGGCCTCATTCCACTGGATGCGGCAATTGAATCGGCGACAAATTCCACCCAAGGATGGTTTAATGGGAAACGAGTGGCGGGAACCGCGTCTTCGCGCCGCCCAACGACTTGGACCGCCTCGTAGCCATTGTCGTCCAGGTGGCGCCGTAGTGCCGGCAGGATTTCGGCGGGGTCGGTTCCTACCACGTATCGAAGTTGGCAGGTGGCGACCGCGCTTCCGGCAATGGCATTCTGTGGCGAAGCGGGGCTGCCCGAAAGCATGCTCAGCACAGCAAAGCTGTTCCATCCAAACGCCCTTTCAATCGGTGTAAGGCCTTGCTCGCCCCAGCTATGGTCAACATCAGGGCCGCCTTCTGGGAGTGGCAGCGAGGCGATCGATGCGCGGAAGTCGTCGGTCAAGCTCTTCGGCCGCCATTCCGAAATTCTAATCTGCCCGCGCGCATCCGCGATGCTGGAAATTGCATGGGCCAGGATAATTGCAGGGTCGGCGAGCAATCCTCCAAAGTTTCCCGAATGGTAGGCGCGCTCGCGCAGGTTAACCCGCAAATCGAAATTGAAGGCTGCGCGTGATCCCAAGAACATGGTCGGAACATTGCTGCGGAGGCGAGGACCATCAGAAGCGATCAGGACGTCCGCCGAAAGTCGGTCTGCATTAGCCGTGAAGAATTCTCGCAGTCCAGGAGACCCTATCTCCTCCGAGGTCTCCATCACCAACTTGACGTTGAAGCCGAGACTTCCTTTTTGCTGTAAGACAGCAAATAGGGCCTTCAGATTGATCAGATGCTGTGCCTTGTTGTCGGCGGAGCCTCTACCGTAGATGCGGTCCCCCTCGACCGTTAGGAGATAGGGATCGAGACCCTCTCGCCAGGACCGCGTGTCGGGTGCGCAGACATCGCCGTGACCGTAGATCAGGATCGTACCGAACTCGGGGTTTTCGATCCGGCTCGCTAGCAAAATGGGAGAGCCGTCCGCCGTCGCTTCCATCGACGTGGTGAAACCGCATTGATCAACCAGTGGGACGATCATTTCAACAAGGTAGCGACGCAACTCTCCCGCGAAGGCAGGATCTTGGCTTTCGCTTCTAACGGCAACAAGACTGGCAAGATCGTCATTGAATCTATTGAGGAAATAATAGTCACTTTTAGCGATCGCCTGATCGCGGCCTCCTTGATCGAACGAATAGGTCATATTGGGATCCTGCGAAATTCTATCTGGTCGTCATGGGGCAATCATGGCCGTCAAGGTGCAGCGAAGCCAATCTCGAGCGTTGTTTGTTCGTCGAACTTCGGAACCTCCCAACCTTGCCCCGGCATGGCTGCCAAAAGCTCCTTCGTGTAAGGATGTTGAGGTTTTCCGAGCACCGTTTCCACCTTTCCCCGCTCGACAACCTCTCCCTTGTTCATGACGATAAGCTGGTCAGAGACCTGCGCAGCTACCCGCAGATCATGAGTGATGAAAATCATCGTGAGTCCCATTTTCTGTTTGATCTCCTGAAGGAGATTGAGCACGTCGCGCTGAACCGAAACGTCGAGAGCGGAAACGGCTTCGTCCGCGATCAGGATCTTCGGCTCCACCATCAACGCTCTTGCGATAGAGATGCGCTGTCGCTGTCCACCGGAGAATTGTGGAGGATAGCGGGTGAGCGCGTCCTGACTGAGACGCACAATCCGAAGCAATTCCCGCGCACGTTCGATCGCAGTCTTTTTCGAGACCCCGAAATTGGTCGGTCCTTCAATGAGCTGGTCGCATATCGTACGGCGTGGATTAAGCGAGCCATACGGGTCCTGGAAAACGATCTGAATATCTTTGCGGCGGCTGCGCAGTCCTTTCTTCGAAAGCGCCATAAGGTTTGCGCCGTCAACGATCACCTCGCCGGTATCAGGATCGGTTAGCCGCATCAGGCAACGTACAAGTGTCGATTTGCCGGAGCCGCTTTCTCCGACGATGCCAAGCGTTTCGCCTTTCTTGACCTCGAAACCGACATCGCGGACGGCCGCTATGGAAGACGACTTCCCGAAAAGGGTGGCTGCGGTGTGGAAGCTTTTCACGATCCCGGTCACCCTCATCGCGACGGGAAGGTTGTTCTCAAACGAAGCGCCTTCTTTTGTTCGACGCGGGACGGCGGAAATGAGCTGCCGTGTATAGGCATGTGTCGGTCGGTTCAGGACTTCATCGGCCGCACCTTGCTCGACAATCTTGCCGTGTTGCATGACCACAACCCTGTCGGCGATTTCCGCGACCACATCAAAGTCGTGCGTCACAAATACGATACCAGCGCCATGACGGCTCTTAAGGTCCTTGAAGAGGTGGAGGATTTGCGCCTGGGTCGTAACGTCCAAAGCCGTGGTAGGTTCGTCGGCGATCAGGACTGTCGGATCAAGGGCCAGTGCCATCGCTATGACAATGCGCTGCCGCTGCCCCCCGGAAAGCTGATGGGGGTACCTACCATATATCCGCTCCGGGTCGGGAAGTTTCACCTCCGCAAACAAGGCGAGCGTGCGTGCCCTTCTTTCGGCGCTTGCGAGTTGGGTGTGCTGCTGGAACACCTCAGAAACCTGATCGCCCACACTAAAGCAGGGATTGAGGGCGGTCATCGGCTCCTGGAAGATCATGGCAATCCGGTTACCACGTAGCTTGGCTAGCTCGCGCTCTTTTAAGGTCAGAAGGTCGACCTCGCCGAGAAGAATTTTGCCAGACGTCGGCGCGAGCGCCTTTGGTAGAAGGCCCATCGTCGCGAAGCTCGTCATGGACTTTCCAGAACCACTCTCACCCACAATGCAGACAATTTCCCGGGGACGAACGTCGAGGCTGAATGACTCGACCGCGTAGAAACGATCCCCTCCTCGCGGCAATGCGATACTCAAATTGCGGATCGACAGAACAGGTGAAGTCTGCTCGTCCATTAGTTTCTGCCCTCAGGCGTCGTGAGGTCGCGAATACCATCGCCGAACATGTTGATGGCAAGCACAAGGACGAAGAGCGCTGCACCCGGAATAGCGATGAGCCAACTGTTGAAAAGCAGCATTTCCTTGCCCTCCGAGATCATGAGGCCCCAAGACGGCGTTGGCGGCTGCACCCCCAGCCCCAAGAACGACAATGCTGACTCCAGGATTATCGCATGAGCCATTTCGATGGTGCAGATGACGATCAGGGCGTTGGCGATATTGGGAAGGATGTCCTTGATCAAGATGCGGGGCAGGGGGGCGCCGAGGACCTCGGCAGCAGCGATATATTCGTGATTTCTGACCTGCATCGTCGCGCTGCGGATAACTACTGCGGCACGATCCCACAAAAGCAGACCGAGCACGGTTGTAATGACGAACAGGGAGCCGCCGAAAAGCGATACGATTGCGAGTGAGACAAGCACCACCGGGAGTGCGAGTCTCACATTGATGATAAAGCGCACAACAGCATCGACGCGCCCGCCAAAATAGCCGGCAAGAATTCCGAGCGTCGTGCCGATCAGCGTTGATACCGAGGCAGCCGTAAAACCGATCATCAGCGAGACGCCGGCACCGTACAACAGGCGCGAAAAATAATCTCGACCGAGTGCGTCAGTGCCAAGCGGATGGTCCCACGAACCACCGAGGAAAACCGGAGGCCGTAATCGCATAACAAGGTTCTGTAAGTATGCATCGTGCGGGGCAATCAGGGGTGCGCTGATCGCAAGAATGACCAGCGTCAGGAGGATAGCCCCCGACAAGAGAAACCCGGGATGGTGTAAGGCGCGAACCACCATCAGTCGTCGCGGCGACGGAACGGCAACTGTCTCGGCTGGTATGGTCATGCCTTTCGAAGCCTCGGATCCAGCCATGCATTGAGTAGGTCGGCAACCAGCGTGAACACGATGTAAAACATGGAGAACACGAGAATGAGCGCCTGCATGGTCGGTATGTCGTTACGAGCGATTGATTGCCAGGCTAGGAGACCCGCCCCTTGCAGTGCGAACACCGACTCGACGATGATGGAGCCGCCAAGCATAAAACCCATCTGAACGGCAGCGAGGCTCACCACCGGTATCACGGCGTTGCGCAAGGCGTGCTTGAAGAGAATTTTTCGCGACGACAAACCCTTGGCCCTCGCCGTGCGTATGTAGTCCGAGGTCAGCACCTCCAGCATGCCGGCGCGCGTCAGCCGCATCAACGCTGGTGTTGCATAGTAGCCCAGCACGACGGTCGGCATCACGAAGCTTTTCCACGATGAGGCGCCGGATGCGGGAAGCCAACGCAGTTTGATGGCGAAAACTACGATCAGAATAAGACCGAACCAGAAACTGGGGATTGCCTGCCCTACCACAGCGAGGAAAAGAGACAGCCGATCGAAGAAGGAATTCGGCTTGACCGCGGCAACGATTCCGAGCGGAAGCGATAGGATGAGCGCGAATGTGATGCTCAGCAACCCCAGTAGCATCGTGACCCCAAGATGTTGGGCCAAGAGCTGGCTGACAGGCAGCTTGAAATAATAGCTGTAGCCGAGATCGCCTGTCATCGCGCGGCCGAGCCAATCGAAATATTGAACGACCACCGGGCGGTCGAAACCGTACTGAACTCTGATTTGCGCGATGTTGTCTGCACTCGCACCCTCGCCGGCGATCGCAATCGCGGGATCCCCTGAGAAATTGAGCATGAGGAAGGTGATGGCAGACACCGTTATCGCGACAAAGAACGCCATGGTCAGTCTGCCGACTATAAACCTTGTCATGTGGCGACCTTCCTTGTCATGAGATGGGTGAGCCGGCGAGGCGGCTCACTTTCTGGAACGGCTAGTTCCATGCCATGTCAAAGAAGCGAACAAGTTCGTCGGGCGTTGGATCGAACTTCAGATCTTTCGACAGCGCATAATTCACTGAGTAGGACCAGAGCGGAACGACATACGCCTGATCTGCGATCCGATTGAATGCCTTGGAGTAAGCGGCCTTGCGCTTCGCTTCATCGACGGTGGCTCCGGCGGTTTGCAGATCGCCGGCGACGTCCTTATCTTGTGCATAGTCCTGATTGCTGAGACCAAAGTAGATCGGTGTAATTGCTGCGACGTCTGCAATAGAGCTTGAGCCGTCAGTGAGGAAAGAGATCGGAACTTTTCCTTCGGTTCTTTTAGCGGTTAGCGCGGAATACTGAAGTACGCTGGTTTCCACATTGATGCCAACGGAAGCAAGATTGCTTACCATTGCCTCGGCTAACGGACGATCGCGGTAGACGCCCATCTCGGTTTTGAAGCCGTCTGGGTAGCCTGCCTCCTTTAGGAGCTCTTTCGCCTTGGTCGGGTTGTATTCATAACTCTGGACCTGGGTATCGCAGCCAAACTGTGCAGGATTGCAAAGGCTGTTGATGATTTCAGAGCCGCCCTGAAGAAGACCTTCCACGATCCCCTTGCGGTCAATTGCGTAATTGATTGCCTTGCGTACGCGGACATCCTTGAGCGGGCTTTGTTCCGATGTCCTACCTGCGGCATCAAGAGCCAGAAAGCCAACGCGAAGGCCTGGCCTGCTTGTGACATTGAATTCTCCGGCGCCGGCCAAATTCTTGGCGACGTCCGACGGAAATTGCCACATGAAGTCGAGATTACCGGACATAAGCTCGGCAAGCTGGGTGTTTACGTCGCGAATGGTCCGGATCTCGATCTTTTCGATGGCAGGCTTTGCCTTTGGGCCGTCGAAATAATTCGGATTCCGCTCCAACGTGTACCCTGATCCCGGCGTGACCGACGTTACCTTGTATGGGCCGGTGCCAACTGGCATGGCGGCCATGCCGGAAACGCCGGCTTTTTCGTAGTAATCCTTTGGATACATCGGGACGAAGCCGCTAAGGGCTGCCATCGCCATTGCATAGGGTTGAGCAAGATGTATCCGTACGGTGTAGGCATCGATCTTTTCCGCCGATTTCATCCATTTGACCCAGTCATACAGGACAATCTTGTTCGCGGGATCGACGATGTAATTGATGGTGAACACGACATCGTCGGCATCGAAAGCTTCCCCGTTGGAGAATTTGATGCCTCTGCGCAGCTTGAATTCAATCGTCTTGTCGTCTGGCCAAGACCACGATTCCGCGAGATCGCCCTTGAACTCGCCACTTGCTGGGTCTCGATACACAAGGCCGTCATATATTTGAAGACCAGTGATCAGCCCCTCGCGAGAGCTGTCGAAATAATAGTTCAATGTTCCGACTTCGCCATTTAACACAATGTGCGCGACGCCGTCATCCTTCCCCGCGTATGCCGGAACGTAAGCAGCGGTACTCAGCGTACCAGCAGCCAGCATCAAACCAACCCATTTCTCTCTCATGGCTTTCGTTCCTCCAGAGCATTTTTTGCGTTCGGACGCGCCCGTTTTTTTGCCGCGTCATTATCCCAAAATTTCGGAGACAATGCCGGTGCGTCTGTTTTGCTGATTGTCATAATGTATGACTGTCACAAATTGTGCACAAGGTCAATCCGATTGCATATCGCTTCTGAATAATTGTATTGGATCGCCGTCGGGGGGTAAAAATGGGCGGATGCCCCCGTGCGTTGGCGTGGTCAGGAATTTGAAGTGTCTGAGAAAGGCCGCATCCTGGATATGCGCGTCGAGAATCAGATGGGTCGTGCGAGGTCAGATGACAGAGGAAAAAGTCGCCAAGAGCACTGCGGGGAGGCTACGCGATGCTATCGAGAACGATATCCTGACTGGCGTGCTTGCGCCCGGTCAGCGTATTGATGAGCAGTCTCTTTCTAAGCGATTTGGCGTTTCTCGTACTCCAGTTCGCGAGGCGCTCGCTCAGTTGGCTTCAGACAGCCAGGTGGAGCTGCGACCCAATAAGGGAGCATTTGTTTCAGCCGTCCGGATCGATCGTTTGATCCAAATGTTTGAGGTTATGGGCGAGTTGGAAGGGATGGCGGGCCGACTCGCCGCTATGCGTCTCCGAATGGAGGACCGGGAGACCCTTCAACGAGCAATGGATCAATGCGTTCGCGCTGCGTCTAGCGGCGATACTGACGCCTACTACTACGAAAACGAGGAATTTCATCAAGCGATTTATGCGGCTAGCCACAATGGATTTCTGATCGAGCAATGCCAAATGTTGCAGAGAAGGCTAAGGCCTTATCGGCGCCTTCAACTACGCGCGGTCAATAGAATGCGCAGCTCTCTCGCTGAGCACCAGGTAATCGTCGAAGCGATTTTTGCTGGCGAAAGCTCGAAAGCCGAAACGGCGCTCAGAGCGCATGTCGTCATACAAGGTGAAAGGTTCCAGGATCTCGTTGCTTTCATGGCGGAAGCGGCCTCGCTAAATTAGCGGGTTGTTCTGAAATCACCATCAGCGGCCGTTTAGGATTTTCGGGGGCGTTCCTGCGAAAGGACTCCTGCTCGCGGCTTTCCGCGAATCGAATGGCTGCACGGCACGGCCTAGCAGCGGCCACCGCACATCGAGCACATCAAGCCTTTAAACGCGCGGCTTCTCAGCTTTCACAGATATAATGCAAAGCGTTTGACATTGTGTACGATTGACATGATATTGCATTTTATCATTTGAGAGATCGCTATGTTGGCAGACATGCCGAGTACGTCACCGTCATTCCTTGCAGCTCTTATCGAAAACGTTACGAACGGAAGCCGGCGGTTGTTGAGGCGGGCTAGTCACGCCAAAGCTCCTATCCCCTCGGTGGAACTGATAAGGATCGCGGAGGAATTGCTTTCGCGTCGTGGCGAGGCATCCGGCATCGCTCTCGCGGAGGAATTGCTGGCGGCCTATAAGTGGTCTTCGCCCCAGAAGCGCCTGGAGTTTCTCCTTGGATTGGCGAACGATTTTGGCCCCCACATCGAGAATCTGAGAACGGCGCTCGACCTGATCGAGAGCGATCCGTCGCCGGATCATCTATACGCACTCCATGCGGCTTCGGAACCTCGACGGCAGCAGTTGTTTAGGCGGATCAATCTCGCGGGAGGGGGCACCAAGTCACTCATTGCGATGAGAGAGGATCTTCTTAAGAATTTGCAGAAACATCCTGAACTCAAATGGGTAGACGCGGATTTTTCGCATCTCTTCGCATCGTGGTTCAACCGGGGTTTTTTGGTCCTGAAGCGGATCGACTGGGAAACACCGGCCAACATACTCGAAAAGATTATTCAGTACGAGGCGGTCCACGAAATCGCAGATTGGAATGACCTGAGGAACCGAGTGCAACCGCCAGACCGACGTTGTTATGCATTTTTTCATCCACAGTTAGTCGACGAACCGCTCATCTTCGTAGAAGTGGCGTTGACAATGGAGATGCCGCGGCACATTCAGCCCCTACTGCAGATTGAGCGGGAGTTCGTGCTGGAAAGAGATGCGACAACCGCCGTATTCTATTCGATTTCGAACACCCAGACGGGATTGAGGGGCGTCTCGTTCGGAAATTTCCTGATCAAGCAGGTCGTGCAAGACCTCAAAGCGGAATTGCCTAACCTCAAGCATTTCGCGACATTGTCGCCCGCTCCCCGTTTCTCCAAATGGCTGGCAACTCAGGCGGCCAGCGGTAGTAATCAGTGCGGCCCGCTGGATGCACTAGAGAACCCCACCTGGTCCGACGACAAGCAGGTGGTGGAGAACATCGGGCCTCACATAATGCGGATGGCCGCTCGCTATTACTTGGATTCACGAGATTCGAATGGGCGAACGATCGACCCTGTGGCTCAGTTTCATTTGAGCAATGGAGCACGGCTCGAAAGCATAAATATTCTCGGCGACCGCTCCGAAAAGGGTCTCGTGCAATCCCACGGCGTGATGGTCAACTACGTCTACCATCTCGCCGATATCGAGGCGAACCACGAGGCCTTCGCGGAGAGAGGCGAGATCGTCGCTGCACCGCACATTCGCAAGCTTCTCGAACCTTTGAAATAACCATCTCATCACTACCGGCTGAATGAGCCGCATACGACGCCTGTTGGAGTTGAAATGAACGGAAATCTCTTCTCTTATTTCCAGGGTCATATTTGCAATGCCGAGAGTGTTGCGATCGATGATACCAAAGGACGCGTCTACACCTATGAGGACCTGGTAAGACTTTCGGGGCAGATAGCAAACGTTCTCGTTGAGCGAGGGGTCCGCCCAGGCGACCGGGTAATGGTGCAGGTCGAAAAGTCTGTCATGGCGGTTTGTCTTTATCTGGCGACGCTCCGTGCCGGTGCTGTTTTCCTGCCCTTGAACACTGCCTACACATATTATGAGGTAAAGTACTTCGTTCTGGACGCTGAACCGGCTCTCTTCATCTGCGACCCTTCGCACGAACGATCGCTAGCGCAGATTGTTGGGCGGGTAGGCGCACAAATAGAGACGCTTGCTGCAGATGGACGGGGGAGCTTGTTTGAAGCCTCGAGTGTGGCGTCCTACGCGTTCCCGACGGTTATTCGGGAGGCGGACGACCTGGCGGCCATACTTTATACCTCGGGCACGACCGGACGATCGAAAGGTGCGATGCTCACGCATGGGAATTTGCTATCCAACGCGCTAACGCTTGTCGATGCATGGGCCTTTACGGAGCAGGACGTCCTCATTCACGCGCTCCCGATCTACCATACGCACGGCCTATTCGTGGCGATTAACGTCTCGCTTCTCTCCGGCGCGGCAATTCGGTTTCTCAGGAAATTCGACCCGGATCTCATCATCGACTTGATGAAGGAGGCAACGGTTCTAATGGGGGTGCCGACATTCTACGTGCGGCTCCTGCAGAGCCCCCGCCTCGATAGTGTCGTGTCTGGCATGCGGCTCTTTGTTTCGGGTTCGGCGCCTCTACTTGCGGAAACCCACGTCGAGTGGCAGCGCCGCACTGGCCACGCCATTCTCGAGCGCTATGGGATGACAGAAACCAACATGAATACGTCCAACCCCTACGATGGCCTACGTGTGGCCGGAACAGTCGGACCTCCTCTTCCAGGAGTGTCGATCAGGATCACCAATCCTGGCAACGGCGCCTCGGTTGGCAACGATGAAATCGGCATGATCGAGGTTAAAGGTCCGAATGTCTTCGCGGGATATTGGCGTTTGCCCGAGAAGACGGCAGCGGAAATGCGACCGGACGGATACTTCATCACTGGCGATCTTGGTAAGATTGACCAACGTGGGTACCTTCACATCTTGGGGCGCGATAAGGATCTCGTCATAACAGGGGGCTTTAACGTCTATCCCAAAGAAGTTGAAAAGGAGATTGATACACTCCCCGGCGTGGTTGAAAGCGCCGTTATTGCGGTGCCTCATCCAGATTTTGGGGAAGGCGTAACGGCGGTCGTTGTTCGCGGCCTAGGGGCGAATATCGCGGAGGACGATGTCCTGGCGGCGGTTCAAAATCGACTTGCTAAGTTCAAAATTCCCAAACGTATCGTCTTCATTGACGAACTGCCGAGAAACGCAATGGGGAAAGTCCAAAAAAATGTTCTTCGCGACAAGTTCAAAGATCTGTACCTAGATACTGCCGCAGTGTAGATTATTGGTGTCCTCTTATAAGCGCGGTGCTCACAATGACAGCTATCGCAGCGCTCAATTCGGCGCGGAAGTCGTTCCGGGATCCGCAACTTTGTTTCGACAATGGGCGCGTTCCTTCCTGACCATATCGTAGGATTCGATGTAGGCCATGCCTAGGAGGTATCCGACCAGATGCAATCGATGAGAGGCAGCTATCTGGTAAAGTTCATTTAGGCTGGCGCTAATATAGGCCAGTGCCTCGCCACGGTCTAAGGTCAGTTTTTTAGTTGGCATTTTGACGAACCCGTTCCCCACCCGTTTGACCACTCGGTCAGCTGAAGTGTGTCGTTATCAGTTCTGATGTTTGTTGCTGCAGGCGCCCACCGGTACGTCCATACCGATATCGAGGATGGGTGCGCTGTGAACAGGTATTTTCGCGATACTTTCCGAAAGAACCGGGTTTCCAGATGCTTGGCTGGCGATTCACAGTGCGGCTGGCCAACCCGATCGCGTGAGACGTCAAGCGTTCCCGTTATAAGGACATTTTTCGATGGTCTCCGAAGAGCACTGTGAAATGTACGAGATGATAAAGCGGCACGACGAGGACGGCGTCGCGCGCGTTTTCCAGCTTCAGCTCGACAGCACCTTTCCCTCGATCGAGATATTGCGGGCCCAACGCCCGGATCTCCTAAGTGGCGACGCTGAGGTCAGCGTTGCGGATATTTGATAGGCAGGCGTTTATCCGCACGGCTGCGTGCTGACTTGCGTATGTCCAATGTGTGCCTGTATAAAGCACATATTGAGGTCGCCATTGAATACCCGCTTTGCAGTTGCCACGCACATCCTGACCTTTCTCCAGTCACAAGAAGGTTCGCCCGCTTCGTCGGAGCTGATCGCGTTGAGTGTCAACACCAATCCGACGCTGATCCGCCGCCTCCTTTCGCAACTGGCCAAGGCTGGATTGACGACCTCTCAGATGGGAAGTGGCGGCGGCGCATTGCTGGCCCGAGCCGGTTCCTCGATCACGCTGCTCGACGTGCACAAGGCAATCGACGAAGACGTCGTTATTTTCCCGCTTCATCAGGAACCGAACCCTCAATGTCCGGTCGGCCGGCACATCAACAAGGTTCTGCAAGGTCATATCGCCGATATGGAACAGGCGATGGAGCGCGAGCTGGCGCGCACGACCTTAGCTGACCTTGCGAGCGATATTTCCACCATCAACTCAGCCGCTTGAGGGAAAATCTGATTTTTCGCGCGGCACCCCTTTGCGTAGATATGTAATAGATATAGATACACATTTGTCTGCGACAGAAATGGTTAAATATTATGGCAGCTCGATTCGCACGCCACCTCGTGCTTGCGACGGTGGCAATCCTTCCCCTCACAGGTGGGCTGAACCCTATCGCACGTCATGCAACGGAGACAAAAATGACCACACAAGAAATACAGGTCGTCGACCTCCTCAAGGCTATCGAAACCGGCGCGACCGAACCGGTCGGCGTGATCAATCCCGAGAAGTACATCCAGCATAATCTGGCTGCGGCAGACGGCTTGAAGGGTTTTGCAGAACTCCTTGCCGCTCTTCCCAAGGGGTCGGCCAAGGTGAATACCGTGCGAGTATTCCAGGACGGCGAGTTCGTTTTCGCCCACACCGACTACGATTTCTTTGGGCCGAAGGTCGGTTTTGACATCTTTCGCTTCGAACACGGCAAGATTGTCGAACACTGGGATAATCTTCAGGATACCGCAGGTCCCAATCCAAGTGGCCACACGATGGTCGATGGACCGACCGAGGCGAAGGACCTCGACAGGACGGAAACGAACAGGACTTTGGTTGCGGCTTTCGTTGACGACATTCTCGTTAACGGCCGCATGGAGAAGCTTTCTGGCTATTTCCACGGAGACAACTACACGCAGTATAACCCACAGATCGGCGACGGCCTCTCGGGGCTGGGTGCTGCCCTAAAGGCGATGGCCGAAGCGGGCATAACCATGAAGTACGACACGGTCCACAAGGTGCTGGGCAAGGGCGATTTTGTCCTCACTGTGAGCGAAGGCAAATTCGCTGGTAAGCCGACATCGTTTTATGACCTGTTCCGGGTTCAGAACGGCAAGATCGCCGACACGATCGAACCGATCCCCGCGAAGGCTGAATGGAAAAACCAGAACGGCAAGTTCTGACAGGTGGGGGGCGGCGCCTCCGCCTGCTCGACGCCTGTTGTTGGTTACTGGCCCAACCATCTGCCCATTGCCTGGGCAGCGGTCCGTTCGGATCACCGCAAGCCTTCGTCCTGCTCCGCAAACGACCTCGGAAAACGTTCGGTGTCGTACCGTCGTACCTACCGCACCTTGCAAATATTGCGATGAACGCGGAGGTGCGGAGGTCGTGCTGTAGCCCAGTTTGTGTGAGACCGTTTGAACGGAGAGGCCGTCCGCGAGCATGGCCGCCGCACGAGAGAGGCGCAGCCGTTGCCGCCATCGTGACGCTAGTACAGAACGACTTCCAATCGTGCGAAAGCATTCTGAGACGTCAGGCGGGAGATATCGCCTGCATCATCCTCGAGCTCCAATCGTGTGCGGGGGGATCGTTTACCTCGAGCACGAATTCGTCCGTCAATTGCTCGATCTCACAAGCGAACTCGGGATGTTGCTGATCTTTGATGAGATCATCACCTTGCGCGCGACCTTCGGGGCCTGCAAAGCAATTACGGCATCGACCCCGACCTGACCATATTCGGTAAGATAATCGGGGGCGGTGCCGATCGGAGTCGTCGGCGGTCAGCGGCGCGTTTTCCAAGTTCTCGAAGGACAACCAGGTCATGATGTCGGGAACGCACCACGGCCATCCACTCGCTTGTGCCGCTGGTCTGGCGACGATGGATGTCGTGGATCGTGGTGGCTATGAGTTGTTCAACCTCATGGCACAAAAGGTGAAGGGGGAACTGAACGGTTGGGCTGCGGCGAAGGGCCACCCGTTCATCATGTTCGGGGATTTCTCGGTTCTCGGCTATGCATTTACCAAGCACGCAGGAAAGACGAATCGCACCCACAGTGACTATTTGCGCAAAATTGATGATGAAAAGATGATGATTTATGTCTTAGAGATGGCCTCTCGTGGTTATTTTCCTGTTTCATCGTGGTAAAATCGGCCTGACACTTCCAATGACGGAGCAAGACATCAGGGGATACATCGAAACCACCAAACTGTTGCGGACTGATTGAACATTTGTTGGTGATACGGGATCAGCTTTTCAACTCGTCGCCCAAGTTGGGGATACTTGTCTCTTGCTGGGCACTCGGGCTCCAGGCTCGGTTGCGATCACGCCGGTTCTGTTTGTCCGATCAATCGACGCAGGCGGGGGATAAACGATGGAGTGAGCTGCGCGCTTGCTGCCTCCTTCTACCATCCGGTGGAACCGCGTCGCGGCTGCTACGTCAACATTTTCGGTCTGCTATTGTCGACTGGGCTGGCGCAGGCGACTCCCGCGGCCGTCTTCGCGAAGGGCTCCAGCTCCGGCCTACGAGATCGAATCGATACCCGCGTAAGGGAGTCGATGGCGAGCTCTGGCAGGAGCGATTCTTCCGTTCGGCGGACACAAGCGCGCGTCGATCGGAATGATGATCGAACTCCTCGCGGGCCGATGATCGGAGACCTCACCAGCAAAGCCTCTTTGGAGATCGACAAAAGGGATGGTGGTCCGCTTCTTGGCGGATATCTGATGATTGCGATAGACGCTGACTGGTTCTCAGCTGACAAAACCAACGTCAAAGACGCGGACAACTGGCTTGAGGGTCTCGCCCGCGACAATCCAGGTGTCCGTTTGCCGTCTTCACGTCGCTATCGCGCACGCGGCAAGACTGCTCAGGAAGGCCTCAGCATCTCTCGTGAAATGCAAGCTGAGCTTTTGGCTTGCTTGCCAACCCGAAGCCCTGAGTCGGGTTCGAAGTCGGCTTGATGTGTAGCCTGCAATTGGCTTCGCTCTCTAGGACGGAGCCATCTCCAACGGGAAAACCGCTTAGGCGGGTTGTGTCGCGAAGGCCGTATAGGCCGAATAGACCAGCCACCCGCAGTCGATCGGAAGCACGACACCCGTAATGGCGGACGCAGCCGGCGAGCACAGGAAGAAGATTGCCTCGCCTACGTCAGACGGCTCGACGAAGCGCGGAATGGCTGACTTCGAAATCACCATGTCCGGATTGCGTTCGCCACGGTTGATCCGCTCCCGCATAGCGGGCGTCATGGTGTAGCCGGGGGCGACGGCATTTACGCGGACGCCTTGGGGACCGAGTTCGGCGGCCATGATCTCGGTCAACGTCACCATGCTCGCCTTGCTGACGCCGTATGCGGGTTGCGGCGACGGGCGGAATGACGTCAGCGAGCAGAGGTTGATGATCGAACCGCTACCGATCTCGGCCATCCGTTCGCCAAAAGCGCG
Source organism: Mesorhizobium sp. WSM4989 (assembly GCF_029625795.1). Taxonomy (NCBI): domain Bacteria; kingdom Pseudomonadati; phylum Pseudomonadota; class Alphaproteobacteria; order Hyphomicrobiales; family Phyllobacteriaceae; genus Mesorhizobium; species Mesorhizobium sp. WSM4989. The sequence continues at coordinate 60,633 of NZ_JARTVN010000004.1, read as the reverse complement.
GCCGACCAGCAAGGAGCCGCGGACGTTGATGTCGATGATCCGGTCGAATTCCGCGATCTCCATTTTTGTCACGCGAACGGCATTTTGGAGAATTCCGCCGGAATTGACCAAGGACGCGACGGGTCCGTGGCTAGACCATATTTCGTCGGCGAATTTCGTTACCGCGGCCTCGTCTGAAACATCGAGGTGGCGATAGACAACGTCAGCCCCTGATTTGACCAGTTCGGCGGCAACCGACTTGCCTTGGGTATCGTTGATATCGGCCACTACGGCCCTCCAACCCCCGGCAACGAAGCGGCGCACGGTCGCCTCCCCGATTCCGCTTGCACCGCCCGTCACGACCACCACAGGCTTGATGTTGCAAGGCTGAGAAGACGCGCTCATGGCAAAACCCTTTTTCTTTTTTTGAGAGATGACGGGACCTGGCCGACATAAGGAGCGCAGCGTTCGATCCCGATGCGGACGGTCTCTTCGCCCGGCCTCGTCCACCAATCGAGTTCTGAAAAGATCTCGAGTTCGAAAACGCCTGCATAGCCGATGTCGTCCAACCAGCCTCGTATCCGCGGAATGTCGACCACGCCATCGCCGACCATGCCGCGATCGCGCATGTTGCGGGTGGGCACCAGCCAATCGCAGTAGTGGAAGGTAAGGATGCGCTTCGGACCAGCCCGACGCAGCTCCCGCTCGAAAGCGCTATCCCACCAACAATGATAGACGTCGGGGACAAGCCCTGCCGCCTCGTCGCCGAGTTCGTCGCAAAGGTCATTAGCTTCCCTGATGGAATTCAGCACCGATCGATCGCCGGCATACATCGGGTGAAGCGGCTCCAGGCCGAGTTTCACCCCAACTGAACGTGCGTGGGGCGCCAAGGTGTGCAGCGCGTCGCGTACCCTCGATCTCTGGCCTGCGATATCCTTGGAGTTCTTGGGCAGCCCTCCCACTACCATGACGACGCAAGGCGCGCCGATCGCCGCGGCGTTGTCGAGGATGCGTCGATTCTCGTCGATCGCAGCCTCGAAATCGGCCTCGGTGTCGGCGTTGAGCCAGGCACTGGTACAGAGCGACGCTACCCATAAGCCCGCATCGCGCAGGTGACGGGCAGTCTGTTGAACGCCATATTCGTCGAGATACTGGCGCCAGCAGGCTATTCCCCCGACGCCCTGCTTCGCGTAGCCGTCGATGGCTTCGGCCATCGACCATTTGTAGGTCGTTATCTGATTGATGGCGAAACGCGAAAGGTCAGCCATTTGCGGCTCCTTCAACTGGGACGACGCCATAGTGCTTTGCGGCGTATTCCGGCGTGATCTTTCCATCGTGCAGGTCGGCTTCCACCGCTGCCATGCTCCGCTCTTCAGGTGGGCCGTAGCCTCCGGCTCCGGCCTGCTCATGGCGGATCACCGTACCAGCGTGGACGGTGCGCGTTACCTTTCCCGGTAGTTCCTCTCGCCCACTGCTGTCCGGGTTCAGGATGTTGCGCGAGTTGGAGCCCGGCTTGCCGCCAAACAGGCCATACGGAGCGTGGTCTGTACGGTCGGCACGGACCTGCAGGATAGCTTCATCCGCAAGCAATCTGTACTGACGTGTAAGTCCCAGACCGCCCCGGTACTTTCCGGCTCCACAGGAATCGGCCCGCAGCGAGTATTCTTCCATGCGGATGGGGTAACGCGCTTCCAGGGTCTCGATAGGGAGGTTCGACATGTTTTGGGAGGGATTGGTCACCCCTTCGATGCCGTCCTGGTTGAATCGGCCGCCCCAGGCTCCGTTGATCATGTCGACCAGCACGAACGGCTGTCGGTCGGCGTCGTACCCGCCGATCGCGATCACGGTGTTGCCGCCTTCGCCAGCCGCCATCATTCGCTTCGGCGCGATCTGCGCGAGTGCGCCCATGACCGTGTCGACAACGCGGTAGCCAGTGAGAGCTCGCGCTGCGACGGGCGCAGGCATAAGCGGGTTGAGGATGGAACCCTCTGGCGCAGTCACGTCGATGCAGCGGTAGACGCCGGCGTTGTTGGGGACTTCGGCCTCAAGGGCGCAGCGAACGCTGAGGTAAGTCGCCGACTTGACGAATGACAAGGTCGAGTTGATCGCGCCGCGCACCTGGGGCGATGAACCGTCGAAATCGACCGCGAGATGGTCGCCCTTGACGGTGATCCGGCATTTGATCGGGATCGGCGCCAGATCGAAGCCGTCACCGTCTATGTAGTCGGTGAACTCGTAGTCTCCGTCTGGCCAACTGCTGATCGCGTTCCTCGTGAGCTTCTCGCCATAGTCGATGAGCTCGTCGAGATAGATGTTGAAGTCGTCGGCGCCGTATCGGTTGAACAGCTTCAACAGCTCGCGCTCGCCGATGTTGCACGTGGCGTATTGAGCCTCGAGGTCGCCGATCACCAGATCGGGTAGGCGGACATTCTTTTCGATGATAGTCAGAAGCGTGCGGTTCGGAACGCCGCGGTCGTAGAGCTTCATCGGCGCGATGCGGATGCCTTCCTGGAAGATCTCGGTGGAGTCGCTCGCATTGGACCCAGGAACGCGTCCTCCCACGTCGCAGTGATGAGCGACGACGATCGAGAAGCCCTGCAGTTCGTCTCGATGGAAGATCGGCTTGAACATGAAGATGTCTGGAAGGTGCATTCCCCCTTGGTAGGGGTCGTTGAGGACCACCACGTCTCCGGGATGCAGGTCACCCTTGAACTTCGCGAGGACCACTTCCATGGCATCCGGCACCGCCCCGAGGTGAAGGGCGACGGTCTTGGCCTGGGACATGATGCGCCCCTGTCGGTCGCACATTGTCACCGAGTAATCGAGCACGTCGCGCACGATCGGTGAGCGGGCTGTGCGCATCACAGCGTAGGCCATGTCGTCGACGATGGTGTCGAGTGCGCTCTTGATCACCGCGAAGGTGATGGGGTCGATTTTTCTTTCGTTCTTCGGAAAAGTCATGACGCGGGCTCCCATCCGTTCAGAGTGTGACGACGACATTGCCAGCGTCATCCAGCGCGGCACTAGCTTCGGGCGGGACGACGATCGTGGTGTCCACGCTCTGCAGGATCACGGGTCCAGAAATCGAGTCGCGCAATGCCGATCGATCGATCACCGGAGTGTCGATCCATCCGCTCTCGCGGCTGAAGTAGACGCGGCGGCAATTGGCCGCGGCATTTGCCGTGACGAGCTGCTCCGACTTGAGCGCGGTGAAGTCGAGGCTCTCTGCGCTTATCCCGCGGGCCCTAAGCCGCAGGTTTACGATGTCGACATCATCCGATGACGCGTACCCGTACATGGATCGATAAGCCCTCAGGAACGCCTCTCGGGTCGCCACGGGGTCGAAGGCCGTTGTATCGTCCAGCCCGATCTGCAGCTCGGAGTCCTGGCCTCTGTAGCGGAGGTCGAGTTCGAACTCCCACCCGATCTGATCGGCGCTATAGCCTTCCTCCGCCAGCGCCTCGGTCGCCTCCGCCTTCAGCCGCTCCACTGCCTCGGCGACGTTCCCCGGCTTGGCCTCATGCAGTGCGCCGGGCATGCTCTCGATCAAATAGCGTTCGACGGAGCCTGCAAGCATACCCATGGCGGTGAACACACCAGGGGCCCGCGGGAACAGCACGCGACGAATGCCGAGAGTGCGAGCGAGGTCGCATGCGTGAACGGGGCCCGACCCGCCGAAAGCAAGCAGCGTAAAATCGCGAGGATCGACGCCGCGCTCGACCGTAACAGCGCGAATGGCGCGAGCCATGTTGACGTTGACGATCTCACGGATACCGATCGCCGCCTCTTCGACGGTAAGGCCAAGCTGATCGCCGATATCACGGCGGATCGCCCCACGCGCGTCCTCTACATCGAGCTTGAGGCTGCCGCCGGCGAGCGTGTCGGGCAAGAACCCCAGCGCGACGTTAGCGTCGGTAACAGTCGGCCGTTCGCCTCCCTTGCCGTAGCAGGCGGGCCCCGGAAACGCACCGGCGGAGACAGGCCCGACATGCAGGAGGTTGCCGGAGTCCAGCCAGGCGATGGATCCTGCCCCGCTACCCACTTCCGCCACGTCGACAGTGGGCACGCGCATCAGATAGCCGCCGGCTTTGATGAACCGGCTGGGGGTCGAGATCCCCGCCCGAAACTCGTATTCGTTCGTGCGGGTAAGCTGGCCTTCGTGGATCAAGGACGCAGAGGCAGTGGTGCCGCCCATGTCGAACACCACCAGATCCTGCTCGCCGATCGAGCTTGCTAGGCGTCCGCCGCCGACGACGCCCGCCGAGCGGCCCGACGAGATGAAGAAGACTGGCTTCTCCTGCGCTAGCGCGGCCGTCGAGAGCCCCCCGTTCGAGTTGGACACCAGCAGCGGCGCCTTCACGCCTAGCCCGCGGAGGCCGTTCTCGAGACTGGTAAGATACCGCCGGAGCGCCGGTAAAACGTAGGCATTGACCGCCGTGGTCGACGTCCGCTCGTATTCACGGATCTCAGGCAGCACTGTGACGGATGCGGTGACCCAGATGGATGGGAAGGCTTTGCTGAACGCCTCCAGCGCGTTCCTCTCGTTTTCCGGATTCCGGTACGAGTTGAGAAAGCAGATCGCTACCGACTCGATGCCCTCGGCCTCGAAGTCGCGGCCGATCGCGATCACGTCTTCCACGTCCACGGGCTTCAGGATTTCGCCCGAGGCACTGACGCGTTCGTCGACTTCACGACGGTAGCGACGGGTGACCAGCGGTTCGGCCTTGGTCCAAGTGAGGTCGAACATCGAAGGCGTTCGCACGCGGCCGATCTCCAGAACGTCTCGAAAACCCTTGGTCGTGATCAGTCCGGTCTTGGCCCCGGCCTTCTGGAGTAGGGTGTTGGAGCCCACGGTGGTACCGTGGAGAACTTCCGTGACCGCACTTACGCCCAGGCCTGCCTGCTCGAGGATGAGCTGCGTGCCCGTCAGCACCGCGTCTTCTGGCGCCGCAGGGGTCGAAGACACCTTCGTGAAAAAGGTTTGTCCCTCACTGTCCAAAAGGACCAGGTCTGTAAAGGTGCCGCCGATGTCCACTCCAATCCGGCCATGCCTCATAGAACCATTCCTCCACAATAAGTCGATCTCATGTCGACAAAAGATATGCAGAAAAAACCTTACTCTGTCAACGTGAGTCTTGTTCAACTCGTGTCGACGTTGGTGGCAGTCGGGCGGAGCACTGCCGGGTCACTTGGCGTAAAAGCCGCCGTCGCCCTGGAGGGAATCGCGCCGGGGACTCTAGAATGGTCGCCGCGTTGGCGCGGCACTGCCGCTGCGGCCCACCAGGAAGTCGAAATCCAGACCTTTGTCTGCCTGCAGCACGTGATCGACGAACAGGCGCTCATAACCGCGTTTCGGGTTAGCTATCCCCGTGGGTTTGTCCGAACGGCGGCGCTCCAATTCATCTTCCGGTACCTCGAGGGTCAGCGACCCGGCTGTCACGTCAAGCGAGATCATGTCGCCATCGCGCACCAGCGAGAGCGGCCCGCCGATCGATGACTCCGGAGCCACGTGAAGAACGACCGTTCCATATGCGGTGCCACTCATGCGTCCGTCCGACACCCGGACCATGTCTGTCACGCCCTTGGCCAGCAAATGGGCAGGCAGGCGGATGTTGCCGAGTTCCGGCATCCCGGGATATCCCCTCGGACCGATACCCTTGAGCACCAGCACGCAGGTCTCGTCTATGTTCAAGGCCGGATCGTCAATTCGCTTGTCGAGGTCTTCTACCGACTCGAACACGACTGCGCGTCCGGTGTGCTTCAGCAAGTTCGGGCTGGCGGCCGACGGCTTGATCACCGCGCCACTGGGGGCAAGGTTTCCCTTGAGGACGCGAAGCGCGTTTTGCGGTTTGACAGGCCTGTCAAAGGGCGCGATGATCTCCTCGTCGAGCGTCGTCGCATCGCCAATGTCCTCGCGCAGCGACCTTCCGCTGACGGTAATCGCATCCAGATTCAGACGCTCGCCGAGCGAAGCTATGAGGGCAGGCAGTCCGCCCGCCGAGTAAAATTCCTCCACCAGGAACTTGCCATTGGGCACGATGTTGGCGAGGAGCGGGATCGAGCGGCAGTTCTCTTCGAAGTCCTCCAAGGTCAGCGGGATTTCAAGTCGGCCCGCCAAGGCAGTCAGATGGATGATCGCGTTGGTGCTGCCGCCGAGCGCAGCATTGACTCGGATTGCATTCTCCAGGGCGCGGCGGTCCACGACCTTTGAGAAGGTCAGATCTTCCCTCACCATCTCCACGATCCGGCGCCCCGACAGCTGTGCCGAGCCTTTGCGGCGTCCGTCTACCGCAGGGATAGCTGCCGATCCTGACAGGCTCAGGCCAAGCGCTTCCGCCAGGCATCCCATCGTCGTAGCAGTACCCATCGTGTTGCAATGGCCGTTGCTGCGCGACATTCCGTATTCGGAGTCCAGGAAAGCCTGCTTGGTCATCCGGCCCGCCTTGTACTCGCCATGCATCCGGAAGATGTCGGAGCCAGACCCGACCTGTCGTACGCCGACCTTGCCGTTGATCATGCCGCCACCGTGAACCACGATGGTGGGAAGATCGACGCTTGCGGCGCCCATCATGTAAGCGGGGGCGGTATTGTCGCAACCTGTGAGGAGCACGACGCCATCGAGGGGATTGGCGCGCAGGGTCGCTTCGAGCTCCATGCTCATCATGTTTCGAAACAGCATACCGCTCGGACGCATGATCGAGTCGCCGATAGACATCGTCGAGAAGATCAATGGGAAGCCGCCCGCCTCAAGAACGCCTTTCGCGACCCATTCCGCGAGGCCAGTCAGATGGGCATTGCAAGGGACCAGGTCGGAAGCCGAGTTGGCGATGCCGATCACTGGCTTGCCCTCGAACATGTCAGGCAGCGCACCTCGCGCCTTGAGGTGCGTCCGATGCTCGTAGCCAGTATTGTCGATGCGCTTGAACCAAGCTTCGCTACGCAGGGGGGGCTTCTCGCTAGCCATGACACTCTCCATCCCGCAGGGCCTGATCCGTAATGCGCGGCCGGAGGATTGGCCCTCTTTTCCTACCGGCTAAGTAACGTCTGAGAATTCCGCAATGCGGCAGCACCGCCGGGCGCTGCCGCATTGCCAGCCATTATTTGCCTTGGGAGGCCAGCTTGTCGACGTAGCCCTGCGCGATCTTGTCGATCTCGCCGATCGCGTTCTTCTCGGTGATGAAGTAGTTTAGGGCCTGGATGTCGGCGTAAGACGCGGAGCGGCGCAGACCGAAAGCGATGCCCTGCTTCGAGATCGCGGGGTTCGGCAAGAGCGTGGCCCAACGGTCCTTTGCAGTGGCCGCGAAGAGCGCGTTGCTGTCGCCGTCGTCCATTAGGATGTCGCCGCGATGCGAGGAGAGGGCGAGGCGGGTCGCGTCAATGTCGGGCAGCCGGAGGATCGTGGCGTTCTTGATCTGCGGCGTCAGCGTGCCGTCGATCGAAGTGCCCGACATGATGATGATCGTCGTCCCTGCCTTGTCGAGATCGGCTAGCGACTTCGGAGGCGTCGCGAACTTCGGGTTGGCTTTGTCATAGATGCCGCTGACCTGAAACTGGACGACAGGCTCGCTAAAGGCGATGGCCATGCCGCGCTTGGGGTTCTGGTTCAGGGCCATCGACATGTCCCAGCGGTTCGCCTGCAGGCCGGCTACGATGTTGTCCCAGGATGTCTCCACCATCTGCGCCTTCACGCCGAGGACATCGGCGAACTGCTTGCAAAGGTCGACGAACGTGCCGCTGAACTCCCCGGTTTGCGGATCGCGGATAACGTGAGGCGGCGCCACCGCGGCACCGCAGCGAAGCGTGCCGCTCTTCTGGATATCCTGCCAGTAGCCGGATTCGGAATCTGCCTTGGCGACAGACATCGCAGTTCCCGCGATGAACGCCGCGGCCATGATCGACTTAACGAGGTTCCCAATTTTCATTTCGCTACTCCCATTCTTTCGGCTGTTAGGTTGGTCTGCTGTTAGGGTAATTGGTCGGCTTGCAACATCGGTTGCCAGGTTGACGCGCCTCCTTTCTGCTCTTTGCAAGAGTGGACATTCCTTCCGGGCGCCGGTGCATCGGGCCTGCCCGGGCCGCTCCAATTGGCCTTAACGACGGCCGAAGAAGCGGCGGTTTTCCAAGCGTTCGCTATGACCGTGCCGAGCCTTATTTGCGAGCGGAAGGCTCATCCGTCAGCGCTCCGCCGATCGCCCAGTCGCTCCGATCGACATCTGCAAACACTACGTGCACTGCTTCAGGCTTGCAGTTCGCTATGCGAGCCATCTCGCGCGTAAACACTTCTGCCAGCTCTCGTTTCTGTTCCCGGCTGCGGCCAGCAAGCATTTCAATGCGCACGTTGGGCATCGCTTTCTCTCCCCGAGGGGCCGCAGCGCAAGGCGCTGTTCGCCTTATGCATATCTATTGTCGACAAACTATAGACATTAGGTCGCCGATGTCAATGGCATATTCGGCAGCGCGCAATCGTAGGAAGGGCAGCCTTTGGCCAAATGCCTTGGTTCCCCGTGCATTTAGTCCTTGCTGAATTTCGAAAGCGCGTCGACATTCCGCATGCAATATGTAGAATGAGGAGGTGATGTTTGACTTACGCGCTTCGGACAACGTGGTAGTTTGGCGACGCCTGGCCCGAGCAAAATCAAAGGCTTAGAATATGGATCAGAGCGTTCGCGGCAAGCGCAGCACCAAAGGAGCGCATGCCAAGGAGACGACTGCGAACGGCACTACTGATGACGGGCCGAAGAAGGAAACCGGCAGCAGCCGCGTCTACCTGCAGCTCCGCCAAGACATTCTGCGGGTTAAGATAAATCCTGGGGCAGCCTTGGATGAGGTCCGGCTTAGCGAGCGGTTCAACCTTTCTCGTTCGCCAATTCGTGAGGCGCTTGTGCGTCTTTCCAGCGAGGGCCTTGTTCAAATCTTGCCCAACCGAAGCACGATCGTCGCGCCGCTCGATATACAGGCGATACCCGATTTTCTCGACGCGCTCGACCTATTGCAGCGTGTCACCCATCGTTCAGCGGCTCATTTCCGAACCGAGAAAGACATCGAAACGTTGGTCGCCACCCAGCGGGGTTACGAAGAGGCCGCGGGGGTCAGCCTGGAGACCGGGGACTCGCTGCCGATGATTGAGGCCAACTATGCGTTCCACATGGCGGTCTCGCGGGCCGGACGAAACAGATATTTCACGGCTGCCTACCAGCGTCTTTTGGATGAGGGGCGCCGGATCCTCCACTTCCATTTCGAGTTCGAGCGACGAGGCACCACGGTCGAGAAACTGGCCCAAGGACACACGGACATCGTTGAGGCCATTGTCAGGCGCGATGCCGATGCAGCCGAACAGGCTGCACATCTCCACGCCGAACAGTTCAGAGGCCGCTTCGTTCAATACCTGAATCGCAGCGTCGCATCGGAAATGCGTCTCGCCAGAGAAGGCGACTAGCTGCAGCGTTTCTTCTCCTGGCGGCCGCCGATGCAGCCGCCAGCCGATTGATCCGCCTAGGCGTTGGCTCCGCAGGCCGCCGTTGCCATGATTTCAACCGTGAAATCAGGCGAACCCAATCGAGCTTCCACGCATGCTCGCGCCGGCGTGTTTCCCTTGGAGACCCAAGCGTCCCAAACAGCGTTCATTTCGTTGAACGTCGCAATGTCGGCCAGCCAGACGGTGGCCGAAAGGAGGCGGTCCTTCGAGGTTCCGATCTCCGCGAGCAAAGCATCAATGCGCGCAAGGATATCGAGCGTCTGCTCGTGAACCGAAGCGCCGCGGGCTCCGTGGGCAACCTGTCCGGCCAGGAAGGCAATTCCGTTGCAAATCACCGCTTGGCTCATGCGGGTGCCGATTTGATGGCGGGTGATGGGCATGACGAATCCTTTTTTTGGCCGGGGACAATCTCGGTGTTGTCGGTTCTCGCGGGAGCCTGTTCAGCGAAAATCAGGTGGCTAGACGCTCATCCGGAAAAGCAGACGCCTCTCAAGGACGTTCACCAGGCGGGTGAGAGTCCAGCCGATGACGAAATAGATGAGAGCAGCCGTGGTCAGAACCTCCACGGGTCTCGCGGTGATGTTCGATATGTTTTGAGCCGTATACATCAGCTCCACCACCCCGACGGCCGAGACGAGTGCGCTCTCCTTGAACAGGCTCACGAGGTTCGACATCAAGTTCGGAATCGCCCGGATGACGGCTTGCGGCGCCACGACAAACGTCGCCTGCGTAAATGCCGAAAGCCCCAGCGCCTTACAGGCGTCGTACTGGTCGCGGCCGATCGACTTCAACGCCGACCGAAAGGATTCGCTGGTGATTGCCGATGTGAAAAGCGTCAGGGCGATGAACGACGACAGGAAAGGTCCAAACTCCACGCCGAAAAGTAACGGAAAACAGAAGAATACCCAGAACAGCGTGATGAGGACGGGCGTTCCGCGCAAAATCTCGACGTACAGGGACGACAACCAACGGATTGGAACGAGGCTGGATTGCCTTCCAAGGCTGATCACGAAACCAAACAAGAGGCTCGCCAGCCCGCACAGGGCCGTCAGCTCGATCGAGTAGAGCAGGCCTCGGAGAAGTGCGTCGCGGTAAGTGACAAGGACGGAAAAATCCAGATCAGCCATTGCCGTCAAACCCTGCTCTGACGTTCGCTGCGGTGTTCGAAATATGCGGCTAGCCGGCCGAACGGCACGGCGATGACCAGGTAGAACGCCGCGAGAAACGTGAAGGTCTCAATCGGACGGTAGGTTTGCGTCGAGAGGAGTTTGCCCTGGTACATGAGGTCTGCGACGCCCACGAGCGCGACGAGCGAGCTCTGCTGGAAAATGCCGATCGCGTTGGTGATGAGCACAGGTGTCGCTGTCCGAAACGCTTGAGGCAAGATTACGTGGAAGATCCGTGTCCACGGATTTAGGCCAAGCGCGACGCAGGCATCCTTCTGCGCGCTAGGTATCGACTGGATTGCTGCGCGAAATGCCTCGCCGTTGAATGCCGTCTGGTTCATGCCCAGGATCAGGATGCCCATAAATACCGGCGACCAGAAAACATTGAACAGCATCGGAATGCAAAAGAAGAACCAAACGACCTGGACGAGCACCGGAGTGCACCGGAAAAAGTCTATGTACAGCCGGGCTATCCAGCGGACAGGCGCGATCGGCGCGTTCGCAAGGAACGCAAGCAGGAACCCGGCGACAAGCCCGATCACGTTCGCCCATAGCGTCAGCTGGAGCGTAACTACCAATCCTTGGACCAGCATCGGCCAGCTGTTGATCACATAGAAGAAATCGATGTTTTGCATGGTCGCCGTCTCCTTCAGTCGGCGTGCAAGACATTGTGAATGAAATCCCGCACCCTCGACGTCTTCGGAGAGGCAAAGAATTCTTCTGGCGGCGCGTCTTCCGCGATGACCCCGCCGGCGCAGAATATCACGCGTGTCGCGATCTTCTTCGCGAACCACATGTCGTGCGTGACGATCATCATCGGCATGCCGCCGTCGGCGAGTTCGGTGATCATGGCGATGACCTCGTTGACCAGTTCGGGGTCAAGAGCCGAGGTAACCTCGTCGAAGAGCATAAGCTTGGGATCCAACATCAGTGCGCGCGCGATCGCCACGCGCTGCTTCTGGCCACCAGAAAGGGCAGCCGGAAACGCCTTCGCTTTGGACTCGAGCCCGAAGCGCCGCAGCAGTTCGATAGCGCGCGCCTCGGCCTTTTCCCGATTGACGCCTCGAGACCTGATTGGGGCGAGCGTGAGGTTCCCGAGCACCGTCAGGTGAGGGAATAGCGTGTAGCTCTGAAACACCATGCCGATCTGCTTTTGGATGTCAGCGCTGATCTGCGTCTTGCGGGGTCCGCCGACGATGTACTTGGCGCCATCGATCGAAATGTTCCCGCCCTGGATCTGTTCCAGGCCCATGAGGCAGCGTAGAAGCGTGCTCTTGCCGCCGCCGCTTGGCCCGATCACCAGGATCCGGTCGCGGCGATTCATGTTCAGGTCGAGACCGTCGAGCACCTTGAGCGCCCCGTAGTTCTTCTGCAGGCCACGAACCGATACGAATGGTTGATCGCTCACTTGCAACTCCCAGCCTAGTCCCGACACGCGGGATGTTTTCGGAAGCAACTTTGATCGCTCCCGACCATTTCCCCGGCCGCTTTGAACAGCGGCCTTTCTTATGCGCCTGGCAAGTGCCAAGCAGGTACTCAGAGGGTTACCGACTTAATGTCTTCATTATGTCGACAAAGTCAAGAGCTTTGTGATGCTTGCTTGAAGATCGCTCAGAACAGCGCCTTCCACGCTGTCCACCGTAGCTTTCACGCGTCAACGTGCGGCACAAAGCCAGCGACCGCGCGTGCGCGCCCGCTGGCCAGCCCGTCCCCTCGCGTTGAAAAATTAGTCGGTAATAATGCGCAACGCTGGCCCCGCCGGACGGCGAAATCGCGGTCGAATGCCTGACGATCAAAGTCCGCTGGGTCGGTCCCAGAGGTTCAGCGATGTCCCAAGTCCCTTCTTTTGAGCGGTCTTATACAGCTCGAAACCCCAGCTTATGTCGAAGACAGCCATCCCGCACGCGATGAAGATCACGCGATCCTTCTTGCCCCGGCGGCCGGGCTTCTTGCCGTTGACCACGTCGCCCAGGCCAGTCGAGTCTTTGAGCGCCGGGAGCTTGCCGGCGTCGATCAGCCGATAGAACGGCCCACCGATCACGTTGCTGTAATAGGCGTCCTTGTTGCCGGAGCCGATAGCGTCCTCGACATAGGCTTCCTGCAGCGGGGTATGGTCGTAGACGATTCCACATTTAGTCAGGAACGACTCGTCCGCATTGACCGGGCCTGAGACCAGCAGGGTGGCCCCCTCCTTGATCCATTCGTCCTTGAAATGGAGTGGCTTGAGCCGCGAAGCCGCGATGGTGATGACGTCGGCGCCGCGGAAGCCTGCTTCGGCGTCGTCAACGCCCACCGCCTCAACTCCGTACTTCTCGGCTGCCCAACTGGCGAACTCGTTCGCCTTGTCAAGGAACAGGTCGAAGCAAACGACCTTTTTGACGTTGGAGAGCTGCGTCATGACGCCTGTGAAGCAGGCCTTGTTAATCGGGCCGCAACCGATCACGGAGACGGTCTCTGCGTCCTTGTTCGCGAGATGCTTCGCCGCGACGCCTGGCACGGCCCCGGTTCTTGCGGCGCTGAGGAGATTGGCCGACATCAGCGCGAGCGGGGCGCCTGTGTCTTTGTCGTTGAGCATCATGGTAAGGATCGACCGCGGCAATCCCTTTTCGGCGTTGGCGTGGTTCGATCCGTACCACTTGTTGCCACAGACATCGAAGCGCCCGCCGAGGTAACCAGGCATCGCCGCGAAGCGACGGTCCGGTCCGGCGACGGGCATGTTGGGAAACTCCGACGTCTTCGGGAAGACGATGTTCATCCCGTGATTGTTGTGATTTGCTCCGCCCATCAAATAGTCGCCTTTGCCGAGGAGGGCGAAGGTCTCTTCGCAAACCTCGACGCAGCGTTTTGCATCCAGGACGCCGGCTTCGATCATGTCGGGTTCAGAGAGGTAGAGGAAGTCGATTTTCGGATACATCTGGGCGACCCTTGTTTAGGTGAGTGAAGACTGTTCATGCGGCCGATGCGTCGCGGCCAAAACGCAGCAAGTTCGATATGTCGTAGAGGTGGCAGCCCGGGCTGCGCGCGTTTGCGCGCATCAGGAAATTCAACTTCTCGATACGCTCCCCCGAACGCGGCGCGCCATTCTTCTGGAACGGAACCTGCAGGCCCACGGAGAAGTCCATGACGACATCGTCGACGACCCCGCCGGACCGTCCTGACGGAACTGCGATTATTCCGTGCTTCTGGGCCAAGTAGTAGGCGTCCAGTGCCTCGGTGACCGTGCCTACCTGGTTGGGCTTCAGGACGAAACCGCCGATGGCGCGAGTTTCAAAGGCCTTCTGCAGCAGGCCGGCGTTGGTGACCGTCAGATCGTCACCAAGGATGATGGTCCGCGGAATCTCCTGGACCGCCTTTGGAAAGCCAGACCAATCATTCTCATCGAGCAGGTCTTCGATGAAGACGAGATCGAATGTTTCGGTCAGCGACCTGGCATATGCGATCAACTCGTCGGAGCTGATCCGCTTGCCCTTCAGCAAATAAGTCCGCGTCTGCGCATCGTATATTTCGCTCGAGGCGCAATCGAGAGCAAACGCGATCCGGCCAGTGTACCCGCAGGCATCGATCGCCTGTTGCATGAGTCCCAGGACTACCGCCGGATCGTCTGACGGGGCCGCGTAGCCATATGAGCTTGCGACGTGTGGCTTGTGACCGAGGTAGCTGGTCAGCACTTCGCCAAGTTTGCGGAAAACGGCCACGGCCATCTCGATTGCGAAGTCGACGCTGTCGGTGCCATACGGAACGATCAGAAATTCGTTGAACGCTTGCGTCAGTTGCTCGTAGCGGCCGCCGTTGACGATGTTGAAGCAAGGCACTGGCACGGTCTGGATGTTGCCGCCGGCGATGTAGTCGTAAAGAGGCACGTTTAGCGCGGCTGCCGCAGCGCGGAACGTCGCGATCGACACCGAATAGATGGTATTGCCCCCGAGGTTCCGCTTGTTCGGCGTGCCATCGAGTTGGATCATTCTGTGGTCGATCGCGCGCTGGTCGAAGACATTCATCCCCAATAAGGCCGGACCGATCACGTCGGTGGCTTTGTGCACCGCCTTGTGGACGCTGAGCCCCTCGTAGGTGGAAGGGTCGCCGTCGCGCAGGACGAAGGACTCGTGCATTCCCACCGAGGTACCGGTTGGCGCCGCGCCACGGCCGATCGCGCCACTTTCGGTGCAGACCTCGACTTCGACGGCGGGGCGGCACTTGCAGTCGATGATCTGCTGCGCCCTTACGGACGCAATCCCGTCTTGTCTATCGCTGGCCATGCTTCAAATCCGGAACGTAAAGGATGTTTAGGTCGCATAGGTTGGTGCCCGTGTTGCCCGTGAAGACCGTGGACTGAATGGCGTCGAGCGCCTCGAAGCAGCTATGCTCGCGCAATGCCTGATAGAGGTTGATGCCTTTGCCCTTCGCGGCCTTCAGGCAACTGGAGTCGGTGATGCCGCCGGCGACTTTAGTGGTGCCGTCCGTGCCTTCGCTGTCGATCGACAACAGGCAGGCGCCTGGGCTCTTGTCGGCTGCGATGGCGAAGCCCACAGCCATTTCCTGGCCTGGCCCGCCGTGCCCGTTGATCACGCTATCGTCCAGGATCTGCGTCGTGACTTCCCCGGAGCTCAGCAGCACGCAGGGAGCCCTCACGGGGTTTCCATACGTTTGAATCTCCCGGGCCAGGGAGGCGAAAAATGTGCCGGCGTCGCGGCTTTCACCCTCAAGGAAAGACGTTACGATGATGGCCGGAATCCCCATCTCCTCGCAGATCTCCTTGGCGTAGATGCAGGAGTCGGGCAGCGTGTTGAGAAGGAAGTACGTATTGTCCGGAAAGGCCTTGGGCGTCTCCGCTTCCGGTCCGGCGTTCATCAAGTAGTCGAAAACGCTTTTCGGCATGCGATCGGATAGATTGCGGTTGACGATCGTCGCGCGGGCATCGTCCAACGTCGTCGGATCGGGGCCCATCGGCGTGCTTTTGTAAGCGGTATAGGGAACGGCAACGTCGCCCGTCGCAGGCGACCCGACGCCGTCGCTGATGCCAAACCCAATCAGTTCAGCTCCGACGTCTTGGATGCGCTTTGCCAGCATGCCGCCGTTCAGAGCCGAGATGTGGCGACGCACGGCGTTGATCTCGAAGATGCCGGCACCCGACTTCAGCAGGACATTGGTTGCGTCTATTTCGTCCTGCAGCGAAATTCCGTCCCGGGGACAGGACATCAAGGCCGAGCTGCCGCCACTGATGACCACGATGAACAGATCGTCCGGGCCTGAGTGATCGATGATTTCGATCATCTTTCTCGACGCGCGAAGGCCTTCCTCGTTTGGAAGAGGATGCCCTCCTACGAACACTTCGGTTTTGTTGAAGCGGTCGGTCTCCTCCGCAACTTTCACGATCGCGATTCCGTGCGTCAGATGGTCGCCCAGCACGTGATCAACCGCCATGGCCATGTGGTTGCAGGCTTTCCCGGCGCCAAACAGGTACACGTTGCGCTTAAGCGACAGGTCCCAAGACCGCACGCCGATATGAAGCGTGTCGCCCTCCAGACGCATTAGCGTGCGGATGCGCTGGTAGCTGTCGAGCCGCTCGAGAGTGCGGTTGGCAATCTCCGCGACTATCCTTCGCGACGCAATCTCACCCCGTGACAGGATCTCTTCGAGGTTGCGAATTTTCGACATTGAGAACTCGGCTTTGGTTCGGTTAACGGGCGGCCGCTTGCACGTTGCGAGCTGCCGTAGCCGAGAGGACTAATGCCTCACTTATTGTCGATTGTCAAACAATCAATTGACCGACGATTGATTTTTGGATAGTCGAGAATCTGCGCCTGTCTAACCGGGGCATGGAATGTTATGTTGGAATCGACTGCTGCGCTGTCGGCAGCGTCGCGGCCATCTCGGCGCAGGGCTAGCCCTGATGGGTGGAACTCGTGAGGTCCCTCGGAGCGTCGCTCACCGGTCGTTTCCAAAAACCAGCGTGCGGGCTCGCAATTGGGGGCGCTTATGGATTCAGGCTCGGCATTCTCCGTGAAGAAAGTGCAGAAGCGCAGCACTGAAGCCCAGGCAGCCGATAGGCTGCGCGAGGCAATACTGGAGGGCGACATACCTCTTGGGTCGAGGCTCACCGAGATATTGATGTCCGAGCAGGTCGGAGTGTCGCGCGGCACGATTCGCACCGCCTTCCACCAGCTAGTGCAGGAAGGCCTTCTCGTGCAGGTGCCCTACACCGGATGGACCGTCATGACACTGAGTTCACACGATGCTTGGGAGCTCTATACCTTGAGAGCCAGCCTGGAGGCACTGGCTAGCCGGCTGGTCGCTCTACGTGTGAGGAACAACGATCCTGATGGGCGAGTGGCGGCAGCGCTGAGATCGGCTTACGAACGATTGAAGGCCGCCTGTGCAAAGCGCAACAATCATAGAGCCATCGCGCAGGAAGACATGAACCTTCATAAGTCGATCGTGGCCTTGGCCCAACATGGGCGACTGCGGGACCAGTATTCCCTGATCGAACATCAGGCCCGCATATACATTCGGTCCAGTGACGAGCTAGTCCAAGACCCGGCCGACATCCTTTCGCAGCACGCTCCGATCATCGACACGCTGCTCCGTGGCGATGAGAAGAGCGCTGTTGAAGCCGCCGCGGCTCACAATGAGCGGGAGGGCACCATTCTGTTTGAGCATTTGAAAAGGCTTGAACTGCAGGCGCGAGAAGCTGCTAGCCTCAAGTAGGTCGAGGGCGGACCAACTTAATGACCCGATCCGAGCGGCCATGAAGGACGCTGACCTTGACTCGCGACAGGATCGCTTCCCGAGTCTACCGACTCCGCAGGATCGAGATGACTAACGGGTGCCGAGCAGGAAAATGTGAATCCTGCGAGTTACGCATTCTTGGCGGGGAGTGCATGCACCGGATAGACTTCAGTCACGCCGGCAACGTGTCATGCTTTTCTTGCCAGGCCACGCCAACAGCGGACGTTGTTATTGAAGCCTGACAATGCGTCGTGTCGTAGCGAGGACCGGTATGGTCCTCTATTGCTATTGGACTATTGGCGCTCACTGGGGCGGTAATTTTGACGCCGACCAGGCGCTTTTTCGGCGATGATGGCGGCGGCTCTCATTGCCGGATCGCCCGGTATGCCGCGGAGGTTGCCTACGGTGCCCCTGGTCATATCCGAAGCCGATCCACGGCCTGTTAGCCCGCTGGTCACTTCATCCTCGATTCGGGCAACCGTCCCCTCGCGGCGCAGACGGTTAACCGCCTATATTCCGACCACGACAGCGCCTCCGCTGAGCCCGGCGCCCGCCGCCGCCAGCAGTAGTTTCTCGCCCGGCCGAAACGGCTCAGCCTGATTGGCGAGCGACAGCGACAGCGGGATCGTCGCGGCGGACGAGTTGCCGTAGTCGGTGATCGTCTTGACGACTGCATGGTCGGCAATGCCGAGGTTCCTGCCGACCGCGTCGAAAATCCGGGCGTTAGCCTGATGCGGCACGAACCGGTCGATGTCTTGCGGCTCTATTCGGGCTGCAGTGAGCGCGTCCCGCGAGCAGGCTGTCATCATCTCGACCGCCTTGGCGAACACCTCGCGGCCGTCGGTGATGGTCATCCGGGTCTCAGCGAGGTCGAGGTCGGCGTGGAAGGGCTTGTTGCTTCCGCCCGCCGGAATCTGGATCAGTCCGTAGCGAGAGCCGTCGGAATCCACCGATGCGCCGAGGATGCCCCGGTCGGGATCCTCGCAGGGACCGATCACCACGGCGCCGGCGGCGTCGGCGAACAGCACCGCGCTGGCGCGCTCGGCCGGGTTGATACGGCGGCTGAGGATGTTGGCGGCAATGACCAGGCTCGCCTTGCCGTGCAGGCGGGTGAAGCCGTCCGCGAACATCAGCGCATAGATGAAGCCGGCGCAGGCGCCGGTGAGATCGATCGCGCCGGCGCGGCCGAGCCCGAGCCGATGCGCGACCAGCGGCGCGCTCGGCGGCAAGAGGTGATCGGGCGTCGAGGTGGCAAGCAACAACAGGCCGATATCGCTCCGGTCGGTGCCGGCATCGGCCAGCGCCATGTCGCCGGCTTGCGTGGCAAGGCCCGACAGCGTGTCTCCTTCCGTGGCCCAGAAGCGCGACCGTATCCCGGTGCGCCGCTCGATCCAGCCGGGCTCGAGCCCGAGACGGTTTTCGATCTCCGGGTTCTCGACCTTGCGCGCCGGCGCATGATGGCCGAACCCGAGGATGCGCGACGATCGGCTCAATGCTTCGCGCCGAAGCGTTCGCCGGCCTCCTCAATGGCGTGATAGAGACCATCCAGCTCCTCGCCGGTGATGCAGTAGGGCGGCAGGAGATACAGCACATTGCCGAGCGGACGCACGAGCAGTCCGCGCTCGAGGAAAAAAGCGCGCAGCTTCGGCCCGATCTCGGCCAGATAGCCGGCGGAGCCGGTGCGCAGATCGAGGGCCGCAATCGTGCCGGTAACCCGGCTGTCAGTGAAGCGAGGGTTGTCGCGAAAACGCCGAAGCCCAGCAGCCTGTTTTGCTCCCAGGGCCGCGACCCGCTCAGCCACCGGCTCGTCATGCCAGATCTCGACATTGGCGAGTGCCGCCGCGCAGGCGATCGGATTGGCGGTGTAGGAACTCGAGTGGAAGAAGGTCTTCTTGCGGTCCGTCGAATAGTGGGCCTGGAAAATGGCATCGGTCGCAAGCGTTGCGGCCAGCGGGACAACGCCGCCCGTCAGCCCCTTCGAGGTGCACAGTATGTCCGGAGAGATCGCTGCCTGCTCACAGCCGAACATGGTCCCGGTGCGACCCCAGCCGGTCATCACTTCGTCGGCTATCAACAGCGTGCCGGAGGCCTGTGCGATCTTTTTCAACTCGGCCAGAACCCAGGCCGGATACATCAGCATGCCGCCGGCGCCGAGCACCAGCGGCTCGACGATCAGCGCGGCCGCGCGCCGGTCGCGACAGCGGCCTCGAACCGATCGAGCGTCTCCTGCTCTCGCCCGGTGGCCGGGAACGGGATGGTGTCGACCTCGAACAGCAGCGGCTCGTAGGCAGCGTTGAACACGCCGCGGGCGCCGACGCTCATCGTGCCGATCGTGTCGCCATGATAGCTGTGCTCCATGACGACGATGCGCGAGCGCGGCGCGTCGATGTTGCGGAAATAGCCGAGCGCCATCTTCAGCGCGACCTCGACGGAGGTTGAGCCGCTGTCGGAGTAGAACACCCAGTCGAGGCCGGGCGGCGCGAGGCCGACAAGCGCCTTGGCCAGCCGTTCGGCCGGCTCGTGGGTGAAGCCGGCGAAGATGATCTGGTCGAGGCTCGCAGCGGCCGTCTCGATCGCCTTGACGATGCGGGGATGGCGGTGGCCGTGGGTGACGACCCACCAGGAAGAAATGGCATCCAGGATGCGCGTGCCGTCGGCCTTGGGGAGGTAGGCGCCTTCGGTCCGGACGATCTCGGGGATGGCGAACTCGAGCGCGTGCTGCGTGAAGGGATGCCACACACTGGACTGCGACATCATTCGCCTCCCGCGATCGCTGTGAGGTCGAAGCCGGCAATCATCGCTTCCCGCAGCGTCCCACTCGTCAGCGGATCGAGCAGCGGCAGCCTGCCAAGCTGGCGAACGCCGCTGAATTCCACGATTGTTCTTTGCGTATCGGCCACCTCGTCGCCGATGAACGCAATGCCGATGAGCGGGATGGAACGGGCCCTGAGCGCCTCGATCGACAAGAGGGTGTGGTTGATCGTGCCGAGCTTGGTACGGGCGCACAGGATGACCGGTACCCGCCACTGAGCGAATATGTCGATGAACTTGGTGCGCCGGTTGAGCGGCACCATCAGTCCGCCGGCACCTTCGATGACGATCGGGCCCGGCAGGTCCGGAAGCGACAGCTCTGCGACGTCTATCGCGACGCCGTCGAGTTCGGCTGAACGATGTGGCGACAGCGGCTCCTTCAGCCGATAGACTTCGGGCAGCACGCGCCCCGGCGGCAGGCCGGCGAGCCGTTCCACGACCTGGCTGTCGGTTTCGCCGTCGAGGCCCGATTGCACCGGCTTCCAGTAGAAGCCGTCGAGCAGGCCGGCCAATCCCGCCGAAAACACCGTCTTGCCGATGCCGGTATCGGTTCCGGTGATGACGATGCGCTTGGTCATGCCGAGGCCAACACCTCGACGAGCGCCTCGACCATGGCCGAAATGTCGGCTTCCTCGACGTTGAGCGTCAGCGAGATGCGCAGGCGCGACGTGCCCTCGGGAACCGTCGGCGGGCGAATGCCGCGTATGTCGAAACCGCGGGCCTGCAGCGCCGCCGACACCGCCATGGTGCGCCTGTTGTCGCCGATGACGAAGGGCTGGATCTGCGAGCCGCTAGGGGCCACGCCGCAGCGCTCGGCCAATCGGCGGCCCGCGAAGGCAACGCGGTCCTGCAGCTGGGCACGGCGTTGGGGCTCGTCGGACAGCAATGCAATCGCCTCGCGCGCTGCCACGGCCATCAGCGGCGAAGGGGCGGTGGAATAGATGAAGGGCCGGCAGCGGTTGACGAGATAGTCGCACAGCAGTCCCGGCCGGGTGACGAGCGCACCGGCCGCGCCGAGCGCCTTGCCGCAGTGTGGAGCGCGACGATGTTGTCGCGACCCTCGAAAGCGGCGGCAAGGCCGCGGCCGTCGGGCCCCCAGACGCCGGTGGCATGCGCCTCGTCGAGGACGATGAAGGCCTCGTGCCGGTCGGCAAGCGCGACCAGGTCCTCCATCGGCGCGCGGTCGCCGTCCATGCTGTAGAGGCTTTCGACCACGATCCAGACGCGCCCGGTGCCGCCTTCGGCGCGCCAGCGCGTGATTGCATCCTCGAAGGCATCGACGTCGTTGTGCACGGCGAGCTTGAACTCGGCGCGGCCAGCGCGGGCCCCCTCATGCATGCTGGCATGAGCCAATTCGTCGAGGACCAAAAGGTCACCCTTCTGCGGCAGGGCGGTCAGCAGGGCGAAATTGGCGATGTAGCCGGTGCCGAAGAACAGCGCGCGGTCGGCTCTGAAGAACGCCGCCGCGTCCGCCTCCAGTGCCTCGTGTTCCGGCGCGTTGCCGCGCAGCAGCCGAGATCCGGTCGCGCCGACCGGGGTGCCCCGCGCGATCGCCGCCGTAACCGCGTCGCCAAGCCTTCTCGAGGCGGCGAGGCCGAGGTAGTCGTTCGACGAGAAATCGAGACCGGAGCGCGGCGACAGTGTCCGCAACCGGTCCTTGCGCGCCAGTCCCTGCAAGGTCGCGTCATAGCGGGCAAGCGGTGCCCCGTTCATAGCGCCTCGAGTTCCATAGGCTCGATGCCGAGGCGGCGGAACAGCAGGCTATCCTTGTCCTCGCCGGGATTGTCCGCAGTCAGCAGCGTGTCGCCGACGAAGATCGAGTTGGCGCCGGCAAAGAAGCACAGCGCTTGCATCTCGTCGGTCATGGCGGTGCGCCCGGCCGAAAGCCGAACATGCGATTTCGGCATCATGATGCGCGCCAGCGCGATCACGCGCACGAACACGATCGGCTCGATCGGCCTGGCATCGGCAAGCGGGGTGCCGGCGATCGGGATGAGGATGTTGATCGGCACGCTTTCTGGATGTTTCGGCAGGTTGGCCAATGTCACCAGCATGTCGATCCGGTCCACCGGCTCTTCACCCATCCCGACAATGCCGCCGCAGCAGACCTTGATGCCGCTGTCGCGGACATTGGCCAGTGTGTCCAGCCGGTCGGCAAACGTCCGGGTCGAGATGATCTCTGAGTAGTAGCGCTCGGAGGTGTCGAGTTGTGGTTGTAGTAGTCGAGGCCGGCCTCCTTCAGCCGCTGCGCCTGGCCGAGGTCGAGCATGCCGAGCGTCATGCAGGTCTCCATGCCCAGCGCCTTGACGCCCTCGACCATCGCCACGACCGCATCCATGTCGCGCCCCTTGGGATTTCGCCAGGCGGCGCCCATGCAATAGCGGGTGGCGCCGGCGTCGCGTGCCTTGGTCGCCTCGGCGATGACGCGCCTGACCTCCATCAGCTTCGACGCCTTCAACCCGCTTTCGTGGTGCGCCGACTGGCTGCAATAGCCGCAATCCTCCGGACAGCCGCCCGTCTTGATGCTGAGAAGCCGGCTGAGCTGGACCTTGTTTGGATCGAAGTTCTGGCGGTGAATGGTCTGCGCCTGGAAGAGGAGGTCGTTGAAGGGCAAGTCGTGGATGGCCTGGGCCACCTCTCGGGTCCATTGAGGCGATGTCATGTTGAACGGCCCAACGGCTGCGTTCAGGCAGAGTTCCGCGTTCATGCCACATCCATTTTCAAAGTTTAGGCGTCAGCCGCGAGAGAACAAGCATGGAAGCCTGTCATGATCTGCCCACCAGTGCCGGCACGGGGAGAGCGTTGCGGGCCTCATCGAGTATGGAAAAGCTGTAGCCCCCCTCGGCATTGCTCTCGACCGAATAGGTCAATCGGTCAACAATGCGATTGTCCTTGTCGAACGTTAGCACACGCGGCTTGAGCGCGGTCAGCTTTGCCTCGTCGAGATAGGCGGAGTTGCAGATGATGACCTGATCGCCTGGCTGGCACGTACGCGCCGCGGCGCCGTTGAGGATGCAGCAACGCGATCCACGTTCGCCGAGGATGACATAGGTCGAGATCCGTGCGCCCGAATTCTTGTTCCAGATCTCCACGAATTCCATCGGCAGGATGCCTGCCTCCTCGCAATGGTCCGGATCGAGCGTGATCGAGCCATGGTAGTCGAGATTGGCCTCGGTGACGTAGATGCCGTGCAGCTTGCCGGCGACGATTTTACGCATGCCTCTCCTCCAAACAGTCTCTTCCACGTCGCATACCTTCTGGGGTGCAGGCGGCGATGGTTGCCTTCGATCAGCCAAGCCCGATCTGAACTCGACTGTATTTGGCCCTTAGTTCAAAAGGTTGTTCTTGTTGACATTGACGGCGACATCCAAGCCTATGTCGAGGACCGGCGCGCTATGCGTGATCCAACCGACCGAAATCAAGTCGACTCCGGTCGCGGCAATCGCTGGTGCGGTCTGCACGGTTACCCCACCGGACGCCTCGGTGATTGCGCGGCCGCCGACCATCGCTACTGCCTGGGTCAGCTGCTCGACAGACATATTGTCCAGCAGCACCGCGTCAACCCCTGTCGCCAGCGCGATATCGAGCTGTTCAAGCGTGTCGACCTCGACCTCGATCTTTACCATGTGACCTGCGGTCGCCCGCGCTCGCTCTATCGCCGTGCGGACATCGCCGACGGTGGCAATGTGGTTGTCCTTAATGAGCATGGCGTCATCGAGCCCGAAGCGGTGGTTGGCGCCACCGCCGGCGCGCACCGCGTACTTTTCCAGCGCGCGCAGGCCGGGCGTTGTCTTTCGCGTGCACACGATCTTTGCTTTCTGCCCGCGCACCGCTTCGACGATTTCGGCTGTTGCCGTTGCAATGCCGCTGAGATGGCACAGGAAATTGAGCGCTGTGCGCTCGGCCGCGAGCATCCCGCGCGCCGGTCCACTCACCGTTGCGATGGTTTCGCCCGCCATGACCTTGCTCCCGTCGCAGCGCGCGAAACGCATGTCGATCGATTGATCTACAAGCAGGAAAGCGTAAGCCACGAGATCAAGGCCGGCCAGAACGCCGGACTGTCGTGTCCTGAAGGCGAAAGTGGACTTGTGGTCGAGGGGTACAATCGCATCGCTCGTAAGATCGCCGGCTTTGCCCAAGTCCTCCAGAAGAGCGCTGCGCACGATCGGTTCGATCGCGATCCCGGTCAGTGGTGGAAGTGATGTCATGAGGCACTCCGTTCGGCGAGCCGCGGGCTAAGCGTGGCCGCAAATTTCGTTGCTGTCGCAAGCGTCAAGCGGGAAGATCGGGTGTCCGCGTTGCGTGTGGGGAAATCCGAGCGGTAATGAGCTCCTCGGCTTTCTTCACGCCGAAGTGCGGCAACCGCGATCATCAGCGCGACCAAAGCAGGATCTGAGGCGGCCGAGTTGCCAGCCGCTATTGGCAGCAGCGCTGACACCGTTTCGGCTAACAACTCGCCGTGCCGGATGACACCGAGGCTCTCCGAGACCACCTGTCTAATGGAGGAGGGGTCGGGCGGCGGTGGCACGGTCGTAACAAGCATTGGCCACTGCCAGCCGGCAGGAGCAGCCGCCACTGTTTCGGCGACCCAGAGGGCGGTTGCCACCGCTTCAGTCAGCGAGTTGCTGGCCAGCCGATTGGCGCCGTGGAAACCCGTACATGCAACCTCGCCGCATGCCCATAGGCCGCTCACCGAGCTGCGGCCTTCGGCATCAACGGCCACGCCGCCCATGTGATAGTGGACTGCCGGACGTACCGGGATTGGTTCGACAGCAGGATCGATTCCCACCTCTTGGCATAGACGGGTGATACTGGGAAAGCGCTTGGGAAGGGTCGGACCGAGACAATGCCGGGCATCAAGAAACACCCGACTTCCCTTCGCAAGCTGTTGCCATATGGCCCGCGTCACGACATCGCGCGATGCGAGTTCGCCGCCAGGCGTATCGGCAAGGAAGCGCTGACCGTGTTCATTGACCAGTACCGCCCCCTCGCCGCGGACGGCTTCACTTATCAGAGGCATCGGCCGCCGTGAGATGTCGAGCGCGGTCGGATGGAACTGGACAAATTCGAGGTCCGCCAGTTCTGCACCGGCACAGGCAGCGAGCGCCAAGCCATGGCCGAAGGAGCCGGTCGGATTTGTCGTGTCCCTGAACAGGGCGCCGATGCCGCCGGTCGCAAGCACCACGCGACGCGTCGGAAATATTACCGCACCCGCGTTAGCGACCGCGAGCACACCGGCGATTGCACCATTTTCGACGAGAAGCCGGCGCGCGTCCATGCCCTCAAGGATTGTGATCGAAGGGGTACGCCGCGCGACAGTGGCGAGCGCCCGGACAAGCTCGCGGCCAGTGGCGTCCCCGGCCGCGTGGACAATCCGGCGGCGGGAATGCGCCGCCTCGAGCCCAAGCCGCAGCGCCCCGTCCGATGTGCGATCGAAGGCGACGCCCAGATGGACCAGATTGCCGATGGCTCGGTATGTCCCCTCGACCACCCTCCTGGCCATGGCTTCGTCGCAAAGCCCGTCGCCGGCAGCAAGTGTGTCGGCAAGATGCAGCTCCGGACTATCATCGCCGCCTACACTCGCGGCCAGCCCGCCTTGGGCAAGTGCGCTGGAAGCTTCGCTTCCCAGTGGCGTCCGGGAAAGAAGGACCACCGGTTGCGGCGCCAGATGAAGCGCGCACATCAGGCCGGCAATGCCGGCGCCGACGATGACCGGCGCACCGCCGATGTCGCGGATATGCTGGGTCATACGACGAGCATCCGCTCCACCACGCGGCGCGCCCGGTCAGTGACGTCAGGATCGATGGTGACGACATAGCGGTCTTGTTCGAGTGCAGCGCGGATGTTGGCGAGCGTGATGCGCTTCATGTGCGGGCAGAGATTGCACGGCCGCACGAACTCGACTTCGGGGTGCTCGACGGCGACGTTGTCGCTCATCGAACATTCGGTCATCAGTACGACCCGCGCGGGCTTGTGCCGTCCGACATAGTCGGACATCGCCGCGGTCGAGCCGGCGAAATCCGCGACCGCCACAACCTCGGGCGGACACTCCGGATGGGCAAGCACGGTGACGCCAGGATAGGCATCGCGCAGTTCGCGAATGTCGGCTGGGCCAAAACGCTCATGCACCTCGCAGTGTCCCTGCCAGGCGATTATCTCGACCTCCGTCTGCGCCGCGATATTCCCGGCCAGATATTCGTCGGGCAGCATGATGACGCGCGGCGCACCCAGCGATTCCACAACTGCCAGCGCATTGCCGGAGGTGCAGCAAATGTCAGATTCGGCCTTCACGGCAGCGGATGTGTTCACGTAGGTGACGACCGGCACGCCAGGATAGCGCTGCCGCATGAGCCGAACGTCGTCAGCTGTGATCGAGTCGGCCAGCGAGCACCCGGCGCCGAGATCGGGAATAAGGACTGTCTTGTCCGGATTGAGGAGCTTGGCCGTCTCGGCCATGAAATGCACGCCGGCGAGCACGATGACATCCGCATCGACCGTCATGGCTTTGCGCGCAAGAGCCAGGCTGTCGCCGACAATGTCGGCCACGCAGTGGAAGATCTCAGGCGTCTGGTAGTTATGAGCCAGAATGACTGCGTTGCGCTCGCGCTTAAGCGCCAGGATAGCCTCTACGTCATGGCTGAAGGCTGCCCATTCCGCTGGCGGAATGACGCGCCAGACGCGCCGATACAAAGACGCGGCTGAAGGCAACGCCCCGCTCATGGCCCCTCCAATTATAATCTATTTGACTATAAGGGGCATATATCCCGGTTGACTATAAGCATGTCAACCCCGGGCGAGCGGCAATTTTGTGCCCGCCGCGGCTGTCTCGTCCAGGACGGCATGGCGGAATCGATAGAGCTTGGCGGGCCGTCCACCCGTGTCCACAGACGTCTCGCCCGTCTCCTCGACCAGCTCCTGCTGTTCAATCAGCCGGCGGAAATTGGGCTTGTTGATGAGCCGACCGGCCAAGGCTTCCACGGCTCGTTGTAACTGTAGCAGCGTGAAGACAGGTGGCATCAGCTCGAAGACGACCGGCCGATATTTGATCTTCGAGCGCAAGCGGGCAATGCCTGTCGCCAGGATGCGGCGGTGGTCGGCAATCATGGCAATCCCGAGGATTGCGGCAAAAGCGCTCGAACGTCCATCGCGGGTCGCCTCTGCCACCAGGCCAGCTTCGTAAAGCAATTCGTAGCGCTGAAGCGCCAGCTCTTCGTTCCAGGAGTAGTTTTCGAAGCCGAAGGCAATGGCCGCCCGCCTTTGTCGCTCGCGGCGCGTGGAGGCCTCCTCGGCGTCGGCCGCCCAGGCAAGCAGACGAGGCTTCACGATATCTGCCAGCACCTTCGGCGTGCCGGCGCGATGATCCTCCCACGGAAAATATTCGTACCAGCTGCGCCACCCGCGGCCGGACGAGCCGGCGGCCCGTTCTTTTTGGGTCAAAGCCAGATAGCTGATCGAAATAACGCGCTGCTGATGCCCGTCATCAATGCGGTCGCGATCCGCGAATGTATAGAGTTGCTCGATGTAGCCAAGCGGATGGCCGGTCTGCTCCTCGACCCATGCCCTCAACCCGGACTGCAGCGATCGATGCTCAAGCGCGAACGGCCCCGACGGCAGGGAACGCGCTTGCCCGATAGTGAGCGCGGCCGGTTCGCCGTCATTGACGGCTACAACCACGGCAATCAGCTCCGCCTCGACTTCTTTAGCCTTAGCGGGGGCGCTAGCGTTGCGTGTTCCTTTTGCCCGGACGTCCATGATGCCTGAATAGGTTGGGCAGAGCTTCCAGTGCGAAGCATCTCAATCGATTTAAGCAGCGTGGAGTAGCACATTTTGGGTGTCAACACGGCACGCTCCGTCATCAGCTTAGCCTTTCGATCTATACAAAATTGTGCCAAATGCGACGCCAGCGGGCATGACGCTAGGGAAGCAAATTCAAAGTCGGGCCATGAGATCGAAACGCTGCAAGGCGGTGGCCGTCGATGTTCTATGAAAGCTCGCTTGTCCCTTAAGGGTCATCACTTATGGATGGACCATTGCCAGCCCCGGCGTCCCGGCCAACCCTCGGCCGAGCGAGTCCAAAAAGGAGGATTTGAGCGCATTGGCCACCAAAGCGGCTGTGCGGCCACCTGTGCCGGCGCTATGCAGCTGTTTCACTGATCGGCTCTGGGTAGGTGCCTTGCGTGATGCTTGAGGGATTCGATCATTGTTTTGACCGACGGCCGCCGGTTCTCTCCATTTCGGATTGCGAGCAGGATTCCGCGTCCCAGGGGTGGCGACAGCGGGACAGCGGCGAGCCCGCTATGATTAACGAGCGTGCGAATCTGGGGAACGACCGCAATAGCGCACCCGTGAGCGACCATTGCCCAAGTGACGTCAGTTTCATCAAATCTAGCAACAATGCGTGGCTGGAATCCTTTCTCGTTACACATTGCGAGCAAGGCATCGGAGAAGGTGTTTGGACGCGTGTCGATAGCCCAACACTCGTCCTTCAGATCATAAATGCTAATGGCCCTTTTCTGAGCTAACGCATGGTCGCGCCTGACGATGGCGACCAACTGATCTTGATAGATTGGAAAAGTCTCCAGGTTCGGTGCGTCCTTGGACTGTTTCAGGGTTATGTCGTCGACGACCGCTATGTCACATTGCCAACTGCGCAACGCGGCTAATGCGGCCAATGGCTCCAATTCAATGGCGGAGACGACTAACGCGGGGTACTCGAGTTGCATTTGCCTGATCGCCGGTGGCAGCAAACTGGCGCCGATCGAAGGGAAGGACGCAATCGACAATTGACCAGCCACCTGCGCCCTGATGGCGGCGAGATCGGTTTTCGCCTCTTCCATGACAGCCAGTATGCGTTCGGCATGCTGGACCAGCACGTTTCCCGCGGGCGTGATTGACACCCCTCGGCCCCGCCTCTCGACCAGCGCTGCGCCGACCTCTTCCTCTAGTAACGAAATCTGCTGCGAGACCGCCGACGGTGATATCCGAAGGATCTCGGAAACAGCCGCCATCGTCCCTCGGACAGCCAGCTCGCGCAGCGTCTTCAATCTCTGAATGTCCATGAAGTTGCTCAAGCCGTTCTCCGTAGAATCGTCACTTTTTCTAATCAAATGCCTAAAATCATTTAACTAGACTGAAGTGTCGGTGTCAAACTAGGATCGGTTCGTCGGCTGCCGAGCGCACATAAAAATTTCGTCAGCGCAGCTCCGATCGATCGCAAAGGGGAACTCGATGAAACTTCTCATTTCCGCTGCACTCGCAGCGTTCGCGACCGTAGCCTCCCTACCTTCGCAGGCGGGGGTGCTGGATACGGTAAAGCAACGGGGAACGCTCAATTGTGGCACCGACAACACGGCGCCTGGTTTCGGCTATCTCAATACCAAGACCGGCAAGATGGAAGGTTTGGACGTAGACTTCTGTCGCGCTGTGGCTGCCGGCGTCCTCGGCGACGCCAACAAGGTCAATTTTGTGACTGTCACGGACAAAAGCCGGTTCACGGCGCTGCAGACGGGACAAGTCGACGTTGTGTTTGCCCACACAACGGTCTACCCCGTCCGGGAATCGGCGATTGCCATCGATTTCCTGCCAATGAATTTCTGGGACGGCGGCGGCATCATGGTGAAAGCCTCATCGAAGGTGGCGAAAATCGACGATCTCGCAGGTGCCAGCTTCTGCACGACGCAAGGGTCCGCCACCGAGGCGATCATCGCCGACCTTCTGAAGAAGAAGGGCTGGAAGAGTCAGGTGCTGACCTACGAGAATCTCGAGAAGCTGTTCGGCGCCCTCAGCAGCGGGCGGTGTGACGCCATGGTGACCGACAAGTCGGCGCTGGCCTCGTGGCGCGGCAACTCGAACAAACCCGACGACTTTGTCATCCTCCCAGATATCCTGGCGAAATCGCCCTTTGCCGGCTTTGTGGTCGCTAACGATTCGCGCTGGAGGAATGCCCTGCGCTGGATAGTCTTCGCGACGATTGAAGCCGAAGATGTTGGCATCACATCCGACAAGGTCGACACAGAGGCCAAGTCGGCCGACCCAGGCATCCAGAAGTTCCTCGGTGTGAACGGAACGATCGGCGCCGACTTCGGTCTGCCGGCGGAT
The DNA here is from genome assembly GCF_029625795.1 of Mesorhizobium sp. WSM4989. Lineage (NCBI taxonomy): Bacteria > Pseudomonadati > Pseudomonadota > Alphaproteobacteria > Hyphomicrobiales > Phyllobacteriaceae > Mesorhizobium > Mesorhizobium sp. WSM4989. Next base: position 30,378 of record NZ_JARTVN010000004.1, on the reverse strand, counting down.
TTCGTTGCCCAAGTCCTCAAGCAGGTCGGAAACTACGGCGAGATCTATGATCGCAACCTGGGCCCGAAAACGCCCAACTATCTCGACCGCAAGGGCACGCCAAATGCGCTCTCGCGTGACGGCGGGGCGATGATCTCGCCGCCGTGGTGGTGAAGTCGATGAGCGGCCCGGCAGGGCTGGGCCGCTCCATTCCCTTGACCTTTTCCGCTCGAAGGCTTCCGATGGATACGATGGTGCATCGTGCGGTTTCCGAAAGACCGGAACGACGCGCACTTAAGGCACGTGCGTTTCGTAGAAATCTTGTGCAGGCCGCGATCATTGCTGCGGTTGCGGCCTTGATGATCGGCTTGGGTTACGCAATCCGGTCCAGCCTGGCCGCAAGAGGAATTGCCTTCAGTTTCGGCTATCTCGCCTCGGGCGCCGGATTCGAGATCAGTGAAGGTTACGCCGTTGCCATAAGCACGCCTCTCGGCCTCGTGCCGTTCTCCTCTGGCATGACCAACGCGCAGGCGCTCACAGTTGGCCTTTTCAATACCTTGAAAGTCGCCATTTTGGCGATCGTGGTAGCTACCGCGCTCGGAACGCTGCTCGGTGTGGGACGTTTGTCGACGAATTGGCTGGTAAGGCAGCTCTGTTTCTATTTCGTCGAGTTCGTCAGGAACACCCCGCTGCTCATACAACTGACATTCTGGTACATCGCTGTCGTCCTGCAGTTTCCTCCAATTTCCGCTGCGGCCGGGTTTCCGGGAGTGATATTAAGCCAGCAAGGTATCTGGCTGCCCTCGATCGCAGCGACAGATACGGCCACGGGACCCGGGATCATCATCTTTCTTCTGGCTCTGGTGCTCGGCGTCCTGTCCGCTTTCATTTCCGGGGGCAAACGACGCTGGGTGATTGTCGGCTTGTCGGCCATCCTGCTGCTGGGTGCCGTGATTGTTGGGGGTTTCCCATTCACCATCGACATCCCCGAAGCCGGCCGCTTCCGGGCGAGCGGCGGCACGATGCTTTCACCTGAGTTCACGGCGATTCTGATCGGTATTGTCGTCAACAGCTCAGCATATCTTGGCGAGATTGTGCGCGGCGCTATTGAAAGCCTGCCGCGCGGGCAATGGGAGGCGGCGCGCTCGCTCGGGCTCGCCAGGAACGACATCATAAAGGACATCGTCCTTCCCCAGGTGTTTCGCGTGATCCTCCCATCGTTTGGAAACCAATATATCGGTCTTGCCAAGAACACCTCTCTTGGGATCGCGATCGGATTTCCGGACTTGTTCAACGTCTACGGCACGGTGGCCAATCAAACTGGCCGAAGCCTCGAAGGCATAATCGTCGTTACGCTCATCTATCTTCTGATCAGCCTTGGGATAAGCGCGACCATCAATCGGCTCAATGCCAGGATACAGATCCCGGGGGCTCGCTGATGGGTATCGAAAACGCGGTCAAGCGTCTGAAGGTCAATCTCTTCGCCACCCCCTTCGATACGCTTCTCACGGCACTGGTGGTGCCCACGCTTTTTTGGGGCATCTGGACATTTTGCGCGTGGCTTCTCGCGGTCGCCCAGTGGCACGTCATTGGGCAGAGCGCAAAGGTTCTGATGGTCGGAGTATTCCCGGCCGCGGAGCTGTGGCGCGTATGGGTTGCCGCCTTCCTGTTCGCCGTCGCGATGGGCCTTTTGGTGTCGTCCATCATACCCATGAGGGGATTGCGTGCCGCTAGCACCGTCATTGGGATCCTGGCCGTGACTGCGCTGGCGTTGCAGGTGTCTTGGTCCGCGGGCATCAACACCTTCCTCGTTGGCAGCTCACTTGAATGTGCATGGCTTTTAGGACAAACCCTCCCGCGTGTGCGCAAGCTGGCCGGCGGCCTCTCGTTGGGCGCACTGGGGCTCGCGCTCTACCTTCTTGTGCCGGCGGGGCCGGCGACATGGGGCGGCTTTCTGCTGTCGGTGCTGCTTACCGCCATTTCCGCGGCGCTGACCATACCGATCGGAGCTGCCCTGGCGTTTGGTCGTCAAAGCAAGATCGGAAGTATTAGGATCCTCTGCACTGCATACATCGAGTTCATGCGGGCCGTTCCGCTCATTCTGGTGGTCTATTTCATCTGGATCGCATTTCCTCTCCTTCTCCCCTCCGTGCCGGTCCCAGATGTCCTGCGGGGACTGATCGGCTTCGTGATTTTCTATTCCGCGTTCGCGGCCGAATATATCCGCAGCGGCTTGCAGGCGGTCCCCCGCGGGCAGGTCGAGGCCTCCGAGGCCCTTGGACTGAGTTCCTGGGACATCAAAATCCGGATCGTCGGTCCGCAGGCCATGCGTGTGGCCCTCCCTGGCATGGTTGGCAACGTCCTTGACATCTTCAACTACGCCCCCCTTGTTTTCATCATTGGCCTTGCAGATTTTCTACGTGTCGGACAAATGATATTGGCTGACCCTCAGAACAGCGACAAAGTCTACGAGGTGTATACATTCTTGTTCATTGTCTGCTTTCTCGTTGGCAGCGCAGTTACCTATTTCGCCAGACACTTGGAAGCGCACCTTTCTAAGGGAATCTCAAATGAAGGCCGATAGCACAGCGGCGAAGGGCACCGAGATCGTCAAATTCGATCAGCTGAACAAGTACTATGGACATTTCCATGTGCTGAAGGAGGTGAGCTTATCTGTTGCCAGGGGGGAAGTCATGGTCGTCATCGGCCCAAGCGGTTCGGGCAAGTCGACTCTGATCCGTTGTGTGAATGGCCTGGAACAATATCAGGACGGTAGCCTGATCGTAGACGGTTACCGAATGCCCGTTGAGGAAGAAAGGGCGGTTGGAGACGACAAGAACCTCCAACAGATTCGGAAGGGCGTTGGCATGGTCTTCCAGCAATTCAACCTGTTTCCCCATATGACCGTGCTGGAAAACGTAGCGCTGGCGCCAATCCGAGTGCGAAAGCTCTCCAAGGACGCCGCGTACGCAAACGCACGGCGTTTGCTCGATCGTGTCGGTCTATCAGACCAAGCCCATAAGTATCCTGCCGCACTTTCAGGTGGCCAGCAACAGCGCGTCGCCATCGCCCGCTCATTGGCAATGGATCCCCATGTGATGCTTTTTGACGAGCCGACGTCCGCGCTTGATCCTGAGATGGTCGGAGAGGTTCTGGACGTTATGCGCGAGTTGGCGGTCGACGGAATGACCATGATGATCGTCACGCATGAAATGGGCTTCGCCCGTGAAGTCGCCGACAGGGTCGTCTACATCGATGGCGGCAGAATTGCGGAGATCGGGTATCCCGAGACTTTCTTCCAGAATCCTCAGCATGACCGGGCCAGGGCGTTCCTTTCTCGTGTCCTGAAACACTAGTCAGTGCCAGCAATGTCCATTCAAATTGAACGTCTTTATCCCTCCCAGACGACCCATCGCGATCGCTTGTTGCGGGCTGCCGTGCAGCTCTTTCGGCACGAGCCAAATCTTCTGGAAGCCTTCTCATATGATCCGAGGGGCCTCGAGGATGACGCCGCCCTCCTTGCGCATGTGCTTGCGGGGTGCATCCCACCGGGAGGTGGCCGGCAGGTGGTCTTCGCCGCCGCGCGTGACGTTTTCTCTCACGATGAGCGCGCCTTCGAGGACGCGGTTTCTGACATCTATGCCACCGCCAACAAGGACCTTGATCCGGGTGGAGAGATCGCAACGCTCCATTTTGCCAACGGTTTGCATGTCTTGCTGTCCTACAGGGTGTGCCGCTCACTGCATCGCGCCAAGCGGATATCGTTGGCGCTTGCCGTGAAGGGCCATACGGGCCGTGCTTTTGGCTGTGACATCAGGCCCGAGGCGGAATTCGGTCGAGGGTTGTGGTTCGATCACGGTCTGGGCATCGTCATCGGCCAAACTGCTGTCATCGAGGATGACGTTTCCATCTGGCACGGCGTAACTCTGGGCAGCAACTTCAGGGGCCGAGAGGGCAAGCGTCATCCGACCGTGAAGCGAGGCGCTGTCATTGGTGCCGGCGCCAGCATTTTGGGCGACATCACCATAGGGGAGGGCGCTGTGGTGGCGGCAGGGGCCGTGGTCACCAAGGATGTCCCGGCCGGTCAAACCGCGGCAGGCGTCCCGGCCCAATTGAAGTCGCGCTCGCCACATTCATTTTCAGGCTTCAGCCTCGGCCCAGGAGACCATCCATGACCAACGTCCTGGGGATCGACCATCCGATCGTCTGCGTTCAAGACCTGTCATCGCTGCGTGATACATACGGCGCCCTTGGCTTCAACGTCACGCCAATCGGCAAGCATCCCTGGGGTACTTCGACCTGCGCAATGTTGTTCAAAAACTCTCTTCTGGAGTTGATGAGCATCTATGACACGGCTCTGCTCGACAGCTACCCTGCCGGGGACTTCCGGTTCGGCCGCTTCATCGCCAACTCAATCAAGGAGCGGGACGGAATTGCGTTGACAGCGTTGTACAGCGACGACGCCGAGCGCGACGAGCAAACCGTTCTCAGCCGCGGCGGGGTCTGCCAAGGGACGATCGAATTCGGACGCGATGTCGTCCTGGCGGACGGCACCAACGACCGCACAAAGACAACCCTGAAGATATTTGCCTCACGCGATTACCCGCGACTGTCCAATTTCGGCTGCCGGCAGCACAAGCGCAACCTTATCGAGTTTCCACAATGGATGGACCATGCGAATTCTGCGTACGGCTTCCTCTCGGTCTGCATCCTTGCTGAGCGGCATCATCAGGATGGAGTGAAGCGCTGGCTAGGCACGCTCCACGGAACAGATCGCATCCTGCCAATCGACGGCGGATTTGAAGTGCCCACCGGCAATGGCAAATTCCTGGTCCTGGATCGCAACGGTGCAGCCAAGCGCTATGGAGACTTGCCGGCCTCGATTGCGGCTCCGGCCGAACCATATGAATTCGCGGTGGACCTGAAAGTTCGATCTCGAGCAAAACTGTTTGATCAGCTTGCCAAAAGTGAGCTCGTGCCACGAGAGGTCAACGGTATGATTCTCTTGCCGCAAGCCGACCGCTTGGGCGGCGTTATGCTGTCGTTTAGCGAGGCTTGACCGAGCAACCCGCCGCCCTGTGTGCGCTGTTCCCCCGGCCTAGGCTTTTCGCCGCAGGTCGTCGCTCGAGATAAAGCGCCAAGTTGCCGTTCTCGACCTCGAGATCGACGAAGACAAGCTCGGGGCCTACGACACGGATGGTCGCCGCCAAATTCCACCATTGCGGGCCGATGGCGGTTACGCTGCGCCCCTTGTTCGCCACGCCTTGTGTGCAGAGGATCAGCGGTCCGCCTAAGTCCCGTGATAATTGCGGGCGACTAAAGCACGTCGCCTTTTAAAGGATTCGGGGATTCCCTGATTGACGGTTTGATGATTCATTGCGGTGGAAGGGAGAACCGTGATGGGCAAGCCGTTAGCGATGGCGTTGCGTAAGCGTGTTGCGGCGTTTGTGGATGAGGGCAACAGCAACCGTGAGGCGTCGCGTCATTTCCGGGTTTCGCCGAAGTTCGTGAAAGATCTGATGAAGCTGCGCGCCGAGAGGGGTTCGCTTGAGCCGCGCCGGCAAGGCCATGGCACGGGGGGCGGCAAGCTGGCCGCTCACGCCGACTTCGTGCGCCAGCGGATGGCCGAGAATGGCGATCTGACGCTCGACGAGCTGTGCGTGGAACTGGATGGGCGCGGCGTTACGGTGCACCGGTCGAATGTCGCGCGTTTGCTTCACCGGCTGTGCCTCAGTCACAAAAAAAGACACTCCGGGCGAGCGAGCAGGAGCGTCCCGACATCCGGCAGGCGCGCGAGCATTGGAGGTGGCGGCGCAAACCGTTCTTCGACAAGGCCTTGACGCGCCTCGTCTTCATTGACGAGACCTCGACCAACACACGGCTGACCAAGCGAACCGGCTGGGCGCCCAAGAGCGAACGCTACCGAACATCAGCACCATTCGGCGGCCGGAAGACGCAGACCTTCATCGCCGGCTTGAGATGCCATGCCATGATCGCGCCTTGGATCGTCGATGCGCCGATGAACAGGGCGCGTTTCGAACTCTATGTCGAGACCCAGCTCGCACCCGAACTCAAGCCGGGCGACGTCGTCATCCTCGACAATGTCGCCTTCCACAAGAGCGAGCGGGGCGGCCGAACTGGTGCGCCAGCGCGGTGCCTGGCTGCTGCCGCTGCCGGCCTAATCGCCAGATCTCAATCCAATCGAAATGGCCTTCTCGAAGCTCAAGGCGCTGCTCAGAAAGAAGGCCGCACGATCCTTCGACGCTTTATGCAACGCGCTCAAGGACATATGCGACCTGTTCGACCCAATATAGTGCAGAGACTTCTTCAAAGCTGCCGGATATGAGGCCAATTAAACGCGACCTGCTTTAGGCGATTTTTTCGGCTGAGACGGTCCTGCGGTGAGCCAGTCAAGGGAGGATATCCCTGATTGGCATGTAAGCGCGTCAGTTCCGCGCAAGGCGTCTACCGCTGCGCCAACTATCTGATCGCCGGCGTTGGCTCACCGGACCCAAACAGGTGCAACGCCGTCGTCTCAACCCACTCCGCAGCGCTCGGATTTGCGAATTTGAAGGTCGGTTACCTCGTTCCGCGATCCTCTGATGAAGTCTGCCTTTTGCGATCTAGAATGGATACCGGGTGCCGGTTTCCGGCGAGGTCTCCGCTGTTTCCACCCAGACGCTCTTGGTTTGAGTATATTGCATGAGCCCTTCGTAGCCACTAGAACGGCCATATCCGCTGTTCTTGAACCCGCCGAAGGGTGTCATGACACTGATCGAACGATAACCGTTGATCCAGAAAGTGCCGGCCTGGATCTTGCTGGCGACGCGATGGGCGCGACCAACGTTCTGCGTCCAGACTCCTCCCGCCAAACCGTAGTGTGAAGCGTTGGCGATCGCGATCGCTTCTTCTTCCTCTTCGAACGGCGTAATGCCGAGAACAGGCCCGAAAACCTCCTCGTGGCCGACTTCGATCTGATCGTTGAGGCCGCTAATCAGGGTCGGAGCGTAGTACATACCGCCTGGCTGGTTCACCAATGCCAGCTCAGAGCCTCCGGCGAGCACTTCTGCACCTGCCGTCTTGGCCTCGTCGACCATGCGCTTGATCTGATTTAGCTGCGTCTTGTTGTTAATCGGCCCGACAAGAGTTCGCTGGTCGAGCGGGTGTCCCACGGGAATCTGCGGGGTGACTTCGGCTAGGTGGCCCACAATCTTGTCGTAGACGCGCCTTTGAACCAGCAAACGCGAGCCAGCCGTGCATGCCTGGCCTGCATTCTGGAATATGGCACGTTGCGCGCCTAACACCGCAATCCTGGAATCCGCATCGTCGAAGACAATGTTCGCGGACTTTCCGCCCAGCTCCAAAATGCATGGTATGATACGTTTAGCCGCCAATGAGGCGATGATGCTGCCGGTTCTGGTGGATCCGACGAAAACAACCATGCGGGTGTTCTGATCAAGAATCGCTGGTGCCGCCGTGCTTTCACCAAGACCGGCCAGAACGTTGACCAGGCCGCGTGGGAGACCACCCTCTTCCAAAAGCCTTGCCAGGATAATGGAGGTGGCTGGCGTCAGCTCGGACGGCTTGAGAACAACCGAATTTCCAGACGCTAGTGCGGGGGCAATCTGCCAGCCTCCGGTCGAAAGCGGTGCGTTCCAAGGCGTCATTTGAACCACGACGCCATATGGGGCCCTGATTACATAGTTGAGTTGAGTCGTTGGTACCGGAATGACTGTGCCTTCCAGCTTGTCGCACCATCCTGCGAAGTACTCAAACATCTGCGCGACGGCTTCGATCTCATTGACCGTGCTTGTAAGCGGTCGGCCGGAGGTCAAAGCTTCGAACTGCGCCACGGCTGCGGCCTTAGTGCGAAGATGCCGCCCGGCTGCATGCATTTTTCGACCGCGATCGCTGGCCGTCATCGCCCACCAGGCCCTCTGAGCACGCGCCGCGGCTTCGCATGCGGCAGCGGCAACTGCAGGCCCCGCGTCCCGATATTTCGCGTACGCAGTTCCCGAAGCCGGCTCGACAAGCTCAATGTAGTTGCCTTTTCCTGGCATGATGTGCCCGTCGACATAGCTTCCGATCTCGAGTCCGGAGCCAAAGAATTCTGTGGTCAGTCTGGCGAACAGATCCTCGTTGAGTGGATCGGCTTTAAAGTCTTCAAGGATTGTCATGACACGAGCTCACTTGGATGGGTGGAATTGTGTGATCTTGTTGAAATCTGCGTCATCGGCCACAGATGGTTTGCTCTGCTCCCAGATTGAAGCCACATCGGTCAGCACGGGCAGGTTTCCCTTTGCACGCAGGAGTTGGTCCGCGAGTGCAACATCTTTGCGCATCAGACGCATGGTGAAACCGGAGTCAAACTTGTCACTCAGGATCCATTTCGGATAGTTCAGTTCGGTCGCGCTATTGCGTGCAGTTCCCGCATTCAGGGCCGAAATCAGATCCGCCGGCGCCAAGCCAAGATATTCGCCAAGCTCCACGATCTCGGAGGCCACGACCATGTTGGCTGCGCCTAGCAGGTTATTGAGCAGCTTAGTCGCATGGCCACTGCCAATCGGCCCCATGTGGACGATCTTGCCAGCAATTCTCGATAGCAAGTCGCGAACTCGATCGAGATGGCTTGCTTGGCCTCCAACCATCATTCCAAGCGTACCGGCTCGGGCGCCAAAGAAGCCACCGCTCACGGGAGCATCGAGCAGATGGATACCCGCCGGCTCGAGCTTTGCAGCCAGCTCCTTTGTGACCAGCGGATCGGAAGTAGTGGTGTCAATGACGAACAGCTCGCGACCGAGATTTTCGTCTGGCAGACCGTCCAAGGTCAACTTGACGTCGTTGGCGGTCGGCAGCGACAGCACCACGACGTCAACCTGCTTGATAACGGCAAGTGAGTCCTGCGCCGTTTGAATGCCCGCTTCTGCGGCCCGATCCAAAGTGGCTTGGCTAACGTCCGTTCCGATGACCGTTAGGCCGGTCTCGGCGAAGCGCTCCGCCATCGCCATTCCCATCCGCCCTAGACCAACAACTCCCACTTGTGACGTCATGCTCGCGATTTCCTATTGAGGTGATTAGGAAAACTACGAGTTGGCGCGTCGCCGACAAGCTCAAAAGCGGCATGCGACCGTTGCTGAAGTCAGTACACTCCATCCCAGCTGGGAAGCTCAACATCAGGCTGTAAACGGGAATGCCAGCTCAAGTGCGGCCAGGAGCGCCTTGGCCGCTGGAGGCAAATGCCGCTCGTGCCGGATAAACATGCTCGTACGTGTGCGCATGACGATATCGTCTTCTATCGGGATTGCGCGAACCATCCCACGCAGAACTTCGGCTTTGCAGCTGAATTCCGGCAGAAACGTCGCCCCCACACCCGAGGCGGCGTATTGGACGAGTCCCTGGACTGGGCCGACGGTGAGACTAGGAGATAGCTCGAGTTCAGCCTCACGGAAAGCTCGCGTGACCGCCTGCCTGATCCCAGCGGTGAGTGGCGGCAGTGCCAAAGGCAAATCGCAGATCGACCGCAGATCGACTGTCTCGCGTGTTGCCAACGGGTGGTTCGTGGAAACGATCAGGCGCAGCGGTTGTTCGATTGCGTATACCACCTCGATCCCGACCTCCGAGATCGTCCCAAATACGATACCGATGTCGGCCTCGTCCTCGATCACGGTGTTTATGATCTCATCAGCATTGCCGGCCAGAATCTCGATCTGTATGTCAGGGTACTTCTGCAGGAAATTTGTGAGCGTCGGGGCGATCAAGCCTTCGACAAACCCGCTGCCTGCCGCGATCGTAACAGACCCCCGTTTCAATCCTTGTAGCTCGCTGATTGTCTCGTACAACAAGGCGTCACGAACTCTCGATTCCTGCAGGTACCGATAGACGTATTGTCCAGCTTCGGTGAGCTTGATACCGCGCGCCTGCCGGATGATCAGCTCAACACCGAACTCGTATTCTAACTGGGCAACCTTGCGGCTGACTGCGGATGGAGCAATGCGCAAATGCTCCGACGCCGCGCGAATGGAGCCTAATTGAGCGACGCGGAAGAAATAATCGAGGCTTTGACGTGTGGTCGATCTGATCACTTGCAGCGGCCGGGCTCGGTGCGTTAGTCGGCTCCTACCACATTTTCACGGCCGTCGTAACAGCGCCTATCAAATCCTCCGAAGTCGAAAGTCGAGGGAAGGGCCGAGCACTCCCACCCAACCATCTCTTTTTGGCAACGGTCAGATGCCTGAATTCTGACTTGTCGTCCGACGACGCCGCTGGTTGACTCCACCGAACAGGAAAATGGGAGGTGGAACGTGATAAAAAGACGCACAATGTTGAACGCCATAGCGCTTAGCGCTACGCTTTCATGCAGCTTCGTTCTGGGCAGTTCCGAAGTTTTAGCTGACTACAAGCCCCCCATTCTTGGGGTTGTTGCTATAGACCTGCAAAATTCCTTCTTCGTGGATATGAAGAAGGCAGGCGATGTGGCGGAGAAAGACTACAAAGTCAAAGCTATCTGGCAGAGCGCAGAGGGGAGTCTTGAGAAGGAAGTTTCACTCGTAGAGAATTTCATAGCACAAAAAGTGGACGTGATCCTGGTCGATCCTCTCGACAAGAATGCGCTCATGCCGGTGATCAACAAGGCCACCGATGCAGGCATCCCCGTCATTACCATGGGCAACAAAGTCGAGGGAAAAGCGAACTACAGCACAATCTACCCGGATGCGCAGACCTGGCCGACGGTCGCCCGGGCGCTCGCACAGTCGATCGATGGAGAGGGCAAGATTGCCCTGCTTATCGGGGCGCGTGGAAGCTGGACATCGGATAACCGCGAGAAAGCGTTTACCGAAACGATCAAAAACGAGTTCCCGAAGATTCAGATCGTCGGCATTCAGCCAACCAACTGGGATGCGGCAAAATCCGCCGACGCAGTGCAAAGCTGGTTGGCCGCCAATCCAGACCTCAAGGCAATAGTGTGCCTGTCCGACTATCTCTGCTATCCGGCGCAGTCGATAGCTGATGCGGCTGGCGCCAAGCTCAAATATGCCGGCTGGGATGGTGACTCGGGGATGGCCGATTCACTTAACTCCGGCGCCACGGTCATTGACGGCCTGACCGGGGCGCCGCGCGTGGGGTATTGGAACATTGCGCTCGCGGCACGCATCGCGCGAGGTGAAAAGTTTGATCGCACCCTCTACCTGCCGGTGAAGTACATTACCTCGAAGCAAACTGCCGATACCCTAGCCGCCAAGGGGCTCAAGTTCGACTATATCACGCCGGACAAAGCCGCAGAGGAACTCGGTCAGTATTCACAGCAGCTTGGGCCAAACGCTCCAGCTTCTGCGATGAGCTCGCACTGACCGGACTAACAGTGGCGACCTCGTCAAAGATGAAGGATATGGGACACGTCAATCGCTTTGGCGTGTCTCAATTTTCCTCCGACAGCGCATCCTCGCTGCTGGCATTGGCAATCCTGGCTGTTATTGCAGCTCTAGCGATCGTCATTCCCGGCTTTCTATCCGTCGGCAACCTTTTGACGATCGGTCAACAGACCGCCGTCATCGCGATATGTGCCTTTCCCATGACGGCGCTGATCATTGCCAGAGGCATTGATCTCTCGATCGGTGCGAACTTGGCACTAAGCGGCATCGTCGCGGCTCTCACCTTACACGCTACACAGTCCGGGGCTGCGTCGATCCTGGCTGCCTTGCTCTGCGGCAGTGCACTGGGCGCTGCAAACGGGTTTTTCGTCGGATTTGCGCGCGTCGCACCGTTCATGGCCACGCTCGCCACAATGGCCATGATGCGAGGTGCAACCCTTGTGCTGTCTGGAGCAGACAGCATCCCTGTCGCCAATCAAGCTCTCATCTGGCCAGGTTCCTCAATCATCTTTGGGGTGCCAACGCCTCTTGCGATGGCACTACTGGCGGCGGTCGCCTGGAGCCTGTTCATGAGCCGGACCTTGTTGGGCCGCTGGATTTTTGCCGTCGGCGGCAATCAGAATGCGGCGGCCGCCTCTCTCGTACCGGTTAGGCGCGTCCATTTGGTAGTGTACTTGCTGGCCGGCCTGTCCGCGGGCATATGCGCGGTCGTTACCATCGGCCGGCTTGGCTCCGGGCAGCCGTTGGCTGGAATGGGCCTCGAATTCGATGCTATCACCGCAGCCATGATTGGGGGCGCTTCCTTGGCTGGTGGGCAGGGAGCCATGTTCCCCACTCTCCTCGGCGCCACTCTCCTGGGCGTGATCTCTGCAGGCTTGTCGTTTCTTCAGGTGCCACTTGAAGCAACATACATTGTCAAGGCCGCGCTCCTGTTGGCTTCAGCGTTGCTGACGACGGAGACCCTTTCCTTCCCGAAAATCTTGGGTTGGGGTCAATCAACCAAAGCGTCAGGCCAGGCTCCCGGCTTAAAGCGGACGCTGTCTGTTAATGGTCTTTCCAAATCCTACGGCAGTTTCCGAGCGCTGGACAACGCCACCCTTGAGATCCATGGCGGACGCGTGCTGGCACTGGTGGGCGAAAATGGAGCAGGCAAGTCGACCCTCGTAAAGTGTCTGACCGGGATTCAACGGGCGGACTCCGGGTCCATCGCGCTCAATGGTGCAGAGATAACCGTGAACGGCAGCAGGGATGCTCGGCTGGCGGGGATAACCGCAATCCACCAGCATTTTAGCTTGTTGCCCGATCTCACGATTGCCGAGAACCTGTTTCTAGGCCAGCCACGCACCAGGTACGGCTTCCTTGCCAGGCGTGACATGAACACCCGCGCTCGTAGCGCTCTTAAGGCTCTCGGCCTAGATTTCGATCCCGAGACACGCCTCGATCAACTGAATGTCGGGCAACGCCAGTTGGTCGAGATTGCAAAAGCGTTGGAGGCCCACGCCTGGGTCATCATCATGGATGAACCCACGTCGGCACTTTCCGTTCGGGAGCGAGACAGGCTCTTCAGCTTAGTCTCCGATCTGAAGGCCAAGGGGTGCGCGATCGTTTACATCTCGCACAAGCTGGAAGAGGTCTTTAGCCTCTGCGACGATGTCGTCATTCTTCGCGACGGCGAAGTGGTAGCAAGCGGCGAAATATCGAATTTCACGCCTGCCAGTCTTGTCGAAGGTATGGTCGGCCGCAAACTTGAGAACGTGTTTCCTCACGACGAGGTGCAGCGCGGGGATCTCATCCTGAGCGCGCAAATAGCCGAAGCCGGGCTTCTGCAAGATGTGACTGTCGATTTGTATGCTGGTGAGATCGTCGGCGTCTGCGGCTTGATGGGCAGCGGCCGAACCGAGTTGCTACGAGCCCTGGCTGGCCTTACGCCAGAGGCGAAAGGCCAAATTACGGTGAGTAGAAAGCCCATTGCGTTCGGGGATCTCCGCCAAGCCTATCAAAACGGAATCGTCTACTTGCCTGAAGACCGGCATGCCGAGGGCTTTGTCCCGCAGATGACTGTTGCAGATAACCTCGGCCTGGTTTGGATGACCCATGGCGGTGGGCTTGTTTCGCCGCCGCGCATCAGGCAACTGGCGACAAAAAAGATCGCGGAGCTACTGATCAAGCCCCCGCGTCCCGAGGCGAAGGCCCGGGAACTTTCCGGCGGAAACCAACAAAAGGTCGTGTTAGGCAAATGGTTGGCTGGCCAGCCAAAGGTCCTCTTGCTCGACGAACCGACCAACGGCGTCGATGTCGGCGCAAAGTCGGAAATTCACCGGCTGATTTCCAGATATAAGTCCCAAGGCGCGGCGATCCTGCTCGTGTCCAGCGAGCTTCCGGAAGTGCTTGGGGTTTCAGACAGGATTCTCGTCATGTCGAATGGCCGCATTGCGGCCGAGCTCCCGCGCGGGTGCAGCGAGAACGAGGTCATGTCGATTGCCTTCCAACTGGGTGGTGCGTCGACATGATTGCAGCTTCAGCAACCTATCGCCAGATCTTGTCCCGCTTGCTTGGCTGGTCGCCAGCCGTCTTGCTGGCGATAGTCGTCATCGTCGGTATCATCATCAACCCGGCCCTAATATCGGGGGCCAACCTGGCGGCAGTGGCAAGCCAGTCAATACCAATCTTCCTGATCGCGCTGGCCGCAGGCTTGGTCCTGATATCGGGGAGCATCGACCTGTCGGCCGGACTTACTGTGGCCTTGGTCAGCGTCGTTGTCGGCTTCGGCTTGAACCTGGGCTGGCCGTCTGTTCCCGCTCTGTTGCTGGGACTGGCTGCAGCGACGGCTGTCGGCTTTTGGAACGGCCTGATTGCAGGTTTTGTGCGCCTGCCGGCATTCGTGGCAACGCTGGCAACCGCCATTGCACTGCAGGGAATAAACATCTTCCTCTCGCCCGGCATCATCATCATCAAGGACCCGGTCCTCAAGGCCCTTGGAAGAGGCGCGGTTCTCGGCTTTCCGTTTCTCTATATCGTCGCAGCGATCGCGGCACTGACAGCGTATTTGCTGCTGCATCAGTCACGTTTCGGACTGAAGACCTATGCGGTTGGTTCCAGCCGGGAAAACGCCGTGCTGGCAGGATTGGCGGTCGAGCGCCATCAGTTCATGGTTTTTATAGCGAGCTCAGTCATCTGCTTTGTTGCTTCGGTGGTGATGATCTCTCGGACCCTGGTGGTAACTCCAAACGTCGGGGGCATGCCTCTTCTTCTGGACGGTATCGCTGCCGCCGTCATTGGAGGAACAAGCATTTTTGGTGGCAAGGGCACCGTTTTTGGAATCGCCTGCGGAGCCCTCATCATTGGCCTGGTAACGCATCTACTGCGTACCACCGGGGTGGACCCCTCGAGTCTGGACCTGTTCAAGGGTCTCCTAATCGCCTTCGCACTTCTCCTCGAGGTCGGTCTGGCTGCGATGCGATCATACCTGAAAACTGTCTAGCCGGGAGAACAACAATGACCTCGCCGATCGTCGACCCTCATCAGCATTTTTGGCACTTGTCCCTCGCACGCCACCACTGGTTAATCGGACCGGTCCGCGACAGGGTGTTCGGCGACTACTCGGCGATCCAACGGAATTATCTGCTCGGCGACTATCTTGAGGACACGAAAAACCAAAATGTGGTGAAATCCGTTCACATCGAAGCAGAGTTCGATGAGACGGAGCCAGTCGAAGAGACGCGCTGGCTACAGGCCCATGCGGACAAACATGGCTTTCCGCATGGCATCGTCGGCAATGCCGACCTGGCTGCTGCCGATGCCGGCGATGTTCTAGACCAGCACATGCAATACGGGAACTTCCGCGGTATCAGGCACACGCTTTGCTATGACCCGGATCCGAGAAAGAGCTTCTCAAAGCATCCAGATATCATCAATAGCGTGGAATTCAGAGCCGGATTCCAGCAGTTGGAAAACCGGGCGCTGTCATTTGATCTGGCAGCCTATTATCATCAGGCTGAGGACTCGTTCCAACTCGCGAAACGCTTCGCAAACACCCAGTTCATCGTCAACCATGCCGGCTTTCCGTTGGACAAGAGTGCGGAAGGCCTAATCAACTGGCGCGCGGCGATGAAGCGGCTGGCCGGTGCACCGAACATCGCGACCAAAATCTCCGGATTCGGTGTGTCCGACCCGAATTGGACACTTGAGAGCATCCGGCCGCTGGTATTGCACCTGATCGATTGCTTTGGTATCGAACGATGCATGTTTGCAAGCAACTTCCCCGTCGACAAGCTGTTCAAGACGTACGACGAGATCTTCAGTTGCTTCAAAGATATCGTGAACGACTTCTCAGCCGGCGACAAGAAGAGATTGTTTCACGACAACGCCGTTAGGTTGTACAAAATATAGCAACTTACCGCTGTACTAATAACGCACACGATTGGCTTCCGACCGGCGCGGAACAAGAGACAAAGCGCAATCGGGCTGGCCCAGTTCGTCGCATTTCCAACGGTATCTATCTCATTCGAGACCGGCTGGAGAGACAAGGGGCCAGCTGTCACATCCCGCACCACGCCACGGGAACCAAGGTGAATCTTCTCGAGTGGGGCCCGGCACTTGCGAATCGCCATGTCCGGCCTTTGGTACTGGAAGAGCAGGGCTTTGCCCTCAGGGGTTCAGCCTCTCTGGGCGAGCAACCTACTTTCGAATAACTGACGACAACACAAATGCCGTCAGGGTATCCCGCACGCCCGGCAACTCTGATAGCTGTTGCCAGATTTGGCGAATGCGATCGGCTTCTGGCGACTCGACTCTCACCAGCAGGTCGAAATCACCTGTCATCACGTCGCAAGAAACAATCTCTGGAATCTTTTTCAGCGCATGGATGACGTCGCCGCCTCTCATGCGGTCATGGCGATAAACGAACATCAGCGCGGTGGTGATGTGCTGCTCATTCCCGCCTTCACCGGTGACAATCGTGTAGCCCTTTATGAAACCCTCTCGTTCGAGCCGCTCGATTCGAACTCGAACCGCATTGCGGGACAAATTTACTTTGGCCGATAGCTCGGCGTGGGAAATGCGCGCGTTGGTCCTCAACTCACTGAGGATCTGTTCATCCGTACGGTCGAGGAGATACTTCATGGTGTGTTTGAGCCAGCCGATCAGGCCATGACTTCTAGCTGCATTGACCCATAAGCCAATATGGCGGCTCCGGGGAGGCGGCTTTTGTTGTGATCGCTTGCATATCGCCTGGCTGCTGACGCCAGTACAAAGCCGGGGAGGGCCGCTTTCTCGGTGTCCATAAGTGTCCTGACGCTCTGATACCCGGCAAGGATGGCACTGGTCTTGTTTCTATCCAACTCTCCATTCGGCTGGCTCGCCCAACCGACAAGCACGTCCGCAATCTCGGAAACAAGGACGTCATCGTGGCGTAGCCTGAAGTTTATCACGCCGCTGACCACGTCACCGAGGAAGAAGACATTCTGGTGAACCAGCGCCCCATGCACAGCGCCGGTCGGCAACTGCGCTTCCTGCGTTTTAGGACTGCGTTGCAGGATTGTATGAACGAGTGCCATCACCTGACCAAGGCTTCCGCATCTGGCAAGTGTAGGCACATTTGTCGACGAACCCGATACGAAACTTACGATTGCGACCAGTCGGCCAGCAGCATGAAGAGTGGCAAGGCCGTCTGTCGTGCGCATCGGCTTGGGACATGGAACGCCGTTTTCATGCAGCGTCTCCATGGTCGCGAAGGCTCGTTCCAAGTCCAGCGGTTCGGCGCCGTTCTCGAAAAGAGTTACGATGAACTCGTCCTGTTTGGTTCGGAACAGGTAAGTGGTTTCCCGATCGCCATCCGCTATCCCAACGACAGAGGACAACGAGGTCATACCGTAGGCCGATGCGATAAAGTCGCGGTCCTTGTCTGTCAGCGCGGTAAATACAGCCACGTTCGCCTCCCGTTAAGCTGAAGAGGCTTGCGAGAAACCCGCAAACTCGGCACAGTTGCCGAAAATTTGCTCAACCTGATCGGGAAGCAGAACCCCCTCTTCTTCCACGATCTGGCGCAGGTTCCTCATCCCTGCCAAGGCCCGTTTGGACAGCTCCGCCGCTTTGCTGTAGCCGATAAGCTTCGCCAAGGGCGTAGCAAGAGCAAGGGACCGGTCAAGCAGGTCTCTGCAACGATCCACGTCGACTTCGATCCCGTCCACGCAACGCTGCTTGAAAATCTCCATCCCTCTCGTCAACATCCGCATGGATTGGAGAATGTTCAAGACGATCACTGGCTCCATCGCGTTTAACTGCAGCTGACCCGCGCTGGCGGCGAGCGTCACGGTAAGATCATTGCCAATTACCTGGAAGCTGAGCTGGTTCACCATCTCAGGGATAACAGGATTGATCTTGCCGGGCATGATCGAAGAGCCTGCCTGGACGGGCGGCAAGCGGACTTCCCCCAGGCCGCCAAGCGGTCCGCTGCTCAGCAGGCGCAGGTCGTTGCAGATCTTTGTGAGCTTGACAGCAATGCGCTTCAGCATGCCTGAAAAGGAAACGAAACCGCCGGTGTCCGACGTTGCCTCAATGAAATTGCGCGCGGCAACAAGCTCGATGCCGGAAATCTGTGAAAGATGACCGCAGGCAATTCTTGGGAACCCGCGAGGCACATTGATCGACGTGCCAATGGCCGACCCTCCGAGATTGATTTCCAACAACAGTCTCGATGCCGACTGAAGCTGGATGATGTCCTCGTCGATGAGCTCGGCAAAGGCCTCGAACTCCTGACCGGCCGTCATCGGCACGGCGTCCTGAAGCTGCGTGCGACCGACCTTCACAGAATTTCCGTATCGAGCTGCTTTTGT
Organism: Mesorhizobium sp. WSM4989; assembly: GCF_029625795.1. Lineage (NCBI taxonomy): Bacteria > Pseudomonadati > Pseudomonadota > Alphaproteobacteria > Hyphomicrobiales > Phyllobacteriaceae > Mesorhizobium > Mesorhizobium sp. WSM4989. The sequence continues at coordinate 12,197 of NZ_JARTVN010000004.1, read as the reverse complement.
TCGAAAGGCGTCGCGCAGGCTGGCCTGTGCCGATACCAGCCCGTCGCAAGCTCGCAATACCGTGAGGCGGATCGCGGTTGGATAGACATCGTTCGTCGACTGGGACAGGTTGACGTCATCATTGGGGTGCAGTTTTGCATAGTCGCCAACGGCGGCGCCAAGTTTGATCAACGCCAGGTTCGCCACGACCTCGTTCACATTCATATTTGTGGACGTGCCTGCTCCGCCCTGCATCATGTCTACTGGGAAATTCTCGTCGATTTCCCTGAGCTCCACAAGGTCGTCACAAGCGTCTGATATCGCTTGCGCCTTCTCGGACGAGAGCAGTCCGAGCTCCGTGTTTGCGAGTGCAGCAGCCTTTTTCACCATGGCCATGGACTGGATGAGCTCGGGAAAATCCCTCAGGCGCAATCCCGACACATCAAAGTTCTGTTCCGCGCGACGGGTATGTACGCCGTAGAGGACGTTGCCAGGGATAGCGATCGGTCCGATCAGGTCCGATTCGATGCGTTCGACGATCATTGTTCCCCTCTTAGGACAGGATTCCGGCGTAACGCATAGCCTCATCGATTGCCGCCTGGACCGAGGGACTAACTGTGACAAGTGGCAGTCGCAAGTCATCGCGCATCCGACCAAGGCGCTGCAGGGCATATTTGGGCCCGGCAGGGTTGGTCTCCAGGAAAAGGGCCCGGTGGAGGGGCATCAGGCGATCTTGCAGCTCCAAGGCAGCGGCAAAGTCAAAATTCAGGCATGCTTTCTGAAAGTCCGCACAAAGGCGGGGAGCGACATTTGCCGTGACCGAGATGCAGCCATGTCCGCCATGAGCCATGTAGCCCAGGGCGGCCCCGTCCTCGCCAGTGAGAAGATTAAATTCTCTTCCGCAGGCCATCCGTTCCAGAGACGGGCGCAAGATGTTGCCGGTCGCGTCCTTGACGCCCGACACATTTCGGCATTCCTTGAAAATGCGCGCCAGCGTTTCGACCTGGATATCGATGACGCTTCGCCCGGGAATGTTGTAGACGATGATTGGAACCGTCGCCTCGGCATCGATAGCCTTGAAGTGCTGATAGATGCCTTCCTGCGTGGGTTTGTTGTAGTAGGGTGACACGATTAGCAGCCCGTCGGCGCCAGCCTGTTGCGCGTGACGCACAAAGTCGATCGCCTCGGCCGTACTGTTTGAGCCGGCCCCCGCAATCACCGGGACCCGGCCCTTGGCTGTCTCGATAGTAATCTCGACAACCTTCTTATGCTCGGCGTGGCTGAGGGTAGGGCTCTCGCCTGTGGTTCCGCAGGGAACCAAGCCGGAGGATCCCTCCTTGATCTGCCACTCGACGTGGGTGCGCAGGGCAACCTCATCGACACGACCCTCAGCGAACGGCGTAACTAGCGCGGTAATGGAACCTTTGAACATATAAATACCTCTGGGTGCGGTAAGGGGAATTAGCTGAAGGCTGTCGTCACCGCCTCAAACGGTTGATACACACGACCTTGGGCTGCGACATGTCTTCATAAGCAAACCGCACGCCCTCGCGACCCATGCTGCCATACTTGAAACCCCCAAATGGCATCGCATCGAAGCGGTAGTCCGAGGAGTCGTTGATCATGACGCCGCCGGCCTCGATCTTATCGGCAGCCTCGAGAGCTCCATCGAGGTCATTGGTGAAAATGCCGGCGTGGAGGCTGTACTCGGGGCCATTTGCAAGGACGATCGCGTCGCTGAGCTCATCGAAGGGCTCAAGAATGACGATCGGGGCGAACACCTCTTCAATCCACGCATCGCAAGACGCGGGGACGCTCTCCAGGACTGTCGGCGGGTAAAGGTTGCCGGCGGGCTCGTGGCCGCAAAGCAGTGTCGAGCCAGCGGCGAGAGCGCGGTTGACCATCGCGGCGGCTCGACCGACGGCCTTGCTCGATATCATCGGGCCGACGTCGGTATCCGCGTCCAGGGGATTGCCAGTCTTGAGTTTCTTTGTTGCAGCTACGAACTCCGTCCTGAAACGATGGTAGATAGGACGCTGAACCAGGATTCTTTGCGTGCCAATGCAATTTTGGCCGGCTGCCCAGTAGGCCCCTGATACGCAACTTTCGACAGCAGCGTCAAAGTCGCAATTCTCCATCACGATGACGGGCGCATTGCCGCCCAGATCCATCGCAAGTTTCTTGATGCCCGCGGCCTTTGCAATTGCCTCGCCGGTGGCGAAGCCGCCGGTGAAGGAGATCATGCGGACGTGCTTTGCTGAAACGAGAGCTTCCCCGAGCTCGGGTCCGCCAACCGCAACCGTCACGATTTCCTCGGGAAGGCCGCACTCGAGAAGAACCTCGACAAGTTTGATCGCCGAAAGGGGGGTGAGCTCGGAAGGTTTCAAAATCACTGCGTTCCCGGCGGCTATTGCCGGACCGAGTTTGTGAGCAACGAGGTTGAGAGGGTCGTTGTAAGGCGTGATGGCGGCGATGATGCCAAGTGGCTCTCTTGTGTACCAGCCCTTCCGGCACTCCGAGCCGGCGTAGGAGTCGAACGGAATAACCTCGCCAGCATTACGCCTCGCCTCATCGGTGGAGAGTTTCAGAGTGTTGACGCACCGGGTCGTCTCTTTGCGCGCCTGAGTGATCGTCTTGCCGGCTTCCCTTACGATGAGGAGCGCGAATTCCTCCTTTGCGGCTTCGATTGCAGCGGCGGCCTTTTCCAGGATTGTGGCCCGTTGGTGTCGTGGAAGATCTCTCGCAATCTGCGCACCGCGGCTTGCTCGTTCCAAAAGCGTGTGTATGCCTGCAGCGCAGGTCTCAGAGACTGTTCCGACAACCGAACCGTCAAACGGATTGCTGACGACAATTTCCCCGGCGCCCGTCGTCTTGCCAAGCGCACGATTGTACATCACGCGGCCTCCTTGGTGATGCCAGACGTGGCGGCGGCATGAATGGCAACGATGTCGGAAAGAAGCGCGTATGCGGTCTCGATCCGGCCGGCGCCGGGTCCTGTGATCGTTACAGCGCCTAGCAGCTCGGTGTTCAGCGAAACGGCGTTGGTCGCCCCACTGACCGATGCCAGCCGATGCTCCAGTGCAAGCCGCTTCGGCGCGACACTGCCTGTTACCTTTCCGTCCTCCGCCCGGACAGCAGATCCGATCAACTTCCAGCGGCTGTGTGCCTTTGCAGCAGCCTCAATCTCGGAAGGCGAGAGATCGGAAATGCCCTTGCACGTCACGTCCTCCGGCTTCAGGTTCGCCCCTAGCAACTCGTTCGCCAGAATGACCACCTTGAGGCGCACGTCGAAGCCCTCGACGTCGGCAGTGGGGTCGGCTTCGGCATAGCCGAGTTCCTGTGCCTCCTTGACCGCAGCAGCAAAGTCTAGGCCGCTTTCCATGCGGCCGAGGACGAAGTTGGATGTTCCGTTCAGAATTCCCTCGAAGCCCTTTACTTCAGCACCTGCAAGGGTCTTCTCCGCCATCCGGATGACCGGGGTTCCGCTCATGACCGAACCTTCGTATTCGAAACGAACTCCGTTTGCCTTTGCCAGGGCCTTTAGTTCCCGCACTGCAATAGCCACCGGGCCTTTGTTCGTGGTGACGACATGCCGGCCGGTCTGCAGTGCCCAACGGCAATGGGAAACGGCGGGTTCACCGTCCTTCGGATTGGTGAAGGTCGCCTCGACGACTATGTCTGCGGGCGCCGTCTTGATGATCGTCTCATTGTCAGCCTCGGAACTCCCGCCCGAAAGCTGCCCAAAACCGCCTTTTGCGAAATTGGCTTCGACCAGTGTCTTGGCATCAAGGCCGTTGGGAGAAATGACCGAACCCAGATAGAGGTCGCTGACCGCTACGATATTCAATCGAAACCCCAAGTCGCGCTCCCACAGATGGTTCTTGGTGGCGATGAGCTCGGCCAGAGCGCGATTAACGCCGCCGAAGCCGATTAGAGCAATATTGTAGATTGTCATGGCGGTCCTCCAGTGAAGGTCTAGGTACCGCAATTGTGAGATGCGGATCGCTCAGCCGGAACGGCGCAAACGGACCAAACAGTTGAGCATTTTGCTCAATCGACCGCCGACCTGCGCCTCATGAGGGCGGTGTCTGTTGAGAGCCGTTCTTCCAGCTCTTCTGTATGAGGCCGCGACCGTGATCTTGACGCGCACTCATGCGGAAAGTGAGTTGCGAACCTGGGGGCTCAAACTTCGTGAGAAACTCGGTTTCAAGCGAGCCGCTGTCGCCGTCGCCCGGAAGCTGGCGGTCATATGCATGATACTTGATCTTCGAACGCAATCGCGCGATCCCCGTCGCCAGGATACGCCCATGGTCAGCTATCATTGAAGTTCCGGGTATTGGAAGGGATGCGCTCTGCTGGGACCGCCGCGTCGCCTCTTCGACCAGGGCTGCCTCATAGAGAAGTTCGTAACGTTGCAGGACGAGTTCCTCGTTCCAGTCGCAGCCGCCAAAGCCAAACGCGATTGCCGCACGCTGCCGACGCTCGCGCCTCACTGGGACGTGGGTGGCCTCCTCAGCCCAGGCCAACAGACGTGGCTGAAGAACGTTCTCGACCACCGCAGGCGCCCCGGAGCGATGATCCTCGCAAGGGAAGTAGTCGTACCAGCTCCGCCAGACAGGCGGGGAAGCGCCAATGGCGTCTTCGGCGCGTGTGAGCGCAAGATAGCTGATCGAGATGACCCGCGGCTCGCGCTGCTCATCGGCTCGATCACGGTCAGCGAACGTATACACTGCTCGATATAGCCAAGCTGATGACCCGTTTGATGTTCCACCCAGACCCGTAAGCCAGATTGGAGGGAGCGATGGCCGAGCTCGAATGGGCCTGACGGCAGCGTGTCCGTGCCGCCGACTGTGAGAACGCTTGGCTTGCCACTGTTTATGGCCACTACGACCGCGATCAGGTCGACTTTAGCATCAGTGGCCGTGCCTGGGGACTCGACTTTCCGCATCGATTTTCTCTGGTCGCTCATATTCCTCACGTACGGGCGAAGCCCAGATATCAGCAGCTGAATCGATTGAATTCAGGCTATTACGATTACGTATCAACGTCACTCATCGGTCTCATCTAGCCCTTCGGAAAACACGATAGCTATGCCAAATACGACGCTCTCGGTCTGTGCCCTGAGGAAGGAAACACAAACTGGGCCATTGCTTGAAAGGTTGACCTGGCTCAAGGTCGAAGTTGAAACGCGCAACTCCCGGAATGGGTGGCGCGCCTAGTTCGTGTGGCTTGTTTTGCGGGCGGCATTGATGCCTTGAGCGGGCGCGGTAGCGTCTTGCGTAGTGTGTTGCCCGGTTGGCTATGATCGTGCCCACTGGGGTGGTGTAGCTGACGGCATTGGTTCGCCGAGCTGTCCGGCGTGGGCCGGGCTGATCAGCGCGCCACGGCTGGCAAGCTGATGAGGGGATCATCACTCATCTGGCTGATTGTCTCAAGGGTCATATAGCGGGCCCGCTGGACGGCCCACTCATCATTCTGTTCGAGCAGCAGCGCCCCGACGAGGCGCACGATCGCATCGTCGTTCGGGAAGATTCCGACGACCTCGGTGCGTCGCTTGATCTCGCCGTTGAGACGCTCGATCGGATTCGTCGAGTGGAGCTTGGCGCGATGTTCCTTCGGGAAGGTCATATAGGCCAGCACGTCGGGCTCGGCGTCATCCATGATTGTCGCCAGCTTCGGGACCTTGGGCCGGGTCTGATCAGCCACGGCGCGCCATTGGGTGCTCGCGGCCTCGGGCGTTTCCTGGGCGAAGGCGGTGGCGATGAAGGCCGAGACGACGCGTCGCCCGCTCTTGCCGGCGTGCGACAGCACGTTCCTCATGAAGTGAACGCGGCAGCGCTGCCATGTGGCTGAGAGCACCTTGGTCACCGCGGCCTTCAGACCCTCATGGGCATCGGAGACGACGAGCTTGACCCCGCGCGACCGCGCCGGGTGAGCTTGCGCAGGAACTCCGTCCAGATCGGCTCGGCCTCCGAGGTGCCGATCTCCATGCCGAGCACCTCACGCCGGCCGTCGCTGTTCACGCCCACTGCGATGATGACGGCGACCGAGACCATGCGGCCGCCGCGGCGCACCTTGAGATAAGTCGCATCGATCCAAAGATACGGCCAATCACCCTCGATCGGCCGTTCGAGGAAGGCTTTCACCTTGCCGTCGATCTCTTCGCACAGCCGCGACACCTGGCTCTTGGAGATGCCGCTCATGCCCATTGCCTTAACCAGGTCGTCGACCGAGCGGGTCGAGATGCCTTGCACGTAGGCCTCCTGGATGACGGCCGTCAGCGCCTTCTCAGCCATGCGGCGAGGCTCCAGGAAGCTGGGGAAGTAGGAGCCCTTCCTCAGCTTGGGGATGCGCAGCTCGACCGTTCCGGTCTCGGGTCTCCCAGTCCCTGTCGCGGTAGCCATTGCGCTGGGTGGTCCGCAGCGGGGTCTTCTCGCCATAGCCGGCGCCCGTGGCGGCACCTACTTCCAGCTCCATCAGCCGCTCGGCGGCAAAGCCGATCATCTCGCGCAGCAGATCCGCATCGGGGGTCTTCTCCACGAGCGCGCGCAGGTTCATCATGTCGTCGGTCATCGGTGGTTCCTTCCGAAATGGGTTGGCGTCAACAACCAAACCCTACCGGAAAGCGCCGATGACCACCGACAGGCCGCTCGCTCGCTACAGCGCTACTAACGGCGCGCTCGCGAGCGGCTTCATAACCCTCACCTACACCACCTGATGGGACACGACCTTGGCTATCCCCCAAATGGTCGCGAGGGGTTCAACCGAGTGAAGCCAACCCCATTCGCAACCATTCATCACCAACACGCATCGTCGCGATGTTATGAAGGGCGCAGGTAGGAAGGGCGCAAATGCACTACCTGAGCGATCCAGCAGTTGCATAGGAATCGCTTCGATTGGTATCGCCGCTGCCTCGTTAGTACGGTAGGTGGCTAAATTGCTGTGCGTTGCCAAGTTTCGCGCGATGGCCTAGCTACGAGTGGTAGAAAACGATGAAGTACAATCAGCTCGAAGCATTCTACCAGGTCATGCTGACCGGCAGCATTTCACAGGCTGCGAAGAACCTGGGCCGTACGCAGCCTGCTGTCAGCATGACGATAGGCGGTCTCGAAGACCTATTGGCCGTCAAACTATTCGACCGGCATGCCGGTCGAATAACGCCGAGAGCTGAAGCGAAGGTCTTGTTCGAACAAATAAACCCCGTGATGCAGCAGCTTCGCGAAATTCGCGGTCGGTTCAACCGACTGGACGCGTTTCCAGTGCCGCGGATTTCCATCATAGCGTCCAGTAACCTGGCGACTCACCTTGTGCCTCACGCGATCACAAAACTCGCGGCGAGTGGACAGGAATTCAGGGTCATGAACGGCTCGTCTGACTCCATTGTGCTGGAGATGGAGAACCAGAGACATGACATCGCGATAACCGATCTGGGCATCAGAGAGATTCCGTTGGGATCCCCTCTTTTCGATTCCGAGGTCTTTCATGTTCCGGTCTGCGCAATTTACCCTAAGGGGCTTGTCGCGAATCGAGGTTCAAGCCTTTCTCTGCAGGATTTGGCCGGACTTGAGATCTGCTCTCTGTACGAGGAAAACCTAGCGGCACAGGCTGTGAGGGCGAAGCTCGGTTCGCCGAGGGTAGAGTTCGGAAGCTTTTTTCCGATGGCCTGCTACGCGGTCCTTGGTGGCAGCGTCGCGATTGCCGATGCTATCACGTGCAGCACGCTTCTAGCTCTGACTCGCAACACCCTGCCCGCGGAATGCCGGGCGCTCGAAGGTATCGAGCCCTCGCCATACTACCTGATGCGGACGCGGTACCGGCCATGGTCCCACATGGCGGATCAGAGCTACGAGGCCCTGCGCGTGGAGCTCAGCAAGCACCAGACCTTTGAAGCCACGGCTTCTGACGCTTAGGTTGTCGAGGTGCGGGAGGAATTTGGTCTCGCCATAAGAATTGCTTATGCGGGTATCAAGATTTCGATTTTGCTCTTATGATCAGCAACGCGCATGTTCAGGTCTCCCTTGCTAGAGGAACCTCCAATGCGCGTCACCAACATCCGTGCCTATCATATCCCCACGGGCGGCGTGCGCCCGGTTCTGGTTGAGGTAGAGACCGACGAGGGCATCACCGGATGGGGTGAGGCGGCGGTCGCTTATGGTCTAGGCGCTCGGGCAGCCGTTGGCATGATATCGGACTACGCTCACCGGGTGATTGGCGCCGATCCGCGTTACCCACGGCACGTCTATCACCATCTCTACGACAATTCATTCTGGACCAAGGGCGGCGGCGCGATCTCGTTTGCAGCTATCAGTGCGATCGACCAGGCCCTGTGGGATATCAAGGGCAAGGCTGCCGGGATGCCAGTCTACGAATTCTTCGGTGGTTCCTTCGAGCCGAAGGCTCAGGTCTATGCCAACGGGTGGAACTACCACTGCAACGATGCCGTCGAATGGGCCAAGGCTGCTGAGCGGCCTTTGAAGGACGGTTACAGGATTTTGAAAAGTTATCCTCTGGCTACGCAGCAACCTGGCCGGACGCTGACACATGTTCAGCGCCGTATGCTGTCGCCAGAGGAGTTCACACGCGCCGTCGATCGCATTCGCAACCTGAAGGAAGTCGTGGGTGATCAAGCGGAGTTGATGATCGACCTGTCCGGTGGCCTCAGCAATGACCAGCTGCTGCGCATCCTCGATCTCTGTGAAGAATTGAAGGTCATGTGGGTCGAGGAGCCCCTTGATGCGTTCAATCTGGCTGGTCTCAAGAACCTTGCCGGGCGTTTCCGCTTTCCGATTGCCGCCGGCGAGCGCGTCTACACACGCAATGGATTCCGCAACCTTTTGGACACCGGTGCGATCGATGTGGTGATGCCGGATGTCGGCAACTGCGGCGGCGTCTTCGAACTCGTTCAGATCGCAGCCATGGCCGAGGCCTACAACGCGCGTGTATCGCCTCACAACTGCGCGTCTACGCTTTGCACTGCGGCTTCGCTCCAGGTCTGGGCGGCGTGCGCCAATTCGATGCCGCTCGAGATCTATCCGTATCTTCCCCAGTCGGACGGGTATGTGCAGGTTCTTGCTAATGCTCCAGAGGATCGCATCAAGGACGGTTATCTCGAAGTCCTGTCAGAACCGGGTCTTGGCGCCACGGTCGAGGCAAAGCGGTTGGAACCCTACAGGCTGTTCGACTATCGCTCGAGCAACTAGGCGATGTCGCATAGGCAGGAGCTGGAGAACCCGACGACCAATTAGCTGACTAACATGCGTTCAAAAATGGCGGCATGGGAGAGATCGACCTATCGCTTGAGCGATAGGCGACGCCGACGGAGCAACCCCCCAGGAAACTCTCAGGCAAAGGTGACCATGCCGTTGAACGATCTGGAGAGAGGCGCGGAAGGCGCCCACCGAAGGGGAACGCCGAACGGGCCACGCCTGCGCGGTTAAGCTCTCAGGTATAGCGACAGATTGGGGAAGAGCCGCGGGATCGAACCCGCACCCATCCTATCGCGGAGAGCGCAATGCCCCATATAGCTGTCATCGGTGCCGGTATCACCGGCGTCACCACTGCCTATGCCCTGTTGGAACGTAGCTACTCGGTTACCGTCATCGAGCGGCAACGCTATGCGGCCATGGAGACCTCGTTCGCCAATGGAGGTCAGCTCTCCGCAAGCAATGCCGAGGTCTGGAACCACTGGTCGACCATGCTCAAGGGCATCAAGTGGATGATGCGCCGTGACGCGCCCCTGCTCATGAATCCGGCGCCCACGTGGCACAAATATTCATGGCTGGCCGAATTCGTTTCCAACATAGCGAACTACCGTCAGAACACCGTCAAGACCACACAGCTGGCGATCGAGGCACGCAAGCACCTGTTTGCCATCGCCGAACGCGAGAAGATCGACTTCAACCACGTCTGTCGCGGCATTTTGCACGTCTACTGGGACAAATCGAGTTTTCAGCACGCGCTCAAGGTGAATTCCATGCTCGTCGAGGGGGGCCTTGACCGCCGACCCGTAACGGCATCGGAAATCAAGTCGATCGAACCGGCGCTGCACGGCAGCTTCCATGCAGGTTTCTACACCCCTTCGGATTCAACGGGCGACATCCACAAGTTCACCTCCGGCCTCGCCAAGGCCTGCGAGCGGCGAGGAGCGAATTTCGTCTTCGATGCCACAGTCGAAAGCATTGTGCGCGATGGGAAGTTCCGTATCGGTTACACTCGCAATGGTCTGGACGGCCCGTCGGAGGAAATTGACGTTGATGGCATCGTCGTCTGCGCCGGACTTGCCAGTCGCCATTTCGCGAAGATCCTTGGCGACCGCGTCAACGTATATCCAGTGAAGGGCTATTCGATCACGGTGGATCTTGAGGACGACGGCAGCCAGGGGGCCGCACCTTGGGTCAGTCTTCTCGACGATCGAGCCAAGATCGTCACCAGCCGTCTCGGGCCAGACCGCTTCCGCGTAGCGGGAACGGCCGAGTTCAACGGCGCAAACCGCGATATCCGCAATGATCGTGTCGCCCCGCTGGTGGAGTGGATGCGTACGCTTTTTCCAGCGGTTGACACTCACAAGGTCGTGCCTTGGGCGGGCTTGAGGCCGATGATGCCAAACATGATGCCGAGGATCGGGAAGGGACGTCAGCCGGGAGTGTTCTACAACACCGGCCATGGTCATCTGGGCTGGACGCTTTCGGCCGTGACCGCCCAGATGGTTGCCGAAAGCGTCTCTGCTCAGTTCAACGCCGGTGCCGCTGCGGCTTGATCCAAGGGGCCTCCGTCATGGACGCAATGAGCCGATTTGAAACTAGCGTGGCCCTTTACGGCCTTAGAGTGGCCCGGGAGCTCCATGACTTTGTGGCCGAGGAGGCCGCGCCTGGCACCGGCATCGACGCCGAACAATTCTGGACCGGTTTTTCGGCCATCGTGCATGAGCTGGCGCCGAAGAACCGGGCGCTGCTCGCCAAGCGCGACGCCATGCAGGAGAAGCTCGACGGCTGGTACCGCGCCAACGGCGCACCGATCGACAAGGAGGGCTACAAGGGCTTCCTGAAGGAGATCGGCTATTTGGTGTCGGAAGGGCCGGCCTTCAGCGTCTCGACCGACCATGTCGACCCCGAGATCGCCATCGTCGCCGGGCCGCAGCTGGTCGTGCCGGTGATGAACGCGCGCTATGCGCTCAACGCCGCCAATGCCCGCTGGGGCTCGCTCTATGACGCGCTTTACGGCACCGACGCCATTCCCGAGACGGGCGGCGCCGAGAAGGGCAAAGGTTTTAACCCCACGCGCGGCGCCAAGGTGATCGCCTGGGCCAGGGATTTCCTCGACCAGTCGGTGCCGCTGACCACCGGCAAATGGGCCGGCATCAACGGGCTCTCGGTGGCGAACGGCGCGCTGAAGGTGGGCGAGGGCGCCGGCGCCACCACGCTCGCCGATCCAAAACAGTTCGTCGGCTATCGCGGCGACGCCGCCACGCCGGAGGCCGTGCTTTTAGTGAAGAACGGCCTGCACATCGAGATCGTCATCGACCGCGCCAACCAGATCGGCAAGACCGATCCGGCCGGCATCGCCGATGTCATCCTCGAAGCCGCTCTGACCACCATCCAGGACTGCGAGGATTCGGTCGCCGCCGTGGATGCCGAGGACAAGGTCGTCGTCTACCGCAACTGGCTCGGTCTGATGAAGGGCGATCTGGCGGAAGAGATTACCAAGGGCGGCAAGACCTTTGTCCGCAGGCTCAACCCGGATCGCCGCTACACGGCGCCGAATGGCGGGCAGCTGCTGCTGCCCGGCCGCTCACTGATGCTGGTGAGAAACGTCGGCCACCTGATGACCAACCCCGCGATTATCGACCGCGACGGGCATGAGGTGCCGGAAGGCATCATGGACGCGGCATTGACCGCGCTGATCGCGCTGCACGATGTCGGCGAGAACGGCCGCCGCGCCAATTCCCGCGCCGGCTCGATGTATGTGGTGAAGCCGAAGATGCACGGGCCGGAAGAGGTCGCCTTCGCCGTCGAGATTTTTGGCCGCGTCGAGGCCCTGCTCGGCATGGCGAAAAACACCATCAAGATGGGCATCATGGATGAGGAGCGGCGCACCACCGTCAACCTCAAGGAAGCGATCCGCGCCTCCAAAGAACGCGTGGTGTTCATCAACACCGGCTTCCTCGACCGCACCGGCGACGAGATCCACACCTCGATGGAAGCCGGCCCGATGATCCGCAA
>NZ_JARTVN010000037.1:0-269 GCF_029625795.1 Mesorhizobium sp. WSM4989 | reverse complement strand
CTATTATGTATGTAGAAGACTATGCTTTCGAGAGCAAAATAACTACTATATTTTAAATTGGATTAACCCTAAACCAAAACAGGCAGTTTTAGTTGCATAATATACGTAGACCGATAGATTGATGCACAGGTGTCACTGTATAATCTGTATGTTATATATTAAATTAAAATTAATTATAAACATGGTGTTTATGCATAATAAAACCAATGAACTGCCTGTAGCAGCCATAAAGACAAAAACTTTAATTCTATTTTGAAAACTATTGGAAG
>NZ_JARTVN010000036.1:0-269 GCF_029625795.1 Mesorhizobium sp. WSM4989 | reverse complement strand
CGCCATCTCTCTCTACGACAAGGTCGGGTTTGTCAGGGAGGGCGTGCAGAGCGATGCCGTCCATGTCGACGGGGAATACCGCGATACGATCATGATGGCGATCGTCGAACGCGAAAACGCCGCCAGATGAATGGCCATCAGCCCAGCTCGACCCACACCGGCAGATGGTCCGAGCCGACTGCCTTTCGGTCGACCCATAGACGCTGCAGGGATCTGGCAAGCGAAGCGCTGGTGAAGATATAATCGATGCGCTTGTGCCGGCTGGGATC
>NZ_JARTVN010000035.1:0-269 GCF_029625795.1 Mesorhizobium sp. WSM4989 | reverse complement strand
AACGGTGAACTTAGTCGCGAGGCTTCACTTTTGCCGGTCGATGAACAGATTGAGTTTATTGCCAGCGCAGAAGGTCGGCGTTTGATCGAGCGTCTTGTTCAACTGCCCCCGCGAGTGCGAGCTCGCGTGTCTGCCCTGATAGCCGCAATCGCAGAAGAATTGGGCGCCTTTGATAAGCTGCCCGGCCGCTCGCGACCCCAAATCAAGGCATCAGATAAGGCAGCTGATAGCTAACCGATCTGCCTTCAGGAAAGAGCCCACTCTGCATC
>NZ_JARTVN010000034.1:0-270 GCF_029625795.1 Mesorhizobium sp. WSM4989 | reverse complement strand
CCCCGTGACTTCACTACCGCTGTATAGTATCACATTTCGACATTGCAGGAACGTCGCACTGTGACGTCACAGCGACGTCACTCTTTGGTCATGGTGCTGTTAAGGTCATGATTCGTTGTCATTAGCTGTTAACTAGTTGATATTTTATCAGAATACCAGATGTCGCTAATAGTAATTTCTTTTAACTTGTCACAATTACTTTAGCCTTGTCAGTTATAAGGTTAAACCTTTTCCGAAGGTTGTCAATAACAAGTTTGCAACCCTGTAACC
>NZ_JARTVN010000033.1:0-271 GCF_029625795.1 Mesorhizobium sp. WSM4989 | reverse complement strand
ATCGAGATCTGCCTTGTGATGTTGAACAGGTTGATCGGGTCCATGAAGCTCGGCTTCAGCACCGTGAAGACGATGATCAGCGCCACCAGGAACAGCAGCGGCCCGAAGCTCATCAAAAGCCGCGCGAAGTTGATGCCGCCGCGCTGATCCTGCTCCCCCGCCACGCTCATAGTGTCTCCTTGCGGTCGAGTGCCATCAGTTCCATCAGTCTTTCCTCGTTTGCTTCTACGCCCGGCATCTGGCCGGTGATGCGTCCGCGGCGCATTGTGAC
>NZ_JARTVN010000032.1:0-271 GCF_029625795.1 Mesorhizobium sp. WSM4989 | reverse complement strand
ATTCTACCCGGTACGGTGCTGATGGCGGGGCTGGGAGCGCTGATTGGCAGCGGCGAGTTAAGTTTCTGGCACGCCTGGCTGGCAGGGATTATTGGCTGCTTGATGGGCGACTGGATTTCTTTCTGGCTGGGTTGGCGTTTTAAAAAGCCGTTGCATCGCTGGTCATTTCTGAAGAAAAACAAAGCACTACTTGATAAAACTGAACATGCGTTGCATCAACACAGCATGTTCACCATTCTGGTCGGTCGTTTTGTTGGCCCGACGCGTCCGC
>NZ_JARTVN010000031.1:0-272 GCF_029625795.1 Mesorhizobium sp. WSM4989 | reverse complement strand
ATCAGATCGAGCAGATCCATCAGGCGTCGATGCACATATTGGAGAATTTCGGCATTGAGGTGATGAGTCCGCGCGCGCTGTCGCTGTTCGAGAAGGCCGGCGCCAGGGTCGATCATGCCTCAGCGAATGTCCGCATCGATCGCGGCCTGATCGAAGACGTGCTGAATACCACGCAGCCCAGCTATGTGTTGACGCCGCGCAACCCGGCCAACGCGGTTCATCTGGGCGGCAACACCATCAATTTCACCCTCGTTGCCGGGCCGCCCAATGTC
>NZ_JARTVN010000030.1:0-273 GCF_029625795.1 Mesorhizobium sp. WSM4989 | reverse complement strand
TCACCTTCGAGAACGCGGCGCAACTCTACGCCGAGCTCTGACGGCGATGGCCAGCAACCCAGCTGATCGGGGCAGCCGCGGCAAATATGCCGACCGGCTCGATCCGGAGTTCTGGGACTATATCGACCGGGTCAACAGCTGGTACCCGCCGGAGATCGTGGCCGCACCTATCGCCGAGCAGCGCGCGGTCTACAACCGGATGTGCGTGGCGTTTCACCAAGGGCGTCCCGAAGGCGTGACCACCATTGACGGCGGCGTCGCCACGGCTTCGCA
>NZ_JARTVN010000029.1:0-274 GCF_029625795.1 Mesorhizobium sp. WSM4989 | reverse complement strand
GCTTTTGCGTGGATCGATGAAGGACAAGAAAGACTCCCTGCTTGGTTACGCGAATGGGGGCCTAATGACTCCCAACGAAGCTCGCGCAAAATTGGATCTGAACCCGGATTCAGATCCCGCCTCAGACAAACTGCGCATTCCCGCTAACATTGTTGGCAGTACCACATTGGCTGAAGATCCCGAAGATCCCGCAGACCCCGAAGATCCCGCAGATCCAGTTGAGACGCAATAACCATCGGACTCGTAAGGAGAGACGTAATGAACCCCTTGAAGA
>NZ_JARTVN010000003.1:0-458233 GCF_029625795.1 Mesorhizobium sp. WSM4989 | reverse complement strand
TTGTCGCTCTTGATTGCCCTGCTTCAAATCCGGCCGAAGCCGGTCGCCGCTTAGGGCTCGGATTGTTCACGGTCGACGATTTGATGCGGTAGTCGCCTATGAGCGGTCAAAACGAACGCAGCTGGTTCGCCGATCGACCAAACGGCGAGCGCACTGTGCTTTGCTCAGACCGCCACCGAGTGCCTCGCCGTTCCCCCTTTGAAATATGTATCGAACTTGGCCGCGATGGTTCGAATGAAGGGGCGACTTTCAGTCCGTACGAGGAAACTGTCACCATCGAATTCAAGCGCTCGGGCAGGATCGTGGAGTGCGATGGACCTCGAGCGATGAAGGAGCTGCTCGCCGGCTTTGCCGAACCGCTCCACCAGGTCGACTGCCGAGAAGGCAAAATCACACATCAGCCGCTCGATGATCCAGCCACGGACGCGATCGTCGTCGGAAAGGGCAACGCCGCGGACGGCAGCCAACCCGCCATCCGCAACCATGCGCCCGTACCCGGCAGTCGAAGCCATGTTCTGCACGTAGCCTTGGCGAAAACGACCGATGGACGAAGGGCCAAGTCCGATCAGTGTCGGGCAGCGATCCTCAGTGTAGCCCTGAAAATTGCGATGCAAAACCCCTGCGCGGGCCGCTATGGCCAGCGCATCGTCGGGCTTCGCGAAATGATCGAGTCCTATTGCCTCATATCCCTTGGCGACAATTGCCCGCGCCGCGAGTTGAGATTGGGCGAAACGCTCAGTGGGACTCGGCAGCCATGCCTCGTCGATCATCGTCTGATGCTTCTTGAACCAGGGCACATGTGCGTAGCCGAACAGGGCCATCCGGTCTGGCTCCAAGGTCAGTGCCTGCGCCACCGTGGAACAGATCGTCTCGCGTGTCTGATTCGGGAGCCCGTAGAGCAGGTCCAGATTGACCGATTCGACGCCCCGCGAACGAACCCCGTCGACGACTGCCTTGGTCTGCAAAAAACTCTGCTCACGATTAATTGCTTTTTGCACTTGCGGATCGAAATCCTGCACGCCGAGGCTCGCCCGCGTTACGCCGATTTGAGCAAGTGCATCAAGGCGCGCCTTGTCCATGTCGTTGGTTTCGATTTCGATGCTGACCGTAGCATCCGGGAGAAGGTCGAAGCTGTCCCGCAAGGCCGCTCCAAGAGCAACCATATCATCGGGCCTCAGAATAGTTGGCGAACCGCCACCGAAGTGGATTGCACGGACATGTGCCTTGCCGCTCACCAGACCGGCAATCGTGACGATTTCGGCATTCAGCGAGCGCAGATAAGCGGCCACCGGCTCATATTGGTGCGTCTGCTTGGTGTGGCAGGCGCAGAACCAGCAGAGCTTGTCGCAGTAAGGAATGTGCAGGTACAGCGAGATTTCGTCGCCGCTTTCCAGCGTCTCCAACCAGCCACGGTAAATGGCAGCATCGATCCCCGAATGGAAATGCGGCGCCGTCGGATAGCTGGTGTAGCGTGGGACGTTCTCGCTGAGTTTGACAGCTATTTCCGATTGCATCTCGCGTTCACCGTGTTGCCCGCCGGAACACTGCACGCATCGCTGAAGCAGACCCTGATCTCGATCAGCCGCGCTCATGGACAAACCGCCGCAGGATTTCTCTACCCTGGATGGGTATCCTGCCGGCAGTTAGGATCGGGTAAGGCGAACGCATGACCTTTCGGCAAGACATTCATAGTTCCGGCATTCCTGTTCTTTGCTTCCCTTGCGAGGCACGGCGTCGCGGTGTCTGCGGTGCGCTCGATCCAGACAATTTGGTTGGGCTCGCCAAGACTTGCTCGCGTCGCCGGATCGAGTCAGGAATGGAGTTGACCGGCGAGGCACAGAACGTCGACAGCTACTCCAACGTGCTTTCAGGCGTGGTAAAGCTATCAAAGAGCCTGTCGGATGGGCGCCAGCAGATCGTCGGTCTCCAGTTTGCACCGGATTTTCTGGGACGTCCTTTCAAGGAGGAAAGCTCGATCAATGCGGAAGCGGCAACAGCAGTCACGCTGTGTTCGTTTCCGCGAGCGGCCGTCGAACGGATGATGAAGGCGTCACGGGAATTCGAGCATCGCCTGCTCAAACAGACGCTGAATGAACTCGATGAGGCGCGCGAGTGGATGGTGACGCTGGGGCGCAAGACAGCTCCGGAAAAGGTGGCGACTTTTCTCCTCATGATGGCCCGGAATATCGATTCCAGTCTCGATGCGGCTTCCGGGTCGGCCTCCTTCGATCTGCCGCTGACGCGTGCCGAAATGTCTGATTTCCTTGGAATCACCAGCGAGACCGTGAGCCGCCAACTGACGCGATTGCGGGCTGACGGGGTGATTCGGATTGAGAACGCACGCCATGTGACGGTGGACAGCATAAGCCGTCTGGAGAAGCGCTGTGGCGGCGGACGCGAGCGGCCCTAAGCGGCGAGGCCATGTCGCATGACTCCGGGGCGGGCCGTGTTTGCCTTTTAATGCGATGTCGCCGCGCCTTCGACGAAGCGGCGTCACGGTTGTCGAGACAAACAGCTTTCGGGCTTTGATAGGAACGTGACCAATCGCCAGGTGTGTTTCGGCACATACCGGCGAAGCATGGTCCTTAATCTGCCACGGCTCGGCGGAACGATCGCGTTCGTTTCCAATGGGATCCGAACAACGTTTGGCAGGGCATCGGCAATAGCATCCAACGCGCGCAGAGCCTCAGCTTTCGCCTCAGCGATCGCGTCTGCGCCCGCCCAACCCAGGGAACGCCTTCCATGAGGGAGTGAGCCCGCGCTGCGTTCCTCGTTCATTCGCCACCTGCTGATTGCGCCGCACAAAATCGTGCGGCCTGACATAGATCAGGGCGAGGGGGCGGCGGCTGCGCGATTAGTGCGCTGCGGATTTGGCATCCACCAGATTCGAGATCGGGATCTGCAATGAAATTCGGCACAGAGATCGTCCTTCTAAGCGTGTTCGCTTTTGCGGCCCTGGTGGCCGCCGGCTTCGGCGTGGATGAACCTTTCCGCCGACACATGTGGGTGTTGTTCTTCGCAGTGGCTGGTTTCACTGCGATCCTGTTGCGCAACACGGAGTTCAGGCCAGCAGCTCCGATTGACCCATCCGCTTACATGGATGGTCCGATCCGCTACGGCGCGATCGCCACCGTGTTCTGGGGTGTCGTCGGCATGCTGGTCGGCGTGGTGATCGCGCTGCAGCTCGCCTACCCCGATCTCAACATCCAGCCCTGGTTCAATTTCGGTCGTTTGCGGCCGTTGCACACATCCGGTGTCGTTTTCGCCTTCGGCGGCAACGCGCTGCTTTGCACGTCTCTGTATGTCGTGCAGCGCACCTGCCGCGCGCGCCTCTTCGGCCGTGATCTCGCCTGGTTCGTCTTCTGGGGCTACCAGCTGTTCATCGTCATGGCCGCGACCGGCTACCTGCTCGGCATCACCGAGGGCCGCGAGTACGCCGAACCCGAATGGTATGTGGATGTCTGGCTGACCATCGTCTGGGTCGCCTACCTCATTCTGTTCCTTGGCACGATCCTGAAGCGCAAGGAACCGCATATCTACGTGGCCAACTGGTTCTACCTGTCGTTCATCGTGACCATCGCGATGCTGCATGTGGTCAACAACCTGTCCATACCAGTCTCGTTCCCGGGCTCCAAGAGCTACTCCGCCTTTTCAGGGGTCCAGGACGCCTTGACGCAATGGTGGTACGGCCACAACGCGGTCGGCTTCTTTCTCACCGCCGGCTTCCTCGGCATGATGTATTATTTCGTGCCCAAGCAGGCGAACCGGCCAGTCTATTCGTACCGGCTGTCGATCGTCCATTTCTGGGCTATCATCTTTCTCTACATCTGGGCCGGGCCGCATCACCTGCACTACACCGCCTTGCCCG
The DNA here is from genome assembly GCF_029625795.1 of Mesorhizobium sp. WSM4989. Classification (NCBI taxonomy): domain Bacteria; kingdom Pseudomonadati; phylum Pseudomonadota; class Alphaproteobacteria; order Hyphomicrobiales; family Phyllobacteriaceae; genus Mesorhizobium; species Mesorhizobium sp. WSM4989. The sequence goes on along the minus strand of NZ_JARTVN010000003.1, from coordinate 454,365 downwards.
ATTGGGCGCAGACGCTCGGCATGGTGTTCTCGATCATGCTGTGGATGCCGTCCTGGGGCGGCATGATCAACGGCCTGATGACGCTGTCCGGCGCCTGGGACAAGCTGCGCACCGATCCGATCATCCGCATGATGGTGATGGCCGTCGCCTTCTATGGCATGTCGACCTTCGAAGGCCCCATCATGGCGATCCGGGCGGTCAATTCGCTGTCGCATTATACCGACTGGACCATCGGGCACGTCCATTCGGGTGCGCTCGGCTGGGTCGGCATGATCTCGTTCGGCGCGATCTACTACATGGTCCCGAAGCTCTGGAACCGTCAACGGCTCTACTCGCTGAGGCTCGTCACCTGGCACTTCTGGCTGGCGACACTCGGGATCGTCGTCTACGCCGCGGTGATGTGGGTGTCCGGCATCATGCAGGGCCTGATGTGGCGCGAATATGGCGAGCAGGGCTTCCTGGTCTACTCCTTCGCCGAAACCGTCGCCGCCATGCACCCCTACTATGTCCTGCGCGCCATCGGCGGCGCCATGTACCTCTCCGGCGCCCTGATCATGGCCTGGAACATCACCAGGACCATCCTCGGCCACCAGCGCGAGGAGGAGCCGATGCCGAGCCCCGTCGCCATCCGACCTGCGCGATCAGGAGCCAGGTAATGGGCTTGATGGACAAACACGCAATCATCGAGAAGAACGCCACGCTTCTTCTCGTTGGCTCGCTGCTCGTGGTGACGGTCGGCGGCATCGTCGAGATCGCGCCTCTCTTCTATCTCGACAACACGATCGAGAAGGTGGAAGGCATGCGCCCCTATTCGCCGCTCGAACTTGTCGGGCGCAACATCTATATGCGCGAGGGCTGCTACCTCTGTCATAGCCAGATGATCAGGCCGTTCCGCGACGAAGTTGAGCGCTATGGCCACTACAGCCTGGCTGCCGAGTCCATGTACGATCACCCCTTCCAGTGGGGATCGAAGCGCACCGGGCCGGATCTCGCCAGAGTTGGCGACCGCTACTCGAATGCATGGCATGTCGCGCATCTTACCGACCCGCGCTCGGTGGTGCCGGAATCGATCATGCCGAGCTATGGGTTCCTGAAAGACACGCCGATCGACGTGAAGGATTTCTCGACGCATCTGGTCGCCAACAGGCTTGTAGCCGTCCCTTACACCGATGACATGATCGCCCACGCCAATGCGGATCTGGCGGCGCAGGCCGATCCCAATGCCGACACATCAGGCCTTGAGGCGCGTTACCCAAAAGCCAAGATCGGCGACTTCGACGGCAACCCGCAACAGGTCACCGAAATGGATGCCCTGCTCGCCTACCTGCAGATGCTTGGCACACTGGTCGACTTCAAAAATTACGACGAAGCCGCCGGCTACCGCTGAGGAGAACGCTGATGACCTACAATTTGATGCGGGCGTTTGCCGACAGCTGGGGCCTGGTTGCGATGGCGCTGTTCTTCGTGGGGTGCATCGCCTTTGCCCTACGCCCCGGCAGCCGAAGGCTGGCCGACGAAGCGGCCCGCATTCCGCTCGAGGACGAGTGATCATGAGCGACGAGCATATCGATGAAATCTCTGGCGTCTCGACCACCGGCCACGAATGGGATGGTATCCGGGAGCTGAACAACCCGCTTCCCAGATGGTGGGTTATCACTTTTTACGTCACCATTGTCTGGGCGATAGGCTACACCATTGCCTATCCAGCATGGCCTCTGTTGCACTCGGCGACAACGGGTGTGCTCGGCTATTCCAGCCGCAACGAGGTCAGGAACGAGCTGACCGCGGCTGAGGCCGCCAAGGGCAAATATATCTCGGCGGTGGAGTCCAAGAGCGTCTCGGAAATCGCCGCGGACGACGGCCTGCGCGAATTCGCAATCGCCGCCGGTGGCGCCGCTTTCAAGGTCAATTGCGTACAATGTCATGGCTCCGGCGCCCAGGGTTCCAAGGGCTTTCCCAATCTCAACGACGACGACTGGCTGTGGGGCGGCAAGGCCGAGCAGATCCAGCAGACGATTACGCACGGCATCCGCTTCGCATCCGATCCGGACACGCGCCTGTCGGAAATGCCGGCCTTCGGCGACATCATTACCGCCGACCAGATCGCACAAGTCAGCGCCTACGTGGCCAGCCTTTCCGGCAAGGTCCGCGATGCAAGTCTGATCCAACCCGGCGCCAAGGTCTTTGCCGAGAATTGCGTGGCCTGTCACGGCGACAATGCAAAAGGCAACAGGGAATTCGGCGCCCCCGACCTGACCGATGCGATCTGGCTCTATGGATCCGGTGAGACAGCCATCGCCGCACAGGTCCGTGCGCCAAAACAGGGCGTCATGCCGGCCTGGGTTGGCCGTCTCGGCGAGATCAAGGTCAAGGAACTTGCAGTTTATGTCCATTCGCTTGGCGGCGGAGAATAGGAATGGAAGGTCCTATTCTTCGGTCCCCCCTGCCAAGCGGACGAGGCCCGGCGTGAGCCGGGCCTCGACACCATCCCTAATGCGATCTGCACAACCCGGCAAGGCTATCCTACGGCGAGGCTTTACGACAGGTGCCCCTGACATTGGCTGGGAAAGTGGAGTTGCACATGCGTGACAAGACGCAGTTGACAGGGCTCGAAACAGAAACTGTCAATTCCGCCAAAACCCGCAAGCCGCTTTATGCCGCGCGTCAAAAGATCTTTCCGAAGCGCGCCTCGGGCAACTTTCGTCGCTTCAAATGGCTGGTGATGACGATCACACTTGGCATCTATTACCTGGCTGCGTGGCTGCCTTGGGCTCGCGGTCCATTTGCCCCGGACCAGGCAGTCCTGCTCGATCTCGCGAACCGGCGCTTCTACTTCTTCTTCATCGAGATATGGCCCCAGGAATTCTTCTATGTGGCCGGCCTCCTGGTCATGGCGGGCGTCGGTCTTTTCCTGATCACCTCGACTGTCGGCCGTGCCTGGTGCGGCTATGCATGCCCTCAGACGGTGTGGGTCGATCTGTTCCTCGTCGTCGAACGTGCGATAGAGGGCGACCGTAACGCTCGCATGAAACTCGATGCAGGCCCCTGGACCGCCCGCAAGCTGATGCTGCGCTTATCGAAGCACGCCGTCTGGCTGGTCATCGGTGCGGCGACCGGCGGCGCCTGGATTTTCTATTTTGCCGATGCGCCGACGCTGGTTGGCGAACTCTTCACCGGCACCGCGCCACCCGTCGCCTACATCACTGTCGCCGTGCTGACGGCTACCACCTACACGTTCGGCGGTCTGATGCGCGAGCAGGTCTGCACCTACATGTGCCCATGGCCGCGCATCCAGGCAGCGATGCTCGACGAAAGTTCTCTCACCGTCACCTACAATGACTGGCGCGGCGAACCGCGTTCTCGCCACGCCAAGAAGGTCCTTGCCGCAGGGCTGCCGGTCGGTGACTGCGTCGACTGCAATGCCTGCGTCGCGGTCTGCCCGATGGGGATCGACATCCGCGATGGCCAGCAGATGGAATGCATCACCTGCGCGCTGTGCATAGACGCCTGCGACGGGGTCATGGACAAGCTCGGCAAGGAGCGCGGGCTGATCTCCTATGCGACACTGTCCGACTACAACGCCAACATGATGCTGGCGACCGCGGGCGGCTCCAGTTCAGTCAACCCGTCGCAGGTCAGGACCGCTGATGGCCTGTTCTCCGACAAGGTGGCGCATTTCCATATCCGCAAGATCTTTCGGCCACGCACCTACGTCTACATGGGTATCTGGTCGCTGATCGGCCTGGGTCTGCTCTATTCGCTGCTGACGCGCGATCGGCTCGAAGTCAACGTGCTGCATGATCGCAATCCGCAATTTGTCACGCTGTCCGACGGCTCGATCCGCAACGGCTACACCGTCAAGCTGCTCAACATGATCCCCGAGCCAAGGACGATCGTTGTCGCGATTCAAGGCTTGCAGGGCGCCGAGATGAGCGTGGTCGGCGACGACATCCCGGAAGGCCGTTCTTTTGCCATTCCGGTCGAACCCGACCGCCTGAAAATGCTGAAGGTCTTCGTGCGCCAGCCGGCGGATCAAATCCAGGGCACAGCGCAGACCTTCAAGTTCCGTGTCGAGGACAAGGCGAGCTTCGAGGCGGACGAATACACCGCCACCTTCAACGCGCCGGAGACTGCCAGATGACCGCTAACGCTGAAAAACCCCGCGTATTCACCGGCAGGCACATGCTGGCCATCATCCTAGCCTTTTTCGGGGTGGTCATCGCGGTCAATCTGACGATGGCAACGCTCGCCAACACGAGCTGGACCGGCCTTGTCGTCGAAAACACCTATGTGGCGAGCCAGCAGTTCAACAAGAAGGCCGAGGAGGGGCGGGCGCAGGCAGCGCTCGGCTGGACCGGCAAGCTGACCATCGCATGGGGCGAGGTCCGCTATAGCCTTACCGACGCCGTCGGCAAGCCGATTGCCTTGCATGGCGTCAAGGTGCTGTTTCGCCATCCCGCCTACGAGAAAGAGGACAAGGCGGTCAACCTCGCCCTCGCCTCCGGCCAGGAATTCGCAGCCCAGCACATGCCGAAGGATGGCGTCTGGATCGTCGAAGTCGACGCTGACGCCGGTCTGGCCGAGCCCTACCGCGAAGTCCGCAGGATCATGATTTCCCATGGAGCGCTGAAATGAGTTGTTGTGCACCGGGCGCCGAAATGGCGCTTGATCTGGGCAGCACCACGTCGGTCCTGCCGTCTAGTCAAGAGATCAGGCTGGCGAGCCGATCGCTTGGAGATGATCTCCGCCAAACCGATCTTTCGGTGCCGAGCGTTCATTGCGCAGCTTGTATCCAGACGATCGAGACGGCGTTGGGAACGCTCGATCGCGTCGAGAGCGCCCGCGTCAACCTGTCGACGAAACGGGTCTCGGTCCGCTGGCGTGGCGACGAGGTTCCACCGTTCGTCGCCGCGCTTGGACGGCTCGGCTACCAGGCGCATCTCTTCGCCCCCGAGATTGATGAAAAGGACAGGACGCTTTCGGAGTTGATCCGCGCCGTCGCGGTTGCCGGGTTCGCGGCGGGCAATATCATGCTGCTTTCGGTCTCTGTCTGGTCCGGGGCCGAAGGGGCTACCCGCGACCTGTTTCACTGGGTCTCCGCATTGATCGCCATCCCAGCGCTCGCCTTCGCCGGCGGCATCTTCTTCCGCTCGGCCTGGAATGCACTGCGCCACGGCCGCATGAACATGGACGTGCCGATCGCGGTCGGAGTGTCGCTCGCTTACGCCATGAGCCTCTATGAGACGATCAACCATGGCGACCACGCCTATTTCGACGCGTCGGTTTCGCTGCTTTTTTTCCTTTTGATCGGCAGGACGCTGGATCACGTGATGCGCGAACGTGCCCGCACCGCGGTGAAAGGCCTGTCGCAGCTGGCCGCACGCGGCGCCATGGTGCTGCGCGGCGATGGCGCGCGCGACTATCTGCCGGTTGGCGAGATCGAACCGGGGATGCAGCTGCTGATCGCGGCCGGTGAAAGGATCCCCGTCGACGGCAAGATCATCCACGGAGCGTCTGATCTCGACTGCTCGCTGGCCTCAGGCGAAAGCGCGCCGAAAAACGTGGCGCCGGGCGAAGCCGTGCAGGCCGGCGTGCTCAATCTTACCGGCCCGCTGACGATCGAGGCGACCGCCGCCGCGAAGGATTCGTTCCTCGCCGAAATGGTTCGGCTGATGGAAGCCGCAGAGGGCGGTCGCGCGCACTATCGCCGCATCGCTGATCGCGTGTCGGCACTCTACGCGCCCGTGGTTCATCTCACCGCCTTCGTGACATTCCTGGGTTGGATGGCGGCGACGGGCGACTGGCACCGGGCGATGACGATCGCCATTGCCGTTCTGATCATCACCTGCCCGTGCGCGCTCGGCCTCGCCGTACCGATCGTTCAGGTGGTCGCCGCGCGGCGTCTGTTCGAGAACGGCATCATGGTCAAGGACGGTTCGGCCATGGAGCGCCTGGCGACGATTGATAACGCAGTGTTCGACAAGACCGGAACGCTCACGCTCGGACAACCCCGGCTCCTCAATGCATCGTCGATCGATCCGGCCATGCTGGCAATCGCGGCAGACATGGCCGCGCACTCGCGTCACCCGTTTTCAAAGGCCATAACCGGCTTTGCCGCTCCTGGCGGGCAACACAAATTCGATGCCGTCACAGAGCATCCGGGGTTCGGGATCGAAGCCACTGTCGCCGGAAGCATCTGGCGGCTGGGTCGACGCGGATGGGCTGGATGGAAGGCCCGGACCGGTGGTGAAGGCAACCATGGCTATGGCGGAACGGTGCTGACAAAAGACGGGTTCATTGTCGCGACCTTCGATTTCGAGGATGCGCTGCGCGCCGACGCGGCGGCGGCGATCAAGCGATTGAACGATACTGGGGTGTCGATGCAAATGCTGTCGGGCGATACCGCAGGTGCCTGCGGTGAAGTTGCAAGAATGCTGGGTGTCGAGGACTTCGTTCCGTGCCTGCTGCCGTCGGGCAAGGTCGAGCGCATCGAGACCCTGGCGAAAGACGGACACAAGGTTCTGATGGTTGGCGACGGCCTCAACGACACGCCGGCGCTGAGCGCGGCGCATGTCTCGATCGCTCCGGCCACCGCCGCCGACATTGGCCGCAATGCCGCCGACTTCGTATTCCTGCGCGAAAGCCTTCTGGCAGTGCCTCTCGCGCTGGACGTCTCGCGCAAGGCGGGACACCTGATCCGCCAGAACATCGCGATTGCGATCGTCTACAATGCCGTCGCCGTGCCGATCGCCATCCTGGGCCACGCCACGCCTTTGTTAGCGGCGATTGCCATGTCTGCCTCATCGGTGCTTGTTATTGGAAACGCATTGCGCTTGCACGGCTTCGGGGCGAATGCGACGCTGCAAGTTATTCAAAAAGTCGGACGCTCCGCAGTCAGCTATTCGGCATAATCCTCGTGACGACGTTGCTCTATCTCATACCAGTGGCCCTTTTTCTGGGTGCACTGGGTGTGTCCGGCTTCGTCTGGGCATTGCGAAGCGGTCAATACGAAGATCTCGACGGAGCCGCCGAGCGGATACTAATTGATCGGGACGACAAACCGGAACGCTGATTTCAATCCGCTGTGCATAAGATGCGCGGATCGCGCTCGTCAGTCGAGCCGGCTCGGTCGGGAACAAGCTGTCCATGCTCCATGCTCCATGCTCCATGCTCCATGACCATCTTGACCTAAGCTGCACACTACATTTGTGAAAAGCCTCTGTCGTGCGAAGGACTGCCTCCCATTGCACCCAGTATGAGGCGTGTGATGCCACGAGAGTACCTCGCGTGGCCGGACGAGAGCTTGGCAATGTGCGCACGGGTTCCAAAGTGGAACGTCACGGTCGATCACCTGACCGTGAACCGCCAGTGCCGATTGGTCATGTCTGGCTGATCCAGATCAGGGTCATACTCATCGGCGTGGTCTATTGACCAGTCTTCGACGGAGAAATGCATGACTTACGGAAAGATTGGTCGTCATTATCAGCACCTTCACGGTTCTGGGTTTTCTGTCGTGTGGTCGGCCATGCCTTGTGCTTACGGCGCAGCCATTAGCTGACCGGCGTCGTGTGTATCTCGCTTGCTGGCTGACCATCCGCGTGGCTTGCGCGGACAGGGGGCCGATCAACAGCTTTCGCCTTTGATGGGTTGTGTGCGTCGTTGCCGATCCATCCCGATTCCCGGCCCGCGCCTTGAGGCTATGCGACGGTACCGGAACCCAGCGCACGTCACGCGGTTCCGCGCGCGTGGTGTCCGCTCGTCACGACGATGAACGAACAAGCGGCTGGAGTACCATGAACACCGTACACATCATCGACTGCCACAATGCAAATGACTACTTCGCCGACAGGCAAGAGGGACCGATCGTGCAGCACTTGTTAAAGGCTGTCAACATCCGCGCGGAGCTCCAAATGGCGTTGAACCGAACGAAATTTGGTGAGGCTGTAGTACGAGCGATGGAGGCGGAGTGCGACGTGCTTCACATCGCCGGGCACGGCAATGGTGACGGGATCGCTTCGTCCAGTGGGCGAAGTGGCCTTCTTTGGGCTGACTTCGTAAAAATGTTCCAGGGCTCGCATCCAGCGCCGAAGATCCTCGTGATGTCAACGTGCTGCGGAGCATCATCGGGGTTGGGACGTGCGTTTTCGAAATCGATCAACCGTCCGAAGTTGATCATTGGTTCGAGTGACGCGCGCTATTTCGACGACTATGTCGCCGCGTGGGCTTTGCTCTATCGGCGACTGAATTGCAAGGACATCGACATCGAAGCCATGCAGCAGGTTCTTGATGAGATATGCGCGGTCGTGGATAAAAGTTTCCGCTACCTTGGCTGGGATGACGAGAGAGAGCGCTACGTTCGATACCCTCACCCTCGCAAGAGAGCCCGCTTCGACGTCGTGGAGCGTGAGTAGTATGCGCAAGGGTTCCAGGTGGAATGTGGCGATCGATGCGGCGCGGCCGTCGCTGACCAGCGTCGCGAGTGTCTCGCTTGCTGGCGGCGATCTGCGCGGCTGCGCGGCGAAAGGGCGGGATCGGTTAGCCGCATCCACCTCTGAGCGCTTTGAGTGCTTCGTTGCCGATCGATGCGAATCTCCCGGCCCAGCGCCTTTAGGCAATGCGGCGGGCACGGAGCTCATGTCACTCGGCTCAGTTCCACCGTTACACGAGGATAGGCGACCGGATGGCGGCACGCTGATGGGCTCTGACGATAATTTTGACATCGTTGTCGTTGGAGCCGGCCCGGTCGGCCTTTCGTTCGCTGCGTCGCTTGCCCAAAGCGAACTCAAGGTGGCAGTTGTTGAACAGAACACATTCGATAGTCTGGCGAATCCGGCTTTCGATGGTCGCGAAATCGCGCTGACCAACGCTTCGATCAGAACCCTTCGCGAGCTCGGCGCCTGGGATGTCATCCCGGCTTCGGACAAATCAGCACTTCAAGGCGCGCGCGTGCTCAACGGCTCGAGCGCATTCGCTCTTCGTTTCGATCCTCCCAGCAACTCTGGAGAACCGCTGGGGGTTTTGGTTCCAAATTGCCGGATCCGCGAGGCGCTGTTCAAAATCGTCCGCTTGCAGGATCGCGCCCGGCTGTTGTGCGGCCACTCGGTCGTCGATGCAACAAACAGCCAAGAAGGAGCAGTCGTAACGCTCTCTAATGGCGCGCGTTTAACTGCTCGGCTGGTTGTTGCCGCGGATTCGCGTTTGTCCGCCACGCGTGATCTGCTAGGCATCGGCGCCGATATCAACCGGCTTGGCCACTCGATGCTGATTTGCCGAGTGAGGCACGAGCGCGCCCACCACCAGATCGCCATCGAATGGTTCGATCACCATCAGACGATAGCGATATTGCCCCTCGCGGAGGGCATGTCGTCGCTGCTGCTCACATTGCGCTCAAACGAGGCCTATAGACTGCTTGCCTTCGATGATGATTTGTTCCTGTCGGAGTTGACGAAACGGTGTCGAGGGCGCCTTGGAAAAATGACCTTGGCAAGCAAGCGCCACACCTATCCGCTGGTCACGACCTGGGCGCACAAATTCCGGGCGCCGAGCGCCGCACTCATCGGCGACGCTGCCATCGGCATGCACCCGGTGACCGCTCACGGATTCAACATCGGTCTCAGCAGCCAGAAGCAACTCGCCCGTGGAATCATGACTGCGTGCCGCGACGGCCGCAATGTTGGCGACCCCGACATGCTGCATATATACGAAAGGCGGCTGCGCCTGTCGGCGGCGCCGCTCTACCATGCAACGAACATATTGGTTGGACTCTACTCCAGAGACCACCTGGCGGCACGGCTTGCAAGGCATCTGGGGCTTCGCTTTGCCCAACATGTTCCCCTTGTCCGGCATGGGATTTCGGCGGAGCTCCAGCGGTGATACTGCACCAGCAGTCGCATTTTTGCGCGTGCTGGGCGAGCGATGAGAGAGTGCATGATGCACCGGAGTAATCCTGCTCCCCGACGCTGATCTCCGATTGAAGAATTAACCCGTCCTTCAGGGGGGCTGCATAGGCTGCGGACAAGCAGGAGTAAGCAAGCTGACCCGTCCAGCCTTGGAAAAAGAAGATCCGCTGGAGGCGAGAATCCTTCAGGACCAGCTCGCTGATCTGAGGGCAGGCCTTTTCGTCTCAATGCCGATAAGCATTGTGCTGTCCGGGCTGATTTTGACCGTGCAGGCCCTTTCCGGGAACGGTCTTGCTGGCGCGGCCTGGTTTTCGGTCGTTAATGCGATAAATGCCGCCCGCCTTGCACTCGCCCGTCATCAGCTGAAGGAACCCGGAGTCCAGGATGATCTGACACGGGTTTGGCTGCGGCTTCGCTGGTTTGGCAGGCTTGCTCTTCTGGCGGGATTCACCTGGTCATTCCTTGCCGTCCTAACGGCTGGATACACGACGTCTCAAGCATCGCTGCATCTAATAATTCTGGCGGGCATTTCAGCTGGCGCGGTCACGTACGGCAGCTCATATGCTGCGGCAGCGATATGCTTCATCACACCGCCACTCCTCATTGCCGCCGCATGTTTGCTGACGAAGGGAGCCCCGGAAAACTACATTCTGGCTTTTGCCGTCCTGCTTTTCGAGGGCGGCCTGGTTCGATCCTCGTTCGTTGGACAAGCGCGCTTCCGTGACGCGAGCCGCCTGAGACATCAAGCCGAGCGGCTTGCCGCGGAAATGGAGCGCAATTCCAGGGAGGACCATCTTACCGCGCTCCTCAACAGGCGGGGCCTCGAACATGCAATCGATCAGTTTGAGAACACCGATGGACCCTTTGTGGCCATGCTGATTGATCTGGACGGGTTCAAATCTGTCAACGATACCTACGGTCACAGAACGGGTGACGAGCTGCTTGCCAGGATCGCCCGCCGAATAGAGGAAGAAGCACCGGAGGGCTCAACGCTCGCCCGCATCGGTGGGGATGAATTCGTGCTGGTTTTTTCTTCGCGAAAGAATTCTCCTTCTCCCACCAATCTCGCGTCCAATCTCATAGCCAAGCTTGCTCGCCCCTATCCTGGGATCGCATCAGTCCGCATTGGAGCGTCTATAGGAATCTACTTGGCTGAAAACCCCGGACTAACGGAAATGTTGTTGCGGGCCGACATCGCCCTTTACACAGCTAAGCGCCGCGGCAGGAATGAATTTTGTCTGTTCGATGCCGAGCTAGCCCGGGAGTTGCAACGCCGCCAGTCAATCGAACGCGATCTTCATTCGGCGATAACGATGAGAAGCTTGGTCGCTTGGTTTCAGCCAATCGTAAGACTCGAAACTGAAGCCGTCGTCAGTTTTGAAGCCTTGCTAAGATGGTCTCACCCGCTTCACGGTCCCATTTCTCCGCCCGAGATCATGACAGCGGCACGCGAAACTGGAATGCTTCAGCTGCTAACTCAAACGGTATTCGCCGACTGTTGCGCTCTTATCGAGGGCTTGGTCAAAGCTGACCGTCGTGATGTTCGTGTGGCGATGAATGTTTCACCGTGCGAGTTGGAAGCTGGCGATATTGACGAGATGATTCTTAATGGTCTGGCGGCAAAAGACCTCCCTGCAACGATGTTCGACATCGAGATTACCGAAGAAGCCCCAGTGGATCCGGACAGAGTGGATGAAAAGCTCGCCCGGCTTTCACATGCTGGCATTTCTATCGCGCTCGATGACTTCGGCACCGGTTTTTCGACGTTGGCATCGCTCAAGGACAGTCGGATCAGGAAGGTGAAAATAGATCAGGGCTTCGTTCGCGGCTTAGCCAAGTCCCGGGAGAATCGGCTGCTTGTCAAAGCGGTGATTGATCTTGGTAGGACGCTCGGGATCGAGGTCATGGCCGAGGGCGTTGAAACAGAGGCAGATCGGCAAACTCTGTACAAGCTTGGCTGCAGAACCGCGCAGGGCTTCCTGTTCTCTAAGGCAGTGCCTCTCCATTTGGCACTTGATTCGGTAGTAAAAGAGCACGCGAAGGAGTTGTGACCGGCCTCTCCGTCCGTGCTGCTCGCGGAACTTTCATGTGGGGTGGACCTGACGCGCGAAAGCCGTTTCGGACGGTAGAGTTATTACGGGGGCGAAACTGAGCACGTGGTTTGGATAGCAGCAATCCGGTCCACCGGCGCACATGCAGCGGCTTCATACAAGCGTTCAAGTTGCGAGATGAGCTTGAGTGAACGACGTCGGAGAATTGCGTCCTTTGGACGCTGGTTTCGCGGTTCCCGTAGGATTCGATTACGGGAAGCGTTCTTGGCTGCTTCTCGGCTCAGCGCTCATCGGGATGAACAACGTACCCGCGGTCAAGGTCTTCGCGACCTCAACCCAGTCACCATCCCGCAACAGCAGCGGTCGGGTCCTGATCAAGCGCTCAGCCTCAGCACAGGTGCTGGAGCAACGGTAGAGCGCGGAAAACGTGTATCGGAATGCGCTGGCTCACCATAGGAAGCTGCCACGGCATGTCGAATGTCCCCAGGGGGCGGACCGTTCCCTTGCATTTGTCTCGATGACGGGCTCTCAAAGCTAAAGCCAAGAGAGCTTTATAAAAATCGCACCCGATCGGCTGCGCAACGACGACCAGCTGAGGCCCGATCGGGTGCTAAGGTCGTGCCAAAAAAGGCGCGTCACTGTCGCATTTCTAGCCGGCTTGCGATCGGACGTCATCTCTTGGCGATCGCTGCCCCTTCTCTCAAATGCGCTTAGCGGCGCCGATGGCGAATAGCGCAAGCTTTTCCACCCGTTTCTACTCCACTACCGAGACTCGTCACCAACCTCCTTTTATTCGCTTCCATATGGCCCATCCTGTCTCCAATCGAGGAGGAGCGCGAACATGGGCCAAGCCGTAGAACGTCTCAGTCTCGGGAATTCTTCTGCTCGCCAAACTGCCGTTGTCGCCGGCACCATATTTGGCAGGGTGACAGTGCACGACAAGATATCAGGCGTTCTTGTCTGGGCTGAACTATGCTTGCAAGCCATAACCCAAAAATCGCCGATCCCTTTGAATTCGAGCCGGATGAATGGGTGTTTCAAAATTTTTGGCGGTTTTAGGCAGAACCCTCCGATGGCCCGCGTACCGGTCAAGCTTCGTGAGCACTTTAGGTTCGTCGATCAGGCATAGGTTTCTTTCCCATGCCACATGCTGGCCGTTTGCCTAGTTCGGAAGCCCTCGAGAGGCGTTGCTCGTCTTGGTATGGCGTCGCCCCTTTTTCCGATCCATCGGCCACGGAGCTAGAATGGTGTCTAGCTGTTGCCGCCTACTTGGTCATCCGGCATGGAGATGCCTATATACCGACCTTCGAAAGGCTGGAATACGAGGTCGAACAAATGCGGCGGAAGCTCGGAAATCGCGAGCGAGCGCAGCGCGTGCTGGCCACGCTCAACCTAAATGGCTCGGACAGCTGGAGCCGTGAGGTTGGTTCTCAAGGCCTGGATGGCGCCGCAATCACATTCGCCCGGGCGGGGTAAAAGCGATTTTTTGGAGCCACTCGCGCTTTTGCGCTAACGAAGGTCCCGCGCCGTATTTGGGCCGGATCCATTTGTGGCCCATCAGAGAAGCAATTACCTTCTCCGGCGCCTCAACTGCCGTCAGCCGGTCCTCGAAAGTGTGTCGCAGGCTATAAAGACTATGCTCGGAAGTCGGCAGAAGTTCCTTGCTGGCGAGCACCTTGTTGACGAGCGCTGAAAGTGACGCGGCCTTGTCGCGATAACGAGGAAAGCCGTCCGGATGGAGCTTGATGGCTGCAAGTGCGCCGCCAACCAAGGGAATGTCACGGGCTGAATGACCGGTCTTCAAGCGACGGCCATTGGGGCGCACCCGCACATGCGGGATTTCTCGATCGAGGTGGATTGTTTCGGTGGTGAGGTTTGCCGCTTCAGAAAGCCTGAGTCCGGTATCGGCAATCACATAGATTAGATGGCGGGCTTCGTCATTGAGTCCGTCGAGCGCGCCTTCAGCGAGTATCTTCTCCTGAATGAACTCCGCTGTGAACGCAGCGCGTTGCCCGGGGACGGCGCCGGAAAGACGCAGGTTTCGAAAAACCGGCTCCAGCTTGAGCTGGTGAGTCAGATCGACGACGCGCAGCATTTTCGAAACATGGCCGATGTCCTTGTTGGCCGTACCGATATCAAGTCCATCCTCAACGATCCGCTTTTGCCACCACTCGCGGAACGCGATTGCGTCGTCCCGAGTGAGGCTTGCGATCTCCTTGTCGCCAATGACTCCAACCAGATTGGCAACTGCGCGCTTTTTGGGGTTACGCCATTTCTTGATTTGGTTGGGCGACATGGTCAGCAAGTTCTGTTGCTCGATCGTCTCGAATTCCTTGATAAGACCGCTCAGGCGGACCGCTGGCCGCTTCTCCCCACCCATGACGGCCGAGACGTCCTGCGCGTCCTCGATCGATTTTTTGTCGAGGAGCAGCTTGATACGGGCCATGAGTTCGTCGAGCGGCCCCGCTGCTAGTTCCTCGTTAGTGCGATAGGCCAATCCAAATGACCGCGCGCGCTTCCTCGCGGCTTCGAAACGCAGCCCCGCCTCGGCGGATTGGCCTTCCCGCAGTCTACGCCAATACGCCTCCAGCCCCGCGCCGAGGCTTTGCACTGCATCTCGCGCCCGTACACCGCGGGGATCGTCAGCCACGGCGACGCCCGTGGAAATGCGTACTAGGCAGCGGCGATCAAACGCCGCGAATTCCTTCGGCACCCTGCGGACGAGATACCAGATGCCTTCACGTTTATGCGGCTTTGGCGCTGCGGAACGTCGCATTATCTTTCTCTAATGTTACACAGTTTGTTACACAGTCTAAGATATGTTTCGCTTCGTGCTGGTCAAGCGCAACAAGGAAGCTTTTGAAAGGAAAGGATTTTTATGGAAGCTAAATGGCGGAGAGGGAGGGATTCGAACCCCCGATACCCTTGCGAGTATGCCGCATTTCGAGTGCGGTGCATTCGACCACTCTGCCACCTCTCCGCGAGGTCATGGTCGGCCGTTGCCGGCGCGGCGCACTAGATAACGGCTGACCGCCGCAGTTACAAGGCCCTAGTCGACCGATTTCCCGCTTCTTGAAAAAGCGTCGGCGAGGCGACGGACCGGCGCGCGGCCCGCGGCATGCTCAGGAGCAAGGGCCGCTCGCCTTGACTTCCTTGCGACCTTCGGTTAGGGACAGCCCGCATCCGGCGTGGGGCTTCTCCGCGCCGCTTGTTTTTTGAACCCGCAGACTGACAAAAAGACGGCCGAACCGCCT
The DNA here is from genome assembly GCF_029625795.1 of Mesorhizobium sp. WSM4989. Taxonomy (NCBI): domain Bacteria; kingdom Pseudomonadati; phylum Pseudomonadota; class Alphaproteobacteria; order Hyphomicrobiales; family Phyllobacteriaceae; genus Mesorhizobium; species Mesorhizobium sp. WSM4989. The sequence goes on along the minus strand of NZ_JARTVN010000003.1, from coordinate 439,161 downwards.
AAAGCGGTTCATCGAGGCCGACCGAACAGCGAAAGGCAAAAAATGTTCGCAGTCATCAAAACGGGCGGCAAGCAGTATCGCGTCGCCGCCAACGATCTGCTCAAGATCGAGAAAGTCGAAGCCAAGGTCGGCGAGATCGTCGAGATCGGCACTGTTCTCGCGCATGGCGAGGGTGAGAATGTCACCTTCGGCGCGCCGTTCGTCGATGGCGCTCTGGTCACGGCGGAAGTCGTCGAGCAGGGCAAGAACCGCACCGTCATCGCTTTCAAGAAGCGCCGCCGCCAGAATTCGCGCCGCAAGATCGGCCACCGCCAGCTTCTGACCACCGTCCGGATCTCCGAGATCCTGCTGGGCGGCGCCAAGCCGTCGAAGAAGGCCACCGCCAAGGCTGAGGCCATGGCGCCCGAAGCCAAGGCAGACGTCGCCGCCGAGGCGAAGGCCGAAGCCGCTCCGAAGGAGGCCAAGGCCAAGAAGGAAGCCAAGGCAGAGGCCGCCCCCAAGGAAGCTCCCGCCAGCGAAGAGGCCAAGGCCGCGCCGCTGTTCAAGGCACCGAAGGGCGAGCCGGACGATTTGACCGTGATCAAGGGCATCGGTCCCGTCGCGGCGAAGGATCTCGCCGAGCAGGGCATCGTCACCTTTGCGCAGCTGGCCAAGCTGACCGAGAAGGATGTCGCCAAGATCGACGAGCACATGCCGTTCAGCGCCGACCAGATCAAGGATTGGCGCGAGCAGGCCAAGGAGCTGGCGAAAAAGAAGTAAGGACGGTCGGCGATAATCGTCGCCGGTACGCACTTGAAACGGAACGCGAACGCGTTCATAAGACCATTCAAGCGCCTCAGGGCGCATCGGAGTTAGTTAGATGGCACACAAGAAAGCTGGCGGTTCGTCGCGCAACGGTCGCGATTCGCACTCCAAGCGTCTCGGCGTGAAAAAGTTCGGTGGCGAAGCCGTCGTCGCCGGCAACATCATCATTCGTCAGCGCGGCACGCAATGGCATCCGGGCACCAACGTTGGCATGGGCACGGACCACACCCTTTTTGCGCTCGAAGCCGGCGCAGTCACCTTCAACAAAAAAGCCAACGGCCGAACCTACGTCTCGGTAAACCCGATCACCAAAGCAGCGGAGTAGCCGGTTCCGCACCATAACACCGGCGCCCATCTCGGGAACCGGTGTCTGGCCAGGCCAGGAAAAGGATCAGGAGAGATGGGCTTCCATCTCTCCTTTTTCATTTTTCTTTGCCCTGGAGGACTAAAATGGTTGCCGAAGCGGAAGACACCGAAGACGAAAGTTACGCGATCGATTGCCCGGTGCTCGCCACCGAGCGCCTGGTCATGCGCGCTCCGCGCGAGAGCGATCTCGCGCAACTCGTCGCTCTGGCCGACAACCGTCACGTCGCCGAAATGCTGGCCCGCATGCCGCATCCTTACGGCGAAGCCGAGGCCCGCGCCTTCCTCGCCATGGCCTCGTCGCGCCGCGCCGGCATCGCCTATGCGCTGACGCTCGCCGGCACCGGCACTTTCGTCGGCTGCGCGGGGTTGAATACCACCGATCGCGGGCTGGAGCTGGGCTACTGGATCGGCGAGCCTTACTGGAAGCGCGGCTATGCGACCGAGGCGGCGCACGCGCTGGTCGACCTTGCTTTCCAGAAGACCTCGATCCAGGTGCTGCATGCCTCGACCAGGGTCATCAATCCGGCATCGCGCCGCGTCATCCACAAGTGCGGCTTTCAGTATGCCGGCCAGGGCATGCTGAACTCGATCGTCGCCGGCCAGGTGCCGGTCGAGCGCTACCGGCTGGACCGCAAGACCTGGACGAGCCTGCGCAACTGGGTGCACTTCTAGGCATGTTGAAATTCAGGTGAAGCCGGCCTGCAAATGACGGTTTCCTGCGCTTCCGGTGCTCGCGTACTTTCAGTACGCTCCGCTCCGGTTCTCGGAAGCCGTCATTTTCGGCTCAGCCTGACCTGAATAGCAACACGCCTAGGCGTCGGCGCTCAAAGACGACTCAACCCAATTCGACCCAGACCGGCAGGTGGTCCGATCCACGCGCCTGCCGGTCGGCCCACAGGCGCTTCAGCGAGCCGGCGAGCGAAGCGCTGGTGAAGACGTAGTCGATGCATTTGTGGCGGCCCGCATCGTTGGGACGATTGGGGTCGATCCAGGTGAAGAGGCCGGAAACGTCCAAGCGCTGGGCGACATCGACGGCGAGATCGGCGGTGAGCGGCATGCCGAATTCATGGTCCGGGCGTCCGGCGAGTTCGACATATTCGGGCGATCCGGGCAGCATGTTGAAGTCGCCCATGACGATGAAGGCTTCCGGATAGGGCAGGTCCGGCAGGCCGATTTCGGGAATGCCGGAAAGGCCGCCGCCTTCCAGCGCGTAGTTGAGCAGGCGCTGGCGCAGGAAACGGATCTGGCTCTGACGCTCGACGGGGCTGCGGTGGTCGAGATGGGTGGAATAGAAGCGGATGAAGCCGAGCGGCGTCTCGATCAGCGCCTCCAGCGCGCCGCGCTGGAAGTTCATCCGCTCCAGGCTGCGGCTGCGCGGCAGAAGGAGATTACGCGACAGATGAATGGGCGTCTTCGACAGCACCATATTGCCGAGCTGGAAGGTGCGGGTGACGGCGCGGCCGGCATCCAGGCGCGAGCCGATATTGACCTCGAAATTGCTGGCATAGGCGACAAAATAGTCCGGCAGCGCTTCGCCGATCTCGGCCACCATGTCGCGGTCGCCGTTGCGCGGGTTGTTGCGGGTGACTTCCTGCAGGGCGATGACATCGGCGCCGCGCACCGCGTCGGCGATGCGGCCGACATCGTATTTGCCGTCGAGGCCGATGCCATACTGGATGTTGTAAGTGACAAGCTTCATTCGCGCCTCCCGGTCTCGCCCGCGAACAGTGCTACCGCGCCCCTGGCTAAAGTGCATCCGGCGCTTTAGTTGCAAACGGGCCTCGCCCTTGGCTCCACCTTGGTTTAGAGCAATCCCGCAAGCGCAATAGCAGAAACCTGAAAATCCGATGAAATTCCTCGACCAAGCCCGAGTTTACATCCGGTCCGGCGACGGTGGTGCCGGATCGATGTCGTTCCGCCGCGAGAAATTCATCGAGTTCGGCGGTCCGGACGGCGGCGACGGTGGCCGAGGCGGCGATGTCTGGATCGAAGCCGTCGATGGCTTGAACACACTGATCGACTACCGTTACCAGCAGCATTTCAAGGCCAAGACCGGCATGCACGGCATGGGCCGCAACATGACGGGCGCCAAGGGCGCCGACGCGACGCTGAAAGTGCCGGCCGGCACCCAGGTATTCGCCGAGGACAATGAGACGCTGATCTGCGATTTAACCGAGGTCGGCCAACGCTTTCTGCTCGCCAAGGGCGGCAATGGCGGCTTCGGCAACCAGCATTTCAAGACCTCGACCAACCAGGCGCCGCGCCGCGCCAATCCCGGCCAGCCGGGCGAGGAGTTGAGCATCTGGCTGCGGCTCAAGCTGATCGCCGATGCCGGCCTCGTCGGCCTGCCCAACGCCGGCAAGTCGACCTTCCTTGCGGCCGTCACCGCCGCCAAGCCGAAGATCGCCGACTATCCCTTCACCACGCTCTATCCGGGCCTCGGCGTCGCCCGCATCGACGGCCGCGAGTTCGTGCTGGCTGACATCCCCGGCCTGATCGAGGGCGCGCATGAGGGCGTCGGCATCGGCGACCGCTTCCTCGGCCATGTCGAGCGCACGCGCGTCCTGCTGCATCTCGTCTCGGCGCAGGAGGAAAATCCCGGCAAGGCCTACAAGACCGTGCGCGCCGAGCTCGCAGCCTATGGCCATGGGCTGGCCGACAAACCTGAGATCGTCGCCCTCAGCCAGGTCGACATACTCGACGCGGACGCCCGCAAGAAGAAGGCTGCCTCGCTGAAACGCGCCGTCGGCCGCGCGCCGATGCTGTTGTCAGCCGTCACCGGCGAAGGCGTCGAGGCTGTGCAGCGCGCGCTGATGGCGGTGGTCACCGAGGCACGCGATGCCGTTCCCGCTCCAGTCGATACGCGCTGGCGGCAAAACCCATGAAATCGCTGAAATCATACCGGCGCATAACCGTGAAGATCGGCTCGGCGCTGCTCGTCGACCGCGCGACCGGCTTGAAGCGCGATTGGCTGACCTCTTTAGCCGAGGACATCGCGGTGCTCGCCAATGCCGGCGCGGAGGTGCTCGTCGTCTCCTCGGGCGCCATTGCGCTCGGCCGCACCATTCTCGGGCTCGGCAAACGCGCGCTGAAGCTCGAGGAAAGCCAGGCGGCGGCGGCCGTCGGCCAGATCGCGCTTGCGGGCGCCTGGTCGGATGCGCTGGGCAGGGACGGGCTCAAATCCGGGCAGATTCTGTTGACCCTCGGCGATACCGAGGAGCGCCGCCGCTACCTCAACGCCCGCGCAACGATCTCGACCTTGCTCAAGATGAAGGCGGTGCCGGTCATCAACGAGAACGACACGGTCGCGACCTCCGAAATCCGTTATGGCGACAACGACCGGCTGGCGGCGCGGGTGGCGACGATGATGGGCGCCGATCTTCTGGTGCTGCTTTCCGACATCGACGGACTCTATACGGCGCCGCCGGCCAAGGACCCGCAAGCCAAGTTCATTCCGGTGGTCGACCGCATCACGCCGGACATCGAGGCGATGGCGGGCGCCGCCGCTTCGGAACTCTCGCGCGGCGGCATGCGGACCAAGCTCGACGCGGGCAAGATCGCCAACGCCGCCGGCACCGCGATGATCATCACCGCCGGCACGCGCCTGTCGCCGCTGATGGCGATCGAGCGCGGCGAGCGCGCCACTTTCTTCAACCCCAGCGCCAACCCGGTGAAGGGCTACAAGACCTGGATCGCGGGACAGTTGGAGCCGGCCGGGCGGCTCACCGTCGATGCCGGCGCTGTCGGCGCGCTGAAATCGGGCAAGTCGCTGCTGCCGGCCGGCGTCAAGCTCGTCAGCGGCAATTTCTCGCGCGGCGACACGGTGGCGATCCTGTCGCCCGAGGGCCGCGAGATCGCGCGCGGGCTGGTTGCCTATGATGCCGCCGATGCCGTAAGGATCGCGGGTTTGAAGACGGCCGAGATCGAAAATGTGCTCGGCTACGAGGCTCGCTCGGCGATGATCCATCGCGACGACCTTGTGGTAAGCGGCGCCGCCAACTGAGACGCGGTCCATTGATTTATGGTCGCTACTTCTCGGGCTTCGGTGGCCATTGGGGTGGATTGCGGTATCTCTCCTGAAATTCTCGCTGCATTTTCACAAGCTCACTGCAACCGCCCATCTCGGTTTCAATGGCGGCCTTGGCTTGTCGATCTACTTCGGCCTGAGGGAGATCGCTCCCGCCTTCTGATAGCATCTCGCGGACGAGTTCGGCGGTTGTCGTTATCTTCGACCCGCCTTCGTCCAGCGTTTTCTTGAATTTCGCCTCGAGTCGTGCGCGCGGACCGCACCCGTGGGCCTCCTCAACAACGACAAAGATTTGGGAAAGCGGCATCGGTGGTGCGCCGCAATAGCGCTCGGCGAGTCCGATGGAGAATATGGAACTCATCATGGTCATAGCCTTGCCATCGGGGCTTTCGCCGGGTTCGATCTTGTCGTCGCAGTAATCGGCCGCGCGCAGCCCGGTCGGCACGAACATCGCGCCCAGAACAACGAGGATTATGGCGCCCTTCATGCTGCCTCCCCCAACTTTGCAGCCATTGCCGCGAGGCCCAACCGCGTGTAAATCCACCAGCTTCACCGGAGCGGTCAAATGTTGGACAAACACCAAGGCCAAGATGTAGCCAGTTTGATGGCACAGATAGGCGGCAAGGCGCGCGCTGCTGCCGGACCGTTGGCCGTCGCATCGACCAAGGCCAAGAACGACGCCTTGGCCGCCATGGCCGACGCCATCCTGCGCAACGAGCAGGCGATCCTAGAGGCTAACGCCATCGATATGTCGAATGGCGAGGAAGCCGGGCTGTCCGGTTCCTTCATGGACCGGCTGAAACTTAACCCCTCACGCATCAAGGCGATGGCCGACGGCATTCGCGAGATCGCGGCGTTCAAGGATCCGGTCGGCGAGGTGATTGCCGAATGGGACCGGCCGAACGGCCTCCATATCGAGCGCGTGCGCACGCCGCTCGGCGTCATCGGCGTCATCTATGAAAGCCGCCCGAACGTGACGGCGGATGCCGGCGCGCTCTGCCTGAAAGCCGGCAATCCCGTGATCCTGCGCGGCGGCTCGGATTCGATCAATTCGTCGTCGGCTATCCATGCCTGCATGGTCGAAGGGTTGAAGGCAGCCGGCCTGCCGCAAGACGCCATCCAATTGGTGCCGACCACCGACCGCGCCGCGGTCGGCGAGATGCTCAAGGGCCTAGCCGGCAATCTCGACGTCATCATCCCCCGCGGCGGCAAGAGCCTAGTCGGGCGCGTGCAGACCGAGGCGCGCGTGCCGGTCTTTGCCCATCTCGAAGGCATCTGCCATCTCTATGTCGATCGTTCGGCGAAGCTCGACATGGCGGTCCAGATCGCCGTCAACGCCAAGATGCGGCGCACCGGCGTGTGCGGCGCCGCCGAGACGCTGCTCGTCGACCGCGCGGTCGCGTCCACCCATCTGGTGCCGATCCTGAAGGCCCTGCGCGCGGTCGGCTGTGAGGTCCATGCCGACGCCGAGGTGATGAAAGCCTTTGCCGACGCCAGCCCGGCGACCGACGCCGACTGGGTGACGGAATATCTCGACGCGATCATCGCGGTGAAGCTGGTCGACGGCGTGGCGGGCGCGATCGAGCATATCGAGACCTTCTCCTCGCATCACACCGAGGCGATCGTCGCCGAGGATGCGCAAGCGGTCGAAACATTCTTCAGCGAGATCGACTCGGCGATTTTGTTGCACAATGCCTCGACACAGTTCGCCGACGGCGGCGAGTTCGGCATGGGCGCCGAGATCGGCATCGCCACCGGCAAGATGCATGCGCGCGGACCGGTCGGCGTCGAGCAGCTGACCTCGTTCAAGTACTGCGTGCGCGGGTCGGGGCAAGTGAGGCCTTGATGTCGCTTGCTCTAAGAGGCTGAAGCTTGCGCCTAGGCACCCCCCTCTGGCCTGCCGGGCATCTCCCCCGCAAGGGGGGAGATCAGCTGATTTTTCCGGTTTCGCCAGTCGCCAACACTGCAAGATTTGCGGCTGCGAAGGAGCTGCCAATATCCGCCCTTGCGGGGGAGATGGCCGGCAGGGCAGAGGGGGGTGCCTAGCGTCATGCTTTCCCAGCCCGAGCAGCCCGTCCCCGCGCCCTATCTCCACATGCCGCATGCCGGCAAAGGGCTGGCCGTCGGCCTGTTCGGCGGCTCGTTCAACCCGCCGCATGCGGGCCACGCGCTGGTCGCCGAGGTTGCGCTGAGAAGGCTGGCCCTCGACCAGCTCTGGTGGATCGTGACGCCCGGCAATCCGCTGAAAAGCGCGCGCGAGCTGGCGCCTCTCGCCGAGCGCGTCGCGCTGTCCGAAAGGATCGCCAGGAATCCGAAGATCAAGGTCACTGCCTTCGAGGCGGCGCAGCATGTCCGCTACACCGCGGACACGCTGGCGCTGGTTAAGGCGCGCAATCCAGGCGTCGACTTCGTCTGGATCATGGGTGCGGATTCCTTACGCGACTTCCATCGTTGGCAGCGCTGGCGCGAGATCGTGCTGACCTTCCCGATCGCGGTCATCGACCGACCGGGCGCCACGCTCTCCTTCCTGTCCTCGGTCGTCGCCAAGACCTTCGACTATGCCCGCGTCGACGAAGGCGACGCGCCGCTGCTTGCCCGCATGCGGGCGCCGGCCTGGACCTTCATCCACGGCCCGCGCTCGTCCCTTTCCTCCACCGCGATCCGCAAGGCGGCGAAGGGCTGAGGCCACCCTTCTTCCACAAGGGGCCGAGCGATGTCGCTTTTACGGCGGCCTTTCGCGTTCCGATCAGCCAAGCTGCGAGGGCATGCTGACGCAGACCCAAACCGATCCCGGACAATCGGCGCCGCTGATTGCCATTGCCAGCGTCATCGTGTCGATGGCGCTGATCGCGATCGGCAACGGGCTGATGTTCGCCTTCATTCCGGTGCGGCTCGGCGCCGACGGTTTCGATCCGACCTGGGCCGGACTGATCGTCACCGGCCTTTCGGCCGGCGGGCTCGCCGGCTGCATCCTGACCGGACCCTTGGTGCGCCGGGTCGGCCATGCCCGCGCGTTCATGGTGCTTTCGGCGCTGATCGCGCTCTCCAACGTGGCGATCGGCGCCGGACCGATGCCGCTGCTGTGGATCGCGGCGCGGGCGCTCTACGGCTTCGCCATATGCGGCCTTTTCATCGTCGCGCAGAGCTGGCTCAACGACGCCTTGCCGAACGCCATACGCGGCCGGGTGATGGCGGTGTTCTACGTCGCCTATATCGCCGGATTGGGCGTCGGTTATGCGACGCTCGCCGCGATCGACATCCAGACGGCGGCGGCGCCGCTGATCGGCATCGCCTTCACCGCGTTGTCCATCCTGCCGGTGGGCATGACGCGGCTTGCCCAGCCGCCCGCGCCGCAGGCCGCTTCGGTGGCGCTCGGCCAAGCGTGGAGGATCTCGCCAGTCGGCGTCGTCGGCATGCTGGCGGTGGGCGGCCTGTCGATGATCATTTCCGGTTTTGCGCCGATCCACGCCACCGCCAAGGGTTACAGCCAGGCAGAGGTGGCGCTGCTCTTGTCGGCGATGCCGGTCGGCACGCTGATCCTGCAGATACCGCTCGGCTGGCTCTCGGACCGTACCGACCGCCGCTATGTGCTGGCGGGCACGGCGGCGCTGGCGGTGGCGGCGAGCCTGCTCGCCATCGCCTTCGATGGCGGCGCGCTGATGGCCCTGGTGGCGATCTACCTGATCTGGGACGGTGCATCGGAATCGATCTATTCGCTGTCCAGCGCCCACGCCGCCGACCGCGCCAGGAAGGAAGAGCTGCTGGCGCTGTCGAGTTCGCTACTCTTTGCCTGGTCGCTGTCCGGCTTCATCGTACCCGGCATCGTGACGGCGCTTTCCGCCGTCTTCGGCACCGGGACCTTCATCTATGTCGGCATCGCCATCGCTTCCGCGTTTTGCCTGTTCGTGCTGTGGCGGGTGTTTGCGGCGCGACCGATGCCCGCTGCCGCAACCGGCAGCTTCGCGCCGATGTCGGCGCAGACGCCCCTGCCGGTGGAGCTCGCCTTCGCGTCGGAGGAGCCGACAAAGCCGGCCAAGGCCTGACGAGATTATTGCTTGCGGACTTCCGGGGACGGTATCTCGGGCGGCGGCAGGGGGATCGAAATGCCCTCGTTGTCGAAGGCCAGCTTGGCGCGTTTGGTCAAGTCGATCTGGGTGGCGAAATAGTCGGCCGCGGAAGTCCAGTAGCGCAGGGTCAGTGAAACCGTGCTCTCGCCAAGCCCTGCGATGAAGGCGATCGGCGCCGGCTCGCGCCGGATGCGCTTCTCGGCATTGGCGATGGCAAGCAGCGTCTTCTGCCCGCGGTCGATGTCGTTCCATGAACCGATGCTCAAGCTGATATCGGTGCGCCTGACGCCGTTGCGGGTGAAATTCCGTACCGGCTGGTTCCACAGCGTCTGGTTGGGCGCCAGAATGTAGATGCCTTCGACAGTGCGCAGCTTGGTCGCGAACAGGCCGATCTCCTCGATCGAGCCGGCGATCGCACCGACCTCCACATATTCGCCGATGCGGAAGGGCCTCAGCGCAAGCAGCATGATGCCGGCGGCGATGTTCTGCAGCGTACCTTGCAGTGCAAGGCCGATCGCCAGACCGGCAGCGCCGATCGCGGCGATGATCGAAGCCGTCTGCACGCCAAACTGGCCGAGCACCATGATAACGACAAGGATCAGGATGCCGTAGCGGACGACCTGGGAGAAGAAGTGGCGCAGCGTCTCGTCAAAGCCGTGAATATGACCGAGCCCGGCATAGATCGATCGCTCGGCAAGGCCGGCAACGAGGTAGCCGACAACCAGAAGGATCACAGCACCGGTTGCCGAGAAGGAATAGGAGACTATCAGCGAGCTGAGCTGCGCAAGCCCGGCCTGAATCGTGATGAGGGCGCTCTGCGGGTCGATTGGCATGGTTGGGAATCCCCTTTGTCCGGTGTGCCGATAACCCATGCGGCGCGCAGGGGTTCCGCTCTTTTCAGCCTTCCGAGGGCCTGTCCGGCCTGCCGAGGCCGCCCTGAGAGCGCGCCCGTCTTGAAACTGCAATGGAACTCTGCCTATCTAAGCAGGGTCACCTGATTTGCCGGGTGATTTGGTTGTTCTTATTGGGAAAGGAAACACACTGAGAACAGCACTGCGGAAGAAGGCCGATATCGTGCCTTCGCCGGCCGGGATCAGCGGAAGCGATGCTGCCTCCCTCGCCATCAAGACAGTCCTTGCCAGTCTGGAAGACTCCAAGGCCGAAAACATCGTCTCAATCGACATCCAGGGTAAATCGAGCCTCGGCGACTATATGGTCGTCGCATCGGGCCGATCGCACCGCCATGTCTCGGCGGTCGCCGACCATCTCCTCAAGGCGCTCAAGGATGCCGGTCTCGGCATGGCGCGCGTCGAAGGGCTGGCCAGCGCCGACTGGGTCCTGATCGATTCCGGCGACATCATCGTCCATGTCTTCCGTCCCGAAGTCCGCGAATTCTACAATCTCGAAAAGATGTGGCAGGCGCCGGATCTCGAGGAAGAGACCTTGCACTGAGCCGTATCGCGGGCCGTGACCGTTCCGGTCCGGCGCCGATCGAGAGCTCGCCGAGGCGAGGATGAAGATCACCGTTCATGCCGTGGGCCGGATGAAGACCGGCCCCGAGAGAGAGCTCGCCGACCGCTATTTCGAGCGCTTCGCCAAGAGCGGGCCCGCGGTCGGGCTGGAATTTGCCGGCATTGTCGAGACATCCGAGAGCCGCGGCCAGAGCGCCGACGAACGTCGCCGCGAGGAGGGCCAGAAGCTGCAGGGTCAGCTGCAGCAAGGCAACGTGCTGTTCCTGCTCGACGAACGCGGCAAGGCGCTGTCCTCGGAGGACCTGGCGGCCCGCATCGGCCAGTTGCGCGACAGCGGCCGCAAGGCGCTGGTCATCGCGATCGGCGGCGCGGACGGCCATCACAAATCCTTGCGCGAAGAGGCCGATCTGGTGTTGTCGTTCGGAGCGCTGACCTGGCCGCATCAGCTGGTGCGCGTCATGCTCGGCGAACAGCTCTATCGCATCGCCACCATCCTTGCCGGGCATCCCTATCACCGCTCGTGAGTCATCGTTCGCGCTGTGACTCCGAAAGCTGGGGATCACGTCCGCTTGCACCGATTTCCGCCTCAATGAACCGACATCACGGTTGTTGCGGGTGCTCCAACATGGTTGATGGTTCGTTAACGAAGCGGCGGATAGAGTCGAGGCCTGATGTCTGAAGGCTGGAATTCGAGAACGCGCGCCTGGCGCAGCCGCTGCGGCTTGACACTTGTCGCCGCGCTGATCGCGCTCGGGCCGGCTATGGCCGCGGAAAATTCGCTCGATGTCGCGCCGGACCCCGACAAGAGCCGGGTCGAATACGAGCAGGTCTCCAAGGAAATCTCGTTGTCCTCCGAGCGGCTGGCCAAGCTTGCCGCCGACGTCGCGACGGTGAAGAAGGACCATGCCTCGATCAGTGCGGCGCTGATCCAGTCGGCGATGACCGAGCAGAAGCTCGGCCAGGACATCGAGGACATCGGCGCCAAATTGGAAGGACTGAAGGCCGAGCAAGAGAAGCTGCACGCTTCGCTGGTGGCGCGGCGCGACGTACTTGCCGAGGTGCTCGGCGCGCTGCAACGCATGGGGCTCAATCCGCCACCGGCGATCCTGGTCAAGCCGGAGGACGCGTTGTCGTCGGTGCGCAGTGCCATCCTGCTCGGCGCCGTGGTGCCGGAATTGCGCCAGCAGACCGACAGGCTGCTCGCCGATCTCAAGGAACAGACCCGGGTGACGGCCTCGATCGAGGCCGAACGCGGGCGGCTTACCGCTGCAATCACCGAGCAGACGGCGGAAAAGAAACGACTGACCATGCTGCTCGAGGCCAAGCAGAAGCTGCAGGCCGATACCGAAGCGGCCCTGGCAGCAGAGCGGCAGCGCTCGCAGCAGCTGGCGGACAAGGCCAGCAGCCTCAAGGACCTCATCGCCTCGCTCGAGGCCGACAAGGAGCGCAAGGCGGCCGACCAGGCCAAGGCGGCCGATCGGAAATCGGCGGACGCCGACACGACCGCATCGACGGCGGAACCCGCCGCGCCGCCGGTGCCGGAGGGCAATCGTTTAACCGCTTCCGCCCCGTTCGCGGCGCTCCAGGGCCAGATCGCGCTGCCGGTCATCGGCAAGATCAAACGGCGCTTCGGCACCGACGACGGCAATGGCGCAATGATGCAGGGAGACATGGTTGCGACACAATCGGGGGCCATCGTCACCGCGCCGGCGGATGGAAACGTTCTTTATGCGGGGCCGTTTCGCTCCTATGGTCAACTATTGATCCTCAATGCGGGCGATGGGTATCATGTCGTCCTGGCGGGGATGAGCAGAATCAGCGTCGCGACCGGACAGTCGGTGCTCGCAGGAGAGCCGATCGGCGCGATGGGAGAGGCCCGGGTGGCAAGCACCTCGGCCTCGCAGAATGGAAATGCGACGCCGGAACTCTATGTTGAGTTCCGCAAGGATGGAAAACCCGTCGATCCGAACCCCTGGTGGGCGGACCGATTTTCTGGAAGGACGTGAAATGATGCGGAAATTGTCGCTTCTGTTTGCCGGCGCGCTGATGGGCGCATCGGCAATGAGCCTGGTCTACGGCGCACCTGGCTCGGCGGCGAATGCTGCGGGTTCCGAGACCTACAAGCAGCTGGCGATCTTCGGCGACATCTTCGAGCGCGTGCGCGCGCAATATGTGACGCCCCCGGACGACAAGTCGCTGGTTGAGAACGCCATCAACGGCATGCTCGCTTCGCTCGACCCGCATTCGTCCTACATGAATGCCGAGCAGGCGCAGGATATGCGCGTGCAGACCAAGGGCGAGTTCGGCGGCCTCGGCATCGAGGTCACGATGGAGAACGACCTGGTCAAGGTGATCACGCCGATCGACGACACGCCGGCCGCAAAGGCGGGCGTGCTTGCCGGCGACTATATCGCCAAGATCGACGGCGAGGAGGTGCGCGGCCTCACCCTCAACGACGCGGTCGAGAAGATGCGCGGCCCGGTCAATACGCCGATCAAGCTCACCATCCTGCGCCAGGGCGCCGACAAGCCGATCGAGTTGACGGTCGTGCGCGACATCATCAAGGTCAAGGCGGTGAAGTACCGGGTCGAGAATGACATCGGCTACATGAAGATCACCTCTTTCACCGAGAAGACCTATGACGATCTTGAGAACGCCATCGAGAACATCAAGAAGCAGGTGCCCAACGACAAGCTGAAGGGCTATGTGCTCGACCTGCGCCTCAATCCGGGCGGCCTGCTCGACCAGGCGGTGAGCGTGTCGGACGCCTTCCTGAAGCGCGGCGAGATCGTCTCGACCCGCGGCCGCGATCCGAAGGACGTTACCCGCTTCGACGCCAAGCCGAAGCAGAACGACGACATCGGCGGCAAGCCGCTGATCGTGCTGGTCAATGGCGGCTCGGCAAGCGCGTCCGAGATCGTCGCCGGCGCGCTGCAGGATCTGCGCCGCGCCACCGTCGTCGGCACGCAGTCGTTCGGCAAGGGTTCGGTGCAGACCATCATCCCGCTCGGCGAGAATGGCGCGCTCAGGCTCACCACCGCGCTCTATTACACGCCGTCGGGCAAGTCGATCCAGGGCAAGGGCATCACGCCCGACATCAAGGTCGAGCAGCCGCTGCCGCCGGACCTGCAGGGCAGGGACCTGACCCGCGGCGAATCGGACCTCAAGGGCCACATCAAGGGGGCCGACGAGAGCTCGACCGGCTCGGGCTCGGCCGCCTATGTGCCGCCGGAGCCGAAGGACGACCTGCAGCTGATCTATGCCGAACAGCTGCTGCGCGGCCAAAAGACCGACCCGGCCTTCCCGCCGAACCCGGACAAGGCTGTGCTGAACCAGTAAAGACGGGGATGGCCGGGCCAAATCGCTCTGGCCGGCCGACCGAAGCGATGCAATGCTGCCGGGACCGCGAGGTTCCGGCAGTTTGATTCGGGGACAGGTTGGTTCGGCAACGGGCGCTGCGTCGCCTAAGGTTTTGAATTTGCGCGTGAGCGCTGACGATTCGATCAGCTGCGCTGATCCGATCAGCCGCGTCACGGGTCTGGGGATGCGGCTTGGCTGACATCGGCAAGGACATCGAACGCCCGCTCGGACAGACGCTCCGGCCAGAGCGCCCTGCCTCGCGCACCTTCGGCGCCGACACGCTTGGCGCGGCGGTCGCCATCCTCGCTGTGGTCGGCATTTCCGGTGCGATCGCGTTGCGTGAAAAACCTTTCCGCAAACCGCAAGAGACGGCCGTTTCGACGCCGAAGGTAATCGTGGCACCGGCTCCCGCGCCGGCACCGGCGCCGACGCCGGCACCGGCCGAGGTGGCGGCGGCGAAGCCCAATGCGAGCACGCCGATGAAGAGCGATGGCCCGCAAATCATCCATGTCCAGTCTGAAGAGGGCGATGGTCCGCCGAAGGCCGGTATCGTCATCCGCGATCCTTCCACACTCAGCCAGAATCTCAAGGTCGCGCATATTCCCGACAGGGCGCTGATCGAGGCGAGCGACGGCGGCCCGCTGCCGGTGCGCTCCGCCGATGGCCGGCGACCGTTCGACGTCTATGCGCGGCCCTGGTCCGGAGCGCGCGGCGCGCGCGTGGCGATCGTCATCGGCGGGCTCGCCGTCTCCCAGACCGGCACGCAGGCCGCGATCGCCAAATTGCCCGCCGAGGTGACGCTGGCTTTCGCGCCGCAGGGCAACAGCATCGACCGCTGGATGAAGGCGGCGCGCCAGAGCGGACATGAGATCGTCATGCAGATACCGCTCGAGCCGTTCGACTATCCCAGCGTCAATCCGGGACGCAACACGCTGACGGTCGATGCGAGTCCGGACGAGAACCTGAAGAGCCTGCACTGGGCGCTGTCGAGGACGACCAACTATACCGGGGTCATGAACTATATGGGCGCGCGTTTCTCGGCTGATGCAAACGCGATGGGCCCGTTCATGGCTGAGCTCGGCAAGCGCGGGCTCGCCTATGTCGACGACGGCTCCTCCGCGCGGAGCCTGGCGCCCGACCTCGCGCTGAAGGATGGCGTCCCGTTCGTCGCCGGCGACATGGCGATCGACGCGGTGCAGGACCGCGGCGAAATCCTCAAGAAGCTGGACAGCCTCGAGGCGACGGCACGCGCCAAGGGCAGCGCCGTCGGCATCGGCTCGGCCTTCGATATCACCGTCGACACGGTTGCGTCCTGGGTGGCAGAAGCAAAGAAGCGCGGCATCGAGATCGTGCCGATTTCGGCGGTGGCGATCGATCCGCAAAAAGGCTGACGCCGACCCTTTCGCCTGA
This sequence comes from Mesorhizobium sp. WSM4989, assembly GCF_029625795.1. NCBI lineage: Bacteria > Pseudomonadati > Pseudomonadota > Alphaproteobacteria > Hyphomicrobiales > Phyllobacteriaceae > Mesorhizobium > Mesorhizobium sp. WSM4989. Next base: position 423,655 of record NZ_JARTVN010000003.1, on the reverse strand, counting down.
ATGCATCTCCAAAACGGCTGGAAATCTGAACGATGGCCAAGAAGATCGATCCCGAAACGCTGCCCTATCGCCCTTGCGTCGGGCTGATGATCCTCAACCCGGCCGGGCTGGTCTGGGTCGGGCATCGCATCGCCGAGCCGGACAGCGAATTCTCCGGCACCACGAAACTCTGGCAGATGCCGCAGGGCGGCATCGACGAGGGCGAGGAGCCGCTCCCGGCGGCGGAGCGGGAGCTTTACGAGGAGACCGGTATGCGCAGCGTGTCGCTGCTTGCCGAAGCGCCGCACTGGATCAATTACGACCTGCCGCCGCATCTGGTCGGCGTCGCCTTCAAGGGCCGCTATCGCGGCCAAACGCAGAAATGGTTCGCCTACCGCTTCGAGGGCGACGAGAGCGAGATTGAGATCAATCCGCCGCCGGGCGGCCACAAGGCCGAATTCGACCAATGGGCATGGCGGCCGATGCGGGAGCTGCCCGACCTGATCGTGCCGTTCAAGCGCAAGGTCTACGAGCAGGTGGTGGCCGCGTTCCAGCATCTTGCTCGCTAGGCGATGGCAGGCGCGCTTCCAACTAAGTTCGGTTAGCGAAGAGGTTGGCACCGTAGTCGAGATCATGCTTTGTTGATGCAGATGCGCCGCAGGCAAAGAGGCAAACATGAACGACGCGCGACAAGCGCACTTCGCCGGCGTCGAGAAGCAAGCAGCTCCGCAACAAGTGTGACCCGTCTTTGTCTGACGCAATTGCCCCGATGACCGGCACCAAAACGTCTTTGCCGCAAACGACCGCCACCAGCGGCTTTATGCCCAGCGAAACCGCAGCCGGCGCGATCCTGACCATCGATCTTGGCGCCATCCGCGAGAACTACCGGCGGCTGAAGGCGCGGCTGGCGGGCGTGCGCTGCGCCGGCGTGCTCAAGGCCGACGGCTATGGCCTCGGCGCAGCGCGCGTGGCATCGGCGCTGATGAAGGAAGGCTGCGAGATCTTCTTCGTCGCGCTGCTCGGCGAGGGCATCGCGCTGCGCAAGGCGCTTGGACCCGGACATGAGATCTTTGTGCTCAACGGCCTGCCGCCGGGCTCCGAGCCGGAAGCGATCGCGACTGGGCTTCATCCTGTCATCAACAGCACCGCTCAGTTGAGGGCGTGGCGTGAAGCGGCGCTTGCCGCCGGCCGAAAGCTGCCGGCCGCTGTTCAGGTCGACAGCGGCATGTCACGGCTCGGTATGCCGACGGCTGACGTCGAGGCGCTCGCGGCGGATGCTTTCGGCGGCATCGACATCCGCCTGGTGATGAGCCATCTCGCCTGCGCCGACGAGCCGCGCAATCCTGCCAACGAAGCGCAGCGGCTCGCGTTTGAGCGGCTGCGCGGGATGCTGCCCAAGGCGCCGGCCTCGCTTGCCAATTCGTCCGGCATCTTTCTCGGATCGGCCTACCACCACGACCTCGCGCGGCCGGGCGCGGCGCTCTACGGCATCAACCCAACGCCGGGCGAGGCGAACCCGATGATGCCGGTGGTCCGGCTGCAGGCGAAGGTGGCTCAGACGCGCAACGTCGAAGACGGCGCCGGCGTCGGCTACGGCCACACCCATCATGCGCGCGGACCGCTCAGGCTGGCGACAATCTCGCTCGGCTATGCCGATGGCTGGCACCGGCGCGCGGCGTCGGCCGCCTGGTTTGAGGGCGTGCGGCTGCCTTTCGTCGGGCGGGTATCGATGGATTCCATTGTCCTCGACATTTCAGCGCTTCCGGTCGATCAACTGGGCGAGGGCGACCTCGTCGAGCTCATCGGGCCGTCGCAAAGCCTCGACGACGCGGCCGCACATGCCGGAACCATCGGCTACGAGGTGCTGGCCAGCTTGGGTGCGCGCTTTCACCGCCGCTACATCGGCGGGTGAAAGGGGCGGCTTGCTTGACAAGCCGATGCATCTCGGCAAGGGTCGAGGCATGAGCAACCTTGCCCATAGCAGAACCTTTTTCAGGGTTTGCCCCATCGCGGGAGCGTAGCCCCGGCGCGGTCGTGTTGGCGACCGCCGAGCCGGGGCATTTGAATTCCTGACATCGTCATCGAGCCAGCCAGCCTTTCGCGGCTGTCGGCTCTTCGTCGCCGCCTTTGAGCGGGCTGCAGTGCGCGTCGGTTCGTCGACGTGCAAATCCAGGAGGTTTGCCATGAATGCCACAACCCAATCGCGTTCCCGAAACACGATCCTCGTCAGCGACGCGGACCACGACCGGCTCAGCGGCCTTGCCAGAGCCTTTCTCGAGCGGACGCCCGAGATGGCCGAGGACCTGCTCGCCGAGATGGACCGCGCGCGGATCGCCGCCGAAGCGGCGATGCCAGCCGATGTCGTGCGGATGGGCACGACGGTGACGCTTCACGACGGGGAAGGAAGCATTCAGCGCGTCACGCTAGTCTATCCCGCCGAGGCCGACATCGCCGAAAAACGCATCTCGGTGCTGACGCCGCTCGGAACCGCGCTGATCGGCGCGCGTGCCGGCCGCACAGTCTCCTGGCGAAGCCGCGACGGCCGGGTGCTTTCGGCGACCATCCACGCGGTCGAGCAATCCGCGTCGCGGAGAGCGCCATGACCAGGACCATCTATCGTCTCACGACGAAGGATCTCGCGGTTCTCGAAGCGATGCTGATGCGCCGGCGCGCCTTTGCCGACGCGATCGTGCCGATGCTCGAACGCAAGCTCGCCGAGAGCAACATCATCCCGGCCGGCATGGTCGAGCCCGACATCGCCACGCTGAACAGCCGGGTAGTCTTCCGGATCAACGACGGAGCCCCGGAGACGAGGACGTTGATGCTGGGCGACGCCTCCGCTCCTGTCGGATTCGGCCTGCCGCTCGGCACCTGGCGCGGCCTCTGCCTGCTCGGCATGAGGGCGGGCCAGTCGGTAGTGGCCGAGCGCCCCGACGGCAGCCGCGAGCGCATCCTTCTCGAGGATGTGGCCTACCAGCCGGAGGCCAAGCATCAGGCGGCTCGGACTGCCGGACAGCGACCCCGTGGCCCCAGGCTGGTGTACAGCGCCGCAGGCGATCGTTGGCCCCTTGGCGGGGGCGGCAAAATCCGGCAGACAGAAGGCGACGATCCCGGCCCTTCGGCGGCATGATCGGTTTGAGGAGCAATAGAATGAAAGTCCTGGTGCTGGGCGGCGGTGTGATCGGGATCACCACCGCCTACTTCCTTGCCGAGGCTGGCCATGAAGTCACGGTGATCGACCGGCAGCAGGGACCGGCGCTGGAGACCAGCTTCGCCAATGCCGGCGAAGTGTCGCCGGGCTATGCCTCGCCATGGGCCGGGCCCGGCATTCCCGTGAAAGCCGTCAAATGGCTGTTGATGAAATACGGACCGCTGGTGGTGCGGCCGGCCTTCGATCCGCATATGTGGACATGGCTCTTGAAGATGCTGCGCAACTGCACGGCCCAGCGCTATGCGCTGAACAAGTCGCGCATGGTGCCCTTGGCCGAGTACAGCCGCGACACGCTGAAGGCGCTACGCACTACGATCGGCATCAGCTATGACGAGCGAGCCAAGGGCACGCTGCAGCTCTTCCGCAAGCAGAAGCAGCTCGACGGCACCGGCGGCGATGTCGAGGTGCTGAAAAAATATGGCGTTCCCTACGAGCTCCTCGACCGGGACGGCTGCATCGCGGCCGAGCCGGCGCTGGCCGGTGTGCGGGAAAAATTCGTCGGTGGGCTGAGGCTGCCCGGCGACGAGACCGGCGACTGCAAGATGTTCACCGACAAGCTGGCCGAGCTTTGCGTGGCGCGCGGTGTCGCCTTCGAATATGGCACGAGCATCCGGCGCGTCGTCAGGAACCGAAACCGCGTCGTCCAGGTCGGCACCGACAAGGGCTGGCGAACGGCGGAGGCTTATGTGATGGCGCTTGGCAGCTATTCGGCTCCCTTCATGCGCAAGATGAAACGGCCGATCCCCGTCTATCCGGTCAAAGGCTATTCCATCACGGTGCCGATAACGGACGCGGCGGCGGCGCCGGTGTCGACCATCATGGACGAGACTTACAAGGTGGCGATCACCAGGCTCGGCGACCGCATCCGCGTCGGCGGCACCGCGGAGATTTCGGGCTTCGACCTTCGTCTGCATGAATCGCGCCGCCGCACGCTCGAGCACTCCGTCGGCGACCTGTTTCCGGGCGGCGGCGATCTCAAGGCGGCGAGTTTCTGGTGTGGCTTGCGGCCGATGACGCCCGACGGGCCGCCGCTGGTCGGGCGCAGCGAATTGTCCAACCTCTATCTCAACACCGGCCACGGCACGCTGGGCTGGACCATGGCCTGCGGCTCGGCGAAAGTGCTTGCCGATATCATTTCCAACCGGGTGCCGGAGATCAACGCGCTCGACCTCAGCCCGGACCGCTACATCAAGGCTTGATTTAAAAGGCCTGTTTCACCCACCCATTGCTGAACAGCAGCCGGTAAGCCCAGCCGATCGTGACATTGGTGGCGACCGGCTGCGAATGGGCGAGATAGTCGTCATAGACCGACTTCATGCGGCGGTAGAAGGCCGGATCGAGCACCATCATGCCGTTTTCCGAGTCGTGGACGAAGCTGCGATTGTTGAGGTTGACCGAGGAGATCGTCACCAGGCGCTGATCGATCATCATGATCTTGGAATGCAGCACCACGTCGGGCGCCTTGAATTCGCGGATGTTGATGCGGTCGCCATATTTCTCCACGAATAGCTTGTTGAGCGCGGTGAGGAAGCGGCCGCCTATGTCGCCCTTGAGATCGATGCGCCCGACGACGTCGATCTTGACGCCGCGGGCCAGCGCCCGATCGAACGCTCTCGCGATACTGGGCGTGAGGTTGAGATAGGGATTGACGATCTCGATGCGATGCTCGGCGGTGTCGATCAGTTCGACGAAGTAGTTTTCCAGTGCATGCCCGTCCGCGTAAGGCACGGAAATGAAGTGCCGCACCACGCCTTGCGGATGGCCACCGGAACGAACCGGAATGGAAAACGGCCGTGACAGGTTGGTGTCGGCATCGCGCAGCCAGACGGTCGAGAAATGCGCGGCCAGCGTTTCGACCGTCGCCGGGTCGGCGATCTCGATGTCGAAGTCGCTCCAGTTGGAATAGTAGTTGAGCGAGAAGCCGTCGGTCTTGCCGTATTGCTGCAGCTGAGGGTAGCGCGACAGGTCGATCGGCCTATGAAACAGGAACCCGTCATGGATGTTGCGGCCGCCGATGATGACGCGCGAGCGGCCGGGTTCCTCGGCCAGGGTCGCCAGCATCTTGATGTGATGGGTCTTGTGCAGCTGTGAGAGCTGCTCGTCGATCGGCGCGCCGTGATCGGCCTGCCAGCGATATTCCTGCAATTGGACATTGGGAAACTCCGCCGCCAGCCGATGCAGCAGGGCGTCGTCCTTGTCGCGCTCCAGTACGTCGGTGACCAGGATGCGTACCTTGGTGCCGAGCGCCGCGTGGTGGCGGATCAGCCGCTCCATGATGCGGCCGGAAAAGTCCGCCTTGAACTCCAGCGACGACAGATAGATCAGCTTGAGTCTCGGCGCGTTGGAGAAATCGAGCGGCAGTTCGGGATCGGCCTTGTCGAAGGCGCTGTCGGGCAGCGTTTTGCCGAGCAGCGCCTCGACCTTGGAATTGAAGCCGTCGCGCGATTTGCGCAGCAGGGTCGGCGACCCGAGCGGCAGCGCGCAGGTCTGCGACAGCCAGCGGCCGGCATAAAAGGCGCGGTCGAGCGCTTCGAGCCCGGCCGGATCTGGCACCGGACAACGATCATAGCGGCTGTCGAGTGCCGTGATCCAAGGGTCGGCGGCCTCCTCGCGCAGGATGGTCAGCTTCGCGCCGGACGGCGCGAGGCTGGAGCTGACGGTGAGGTCGCAGCGGGTGAGCGCTTCGCTTGGAAACAGGCTGGCAGATGTCTCGGCCGCCGGCAGGCTGAGATGGAACGGGGCACCTTTGGCAATTGTGCGCGACCGGCCCGAGACGCGCATCGCCAGCGATCCGTCGCAGCTGCCGCCGATCACGACCGTTTGCCGGCCGGCTTGGCGGAGCACGATCTCGACCGAGCGCGCCTGCAGACCGGAGAAGCTGAAGCTCTTGGGGGCGGACGGCCTGGCGGCAGCGTCGAGATAGAGCGTCTGGCGCGACATGCGCCAGCGACCGGTGAAATGGCCTTCGCCCGGTTTGCCTGAAGCCAGCGGCTGCTCCGTGCTGTCGAGCGGCTTCGCCAGCCGTCGCAGGGCCGGATAAGTTGCCTGGAAACGATCATTGTGGACGTCGCGCCAGTCACGGCCGAAGCGGCCGGTGCCGTTGGTGCGGTCGAGCGCATCGATTCGGCTTTGGGCCAGCAACGCCTCGAATCGCTTTTCATAGGCGGCATTGCCATTGTCCGCGAAGTAGCGGGCGCTGGCGATCTCGGCGCCGCTTCGATCCGCCGAGATGGGCGCACGCGCGCAGGCCCCGTCTCCCGGAAAGAAGGCGCAGGCGGAACGGCCCGGCATGCCGGCGCACCCGGCGGGCGCGGTCAGCGCCAGGCCAAGCAGCAGCCTTGTCACGACGGCTCCCGGTCTCACCCGGTCGCCCCGTTCATGACCTTGAGCTGGGCGGGGTCGCGCGGCGGCATGAAGCCCTGCGGAAAGACCTTGCAGACCGGAAGCGCGAAGGTGGCTATCAAGAGCTCGGCCTCGCCGCGCATCTTCCTTGGCGCCGTCTTGTCGCCGCGGATCGTCCTTGCCGAAGCGATCAGCGCGCCGTCGCAATCGCAATGATTGTGGCGGGCGATATAGCAGGCATCGTGGATCCGGCAGGCGGCATCGAGCCGGTCGACCGGGGTGGCCGAGAGATCGCCGGTACGGGTTCCGGGACCGCAATAATTGCCGAAGACGAAAGGCGAGGGGCGGGCCATCGCATAGCGGATCGACTTCGGCAGTTCCGCTTCGGGAACCCTGGCCCACGGATTGGCGCAGCCGGAGAGGCAAAGCAGCGGCAGGATGGCAAGAATGGCTCGCATGTCTGCGCCGGCTTTCCCAGATTCCCCCTCGCCTGCCATGGCATGGCGAAGCACTGGTGCCACACTGGCCGATTTTGTGGCAAGCGCAAGGCGGGTCGGCTCCGCCTTCGCTTCGGGCAGTTTCAGCAACGACAGGCTGGCGCGACTCCCGGACGGCTATCCCGTGCGGATGGCTGACATGGATTTCCACCTCGGCGACGGCGATGTCAGCTTCTACGGCCACGCCAGGATCGCGATTTCGATACGCGACCGCCACTACGGCTTAGTCACCTGCGGGCTCATGGGCAACAGCGCCGAGGAAGCCGGCCGGATGTGGGCGCCGCTCGCCGCTGAGGCCGACAGGTTGTGAATTCTTTCGTCCTCGATGCGCCTTGAAGGCGGTTCCAAAGCGGGTCGGCCTTTTTGGGCGGCATCAGACGAACAACCCCTTTTCCCGCTCCACCACCCTGGTGATGAAATTGGCGACGAGCTGGACCCGGCGCAGCGGCCTCACTGATTCGTGATAGACCAGCCAGTATGCGCGGCGGATGGGCGCGACGATGTCTACCGGCACCAGCTCCGGCATCGAGCGGGCGACGAAGGTATGCAGGATGCCGATGCCGGCGCCCGAGCGCACCGCCTCCGCCTGGCCAAGCGCTGACGAGATGGCGAAGCTGGTGCGCCAGTCCGGGCTGAACTCCGCGGCATAGTCGAGCGAAGGGCTGACGATGAGGTCGGGCACATAGCCGATCAGCGTGTGCCGATCGAGCTCGGCTGCTGACTTCGGCAGGCCGTTGGCTTCCGCATAGGTGCGGGAGGCGAACAGGCCGAGCGTATAGTCGACCAGCTTTCCCGCCACCAATCGACCCTCGGTCGGCCGCTCGACGGTAATCGCGATGTCGGCCTCGCGCCGCGACAGGGAGAAGGAGCGCGGCACCGGCACCAGCTGGATGGTCAGCTCGCGGTGGAGCGCCGTCAGCTCGCCCAAACGCTTGGCGAGGAAGGCGACACCGAAACCGTCGGGAGCGCCGATGCGCACCGTGCCGGAGACGTCGTCGCCCTCGCCGGCGATGGTCGATCGCGCGGCGATCATGTCGCTCTCCATGCGCTCGGCGATGTCGAGGAAGCGCTCGCCGGCCGGCGTCAGCTCGCTGCCGGTGGTCAGGCGGCGGAGGAGTTTCGTCCGCAGCGCTTCCTCGAGCGCCGCGAGCCGTCGCGAGACGGTGGCGTGGTTGAGCTCCAGACGTTTTGCCGCGCCGAGGATCTGGCCGGCGCGCGCCACGGCGAGGAAGATGCGGACATCATCCCAGTTCATGGGGATGGTCCAGGTTAGTCGCCAGCGCTGCGTTCCCGCCCACCCCCCTCTGTCCTGCCAGACATCTCCCCCGCAAGGGGGGAGATCGGATGTCGCGTTCGCTTTCGCCAATCGCCAACGGTGCAGGAAGAGCCCCGGCGATGAAACTGCCAATCTCCCCCCATGCGGGGGCGATGTCCGGCAGGACAGAGGGGGGAGTGAAGGAACTCAATCTTCGATCCTTTCAATGACCGATCATCATCACCTTTTGCGGCAATTAATGCACGTCCGACTGCCGCTGTCTATTTCGCGCACAACGGTTGCGTTCTAGCTCGCGTTGCCATTGCGGACGCAAAGGCGGACAATGCCTCATCACCAAAACAGGGAGAGAACCCATGATCGAGTACGGTCATTTCATTGGCGGCAAGCGTGTCGCCGGCACCAGCGGCCGCAAGCAGGACGTCATGCAGCCGATGGACGGCTCGGTGCGCGCTACGGTGGCGCTGGCCTCGGCGCAGGAGCTGCGCGCCGCGGTCGAGAACGCCAAGGCCGCGCAGATCAAGTGGGGCGCCACCAACCCGCAGCGCCGCGTGCGCGTGCTGATGAAGTTTCTCGAACTGGTCCAGCGCGACTATGACGAGCTGGCCGACATCCTGGCGCGCGAGCATGGCAAGACCATTGCCGACGCGCGCGGCGACATCCAGCGTGGCCTCGAAGTGGTCGAGGTCTGCATCGGCGCGCCGCATATGATGAAGGGCGAGTTCACCGACGGCGCCGGTCCGGGCATCGACACCTATTCGATGCGCCAGCCGCTCGGCGTCGTCGCCGGCATCACGCCGTTCAACTTCCCGGCGATGATCCCGCTGTGGAAGATCGCGCCGGCGATCGCCTGCGGCAACGCCTTCATCCTGAAGCCTTCGGAGCGCGACCCGGGCGTGCCGATCCGCATCGCCGAGCTGTTCATCGAGGCCGGCCTGCCGGAAGGCGTGCTGAACGTGGTCAACGGCGACAAGGAAGTGGTCGACGCCATCCTCGACGATCCAGACATCAAAGCCGTCGGCTTCGTCGGGTCAACGCCGATTGCGCAGTACATCTATGCGCGCGGCTGCGCGGCGGGAAAACGCGTGCAGTGCTTCGGCGGCGCCAAGAACCACATGATCATCATGCCCGACGCCGACATGGACCAGACGGTCGACGCGCTGGTCGGCGCCGGCTACGGCTCGGCCGGCGAGCGCTGCATGGCGATCTCGGTGGCCGTGCCGGTCGGCAACGACACCGCGAACCGGCTGATGGAAAAGCTGGTACCACGCGTCGAAAGCCTGAAGGTCGGTCCGTCGACCGACTCCTCGGCCGATTTCGGCCCGCTGGTGACACGCCAAGCCCTGGAACGCGTCAAGGGCTATGTCGATATCGGTGTCAAGGAAGGCGCCAAGCTGGTTGTCGATGGCCGCGGCTTCAAGATGCAGGGCTACGAGAACGGCTACTACATGGGCGGCTGCCTGTTCGACAACGTGACGCCGGAGATGCGCATCTACAAGGAAGAGATCTTCGGGCCGGTGCTTTCGGTGGTGCGCGCGCCGACCTATGAGAACGCCATCAACCTCGCCAACGACCACGAGATGGGCAACGGCGTCGCCATCTTCACCCGCGACGGCGACGCCGCGCGTGACTTTGCTTCCAGGGTCCAGGTCGGCATGGTCGGCGTCAACGTGCCGATCCCGGTGCCGATCGCCTACTACACCTTCGGCGGCTGGAAGGCGTCGTCCTTCGGCGACCTCAACCAGCACGGCCCGGACGCGTTCCGCTTCTACACCAAGACCAAGACGGTCACCTCGCGCTGGCCGTCCGGCATCAAGGACGGCGCCGAGTTCGTCATCCCGACGATGAACTGACCGGACGGTTTTCGGCCGCGCGTCCTCGCCGCGTTGCGGCTGCGGGCACGCGGCAGGCATCAAGGACGGCGCCGAGTTCGTCATCCCGACGATGAACTGACCGGACGGTTTTTTCGAGAGCCTCGTGAGAAAGCGCGGTTTGCACCCGCGCTTTCTGTTTGGGGCCTTGCAGAGGAGGCTGGTTGTCCTTCACCTCATCGATATTTGGCGTAGCTTGTCGTCTCGCCCGGTCGTCGCTTGCAACTTCAGATGCATGATTTGCGACGAGACACGTCGAGGCTGCATCCGCACCTCCTAATGATTCCATGGAACCAACAGGCCGCCATTCGCCTTAGGCTGTATTCCTGCCATGCGTGCAGGCCAATCAAACAGCGCCGGTGGCAGCCGGGGTTCTCGTCTGGCGCGAGGAGGTGTCGGATGACACGATTTCTTATGGCGACGACGATGTGCCTTGCGGCGGCAGCGCTGTCGGTCGGCCAGGCCAATGCGGCAGCACAATGCGCACCACGCGCCGACATCATCAAGGCGCTCGGCGACAAGTTCCACGAAAGCGAGGCAGGGCGCGGGCTGATCAATCCGAACGTCGTGCTCGAGATCTTTGTCTCCGACCAAGGCAGTTGGACCGTTCTTGCCTCCGATACCAAGGGGCAGAGCTGCATCCTGTCCGTTGGCGAAGGCTGGGACAGCCCGACGGTCACGGCAGCCGTGCCGGGAGCCTAACACTCACTGGCGCCACGGCTCGTTCAGTGAAAGCCGCGCCGGCGCCCGCATCAACGCCCGCTTGTCTACCGGGCGCAGCTTCACCATATCGAATGCAGGGAGTGATAAATCTCCCTGCGACAGACCGGAAACCAGAAGGAGTGACGTGATGGCGACGTCGAGTCCGGCCTGGAGCGTTCCGGCACACTGAGGCGGCCGAATGTGCCTCTCTTGCCGGAATGCCACGGCGAAGGAGGTGCCCATGGCACGCAGATTTTCGTTCCGAGTGGTGAAGGCGGCAGTCGCCGGCGCCGTCATGGCTTTGCCGGCAGTCCCGGTGCAGGCGCAAGTCCTCTGCGGGGGCCATGACGATCTGGTCGCGGGGCTGGCAGAGACGTTCGAAGAGAAGCGGCTGGGCTATGGCCTGGGTGGAGACGTCGCCATCTTCGAGGTGTTTGTGTCGGCGAGCGGAACCTGGACCATCTTGATGACCGACGTTAAGGGCCAGAGTTGCATCTTGGCGGCCGGCGAGGGATGGGAGCACACGCTGGCCACCGCGGTCCGGCACCCGGGCGGGTGAACTGCGTAACCGGACAGTTCAGTTAAGCCGGAACCGCTCCGGTCAGCGCGTCGCGGCCGCCTCGGCGTGGTGGCGCAGCAGCGCCATCAATTTCTTGGCGTCCTTGGCGGCGGCTTCCTCGTCGCCGTCGAGGATCGAGCGGATCAGCGCGACGTGGTGCTCGGCCGATTCGGCGAGCCCGGTATCCGCCTTGTAGCGGAACCAGAAGCGCCGGCTGTGCGTCTGCAAGGGCGCCGCCACGCGCGCCGCGAATGGATTGTCGGCGGCGATCGCCAGCGCCTCGTCAAGTTGCTTGTCGGCCTGAATGAAGGAAAGCACGTTGCCGGAGATCACTGCCTTCTGCATGGCAAGGGCTGCTTCGTGAAACAGGTCGGCCGCCTCGCGGGTGACGAAGCGGGCGGCCGAGCGGGCAAGCACCACCTCGATGCCGCGCCTGGCATCGATAACGCGCAGCCAGTCGCCGGGGTGGAGCGGAGCGACCGCGATGCCGGCGCGTGGTCTGACGTCGAGCAAGCCCTCCCAGGCCAGCCTTTGGATCGCTTCGCGCACCGGGGTACGGCCGAAGCCGAGCCGCTCGATCAGTGCACCTTCGGTGACGAAGCTTGAAGGCGCCAGTTCAAGAGTGACGATCATGTGCTCCAGCACACGATAGGCCCTGGTCGCAACCGGCTCGAAGGTTGCGCTCGTGTCGTTGGATATCAATGCGGATATCAATGGGCCAGCTCCTGATATATTTTTCATATATCATAGCGGATTCAGCATTGACAGCCCGCGTCTTAATAAATATACCGCTGATATATCAGACGGAGAGATAGCCATGTGGGCCGGAGTTTTCCCTGCAGTCACGACCAAATTCACGCCCGACGACCGCCTCGATCATGCCGAAATGGAGCGTTGTTTCTCCTTGCAGATGGCGGCCGGCTGCGACGGCATCATCGTCTGCGGCTCGCTCGGCGAAGGGCCAATGCTGTCGCATGACGAGAAGATCGAAGTGCTGAAGACGGCGCAGAAGGTCGCCGGGACAAAGCCGGTGCTTCTGACCGTCAACGAACCCGGCACCCGCGAGGCGGCAAGCATCGCACGCCGCGCAGCCAAGGAAGGCGCCAACGGCCTGATGGTGGTGCCGAGCCCGATCTACCACACCAATGCCGAAGAGACGGTCGCCGCACTTCGCGCCGTCGCGGAGGCCGGCGACCTGCCTGTCATGATCTACTCCAACCGGCTCGCCTATCGCGTCGACGTCACTGTCGACCTGATGGAGGAGCTGGCGTCCGACAAGCGCTTCGTCGCAATCAAGGAATCGTCGGACGACATCCGCCGCTCGACCGAGATCATCAATCGCCTCGGCGACCGCTACGACCTCTTCACCGGCGTCGACAACCTCGCCTTCGAGGCGCTGTCGGTCGGCGCCATCGGCTGGGTGGCGGGCCTTGTCACGGCCTTCCCGCGTGAGACCGTCGCCATCTATCAGTTGATGAGAAAAGGTCGCCGCGAAGAAGCGCTGAAGATTTACCGCTGGTTCAGGCCACTGCTCGACCTCGATGTCTCGACCTACCTGGTCCAAAACATCAAGCTTGCCGAAGTGCTGGCGATCGGTACCAATGACCGCGTTCGCATGCCGCGCCAGCCGCTGTCGGGCGAGCGCCGGAAGGCGGTGGAAAAGATCGTCAGGGATGCGCTGGCCGCGCGGCCGGAACTGCCGGCGTTCTGATAGCTTTCTGCTCCCGTTCACGGGGGAAGTAGATGGCGGCAGACAGACGAGGGACAGCGCCAGCGTGCAAGGAAATGCCAAGCCGACCGAAGAGGGGCGCCGCCCTTCATCCGCCCGTCGGGCGCCTTCTCCCCGTGACCGGGGAGAAGGGGAAGATATCGCCATCATCGGCGGCGGCATCATCGGCATTTGCGCCGCCACCTTGCTCGCGGAGGCGGGACGCAGCGTCACCATTTTCGATCGGACGGGCATTTGCGAGGAGACGAGCTCCGGCAACGCTGCCGCCTTCGCCTTCTCTGACGTGCTGCCGCTGGCGCATAAGGGGATGATCAGGCAGTTGCCGAAATGGCTTGCCGATCCGCTGGGGCCTCTTGCCATCCCGCCGGCCTATCTGCCTAAACTTCTTCCCTGGCTGTTCCGCTTCTGGCGCGCGGGCGCCGCCAGGCACTTCGAGGCGAGCCTTGCGGCGCAGGCCGGCATGATGAAGCTCGCCGAAGCCGAATGGATGGGTTTGCTCGACCGCTCCGGCACGCGGCCGATGCTGCATGAGGACGGCTCGCTCGAACTCTACGAAAGCGAGGCCGAGTTCCGCGCCTCGCTGTCCGGCTGGAGGGCGCGCGAACGTTTCGGCATAGGCTTCCGCCATGTCGAGGGTGAGGGGATGGCGGCGCTGCAGCCGGGTCTTTCGCCGCGCTTCGTCAAGGGCACCTTCGTGCCGGGGTGGAAGACAGTCGCCGATCCGAAACTGCTCGGCAAGGCGATCTGGGCCTATGCGGAGCGGCTCGGTGCGCGCTTCGAGCACGCGCGCGTCGAGCGTATCGGGACCGGAACAAACGGCGTCACGCTTATGCTTGCGGACGGCACGGCCCGAAAAGCGAAGCAGCTCGTGATCGCCGCCGGCGCCTGGTCGCATCTGCTGGCCAAAGATATCGGCGACCGCATCCCGCTGGAGACCGAGCGCGGTTACAACACCACGCTGCCGGTGTCGGCCTTCGACGTGAAGCGGCAGTTGATCTTTTCCGGGCACGGCTTCGTCATCACGCCGCTGGAAACCGGCTTGCGCGTCGGCGGCGCCGTCGAGCTGGGAGGCATCGAACGAGCGCCGAATTTCGCGCGCTCGAAGGCGATGCTGGAAAAAGCCAAGCGTTTCCTGCCCGGGCTCGATCCGTCGGGCGGCCGCGAGTGGATGGGCTTCCGGCCATCGCTGCCGGATTCGCTGCCGGTCATCGGCAGGGCGCGGGCGCCGAACATCGTCTACGCTTTCGGCCACGGCCATCTCGGCCTGACCCAGGCGGCAGCGACCGGCCGCTCGATCCGAGATCTCCTTCTCGGGCAGGAGCCGCCGATCGATCTCACTCCTTTCCGCCCGCAACGGTTCTGACAATTCGCCAGAATTCTGATATTTCAGGGAGCCATCATGGCCAAGACATCCTTCTTCTGCATCGACGGCCACACCTGCGGCAACCCGGTGAGGCTGGTTGCCGGCGGCGGCCCACTGCTAGAAGGCGCGACGATGATGGAACGGCGGGCGCATTTCCTCGCCGAATATGACTGGATCCGGACCGGGCTGATGTTCGAGCCGCGCGGTCATGACGTGATGTCCGGCTCGATCCTCTATCCGCCGACGCGCGAGGACTGCGATATCGCGATCCTCTTCATCGAAACCTCGGGCTGCCTGCCGATGTGCGGCCACGGCACCATCGGCACCGTGACGATGGCGATCGAGCATGGGCTGGTGAGGCCGAAGACGCCGGGCGTGCTCAGGCTCGACACGCCGGCCGGCCTAGTCGTCGCCGAATACAAACAGGTCGGCGAATATGTCGAGGAGGTGCGCATCACCAACGTGCCGTCCTTCCTTTACGCCGAAGGGCTGTCGGTGGAGTGCCCGGTGCTTGGCGAGATCAGCGTCGACGTCGCTTATGGCGGCAATTTCTATGCCATCGTCGAGCCGCAGGAGAACTACCGCGACATGGCCGACCATTCGGCCGCCGACCTCATCGCCTGGAGCCCGCTTGTGCGCCAGCGCCTGAACGAGAAATACTCGTTCGTGCATCCGGAGAACCCGGGCATCAACCGGCTGTCGCACATGCTGTGGACCGGCAAGCCGAGAGATGCCGAGGCCGATGCCCGCAATGCCGTGTTCTATGGCGACAAGGCGATCGACCGCTCGCCTTGCGGCACCGGCACCTCGGCGCGCATGGCGCAGCTCCACGCCAAGGGCAGGCTCGAGGTCGGCGACAGTTTTGTCCATGAGTCGATCATCGGCTCGCTGTTCAAGGGCAGGGTCGAAAAGGAGGTCAGCGTTGCCGGCAAACCAGCCATCATCCCCTCGATCGGCGGCTGGGCGCGCATGACCGGACTGAACACCATCTTCATCGACGACCGCGATCCGTTCGCGCACGGGTTCATCGTCACCTGATCGCTCCCGTTCGGCGCGTCAGGCCGCCTCGTCGTTCGTCGAAACCTGACTACCGAACCAATCGGCAAAGGTGATTTCGGCCGCCGTTCGCCTCGCCGTCACATGACCGTCATACCGGGCAGAATCCTGACTTGGCGGAATGCGCGGGACGGCAAAATCGAGCGCTGCTGCTGACGCAAGGAATCTTCTCATCAATTTATTTTGACGGCGATTTCTTCGAAACGACGCGCATGATACGGCTTAATCGTCAAAGACATTGCGTTGTGCCAATGATAGGGTCCGCGATAGTCCAGTGGCCGGGTGCGAGAAAGCGGGCAATCGGGCAGCGTGCTTCCAAACCACGCGCGGCGATTGAAAAATCACGTTGCAATCCGGGCTTGAAACTTTACGACTAGGGGCAATACGAAAAGGAATGCGTCCTCGAAGGCGACATTCCAGGGGAGCCGCTTAAATATGCAGTATTTCGTCCAGCAGCTTATCAACGGGCTGACGCTGGGATCTATCTACGGGCTGATCGCGATCGGCTACACGATGGTCTACGGCATCATCGGCATGATCAATTTCGCCCATGGCGATATCTTCATGGTGGGCGCCTTCACGGCCCTCATCGTCTTCCTGATCCTCGGCGCGATGTTCTATTCGGTGCCGGTGGTGGTGGCGCTCCTCATCATGATGATCGTGGGCATGCTGCTCACCAGTCTTTACAACTGGACGATCGAGAAGGTGGCCTACAGGCCGCTGCGCGGATCGTTCCGGCTCGCGCCGCTGATCACCGCCATCGGCATGTCGATCGCCCTGTCCAACTTCGTGCAGGTCACGCAAGGGCCGCGCAACAAGCCGATCCCGCCGCTGGTCAGCCAGGTCTATACGATCGACGGCATCAGCGTCTCGCTGAAGCAGATCATCATCGTGCTCGTCACTGCCGTGCTGCTGGCGATCTTCTGGTATCTCGTCAACAGGACGGCATTGGGGCGGGCGCAGCGCGCCTGCGAGCAGGACCGCAAGATGGCGGCGCTGCTTGGCGTCGACGTCGACCGCACTATCTCCATCACCTTCATCATGGGCGCAGCGCTTGCCGCGGTCGCCGGGACGCTTTTCTTGATGTATTATGGCGTGGTGGTCTTCTCAGACGGTTTCGTGCCGGGCGTGAAGGCCTTCACGGCGGCGGTGCTTGGCGGCATCGGCTCGCTGCCGGGCGCAGTGCTCGGCGGGCTTTTGATCGGCTTCATCGAGAGCATGTGGTCGGCCTATTTCTCGATCGACTACAAGGACGTCGCGGCCTTCTCGATCCTGGCGATCGTGCTCATCTTCCTGCCCTCCGGCATCCTGGGCCGGCCTGAAGTCGAAAAGGTCTGATCCTCATGGCCGTTACCGTTTCTCCGGAGCGCGACGTCGTCGCTACTCCCATCCAGCGCGCGTTCCGCGAAGCGCTCTACGCCGGCGCCATCGCGCTCGGCCTGTTCGTGCTGTTCATCGGTCTCAGGACCGATCAGAACATCAACAACGAGCTGATCCTGGTGCAGCGCTGGGGCCTGCTCGCCCTGGTGGTCCTCGCCGTTGTCGTCGGGCGCTTCCTCTATGTTGCCTATGCGGTTCCGGCGCTCGAACGATCAAGGGCTGAAAGGGCCAAGGCGCCTGCAGTCGCCGTGGAGCCCGGCTTCGTGCGGCGAAACTTCAACAAGATCGGCGCCACGGTGCTGATCCTCTATCCAGTGGCGATGGTGCTCCTGTTCGGCTTCCAGGGCTCGCTCAAATGGGTCGACAATTTCGGCATCCAGATCCTGATCTATGTGATGCTGGCCTGGGGCCTCAACATCGTTATCGGGCTAGCCGGCCTGCTCGACCTCGGCTATGTCGCCTTTTACGCCGTTGGCGCCTATGCCTATGCGCTGCTCGGCACGCATTTTGGCCTGTCGTTCTGGATCCTGCTGCCTGCCGCCGGCGCCATGGCCGCCTTCTGGGGCGTCATGCTCGGCTTCCCGGTGCTGCGGCTGCGCGGCGACTATCTGGCGATCGTCACGCTCGCCTTCGGCGAGATCATCCGTCTGGTGCTGATCAACTGGCGTGAGGTGACCAACGGCTCGGCCGGCATTTCCGGCATCCCGAAGGTCTCCTTCTTCGGGCTCATGTCGTTCAACGTCTCGGACCCGAACTACATCGCCAAGGTGCTGGGCATCGCCCAGTCGGGCGCCTACTACAAGATCTTCCTCTATTATCTCATCCTGGCGCTCTGCTTCCTCACCGCCTTCGTCACCATCAGGCTGCGCCGCCTGCCGGTGGGCCGCGCCTGGGAAGCGCTGCGCGAGGACGAGATCGCCTGCCGCTCGCTCGGCATCAATACCACCACCACCAAGCTGACGGCGTTCGCCACCGGCGCCATGTTCGGCGGCTTCGCCGGCTCGTTCTTCGCCGCGCGCCAGGGCTTCGTCAGCCCGGAATCCTTCGTCTTCCTTGAATCGGCGATCATCCTGGCCATCGTCGTGCTCGGCGGCATGGGCTCGTTGGGCGGTATCGCGGTGGCGGCGCTGGTGATGATCGGCGGCACCGAGATCCTGCGCGAGTTGGGCTTCCTCAAGGTGGTGTTCGGTCCGGACTTCACGCCGGAGCTCTACCGCATGCTATTGTTCGGCGTTGCGATGGTGATCGTCATGCTGTGGAAGCCGCGCGGCTTCGTCGGCAGTCGAGAACCAACAGCCTTCCTCAAGGAGCGAAAAGCGGTCTCAGGCTCCTTCACCAAGGAGGGCCACGGCTGATGAACGCGCAAGTTTCCATGAACGACTTCATCCTGCAGGTCGAGCATCTGTCGATGAAGTTCGGCGGCCTGATCGCCATCGGCGACCTGTCGTTCCAGGCCAAGCGCGGCGAGATCACCGCGCTGATCGGACCGAACGGCGCCGGCAAGACGACCGTGTTCAATTGCATCACCGGCTTCTACAAACCTTCGGAAGGCATGATCACGCTCAGCCGGCGCGACGGCTCGAACTATTTGCTCGAGCGCCTGCCCAATCACGAGATCCCCGCGCGCGCCAAGGTAGCGCGCACCTTCCAGAACATCCGCCTGTTCTCGGGCATGACGCTGCTGGAGAACCTCCTGGTCGCCCAGCACAACAAGCTGATGAAGGCCTCGGGCTATACCTTCCTCGGCCTGTTCGGCTTCTCCAGCTACCGGCAGGCCTCGGCTGAATCGATCGATCTCGCCAAGCACTGGCTGGAAAAGGCCAATCTCGTCGACCGCGCCGACGATCCGGCCGGCGACCTGCCCTATGGCGCGCAACGGCGGCTG
Organism: Mesorhizobium sp. WSM4989; assembly: GCF_029625795.1. Classification (NCBI taxonomy): domain Bacteria; kingdom Pseudomonadati; phylum Pseudomonadota; class Alphaproteobacteria; order Hyphomicrobiales; family Phyllobacteriaceae; genus Mesorhizobium; species Mesorhizobium sp. WSM4989. The sequence continues at coordinate 404,808 of NZ_JARTVN010000003.1, read as the reverse complement.
GAGATCGCGCGCGCCATGTGCACCGGACCTGAGCTTTTGTGCCTCGACGAGCCGGCCGCCGGTCTCAATCCGAAGGAATCGGCCTCGCTCAATGAACTGTTGATGGACATCAAGGACAACACCGGCACGTCGATCCTGCTCATCGAGCACGACATGTCGGTGGTCATGCAGATCTCCGACCACGTCGTGGTGCTGGAGTACGGCCGCAAGATCTCCGACGGCAGCCCGCAGTCGGTCCGGACCGATCCGCGCGTGATCGCCGCGTATCTCGGCGTCGACGACGAGGAAGTGGAAGAGGTGCTGACCGAAGTCGGCGACGAGGATGTCATCGAGCAGCTGGATACCGGGCCTGATGCGGCGCACGGGCCGGGCAGTTCCGCCTCGATGATGGCGGGGCCGGTTTCCGACACTGTCGAACACGCGGACGAGGGCGAACGGGTCATGGTATCGAGAGGCGCCTCGAAAGCGGCTCAGGTCGATGCCAAAGCCAAAACGCCAAGAAAGTCGTCCGAGCGGGCCACGGGCAAGCCGGCCGCGAAATCCTCGACAGCCAAGCCGCGCGGAGGGCGTAAGTAATGGCCGGCACAACGCTGCTCGATATCAAGGGCGTGCAGACCTATTACGGCAACATCCGCGCGCTGAACGGTGTCGACGTCACCGTCAACCAGGGTGAGATCGTGGCGCTGATCGGCGCCAACGGGGCGGGCAAGTCGACGTTGATGATGACGATCTTCGGCGCGCCGCGTGCGCGCAGCGGCACCATCACCTTTGCCGGCAACGACATCACGCAGTTGCCGACCCACGAGATCGCGCGGATGCGCATCGCCCAGTCGCCGGAGGGACGCCGCATCTTTCCGCGCATGACGGTGATGGAAAACCTGCAGATGGGCGCCAGCCTCGACAACCTCAAACATTTTGACGAGGATGCCGAGAAGGTGTTTTCGCTGTTCCCGCGGCTGAAGGAGCGCATCGGCCAGCGCGGCGGCACGCTGTCGGGCGGCGAGCAGCAGATGCTGTCGATCGGGCGTGCGCTGATGGCCCGGCCGAAGCTGCTTCTGCTCGACGAGCCGTCGCTGGGCCTCGCGCCGCTGATCGTCAAGCAGATCTTCGATGCCATCCGCGAATTGAACCGGACCCAAGGGCTGACCGTGTTCCTGGTCGAGCAGAACGCCTTCGGCGCGCTGAAGCTCGCCAACCGCGGCTACGTGATGGTCAACGGCAATGTGACGATGAGCGGCACCGGCAAGGAGCTGCTCGCCAATCCGGAAGTGCGCGCCGCCTATCTCGAAGGCGGCCACCACTGAGTTCAGGAGACTTCATCATGCAAGGCATTCTCTACGAGGAAGCCTCGATCTGGCAGTTCCTGTTCGTCACCTGCCTGCTCGGCGGATGGGCGGCGTGGATGACCGGCAAGGCGAGCGCGCAGACCTGGCGCAGCTTCTTTCAGCTGTTCCTCTATATGCTCGGACTCGGCATCGGCATAAGGTTCATCCACCACGCGCTGTTCGACGGCACGATGTTTTCGCTGCACTACTATATCGTCGACACCATCGTGCTGATGATACTGGGCTTCCTTGGGTATCAATACACGCGCACGAACCAGATGGTCACTCAGTATAATTGGCTCTACGAAAGAGCCTCCTTATTGAGCTGGAAACCAAAGGGTTGACGTTCATGATCAACGCCGTTCCGGGAATGAATTTGGCGTGACAAGTGCCTGAAAATCGGCATTCTATGCTTTCTGCGATAAGGGTGGGCATCGCATGAAAGTATCATCCACGCCCACTCCGTAAATGGGAGCGTTTCAATGAAAAAATCACTCTTGTCCGCCGTGGCGCTGACCGCGTTCATCGCGTTCAGCGGCAGCGCGTGGGCCGACATTCTGATCGGCGTCGCCGGTCCGATCACCGGTCCGAACGCGGCCTTCGGCGCGCAGCTGCAGAAGGGCGCCGAACAGGCGGTCGCCGACATCAACGCGGCCGGCGGAGTCCTCGGCCAGCAACTTAAGCTGAGTGTGGGTGACGACGTGTCGGATCCGAAGCAGGGCATCTCGGTCGCCAACAAGTTTGTCGCCGACGGCATCAAGTTCGTCGATGGCCACTTCAATTCGGGCGTCTCAATTCCTGCGTCGGAAGTCTATGCCGAGAATGGCATCCTCGAAATCACGCCGGCCGCGACCAATCCCAAGTTCACCGAACGCGGCATGTGGAATACGTTCCGCACCTGCGGACGCGACGACCAGCAGGGCAAGGTTGCCGGCGACTATGTCGCCAAGAACTTCAAGGACGCCAAGATCGCGCTCATCCATGACAAGACCCCTTATGGCCAGGGCCTTGCCGACGAAACCAAGAAGGCGCTCAACGCCAATGGCGTCAACGAAGCCATGTATGAAGGCATCAATGTCGGCGACAAGGACTTCTCGGCGCTCATCGCCAAGATGAAGGAAGCTGGTATCTCCGTCGTCTACTATGGCGGCCTGCATACGGAGGCCGGCCTCATCATCCGCCAGCTCGCCGACCAGGGCCTCAAGGCCCAGTTCATGTCGGGCGACGGCATCGTGTCGAACGAGCTCGCCTCGATCGCCGGCGACGCCGTCCAAGGCACGCTGATGACGTTCGCGCCGGATCCGCGCAAGAACCCGAACGCCAAGGAGCTCGTGGAGAAGTTCCGCGCTGCCGGTTTCGAACCGGAGGCTTACACGCTCTACTCCTACGCCGCGATCCAGATCATCGCTGCGGCCATCACGAAGACCGGCTCCGCCGACGATGCGCAGAAAGTCGCCGAGACGATCAAGTCGGGCGGCCCCTGGAAGACCGCCATCGGCGACATTGGTTATGACTCCAAGGGCGACATCACCCGCCCGGACTACGTCATGTACACCTGGAAGAAGGGCGAAGACGGCAAGTACTCCTACTTCGAGCAATAAGCCGGCAAAGAAGATCCGACTTTCCGAGATGCCCGGCGCTGAGCGCCGGGCATTTTTTGTTTGGCTGGGCATCCAGCCTGCCATCATGTCCCCGCCAGGTTCGTCGGCGTTGTCGTCCAGGCGCTCGGAGGCCGTTGCGAGGTTTTGGCGCAAACAAGAGATTTAAATCGATTGAAGTGTCGCGCTATTTTGTTTGCGCTGCAGCATTTTCACGCTAATCATTGCGCCGGTTCACCTCACCTTCCGCTACTGGAGCCCAGTCCTTGGCAATCACGAAAATCCTCGTCGCCAACCGGTCCGAAATCGCCATCCGCGTCTTTCGCGCGGCCAACGAACTAGGCCTCAAAACCGTGGCGATCTGGGCGGAAGAGGACAAATATTCGCTGCACCGCTTCAAGGCCGACGAAAGCTACCAGGTCGGGCGCGGTCCGCATCTCACCAAAGACATGGGTCCGATCGAAAGCTATCTGTCGATCGACGAGGTGATCCGCGTCGCGCGCCTCTCGGGTGCCGATGCGATCCACCCCGGCTACGGCCTGTTGTCGGAAAGCCCCGAATTCGCCGAGGCCTGTGCTGCCGCCGGCATCACCTTCATCGGGCCGAAGCCCGAGACGATGCGCCGGCTCGGCAACAAGGTGGCGGCGCGCAACCTGGCGATCGAGGTCGGCGTGCCGGTCGTGCCCGCCACCGATCCGCTGCCCGACGATATGGACGAGGTGAAAAAGCTCGCTGCGGAAATAGGCTATCCGGTGATGCTCAAGGCCTCGTGGGGTGGCGGCGGCCGCGGCATGCGCGCCATCCGCGCTGAAGCCGACCTCACGCGCGAAGTCATGGAAGGCAAACGCGAGGCGAAGGCCGCCTTCGGCAAGGACGAGGTCTATCTCGAAAAGCTGATCGAGCGCGCCCGCCATGTCGAGGTGCAGGTGCTGGGCGATACCCAGGGCAATGCCGTGCATCTGTTCGAGCGCGACTGCTCGATCCAGCGCCGCAACCAGAAGGTCGTCGAACGTGCGCCGGCTCCCTACCTCGGCGAGAAACTGCGCGAGGAACTCTGCGGCTACGCGCTGAAGATCGCGCGCGAGACCAGCTACATCGGAGCCGGCACCGTCGAGTTCCTGCAGGACGCCGACACCGGCAAGTTCTATTTCATCGAGGTCAACCCGCGCATCCAGGTCGAGCATACCGTCACCGAGATGGTGACCGGCATCGATATCGTGAAGGCGCAAATCCACATCCTCGACGGCTTCGCCATCGGCACGCCGGAGTCCGGCGTGCCGGCGCAGAAGGACATCAAGCTCAACGGCCACGCCCTGCAGTGCCGCATTACCACCGAGGACCCGGAACACAATTTCATCCCCGATTACGGGCGCATCACCGCATATCGCGGCGCCACCGGCTTCGGCATCCGGCTCGACGGCGGCACCGCCTATTCGGGCGCGGTCATCACCCGGTTCTACGATCCGCTGCTCGAAAAGGTGACGGCCTGGGCGCCGACGCCGGCCGAGACGATCGCGCGCATGAACCGGGCATTGCGCGAGTTCCGCATCCGCGGCGTCGCCACCAATCTCACCTTCCTCGAAGCGATCATCAACCACCCGAGCTTCGCCGACAATTCCTACACCACCAAGTTCATCGACACGACGCCGGAGCTGTTCGAGCAGGTCAAGCGGCAGGACCGCGCCACCAAGCTGCTCAACTATCTCGCCGACGTCAGCGTCAACGGCCATCCCGAGACGCGCGGACGGCCGGTGCCGAAGGCGGATGCGGCGGCACCTGTGGTGCCCTATCTCAACGGCAAGGTGCCGGACGGCAGCAAGCAGCGGCTCGACGCGCTTGGGCCTCAGAAGTTCGCGGCATGGATGCGCGAGCAAGCCCAGGTGCTCGTTACCGACACGACGATGCGCGACGGACACCAGTCGCTGCTCGCCACCCGCATGCGCACCTACGACATCGCCGGCATCGCCGGCACCTATGCGCGGGCGCTGCCGCAACTGCTCTCACTGGAATGCTGGGGCGGCGCCACCTTCGACGTCGCCATGCGCTTCCTCACCGAGGATCCATGGGAGCGTCTGAACAGAGTGCGCGAGGCAGCCCCCAATCTTCTGCTACAGATGCTTCTGCGCGGCGCCAACGGCGTCGGCTACACCAACTATCCCGACAATGTCGTGCAGCATTTCGTCAAACAGGCAGCTGCCGGCGGCGTCGACCTGTTCCGCGTCTTCGATTGCTTGAACTGGGTCGAGAACATGCGCGTCGCGATGGACGCGGTGGGTGCCGAGGGCAAGCTGATCGAAGCGGCGATGTGCTACACCGGCGACATACTCGATCCGGCGCGCGCCAAATACGACCTGAAATATTATGTCGGGCTGGCGAAGGAACTGGAAGCGGCCGGCGCGCATATCATCGCCGTCAAGGACATGGCGGGCCTGTTGAAGCCCTCGGCGGCGCGCGTGCTGTTCAAGGCCCTTCGCGAAGAGACCGACCTGCCGATCCATTTCCACACGCATGACACCTCCGGCCTGTCGGCGGCGACGGTGCTGGCGGCGGTCGAGACCGGCGTCGACGCCATCGACGCGGCGATGGATTCGTTCTCCGGCAACACCTCGCAGCCTTGCCTCGGCTCGATCGTCGAGGCGCTCAAGGGCACCGAGCGCGACCCCGGCCTCGACCCGCAGTGGATCCGCCACATCTCGTTCTATTGGGAAGCGGTGCGCAACCAATACGCCGCTTTTGAAAGCGACCTCAAGGGACCGGCCTCGGAAGTCTATCTGCACGAGATGCCGGGCGGCCAGTTCACCAATCTCAAGGAACAGGCGCGCTCGCTTGGGCTCGAAACGCGCTGGCACGAGGTGGCGCAGGCCTATCACGACGTCAACCTGATGTTCGGCGATATCGTCAAGGTGACGCCGTCGTCGAAAGTGGTCGGCGACATGGCGCTGATGATGGTGAGCCAGGACCTCACGGTCACCGATGTCGAGAACCCGGCGAAGGACATCGCCTTCCCGGACTCGGTCGTCTCGATGCTGCGCGGCGATCTCGGCCAGTCGCCGGGCGGTTGGCCGCAAGCGCTGCAGAAGAAGGCGCTGAAGGGCGAAAAGCCGATCACCGTCCGGCCGGGCTCGCTGCTCAAGCCGGCGAACCTCAAGGCCAGCCGCAAGGAGATCGAGGAGAAGCTCGAGCGCAAGCTCACCGAGTTCGAATTCGCCTCCTGGCTGATGTATCCGAAAGTCTTCACCGACTTCGCCGCCGCTCAGGAGACCTATGGCCCGGTCAGCGTGCTGCCGACGCCGACCTATTTCTACGGCATGAAGTCGGAAGACGAGATCTTCGTCGACATCGAGAAGGGCAAGACCCTGGTGATACGCTGCCAGGCGTTCGGCGACGTCGACGAAAAAGGCATGGTCACCGTCTTCTTCGAGCTCAACGGCCAGCCGCGTCGCGTGAAGGTGCCGGACCGCGCGCATGGCGCTTCGGCCGCCAAGGCGCGGCGCAAGGCCGAGCCGGGCAACGAGGCGCATGTCGGGGCGCCGATGCCGGGCGTGGTGTCGGCTCTTGCCGTGGCGCCAGGCCAGGCGGTCAAGGCGGGCGACGTGCTGCTCTCGATCGAGGCGATGAAGATGGAGACCGCGTTGCACGCCGAGCGCGACGGCGTGGTGGCAGAGGTGCTGGTCAAGGCCGGCGACCAGATCGATGCGAAGGATTTGCTCATCGCCTTTGGCTGAATGTGCTGATCTTCAGGTGAGGCCGGCCTGCAAACGCCGGCTTCCTGGGGTTCCGGCCTTCGCCGCCGAAGCACTCACCAGGCACGTCGCAGTTAAGGCTACGGCCAGCTTAGGCCCGTGCCCACGTACTCCAAGCACGCTCGGCTCCGGTTCTCGGAACAACCGTTCTCGCCCGCTTCGCGCCCGTCTTCGACTCCGGCTCGGCCTGACCAGAATCTCAGCACAGCCTGGGGTGCTCCAACCCTTCATGCCGCATCGATAATGTCTTGACCCGCCGCGCCTGCTCGGGCATCGAACCCGCTCCAATTTTGCCGGGCGGGAATCGCCGTGGCGCAAAAAAACGCGGAGAGAAAAAATGGCCGACGAGATCACCGAGACCAGCCAGACTGTAGCCGCCGGCCAGCTGCGCGCCATCATCGAGCGCATCGAGCGGCTCGAGGAAGAAAAGAAGACGATTTCCGACGACATCAAGGACGTCTATGGCGAGGCCAAGGGCACCGGCTTCGACACCAAGGCGATCCGCACCATCGTCCGGCTGCGCAAGAAGGATCAGGCCGAGCGCCAGGAGGAGGAGTCGATCCTCGATCTGTACAAGGCCGCGCTCGGCATGGTGTAAGGCTCGCGGCTAGAGCAGTTCAGCGTTTTGATGGAATCGCTGAACTGCTCCAACGATTTGCTTTTGCGCAATTCCGGACGGAAACCGTTACACTTCCTGGAATTGCCTCTAGGGGGCGGCCATGAGTGAGTTCGACTTCGGCGGCTATCGCGCTTCGGAGTTCCGGCATCGCGGGTTCTGGGCGCTGTTCGCCGAACGGCACCCGGAAGAAAGGGCGCGGCTGGCGCGACGCGGGCCATGGTTCTGGCAGCGCGGAATGCCGGAGTTCGCCCTGGTGCTGTCCATGTATGTCGCGCCAAGCGAGAACGTGGTCGGCGTCTTCTTCGGCCGCAACGAGAAGCTCGGCGCGACGGAGGTCTGGACGCGGCTGATGCCATTCCAACCGGCGATCGAGGCGCGGCTGAAGCTCAGGCCGGAGCAGAGCGCGCAGAATCTCGGCATAAATTCGCAGTGGCGGGTCAACTGCTTTGCCGAGGACAATTGGCCGGCCATGGCCGACTGGCTGGCGACGGAATGCTCGCGCTTCGAGCAAGCCGTCACCCAAGTGCTGAGGCAGGAGTAGAGCACAGATGGTTGCCGGCTTCTTCCGCTCGCGCTGGCAAGGCATTGTGCCGCTCGACCGGCTGTTCTGGCGCGACATGCTGCTCGCCGGCACGGCGATCAACATCGCTTCGTCCGCGCTGGCGCTTGTCCTGCTTGGGCTGAAGCTGCCGCTCTGGCTGGTGCTCACGGTGCATTTCCTTCCCGCCCCCTACAACATCTTTCTCGCCCTTGCCGTCTGGCGGACGGCGGAAACGGCCGGCGGGTTCAAGGCGCAGTTGATGATGCTGGGCTCGGCGCTCTGGCTGATCGCGACGGTCGTCGTCTGAATCGAAAAGGGCGGCCGAAGCCGCCCTTACAAAGCTACCACGAACTGGCTGTCAGGCCGCCGGCTCGAAGCGCAGCGACACGCCGTTGATGCAATAGCGCAGGCCGGTCGGCGGCGGACCGTCCTCGAAGACATGGCCGAGATGGCTGCCGCAACGCGAGCAGTGGCACTCGGTGCGGACCATGCCGTAGCTGCGGTCGACGGTGGTCTCGATCGAGCCCGGGACCGGATCGTTGAAGCTCGGCCAGCCGGTTCCGCTCTCGAACTTCAGCTTGGATTCGAACAGCGGCTGGTCGCAGCCGACGCAGAAGAAAGTGCCGGCGCGCTTCTCGTAGAGCAGGGCGCAGCTGCCGGGACGCTCGGTGCCGTGGTTGCGCATGACGGCATACTGCTCCGGCGTCAGCCGGGCGCGCCACTCGGCATCGGTGCGGGTGACGGGATAGGCGTGGGTGTCCATGAAATCTCCTCGGCCTTGGCGGCTCGTTGTTGGTTGGCATGTCATGTTCGCACGAAGATAGGTGTTTGTTACACCACTGACCAGCGCTGGGACTGACAACGCAATCGCCGCTGGTTTCCGCGAATTACTGTCACGCTCAATGCTTCCTCGATAGCTGCTTCGTTGCCGCTTCGAGCCCGGCAAGCGTCAGCGGGAACATGCGGCCGCCGAAGATGTCGCTGATCATCGCGATGGAATGGGTGTAGCGCCAGTTCTTCTCAGCCTCAGGGTTCAACCAGACCGCGTTCGGCCACTGCTGCAGCAGCCGACCGAGCCAGACGCCGCCGGCCTCCGGGTTCCAGTGCTCGACCGAGCCGCCGGGATGCGCAATTTCGTAAGGGCTCATCGAGGCGTCGCCGACCACGATCACCTTATAGTCCGGCCCATATTTGTGGATGAGGTCGAAGGTGGGGATTGTCTCGGCCAGGCGGCGGCGATTGTCCTTCCAGACGCGCTCGTAAAGACAGTTGTGGAAGTAGTAATACTCGAGCTGGCGGAATTCGGCGCGCGCGGCGGAGAACAGCTCCTCGACGGTTTTGACGTGACCATCCATCGAGCCGCCGACGTCGAAGAACATCAGGAGCTTCACCGCGTTGCGCCGCTCCGGCCGGGTTCTCAAGTCCAGATAGCCGTGCTCGGCGGTGGCGTGGATGGTGCCGGGCAGGTCGAACTCTTCCTCGGCGCCCTCGCGCACCCAGCGCCGCAGCCGCTTCAGCGCCACCTTGATGTTGCGGGTGCCGAGCTCGATCGCGTCGTCGAAGTTCTTGAACTCGCGCTTGTCCCAGACTTTCACTGCGCGACGGTGGCGGCTTTCGTGCTGGCCGATGCGCACGCCTTCCGGATTGTAGCCATAGGCGCCGAAGGGCGAGGTGCCGCCGGTGCCGATCCATTTCGAGCCGCCCTGGTGCCGGCCCTTCTGCTCCTCCAGGCGCTGCTTTAGCGTCTCCATCAGCTTGTCGAAGCCGCCCAGCGCCTCGACCAGCTTCTTCTCCTCGTCGCTCAGGTGCTTTTCGGCGAGCCGGCGCAGCCATTCCTCGGGGATGTTGGCGACGTCGACAGCGTCCGGACCGGCGAGCGCTTCGACGCCCTTGAAGACATGCGCGAACACCTGATCGAAACGGTCGATATGGCGCTCGTCCTTCACCAGGGCCGAGCGCGCGAGGTAGCAAAAACCCTCGACGTCGTAGTCGACCAGCCCAGCTTCAAGGCCTTCGAGCAGCGACAGATACTCCCGGAGCGAAACGGGAACCCGCGCGGCTTTTAGTTCAAGGAAGAAGGGGATGAACATCGCCAGACGGCTATCTCTGCCCCTCGATCTTTTCACGCGCGGCACTCGCAATGAAGGCAGAGCGCGTCAGGCCCCGGCGGCTGGCTTCAGTATCGATCGCCGCAAGCAGACCAGCGTCCAACGACAGGTTTGCCCGGACTGACCGACCGGAGTCGATCAGCAGCGGGATCATGACGGCAGACTCGCCTGCGGCGCTATCGATCTCACCTGATCGTAACAAGTCCGCCACCGTTCGTGCTTCGGGTAACGAGACGTGCTTTGCCAACCGAGTTTCGGCCCATTCGCGTATCGCCGATGCTGCATCGGCAATCGCCTCCTCGGGGCTGGCGCCGCCGCCATGGCAGCCCGGGAGGTCGGGGACCCGGATTCCCCAGACATTATCCGCGCCGTCCAGAACTCCGATATAATGCGTCATGCGATCATGCCTCAAATCCATCCGGCGAGCTTGGCGATCGAGCGTGCAACGCCCGGAGATTGCTCGCGGTGCCGCGGCACGATGATGGTCACATCCGGTTTTCCCGGGTGCTCGTATTTGTCGTGCTTGCCGCCTCCGACGCTCGACCAGCCGTCGCGCAAAAGCCGCGCTATGATCTTGCGCGTGTTAGTCTCAATCAGCGGCACGGCGGCTTTCCAATGCGCAATATATTGCGCAGCTGGACCGGTTTCAACCGTTTCACAACAGATCGTACTCGATGAAGCCCGTGCGCCGGGCCACATGGTCGTACAGCCGGCGCGCGGTGGCGTTGGTCTCGTGCGTCATCCAGTAGACGTTCTTCACGCCGATCTTGCCGGCCTCGTCCTGCACCGCTTTGATCAACGCCGCGCCGATGCCCTTGCCGCGCACTTCGGGGTCGGCGAACAGATCCTGCAGATAGCAGGTGTTGACCTCGGACCAGCAGGAGCGGTGGTAGAGATAGTGGGTCAGGCCGACGGCCTTGCCCTCAAGCGTGGCGATAAAGCCTTTCGGCTCGAACTCGCCAGGCGTGAACAGGCGCTTCCAGGTGACGTCGTAGACCTCTTCCGGCAGCTTGGTCTCGTAGAAGGTGAGGTAGGCGGTCCATAGCCGGCGCCAGTCGGAGCGGTCGGACTGGGCAAGCGGGCGGACGGTGATCTCGGACATGTTTTCCTCCAACGTTTTGGTCGGAAGCTGCGGCAACCGCCGCCTGTCGGGAACGGTCCACAGACGGACAAAGCGCTATTGCTGCCAAGCCTATTGCTGGCGCCTGGCCATGAAGGCCAAGCGTTCGAAGAGGTGCACGTCCTGCTCGTTCTTGAGCAGCGCGCCATGCAGCTTCGGCAACATATTCTTCGGATCGGCGCGCAGATCCTCCGGCGCGATGTCGTCGGCGACCAGCAGTCGGATCCAGTCGAGCGCTTCGGAGGTAGATGGTTTCTTCTTCAGCCCGGGCACGTCACGGATCTCGTAGAACTGGGTAAGCGCGGCCCGCACGAGATTCTGCTTGATGCCGGGATAATGCATGTCGACGATCCGGTGCAGCGTCTCGATATCGGGGAAGCGGATGTAGTGGAAAAAGCAGCGGCGCAGAAAGGCGTCCGGCAACTCCTTCTCGTTGTTGGAGGTGATGATGACGATCGGCCGAAATTCGGCGCGGATGGTCTCGCCGGTCTCGTAGACGAAGAACTCCATCCGGTCGAGTTCCTGCAGAAGATCGTTGGGGAATTCGATGTCGGCCTTGTCGATCTCGTCGATCAGGAGAACGACCTTTTTCGGTGCCGCGAAGGCGTCCCACAGCTTGCCGCGTTTGATGTAGTTCTTGATGTCGCTGAACCGGTCGTCACCGAGCTGGCTGTCGCGCAGCCGCGAGACGGCGTCATACTCGTAGAGCCCCTGCTGCGCCTTGGTGGTCGATTTGACATTCCATTCGATGAAATCGAGGTCGAGCGCCGCCGCCACTTGACGGGCGAGTTCGGTCTTGCCGGTGCCCGGCTCGCCCTTGACCAGCAACGGTCGCTCCAGAGCGATCGCGGCGTTGACCGCCACCATCAAATCCTTGTCGGCGACGTAAGCCGCGGTGCCTTCGAAACGCATTTCTTCTCCTGATCGTTGGGCCGCGACCCTAAGGACGCTGGCCGGGCTGTGCAAGGCATGACAACGCTGCAAGGCCCATGACGCAGATTTGCGGCCGCTTGGAGCGGTGTCCTTCTGGCGCTCGGTCAACCATGGGCCTATATTGGTTTTGGCGGTCTGCGCTTCCCGGCAGGAGAAACTTATCCCCGGGGCCTTATCGATCCTTAGGGAGCTGTCCCTGGGAAGACCCGTGGGTTTTCTCACACGGCGCCCACCTACTTTGTAGGCACCCGGGATCGACCTCTCCACCGGTTGTGTGGATCGCCACTCTCCCGTTTTTGAATTTGATGCGGTAGAAAGCGTCGCTCCTGCAACTTCGTCCGGATACGACCTTTTCTAACGTCTGCGCATGACCTCATCAAAAGACCTGAAAAAACAGCTTCGCAAGGAAGCTCTGGCGCGGCGGGATGCGCTGGACGAATTCTGGCGGGTCGAGATCGCGCTCGAAATGGCTGAGACGGCGCGTGACCAGATCGCCGTCGAACCGGGCCAGATCGTCTCCGGCTTCTGGCCGATGCGCTCCGAGGTCGATGTGCGGCCGCTGATGTTCGCGCTGCGCGAGAAAGGCGCCAGGCTTTGCCTGCCGGCGATCCTCGACAAGACAACCATCGTCTTCCGCGAGCTGGTGCGCGGCGCGCCAATGGTCGAGATGGGTTTCGGCACGGTCGGACCGCACGAGGAGGCCGAAGAGCTCGACCCCTCGCTCATGTTTGTTCCGCTCGCAGCATTCGACGCGCGCGGCCACCGCATCGGCTACGGCGCCGGCTATTACGACCGAGCGATCGCCAGGCTGGCCGACAAAGGGCTGGCGCCGCGGCTGATCGGCATTGCGTTCGACTGCCAGGAGGTGTCGCAAGTGCCGGATGAGAACCATGACGTGATCATCCCGGAAATACTCACCGAGAGCGGGTTACGCCGGTTTACCGCCTCTTAGAATATTCCGACCCGCTTCGCGCGATTCCAATCCCTATCCAACAGTATTCCTGCTATCCAATCCAAGTTGAGGCTAGCAAGGGATTTTGTCTTCATGCGATTCATCCTGATGCCGTTTGCTCTGATCGCGGCAGCACTGTTTGCGATGGGATTGCATATCACCGGAACCACCCTGTACCACCAAGCGGCCTGGGGGCAGACGGTCGCTACCGTGACGGATGTCAGTCCTTTCACTGAAATGCACAAAAATGGCCTCGCCATAGAGCGCATCAATGTCGCCCTCGCCTATGTGGTTGACGACGTGCCGATGACCTGGTCCGGAAAGGGAAACCTTGTCGGTCTCCACGAGGCGTCGATCGGCGACAAGGTGAAATTCTACTACGACCCTGGCGATCCAGCGACCCTCGATACCGCCGGAATGAAGGGCTGGCGCGGCATGCTGTTGATCCTTGCAGGTACCGGCGGCTTCACCGTTCTACGTTTGGTTCTTCTGGCTGCGCGGACGGAGCGCGCGTTAGACGTCGCCTTCGGCTGCTAGGACGGGGCGGTGGTGCCGTATAAGACCATCATGTGATCATCGCGGAAATACTCACCGGGAGCGGGTTGCGCCGGTTCACGCCGCAATTGTAGAACAGCGGTTGAGAAACGCATGATCTTTTGCGGAAAGTCATGCAGCTTTTGCTTGGCGGACTTTCGACGCGGGATCGTATGAGACTTCTCTTCCTCGGCGACATGGTCGGAAAAACTGGGCGCACGGCGGTGTGGGAACAGCTGCCGGGCTTGATATCCGACTTCAAGCTCGACTTCGTCATCGTCAATGGCGAGAACGCCGCGGGCGGCTTCGGCATCACCGAGGAGATATTTCGCGAGACGCTCGCGGCGGGCGCGGATGTCGTCACCACCGGCAACCATGTCTGGGACCAGCGCGACGCGCTGGTCTTCGCGCCGCGCGAGGAGCGCTTCCTGCGCCCTTCCAATTTTCCCAAGGGCACGCCGGGGCGTGGTTCCGGCGTCTATATCGCCAGGAACGGCGCGCGGGTGCTGGTCGCCAACATCATGGGGCGCGTCTTCATGCATCCCGAGCTCGACGATCCGTTCCAGGCCGGCGAGCGCGAGCTTGCGGCCTGTCCGCTTGGCGAACAGGCCGACGCAGCAGTGATTGATTTCCATGCCGAGGCGACTTCGGAAAAGATGTGCTTCGCGCATTTCGTCGACGGCCGAGCCAGCCTTGTGGTCGGCACCCACACGCACCAGCCGACCGCCGATCATCAGATACTCAACGGCGGCACCGCCTATATTTCGGACGCCGGCATGTGCGGCGACTATGATTCCTCGCTCGGCATGGACAAGGAAGAGCCGCTCAACCGCTTCCTGTCGAAAGTGCCGAAAGGTCGTTTCGAGGCCGCGAATGGACCGGCGACGCTGTGCGGCGTCGGCGTGGAAATCTCCGACCGCACCGGGCTCGCCGAGAAGATCGCGCCGTTTCGCCGCGGGCCGAGACTCGAGGAAACCGCGCCGTCCTTCTGGTGATGATATTGATATGAGCACCGGTCGTACCTAACTGGCGACGAAACCCGCGAAAACTGCTCTAGATCGTAGAGGGGACGACCTCCATGCAGCTTGTCGAGTTCCTGGCGCCGCACTTTGCCTTTGTCTCCGATCCCACAGCCTGGATCGCGCTGCTGACGCTGGTGGTGCTGGAGGTGGTGCTCGGCATCGACAACCTGATCTTCATCTCGATCCTGACCAACAAGCTGCCGGAAACGCAGCGCGCCCGCGCCCGCAAACTCGGCATCTCGGCGGCACTGGGCATGCGGCTGGTGCTGCTCGCCACGATCTCGATCATCGTGCAATTGACGACGCCGGTGTTCACGGCGTTCGGGCATGGCTTTTCCTGGCGCGACCTGATCCTGATCGCCGGCGGCCTGTTCCTTGTCTGGAAGGCGACCAAGGAAATCCACCACACGGTCGATCCGCAGGATCATCAGGACTCGATGATGGGCGGCACACTGCAGATGAGCCTGGCCGGCGCGATCTTCCAGATCCTGCTGCTTGACCTCGTCTTCTCGATCGATTCCATCATCACCGCCGTCGGGATGACCGACGAGATCGCCATCATGTACATCGCTGTCATCGTGGCGGTGAGCGTGATGATGCTGGCGGCGACGCCGCTCGCCAACTTTATCGCCAAGAACCCCACAATCGTGATGCTGGCGCTCGGCTTCCTGCTGATGATCGGCATGACGCTGATTGCCGACGGCATGGGCTATCACGTGCCCAAGGGCTACATCTACGCCGCCATGGGTTTTTCCGCGCTGGTCGAGGGCCTCAACATGCTGGCGCGGCGTCGAAAGAAGCAGCGGTCCGGCGGCGGGCATTAAACTAGGGCAGGTTGATCTGCCAGGAAACGCCGAAGCGGTCGTTGAGCCAAGCGAAACGGCGGCTGAAGCCGTAATCGTCGGTCGGCATCAGAAACGCGCCGTCCTTGGCCAGCACCCCGACAATGCGATCGAGCTCCTCCTCGGAGGAACAGTCGACGAAGAGCGAGAACGACGGCGTGAAGGAGAAGGCGTGATGCACGGGGCTGTTGAAGACCATGACCTCAGTGCCGCCGATCACGAGACGGGCCAGCTTGAGCGCACGTTCGGGCCCGTCCTCACCGGCGCCATAGCGTGTGACGTCGACAACGCGGCTTTCTGGAACGGTGTCGCAATAGAGGGTCATGGCCTTCTCGGCCTGACCTTCGAACATCAGGAACGGCGTTACCTTCACGGCCGGGCCTCCTCGCTCAAAGGGAGTCAAATATTGGTCTCGTTGGCCGGCTCGCCTTTCATCTCGGCGCGATAATAGCCGTCGCGCAAATTGATGCCGTATTCGAGATACGCCTTCATGCAGGCGAGCATCTGCGACCAGCCCTCGCAATTGAGGTAGGATTTCTTCAGTCCGACCTCGCCTTCGTGCCAGCCGGCCTCGGCGATGGTAACGAAGGTGCCGCCGTCGTCCAACGGCTCGAAGTTCATCTCGATGCGTGTCTTGTAGGCCGGCTTGCCGTCAGTGTCGGCCGCGTCCCAGCGCAGCACGATACGCCTATCCTTGATCACCTCGTCGACCTCGACCGGCACCGTCTTCCACCAGGTGACGGTGGTGCCGGCGACCAGCGGAGCAGAGGCGCCGCCAATGGTGGTGAAATAGCCGCTGAGCTTCGTCGGGTTGACCACGGCGTCGAAGACTTCGGCGACCGGCTTGCCGATGCGTCCGGAAATCCTGAATCCAAGAGACATATCCACAGCTCCTTCCTTGCCTCGTGAAACAATATGTTATAAAAACATAACATGTCAAGCCCAACCTCGGACGATCGTGTTTTCAAGGCCTTGGCGCACTCGCGCCGGCGCGAGTTGCTCGACCGGCTCAAGGATCATCCGCAGACCACCGGGGCGCTCTGCGAGGCTTTCCCGGACATGGATCGCTGCACGGTCATGATGCATCTGAAAGTGCTGGAAGAGGCCGATCTGGTCGTGGCGAGGCGCGAGGGGCGCGAGCGCTGGAACCATCTCAACGCGCTGCCGATCAGGCAGATCCACGACCGCTGGATCGGCCAATATGCGGGCCATGCGATCAGCATCCTCGACCGGCTGAAGTCGGATCTGGAGGGATGATGCCGCGCTGCAAGGGCAATCTCGGTCTGTCCGCCGTCAGGGTCGACGGTCCGGCTGGACGAATTGAGCCGATTTATCTATAAGCCGGCCATTCCGACAGAGAGCCCCGCGGGCCTTCGCAGGCACGCTTGCAGCGTTCTGAAATTTTGAATTCGAGCATTTGCCGGGTGATCGCGCCCGGCCGAGAAATGCTCTAGCCGAACACGACAGGGGTGCCATGGCTGGCCATTCGCAGTTCAAGAACATCATGCACCGGAAAGGCCGCCAGGATGCGGTGCGGTCGAAAATGTTTTCCAAGCTGGCACGCGAAATCACCGTCGCCGCCAAGACCGGCACGCCGGACCCGGCGATGAACCCGCGGCTGCGCCTTGCGGTGCAGAACGCCAAGGCGGTGTCGATGCCGAAGGACAACATCCAGCGCGCCATCAACAAGGCCTCCGCCGGAGATGCCGAGAACTACGAGGCCGTGCGCTATGAGGGCTATGGCCCCGGCGGCGTGGCGCTGATCGTCGAGGTGCTGACCGACAACCGCAACCGCTCGGCGTCCAATGTGCGCGCCGCCTTCACCAAGGCCGGCGGGGCGCTCGGCGAAACCGGCTCGGTGTCGTTCATGTGGAACCGCGTCGGCGAGATCTATTACCCGGCTTCGGCCGGCAGCGCGGACACGGTGATGGAAGCCGCGATCGAGGCCGGTGCTGACGACGTCGACTCGGACGAGGAAGGCCACACCGTCTATTGCAGCTTCGAAAATCTCGGCGAGGTATCTAAGTCGCTCGAAGCCGCGCTCGGCGAAGCGGAGTCGGTCAAGCCGATCTGGCAGCCACAGAACAACGTGCCGGTCGATGAAGAACGGGCGCAGTCGCTGATGAAGCTGGTCGCCACCCTTGAGGACGACGACGACGTGCAGAGCGTCTACGCCAATTTCGAGGTCGACGACGAAACGATGGCCAAGCTCAGCGCGGCCTGATCGGCTGATCCATGAGCGGAACTCGATCCGACATGAGCGAGAAGCCGCGGCCCGCCATCCGCATCACCTACTGCACGCAATGCCAGTGGCTGCTCAGAGCCGGCTGGATGGCACAGGAGCTGCTCTCGACCTTCGGTACCGATCTCGGCGAGGTGACGCTGGTGCCGGGCACCGGCGGCATCTTCACGATCTCCTGCAACGACCAGCTTATCTGGGAGCGCAAGCGCGACGGCGGTTTTCCGGAGGCGGCGAAGCTCAAGCAGCTGGTCCGCGATGTCATCGACCCGGAGCGCGATCTGGGACACGCCGACCGCAAGACGCACAAGAAGACGGACCCCGCCTGAGGCGGTGTTTTATCCGCTGGCCGCTCTCTTCAAATCAGCGCCAGGATGAAGCAGGCCATCGCCACGATCGCGGTGATGGTGCGGACGTGGTTCCACATTACCCATTGGCGCAGATGGTTCGCCCACACGGCGGCGCCGTTGCTGCTGGCCGGGTCGACGGCGGCCAGGGCGTCGTTGAGCGGTACGTTGAACACCATGGTCACGATCGGGTTGCCGACGAGATAGATTACGGCGCCGGCAAGCAGCCAGTACGAGCCCGATTGGCTCCAGCCCATGATGACAGCGGCAATCAGCACCAGGCAGATGAGGCCGGTGCCGAAAAGCGCCGTCATGAAGGCGGGCGTAATTACGGTGATGTTGATCGAATTCATCGCTGCGATGCCGGCTGGGACGGGCAGCCTGGCAAGTGCTGCCATGACGAAATTGGAAAAGGCGAAGAAGACGCCGCCGACCACGCCAGAGCCGATCGCGGCAATGAAGGCGAGGGCGGGAAGAATTTTCATCATCTCAGTTACTCCAGACGCCGCTGGCTGCGGTTTCGGTTGCATAGGCGAAGAAGTCTTTCGGCCGGCGGCCGAGCGCGCGCTGCACGCCGTCGGTCAGCGATTCGTTGCGGCCGTCGAGCACCTCGGTGAAGAGCTCGTTGAGCAGCCAGGCGAATTCCGGCGGCAGGTTGTGCGCAGCCACCGTTTCGGTGAATTGGGCATGCGAGATCCGCCGATAGCGGATGTCGCGGCCAGTGGCTTTGCCGATTTCGGCGACGGCCTGAGCAAAGCTCAGCAGACGCGGGCCGGTGAGTTCGTAAAGCTGGCCGGCATGGCCCGGCTCCGTCAGCACGGCTTCGGCGACATCGGCGATATCGTCGACATCGACGAAGGGTTCGCCGACAGCGCCGACCGGCAGGGTGACTTCGCCTTCGAGTATGGATTCGATGAGGAAGCCTTCGCTGAAATTCTGCGAGAACCATGAGCAGCGCAGGATCGTCCAATCGGCACCGGAGACCTTGACCATTTCCTCGGCGCGCTGAGCCTCCGTCTCGCCGCGACCGGAGAGCAGCACCAGCCGCTTGATGCCGCGCTCGACGGCAAGTTTGGCCAACGCCTCGACAGTTTCGGCGGCGCCCGGCACCGCGATGTCAGGATAGCAGCTGATGTAGACGGCGCCGACGCCGTCGAGGGCCGCGCCCCAGGTGTTCTTGTCCGACCAGTCGAAGGGAGGCGTGCCTGCGCGGGAGCCGATCCGCACCGGGATCCTGCGGGCGATCAACCGTTCGACCAGCCGCCGGCCGGTCTTGCCGGTGCCGCCCAGGATCAAAATCGGTTTCTGTGACGTGTCGGTCATCTCGATCTCCTCGTTTTCTGAATATGAGTAATCCTCATGTTTGCAAAACGTGATAAACCCTCGTATTTTGTGAGTCAAGCCAGTTTCTCGAGGATCTTTCGGAGGAAGCTCATGCAAGGCAGGGTAGCCGCGAAGCTCGACCAGGAAATCGCAATGCCCCGGCGAGCGCCGACGCAGCAGCGCAGCCGCGAGCGGGTCGAGCGGATGCTTGCCGCCGCCGCGGCGCTGATCGCCGAGCAAGGCAGCGATGCCATGCGCATGGGCGAGGTGGCGGAAAGAGCAGGGGTGTCGATCGGCTCGCTCTACCAGTTCTTTCCCGACAAGCGGGCGATCGTCTGGGCGCTGGCCGAGCGCTACACCGCCGAAAGCCAGGCCTGCATCTCGGCGGCGCTGAAGGACGTCAGCGACGCCGAGGGGCTGAAGCGGGCGTTTTCGGAGCTGGTCGACATCTATTACGGGATGTTCCTGGCCGAACCGGTGATGCGCGACATCTGGTCGGGCACGCAGGCCGACAAGGCCTTGCGCGAACTCGAACTGGCCGACAGCCGGGCCAATGCCCGATTCCTCGTCGCGGTGCTGAAGCGGTTGCGTCCCGGCGCAGATACCGTGGCGATGGAGACGGCGGCGCTGCTAGTCTGGCAGATGGGCGAGGCGGTCATGCGGCTGGCGATCTCCGTCGACCGGGAGGAGGGCGACAGGCTGGTCGCGGCCTATAAGCGCATGGCGCTGCGGGAGCTGGTGGAAGGGTAGGTACAACCTGGTCGGGTTTCCCGCAGCGTCTGTGGCCAACAAAAAACCCGCCTCGGAGGCGGGTTTTTGATCTGCGACACGTTTAGAAAGGCTTAGAGGCCGAAACCTTCGAAACGCTTCTTGAACTTCGACAGGCGGCCGCCGCGGTCGAGCAGGGTCTGCTGGCCGCCGGTCCAGGCCGGGTGCGTGGTCGGGTCGATGTCGAGGTTCATCGTGTCGCCTTCCTTGCCCCAGGTCGAGCGGGTCAGGTATTCGGTGCCGTCGGTCATGACGACCTTGATGGTGTGGTAGTCGGGATGGATATCGGCCTTCATTGTCGTGTTCCTGGCTTGCCGGCGCTGGTGACGGGCCGATGGCCTGCGTCGATGCGCCCCTTTTTAAAACTCGAAGCCGCAGCTAATGAAAAGCCACGGCTTCTAAAACGGTCGGCGAGCCTATACATCAGCCGGAATTGAATCACAAGGCCGCGGCAGGCGCATATTGAAGCGCATGACGAACACGCGGCCAGAGGAAACGCTCATGGCGGATATTGGTGTCAGTGGTGACGAGCGCAGGCGCTCGGTCCGGCCGCTCAGGAACCTTTTTCCGTACGTCATGCAGTACCGCAAACTGGCGGTCGGCGCGATCATATCGCTGATCGTTGCGGCAGGGACGACGCTGGCCCTGCCGATGGCCGTGCGGCGCATGATCGATCACGGCTTCCAGGCGGCGGGCACTACCTTCATTGCCGAGTATTTCGCCGCGCTGGTGCTGATGGCGGCCGTGCTGGCGGCGGCGTCCGCCAGCCGCTACTACTTCGTCATCACGCTCGGCGAGCGGGTCGTCGCCGACATCCGCCGCGATGTCTTCTCCCATGTCACGACGCTCTCGCCGGCCTTTTTCGATCGCTCGCAGTCGGGCGAGATCGTGTCGCGGCTTGCCGCGGATACCACGCAGGTGAAGTCGGCGGTCGGCGCCACGGCATCGGTCGCGCTGCGCAATCTCATCCTCGGCGTCGGTGCCGTGGCGATGATGGTCTTCACCAGCCCAAAACTGTCCGGCCTGGTACTGGCCGCCATCCCGCTGATCGTGCTGCCGCTCGTCGCCTTCGGCCGTTCGGTGCGGCGCAAGTCGCGGCTGGCGCAGGATACGCTGGCGGAAGCCACTGCCTATGCCAGCGAGCAGATCGGCGCCGTGCGCACGCTGCAGGCCTTCACCAACGAGAAGCTGGTGACGGGGCGCTTCTCGGCCGCCGTCGAGGCCGCCTTCGAGGCGGCGCGCACGTCGGTCTTCGCCCGCTCCTTTCTCACCTTCTTCGCCATCTTCATGATCTTTTCATCGGTGGTGGCGGTGCTCTGGTTCGGCTCGCGCGACGTGCTTGCCGGCACGATGTCGGCCGGCACGCTCGGCCAGTTCCTGCTCTATTCGGTGTTCGCCGCCGGCGCACTTGGCGCGTTGTCGGAAGTGTGGAGCGAGCTGTCGCAGGCGGCGGGCGCCGCCGAGCGTCTGACCGAGATCCTGGCCGAGAAGCCCGCCATTCAGGCGCCCGCCGATCCGCAGCCGCTGCCGGCCAAGGCCAAGGGCGCGATCAGCTTTGACGATGTCTCCTTCTCCTATCCCGCGCGGCCGGACCGGGCCGCCGTGCATGGGCTGAGCTTCCAGGTGAAGCCCGGCGAGACGGTGGCGATCGTCGGTCCTTCGGGCGCGGGAAAAAGCACCGTCTTCTCGCTTATCCTGCGCTTCTACGATCCGGAGAGCGGCCGTGTCGTCATCGACGGCGTCGATCTGCGCCAGGCCGATCCGGCCGCAATCCGCCAGCGCATCGCCATCGTGGCGCAGGACGTCACCATCTTCGCGGCCAGTGCTGCCGACAATATTGGCTTCGGCCGGCCGGGCGCCAGCGATGCCGAGATCGAGGCGGCGGCAAAGGCGGCGCTTGCCGACGAATTCATCGGCAAGCTTGAAAAGGGCTATGACAGCCAGGTCGGCGAGCGCGGTGTGACGCTTTCGGGCGGCCAGCGCCAGCGCGTGGCGATCGCCCGCGCCATTCTGCGCGACGCACCGATCCTGCTGCTCGACGAGGCGACCTCGGCGCTCGACGCCGAAAGCGAAACGCTGGTGCAGACGGCGCTGGAGCGGCTGATGCGCGGCCGCACCACCATCGTGATCGCCCACCGGCTGGCGACGGTACTCAAGGCCGACCGCATCCTGGTCATGGAAGGCGGGCGCATCGTCGAGGAAGGCACCCACCAAAGCCTTGTCGCCAAGGGCGGCACCTATGCGCGGCTCGCCAAGCTGCAGTTCGAGACCGGAGCGAGCGCCTTCAAGGGCGCGGCGGAGTAGCGCCCGCCGGCAGGCGTTATCAGTCGCCGTACCGCTTGCGCAGGTGCTCGGTGAAGTAAACGGCGTTGAGCTTCTCGCCGGTGGCGCGCTCGAGCAGGTCCGGCGTCGACCAGCGCGAGCCCTGCGACCAGATCTTGTCGCGTCGCCACTCATTGATGGCGCTGAAGTCGCCCTTGGCGAGATCTCCGTCGGCTGACGGATGCTCCCTGGTCAAGGCGGCCCACTGCTGTGCCGCCATCATGGCGCCCAGGGTGTAGGACGGGAAATAGCCGAAGGCGGCGCCCGGCCAGTGCACGTCCTGCATCGGCCCGTCGGCCGGGTTGTCGATGGTCGACAGGCCGAGATAGTCGCGCATCTTGGCATCCCAGGCCTCGGGCAGGTCGGCGGCCTCCAGCCGTCCTGAGACGAGCTCCTGCTCGAGCTCGTAACGCAGGATGACATGCAGCGGATAGGTGACCTCGTCGGCGTCGACGCGGATGAAGCCGCGTTCCACATGATGGACATGCGGCAGGATGTCGTCGATCGACCAGGCTTCGCCGAGATGCTTCTCGACAACCGGCAGCGCCCAGCGCCAGAAGGCGGGGTTGCGGCCGATCTGCTTCTCCACGAACAGGCTCTGGCTCTCATGCACGGCCATGCCGCGCGCCTTGCCGAGCGGCCAGTGCGACCAGGCTTTCGGCAGATTCTGTTCGTAAAGCGCGTGGCCGGTCTCGTGCAGCACTCCCATCAGCGCCGACAGGAAATCGGAAGTCTTGTAGCGGGTGGTGATGCGCACATCGGTCGGCACGCCGCCGCAGAAGGGATGGTGCGATACCGCCAGCGAGCCATGGGTGAGGTCGAAGCCGACCGCCGCCATCATGGCAAGACCAAGCTCGCGCTGCTTCTCGACGGCGTAGCTGCCGGAGAGCGGCTTGAGTGCGTGCTTCGCCAGCCGCGCATCCTGCATCGCCAGCGCATGCGGCAGGAAATCCTTGAGGAAAGCCTTCAGCTCGACAAACACCGGCGTGATGTCGGCGGCGCGGTTGCCGGGATCGTACTGCTCCATCAGCGCGTCATAGGGGGCGAGGCCGAGCGCCTCGGCGCGCAGCGCCGCTTCTTCCCGCACCAGCGTCACGACGCCTTCCAGTGCCGGCAGGAAGCCCGCCCAGTCATTCTTGGCGCGCAGGTCGCGCCAGAGCTGCTCGGAGCGCATGCGCGCCGTCGTCTGGCGCTCGACAAATTCGACCGGCAGGCAGGTGAGGTTGGTATATTGGCGGCGCAGTTCCCTCACCGCAGCCTGCTGCTCGTCGTTCAGCGGTTCGGCTTCGGCGGCGGCGATCCAGTCGCCGATCTCCGGTGCGGTAGCCTGGGCGTGCAGCATGCCGGCCAAGGCCGACATCGCCTCGGCGCGCTTCTCGCCGCCGCCAACCGCCATGTGGGTCGCCTCATCGGCGCCGAGAATGGCCAGCGCATGTTCCAGCGCTTCGAGCCTATGGCCGAGCTGATCGAGTTTTTGGAAGGACATGGAGGGTTTCCGGCTGCAAAGGGGTTGGCGCGAAAAGATACCAAGGCGCGCAGCTTGGCAACCCTGATCCGCCCGTTCCGGATCAGCCCATCTTGCCTTGCAACAGCGCTGCGTGATCAAGGTTGGGGCCAACGAGCGGAGGGGACAATGATCGGCAATATCCTGACCGGGCTGGTGGCGCTGATCCACTGCTACATCGTCTATCTGGAGATGGTGCTGTGGGACACGCCGCGCGGCCACAAGGCGTTCAACCTCAAGCCGGACTTCGCCAGCGCCTCGAAAGTGCTCGCCGCCAACCAGGGGCTCTATAACGGCTTTCTTGCTACAGGCCTGATCTGGGGGCTCTATCTCGGCACCGGTGGGTTCCAGATCAAGATGTTCTTCCTGCTTTGCGTTGCCGTCGCCGGCCTCTATGGCGGGGCGACCGTCGGCCGCAAGGTCCTGTTCGTCCAGACGCTGCCTG
The DNA here is from genome assembly GCF_029625795.1 of Mesorhizobium sp. WSM4989. Classification (NCBI taxonomy): domain Bacteria; kingdom Pseudomonadati; phylum Pseudomonadota; class Alphaproteobacteria; order Hyphomicrobiales; family Phyllobacteriaceae; genus Mesorhizobium; species Mesorhizobium sp. WSM4989. The sequence goes on along the minus strand of NZ_JARTVN010000003.1, from coordinate 380,523 downwards.
CGGTGCTTGCCATTATCGCGCTTTGGCTCGGCCGGTGACTGAAAAAAGGACGCCCTCGGGCCAGGTCCCTCGGGCGCCAGATCGTCCCTTCCTGGTCTCGAAACGGCAGTCGCGGCCCGAAACCGCTCAGCCGTTCGGATAGTGACCGCCGTCGGCGCCGTCGCCCATCAGGAAGCCGCTGCCGGTATCGGTTCTCAGCTTCTGGTCGACATTGTCGAGACGGCGCAGCAGATCGTGATATTGCGCAGCCGGAATCCTGCCGTGATCCGAAGCGGCTACGTGCTCGGCCACCTGGCTGATGTGCGCGGCGCGCATATGCAGTTGCTGCGCTTCCGAGGCCGAGATGTCGTTTGCTTGCCGCGCGTCGGCGATGCCCTGATCCACACCCTGGACCTGCTCGATCAGGCTGGTCACCCGCGGTCCGGTGAAGTCGGTTGGATCGGTTGCGTCGAGAGCGCCCTTGTGATGTCCGGCGGCGTAGGCGCCGGCGAGCGGAGCGGCAATCAGAATCGCGGCGAGAGTTGCAGTCTTGAGAGATGTCAAAGCGCGCATGACGGCGCGTCCTCCTGCTGGGGAAGGAGCGGCCATCCCGCTCTGCTTCCGAGCTAGTGGGCCGTCCGGTTCCGTCGCGTCGCGATGGGAGGCATCGCCGGCGGTTCCCGGCCCTGCGCAGCAAATTAGGGCCTCCAAGTCGCCGAGTGTAATTAAAAAAAGATAATGTTTTCAGGCCTTGCCGGCGAGCTTCTGCGCGCTAGAGTTGAGCCTGCGAACAAATTCGCGTGAGTTCGCGTGATGCCGGATCAACGTTCGGTGAGCTTCAGTTCAATTCGGCGATTCTTGCTGCGCGCCTCATCCGTGTCGGCCGGATCGAGCGGCTGGAATTCGCCGAAGCCGGCGGCTACCAGCCGGTTCGCCGGCACGCCGTTCTCGATCAGGAACTTCACCACCGAGGTCGCACGGGCGGTCGACAGCTCCCAGTTGTCGCGATAGCGGCCGGTGCCGGACAAGGGCTTGTTGTCGGTGTGGCCATCGACGCGCAGCACCCAGCTGATCTCGGGCGGGATTTCCCTCTGCAGCTCGATGACGGCATCGGCGAGCTTCTTCATCTCGACCTTGCCGGCATCGTTGATCTCGTCGGAGCCGGTCGGGAACAGCACTTCCGACTGGAAGACGAAGCGGTCGCCGACGATGCGGATGTTCTCGCGGTCGGCGAGGATCTCGCGCAGTCGGCCGAAGAAATCGGAACGGTAGCGGTTGAGCTCCTGGACGCGCTGCGCCAGCGCCACGTTCAGGCGGCGGCCGAGATCGGCAATCTTGGTGTTGGACTCGCGGTCGCGCTGCTCGGACACGTTGAGCGCGTCCTCGAGCGCCGCGATCTGCTTGCGCAGTGCGGCGATCTGCTGGTTGAGGATCTCGACCTGGCTCAGCGCTTGCTGGCTGATCTGGCGCTGGTTGCTGAGTTCGCCGGACAGCGCGTCTGCCCGCTTGTTGGCCGCGTCGCCGGCGCCGGCACCCTGCTCCAGCAATTGCTGAAGACGGCTCTTTTCCGCCTCCGCCGCCGACAGCGAGGCCTGCAGATTGGCGAGCGTATCTTCCTTGTCCTGGCTGTTCGAGCGCTCCAGCGCCAGCAACTGCGTCAGCTCGTTGATCTGCGAGTTGAGGCGGCTGAGCACCGTGTCCTTGCCGGAGATTTCGCGGCTGAGCAGGAATTGCGCCAACACGAAGACCGTCAGCAGGAACATGATGGCGAGCAGAAGCGTCGACAGCGCGTCGACGAAGCCGGGCCAGTAGTCGATGCGGCGATCGGCGCGCCGCCTTGCCAGCGCCACGTCAGTGCACTCCGGTCTTCTTCAGGGCGTCAGCGATCTTTTCCAGCGTGTTGCGCATCGCCTTCTGTTCGTCCGACTGCGCCTCGACCCAGTCGCGCATGATCTGCTGTTCGGAGCGCATGTTCTTGACCAGTCCGGAAATGCCGTCCGCCAGGTTGGCCATGGCGGTGGCGACGCGCGGGTTGGAGCCGCCGCCGTTTTCCTGCAGGCTGCGCAGCCGTTCCGACAGCAGGCGGATCTCCTCCGACGGCTCGGCGCGCGCCGATTCCGACACGACGATATCGGACGAGAGATCGGTGACCGAGGACAGCCAGTTCTCGAGCTCGGTGTAGAAGCGGGTCTGGGCGCGGCCCGCCTGCAGGTCGAGGAAGCCGAGCACCAGCGAGCCGGAGAGGCCGAACAGCGAGGACGAGAAGGCCGTGCCCATGCCGGCGAGCGGCGCCGAGAGGCCCTGCTTGAGCGCGTCGAGTACGGCGGCGGCATCGCCGCTGCCGGGGTCGAGCGCCTCGATCGTCTCGCGGATTGAGGCGATGGTGTTGAGCAGGCCCCAGAAGGTGCCGAGCAGGCCGAGAAACACCAGCAGTCCGACAAGATAGCGCGAGGTGTCGCGGCTTTCATCGAGGCGCGTGGCGATGGAATCGAGCATGGTGCGCATCGAAGAGGTCGAGAAGGCGATCGTCGACGAGCGGCCGATCATCGCCTTCATCGGCGCCAGGAGCACCGGCTCGGTGGTCTCGGAGCCGGCGCGGAAGGAGTTGACCCAGCGCACCTCTCTGAACAGCCGGCCGACCTGGGCGAAGGCGAGCAGGATGCCGACGGCGAGCACGCCGATGATCAGCCCGTTGAGGCCGGGATTGCTGGAGAAGGCGGAGGAGATCTGGCGGGTGAGGATGGCGGCGATGAAGGCGACGATGACCAGGAAGATCACCATCGTGAGCAGGAAGACCTGCGGGCTCGACAGTTTGTGTGGATCGTAGACCAGGACATCCGAGCGCCTGCCGAAGGATCTGAGAAAAGCCATCCGTGCCCCGTTTCCGATGCCACCCGCCGCAGAATTGCCGCGACTCTAAACGGAATTGTGACCAAATTGAATGGTGCTTGACAATATCGCCCCGCGCGGGTCGTTTCAAAAACGGCTGATGACCAGACAGTCGACCATGGCGGCCAGGTGCAGCCCGGCGCCGGTGACGACGAAGCCATGCCAGACGGCATTGTGGAAGCGCAGGCCTTTCCAGGCAAAGAAGATGACGCCCAATGAATAGACGATGCCGCCCGCGACCAGCAGCATGACGGAGGCAGGCGGCAGCGTCGCGGCCAGCGGTCCGGCGAGCACGACGCCGCTCCAGCCGATGGCGAGATAGAAGAGGATCGCCAGCCGGTCGTAGCGCCCGGGCAGGAACATCTTGATGGCGATGCCCATTGCCGCCGCGCTCCACACGATAACGATCATCGGCATGGCAAGCGCGGACGTGTGGAGCTGGGCCAGGAAAGGCGTGTAGGTGGCGGCGATCAGCAGATAGATCGCGGCATGGTCGAAGCGGCGCAGGATCCACTTCGCCGGCCACGAAATCGGCCACAAATTATAGGCCAGCGATACCGACAGCACGGTGAGCAGCGACACAACGTAGAAGACGGCGGCGACATACTCACCCGGGCCGGAATGGAAGGCGGCTAAAGCCAGGAAGGCAGAGCCGGCGGCGATCGCCAGCACGATGCCCACAGCATGGACGATGCCATCGGCGATCATCTCGGCGCGCGAATAGTGCCAGCGGCCGACAAAGGGGATTTCGATCGTTGTATTTGCGCGAGCGTCGTTCATGAATGATCCTGCAACCATAATCTGGGCAGTCGCGGATCAGTATTTCAAGCTTCGGTTGCGGTTTTGCGACGAGCGCGCTGCGCGTCCTTTCGACGCGCAAAGGAGGCTGCAGCCCTTTGATTTGCGCTTATCCGTTCCGAACCGGAGGTCAGCGAAATCGATTCCCGATTTCGGGGTGATGCGATAGGGGCGCTTCAGCGCGCAGCCAGCGGCTTCTTTACCGTCTTCAAGAGGGCGCGTTGGATAAGCTCGTTGCCGGCGACGATGGAGCCGGCCTCCAGCATGTCCTGCCCGCCATCCATATCCGAAACGAAGCCGCCCGCTTCACGGATGAGCAGGGCGCCGGCGGCGATGTCCCAGGCCGAAAGGCCGGTTTCCCAAAACCCGTCCATGCGGCCGGCCGCGACATAGGCGAGATCGAGCGAGGCTGAGCCAAGGCGGCGGACGCCGGAGACCTCGGCCATGACATTGCGCAACTCGATCAGGAAATTGCCGTGCTGGCCGCGCCCAAGATGCGGCACGCCGCAGCCGATCACGGCATCGGTGAGCTTGGCGCGTCCGGCGACGCGCAGCCGGCGGTCGTTCATGAAGGCGCCGCCGCCGCGCTCGGTGGTATAGAGCTCATCCATGGCCGGATTGTAGACGACACCGGCGACGATCTGGCCCTGGCGCTCGAGCGCGATCGAGACCGCGAAGAGCGGGATGCCGTGGAGGAAGTTGGTCGTGCCGTCGAGCGGGTCGACGATCCAGCGATGCTGGCCGTCCTCGCCGTCGACGGCGCCGCGCTCCTCCATCAGGAAGGCGTAGCCCGGCCGCGCCTTCGACAGTTCGGTAAAGACGATCTCTTCGGCCTTGCGGTCGGCCTGGCTGACATAGTCGCCAGGCCCCTTCATCGAGACCTGCAGGTTCTGCACCTCGCCGAAATCGCGCGACAGCGACCGGCCGGCCTTCATCGCGGCCTGGACCATGACATTGAGGAGAGCGGAACGCGCCATTCTTCTTCTTCCTGTGTTGGCCGTTTTATTCTGCGCGACGCACGTAAGTGATCTCGTTGGTGTCGACGATGATGCGCTCGCCGGCCGAGATGAAGGGCGGCACCAGAACGCGGACACCGTTTTCCAGCACTGCAGGCTTGTAAGAGGACGCCGCCGTCTGGCCCTTCACCACGGGGTCGGCCTCGGTGATGGTCAGCGTCACCTGGTCGGGCAGCGAGATGCCGATCGGCCGCTCCTCGTAGAGCTGGACCGTGACCATCATGCCGTCCTGCAGGAAGGCGGCGCGCTCGCCGACGAAATCCTTGTTCAGTTCGAGCTGCTCGTAGCTTTCGGTGTCCATGAAAACCAGCGCGTCGCCCTGCTCGTAGAGGAAGGAGAAATCCTTCATCTCCAGCCGGATCTGCTCGACGGTCTCGGCCGAGCGGAAGCGCTCGTTGAGCTTGGTGCCGTTGATCAGGTTCTTCAGCTCGACCTGGTTGTAGGCGCCGCCCTTGCCGGGCTTCACGGTGTTGGTCTTGACCGCGACCCAGAGGCCGCCGTCATGCTCGATGACATAGCCGGGACGGATTTCGCTGCCACTGATCTTGGCCATGTTGAACTGATCCGGAATGAGATTTTTGGCGCGGAGCGCGCTTTGGCGCCTCCAAGACCACAAATCGCATTGAGTGGCAAGGGAGGCGTCACGAACGCTCATGGAGATGGCCGCTGCCGTGAGCCGTCTTTTCAGGGCAGCCGGTTCGCCCTCTGCAGCGCCTGCTTGGTCTGACCGTCGTCGAGGCCCTGCAGGAAATCGTCCATCTGCGGGTCGATCAACCCGGCGCGCCGGGCGACGATATACCAGGCTCCGGCCAGGATCAGATCGGGGTCGGTACCGATGCCGCCCATATAGAGTTTGGCGAGGCGGTTCTGGGCGGCGACATTGCCGCCTTCGGCCGCGCGCCTCATCCAGGCAAAGCCCGATTTCAGGTCGCGATCGCCGCCGCGCCCCTCGATCATCCATGCGGCGAGGTCAAGTTGCGCGGTGTCGTAGTTCTGCCGGGCGGCCTGCGCCAGCAGGGTGCGTGCCTTGGCGTCGTCGCGCGGTTTGCCGCCGGCGCCGTTGGCGTAGATTTGCGCCATCGCATATTCGGCGTCGGCAAGGCCGGTACTGGCGGCGCGCTCATAATACACAGCCGCCTTGGCGATGCCGGCATCGCCCGGATCCTGCTGGACGAGCAATTGGGCGAAGTTGAACTGGGCCAGGCGGTTGCCCGCCTCGGCGGCGGCCTGCATCAGCGCATAGGCTTCCTTGGCGTCCTTCTTCACATAGCGTCCGTCGAGCAGCATCAGCGCATATTGGAACTGCGCCTCCGGCACGCCCTGCTCGGCGGCGAGCCCATACCATTTCGCGGCCTCTGCCGCGTTGAGTGGCACGCCCAGCCCACGCGACAGGATCTCGGCGACCAGTGTCTGCGCCGCGGGGTCGCCGTTCTTGGCCCGCACCATGGCAAGGTTGTAGGCGGTCTTATAGAGGCCGCGCTGGAAGGCGCCGTAGGCGGCGTCGGGGAGCTTGGCGCCGAAGCGATCGGGATTGATGGTATCGGCCGATGGCGGTTGAAGCGTTGCCGGCTGTGGCAGCGGTGTTTCGATCGGCTTATCGGCATGGGCCGCGCCAGTATTCGGGGCGGCAGCATTCGGGGCGCCGGTATTTGGGGCGCCTAAATTCGGAATGCTTGTATTCGAGGCGCCGCTAGCAGGGGCGCTTGTATCCGGCGCGCCCGTGTCGGGTGTGGTCGTGTCCGGTCTGGGCTGCGGCACCGGCGGGGTCTCGGCGGCCAGCGCAGCGGCCGCCTGGATCGTCAAGGCAGCGGCCAACGCCGCGAAGGAAAGCCGGGGCCAGCGCACGTCAGTCCTCGAAGCGCGGCGCGATTTGGTCGAGCAGCGCGTTGGCCGCGGCGACCGCCGCGCGCGGATCGAGTCCGTCGGCGAAGACGGCGCTGGAGAGCGCCACGAACTCGGCGCCGGTGGCTGCTACCGTTTCCACCGACGCAAGCTCGGAGCCGGCCATGACGATGCAAGGAATCTGGATCATCTGCGCCCACCATTCACCGAGAGCGAGATTGCGGTGGTGCGGCTCGGGCTTGTTGTCATAGCCGAAGCGGCCGAAGAACATGTAGTCGGGCCGCTCCTCGCCGAGCTCCAGCGCCTCGTCGCGGGTCTTGGCGCCGCCCGCGCCGACCATCATCCTGTCGGCCAAGCGCTTAATCGTTTCGGCCAGTTCCTGGCGGTTTGCCTCGACATGGATGCCATCGGCATGGACGCGGCCGGCGATGCGGCTGTCGCCGGCGATGATGACGGCGACGCCGGCGGCCTGCGCGATCGGCACGATCTTCTCGGCGAAGGCCTGGAAGGCGGCGTCATCCATGCCGTTTTCGGGCAGGATCAGCGAGGCGACGTCGCCGCCGTCGAAGGCGGTGCAGATGTGCTCGGGAGTCACAAGCGGCGGCGCGATCAGCACGATTCGGCAGCGATTGGGCGGGGTTGCTTCATTCATCGGTCTTCGATCCCGGTTTTCGCCTATGCCGGGCGAACATGGTGGCATTGCGGCATAGAGCAAAGCGTCCGGCTTGAACAGGAGGCGGGCGAAGATCGCCGCTGAAAAGCGTCGCGGCAGCAGCGGCTTGCGCAATCTTCAAGGACTGACAGACGGCCTGTTGAAGCTGCTGATGGACGCTAACGAAACGACCGCTAGGTTAGCAAGCGAAAGCACGGGAAGAGCATGGCGCAAAATATCTACGACAAGGCCGATTTCTTCGAAGGCTACAGCCGTCTGCATCGTTCGGTGGAAGGGTTGGACGGCGCGCCCGAGTGGCCGGTTCTGCGCGCCATGCTGCCGAAGGTGGGTGGTCTAAGCATCGTCGATCTCGGTTGCGGCTTCGGCTGGTTCTGCCGCTGGGCGCGGGCGCAGGGAGCCAAGCAGGTTCTGGGCCTCGACCTGTCGGAAAGGATGCTCGCCCGAGCACGCGCCGCCGGCTCCGACGAAGCCATAGCCTATGAGCGCGTCGACCTCGACGAGCTGAGCCTGCCGAAGGCGCGCTTCGACCTCGCCTATAGCTCGCTTGCCCTGCATTATGTCAGCGATGCCGCGCGGCTGTTCGCGACGGTTTACCAGGCCCTGGTCCCTGGCGGGTTCTTCGTCTTCTCGACGGAGCATCCGATCTTCATGGCTCCAAGCAATCCGGGCTGGTCCGTGGACGCCGCAGGAAGGAACGTCTGGCCCGTCGATCAGTATCTGGTGGAAGGGCCGCGCACGACCGACTGGTTCTCCGAGGGCGTGGTGAAGCACCACCGCACACTCGGCACCACGCTCAACAACCTGATCCAGGCCGGGTTCACCATCGGCCGCGTGGAGGAATTCTGTCCAACTGAAGGGCAGATCGCCGCCAGGCCTGAACTGGCCAAAGAGGTCGAGCGGCCGATGTTTCTTCTGGTTCAGGCGCGGCGATGAGAGGTCGCCGGCATCGCCGGCGCGGGTGCGTCAAAGATCCAGCTTGTAGCCGATGTGGCTCGGCTTGAAGCCGACCCGTTCGTAGAAGCGGTGCGCGTCGAGCCGGCTCTTGTTGGTCGTCAGTTGCACCACCCTGCAGCCGCGCTCGCGGCATCTTTCGATCGCCCATTCCAGCAGGCTATGCCCGAGCCCCTCTCCGCGCCGGCTCGCCGCGACGCGCACCGCCTCGATCTGGCCGCGCCAAGCGCCCTGCAACGACAGGCCTGGGATAAAACTGATCTGCAAGGTGCCGATGACTTCGGCGCCGTCCGTCATCACCGCCAGGAAATGGTTCGGGTTGCCGTCTATGGTCGCGAAGGCGTCCTGATAGGCTTGCGCCAAAGGCACGCTTGCATTCTCGCGGGCGCGGCCAAGCGCGTCATCGGCAAGCATCGCGACGATCGCCGCAAGATCGGCTTTGTCCGCGCGGCGGATCAGGACTTCGCTCATCGTCAAACCTTGTGCTGGGCGGGTGACCTTATGCATGGCCCGCCGCCAGCCGCAAACTCGGCAGGCTGGATTACGGACAGTTGATCGCGCCGACCGGCTGGCGGGGCGCTTCGGCTATCGCGGTCTTTCGCTTTCTGGTCTATTGCAAGTCTCCCGCCATCCTCCAGCCGTTTCTTGTCGCCGTATCTCCCATGTCAGGCCTGCTCAGCGATCCCTGGTTCTATGCCGCCGCCATTCCGGCGGTCATCCTCGTCGGCCTGTCGAAGGGCGGCTTCGGCGGCGCCGTAGGCTTCGTCGGCGTGCCGCTGATGGCGCTGGCCATCCCGCCGGTGCAGGCGGCGGCCATCCTGCTGCCGATCCTTTGCCTGATGGACATCGTTTCGGTGTGGACATGGTGGGGCGTCTATGATCGCAAGATGCTGGTCGACATGATGCCCGGCGCCGTCATCGGCATCGGCCTCGGCTGGCTGACGGCGGCCCTGGTGACGGAGGAAATGGTGCGGCTGATCGTCGGCGCGGTCGCGCTGGTCTTCGTCCTGCGCTGGATCTATCTGCAGTTTCGCCACGGCGCCGACCACGAGGTGGAGCCGAACCGCATCGCTGCGGCGTTCTGGGGCATCGTTGCGGGCTTCACCAGCTTCGTCGCCCATGTCGGCGGCCCGCCCTTCCAGGTCTACGCGCTGCCGATCCGGCTCGACCCGAAGGTGCTGTCAGGGACGGCGGCGATCTTCTTCGCCGCTACCAACGCGCTGAAGCTCATTCCCTATTTCGCGCTTGGCCAGTTCGACAGCGCCAATCTCACCGCATCGTTTGCGCTGATGCCGCTGGCGCCGCTTTCCACCATCGCCGGCGCCTGGCTGGTGCGCCGCATGCGGCCGGAGGTGTTTTATCCGTTCACATACGCGACGGTGGCGGTGGTGGCGCTCAAGCTGCTCTGGGATGGTATTGCGGGCCTGATGTGATGGGCAGGGCGGCGCACCGGCGCCGCCCGCTACAGAAGGATCAAGCGGCGCTCGGCACCAGCTGGCGGCCGCCGCCAAGCGCAAGCGCTGCGCCGGACGCGATCACCAGCACCATGCCGGCGAGGATGCCGATGTCGTGAAGCGTAGGCTTCAGCACCATGTCGGCGATGATCACCAGCATCACCGCGTAGTCGAAACGCGCCCAGCGCATCATGCGCTGGCCGATGGCGAGAACCGCCGGCGTCACGCCTTCCTTGGCGACCATGGCCCCCCTCCGCTCGCCGGTCGGCTTGAAAACGAGCATGCCGATCGAGAAGGTCGTGGCGTAGCCGACAAGGCCGATGATGATCCACAGGTCGGAAAAGCCAACCCAGAAGCCGCACATGATCAGGCCGAAAATCAGGGTGAGCATCGACATCGGCGCGAAGAAGCGGCCGCCGAGCTCGCCGCTCGCCCGCATCGCTTGCAGCTTGTCCTGGATGTTGCCGGCGCGCTCGGCGAGCACGCCGAGCAGGAACAGGACGAAGCCGCCGCCGACCCACAGGATGGCCGAGACGACGTGAAGGAATTTGACGATCGAATACCAGTCCATGGTGTGCTCCTGCATTTCTTGATCGGTGACGGCGTCGACTGCGCCAGCCCAGAGGAGCGGGCGTTTAGCGCGGAGCGTGTTTCGAAACGATGTCGCGGCGGCGGGGCCGATGTTTCGGCGCCACCATATGCATCCAGGGCTTGATGGCGCGGGAGGAGTCGGGCCGTCCCGTTCCGGCACAGGAAAAGTCCGTTCGCTTGAAAATTCTGCGCGGCGTTAAGGCTTCATTAAGCTTTACAGGCGTTTACTAGGACCATCCAGTTTGTCTGGATTCTTACCGAGTGGTTGGAGCCACTTTGTTTGACGCCTCCCTGTTAAACTCCTGAGAGCCGCCTTATCCGCGGCTCTTTTTTTGCCCGTTGGCCGCCGGCGGGCAGCGCGCCTCGGCGTTAACCGTTTGTTAAACATGCGCTTGCCTTCATGGGCATCGAAGCGCATTTTCAAGCCTCAGTCGTTTAAGGGTGCAGGCCGTATCGGCAAGGATGCCGAATCGGCTTGCGGCAGTGCAGGGGCGTATCGATGAACGAGCCTTCGAAGGGCAGCGCGAAAACCATAAAGCTCGCGGAACGCCGGGTTTTCTCCCAATCCTTCAAGCCGCTTTACCAGGAGGGCATGGGCCTGGTCGAACAGGCGGCCGAATATCTTGACGGCAAGGGCAGGCTCGAAGCCAAGAAGCTGTCGCGCACGGCGGCGACGCTCTATGCGGCCGAATCGATGCGTCTTACCACGAGGCTGATGCAGGTCGCCTCCTGGCTGCTTTTGCAGCGCGCGGCCAATTCCGGCGAGATGACCCGCGACCAGGTCGCCTCGGAAAAATCCAAGGTGCGGCTCGATACCGCCTCCGCGCATGACGAGGCGCTGGGCTGGAGCGAATTGCCAAAGGACTTCCTGGACCTGGTGAGCCGGTCGCTGCGCCTGCAGGCGCTGGTGAAGCGCATGGACGAGGAGATCTACGGCGGCGCCATGAACGACACGCCGGCCGCCACCCGCCGCGCCAACCCGGTCTCCGATCAGATCAGCTTGCTGAACACGGCCTTCGCCCGCGGCTAACAGGCTGCTCCGCACGCTCTGATGGCCATCTGGCGCCGTTTTTTGCGCGTCCGGTCCTCGCGTACCAAAGCACGCTCCGCACCGGTTCTTGAAAACGCCGCCATATGACTCATCGGACCGAATTCTGAAGCACCCCGCCCTGCACAGGCTGTTTCTGGTTTGTTCACAATTCACTGGCATCGCCATGCGCCGCGGTTAGACTTGGCGCATGGGGGAAGCGATTCGCATCATCGGCATCGATCCGGGCCTGAGGCGCACCGGCTGGGGCATCGTCGAGAGCCTCGGCAATTCGCTGCGCTTCGTCGCCTCCGGCACCGTGCGTTCCGACGACAAGGCGCCGCTCGCAACAAGGCTCTGCCAATTGCATGATGGGCTCGCCGAGGTGCTGCACCAGGCCATGCCGCACGAGGCGGCGATCGAGCAGACCTTCGTCAACAAGGATGCCACAGCGACGCTGAAGCTCGGCCAGGCGCGCGGCATCGCCATGCTGGTGCCGGCGCGCGCCGGGCTGGCGGTCGCGGAATACGCGCCCAACGCGGTCAAGAAGGCGGTGATCGGCGTCGGTCACGGCGAGAAGAAGCAGATCCATATGATGGTGAAAGTGCTGATGCCGAAAGCGGTGTTCGAGACCGACGATGCCGCCGATGCCCTGGCCATCGCCATATGTCATGCGCATCACCGTCAAAGCGTCGCCTACCGAATGGCGGCGCTGGCCGGGTAGTGTTCTTGACTTGTTCTCATTTGCGCAGTAAGTAATACCTTCGGAGTATTACCATGCGTGTGACCACCAAAGGGCAAGTCACGATCCCCAAACAAATAAGGGACCACTTGGGCATAGGCCCGGGTTCGGAGGTCCAGTTCGTGGCTACGGACGAGGGCGCCCGGCTTGTCGCCGTCAACGAAAACATTTCGGAGGAGGAAGCTGCCCGCAAATTCAAAGAGGTCCTCGGCAAGATGGAGGGGACGCTGGATTTGGGCGGCATGACGACGGACGAGTACATGGAGTGGTTGAGGGGACCACGTGAAAATCTCGACGTTGATTGACACAAACGTGCTCATTGACGTCTGGGGTCCGGCTGGGCCGCTGACGGAATGGTCTTCGTCCGCGATTATCTCCTGCGGACGCGATGGCGCGTTGGTCATCAACAGCATCGTCTGGTCCGAGCTTGCTCCCCTTGTTGCTTCCGAAGCAATGCTGAGGAAAGCAGCCGAGAGGCTTGAAATGGATCGCGAGTTTTTGCCCTGGGAAGCCGCATTCTTGGCTGGGGTGGCACATTCCCGTTATCGGCGGGCCGGCGGTGTTCGAGAGCGGACCTTGCCGGATTTTTTCATTGGTGCTCATGCGGCCGTTGCTGGTCACCGCCTATTGACGCGCGACGCTCCTCGCTATCGCAGCTATTTTCCCGACCTCGAAATCGTCTCTCCGGAAACGCATCCATGAAGGCCAGGACATGATCGGCAAGCTGAAGGGCACGCTGGATGAGATCGACGAGGATTCCTGCGTCGTGGACGTGCACGGCGTCGGCTATGTCGTCCATTGCTCGGCTCGCACGCTTGCCGCGCTGCCGTCCCCCGGCGAGGCGGTGGTGCTGTTCATCGAGACCTATGTGCGCGAGGACATGATCCGGCTATACGGCTTTCAGACCCCGCTCGAGCGCGAGTGGTTCCGCCTTTTGATGAACAATGTGCAGGGCGTCGGCGCCAAGGTGGCGCTGGCCGTGCTGTCGACGCTGGCGCCGCCCGACCTCGCCAATGCGATCGCGTTGCGCGACATCGCCATGGTGTCGCGCGCACCGGGCGTCGGCAAGAAGGTGGCCGAGCGCATCGTCACCGAATTGCGCACCAAGGCGCCGGCCTATGCGGGCGCCGCCACCGGCACGATCGGCCTCAAGCAGGAGCTTGGCGAAGGCGTGGCGGCAGCACCCATCACCGACGCGGTCTCGGCGCTGGTCAATCTCGGCTATTCGCGCGACATCGCCGCCAATGCGGTGGCCACGGCCCTAAAGTCGGCCGGCGAAGGGGCGGACGCCTCGAAGCTGATCCGCTTCGGCCTGAAGGAACTGGCGCGGTGAGGCGGCGCTTGTCCCGGTCCTTGCCGTATGCAAGGAAGACCGCATGAGCCTTTCGCCCCGTCTCATTGCCCCCGACAAGCGCGGCGAGGATGCCGACCAGAGCTTGCGGCCGCAGTCGCTTGACGAGTTCGTCGGCCAGGCTGCGGCGCGTGCCAATCTCAAGGTCTTCGTCGATGCCGCCAAGAGCCGCGGCGAGGCGCTCGACCATGTGCTGTTCGTCGGCCCGCCGGGGCTCGGCAAGACGACGCTGGCGCAGATCATGGCGCGTGAGCTCGGCGTCAATTTCCGCTCGACGTCGGGGCCGGTCATCGCCAAGGCCGGCGACCTTGCGGCGCTGCTCACCAATCTCGAGGAGCGCGACGTGCTCTTCATCGACGAGATCCACCGGCTCAATCCGGCGGTGGAAGAAATCCTCTACCCGGCGATGGAGGATTTCCAGCTTGACCTCATCATCGGCGAGGGGCCGGCGGCGCGCTCGGTCAAGATCGATCTTGCCCGCTTCACGCTGGTTGCGGCGACAACCCGGCTCGGACTTTTGACGAATCCTCTGCGCGACCGTTTCGGCATCCCGGTCAGGCTCAATTTCTACACGGTCGAGGAGCTGGAGCAGATCGTGCGCCGCGGCGCCCGCATCCTCTCGATGCCGCTCGGTGACGACGGCGCGCTGGAGATCGCGCGCCGCGCTCGCGGCACGCCGCGCATTGCCGGACGTCTGTTGCGCCGGGTGCGAGACTTCGCCTCCGTCGCCGGAAACGGCCATGTCGATAAACGCATTGCCGACGAGGCGCTGACCAGGCTGGAAGTCGACGGGCTCGGCCTCGACGCGCTCGACCGCCGGTATCTCTCGATGATCGCCCGCAACTTCGGCGGCGGACCGGTCGGCATCGAGACGATCGCGGCTGGGCTGTCGGAACCGCGCGACGCCATCGAGGACATCATCGAGCCCTATCTGATCCAGCAGGGGTTCATCCAGCGCACGCCGCGCGGCCGCGTGCTGACCGCCAATGCCTGGCGGCATCTCGGCCTTGAAGCACCGAAAGACCTCGCGCAGCAGCAGATCAGCCTGTTCCAGGAAGAGTAACGGACATTTGTTCGTCGGACGCGCCTTGAAGGGCTTCCTGCGCGAAATCTCCCCAGCTCCGCCAAGCTGAAGGCACAATTGCAGCCTCTAAGGCAGCTTGACGCATTTCCGAGGGTCGGGGCTGACCGATGATCACCAGACGTGGCTTTCTGCGCCTCATCGGCGGATCGTTCCTGTCTATGGTGTCGTTGAGCGCCTATGCGGTCGGCATTGAGCCGATGCTGCTCGCCCATGTGAAACGCTATTCGCTGACGCCGCCGCACTGGCCCGCAGGCCTCAAGCTGCGCGTCGCAGCACTGGCCGACATTCATGCCTGTCATCCCTGGATGACCTCGGAGCGGATCGCCTCGCTCGTCGAAAGGACGAATGCCCTGCAGCCAGACCTGATCGTGCTGCTCGGCGACTATGTCGATGGAATGCGGCTGGTCACGGCCGAAGTGTCTGCACCGGAGTGGGCCGCCGCTTTGTCAGGGCTGAAGGCGCCGCTCGGCGTGCTCTCGATCCTCGGCAATCACGACTGGTGGCACGATCATGCGGCGCAACTGGCCATGGCCGGGCCAACGGCCGCGCGCAAGGCACTGGAGAGCGTCGGCATCCCGGTGCTGGAAAACGACGTGATGCGGCTGGAGAAGGACGGGCAGGGCTTCTGGATCGCTGGACTCGCGGACCAGCTGGCAATCCGGCCGAGCAAAGCCCTGGGCCGCCACGGCTTCAAGGGTCTCGACGACCTCGGCGGGACGCTTGCCAAGGTGCAAGGCGACGAGCCGATCATCCTGCTCGCGCATGAGCCGGACATCTTTCCGAAAGTGCCTTGGCGAGTTTCGCTGACGCTTTCGGGCCACACCCATGGCGGGCAGGTGCGGCTGTTCGGCTATTCGCCGGTCGTGCCATCCGACTTCGGCAACCGCTACGCCTATGGCCATGTCGTCGAGAACGATCGCAACCTGATCGTCTCCGGTGGGCTCGGCTTCAGCATCATGCCGGTCCGTTTCGGCATGCCGCCGGAGATCCTGCAGATCGATCTCGGGTAGCTCCAGTATTTTTCACGCGGACGGAAAACCGCGCAGGCGCCAAGCGCCAGCAGCCCCGCCATCAAGGTCTTGATCATCGCGCCCATCGGTGCCATCCGGTTCTCGCGCCAAAGTTCAGGCCTGAAAAGGAAAGCGCGATGGACGATCATGGTGAATCCGCAGCGCTCAGCGCCGGGCTCTCGGGGGCGCTGACGCAATCCGGCCATCGCCTGATGGCCCGCGTCTACTATGCCGACACCGATTTCTCCGGCGTCGTCTATCATGCGCGCTATCTCGAATTCTTCGAACGTGGGCGCTCGGACTATCTCAGGCTCGCCGGCGTCCATCACACCGAGCTTGCCGATGGCAAGCATGGCGAGCGCATCGTCTGGGTGGTGCGGCGCATGGAGATCGACTTCCGTTCGCCGGCCCGCATGGACGACATCCTCACCATCGACACGCGCACCGAGGACATTTCGGGCGCCCGCATCTTCATGGCGCAGCAGTTGAAGCGTGGCGGCGAGGTGCTGGTCGAAGCGAAGGTCGAGGCGGCGATCATCGGCGAGAACGGCCGGCCGCGCAGATTTCCGAAGGAATGGATCGCGGCCTTTATGCCGAGGACGAGCGACTGATCACCGCGAACCGGCTTCGGCCGAATCCCTGTCACGCAGGAGTTGCCCGTTCTGGGACAACGACATGCACCAAAACACCTAAAGCGCGTCGCCTGGACCTGCTTCAGCGCGATGTGCACTGATCGGCCGCGTCCAGCATGGCGCCGGCCCGGTGGGCGCGGCAATGCGCCACGCTTCATATCCTAACCCATCCTTAACCATAACGGTTCATGAAGGAATTGGTGAAGATTGGCGCAATTCGTGTGCCTTCCTTTCACCAAGATTTGCCCCGAAAACGCCGCGAAACGGTGCATTCGGGGCTTGTCCCGCGAGCTTCAGGCTTCGCGCGATCGGACCAAAGGGATGCCATGGGCCAGCCGCCAGCGATGCCCGGAAAAATCTTAAGGACGTAGTCATGGAAAACATCGCACTCGCCGACCCGGGCGCGCATTTGTCGATATGGGCCTTGTTCATGCAGGCCGGCTGGGTGGTCAAATTGGTCATGATCGGCTTGCTCTGCGCCTCGATCTGGACCTGGGCAATCATCATCGACAAGCTTGTCGCCTATAGCCGCATGCGGATGGCGCTCAACCGCTTCGAGCAGGTGTTTTGGTCGGGACAGTCGCTCGAGGAGCTCTACCGCACGCTCGCCGACCGCAAGACCACCGGCATGGGCGCGATCTTCGTCGCCGCCATGCGCGAATGGAAGAAGAGCTTCGAGAAGGGCGCCAAATCGGCGCTGGCATTGCAGACCCGCATCGACAAGGCGATGGATCTCGCGCTGACCCGCGAGATGGAAAGGCTGGAGGGTCGGCTCGGCTTCCTCGCCACCACGGGTTCGGCCGCGCCATTCATCGGCTTGTTCGGCACCGTCATCGGCATCATGACCTCCTTCCAGGCGATCGCCGCCTCGAAGAACACCAGCCTGTCGGTCGTGGCGCCCGGCATCGCGGAAGCCCTTCTGGCGACGGCCATCGGCCTGCTCGCGGCCATTCCGGCCGTCATCGCCTACAACAAGCTGTCATCGGATGCGAACAAGCTCGCCGTGCGCATGGAAGGGTTTGCGGATGAGTTCTCCGCCATACTCTCGCGCCAAATCGATGAAAAAGTCGCGCAGAAGGCCTGAGGTACGATCATGGGTATGTCTGCTGCTAGCGCAGGTGGCATAGGGCGAGGCGGACGCGGCCACCGGCGGCGCGGTCGTCATCATGGCCTGATGTCGGAAATAAACGTCACGCCGATGGTCGACGTGATGCTGGTGCTGCTGATCATCTTCATGGTCGCGGCGCCGCTGCTCACCGTCGGCGTTCCGATCGACCTGCCCGACACGAAAGCCAAGGCGATGAATGTCGACACGCAGCCGATCACGGTGTCGATCAACGCGGCCGGCCAGATCTATCTACAGGAAACCGAGATCCCGATCGAGGAGCTGGTGGCGAAGCTGCAGGCAATCTCGAAGACCGGCTATGACGAGCGCATCTTCATTCGCGGCGACAAGTCGACGGATTATGGCACCGCCATGAAGGTCATGGCCCGCATTTCGGCGGCCGGCTACAAGAACATCGGCCTGGTTTCGCTGCAGGAACAGGATCAGTAAACGCCAAATGCGGACCGGCCTCACCTCATCGGTCATCTTGCATGCGGTGGCGCTGGCCTTCGGGCTGTTCACGCTGTCCTCGCCGCCCGCCATGCCGGCTTCCGACGTGGAGTCCGTCGCGGTCGACATCGTGCCGATGGAAGCGATCGCGCAGACCCTGCAGGGCGACAAGAAAGCGGTCATGCATGACAAGCCGGCGCCGCTGCCGACCAAGCGCCCGGATATCGTCCCCGACGCGCAGAAGGTCGGCGAGAACAGCGTCGACACCGACAAGCCGGCGACGGACGAAGCCAAGCCGAAGCCGGTCGAGAAGACATCCGCGCCGCCCCCGGCGCCGACGCCGACCGAGAAGCCGGCGGTCGAGGACGTGCCGAAGCCGCAGGAAAAGCCGAAGCCGACCCCGGCGACCGAAGTCGCGCCGACGCCGACACCTAAGGAAGAGGTCAAGCCCGAGCCGGTCAAGCAGACGGAGCCGAAGCCGACACCCGCCAAGGAGCCGACGCCAGCGCCGCCGAAGGACACGACCGCCGCCATCCAGAAGGAAGAGGTCAAGCCGGACGCCGTCGCCGAGGCGATCGCCAAGGAGCAGCCGACCGAGGAGGCTAAGCTTCCGGACTCGGCACCTGCCCCTGCAGCGCGGCCAAAGCCGCAGCCCGCTCCCGCCGAAAGCGCCAAGGCGCCGGAGCGCAAGGACGCGGAAAAGCCGGTGAAGGAAGCTTCCTCGAAGCCGAAGTCGGATGAAAAGCAGTTCAACGCCGACGAGATTTCAGCACTTCTGGACAAGCAGAAGCCGTCGGGTGGCGGCGCCAAGCGCTCCACGCAGCAGTCGTCGCTCGGCGGCGAGAAGGATCAGGGCCAGAAGCTGTCCAAATCCGAGCAAGGCGCGCTCGAAGCTCAGCTCGGCGGCTGCTGGACGTTGCCCGTTGGACTGGAAGGTTCGGAGAACTTCGTCGTCGTGGTCCGGTTCAATCTCGATACCAACGGCAAGCTCGACGGCCGCCCGTCGATCGAGCAGTCGAGCGGCAACCGGCAGTTCGACGAAAGCGCAGTGCGCGCGGTTCAAAAATGCGACGTGGCCGGCCTGCAAGTTCCAGCCGGCAAGCAGGATATTTGGAACGACATCCGGGTCACCTTCGACCCAAGGGAGATGCTTGGCCTATAGGCTTTGCGTCCGAACCATCAAAGAAGAGAAGCGAGAAGACATGAGATCTTTCCTCAAGCCGCTCCTGACGATTGCAGCCATGGCGCTGGGCATGACGACCGCCGCCACCTTGCCGGCCTGGGCGCTCGTCGAGCTCAACGTCAACAAGGGCAATGTCGAGCCGCTGCCGATCGCCATCACTGACTTCCAGTCCAATGGTGAGCTCGGCGCCCAGATCACGGAGATCGTCACGGCCGACCTCAAGCGTTCCGGCCTGTTCGCGCCGATCGACAAGAGCGCTTTCATCGAGAAGATCTCCGGCCCGGACGCCACGCCGCGCTTCGATGACTGGAAGGTGATCAATGCGCAGGCGCTGGTCACCGGCAGCGTCGGCAAGGAAGCCGACGGCCGTATCCGCGCCCAGTACCGGCTATGGGACACCTTTGCCGGCCAGCAGATGGCCGGGGAGCAGTTCTTCGCCAATGACGCCAATACCAGGCGCGTCGCCCATATCATCGCCGATGCGATCTACGAGCGGCTGACCGGCGAGAAGGGTTACTTCGATACGCGCGTCGTCTTCGTCGACGAATCCGGCGCCAAGAACGCGCGCAAGAAGCGTCTTGCCATCATGGACCAGGACGGCGCCAACGTCCGCTACCTGTCGGACGGCCGTTCGATCGTGCTGACGCCGCGCTTCTCGCCGAACCGGCAGGAAATCACCTACATGTCCTATGAGAGCGGACAGCCGAAGGTGTATCTGCTGCAGATCGAGACCGGGCAGCGCGAGCTGGTCGGCAATTTCCCCGGCATGACGTTCGCGCCGCGCTTTTCGCCCGATGGCCAGAAGGTGATCATGAGCCTGCTGCGCGATGACGGCAACTCCAACATCTTCGCCATGGATCTGAGAAGCCGTTCGACCACGCGGCTCACCGACTCGACCGCCATCGACACCTCGCCCTCCTATTCGCCCGACGGCTCGCAGATCGTCTTCACCTCCGACCGCGGCGGCGGCAGCGGCCGCTCGCAGATCTACGTCATGGGCGCGGACGGCTCCAACCCGCACCGCATCTCGTTCGGCGACGGCGTCTATTCCACGCCGGTGTGGTCGCCGCGCGGCGACCTCATCGCCTTTACCAAGCAGTCGGGCGGCGAGTTCCAGATCGGCGTCATGAAGACCGATGGTTCGGGCGAGCGCATCCTGTCCTCCGGCTTCCAGCAGGAGGGGCCGACCTGGGCGCCGAACGGTCGCGTGCTGATGTTCTTCCGCGACTCCGCCGGCGGGCCGAAGCTGGTCACGGTCGATCTTACCGGCCGCAACGAGCAGCAGATCCCGACCTCGAACTTCGCCTCGGATCCGGCCTGGTCGCCGTTGCTGGAGTAGGCAGAGGAACGGAAGAATTTAGGAACGGCGAACTGACGAACTGAGGAAAATGGAGGACCGGGGGCGCTTGTAAATCTCAGAGAGAAGCTGGCTTAATTTCTTCCTTCAATTCCTCAGTTCTTCAGTTCCTCAATTCCCCCTTTTTTCATGTTTTGGCCGCATTTCCGCCTACGGTCGCCGCGCATTGTGAGCCTAGCTAAATCGGCCGAGGACGGCGGCTCGAAACGAAAAATTAACCGTGTTTCTTGAATGCCGGTTAACCCAAACGTGGTTACTGGGTGATCAACGAAATCACTCGAATGCGAAGGAGAGGCGGCATGGGCCGTATCGCAGCACTTACCAGAAATCCGGCGATGATCGCGCTGGTGGCGGCTCTGGCCATCACCGGCTGCGCCTCGAAGAAGACGCCGAACAGCGCCGCCGATCTCGGCCTCAACGGCGCCGGCTCTGCCACGCCCGGCTCGGCGCAGGACTTCACCGTCAACATCGGCGACCGCATCTTCTTCGACACCGACTCCTCGTCGATCCGCGCCGACGCGCAGACGACGCTGTCGCGCCAGGCGCAGTGGCTCAACCAGTACAGGCAGTATGCCATCGTCATCGAAGGCCATGCCGACGAGCGCGGCACGCGCGAGTACAATCTGGCGCTGGGCGCCCGCCGCGCCGCTGCCACCCGCGACTTCCTGGTTTCGAAGGGCGTCGCGGCCAACCGTCTGAAGACGATCTCCTACGGCAAGGAACGCCCGGTCGCCGTCTGCGACGACATCTCGTGCTGGTCGCAGAACCGCCGCGCCGTCACCACGCTCTCGGGCGCCGGTTCCTGACGCGCCGCGCCGGAAATCGATATCGATTTTCGGAAACGCTCATAAGCGCCACAGCGTCCTTGGCGCGTCTGACGACGCGCGGCGCTGTGGGCGGCAAAAATACAACATCGCTGAACGAAAGGCGGCCTCCGAGCCGCCTTTTTCATATGCGACAGCTTGAAACAAAATTTGGCCGAAGTCTCGCGTCCTGCTAAGAGCGCGAGGGCGCTTTATCCCCCTCCGATTTGGAAAGGCGCATCGGGCCAACAGATTTTCACGGCGAGAGACATAATGCATTTCAGAACGGTCCTGAGCGGCACGCTTGCGCTGCTGCTCCTATCAAGCATCGCAGGCGTCGCAGCCCCGGCGGACAGCGGGCAAGCCTCGAACAGCGGCTTCACTTTCCATCTGCCGACGCTGGGCATTTTCGGCGACAAGAAGAAGACCGAGCAGGCGCAAGTCGCCCAGCAGGACGGCGCCGGCATGACCGGTCTGGAGGATCAGATCCGCCAGATGAACGGCAAGCTTGAGGAACTCAATTTCCAGATCCTGCAAATGCAGGAGCAGATGCGCAAGCAGCAGGAGGACAACGAGTTCCGCTTCCAGCAGCTCGAAGGCGGCTCGCAGGGCGCGAAGCCAACCGGCCAGAAGAAGTCGGAGGCCGCGCCGCAGGACGGCAGCAGCGGCAACACGAATATGGGCGATGCTGGCGCCGGCGACAGCGGCACCGACACCAACGTCGCAACGGCTCCGGCGACGCAAGCTCCGGCCGGCTCGGCTCCGCAGGACGGCGGCGGCAAGAGCGTCGGCGACGTCATCGTCGAGTCTCAGACCGGCGACCCGGGCAAGTTGATCACCGGCGCGCCGCCGAAGACCTTCGGCACCATTACCGTCGACAAGAACGGCAATGTCGTCAATGCCGACCCCGCCCCGCAGGCGGGCTCGCAGACGGAAGCTCCCGCGGCTACGGCAAACGCGCCTGCCGCGGAGACCGGCAGCAAGGCTGGCAAAGGCAAGTCCGGCGGCACGGTCATGGCCTCGCTGCCCTCGACCAACAATCCGGACGAACTCTACCGCAACTCCTACCAGTTCATCCTGTCGGGCGACTATCCCACCGCCGAGCAGGGGTTCCGCGACCATATCTCGCGCTTCCCCAAGGACGCCAAGGCGGCGGACGCGCATTACTGGCTGGGCGAATCCCTGCTTGGCCAGCAGAAATACCGCGACGCGGCGGAGGTTTTCCTGGCCGCCAGCAAGGATTATCCGAAGGCCAAGAAGGCGCCCGACATGCTGCTCAAGCTCGGCGTATCGCTGGTCGGCCTCAAGCAGAACGACGTGGCCTGCGCCACTTTCAACGAGATCGGCAAGCGCTACCCGGATGTTTCCGGCACGCTGAAGGAACGCATCAAGCAGGAAAAGGCGCTGGCCTCGTGCTAGCTTGCGTGTCGTTGTCCCAGAATCGGGACCGCTTGTGGACGACGCGCAGTGATGTTCGGTACCGAGACTGACCTTTCGGATCGCCTTTTCCAAGACTTCGACTTCTCCCACGGCGCCGTTGCGGCCGTGTCCGGCGGCAGCGACTCGACCGCCCTTCTCCATCTGCTCAAGCACCACCTCGACCGTACCCTGCCCGCGGCAAGGCTGCTTGCGGTGACGATCGATCATGACCTCAGACCAAGCTCGGCGGCCGAAGCGCAAGCTGTCGCCCGGCTTTGCGCCGAGCACGGCATCGCGCATCGCACGCTCGTCTGGTCCGGCCGCAAGCCATCGACCGGCTTGCCGGCCGCCGCGCGCGAGGCGCGCTACCGGCAGCTGGCCGAGGCAGCCGAAGCGGAAGGCATCGGCGCGGTGGTGACCGGACATACCGCCGACGACCAGGCCGAGACCGTGCTGATGCGGCAAGCTCGTGAAGGGGATGCACGCAACGAGGATCCACGCGACGGCCGCGGCCTCGCCGGCATGGCGCCCGCGACGCTCTACGATTGGCGGGTCTGGATCGCCCGCCCGCTGCTCGCCACGCGCCGCGCGGCATTGCGGGAGATGCTGAAGCGTCGCGGCATCGGCTGGACCGAGGATCCGACCAATGTCGACCGGCGCTTCGAGCGGCCGCGCCTGCGCATCTCGCTCACGGGCGGGGCCGGCGAGGCGCGCCTCATGGAAGCAATCGCCAAGGCCGGACAGGCAGCCGCCGAGCGCGAGAACCTCGGCCAGCGTGCGGCGGCGCTGATCGGCGCCTTCGCTCGCCAGCCGGCTCCGGGGCTCATCCGCCTCGATCGCGATTTCGCAAGTGGTGAGGATAGCGAAGCCGCCGTCTATGCATTTCGCATCCTGCTCGCCACGGTCGGCGGCGTCACGTTCCTTGTCGACGAGGCGCGTTGCCGGGCGCTGTTCGAGCATCTGCGGTCGGGGACGCTTTGCGCCACATTGTCGCGGACGGTGGTCGACGCGCGCCGCACCGGCATTTTCCTCCACCGCGAGGCCCGCAATCTGCCCGCAGTTCCGGCTGCTGAGCAGGCCCTATGGGACGGTCGGCGGAGGATCACATTGAGCGACAGGCCGAGCGGGTTGGTGATCGCGCCAGCAGGTCCCGGCGCCGCCAAGCGATTTACCCCGGAAGGCGACGTTCCGGCGAGCTTGCTGCGCAAGGCGCTGGCCGCCGAGCCCGCGCTGTGGCGCGGCGGCGAACGCCTTGATTTGGCTGGCGGTGATGCCGCGCCGGCGGCGACGGCGATCGTTCCTGCGGTGTCGCCCTTCACCCGCTTCCTGCCGTCCTTCGATCTCCGGCCCGCTGCCGCCGTCGCCGCGCTGATCGGCGCGCCGCCGCTGCCGCCCTCGCCTTTTCGCGGCCATGATCCCGGCGGAGCATGGGCGAAAGCTTAACCGAGGCATGCTGTTCTGCTTGGCAAGGGGAGACGCTCTCCCTATGTTAGGCCCAAGCCTCCAATCACCATCGTGGGTCCGCGCGCGGACGCCAACAGGACAATAGATGAATCCGAATTATCGCAACCTCGCGCTCTGGGCGATCATAGCGGTCCTGCTCATCGCCCTGTTCAATCTTTTCCAGACGCCGCAGACGCGCGGCGCTTCGAGCGAGATTGCCTATTCGCAGTTCCTGCAGGATGTGTCTTCCGGCCGGGTCAAGAGCGTGACGATCGCCGGCGCCCGTATCTCGGGCAACTATACGGACAACGCCAACGGCTTCCAGACCTATTCGCCGGGCGATCCGTCGCTGGTCTCCAGGCTGCAGGACAAGAACGTCACCATCAATGCGCGGCCTGAAAGCGACGGTTCGAACTCGCTGTTCGGCTATCTGATCTCGTGGCTGCCGATGATCCTGATCCTCGGCGTGTGGATATTCTTCATGCGCCAGATGCAGTCCGGCTCCGGCCGCGCCATGGGCTTCGGCAAGTCGAAGGCGAAGTTGCTCACCGAGGCGCATGGCCGCGTCACCTTCCAGGACGTCGCCGGCGTCGACGAGGCCAAGGAGGACCTGGAGGAGATCGTCGAGTTCCTGCGCGATCCGCAGAAGTTCCAGCGGCTCGGCGGCAAGATCCCGCGCGGCGTGCTGCTGGTCGGCCCTCCCGGAACCGGCAAGACGCTGCTCGCCCGCTCCGTCGCAGGCGAGGCCAACGTGCCGTTCTTCACCATCTCCGGCTCGGATTTCGTCGAGATGTTCGTCGGCGTCGGCGCAAGCCGGGTGCGCGACATGTTCGACCAGGCCAAGAAGAACGCCCCCTGCATCATCTTCATCGACGAAATCGACGCCGTCGGCCGCCATCGCGGCGCCGGCCTCGGCGGCGGCAATGACGAGCGCGAGCAGACGCTGAACCAGCTGCTGGTCGAGATGGACGGCTTCGAGTCCAACGAAAGCATCATCCTGATCGCCGCCACCAACCGGCCCGACGTGCTCGACCCGGCGCTGCTCAGGCCGGGCCGCTTCGACCGCCAGGTGGTCGTGCCCAACCCCGACATCGTCGGCCGCGAGAAGATCCTCAAGGTGCATGTGCGCAACGTGCCGCTGGCGCCCAATGTCGACCTCAAGGTCATCGCGCGCGGCACGCCCGGCTTCTCCGGCGCCGACCTGATGAACCTGGTCAACGAATCCGCGCTGATGGCGGCGCGTCGCAACAAGCGGCTCGTCACCATGGCCGAGTTCGAGGACGCCAAGGACAAGATCATGATGGGCGCCGAGCGCCGCTCGTCGGCGATGACGCAGGCCGAGAAGGAGCTGACCGCCTATCACGAGGCAGGCCACGCCATCCTGGCGCTCAACGTGCCGACGGCCGATCCGCTGCACAAGGCGACCATCATCCCGCGCGGCCGCGCGCTCGGCATGGTCATGCAGCTGCCGGAAGGCGACCGCTATTCGATGAGCTACAAATACATGATCTCGAGGCTGGCGATCATGATGGGCGGCCGCGTCGCCGAGGAGTTCAAGTTCGGCAAGGAGAACATCACCTCCGGCGCCTCCTCCGACATCGAGCAGGCGACCAAGCTGGCGCGCGCCATGGTCACGCGCTGGGGCTTCTCCGACAAGCTCGGCCATGTCGCCTATGGCGACAACCAGGAAGAGGTCTTCCTCGGCCATTCGGTGGCGCGCCAGCAGAACATCTCGGAAGAGACCGCGCAGATCATCGACGCCGAGGTGCGCCGGCTGATCGACGATGCCTATTCCACCGCCAAGACCGTGCTGACCAAGAAGAAGAAGGACTGGATCGCGCTGGCCGAAGGGCTGCTCGAATACGAGACCCTGACCGGCGAGGAGATCAAGCAGCTGATCGCTGGCCACAAGCCCGCCCGCGACCTTGGCGACGACACGCCGCCCAGCCGCGGCTCGGCTGTGCCGAAAGCCGGCACCGGCGGCCGTCGCAAGAAGGGCCCCGAGCCCGAAGGCGGCATGGAGCCGCAGCCGCAGGGCTAAGGCTCGATCGAAAACGAAACATAAAAAACGACGCCGCGGCTCAGACCGCGGCGTTGTTGTTTGCGAGGTCACAGACGATTGGCGAGTCGCTCGCGGACCGCACCTGCAAGATCGGCGTCCGGCGCAAGCGCCAATCTTCCTTCTGGCTCATCACGCTTCTGGCCTCGCATGGCACCCCGAACCTCCCGCGCAAAACGCACGAAACTGTTCGCGATGTCTTCGCACACCTGTTCGCGATGTCCTCAGTCCATATAGGGGGAGATTGGTAGCTTCGCCGGCGGGGGTTCTTTTGCGGCGCCGATATGCCTCTTTAAGCGCGTCCAACGAAAAAGCCCGCGCATCTCGCGATGCGCGGGCCTTGGTCTTGGAGGTAAGCGCTGAGCGATCAGCTCTTCAGCTTGGCGTTGCAGAGGCTGTAGAAGCCGCCGCCCTTCTGGATCCACCGCAGGCCGTTCAGCGTGTTGGCGTCCTTGTTGGCATAGTACTGCTCGAGGCAGGTGTGCATGCGGGCCTTGGCCGGCGTCTCGTTGGCGAATTTCGGCGAGATGGCGGTCGGGAAGGTCACGCCCTTCGGCGCAGCCACGCTGGGCTTTGCCGGTTCCTTGGTGAAAGTCGCCTCGGTCGGAGCCGGCACGGTGTCGTCGTCGTCGCCGGCGCCGCATTCGGTCTTGCGGAAGTCGTTCCACTTCATGCCGTTGAGCTTGTTGGCGGTCTTGGCAGCCTGGTACTTGCTGCTGCATTCGGCCATGGTCAGGCCCTTGGCCGAACCACCGTCAGCGGCGGTGGAAGTCTTGCTGGTGGCAGGTTTGGCGGTTGCCGCAGCAGTGGCGCCGGGGCCGCATTCAGCCTTGCGGAAATCGTTCCACTTCATGCCGTTCAGCGTGCCGGCCGCCTTAGCGGCCTGATACTTGGTGCTGCATTCCTTTGCGGTCAGGCCCTTGGCCGTGTCGTCCGAGGCAGCTGCCGTCTTTGCCTTCTTGGTGTCAGAAGCCTTGGTCTCGGTCGCAGCCTTGGTCTCAGTCGCCGCCTTGGTGTCGGTCGCCGCCTTGGTGTCGGTCGTGGCGGAAGCGTCGCTGCCGCACTGGGCCTTGCGGAACTGGTTCCAGGTCTGGCCATTGAGCGTTCCGGCGTCCTTGGCCGCGTTGTACTTGGTGCTGCACTCGGCCATGGTCAGCGCGTTGGCCGGCGCCGCCAGGAACAGGGTTGCGACGGCGATGCCCGTCAATGCTGCAAGTCTATGAATAAGCATGGCGTTTTTCTCCCTTGCTGCCGCCAAATGGTGCCTATACCAAATCAATAGCTCTCAACTTCGGGCTGCGCCAGATGCTTCCCGCGCGGATGCCCTCACAAAGTGTGTTCCTGCCGACAAGGTGCTAAATTGCTGGCGCTCGGTTCGAGCAAATAAGGTTTTTACAACCGTGTCGGGCGGAAAAGCTGTCTGGGCTTCTATATTCCCGTTACAACGAGAGGTCGTGGCAGGCCGCCGAATCACTTGACCCGTCCGCGACAATGATTTTCTAAGCAATGGTAATATATAATCACGAAACGTGATGATCGGATGCGGCCCAATTGTGGCAATACGGGCGGCTGAAAACGACGGGGACTTTGGCAGGTATGGCAGGGCAGTATTTCGGCACCGACGGCATTCGCGGACGCGCCAACAAGTTTCCCATGACGGCCGAGGTGGCCATGCGGGTGGGTATGGCCGCCGGCCTTTCTTTCCAGCGGGGCAACCATCGGCACCGCGTCGTGCTCGGCAAGGACACGCGGCTTTCCGGCTACATGATCGAGAACGCGATGGTGTCAGGCCTGTGCGCCGCCGGCATGGACGTGTTCCTGCTCGGGCCGATTCCGACACCGGCGGTCGCCATGCTGGTGCGCTCGCTGCGCGCCGACATCGGGGTGATGATCTCGGCCTCGCATAACCCCTATTACGACAACGGCATCAAGCTGTTCGGCCCCGACGGCTATAAGCTCTCCGACGAGATCGAGGAGCGAATCGAAGGCATGCTCGACAAGGACATCGAGTTGTCGCTTGCCGATTCCGACGGGCTGGGGCGTGCCAAGCGCGTCGACGGCGTCCACGACCGCTATATCGAATTCGCCAAGCGCACGCTGCCGCGCTCGATGTCGCTTTCCGGGCTTCGGATCGTCGTCGATTGCGCGAACGGCGCCTCATACAAGGTGGCGCCGGAGGCGCTGTGGGAGCTCGGCGCCGAGGTGGTCGCCATCAATGTCGAGCCGAACGGCTTCAACATCAACAAGGAGTGCGGCTCGACCCATCCGGCCGGCCTGCAGAAGAAGGTGCACGAGGTGCGCGCCGATATCGGCATCGCGCTCGACGGCGACGCCGACCGTGTGGTCATCGTCGACGAGAACGGCGCCATCGTCGACGGCGACCAGATCATGGCGCTGATCGCCGAGTCCTGGCACCAGAGCGGACGGCTGGCCGGCGGCGGCGTCGTCTCGACGGTGATGTCCAATCTCGGTCTTGAGCGTTTCCTTGGCGACATGAAGCTGCAGCTGCACCGCACCAAGGTCGGCGACCGCTATGTCGTCGAGCACATGCGCGCGCACGGCCTCAATGTCGGCGGGGAGCAGTCCGGCCATATTGTGCTGTCCGATTTCTCGACCACCGGCGACGGCCTGGTTTCGGCGCTGCAGGTGCTGGCCTGCATCAAACGGCAGAACCGGCCGGTCAGCGAGCTGTCGAAAAAGTTCGAGCCGGTGCCTCAGCTTCTGAAGAACGTCCGCATCTCCGGCGGCAAGCCGCTGGAGGAGGCGCCGGTCAAGGCAGCCATCGAGGAAGGGCGCAACCGCCTGGGCAAGGCCGGCCGCCTCGTTATCCGACCGTCCGGCACCGAGCCGCTCATCCGCGTCATGGCCGAAGGCGACGATCCGCAGCTGGTCGAGGCCGTCGTCAACGAGATCGTCGGCATCATCTCGGATACCCGCAGCGCCGCCTGATCGCCGCAGCAAACCGGACGATCGCACCTGCAAGCCCGCCGCCAGGCGGGCTTTTTCAAGCGCGCGCAACACCCCCGGACAACGGAATACCCTCTAAAATTGTAGGCATTCGTGGTTAATCGGTACGGTTAAACGGCTTTTAACCTTTGCAATTCATTATCCACGCCGAGGTTCATCTTCGGGCGATGTCGTCCCGAGGCTTCTTAGGGGTGACAGCATGTTCGATACCGCAAGAATGGCACTGTTTGCCGCGCTGTTGGCGGGAGTGGCCGGACCGGCCCTCGCCGCCGACCTGGGGGAACCACCGCCGGTGGAGGAAGCTCCGCCGCCGGTGGTCGAGGCGCAGCCGATCGACGTCGGCGGCTGGTATATTCGCGGCGACATCGACTACCACAAGTCGACCTTGCGCGGCATCGACTACATTACATACGGGCCACCGCCCGGCACCAACGATTTCGATTTCGGCAAGCTGAAGGGCGGCTTCTCGCTCGGCGGCGGCGTCGGCTACAAGATCAACGATTACTTCCGAACCGATCTGACGGCCGACTATTGGTTCAAGTCGGACTTCAACGGCCAGACCTCGGACCTCGTCACGACATCAACCGAGGTGTCGAGGATGAGCGCGCTGCTGCTGTTGGCCAATGCCTATGTCGACATCGGCACCTATCACGGCATCACGCCTTACGTCGGCGCCGGCATCGGCGGCGCGCACGTCAAGTGGGACACGGTCCACGATCCGAACACCACCGAAACCAACCCGGGTTCGTCCAACTGGCGCTTCGCCTATGCGCTCATGGCCGGCGCTTCCTACTGCCTGACCGACAGGGTGATCCTCGACGCAGGCTACCGCTTCACTCACATCCAGGGCGGGCGCATGTTCGAGTTCGATTCGACGAGTTCCGGGCCGGGGTTCGACCACGGCATCAACACGCATGAGGTGCGCGGCGGTCTGCGCTACCAATTCGGCGGCAACAATGGGTGCACTACACCGGTGGCCTACCAGCCTGAGCCGGAGCCGATCTACACCAAGTAGCCGCTTCGAGATCCTGAAATTCTGCCGATCGCCCGGCGCCAGCCGGGCGATTTTCTTTTGTGGGTGGCCGGTAAAACAGCATCGAAATCAATTCGGTAACCCCCTGTTATCCTTAACCGGCACTTAACCACTATGGTTAACAATGCTCCTGAAACGGCAGCTGTGCTCGCGTTCGCGACTGGCGCCAATCTCAGGAGCCGGGGACCATGACATCAAAATCGTGTATCGCACTGGCGCTCGCCGCAATCGTGTTGATGCCGGCGACACAGGCGGTGTCGGCCGACTACGATCCGCCGATCTATGTCGATCAGGCGCCGGATTATCAGCCGGTCGAGGTAGGCTCCGGCTGGTACCTCCGCGGCGACGTCTCCTATCTGGTGGAGAAGAGCTTCAGGAATGAGGATTTCGCCTCCCCGCCGGGGAGCTTCAGCGACAAAGAAGACCCGATCTTTGCGAGTATAGGCTTCGGCTACCATTTCACCGATTACCTGCGTGCTGATTTCAATTTCGGTTATCTGCCGGGCAACAGGGTCAGTGTCGGCTACGATGACACATTGATCGTGACACCGCCGGCCACGGCAACCGTGGCATCCGCGACCCTCAAGAATTATGCATTCTCGGGCATTCTCAACGGTTACGTCGACCTTGGTACCTATATTGGCGTTACACCTTATGTTGGAGCGGGTCTCGGCATTGTGCGGAGCAAGTACAATCTTTCAGCGAGCTATTTCACCGACAACGCTGATCCCTCCGATGATTTCACCCAAACCGATAACAAGACGAAGTATTCACTTGCGTACACCTTGAATGCAGGTTTTGCTTACCAGGTCTCAAAGAATGTGCTGATAGATCTGGGATATCAGTATTTCTCAGCGCCTGATGCTGAATATGCGACAGCCGACAGCCTGACCTCCTACTCGATCCGAAAGGGGATCAGCAATCACCAGGTCAAGCTCGGGCTGCGCTACGATCTTTGGTGAGCGAGAGAACTCGGAAATTGCCGCCGGCGGATCGAGCGGTCCGCCGTTCTTTTTCGTTTCCGGCGCGTGGTGCCGTGAGACAAATATCCCGACAGCGACAAAAACTTTGCTCTTGACGCCGAAAGCCTGAAAGCATATCGCCGTCCGTGGGCCACCCCTCCCCAACGAGGGGCCACTATCTGGAAGGATAGACCACGATGACGACGCTTACCAAGCCCGGACTCCGTCCGGCAAACCCCAATTTCTCCTCAGGTCCCTGTGCAAAACGCCCCGGCTGGTCGGTCGAGGCGCTGAAAGCTGCTGCGCTCGGACGCTCTCACCGCGCCAAAATCGGCAAGGGCAAGCTCGAACAGGCGATCGAGCTGACGCGCGAAATCCTCAAGGTCCCGGCCGGTTACCGGATCGGCATCGTGCCGGCATCCGATACCGGCGCGGTCGAGATGGCACTGTGGTCGCTGCTTGGCGAGCGCGGCGTCGACATGGTCGCCTGGGAAAGTTTCGGTTCCGGCTGGGTGACCGATGTCGTCAAGCAGCTCAAGCTCGCCGATGTGCGCAAGTTCGAGGCCGGCTACGGCGTGTTGCCGGATCTGACGCAGATCGATTTCGATCGCGACGTGGTCTTCACCTGGAACGGCACGACCTCCGGCGTGCGCGTGCCGGACGGCGATTTCATTCCGACCGACCGCAAGGGTCTCACCATCTGCGACGCCACCTCGGCGGCGTTCGCGCAGCGGCTCGACTTCGATAAACTCGACGTCGTCACCTTCTCCTGGCAGAAGGTGCTGGGCGGCGAGGGCGCGCACGGCATGCTGATCCTCAGCCCGCGCGCCGTCGAGCGGCTGGAAACCTACAAGCCGGCCTGGCCGCTGCCGAAGATCTTCCGCCTGACTTCCGGCGGCAAGCTGATCGAGGGCATCTTTAAGGGCGAGACCATCAACACGCCGTCGATGCTGTGCGTCGAGGACTATCTCGATGCGCTTCAATGGGCGAAGTCGATCGGCGGCCTGGAAGCGCTGATCGCCCGCGCCGACGCCAACGCCGCGGTGCTGGACCGGTTCGTGGCCAGGTCGTCGTGGCTCGGCCATCTGGCCGTCGATCCGGCGACGCGCTCAAACACTTCCGTGTGCCTGTCCTTCACCGATCCGGACGTGGCGGCGCTCGATGCCGACGGTCAGGCGGCTTTCGCCAAAGGTATCGTCTCGACGCTCGACAAGGAAGATGTCGCCTACGACATCGGCTCCTACCGCGATGCGCCGCCCGGCCTTCGCATCTGGTGCGGCGCGACCGTCGAGACCTCCGATCTCGAAGCACTGCTGCCCTGGCTCGACTGGGCCTTCGCCATGCAGAAGGCGTCGCTGAAAGCGGCCGCCTGAGTCATTCGCGGCGGCCTTCGGGCCGCCGATCCCAAACGGATCAATCCCATTCTTCAAGGAGGCCGCCATGGCGCCCCGCGTTCTCGTCTCGGATAAACTTTCAACCACCGCCGTGCAGATCTTCAAGGACCGCGGCATCGAGGTCGACTACCTGCCCGATCTCGGCAAGGACAAGGAAAAGCTTCTCGAAGTGATCGGCCAGTATGACGGCCTCGCCATCCGCTCAGCGACCAAGGTCACCGAGAAGCTGATCAATGCCGCCACCAGGCTCAAGGTCGTCGGCCGCGCCGGCATCGGCGTCGACAATGTCGACATTCCGGCGGCTAGCCGGAAAGGCATCATCGTGATGAACACGCCCTTCGGCAATTCGATCACCACGGCCGAGCATGCCGTTGCGATGATCTTCGCGCTGGCGCGCCAAATCCCGGAGGCCAACGCCTCGACGCATGCGGGAAAATGGGAGAAGAACCGCTTCATGGGCGTCGAGATCACCGGTAAGACGCTGGGCGTGATCGGCTGCGGCAATATCGGCTCGATCGTCGCGACGCGCGGCGTCGGCCTGAAGATGCATGTCGTGGCTTTCGATCCGTTCCTGTCGGACAGCCGCGCTGAAGAACTCGGCGTCGAGAAGGTCGAGCTCGACGAGCTTTTCGCGCGCGCCGACTTCATAACCTTGCACACGCCGCTGACCGACAAGACGCGCAACATCATCGATGCGGCCGCGATCGCCAAGATGAAGGACGGCGTGCGAATCATCAATTGCGCGCGCGGCGGGCTGGTCGTCGAGGCCGACCTGGTCGCGGCGCTGAAGAGCGGCAAGGTGGCCGGCGCCGGCGTCGATGTTTTCGAGGCCGAGCCGGCGGAGAACAATCCGCTGTTCGGCATGCAGAATGTCGTGGCAACCCCGCATCTCGGCGCCTCGACCACCGAGGCGCAGGAGAACGTTGCGCTGCAAGTGGCCGAGCAGATGGCCGATTACCTGATCAAGGGCGCCGTTTCCAACGCCATCAACATGCCCTCGATCACCGCCGAGGAAGCGCCGCGACTGAAACCCTTCGTCAAGCTGGCCGAGGTGCTCGGCGCCTTTGTCGGCCAGGTCACCGAAGATCCGATCAAGGAGGTGGAGATACTGTTCGACGGCTCGACCGCGACGATGAACACGCGCGCGCTGGTCAGCGCCACTCTTGCCGGCCTGATCCGGCCGCAGGTCTCCGACGTCAACATGGTCTCGGCGCCGATCATGGTGAAGGAGCGCGGCATCATCGTCGCCGAGGTCAAGCGCGACAAATCTGGCGTCTTCGACGGCTACATCAAGCTCACCGTCAAGACCGAGCACATGACGCGCTCGATCGCCGGGACCTGCTTCTCGGACGGCAAGCCGCGCTTCATCCAGATCAAGGGCATCAACCTCGATGCCGAGGTCGGCCAGCACATGCTCTACACGACCAATGCCGACGCGCCCGGCATCATCGGCCTGCTCGGCACCGTCTGCGGTGAGAACGGCGTCAACATCGCCAACTTCCAGCTCGGCCGCAACCGGCCGGGCGGCGATGCGATCGCGCTGCTCTATCTCGACGCACCCTTCCCGGAAAGGGTGCTCGATCAACTGCGGGCGCACCAATCGATCGATTCGGCCAAACCGCTGCACTTCGATGTCGGCGCCGCCTGAAAGATCATGCCCCGCATGCTTCGGCATGCGGGGCATTCCCCTACAGAACGGCCCTGCTGCCGCTGTATTCGGCCAGCGCGATGCCTCCGAGCACGAGCCCAAGCGCAAGACCCTGATAGAATTGGAACTGCTCGCCGACGATCAGCACCGAAAGCAGGGTGCCGAAGATGGGCACCAGATTGATGAACAGTCCGGCGCGATTGGCGCCGATCAGCTCGTTGCCCTTGATGTAGAAGATCTGCGAGACGACGGACGCGCCGAGCGCGGTGTAGAACGCGACCGCCCATCCTCGCGCGTCCGGGACGATGACGCGGCCCGCCGCCACTTCCCAGACAAAGAACGGCACCGAGGTCAAAAGTGCGGCGAGCGACAAAGCCAGCATGAAGCTCTGCCAGCGGACGGCCGGCTTCAGGCGCAGCCCCACCGAATAGAGGCTGTAGCAGAGGACC
Organism: Mesorhizobium sp. WSM4989; assembly: GCF_029625795.1. Lineage (NCBI taxonomy): Bacteria > Pseudomonadati > Pseudomonadota > Alphaproteobacteria > Hyphomicrobiales > Phyllobacteriaceae > Mesorhizobium > Mesorhizobium sp. WSM4989. The sequence goes on along the minus strand of NZ_JARTVN010000003.1, from coordinate 346,212 downwards.
GCGACCAGCATGATGGCGTCGCCGAAATTGAGCTCGAGCTTCAGCAGCTGGCCGAGGTCGCCTTGGCTAGCGGTCAGGGCGACGCCGAGGATGGTGAGCGCGACGCCGACGATCTGCAGGCGCTGCACGTGCAGCCTAAACAGCACGAAGTTGGCGAGGATGATGACGATCGGTATGGAGGCCTGCTCGATCGAGACATTGATGGCGGTCGTGTAGTTCAGCGCCGTGTAGAAGATGACGTTGAACACCGTGAAGCCGCAGGCGCCGAGGCCGGCGACCAGCAGCCAATGCCGGCGCAGTTCAGGCCAGTCCTCGCGAAGCGTCCGCCAGCCGACGGGCAGCATGATCAGCACCGCCAGCACCCAGCGCAGGAAAACCAACGTCATCGGCGACACATGGCCGACGGCGAGCTTGCCGGCCACGGAATTGCCGCCCCACAGCAGCATGGTGGAGAGCAGGAACAGATAGGCGGCTCGATGCATCGCTTAATCCTGGACCGGCAGGCGCGGTGGAAGAAGGATGCCGGCCTATTGCGATGGCGAGGCCAAGTAAATGATGCGAAAGCCGGAATTTGTTGTGCCTGGTTTGTTGTGCCCTGGGTGGTTTCGGGGACAAAGAAGGGGTCGCATCGGCCTGCACATGAGGCTATAGAGGCCTGTCGTTTCAAGCCGCCAAGGCGGCATCTCAAAGGAAAAGAACATGGCCAATGTGGTGGTCGTCGGCTCGCAGTGGGGCGACGAAGGCAAGGGCAAGATCGTCGACTGGCTGTCGGAGCGCGCCGACGTGGTCGTGCGCTTCCAGGGCGGCCACAATGCAGGTCATACCCTGGTCGTCGACGGCAAGGTCTACAAGCTTTCGCTCTTGCCGTCCGGCGTGGTCAGAGAGGGCAAGCTGTCGATCATCGGCAACGGGGTGGTCTTCGATCCGCACGCCTTCGTCGCGGAAACAAAGAAGCTCAAGGAGCAGGGCGTGGAGGTGACGCCCGAACGCCTGAAAATCGCCGAAAACACCGCGCTTATCCTGTCGCTGCACCGGGAGCTGGACGGGTTCCGCGAAGACGCCGCCTCGAATTCCGGAACCAAGATTGGCACGACCCGCCGCGGCATCGGCCCCGCATATGAGGACAAGGTGGGCCGGCGTGCGGTGCGGGTGATGGATCTGGCGGATTTGGAAACGCTTCCCCTGAAGGTCGACAGGCTGCTCACGCATCATAATGCGCTGCGCCGCGGGCTCGGCCATCCGGAAGCGACCCAGGAGGCGATCATGCAGGAGCTGACCTCGGTGGCCGGCGAGATCCTGCCTTACATGGACCGCGTCTGGAAGGTGCTCGACGACAAGCGCCGCGCGGGTGCGCGCATCCTGTTCGAGGGCGCGCAAGGCACGCTGCTCGATATCGACCACGGCACCTATCCCTTCGTCACCTCATCCAACACCGTGGCAGGGCAAGCGGCCGCCGGCTCCGGCACCGGCCCCGGCGCGATCGGCTATGTGCTCGGCATCACCAAGGCCTATACGACGCGCGTCGGCGAAGGGCCGTTCCCGACCGAGCAGAAGAATGAGGTCGGCGAGTTCCTCGGCACGCGCGGCCACGAATTCGGCGTCGTCACCGGCCGCAAGCGCCGCTGCGGCTGGTTCGACGCCGTGCTGGTGCGCCAGGCGGTGGCCGTCAACGGCATCAAGGGCATCGCGCTCACCAAGCTCGACGTGCTCGACGGGCTGGACGAGATCAAGGTCTGCACCGGCTATCGCCTCGATGGCGAGTTGATCGACTATCTGCCGGCCAGCCAGGGCGCCCAGTCGCGCGTCGAGCCGGTCTATGAGACGCTCGAAGGCTGGAAGGGAACGACGGCCGGCGCCAGGAGCTGGAACGATCTGCCGGCGCAAGCCGTCAAATATGTCCGCCACATCGAGGAGCTGATCGGCGCCCCGGTTGCACTGCTTTCCACCAGCCCGGAGCGGGACGACACGATACTTGTGACCGATCCGTTTCAAGACTAGTTTCACAGCGCTTCCAGGCGCTACGGCTGATTTGCGGCCGGCCCGGGAAAGAATTGCAGGTCGACTGACGCATGGCAGATTTCGTTGGTGTTCTGAAAAAACAGCTTGCGAAGCACAGCGAGCCCTCGCCCGAGTTGCGCAAGCGGATTTACGAGAATGCTCGTGAGATGCTGGCGAAGAAACTCGCGAACTATTCTCCGCCGTTGTCGGCCGAGGTCATCAGCAAGCAGAAACGTTCGCTCGAAGATGCCGTCGCCAGCGTCGAGCGCGAGTATGCCAAGCCTGCTCCGGCGCCCAAGCCGGCTCCAGCGGAAGATCCCCTGGCGGAGCTGGAACATATTTTTTCCTCGATCGACCGCAACAAGAACCAGCCGAGCCACGTCCGGCAGCCGTCGGTGGCGAAGCCCGAACCTGCCAAGCCGGAGCCCTTCAAGCCGGAGCCCTTCAAGCCGGAGCCCTTCAAGACGGCGCCCGCACCGGCGCCGGTGAAGGCGGAACCGAGCTGGCAAGCCGCAGCAAAGACGGAACCAAGCTGGCAACGGGCAACGAAGACTGAGCCCGGCGGCTGGCACAAGGTGCCCGCGGCACCGCCGCCCATGCCCTCGCCGCGCGAGGACGATGTCGGCCTGCCCGGGATGAACGCCGCCGAACCGGACGAGGACAGCGATGTCTTTGCCAATGACGAGCAGCCGGCCGATACTTTCCAGCGGCTGCGGCCTGCGCCGCGCAAGCGCAGCTATGGCGGGTTGATTGCTGCCGTTGTCGCATTGCTGGTGCTGGCCGGCGGCGGGTACGGCGTTTGGCTGAACAAGGATGCGTTCAGCTCCATACTCGGCTTGAAGGGCGGCAGCAGCCAGACCGTCTCGACCGAGCCTCTGGTCAAGCCTGCCGCCCCGACAAAGCCGACCGCCGAGACGGCGGCCGCGCCGCCGGCTGCGGGCAATAACGCGGCTGCAGCCAATGAGCCGGCCGAAACGGCGAAATTCACCCAGCGGCTGACGCCCGAGGGCAAGGAAGTAGATCCTGGTCCGGCCGGCGGCCAGAGCACCATCGGCGAGGGCGAATCCGTCGCCGCGCTGACCACGCCGCCGCCAGCCGCGCCTGGGATGACGCCGGCGCCCGCCGCCGGCACGCCGCCCGCCGCGCCAACTCCGGCCGCGACCCCGCCCGCCGCCGACACTCCGCAGGCTGCGCAAACCCCGCCAGCGAGCCCGCCTGCCGGGACCACGCCGTCGGCGCCCGCCGGTGCCGCCGCCAATCCGCCCGCGCCGGCCGCCGGAACCACGCCTCCGGCCGCGGCGGCCACTCCGCCTGCCGCTGGCACGACTCCGCCACCCGCGTCCGGGACTGCGCCTGCGACGGCCCAAGCGACCGTGCCGGTCGGCCAGAAAGCGATCTTCTATGAGGAGCGCACCAGCACCCAGCAGGGAACCGCCGAGCCCGGCAGCATCGTCTGGTCGTTGGTGCAGGAATCGCCGGGCGGCGACCTGCCGCCGGAGCCGGCGATCCGCGCCGAGGCGACGATACCCGGCAAGGACATCCAGCTGCGCATGACCATCCGGCGCAATACCGACCAGACGCTGCCGGCCAGCCACATCATCGAGATGATCTTCCTGACGCCGGAAGGGTTTGACGGCGGCGGCGTCGACAACATCCTGCGCATCGCCATGAAGAGCTCGGAACAGGACGCCGGCAGCCCGCTGATCGGCATCCCGGCCAAGATCGCCGACGGCTTCTTCCTCGTCGCCCTCAACGACACCAAAGCCGACGAGGACGCCAACCTGACGCTGCTCAGGGGGCAGGCCTGGATCGACGTGCCGGTGGTCTACAAGACCGGACGCCGTGCCCTGCTCACCATGGAAAAGGGCATTCCGGGCGAGAAGGTTTTTGATGAGGCGCTGAAGGCCTGGGCGACGAAGACGTCCGGTTGAGGCCGAGCGGCTCAGAAGCCCTGAAACAGCATGTCGAGCGCTGCAACGATCTCGTCGTGATGCTTCGCGAGGTTGAAACGGTTTTCCCCGAGTTCCGTCGCAGCCCCCGTAGCGATCAGATGGGTGGCCATGACCAGCTTGCGTCCATTGATTTCGAAGACCGGATGCAGCTTCCGCATTGGCGGCGGCGCCGACGCGAGGGGCAAAAGCGGAACGACGACGCGCGTCTTGAAATTGTCGAGCAGGTCGGATTGAACCTCGAGGACGTAGCCGCCTTCGATGCCGCTGGCGGCAAAGGCGTCATAGCGCGCCATCAGAACGCCTATGCTCCTTGAGCGGAACGCCGTACGTGTCGACATACTCGTTCCAGGCATCCATGGTGGCGCGGTTTTCGAGCTTCCACAGCCGCGTTTTCTCGGCTGCCACGGCTTCTGCGATCCCGGCTTCGGCGGCACGAGATACATTCACGTTGAGCCCCTTGGCTTCCTTCATGAGCTGTGAATCGATCGATAGATTTGCCGGCTGGCGGACCGCATTTGCGGCAATCTTGCGCATGATAGCCTCCGCAACATGCGTATAGAATATGCGCATCACGCGAGTGCTGCAATGGATAGCTTGGACCAGCGCGACCTTCGCGACCGAACCGGCATGGCAAATTCGCCCTCAAATGCTATAGTCGCGCAAGCGGCAGGTCTGACCGGAGACGGCGATGACCAGTGCGAAGATCGACGTTCGTGAGCTGGGTGAAGCCGTTTTCCTGACCGATGGCGGCCTCGAGACCTCGCTTGTTTTTCTGGAAGGCCTCGATCTGCCCTCCTTCGCCGCCTTTCCGCTTCTTGGCGAGGAGGAGGGGCGGACGACGTTGGCCCGCTATTTCCGCCAGTATCTCGACATCGCCGACAAACACGGGGTCGGCTTCGTGCTCGATACTCCGACGTGGCGCGCCAATCCGGACTGGGGCGAAAAGCTCGGCTATTCGAAAGTCGCATTGTCGGGCATAGACATGCAGGCAGTGTCATGGGCGCGGGCGCTGGCTGCGCCCTATGTTGCGCGTGGCATGACCGTGCTGGTCAATGGGGTGGTCGGGCCCCGTGGCGACGGCTACCGCATTGACACAGTCATGACGCCCGCCGAGGCCGAGACCTATCACGGCGATCAGGTCAAGGCGTTCCGCGATGCCAGCGCCGATATGGTCAGCGCCATCACGATGACCTATGCGCAGGAGGCTGCCGGAATAGCCTGTGCCGCGATGGCGGTGGGGCTCCCGTCGGTGATTTCGTTTACCGTCGAGACGGACGGACGCCTGCCTTCGGGGGAGAGCTTGAGAGACGCCATCGAGACCGTTGACGACGAAACGGACGGCGCTCCCGCATATTTCATGATCAACTGCGCACATCCGAGCCATTTCGACGCCGTCCTTGCCGGCGACGGACGCTGGATCAGGCGCATTCGCGGCGTGCGGGCCAACGCCTCAGCCAAAAGCCATGCCGAGCTGGATGCGGCGACCGAACTCGATCCAGGCGATCCTGTCGACCTCGGCCGGCGCTACCGCGCCATGCGCGACCGCTTCGGCCAGATAGCCGTGCTTGGCGGCTGCTGCGGCACCGACAGACGCCATATCGCTGCGATCTGCGAGGCCTGCCTCTGAGCCTTGCCGATAGCGGCTAGCCTTCCATCTCCTCGCGTAGCATCTCCAACTCCAGCCACTCTTCCTCAAGTGAGGCCAGCGTGGTGCGCTCCTTGTCGAGCGCGGCGATGGTCTTCTGGAACGATGCGGGATCGCGCTCGTAGAAGGACGGGTCGGCGATACTGTTCTCCAGCCTTGAGATGGACGCGCTCACCGCCTCGATCTTCTTCGGCAGGGATTCCAGCGCGAACTTCTGCTTGAAGGAGAGCTTCTTGGCCGGGCTTTTAGCGCTGGTCTGTTCGGCTCTGGCCGTCGCTTCGTTCGCTTCAGCCTTCGGCCTTGCCTTGCGCTCCTCCAGCTTCGAGCCGCCGCGTTGCGCCAGCATGTCGGAATAGCCGCCGGCATATTCGATCCAGCGTCCGGCGCCGTTGGGCGCGATCACGCTGGTGACTGTGCGGTCAAGGAAATCGCGATCATGGCTGACCAGGACGACCGTTCCGGCAAAGCCGGCGACCAGTTCCTGCAGCAGCTCCAGCGTCTCCATGTCGAGGTCGTTGGTCGGCTCGTCGAGCACCAAAAGGTTCGCCGGCCGCGCCAGCACCCGGGCCAGCAGCAGTCGCGCCCGCTCGCCGCCTGAAAGCTCGCGCACCGGCGTGCGCGCCTGCTCCGGCTTGAAAAGAAAATCCTTCATATAGGAGACGACGTGGCGCTGCTCGCCATTGACCACAAGGTTCTCGCCGCGCCCGTCGGTCAGGTAATTCGCCAGCGTCTCCTGCGGGTCGACGGCCTCGCGCTTCTGGTCGAGTGTTGCGATTTCCAGATTGACGCCGAGCCGCACGGTGCCGGCATCCGGCGGCAGCTCGCCGGTCAGCATCTTGAGAAGCGTCGTCTTGCCGACGCCGTTCGGCCCGACAAGGCCGACGCGATCGCCGCGCTGAATACGGGTCGAAAAGCCCTTGACCACGGTGAGGTCGCCAAAACTCTTCTCGATGCCCTTGGCTTCGATCACCAGCTTGCCGGATTCAGCGGCGTCGCTTGCCACCATCGTCGCCGAACCCTCGGCGCCGCGATGGCTGCGAAAACGCTGGCGCATGGCCTGCAGCTCGCCGAGCCGGCGCATGTTGCGCTTGCGCCTGGCGGTCACGCCATAGCGCAGCCAATGCTCCTCGCGCACGATCTGGCGGCCGAGCTTGTGCTGTTCGCGCTCTTCCTCTTCAAGCACCTGGTCGCGCCATTCCTCGAAGCGCGCGAACCCCTTGTCCAGCCGGCGCGTCTGGCCGCGGTCGAGCCAGACGGTGGCGCGCGAGACGCGCTCGAGAAAGCGGCGGTCGTGCGAGATCAGGATCACGGCCGACGAGGTGCGGGCAAGCTCTTCTTCCAGCCATTCGATGACCGACAGGTCGAGATGGTTGGTCGGCTCGTCGAGGAGCAGGATATCGGGCTCCGGCGCCATGACGCGGGCCAGTGCTGCGCGGCGCGCCTCGCCGCCGGAAAGGTCGTTCGGCCGCTCCTCGCCGGTCAGGCCGAGATGCTCCATCAGATAGGTGGCGCGATGCGGGTCGTCGGCCGGCCCGAGGCCGGCCTCGACATAGGCGCGCACGCTGGCGAAGCCATCCATATCGGGCATTTGCGGCAGGTAGCGCACCGTTGCCGAGGGCTGGCGGAATACTTCGCCGTCCTGCGGTTCGATCAGCCCCGCGACGATCTTGAGCAGCGTCGACTTGCCCGAACCGTTGCGGCCGACAAGCGCGATCTTCTCGCCGGCGGAGGCGCTCAGCGCCGCGCCGTCGAGCAGCGGCGTGCCGCCAAAAGTCAGTTTTATGCCATCCAGATTGAGAAGAGGCGGTGCCATGTCAGCTTTCGGGAAGAGGATAGGGGTGGGCGAGCAGCAGCGCCCGGCCACGCTCGAGCGCGATCTCGAGCCGACCCTTGATCTCATTTGATATGGTAAGCGATGAGCCGAACGCCACCTCGACACCGTCCAGCGGCCATTTGGCGCCTGAGACCGTCAGGCCGGCGAGGTCGGAGAAGCCGAGCACCGAGAACAGCGTGCCCTCGGCGTAGTCGAAGCCGGCTTTGCCCGGCAGGATCGGCACGCCTTCCTGCGCGCCGCTGGTCAGCAGCACGGTCATGCCCGCCTCGGCCAGCCGCACGCTCAGAGCCAAATGCAGAAAGGCATGATCGGCGCGCTTGCCGCCGAAGGCGCCGGCCAGCACCAGGCTGGTGGCGCCGCGCGCCAGCGCCTCGGCAATGGCGAGCTCGCCGTCGGTCATGTCCTTCTCGGTCGGGAAAATCTTGCGCGGCACGGCGGCCAGATTCTCCGGCAGGTTTGGCGGTACCGAGTCGAAATCTCCGACCCAGAGCTCCGGCAGGAGGCCAAGCATATGGGCATGGCCGATACCGGCATCGGCGGCGATGATGCGGGAGCCTTCGATCTGGCGATCGAGGCGAGGCGTGCGGACGAGATCGCCGCCAAGCAGGATGGTGAATGTGCCCATGGCCGTCGCCCTTACCAGCCCGGCCCACGAAACGGAAGCGGGCGCGTCCAAACGGAATCGCGCTTCGCTACCGCGGTGAACGGTGATGATCCCCGGAAACTTCCGCTTGCGCGCCGCATCGGCCGGGCCTATGTCTCGAAATGCTCTAACGGGGTGCCGGACGCTGATTTTGCGAACCGGCTGAGAGGCAACGAAAGCCAACCCGCTGAACCTGATCCGGTTTGTACCGGCGGAGGGATTAGACGCTTCGGACCATCCGACGCCTCAATTCCTTTAACGCGAACGAAGGAGGCGCCGATGCGCTCGTTATTGTCCAACCTTGTTCTTGCAGCCGGCCTTGTTTCGCTTTTGGTGGGCGTCGGGCCTGCCGAGGCGAAAGACAAGCTTACCGTCTACACCTACGAAAGCTTCACCGCCGACTGGGGTCCCGGGCCCGCGGTGAAGAAGGAATTCGAGGCCGAATGCGGCTGCGATCTCGAATTCGTCTCGGTTGCCGACGGCGTGGCACTGCTCAACCGCGTCAAGCTGGAGGGCGCCGGCACCAAGGCCGATGTCGTGCTCGGCCTCGATACCAACCTGACCGCGGATGCCAAGGCGAGCGGCCTATTCGCGCCGCATGGCGCGGTGGCCGATTTGAATGTGCCCGGCGGCTGGAAAGACGACACTTTCGTGCCTTTCGACTACGGCTATTTCGCCGTCGTCTACGACACCGAAAAGCTGAAGACCCCGCCGAAGAGCTTGAAGGAACTGGTCGAGGGCACCGGCCCCGACAAGATCATTATCCAGGATCCGCGCACTTCGACGCCGGGCCTCGGGCTGCTGCTGTGGGTCAAGTCGGTCTATGGCGACAAGGCGCCGGAAGCCTGGGCCAAGCTGAAGCCGAAGGTGCTGACCGTGACGCCGGGCTGGAGCGAGGCCTATGGTCTGTTCACCAAGGGCGAGGCGCCGATGGTTCTCTCCTATACCACTTCGCCGGCCTACCACATGGTGGCCGAGAACACCGAGCGCTATCAGGCGGCGTCCTTCGAGGAGGGCGAATATCTGCAGATCGAGGTCGCCGGCATCACCAAAACCGGCGCGAAGAACCCGCTGGCGGAAAAATTCATAGCCTTCATGACCGGGCCCAAGTTCCAGGACATCATCCCGGAGACCAACTGGATGTTCCCGGCCGGCAAGACCGACAAGCCGCTCAACCCGGCCTTCGAAAAGCTGGTGAAGCCGACCAAAACCCTGCTGTTCAGCCCGGACGAGGTGGCGGCCAACCGCAAGGCCTGGGTGGATGAATGGCTGGCGGCGATGAGCAAGTAGGACGCAGGATGGCGCTTGAGCACCCCCCTCTGTCCGGCCGGCCATCTCCCCCGCAAAGGGGGATCGGTGATTTCGCTAGCCGCCGACGGTGTAGGAAGAGCGGCAAAGCTGCCAATCTCCCTCCTAGAGAGGGAGATGTCCGGCAAGGCAGAGGGGGGCGCGACGGAACGCGGCGTTCGCTAGCTCGAGCCAACGTGGTGCAGCGTGCAATCCACGCCGCGCCCTGACCCTCACATCACTGCCGGCATCATCGCCCTTGTCGCCATTACTTTGCTCATCGGCGGCGCCTTCGCCGGCCTCATCCTCGAAGGCGCAAGCGGTCCGTCCAGCGCTGCCGCGGCCTTCGACAGCTATCTGCTCCGCGTCGCCCGCTTCACGCTTTGGCAGGCGCTGCTGTCGACATTGCTTTCGGTCTTGCCGGCAGTGTTCGTCGGCCGCGCCCTGTCCAGGCACACCAACTTTCCCGGACGTCGCCTGATCCTGCAGTTGTTCACGGTGCCGCTGGCGCTGCCGGCTATCGTCGCCGCGCTCGGCGTGTTGGCGCTTTACGGCCATGCCGGTTATTTTGCCGGCATCCTCGGCACGTTCGGCGGTGGGGAATGGCCGGGCATTTACGGCCTTTCCGGCATCCTGGTCGCGCATGTCTTCTTCAACCTGCCATTGGCCACGCGGCTGTTCCTCGAGGCGCTCGGCACCGTGCCGGCCGACCAGTGGCGGCTGGCGAGCCAGCTCGGTATGGACGCTCGGTCGGCCTTCCGGCTGATCGAATGGCCGGCGCTGCGCACGGTGCTGCCGGGGGTCGCCGGGCTGGTCTTCATGCTGTGCATCACCTCCTTCACAATCGTACTGACGCTGGGTGGCGGGCAGGCGGCGACGACGCTAGAGGTCGCGATCTACCAGGCGCTGCGCTTCGATTTCGATCCCGCGCGGGCCGTGACACTAACGTTTCTGCAGATCGTGCTGACCTTCGTCGTGGTCGCCATGCTGACGCGACTCGGCGCCAACACGGTCGGCGATGCGAATCTGCCGGTAGCGCCACGCCGCTATCTTGCGACCAGCACCACCGAGGCCGTGTTGAATGCCGGCCTCATCGTGCTTGCGCTGCTGTTCGTCGCCGCACCGATGGCGGCGACCGTGCTCGCCGGGCTGGAGGCGGATCTCGGCCGGCTGGCCGGCGAGGACGCCGTGCGCCGCGCGACGCTCACCAGCGCCGGGCTCTCCTTTCTCTCGGCGCTGTTTTGCGTGATGCTGTCGCTGTCGCTGATCGCCGCCCGACGCGCACTGGCCCTGAGGCGCCGCGCGGGCGGCGCCATGTCGCTTCTCGAACATGCCGCCGACACCGGCGCCGGTTTCGTGCTGGTCGTGCCGCCCATCGTGATCGGCGCCGGCTGGTTCCTGGCTCTGCGCAACATCACCGATGTGTTCGCCATCGCACCTGTCATGGTCGTCGCGGTGAATGCGGTGATGGCGATGCCTTTCGCCATTCGCGCCGTCCGCCCTGCCTATGACGCGGCGAGCGAGCGCCACGAGCGACTCTGCCTGGCGCTCGGCATTTCCGGCTGGAACCGGCTGCGGCTGGTCGACTGGCCGTCGCTCCGGCGGCCCTTGGCCACCGGCTTTGCGTTCGCCATGGCGCTGTCGCTCGGCGATCTCGGCGTGATCGCGCTGTTCGGCAGCGATTCCGTCCAGACCTTGCCCTATCTTCTACTCGCGCGCATGGGCAGCTACCGGACCGCCGACGCCGCGGGGCTGGCCTTGCTGCTCGGCCTCGTCTGCCTGATGCTGGTTGTCGCCGCCGACTGGCTGGGGCGGGAGGCAAAGGCATGACGAGGGATTATAATGGCATCGCGGCCACGAAGGGCCTGGCCGTCACGTTGGACGGCGTATCCTTCAGCTATGGCGAGGCATCCTTCCGGTTCGATGTCGAATTCGCCGCCGGCAGGATCACCGCCATCATGGGGCCGAGCGGTTCAGGCAAGTCGACGCTGCTCAATCTGGTGGCCGGCTTCGAATCACCCAATGCTGGCAAGGTGCTGATCGGCGGGATCGATGTCGACAATGCGCCGCCCTCGGCGCGGCCGGTGTCGATGGTGTTCCAGGAAAACAACCTGTTCGCCCATCTTTCGGTCGAGGGCAACGTCGGGCTTGGCCGCTCGCCATCGCTCAAGCTCACGGCCGACGACCACCGCGCGGTCGCGGAAGCGCTGGGGCGTGTCGGCCTTGCCGGCAAGGAAAAGCGGCTGCCGCGCGAGCTTTCCGGCGGCGAGCGGCAGCGCGTCGCGCTGGCGCGGGTGCTCATACGGGACCGTCCGGTGCTTCTGCTCGACGAGCCTTTCGCCTCGCTCGGCCCGGCGCTGCGCGAAGACATGCTCGATCTCGTGGCCGGCATTCACGCCGAGCGACAGATGACCGTCCTTTTCGTCACGCACCAGCCGCAGGACGCGCGTAGCATCGGCCAGCAGATCGCGTTCGTCGACGAGGGCAGGGTCGCGGCAACAGGGTCGGCCGCCGATTTCTTCGACGGTGCTGGACCGGAGGCCTTCCGGCGCTATATCGGCGATCGAGGCGGTAGCGTTGCCGGATGACAACACATTGCCCGGAAGCGGACATAATTTACGGCCAAACCGGCTGCGGGTGATCAGGCGTTTGCTTGCCTTGTCCGGGGGAGTGTGGCTAGGTCCGGCCATGCTGGTCCGGGTGGGCCGTGATTTGCCGAAAGATTACGAAAGGAAGCCGATCTGACAGCCGGCATCGAGAGGGTATGGACTAAGCCGCTGGCGCGATTTTTCGCGATGGCCGGCTTTGCCGTGGCGCTGGCGAGCTGCCAGATGTTCACGCCGCCGGACGTGCAGGAGTCCGGCTTCCAGCCCTCCGATAAGCCGATCACCGTCGACAATGTCGTCGCCAACGCCAGGCTGGCCGAAATGGCCAAAGCGCAGCATCCGCGGATTCTCGCCACCTATGGCGGCGAATATTCCGATCCGAAGCTCGAGCGCATGGTGGCCAAGGTCGTCGGCAATCTGACGGTGGTCTCGGCCAATCCGACCCAGACCTATCGCATCACCATCCTCAACTCGCCCAACGTCAACGCCTTCGCGCTGCCGGGCGGCTATCTCTATGTCACGCGCGGTCTGCTGGCGTTGGCAAATGATTCCTCCGAGCTTGCGGCCGTCATCGCGCATGAGATGGGCCACGTCACCGCCAATCACGGCCTGCAACGACAGCAGCTCGAGGCCGAGGAAGGCTTGGCGACCAAGGTCGTCTCCGACGTGCTCGGCGACAGCCCGACGGCCAAGGCCGCGCTCATCCGCGGCAAGCTGAGGCTTGCGCAGTTTTCGCGCAACCAAGAACTGCAGGCCGACGCGATCGGCATCAAGTCGATCGGCGAAGCGGGCTATGATCCCTATGCGGCCGGCCGCTTCCTGCAGTCGATGTCGGCCTATACCGATTTCCGTTCGGTCAGCGGCGCCACGGATGCCAGCCTCGACTTCCTGGCCACGCATCCCAACACGCCGCAGCGCATCGAGCTGGCGCAGCGGCTCGCCCGCAACTTCGGACCGCCCGGCGTCGGCACGCGCGACCGCGATGCCTTTCTAGCCGGCATAGACGGGCTGCTCTACGGCGACACGCCGGAAGAGGGCTATGTGCGCGGCCAGACCTTCCTGCATCCCGGCCTTGGCGTGTCGTTCTCGGTGCCCGAGGGTTTCGTCATCGACAATTCGGCGGCCGCGGTGACCGCGACCGGTCCGGGCGACATCGCCATCCGCTTCGATGGCGTGGCGATCGACAAGTCTGTGTCGCTCACCGACTATATCCGCAGCGGCTGGGTCGCCGGACTAGACGATGCCAGCGTGCGCCAGGAAACGGTCAACGGCAACGAGGCGGCGATGGCGCATGCCAGCGCGCAAGGGTGGCAGTTCGATATCGCGGTCATCCGGGCCGGCGGACAGGTCTACCGGCTGCTGACTGCGGCACCCTCGGCCAGCACCGCGCTGGAGCCGGTCGCGCGCTCCGTCAGCAGCTCCTTCCGCACGTTGAGCGCGGCCGAGAAGGCGGCGCTGAAGCCGCTGCATATCCGGGTGGTCACTGTGCAGCCCGGCCAGAACATGGGCACGCTTGCCGCTCAGATGGTCGGCGTCGACCGAAAGCTCGACCTGTTCCGGGTGCTCAACGCAATGTCGCCGGGCGCGAGCGTGTCGGCCGGCGACAAGGTCAAGATCGTCACCGACAAGTAGGGTCGCATCCCGTTTCGTGCTTCCGCAACGAATCAGCCGCGCGCTTCTATTCAGTCAACCCGGGCGCGCGGCTGCCGCAGCAATCAGAGCCCGCCACTGCTGCCGCCTTCAGGGCTGGTCTGGCCGCCGGTGCTGCCCCCGCTGCCCTCACCACTTTGGCCGCCGCCGGACCCCGAATGATCGCCGCTACTGCCGCGCCAGGGCGCCGGCCCGGTATCGGTCTGAGGTGGTTTGACCACTGTCGGGACTGTCACCGTCGGCGTCTTCGGCGCGGGTGTGCGGACAACCTTTACCTTGGTGACTATTTTCGTCACAACCTTCGGCTTGCACACTGCGACCGTTAAGGTGCTGCGCGCGGGAAGGCCGAGAATGCTCATCGAATATGCCTCTTGCCGCGCGATGCCGGCTTTGAGGAAAGCCAAGGCGCGGGCCTCGTCGGCGGGCACGCCGTTGCGGCCATCCTTGAAGATCACGGCGAGATCGTTCATCGCGTTGACGTGCCCCATGGCCGCCGCCTTGAGCAGCAGGTCCAATCCCTTGCCGGTATTCTGCTCGACGTCGACACCATTGAACAAGGCTCGCCCCCAAGCGGCCATCGCATAGGGGTCTCCCTTGTCGGATGCTTCTGAATAGAAGCTGATCGCTTTCGCGGAGTCCGCGGCCGGTCCTATTCCGGACGAAGCGATATGGCCGAGCTCGAACATGGCGCGGACGTGCCCCCTGTCGGCAGCTTCCTGGATAGCTTTCCTGGCCTCGTCGACCTTGCCGGACGCCAGCAGCGCCCGCCCAAGCTCGTAGCGAAACCGAGCGACGTCGGGGTAGGCCTTCACCGCCGCCTGGCAGGCCTCAGCGGCCTCGCCGGTGATCTCGTTCTGCAAACGGCCGGGCGCGACGCCCTGCAGGTCGAGCGGTGCGCCCGCCGCTTGGTCGCAGGGGTCGACGCTTGGCGACAGCTTCATCATCGCTGCCTTGGACGCGCTGCCGCCGCGGATTTGGAAGCCAATCTGGACCGGAGCAGCCGAGCCGATCTGCGGCTCGTAACGCAAATTATCGACTTCACCGGCCATCAGGCTGGAATCCGGAGACAGGGTCCGGTCCGGCAGCGACAGAGTTCCCGCTGCCGGATAGCTTGCAAGCTTCAGGCTGAGTGCGGGGTCGTTGCTCGGGAAATCGAGCTTCAGCGGAACCGGACCGACGCCAACCGGGATGCTGATATCGCGATTTTCGATCGCCTCGGCGGCGCCGGTGAGGTGGATGCCGATCTCTGGATCCGGCTGCTTCTGCTTGGCCGTGACCTCCTGACCCCCGGCGTCATCGTGGCGCATCAGCACCACCTCGTCGACCAGCGAGGAATTCTCCCACGGAACCTGCTTGCCGTTGGTGGCTTTGACCACGTCGCGGCGAACCGCCGCCATCACCGTGCGGATTTCCTGGTTGGGCGCCAACGCGTGGCGCGAAAAGGCAGATGAGAACGGGCTGAGGGCACCGCGCCCGTCATAGGCGACCGCGCCTGGCTCGGTGGCGAAGGCAATCAGCGTGTTCAGTGAGCTCTTCACCTGCGCAAGGCCGGCGTCGCCCGCGACGATCAACTGGTCCCTCAGCCAGTAATCCTGGCGGGGGAAAGGATTGTTCCGGCAGGCGTCGAGGATGATCACCTGGATCTTCGCTTTCGAGCGCAATTGCTCCAGCACGTCGTCGAGCTTGATCGCCTGGACCTCGATGTCGGCGGCATCCTTCAGCGACGCATCGACGGGGATCAGGAAATTCTCGCCCCCGATCTGAAAACCATGGCCGGAATAGTAGACGACGGCCAGATCCGCACCGTCCGCCGCGGCGAGATAGTTGCGGAACCGCTCCTCGAACTGAAGCTTGGTCAAGTCCTTTGCGACGAAGACGTCGAAGCCGGCCAGTCGGAACGTGTTCGCGACGTCCTGAGCATCTTTGTCCGGGTTTTTGAGAGCCGGAATATTTCGGTATTCGGCATTGCCGATGACCAAGGCAACCCTTCGATCGGCGTGAGCCTCGAACGCGGTGAAGCACACGAGAACCAGGGCTGCAAGGAACGCGCAGCATCGCAGCATGGCAAACCCCCATCCGCTAAAGTTGGTGCAGTCAGGAAGACAGTTTACGCCGCGAGGGTCTGTTAAAGAATTCACAATCCATGGCTACGGATGCAGAAAGCCGCCAAGAGATGGCCTCCTGACGTCTTCGAGCCGCTGCCTCGGCTTTCAGGCGGCTTCCGCCAGGAATTCGGGGTTCTGCTTCACTAGCGCCGCCCGCAGCTTTTCCATGGCGCGGGCTTCGATCTGGCGGACGCGTTCCTTGGAGATGCCGAGCGCCTCGCCGAGCGATTCCAGGGTGGCGCCGTCGTCGCTAAGGCGGCGCTCCTCGATGATGCGCAGCTCGCGCGCATTGAGCGCGCCGAGCGCGCTTTTCAGCCAGACCGCGCGGCGCTCGACGTCGATCGTTTCGCCGACGACCTCGTCGGGAAGCGGATCCTCCGAGACCAGGAAATCCATCCGCTCGGCGGCGCCGTTCTCGTCGGCAAGCGGGGTATTGAGGGAGCTGTCGGGGGCCGAAAGACGCGAATCCATCATTGCCACGTCGGCTTCCGGCACGCCGAGCGCGGCCGAAACCTCGCGGTACAGCGAGGCATTGGAGAGCGGCTCGGCGCCGTTGGCAAGCCGCGCGCGCAGCCGCCTCAGATTGAAGAACAGCGCCTTCTGCGCGGAGCTGGTGCCGCCGCGCACGATCGACCAGTTGCGCAGGATATAGTCCTGCATCGAGGCGCGGATCCACCAGGTGGCATAGGTGGAGAAACGCACTTCGCGGGCGGGCTCGAAGCGGGCAGCCGCCTCCAGCAGGCCGACATGGCCTTCCTGAATGAGGTCGCCGAGCGGCAAACCGTAGTGGCGGAATTTGGAAGCCATCGAAATCACCAGCCGCATATGGGCGACGGTGATCAGATGCAGCGCGTCCTGATCCTTTTTTTCCCTCCAGCGTATGGCCAGGAGATGCTCCTCGTCGCGCTCGAGATAGGGAGCCTTCATTGCCGCCCGGAGCAGTGTCCGTCCTGCCACATCCTCGATCATGCCGGCTCCTTTGGCGGTCGTTGCACTGGATGACGGTTGAAATGACGTCGCAGCGCCCTACAACAGCCAGCAACGTGCCAGAAGCGCGAATGGTTCCGTAGTGCCGGCGGATGCATATGCCTGCCGAAAACGTTTCTGTTATCGATCCGTGAGGCTTGGCTTGGCGGATTTTTCGCTGGTTTTGAGAACTGGATTTCTGGAACGGTGGTTTTTTGGAATCTGGTTCCTTATTTCTTGAGGTTCCATCTGCCAGTTTGCGGCTCTCACCATGCGCCGGGGCACCGGTCAAAACGGGATCACAGAAAAATGAAATGGCTCAAATCGCTTCTCGTCGCCGGAACGCTGCAGGTTCTGGCAGTCACAGCCGGTCATGCCGGCGCCAATCTCGACCAGATCAAGCAGGCGGGCGTGATCAAGGTCGGCACGGAGGGCACCTACGCGCCCTTCACCTATCATGACGAATCCGGCGCCCTGGTCGGCTTCGACGTGGAGATCGCCAAGGCGATCGCCGAGAAGCTCGGCGTCAAGGTGCAGTTTCTCGAGGGCAAGTGGGACGGCCTCATCGCGGGGCTCGACGCCAACCGCTACGACGCCGTCATCAACGAGGTCGGCATCACCGACGCGCGCAAGGCCAAGTATGATTTCTCAGATCCCTACATCGCCTCCAAGGCGGTGCTGATCGTGCGCGGCGACAACAGCGACATCAAGACATTCGCGGATCTCAAGGGCAAGAAGGCGGCGCAGTCGCTGACCTCGAATTTCGGCAAGCTCGCCGAGAAGAACGGCGCCGAATTGGTCGGCACCGACGGCTTCGACCAGTCGATCCAGCTGCTGCTCACCGGTCGCGCCGACGCCACCATCAACGACAGCCTGTCCTTCCTCGATTTCAAGAAGCACAAGCCCGACGCCAATGTGAAGATCGCCGCGCAGGAAGAGAATGCCGATTATTCCGGTGTCATCGTGCGCAAGGGCGATCCGGAACTGGTGGCGGCGATCAACAAGGCGCTGGCCGACATCAAGGCCGACGGCACCTACAAGAGGATTGCCGACACATATTTCGGCCAGGACGTCTCGCAGTAAGCCCAGTCATCCCTTTTGCTTGAGTTCCGGCGGGCCGTCTTTGACGGCCCGCCGATTTTTACCTGATAGTCGCTCGCATGCGGCCAGAGGGTCGCAGCGTCCGGAAAGGAGAAGGGCTCCGTGCCGCACTGGTTGCAATTGATGCTGGAGTCGCTGCCGGCGCTGCTATGGGCGGCACTGATCTTCACCGTGCCGCTGACGCTGCTGTCCTTCGCCTTGGGGCTTATCGCCGGGCTGGTGACGGCGCTGATCAGGCTGTTCGGCCCGAAACCGCTGGTCGCTCTTGTGCGCTTCTATGTCTGGATCTTTCGCGGCACGCCGCTTCTGGTGCAGCTCTTCCTGATCTTCTACGGCCTGCCGTCGGTGGGCATCCTGCTCGATGCCTTTCCCGCAGCGTTGATCGGCTTCACGCTCAATATCGGCGCCTACACGTCGGAGATCATCCGCGCCGTCATCGGCTCGGTGCCGAAAGGGCAGTGGGAGGCCTCCTATTCGATCGGCATGACCTGGAGCCAGGCGATGCGGCGCACGATCCTTCCGCAAGCGGGCCGGGTCGCGGTGCCGCCGCTCTCCAATACGTTCATATCGCTGGTCAAGGACACCTCGCTCGCGGCGGCAATAACGGTGCCCGAAATGTTCCAGGCTGCGCAGCGCATCGTCGCCACCACCTACGAGCCGCTGATCCTCTATGTCGAGGCGGCGGCGCTCTATCTGGCGATGAGCTCGGTGCTGTCGGCTCTGCAGGCGCGGCTGGAGGTGCGGCTCAACCGCTATGGCGGCTTCCTGGAGGCCAATGCATGATCGGCCTTACCAACATCGAGAAGCGCTTCGGCGACAATCTTGTCCTGAAAGGTGTCACCGTCAGCATCGACGAAGGCAGTGTCACGGCGCTGGTCGGGCCTTCGGGCGGCGGAAAAAGCACGCTCTTGCGCTGCATCAACCTCTTGGAAATTCCGACCTCGGGCACTTTGCGCATCGGCGACGAGACGCTGGAATTTCGGCCGGGCGCCAAGGTACCGGCGGCGGACATTCAGCGCGTGCGGCTGCAGACCGGCATGGTGTTTCAGAATTTTCAGCTCTTTCCGCATCGCACCGCGATCGAGAACGTCATGGAAGGGCTGGTGACGGTGCTGAAATGGCCGCAGGCGCGGGCGCGCGAGCGGGCGATGGCGCTGCTCGAGAAGGTCGGCATGGCGCATAAGGCCGATGCCTGGCCGGCGACTCTGTCAGGCGGCCAGCAGCAGCGCGTTGCGATCGCCCGGGCGCTGGCGCCGTCGCCGCGCGTGCTGCTTTGCGACGAACCGACCTCGGCGCTCGATCCGGAGCTGGCGCAGGAAGTGGTCGACGTGCTGGGTCAGCTGGCCCGCGAGGGCACCACCATGGTGATGGCCACGCATGATCTGAGACTTGCCTCCAAGATCGCGCAGGAGGTGGTGTTCCTCGATGCCGGCTCGATCGTCGAGAAGGGCCCGGCTTCGATCGTGTTCGACAATCCCGAGCGCGAGCGGACCAAGCGCTTCATCGCCTCGCTGCGGCAGGAGGAAGCGCGGAAGGAAGGCGGGGGCGGGGGATCAGGTACGATTTCTTCATAAGTTGGCGCTGCCCCTCATTGCTCTGCCGGGCATATCTCCGCGTATAGTGACGGGAGAAAGGACGCTTTCATCAGAGAGTTCGCCTATCGCCAACGTTTCAGAATGGGCGCCAACGACGCCGTCATCTCGCTTCTCCCCGTTCACTATACGGGAGAAGGTGCCGGCAGGCGGATGAGGGCAGCACCGACCTTCCGATATTGCGCGCAACAAAAAACCCGGCGCCAGGCCGGGTTCTTCGTTGTCCGGCAGGCGAATGCTCAGGCAGCTTCTTCCTGCTCGGCTTCCTCGTTGTCGGCCTTGGCGCCGCGCTTCGGACCCTTGTTGAGGTTGACCTCGATGAGGCGAACCGCCTCGGTCTCCGACATGCGGTTGACGGCGGCGATCTCGCGAGCCATGCGGTCGAGCGCGGCTTCGTAGAGCTGGCGCTCGGAATAGGACTGCTCCGGCTGGTTGTCGGCGCGATAGAGGTCGCGCACCACTTCCGAGATCGAGATCAGATCGCCGGAATTGATCTTGGCATCATATTCCTGCGCGCGGCGCGACCACATCGTGCGCTTGATGCGGGCGCGGCCCTGCACGACCTTCAGCGCGCGATCGACATAATCCTCTTCCGAGAGCTTGCGCATGCCGATAGAGGTCGCCTTGGCGACCGGCACCTTAAGCCGCATCTTGTCCTTCTGGAAATCGATGACGAACAGCTCCAGCTTGTGACCCGCGACTTCCTGCTCGTCGATGGCCACGATCTGGCCGACGCCATGCGCCGGATAAACGATAAACTCACCGGTCTTGAACCCGTGACGGGCCGCGGTGGACTTCTTCTGCGGGGTGATCGTTGCCATTACGCCCTGAACTCCTTAGTTGTAGCGCCGGCATGGCGGCGCCGGCTGAACTCAGACGATCGGCGGAAGCCGATCTTTAGCCGCACAACAAGTGAACTCACCGGAATAAGCCGGGGCCGACAAACCGCACGAATGCGATTGCCTGCCCCAGATCGCTCTGGTCCGGATTTGAAAAGTTCACCTTTCAGTGATTTGGGGCGTTAGCGCCATAAATCGACGTTGTGTCACCGGCATGTTTCGCGGATATAACACAAAAAGTCGGAAGAATCAAGGTTTTGCTGCATTCGCTAACGCCATGCGCCATCGCTGGCTGTCAAGAGAGCAATTGTACCGGCTCGCTTACGTGGCGTCATGCCGGCTTGCCCGGCCCGGCCGTCAGTCGCCTTCGCCGGGCTCCGGCGAGAAATACTTCTCGAACTTCCCGGCCTCGCCGTCGAAGTTCTTGGCGTCGGCCGGCGGCTCTTTCTTGGCAGTGATGTTGGGCCATTTCTCCGCGTATTCGGAATTGACCTGCAACCATTTGTCGAGCCCGGACTCGGTGTCCGGCTTGATCGCGTCGGCCGGGCATTCCGGCTCGCACACGCCGCAGTCGATGCACTCGTCAGGATGGATGACGAGCATGTTCTCGCCTTCGTAGAAACAGTCGACCGGACAGACCTCGATGCAGTCCATGTATTTGCATTTTATGCAATTGTCGGTCACGACATAGGTCATCGCAGGCTCCGGGACGTCCCGTATTTGCTGGGCTTTTTTGGTGAGGTAACGCCTTTGCCCGCCGCTTGCAAGGGCAGGACTTCCCGCCTGAGCCGGCATCGCGGAAAGGAATTCCGCGCGCCTGCCGCGACGAGGTTCCGTCGTATCTTCTAGTCCTCGCCGAGCAGCCGGTCCGTCTGCCGCCGCTGCCGCTTGGTCGGACGGCCGGTGCCGGCCTCGCGCAGCGCCGGAATGGCGTCAGGAACCGCCTCGCCCTTGGGCGTCGGCGGCGGCGACATATCCTCGTAAAGCAGCCGCGCCTCGTCGGCAGGACCACGCCGGGCGCCAGGCCCAAGCACCTTCCAGACAAGGATTCGGCGGTCGAGCGTGATGGTCAGAACATCGCCGGCCTTGACCAGATCGGAGGCCTGCGCTGCTTTGTCGCGATTGATGCGGACGCGCCCGGCAATGACGAGCTTAGCCGCCAACGACCGGGATTTCACCGCACGCGAGAAGAACAACCATTTGTCGATGCGCTGGCGGCCTTCTCCAACCATCGCGACCGGCCGAGGCTATTTCTTCAGCTGGTCGCGCAAGGCGGCGAGCTTGGCAAAGGGTGAATCCGGATCGAAGCGCTGCGGACGCTCCTCGCGCGGCTTGCTCTGGAAGGTCGGCTTGCTGCCGCCTGCGGCATTGCCCTTGCCGTCCTGCCTGTTGCCTTTCCAGTCCGGCCGGCCCTCGCGGCGGCCCCCCTCGTGGCGATCGGCACGCTCGCCCTGAGGCCTGCCTTCGCGCCGTTCGCCGCCTTCGCGTTCCGGTCTCGGCTTGAACTTCGAGCGGTCGAAGCGCGGCTTGCCGGCCCCGTCGCGCTGGTCGCGGCGGCCCTCACGGGCTGGCCGATCGCCGGCCTGGCCACCCGTGGCAGCCGCCTGGCCATCGCCTGCCGCCTGGCCGTTGCGCGGACGATTGTCGCGGCGATTGTCATGGCGGTGGCGCGGGCGCGAATGGTCGAAGCGCGCCTGCCGCCACAGCAGGATCGGCTTCTGCTCTTCCGGCTCGGCGGAGGGCTCTGCGCCTTCACCACTTTCGCCCTCGTGGGGAGCGCCGGCGTCGCCGGTGTTGGTGCCGCCTGCATCGTTGGCGCCGTCAGCCCCACCCGCGTCGCTTCCCGCCGCGACCTCCCCCATCGAGGTGGAGGCGTCGGCGCTTTCATCCGACCCAAACGCTGCTGCAGCGTCCACCGCTGCAGCGGTCTCCACAGGCGGAGTCTCTTCCGCGACCGCAGCCGACGCTTCCGCCGGATCTTTCGCGTCAGGCTCCGTCGCGGCTTCCGCGATGGCTTCGGCAGGAACTACAGCGGCAGCCGGCTCGGATCCCTCGATCGTTGTCTCTGCAACCGTGTCTGTTGCCACGGCGTGCGCCTCTGCCGCCTGTGCAGCACGCGCAGCCTCTTCCGCCGCAAGCTTCGCAGCCGCGGCCTCGCGGGCGGCATTGTCCAGCGCGTCGAGCTTGGCCTTCACCTCCGCCGCCGGCTTCGGTTCGGCGCGATAGCCAAGGCCTTTTAGGATCTCTTCCATGTCGTCGGCGGTGGCGCCGAGGATCGACATCATCGGCGGCGTCACCATGAAGGCGTGGCCGTCATAGGCGCCGTCCGGTCGCTGGCCGAGGCCGGGCTTCCAGTTGGTCGCGGGGCGAATGAGATCGGCCAGCCGCTCTAGGATATCGACGCGCACGGCGCGGCGGCCGAGATTGCGATAGCCGGCGAGCTTGTAAAACGTCTTGTCGAAAGCAGGATCGATGACCACCGAGGTGCGGCCCGATGCCAGCGCATGCACCACGTCGCCGAAGCCTGGCTTGTCCTTGCCGTCGCTCTTAAGCGCCCAGAGCAGCGTCACCAGCCCGGCCGGCGCCGGCTTGATCAGCGCCGGCACGAAGACGTGGTAGGCACCGAAGCGCACGCCAAGACGCCGCAGCGCCGCGCGGCCTTCCTGGTCGAGCGACTTCATTTCCTCGGCGATGTCGCGGCGGTTGATGAGACCGAAATGCTCGACGAGCTGGAAGGCGATGCCGCGCGCGATGCCGGTGAGCTGCTCGGCATTCTTCAAATCGACCAGCAGCTTCAAGAGCGACTCGATCTGGAAATTGACGAAACGCTCGGCGCGCGCCGCGACCTTGTCGCGGGCAGGGCCGGTGAGCTGCTCGTCGGCAAGCAGCACAAGGCGCGGCTTCAAGGCCTCGTCGCCGGCAACCAGGGTGCCGATCGGCGCGCCGATCCAGCGCAGGACACCGTCCGAGCCCAATGCCAGATCGCCGTTGGCGCAGGCGGCGAAGCGCTCGGCGCGCGTCTCGAACTCAGCCGCGAGCGCCTTCTGGGCAGCGGTGCGCACCGCCTTGGCGTCCTCGCCGCCGGCGCTCTGGTCGGCGGTGAAGCGGAATCCCTGCAGTTCGCCGACGTGATGGCCTTCGACGAGCACGGTTCCGGTTGGGCTGATTTCAGCTTCAGGCATGGTATTTTCTCTAAGGCGCCGCATGAGGACGGAAGTCCTGCGGTCTACGAAGCGTTTCGTCAACCGCTCATGCAACGCATCCGACAATCTGTCTTCGATTTCGCGCGTCTTTTCCTGCCAGTGTAGCTGATCGGCCAGCCAACCCGGTCGGTTGGAGACGAAGGTCCAGGTGCGGATCTGGGCGATCCGGTGCGACAGCGTGTCGATATCACCATCCGTGGTGTCGGCCCGCCGCACCTGCTCGGCCATGTAATTCTCATCGACATGGCCATGGCGTGCAAGGTCCATATAGATCGAGGCGATGAGGTCGGCATGCTGGGCGGGCGCGATCTTGCGGTAGTCCGGCAGCGCGCAGGCTTCCCACAGCAGCGCCACGCGCTCTCTGCCGGTGGCTAGCGTCCTGATGTCCGCGTCGCGCGACAAATGTTCCAGCGCCTGGGCGTCGACCGCCGGCAATGCCCGGGTCAGCCCTTCGACCGGCGCGTTGGTCTCGATCGAGCGTTTCAGGGCATCGAGGCTGGCAAAATCGAAATCGGCGGTGCGCCACTGCAGCACCTTCACCGGGTCGAAATCGTGCCCCTCGATCTTCTTGACCAGATCCTCGTCGAACGGATCGACCTGGCCGGTAACGCCGAAGGTGCCGTCGCGCAGGTGTCGGCCGGCACGCCCCGCGATCTGGCCTAGCTCGGCGGCGGTCAGGTTGCGGTATTGGTAGCCGTCGAACTTGCGGTTCTGGGCGAAGGCGACGTGCTCGAGGTCGAGGTTCAGGCCCATGCCGATGGCATCGGTGGCGACCAGATAGTCGACGTCGCCCGACTGGAAGATCTCCACCTGGGCATTGCGGGTGCGGGGACTGAGCGCGCCGAGAACGACGGCAGCACCGCCCTGCTGGCGGCGGATCAATTCGGCGATGGCATAGACCTCGTCGGCGGAGAAGGCGACGATCGCCGTGCGCCGCGGCAGGCGGGTGAGCTTCTTCGAGCCGGCATAGGCAAGATGCGACAGCCGCGGCCGCGTCACCACCGAGACGCCCTTCAGCAGGCGTTGCAGGATGCCGTGCATGGTGGCGGCGCCCAGAAGCAGCGTCTCCTGGCGGCCGCGCAGATGCAAGATGCGGTCGGTGAAGATGTGGCCGCGTTCGAGGTCGCCGGCGAGCTGCACCTCGTCGATGGCGACGAAGGCGGCATCGGTCTCTCGCGGCATCGCCTCCACGGTGCAGACGGAATATCTCGCGCTCGCCGGCACGATCTTCTCTTCGCCGGTGATCAGCGCCACCTTGCTGGCGCCGACCTTCTCGCAGACGCGTGTATAGACCTCGCGGGCAAGGAGCCTCAGCGGCAGACCGATGATGCCGGTGTCGTGCGCCACCATGCGCTCGATGGCGAGATGGGTCTTGCCGGTGTTGGTGGGGCCGAGCACGGCCGTCACGTCGCGGCCGGAAAGGATCAGCGGCTGGGAGGGTTTCGGCTGGATATTCATCGGCTCGGAAATGAGGCTTTCTGCCGCTCGTTGTCGGGGACGCGGCGGTGCCGCCGCGTGTGACAGGGCACACATAGGGATTTCAGACGCGAAGCGAAAGCGGAATGTTCTCATCAACAGATGGCGCGACGACAGGCAAGGTCAAAATCCGCGGTCGATTAACCGTTGGAACGAGTCTGGAACGAATCGGCGACGAATCACTGACTCACTCTGATTCAGGTTTTGTTCACGGCTATATGTGGATTTTTTGGCCATGAGTCTCACCACATGCTGAATCTGTGAACTGGCCCGTTTCGTGCTTGGCTCGCGCTGGTTCCGGAGCGTCGTTAACCTTTGCGGGGGAGCGACCGCGACGGACTCGAGCGCGGCCGCGAACATTATGAAATGGTTGATCTTTCCTAATCGTCGTTAATCTTTTTCGCGCTGTTTCCGGCGTGGCCCGTTAACCTTTTGGCCAAAGCCGGAACGAATCGGCGACGAATCAGCGATCTGCAAAAATTCCCGGTTTGTTCACCCCTAGATATGGTGTTGTCCAAAGCTTGTGCACCGAAAAATTCACAGCATGTGAACCGGGTTTCCACAGGGCGCGGGGAGGCCGTTAAGTATTGCGTGCCAAATTGAGGCATGCCCACCCGGTGCCGCCGGAGCGCAGACAAAAACAGGCGGCCCGTTTGCGGCGGGCCGCCTGCCATCGGTGTCAGAAGAGTTCAGCCGAATAAGATCTCAGGCGAAATACTGGCCGCCATTGGCGCTTATCGTCGAGCCGGTGATGAAGCCTGCGTCTTCCGAGGCGAGGAAGACGACGCAGCGCGCAATCTCCTCCGGCTCGCCGAGACGGCCGACCGGGATCTGAGCGATGATCGATTCCCGCACTTTTTCCGGCACGGCCATGACCATGTCGGTGGCGATGTAGCCGGGGCAAACAACGTTGACGGTGATGCCGGCGCGGGCGCCTTCCTGGGCAAGCGCCTTGGTGAAGCCGATGTCGCCGGCTTTCGAGGCCGAATAATTGACCTGGCCCATCTGGCCTTTCTGGCCGTTGATCGAGGAGATGGTGATGACGCGGCCGAACTTCCTATCGCGCATGCCGTTCCATAGCGGATGCGTCATGTTGAAGACGCCGGAAAGGTTGGTGTCGATGACCTCCTTCCACTGCTCGCGGGTCATCTTGTGGAACATGGTGTCGCGGGTGATGCCGGCATTGTTGACCAGCACCGAGACCGGACCGAGATCAGCCTCGACTTGGGCGATGCCGGCGGCGCAAGCGTCATAATCGGCGACCGACCATTTGTAGACGGGGATGCCGGTCTCGGCCTTGAATTTCTGGGCCGCCTCGTCATTGCCGGCATAGTTCGCGGCGACCGAATAGCCGGCATTCTTCAGGGCCACCGATATCGCCGCACCGATGCCGCGCGATCCGCCCGTGACGATTGCTACCTTGCTCATGCATTTCCTCCCTTTGGTCGGAAGAGCGAATAGGGAGTGGCGAACAGCGAGTAGGGATCCGATAGCCCGTCGTGCAACGCCCCTATTCGCTACTCCCCATTCGCTATTCGCTCAGTTCGCCATTCGCTCAGTTCAAGGCTTCCACACACATCGCAACGCCCATGCCGCCGCCGATGCAAAGCGTCGCGAGGCCCTTCTTTGCGCCGCGGCGGCGCATCTCGTAGACCAGCGTGTTGAACACGCGGGCGCCCGAGGCGCCGATCGGATGGCCGATGGCGATGGCGCCGCCATTGACGTTGACGATCGAGGGATCCCAGCCCATGCCCTTGTTGACGGCGCAGGCCTGCGCGGCGAAGGCCTCGTTGGCCTCGACGAGATCGAGGTCCTTGGCCGACCAGCCGGCCTTCTCCAGCGCCCGCTTCGACGCCGGGATCGGGCCGGTGCCCATGATCGCCGGATCGACGCCGGCGGTCGCCCAGGAGGCGATGCGGACCAGTGGGGTGATGCCGCGCCTGGCAGCCTCGGCCTCGCTCATCAGCAGCGCGCCGGCGGCTCCGTCATTGATGCCCGAAGCATTGGCGGCGGTGACGGTGCCGTCCTTGTCGAAGGCCGGCTTCAGCTTGGTCATGGCATCCAGCGTAGCGCCGTGGCGGATGTATTCGTCCTGGTCGACGATGGTGTCGCCCTTCTTGCCCTTGATGGTGACGGCGACGATCTCGTCCTTGAACTTACCGGCCTTCTGTGCCGCCTCGGCCTTGTTTTGCGAGGCCAGCGCGAACTCGTCCTGGACTTCGCGGGTGATCTGGAACTGACGAGCGACGTTCTCGGCGGTGTTGCCCATATGGTAGCCGTTGAAGGCATCCCATAGGCCGTCCTTGATCATGGTATCGATCATCTTGTAGTCGCCCATCTTGACGCCGGCGCGCAGGTGCTGGGCGTGCGGCGACAGCGACATCGATTCCTGGCCGCCGGCGACGATCACCTTGGCGTCGCCGGTGGCGATCTGCTGCATGCCGAGCGCAATGGCCCTCAAGCCCGAGCCGCAAACCTGGTTGAGGCCCCAAGCAGTCGTCTCCTTGGGCAGACCGGCATTGACGGAAGCCTGGCGGGCCGGGTTCTGGCCCTGAGCGGCGGTCAGCACCTGACCGAGGATGACTTCGTCCACCTCCGCCGGGTCGACCTTGGCACGCGCGAGCAATTCCTTGATGACGACCGCGCCGAGCTCGTGCGCGGGGGTGGTGGCGAAACTGCCGTTGAAGGAGCCGACTGCTGTGCGGGCTGCGCTGGCGACGACGATTGAATTGGAAGCGGACATTTTCTTCTCCAGGCTTCGAGGTGTCGTTAGGCTATCCTTGGAGACTTTCTTGCCCGTTCAAGCACCTGAGTCAAACCGGAAATCGGCATGGCCGCCATGCGCGGCAAGCAAGTCGAGCGCTTATCGTGACGGCGTAGCCATCGCGCTGCAGCACAATTTGGCCCGCCCTTTCGGCATTAATTGATGCCGCACTGCACAAACCGCTTGGAATTGTGACGCTTTTGCGCATATCCTCGACAAATGGCGCAATCGTTACCGGCCGCTTACTGTGAACGCGCCGGTATCCTGGGGAGGATACGGATGGCCGCAAAAGACGACCCGATCGTCATCAAGAAGTACGCCAACCGCCGGCTCTACAACACCGGCACCAGCACCTATGTGACGCTCGAAGATCTGGCCGAGATGGTCAAGAAGGGCGAAGAATTCACCGTGCAGGACGCCAAGACCGGCGACGACATCACGCATCCGGTGCTGACCCAGATCATCTTCGAGCTGGAGAACAAGGACGGGCAGAACATGCTGCCGATCCCGTTTCTGCGCCAGCTGATCTCCTTCTACGGCGACCAGATGCAGATGATCGTGCCGAGCTTCCTCGAACAGTCGATGATCGCCTTCTCCAAGGAGCAGGAGCGTTTCCGCGAGCAGCTGAAGGGCGCCTTCGGCAAGACGCCGATCGACATGATGAAGACGCCGATGAAGGCGCTGGAGGAACAGACGCGGCGCAACGTCGAGATGTTCCAGAACGCGATGCGCATGTTCACGCCGTTCCCGTCCGGCGGCCCCAATTCCGCTGCGCCCGCCGAGCCGCCGAAGAAGGACGAGAAATCCGACGACCTGCAGGAATTGAAGGCGCAGATCGCCGCCATGCAGCGCAAGCTCGACACCATGTCGTGACGGCTAGCCGTCAGGTGTTCCTGCAGGGCCGTCATAGCGGGCTCGCGGCCTGATCGGCCTGTTGCTCGTCACCTGCTCGATGGCATGCGCCGTCCAGCCGATGCTGCGACCGAGCGCGAACAGGCGAAAGGGCGCGTCGGCGGGGAGATTGAGGCTGCGCGTCAGCGCGGCCAGCGCGAAGTCGACATTCGGGCGCATGCCTGTCGCGGCAAGGACGGCGTCGCGCAGATGCAGCAGACCGTCAGCGATGTCGAGGTCGGGCAGCAGAGCCTCCGCGCGCGGATCGCCTTCGGGATAGAGCTGATGGCCGAAGCCGGGCAGTGGCCGGTCGTGGGCCAGCCAGCGCGCGATCGTCTCGTCCGGCCCGAGCCGCTCGGCATCCTCGACCAGCGCGATCGCCGCGGCGCCGGCGCCGCCATGACGCGGGCCGGTAAGGGTGGCAAGCCCGGCAAGCAGGCAGGCCGCGATCGGCGCGCCGGTCGAAGCGGCGACGCGTGCGGCGAAGGTCGAGGCGTTGAGCTCGTGATCGGCCAAAAGCACCAGCGCCCTGCGGATGAGATCGGCACCGGCAGCGTCGACCGACCAGCCGCGCGCCAGCCTTTCATGTACCGGCTCCGCCCCCGGGCTTGCACCGAGTGACGTTGCGAGCACGCTGGTGGCGCTGGCGCCATCCTGCTGCAGCATGCCCGGCCTGCGGCCGAGCGAAGGCCGGCCTGCCGCGGCAAGCGCCGACAATCTTGCAAAGGCCGTCGGGGTGCCGCTCTCGCGAACGATCGAAGCGGTCAGCGACGCGAAGGAGATTGCGCTGCCGGATGCCCAAAGCAGGCTTGCTGCCTCCTCCAGCGTCGCTGTCGCGGCAAGTGCAACGGCATCCTTGCCACGATAGACCAGGCGGCCATGCAGCACGGTCGAGATGGCGGTGGTGATCGCTGGCTCGCCCCAGGCGATGGCGCTTTCGGCGATCGCCTGGGGGCTGCGCCCGCGCGCCCGGCGGGTGGCGAGCGCGGCTATGTCGTCGGCTCGATACTGGCTGCGGCGCGGATCGGCCCCGTCGGGCCGCATGCCGATGCGGCCGCGGCTGACATAGGCGTAAAGCGTCTGCGGCCGGACCTTGAGCCGCGCCAGCGCTTCCTCCCGCGTCAGCCATTCGGACAAGTCCGCACCGCCTCATATTGATTCAGTTGATCAAGATTGATGCGTTGATTGTAGAGCATTAACTGCAGTGCACAAAGGGTCAAGGAGACAGTCATGGCAAATGGGCTCGATGATGTTGTGGCGGCGGAGACGGTTCTTTCCGATGTCGACGGCGCGGGCGGCCATCTCACCATCCGAGGCCATTCGTTGACGGAACTCGCCGGGCACTGGCGCTACGGCCAGGTGGTCCGTCTGTTGTTCGACGGGTTCTTCGACGAGCTTCCCGGCGACAGCGAGCTGGAGAAGGCGATCGGCAATGCGCGTGTCGAGGTTTTCGAACGGCTGCAGCCGATGCTCGCTGAACTTCCAGCGCTCGATGTCTACAGCGGCATGCGCGCCGGCATCGCCCTGCTGCCCGACGGCGACTCGCTCGCCGACGCGCTCCGGCTGATCGCGGCGCCGGCGGCGCTAACCCCGGCCCTGCTGCGGCTCGGACGCGGCGAGAAGCCTGTTCCTCCGGACGCACGCGCCGATCATGCGACCGACATGCTGCGAATGCTCTCCGGTACGGCCTCGCCGGCGCTTGCCAAGGCGCTCGATACGTATCTGGTGACGGTCTGCGACCATGGGCTCAATGCCTCGACCTTCGCAACGCGGGTGGTGGCGTCGACGCAGGCGGGCTTGACCTCGGCGATCCTGGCCGGGCTCGGCGCGCTCAAAGGCCCGCTGCATGGCGGCGCGCCGGGGCCGGTGATCGAGATGCTCGACGCGATCGAGGCGAGCGGCGACGCGGCCGCCTGGCTGCGAAAAGAGATCGCGCGCGGCGAGCGCATCATGGGCTTCGGCCATCGCATCTACCGCGTGCGCGACCCACGTGCCGACGTGCTGAAAGCCGTCGTGCGGCGGCTGGGCACACGTTATGAGACCGGCAGCCGGCTGGCCTTCGCCGAGACGGTGGAACAGGCGGCACTCGACGTGCTCAGGGTCGCCAAGCCGCAACGCTCGATCCAGACCAATGTCGAATTCTATACCGCGCTCCTGCTCGAAGCCGCGGGCTTCCCGAAGGAGGCGTTCTCCAACGTCTTTGCCGCCGGCCGCGTCGCCGGCTGGATTGCGCATGCGCGCGAGCAGCAGGCGACCGGACGCCTGATCCGGCCGCAGTCGCGCTATGTCGGGCCGGTGCCCGATCTCGTCGCCTGACGCCGCGAGCAAACCCCAATGCAATACTCCGCGTCCGGCAGCGGACAGTTTTTTCATGAGCGAAATTTCACCCGATCACGCTTGTGTGCTCGTGTTCTTGCCTTGGTCCGTCCTTATATGCTGCGCTGCAACATAGGCTGACGGCAGCGGTCCCGCTCCAATGACGCAGGGGCAGGCCGGCACATCGAGACAAGGAACGCCATGGCGAAGAACGGCAAGGCGGGGGACAAGAAGAAGATCAACATCGCGCTTCAGGGCGGCGGTTCGCACGGCGCCTTCTCCTGGGGCGTGCTCGATCGTCTGCTCGAAGACGGGCGGCTTGAGATCGCTGCCGTGTCCGGCACCAGCGCCGGCGCGATGAATGCGGTGGCGCTGGCCGACGGCTTCGTGCGCGGCGGCGTCGAGGGCGCGCGCACAAAGCTCGATGATTTCTGGCGTGCTGTGGCCTCGAAGGGGCGGTTCAGCCCGGTGCAACGCATGCCGTGGGACGTGGTCTGGGGGAACTGGTCGATCGAGAACACGCCCGGCTATTTCTTCTTCGACACCATGTCGCGGGTCTTCTCGCCTTACGTCGCCAATCCGCTCGGCCTCAACCCGCTGCGCGATGTGGTCGAGAAGGAGATCGACTTCGGCAACGTGCACGCCTGCAAGTCGATGGAGCTCTTCATTTCGGCGACCAATGTCGAGACCGGGCAGCTGCGCGTCTTCTCGGATGGCGAGATCGACATCGACACGGTGATGGCGTCGGCCTGCCTGCCGCAATTGTTCCGCGCCGTCGAGATCAAGGGCGTGCCCTATTGGGATGGCGGCTATGGCGGCAATCCGGCGCTCTATCCGTTCTTCAAGACTGCGGCGGCCGAGGACGTGCTGCTCGTGCAGATCAACCCGGTGGTGCGCGAAGGCACGCCGAAGAGCGCCAACGAGATCCAGAACCGCATCGACGAGATCACCTTCAATGCCGGGCTGCTGCGCGAATTCCGCTCGATCGCCTTCGTCAAGGAACTGATCGCGGCGGGACGGCTGCCGCATGGCGAATACCGCGACATCCGCATGCACCGCATCGATGCCGACGAGGCTTTCAAGGATCTGTCGGCCTCGTCCAAGGTCAACGCCGAATGGGCCTTCCTCGCCTATCTGCGCGACCTTGGCCGCAGTGCGGCCAGCGACTGGCTGGAGGAGAACTACGACGCGGTCGGCAGCCGAGCGACGCTCGACCTCTCGGGCGAGCTCGACGACGGCTTCAAGCCGATGCGCGGCCCGGCCCCGGGCCGGCGGGTCAAGGAATTCCTCGCCGCGCGCATCAAGCCAGAGTCAGCGCGCCGGCGAGCCTAGTTGCCCAACCCTGTCGCACGTTTCAGCAGGCGCTGAGGTTTCCCTTGCGGAACCGGCGATATGCTGGATTCACCTCCGTCGCGCGAGTAGTTTACCTCGACGTAAACGGGAGGTAGCGATGCTGCAGACCAGACAGAACTCTCTCGGGGTCAAGTTTGAGGCGCAGTGCAGGGCCTTCGAGAAGGACCCCTTTCCTGGCCTCGCAGTGCGCAAGGATCGGCTGAAGCGGCTGCTGGCGCTGACCGAAAAGCATGAAGCCGAGATCTGCACGGCGATCGACAGCGATTTCACTGGACGGGCGGCGCAGGAAACGCGGCTTGCGGAACTGTTCGTCGTTCGCGCCGGCATCAAGCACGCCATCCGGCATCTGCGCGGCTGGATGCGCGAGCGCCGCGTCGCCACCAGCCTGCCGTTCCTGCCGGGGCGCAACCGCCTTCTGCCGCAGCCGCTCGGGGTCGTCGGCATCGTCTCGCCCTGGAACTATCCGTTCCAGCTTGCCATCGCGCCGGCAACTGCCGCTCTAGCCGCCGGCAACCGGGTGCTGCTCAAGCCGTCCGAGCTGACGCCGAACTTTTCGGACCTGCTCGCCCGGTTGGTCGAAGAGCATTTTTCTTCCGACGAGATGAGCGTTGCGGTCGGCGATGCCGAAGTCGGCAAGACATTCGTGTCCATGCCTTTCGATCATCTCCTGTTCACCGGCTCCACCGCGGTCGGCCGGCAGGTGGCGCTAGCCGCGGCCGCCAATCTGACGCCGGTGACGCTCGAACTTGGCGGCAAGTCGCCGGCGATCTTCGATGCGTCGTGCGATCTCGACGCTGCGGTCGCGAGCGTCGCCTACGGCAAGCTCTTGAATGCGGGCCAGACCTGCATCGCACCCGACTATCTGATGGTCCCGCAAGGGCAAGGCGCGGCGATCGCCGCAAAACTTGCCGGCGCGATGGCGCGGCTCTATCCGCGCCTGGGCGACAATCCCGACTACACGGCGATCGTCAGTGAACGGCACCAGCGGCGCCTGAGCGACATGGTCGCCGAGGCGCGCGAAAGCGGCGCCGATGTCACCGAGGTCAACCCGGCAAATGAAAGGCTCGGCTGGTGCGACCGCAAGATGGCGCCTGTCCTGGTCAGGAACGCCGGCGAGAGTTTGCGGCTGATGCGCGAGGAAATCTTCGGGCCGGTGCTGCCGATCCTCGAATACGGCACGATCGATGAGGCGATCGGTCACGTGAACCGCGGCGAGCGTCCGCTCGCCCTCTATTGGTTCGGCAAGAACAGCGCCAATCGCCAAAGGATCGTGCAAGAAACCGTTGCCGGCGGTGTGACGGTCAACGACTGCATGATGCATCTGGTGCAGGAACGGCAGCCATTCGGCGGCGTCGGCGAGAGCGGCATGGGCGCCTATCACGGCGAATGGGGTTTCCGCACCTTCAGCAAGGAAAAGCCGATCTTCGTCCAATCCAGGCTGAGTGCCGGGGCCCTGCTCAGGCCGCCTTATGGCCGCACATTCGAGCGGCTGTTCCGCTTGCTAAACCTGATCACCTGATCGGATTTATTTTCGGATTGGGCGCGTCCTCTGATTGTCCCATGCTAATGCGACAGGTCATTCGCAAAAAAATTCTTCATCATACTGACGCCTGCTGCCATTGAGTGTCCGATCGGCCGAAAAACCGGCCCCGATTGAGAAAAGCCAAGCAGTCCAGCATGTAAAACGCGGAAAAGACCAGCGCCCCAAGCTCGGCGGCGCAATAATCCATCAAAGTTTCTGACTGTTTTGCGCAACGGCTTTGCGGTAGAAGCGCGCTTCGCCGATCACGGCAAATTGAAGATGGCTCTGCGCGCCCCCATATCGGCCGCGCGCCCGGGGATCGAAACCGTCGACCTCGCCCAAGCCTGCAACGGAAAAAATGACGATGCCGAAAATCAGGTTTCACAAGCTTGCAGCCATTGCTGTGCTCATCGGATCCGCTGCCTGGATGGCAACGGGCGAGTTCTCGTCCGTGGGCAGCGCCGCCGATCACCAGAAGGAGGGAGGAGCAGGCAAAGCCGCGCAGTCCGGCGCCGAAAAGCCGAAGACGGCGGAGGCCGAGCCGAAGGCAGCATTGCGCACCGTCGCGGTGGTGACGCCGCCGCGCAAAACCTTCGCGCGGGCGATACGGATCTCGGGCCTGACCGAAGCCGACAAGCGCGCTGTGCTTGCTGTCCGCGTCGCCGGTGTGATCGACAAGCTCCCGGTCAAGCAGGGCGATCACGTCAAGACCGGCGACCTCGTGCTGATGCTTGCCGCCGAGGAGAAGCTCTCGAATGTCGATAATGCCAGGCAGCTGCTGGCGCAGCGCAAGGCCGAGCTCGACGCAGCCGAGCGGCTGGCCAAAACCGGGAACCTGCCCAAGCTGCAGCTCGACACTGCTCGGTCGAACCTGACGGCGGCGCAGTCCATGCTGGAGACGGCGCAGGCCGAACTCGACCGCAACGAAGTGAAGGCTCCCTTCGACGGCGTCATCGACCGCGTGCCGGTCGAGCTCGGCAGCTCGGTGATGCAGGGCGGCGAGGTGGCCACCATCCTCAAGCTCGACCCGGTGATCGCGCGCGGCGAGATCAGCGAGCGCGACCTGCGCTACATCAAGATCGGCGACCAGGCCAACGTGCGCCTTGTCAACGACCAGAAAGTCACCGGCACGGTGCGCTACATCAGCCGTGACGCCTCCTCGCAGACCCGCACCTTCCGTGTCGAGGTGGCGATCCCCAATGCCGACGGCTCCATCCCCGCCGGCATGACGGCCGAGATCACGCTCAGCGCCCAGCCGACCGATGCGGTCATGCTGCCGCGCTCGGTGGTGACGCTGGGCGACAAGGGCGACCTCGGCATCCGCGCCGTCGGCAAGGACGACAAGGTGGCGTTCTTCCCGATCGACCTCGTCGACGACACGCCGAAGGGACTGGTGCTCGGCGGCATACCGCAGGACGCGCGCATCATCGTCGCCGGCCAGGAACTGGTGAAGGAAGGCGATCTGGTGAAGCCGGTCGAGGCCGACCAGGCAACCATCAACAAGCTGATCAGTGAAGCCTCCGCCGGCACGCAATAGCGCGGTCGCCGCGCCGGCTCGGCCGGCGCCGCTGGCCAATGTCGCGGCTTCCAGGGAAACAGCAGGCATAAGTCATGGACATCGTCAGACTCGCCATTCACAACGCCCGCCTCACAATATCGGCGCTGATGTTCCTGCTCGTCGCGGGCTGGGTCGCCTATCAGTCGACGCCGAAGGAAGCGGAGCCGGACGTTCCGATTCCGATGATGTATGTCAGCCTGATCTACCAGGGCATATCGCCGGAGGACTCCGAACGGCTGCTGCTCAGGCCGATGGAAAGCAAGCTCAAGAGCCTGAAGGGGCTCAAGGAGATGCGCTCGGCCGCCTTCCAGGGCGGCGGCTACGTGCTGGTCGAGTTCCAGCCGCAGACCAATCTGGCCACCGCGCTGCAGGACACGCGCAGCAAGGTGCAGGACGCCAAGGCCGACCTGCCGCAGGCGGCGGAGGAGCCGACCGTCACTGAAGTTAACGTCTCGGAATTCCCGGTTCTCGTCGTCACGCTTTCCGGCGACGTGCCGGAGCGCGTACTGACGTCGGCGGCGCGCGAATTGCGCGACCGCATCGAGGAGGTGGCAGGCGTGCTCGAAGGCTCGCTGCAGGGCGCGCGCGACGATCTGGTCGAAGTCGTCATCGATCCGGTGAAGCTCTCCTCCTACGGACTCCAGCTCGATCAGGTGATCCAGGGCGTCGGCGCCTCCAACAGCCTGGTCGCGGCCGGCAATCTCGAAGGCTCCGAGGGCAAATACGCGGTCAAGGTGCCGTCGCTCATCGAGACGCCCGAGGACGTCGCCAAACTGCCGGTCGTCGCCACGCCCAATGCCGTGGTGCAGGCCAAGGACGTCGCCACCATCCGCTCCACCTTCAAGGACGCCGAGACGGTGACCCGCCTCGACGGCAAGCCGGCGATCGCCATCGAGGTGAAGAAGCGCATCGGCGCCAACCTGATCGACACGCTGAACCATGTCCGGGAGGTGTCGGACACCTTCATCAAGACGATGCCGGAAGGCATGCACGTCACCTACACGCAGGACAAGTCGGTCTTCGTCAACCAGCTTTTGGGCGACCTGCAGAACCATGTGATGATCGCGGTCATCCTGGTGTTCATCGTGATCCTCTACGCGCTGTCGGGACGCGCCTCGCTGCTCATCGGCCTCGCCATTCCGTCGTCCTTCCTGATCGGCATCCTGCTGCTTGCAATGATGGGCTACACGATCAACATGATCGTGCTGTTCAGCCTCATCCTGGCGGTCGGCATGCTGGTCGACGATGCCATCATCGTCACCGAATTCGCGGAGCGGCGCATGAGCGAGGGCATGCCGAAGGCCGATGCCTTCGCGCTAGCCGCCAAGCGCATGGCCGGCCCGGTCATCGCAGCGACAATGACGCGCATCGCCGCGTTCTCGCCGCTGCTCTTCTGGCCCGGCATCATCGGCGACTTCATGAAGTACATGCCGATCACGCTGATCGTGACGCTGTCGGCCTCGATGCTCTATGCGCTGGTCTTCGCGCCGACGCTCGGCGCCATCTTCGCCAAGGCGCCGGCGCATCACGAGGACAGCGATCGCGACGGCTGGTATATGGCGCTGGTCAAGCAGGCGGTGCGTTTCCCGATCACCGTCATCCTGCTCACCGTCGGCCTGCTGGTCGGCGTCGGT
The DNA here is from genome assembly GCF_029625795.1 of Mesorhizobium sp. WSM4989. Classification (NCBI taxonomy): domain Bacteria; kingdom Pseudomonadati; phylum Pseudomonadota; class Alphaproteobacteria; order Hyphomicrobiales; family Phyllobacteriaceae; genus Mesorhizobium; species Mesorhizobium sp. WSM4989. The sequence continues at coordinate 309,277 of NZ_JARTVN010000003.1, read as the reverse complement.
TTCGCCTATTCGAAATACGGCGCCGGCGTCGAGTTCTTCCCCAGCGTCGAGCCGGATTACGGCCTGCTCTATGTGCATGCCCGCGGCAACCTTTCGCTGGCCGAAATGGACGCCGCAACCAAGACGGCGGAAAGCCGGCTGCTCGGCTGGCCGGGCGTGAAATCGGTCTACACGCGCGTCGGCAAGACGCAAGGCGGCGGCCAGGACATCCCGGAAGACGTGGTCGGGGTGATCCAGTACGAATTCGTCGACTGGCGCGAGCGCAAATCCGCCAACCAAATCCTCGATGATTTGCGTGGCGTCATGGCCGGCATTCCCGGGGTCGATGTCGAAGTGCGCGTGCCCGAGGCCGGCCCGCCGACCGGCAAGCCGATCCAGATCAGGCTTTCGGCCGCCGACCCGGCCGGGCTCGACGACAAGGCGCGCGCCGTCGCAGCCCGCATCGCCAAGGTCCCCAACGTGATCGATGTTTCCGACGGCCTGCCGCCGCCCGGCGTCGACTGGGCGCTTGAGGTCGATCGCGCCAAGGCGGCGCAATACGGCATCAGCCCGACCTCGGTGGGCACGGTGGTGCAGCTGGTAACGAACGGCCTCAAGCTGTCGGAATACCGGCCGGCCGGCGCCGACGACGCCGTCGACATTCGCCTGCGTCTGCCGGAAGACCGGCGCACGCTCTCGACGCTCGACGAGCTCAGGGTGCAGACCTCGCAGGGCTCGGTGCCGATCTCGAACTTCGTGGTCAGGAAGCCCGAGCCGACAGTCGGCGTCCTCAACCGCATCGACGGCGCGCGCACCGTGGTGGTGCAAGCCAATGTCAGCGCCGGCGCGCAAGTGGCAGCGGTGCAGGCGGAAGTCACCAAGGCCGTGGCCGACATGGATCTCGGCAGCGGCATACGCTGGAAGCTCGCTGGCTCCAACGAGGACAGCGCGGAAGCCAGCGCCTTCCTTAGCAAAGCCTTCGGCGCGGCGATCTTCCTGATCTTCCTGGTGCTGCTCGCGCAGTTCAACAAGTTCACCAGCGTGTGGCTTGTTCTGTCCTGCGTTGTGATGGCGACGATCGGCGTGTTCCTCGGGCTGCTTCTGACAGGCGAGGCCTTCGGCATCGTGATGTCGGGCATCGGCGTCATTGCGCTTGCCGGCGTGGTGGTGAACAACAACATCGTGCTCATCGACACCTATGACCGGCTGCGCGAGGAAGGCTGGGACAAGATGGATGCCGTGCTGCAGACCTGCCGCGAGCGCGCGCGGCCGGTGGTCCTGACCGCGGTGTCGGCCATCCTCGGCGTGCTGCCGATCGCCTTCGGCCTCGGTCTCGAAATCTTCCATCACGAGACGACGATCAACGCGCCATCGACGCAGTGGTGGATTTCGCTGTCGTCGGCGATCGTCTTCGGCCTGTCCTTCGCCACCTTGCTGACGCTGGTGGTGACGCCCTCGATGCTGATGGTGTTCACCCGAGCCAAGGTGAAGCCCGGCGCCCGGCGTGGCTGGCTCAGCCGCCTGTTCCGCCGCGGCAAGGGCGAGCTCTCGACAGGCGAGCCGGTAGCGGAAGCCAATGCCGAGCCGGCGGTCGCCTTCCCGAAAGCCGCCGAGTAGAGCGACTTCGCAACTCAGGTACATAAAGCCGCTCGGGAACTACCGGGCGGCTTTTTGCATTGTTCCCTCGAAGTTCAACCAGACGGCGAGGGTTTTCAATGACGATCGGTACAATTCTCGTAATAATCCTGATCCTGATCCTAATCGGCGCCGTGCCGGCATGGCCGCACTCGCGGTCTTGGGGCTATGGGCCTTCGGGGATTGTGGGAGTCATTCTGGTAGTGTTGCTGATCCTGCTTTTGATGGGCAGGATCTGAACCGACGACCATTTGCGGCCGGGCCTTGAAGTCCGGCCGTTTTCATCTTGAGGTTGTTCTTTGCTCAGGCGGCCTGACGCATGGGCGCGACGGCTATGCCGATGTCTTGCATGGCTTCCGCCACTGCTCGGGCGAGCGGGGTGTGCGGGATTTCGCCGATGACCTCTTCCAGGCGCGCTGACGCCAGCCGGTGCGGCTCGAAGCGCAGGTAGGACATCGAGACGATCTCGCGCCACATGGTTACGAACGGGCTGCCGGCGCGCAGCACCCACCAGGGCATAAAGGTGAGTTTCAGCTTGCGGCCGAGCGCCTTTTCGGCGGCAGCCTTGATGTCGAGATCGGTGACGGCGTGGCCGGGGAAATTGATGGCCTCGTAAAAGCCGAGCTTATCGAGATTGCGCGCCAGTGCGACAAAGGCCACCGCGAAGTCGGGCAGATAGGCCCATTCGTGCACGAGCTTGGCCGGGCCGGCGGCGGTGTAGACCCCCTTTTCCATCTTGGCGGCGACGACGAGATCGAACCAGCCGCCGCTGCCGGTGCCGCCAAAGAAGTCGCCGGCCCTAAGCAGAATGGTGCGCACGCGGCCCGCATCGGCTTCGCGACGGAAAAGCTCCTCCATGGCGACGCGGATGCGGCCCTTGTCGGTGGTAGGATGGAAAGTCGTTTCCTCGGTGATCACCTGCGGCATCGGCGAGCCGTAATTATAGACAGTGCCCGGGAAAAGATGCAGCGCGCCGTTCGCCCGACAGGCTGCCATGACGTTCTCGGCCATCGGCAGGCATTTGCCCCAGTCGGTATAGATCGGGTTCAAGCCATTGAAGATGATGTCGACGCCTTGCGTGGCGCGGATCAGCGACTGGCGGTCCAAAGCGTCGCCAGCGACGGCAATAGCGCCCTTGAACTCGGGCGGCACCTTGCCGGTGCGGGTGACAGCGCGGACGTCGAAACCGGCGTCGATGAAGGCCTTGACAACCACGCGTCCGAGCCGGCCATTGGCGCCCAGAATTGCGATCTTGGTCATTGTTCGTCTCCGTTGCTTGCGTTTGCCCGCTTAATCTGACGTCTTCAAAGCCGAATGGAAATTGACTAAGGTCGGCACCCTGTTATTCAAAAACGAATGAATGAATTCGACTGGAATCTGATCAAGAGCTTCGTCGCGGTGGCCGAGACCGGCAGCCTTTCGGCCGCCGCGCGCAAGCTCGCATCAAGCCAGCCGACGCTCGGCCGCCACATCGCCGAGCTGGAGCAGGCGCTCGGCGTCACGCTGTTCCGGCGCGGGCGGCGCGGCTACGAACTCACGGAGGCAGGCAGCGCACTCTACGAGCGCGGAAAGGCAGTCAGCGAGCAGGCCAATGCGTTCTCATTGCTTGCGCTGGGCTCGGTCGAGGCGATCGAGGGCACGGTGCGCATCGCTGCCTCGGAGGTGGTTGCGGCCTGCGTGCTGCCGCAGATCACGGCGCGCCTTGGCGAGGAAGAGCCGGGCATCGAGGTCGAGATCGTCGCTTCCAACCAGGTCGAGAACCTGCTGCGGCGCGACGCCGACATCGCCATCCGCATGGTCAGGCCGGCGCAGAATGAGCTGATGGCGCGCAAGGTCACCGATATCGCTCTCTGCATATGTGCCGCGAAATCCTATCTCGACCGGCATGGACGCCCGCAGAAGCCGAGCGATCTCGCCGACCATCCTTTGGTCGGATTCGACCGCAGCGATCAGATCGTTCGCGGCCTCACCGCGTTTGGCATCCCGGTCAGCCGCAGCAACTTCCGATTCAGGACCGACAACCAGATCGTGCTGTGGGAAGCGGTGCGGGCCGGCAATGGCATCGGCATCGGCCAGGAGCCGCTCGCTAGCCGCGATCCTCGACTGGAGAAGCTGTTGCCGGAGGTTCCCTTGCCCGTGCTGCCGGTGTGGCTTGCAATGCACCGTGACGTGCGCACCAGCATGCGCATCCGCCGCGTGGCGGATTTCCTGCATGAAGAGCTGAAGCGCTACTCCGCCGGCGCAGGCTCGGCGGCGAATTCGGCGCGGTGAGCCAGGTTTGCCATCAACAGCACGATGACCAGCAGGCCGGAAAGCGCGACGAAGATCGGGCCGAAGCTCGAATGCTCGGCGACGAAGCCGATCGCCGACGGCGCCACCAGGATTCCTGAATAGCCCATCGTGGTCACGACGCTCATGCCGGTGCCGGAAGACAAGCCTTCCTGGTTGCCGCCGGCCGAAAACAGGATCGGCACCATATTGGCGATGCCGAAACCGCAGAAGGCGAAAGCGGCAATGGCAAGATAAGGCGAGGGGGAGAGGCCGGCCACCAACATGCCGGCGGCAGCGACAAGCGCCGAGCCGCGCAGCGTCGCCACCGCGCCGAAGCGGTTGCGCACGCCGTCGCCGAGAAAGCGCATGAGCGCCATGACGCCGGAGAAGGCAGCATAGGCGAGGCCGGCAATCGCAAGGTCGGCGCCGAGCTCCTGCTGGAGGTAGAGCGCGGCCCAGTCGAGTACGGCGCCCTCTGAGACCATGGTCAGCAGCGCCATCAACCCGACCAGATAGACAATTGTGTGCCGCGGCAGCGTAAATTTCTGATGCCCGGCGGCCTGCGGCCTGTCGTCGGCGATGAGGTAGCGAACAGCAAAGGCGATGACCAAAAAGGCGAGCGCCGTCACCGCAATCGCATGCGCGAGATAGCCGTAGTTCTGAATGGAATAGCCACCAAGCGCGCCGCCGGCGAAGCCGCCGAGGCTCCAGAAGCCATGCGAGGACGACATGATGGCGCGGGAGAGCCGTCGTTCGACGATCACCGCGTTGGAATTCATGGCGACGTCCATGCCGCCGATCGAGCCGCCGAAGACGAGCATCGCGAGGGCCGCGAGCGGCACGTTGGGCGCAAGTGCCACGACCAGCAGGCCGAAACTGCCGCAGATGCCGAACCAGCGCAGCACGGGGCGCGAGCCGTGCCTGGAAATGAGATGGCCGCACCAGGTCATCGCCATCACCGCGCCGACACCAAACAACAGGATCAGCAGGCCGAGGGTGAATTTCGAGATGTCCAGCCGGGTCAGAAACACCGGGATCTGCGGCGCCCAGCTGCCGGTGAGAAAGCCATTGGCCAGGAAAATGCCGGCAACGGCCCAGCGGCCGCGCGTCGCGGCTTGCCTTGTGGTTTGCACGCTCATGGTTTGAAGTCCGAATGCTTTGCGCGGCAAATTAGATCGATTCAATTTGTAGTCAAGAAGTGCTATGGCAGAAGCGTTGGACCAAGAGGCGCGGACCTGTGAGGAATGGGCTCTACTTTGGAGATTTGGCCGAAACGCCTCCTTCGCCATCCATGGGCGAAGCAGGAGCGAAGCGACGCGCGCAGACCCTGGGATGACAAAGCAGCAGGGGCGAGCCAAATAGGACCGTTCAATGATCCTTCGGCCGCCTGGCCTCGAACTCAGCCTTCTTGGCCTCGGAGGCTTCGGTCTGGTTGAGCGCCTGCCATTCGGCATAGGGCATGCCATAGATGATCTCGCGCGATTCGTCCTTTGTCAGCGCAATGCCGTCGGCCTCGGCCGCCTCGCGATACCAGTTCGACAGGCAGTTGCGGCAGAAGCCGGCCAGGTTCATCAGGTCGATGTTCTGGACGTCACCGCGTGCGCGCAGATGCTCGACCAGCCGGCGGAAGGCGGCGGCCTCGAAATCGCGTTTCCGTTCTTCGCTGAGTTCGGTCATTTCGTGGTCCCCGGCCTCTCGGCCGTTTTTTAGGCCGGCCCGGTGCGCGAGCCGAACATCTTCACCTCGTGTATATCGGCACGGCGGTCGACGGCGTCAACGATCGGAGCCAATCGCTCCGCCCATTGAACAGCGCCAGCGCGGTCGGCGATCAGGTCCTGACGGATCTCGAGCAGGGCATGGGCATAGCCGTTGACAATGGCATGGCGGAACATGGTGTCGCCGCGCAGCGCGCCGTCATAGGGCTCGTTGTCGCCGACGATCAGCGCCTTGTCTTCGGCCAGCATGTCGATCAGCGGCCGCGCAACGCGGTCGTCGCGGTCCCACAAGATGCCGACATGCCAGGGGCGGATGAAGCCTTGCATGCGAGGGGTGAAGGAATGCACCGAGAAGATGAACGGCGCTTTGCCGGAGGCCTGCGCCACCGAGGAAATCATCGCCCCGACCGCGTCGTGATAGGGGCGGTAGAAGCGGTCGAGCCGTCTCTCCCGCTCCTCGGCGGCCATGGGATAGTTTCCCGGCACGACGGTACCGTCATAGAGCTGGCGGATCAGCGTCGGGTCGTCCTCGCCCCGGTTGGGGTCGATCAGAAGGCGGGAGAAGCCGGCCAGCACGGCCGGCGCATTGAGCGCCGCCGCCAACTCGCGCGTCACAGTCTCGACGCCGATGTCATAGGCGATGTGGCGCTCGAACTCGGCAGCCGGCAGGCCGAGGCTGCCATACTCTTCCGGCAGGTCGCGACGGGCGTGATCGGCCAGAAGCACGATGCCCTTCTTGCGGTCGCCCTCGACGATGTCGAAGGGCGCGAAAGCTGTGGATCGGGTCATCGGCTGAAAACGGTCTGTTCGTTGGCGTCCGGGCGGGGTGGTATCGTCATTCCACGAAGAGGACTGAGGCGCAATGCCGTTGTTTGGCCACGGTTTCTGCAAAGAATCCCGGATGGGACGCCAAATCGTTCACCGGACCCTTCTAAATCGATTGGAATTGAATAAAACGGCGCGTTGACATGCGCCCGGAGTTTGCTGAAAAGGTGCTTCGACGATGCAGATGTGGTTCGCCAAGGGTTTTGGATTGGGTTGCGCCGGCAGGCTGCGCAAGCGCCTGAGCCTGCCGCTCCTGATCTTTGGCGCGGGCCTGTGCGCGCTCGCCGCGACCTCGCCGGCGCGCGCCGACTTCCGCGTCTGTAACGCGACGCAGAACCTGGTCGGCGTCGGCATCGGCTATCGGGCGAAGGCCGGCTGGATCACAGAGGGCTGGTGGCACATCGAGGGGTCGACCTGCAAGACGCTGATCGAGGGGCCGCTGTCATCAAGGTTTTACTATCTTTATGCAGAAGACGCCGAGCGCGGCGGGCGTTGGGACGGCCCGATCAACATGTGCGTCGCCGAAAAAGAGTTCAAGATTGCCGGCGTGAATGATTGCGTGGCCCGGGGCTTTCAGCGCGCCGGATTTCAGGAATATGACACGGGCGAGCAGGCAAGCTGGATGGTCCAGCTGACTGACGAGCCCGCAACGGGCGGCGCGCCAGCGGCCCCCGCTCCGGGAACGAACAATCAATGAGACGTAACCGCAAGGTCAAGATCCTCGCCACCATCGGTCCGGCTTCCTCCTCCGAGGAGATGCTGCGAAAGCTCTTCGAGGCAGGCGCCGACGTCTTCCGCATCAATATGAGCCATACCGACCACGAGCTGATGCGCACGCTTGTCGGCCGCATCCGGGCCGTCGAGGCGGCGGTCGGGCGGCCGATCGGCATCCTCGCCGATCTTCAGGGGCCAAAGCTCAGGGTCGGCAAGTTCGCCAATGGCAAGGAAGCACTGACCGTCGGCCAGACCTTCACGCTGGATGACAGTCCGGAACCCGGCACGTCGAAGCGCGTCTACCTGCCGCATCCGGAAATCCTGAACTCGGTCGAGGCCGGTCACCGTCTTTTGATCGATGACGGCAAGCTGGAGCTCAAGGCGGTCAAGAGCGACGGCAAGTCGATCGCCTGCACGGTGGTCGCCGGCACCGGCATCTCCGACAAGAAGGGCGTCAGCCTGCCCGACACCGATCTGCCGGTCGGCGCGCTGACCGAGAAGGACCGCGCCGATCTCGACGCGGTGCTGGCGGCAAGCGTCGACTGGGTGGCGCTGTCGTTCGTGCAGCGGCCGGAGGATCTGGCCGAAGCGCGCAAGATCGCGCGCGGCCGGGCCCTCATCATGGCCAAGATCGAAAAGCCGCAGGCGGTGGCGCGCCTGGCCGAGATCATCGAACTCTCCGACGCGCTGATGGTCGCGCGCGGCGATCTCGGCGTCGAGATGCCGCTCGAGGCCGTGCCCGGCATCCAGAAGCAGATCACGCGAGCCGCCCGCCGCGCCGGCAAACCGGTGGTGATCGCGACCCAGATGCTGGAATCGATGATCACCGCACCCGTGCCGACCCGCGCGGAGGTCTCGGATGTGTCGATCGCCGTCTTCGAAGGCGCGGACGCGATCATGCTTTCGGCCGAATCCGCCGCCGGCGCCTACCCGGTCGAGGCGGTCGCGATGATGAACCGCATCGCCACCAAGGTCGAAGCCGACCCGACTTATGCCGGCATCATCAACGCCCAGCGCTCGGAACCGGAAGCGACCGGGGCCGACGCCATTTCGCTCGCTGCGCGCGAGATCGCGGAGACGCTGAAACTGTCGGCGATCATTTCCTACACCGCCTCTGGAACAACTGGTCTGCGCGCCGCGCGCGAACGGCCGCAAGTGCCGATCGTGGCGCTGTCGCCGATCGTCAACACGGCGCGCCGGCTCTCGCTTCTGTGGGGTACGCATTGCGTGGTCTCGGAGGACGCTATCGACCTCGACGATATGGTCGACCGCGCCTGCCGCATTGCCCTCGAGGAAGGCTTCGGCAAGCCGGGCGACCGCGTCATCATCACGGCGGGCGTGCCGCTGAGGACGCCCGGCTCCACCAACATGCTGCGCATCGCCTATGTCGGATCAGAGACGCACTAAGCTATTGCCCGTATTCAGGTGGGACCGGCCTGTGAAGCGCGCCTCCCTGCGCTTCCGGGGCTCATGTGGTTAAGTCGGTCCGCTCCGGTTCTGGGAATCCGCTCTGCTCGGCTCGGCCTAATTTGAATCTCGACACCTTCCGGTCCCGAGCTTAGCCCGGCGCCAGCTCGGCGTCCGGCACCTTCAGTTCCGGGTACCTGTCAGCGCCTTGCGCGTCGCCGGCGATCCGGCTTTCCACAACACTCGCCATCGACTGCAGGTCGACCGGCGCGCCCGCCGCCCATTCGATGGCGCCGACGACGAGGTCGGGGGCGATCCAGTCGGGCTTGTGGCCGAGATTCGCGACCCAGACCAGCTCGGCGCCGGGAATGTCGCGTTCGAGGCCGACGGAATGGACCGTGGCATAGACCACCTTGTCGCGATCGCCGGAGATGACCAAGGTCGGCGCCCTGATCTCACGGTAGCCAGGCGAGGCAGCGCGCACATAATCGTAAAGTTGGGCCACATCGCGGGCGTTGGCGCGGAAGGCAGGCGGCCTCAGAACAAGCGGAATGGAAGCCTTGCCGATATAGCCCTTCGGCACATTGTTCGGTGAAAACACGCAGGCCGTGGCATTGCCGATCCGCAGCATGCCCGCCGCGTAAGCGATGGTCTCGGAAAACAGCCAGCCGACCACCGGAACAGCCGTCAATTTGTAATACCAGGCGGTCGCGCCGCCCGGCCACGGATGGCTCACGGGCGCCAGGAAGACGAGGCCGAGCGTCTTTTGCGGATGCTGGCGCGCGAAGGCGGTTGTGACCGCGCCGCCGAAGGAATGGCCGACGATGATCGCCCTTGCGATGCCGAGCCGATCCATCAGCGCGGCGACAGTGTCGGCCTGCGCCGCCAGCGTTTCGTTGTCGCCGCGCTCGGACCAGCCGAAGCCCGGTCGGTCGAGGAACAGCAGCTCGGCGCGGCCCTCGAGCAGAGGCCTCAGCGGCAGCATCTGGTCCTTGAGATTGGCACTGGCGCCATGGATGAAGACGACAGACGGCAGACCGGCGCCGGCGGCCGGGACGTGGACATAATGGATGCGGGCACCATCGATGTCGGCGAATGCGCCGATCGGCGGATTGCGACGCTCGATCAGCCAGACGCAGGCGCGGGTAATGCCGGCAAGGGCGATGAGGGAGGCAACGAGGAGGAGGAGCGCGACGCAGATGAGGTACATGCGGAAAGTACGAGGGCGAGCGGATTTAGTTTAGGAGCACGGTGAGTTTGGCGAGCTGGCGGCCTGCTGCCAGCCCAAATTATTGCCCGCTTCGGTGGAGTATCGCAAACGTTCAGCTTGGCCGGCCTGTCAACGTCAGGACGAAGCAGGAGCGAAGCTCCGTCGCGAAGCCGCTGGCATCCACGCCGTCACCTTGCGCGACGGCTGCAGCGGAGCAGAGGTCTGCACCACCGTCGCGGCGCGGGAAGTCACGGCATGGTCGTTGGGTCAAGCCCGAGGATGACGAAGAGCTGCCCCTCAAATGCCCTCGCCGGCCAGGTCTTCCGACAGCGTCGAGACCTGGCCCTGGGCGCTGCGCATCATCGGATAGATGGTGAGCACCTTCTGCCAGGCCTCCAGCGCCGACTGCTTGTGGCCGGTCTCGGCCATGATCTGCGCGAGACCCGACAGCGCGCCGAAATGGCGCGGTTCGAGCCGCAGCGTGTGGTCGATGTCCGACATCGACTTTCCATAGTTCTTCATCAGGAAATGGACGGTAGCGCGGCGGTTCCAGCCTTCGGCATAATCGGGCTGCAAGGTCACCACCTGATCGAGGAAATCGAGCGCGACGTCGAATTTCTGGTCTTCCGCCGCCCTTTGCGCCCATCGCATCATCAGGTCGATCGAGGCGCTGCCGGACTGGTTCCACTCATTCCAGATGCGGCCGGCGATGCGTTCGGCGGCCTTCTCGTTGCGCTCGCGTCTGAGATCGGCAAAGAGCTGGTCGAGCCGCCCCTGCCTGGTCGAGGCGACCGGCGGCGGCGTGATGGCGGGCGCCGGCGAAGCGGCGGGCGGCGTGGCCTCATCCTGCGCCGAAGCGGGCAAGGTCGTTCCGGAAAGGACCAGGGCAATGAAGAACGCAAAAAGAATCCGCATGTCCGGAATCTAGTCCCGGACGGCGGATCGTCAAAATGATTTTAGCGTGAGAGGGCCGGCGAACCGGCAGTCGACATCAGCGGGCGCGGCGCTTAGCGCCGCGCGCAAGTCTCAGCCCTGGCGCGCCTTGTAGCGCGGAGCGGTCTTGTTGATGATGTAGATGCGTCCCTTGCGGCGAACCAGCCGGTTGTCGCGGTGACGCGCCTTGAGCGCCTTGAGCGAGTTCTTGATCTTCATGGTCTTGCCTGTTCGGTCGGGGGCCCGGTCCCGGGCCGAATTTTAAAGGCGCGCCCGAAAAAAGCGCGCCTTGAACTTGCGTGGCTCATAAACGAGGAGCCTTGCCCGTGTCAACCGCAAGCGGGCGGCTCTTATGCCGCAAATGGTGCGCTGATCAAATATTCGCCATAGGTAACGCGCGGCATTGCGCGACTCAGAGGCGGCTGGAATGTTGCGGGCCACGCCAGAGCGGGACATAGGTCCCCTCCGGTTATGTCTATTTGTTTAGCCGCATTTCTGCGACGCCAAGCGATTCCTCTAGGTTGCAGATGCTCTCAGCGAAACGGAGTCTTATCATGCGCCGTCTCTTTCTGCCCGCATGCCTTGTCCTCATCGCGACGGTTCCGGCTGCATGGGCCGAGGACTGCGATCGCAGCGACGACAGCCAGTCGATGATGAATATCTGCGCCAATGCCGATTATCAGGCGGCCGATGCCAAGCTCAACGCCGCCTACAAGGATATTGTCGGCCGCAATGACGAGAAGGCCAACAAGTTGCTGCAGACCGCACAGCGCGCCTGGATCGCCTTCCGCGACGCCGAATGCGCCTATTCGACCGCCGACAGCGAGGGCGGTTCCATCCACCCGATGGAGGTTTCGCAATGCCTGACGGAGCTGACCACGGAGCGCACCAAGCAACTCACCTTTGGCCCCAACTGCCAGGAAGGCGATCCGAGCTGCGCCAGCCCGGACGAGGACGAAGACGTGCAGTAGCCGGCGTTAGCGCCGACGCTCAATGCGCGTGAAATGGCCCATCTTGCGGCCGGGCCGCGACTCGGCCTTGCCGTAGAGATGCAGCATCAGGCCGGGCTCGGCGAGCAGCGCCGGAACCTTCAGCATGTCATCGCCGATCAGGTTTTCCATGACACAGTCGGAATGCCGTGCAGGCGAGCCCAGCGGCAGGCCGGCGACGGCGCGGATATGCTGTTCGAACTGCGAAACGATGCAGGCGGCTTCCGTCCAGTGGCCGGAATTGTGGACACGCGGCGCGAGCTCATTGGCTAAAAGCGAACCGTCGGCGAGGACGAAGAACTCGACGCCGATGACGCCGACATAGTCGAGCGCCGCAAGGATTTTTGCTGCCGCTTGCTTCGCCGCCGATACGGTGTCCGGTGCGATGGCGGCCGGCAATGTCGACGTTCGCAATATGCCTTCGCGATGGATATTCTCGGCCGGATCGTAGGCTGCAACCGAGCCGTCCTGCCCGCGCGCGGCAATCACCGAAATCTCGCGCTCGAAAGCGACCAGCGATTCGAGGATCAGCGGCACATTGCCCATCGCCTCGCAGGTGCCGGCAAAGCCGCCGGTCTCCATGTTGCGGAAGACGCGCTGGCCTTTGCCGTCATAGCCCATGCGGCGCGTCTTCAGCACGCCGCTGCCGCTGAATTTCTTCAGCGCGGCCGTCAGCTGCTCGTCATTGTCCACTGGGCAGAATTCGGCTGTGGGAACGCCGATGCCGTTCAGGAAGCTTTTTTCGGTCACGCGATCCTGCGCGATTTCCAGCGCGCGGGCCGGCGGACAGACGGGAACGCGCGCCGCGAGTGTCTGCGCCGCTTGAACCGGGACGTTCTCGAATTCGTAAGTGACGACAGCGCTGGCGCCGGCCAGTTCGGCAAGGGCCGCCGGATCGTCATAGGCGGCGACGATCTGACGGTTAGCGACCTGCGCCGCCGGGCTGTCGGCCTGTGGCTCCAGGACGATGGTGCGATAGCCGAGGCGGGCGGCGGCCATCGCCAGCATGCGGCCGAGCTGGCCGCCGCCGATGATGCCGATGGTCGATCCCGGGGCCAGGCTCACGGGGTATCCGCCGGCTCGGTGGCGACCTTGGCGGTCTGTGCGGTGCGCCAGGCATCGAGGCGGGCGGCGAGTTTTTCATCGCTCAGCGCCAGGACGGCCGCGGCTAGAAGGGCGGCGTTGGCGGCACCGGCCTTGCCGATCGCTAACGTGCCGACCGGAATGCCGGCCGGCATCTGCACGATGGAGAGCAGCGAATCTTGGCCGGACAACGCCTTGGATTCCACCGGCACGCCGAAGACGGGCAGCGGCGTCATCGCCGCCGTCATGCCGGGCAGGTGCGCCGCGCCGCCGGCGCCGGCGATAATCACCTTGTAGCCGGCCGCCTTGGCGCCCTTGGCGAATTCATAGAGGCGGTCCGGCGTGCGGTGTGCCGAGACGATCAGTTTTTTGTGCGGGATGCCCAGCGCATCCAGCGTTTCCGCCGCCTGGCGCATCGTCGCCCAGTCGGACTGGCTGCCCATGATGATGGCGACTTCGGCACGCTGATCGGTCAAGGTTTTCGCTCCCGGCGGCAAAGGCGCGCCTTAGCGGAATTCGCCGGCAGCCGCAAGGATTGTCGCGGCTGTGGGCCGACGGTGGGGAGGTCTAGTCCGGCCAGCGCAGCGCCCCGGATGAATCCTTGCGCGCCGCTTTCATCGCATCCGCGGGACGCTCCTTCGCGGTCAGCACGGCGCGCAGCCGCTCGGCGACGATCTCGGCCTCGCCGGGATGCAGGTTGCACGGGTCGAGGAAGAAGTGTCCGCGCTCGACCTCATGGTTGCGCACGATGACGGGCGGTGAGCCGGCGGCCAAAGCCGAGGTTAGGCCCGCGGCGGTGAAGCGGCTCTCCGGACGGACGAAGACCTGCAGGCGGTCGAGCGGGTTGGCGGTTGGGTCGGGCACGATCTCAGCGCCAATGCCCGGAATGCCTTGCAGCGCATCCTTCCACAGATCGAGCGCCGCCTCTTCGCGCCGGCGGAGGCCGGCATGGTCGCGCTTTTCCCAGGCGTCGAGCGCCGCCATGGTGCCGGCGATGCTTTCCTTGCCGACCTTCATGGCCCGGGCGACGCCGCGATTCTGCAGATAGGCGGCGCGCACCAGATCCTTGCGGCCGGTGACGATGCCGCTGGTCGGGCCACTCAGGAATTTGTGGCCGCTGTAGACGACGATGTCGGCGCCTTGCGCGAGAAATGTCCGCAGATCGTATTCCGAAGCGGCATCGACGATCACCGGCACATTCTTGGCGTGGCAGATCTCGCAGAACTCCTCCAGCGAAAGCATGCCGTACTGCACCGTGTGGTGGGCGACGACGTAAAGCGCGGCCGCCGTGCGCTCGTTGATCGCCTCGCGCACGTGGTAATCCTGCGTGACGCTGACGGTGCCCGCCGGAATGACCTTGGCGCCGGCCACGCGGATCGACTGATCGATCGGCGCGCCGTAATTGACGATATGGCCGAGCTGGATGACGACCTCCGATTTCAGCCCTTCGGTGTCGTCGGGCAGCCGTTCGATGGCCAGCAGGTTGGTGCCGGTCATCGCTCCGGCGATCGCCATGGTGATGCCTGAGGCGCAGCAGGCGGTGATGAAGCCGGCCTCGCCGCCGGTGAGACGGGCGACGACTGCGCTCGCGGCGCGCTGCAAATCGTCCATCTCCACCCATTGCGAGGCGATCTCGGCCATGGCGCTGATCGCTTCCGGGACGATGATGGAAGCGCCGAGTGTCGTCATCGTGCCCGAGACGTTGATGATCGGACGCAGTCCCAGCCGCTCGCGGATCGTGGTGTTGGAGCCGGTCTCGGAATAGGTTTTCATGGCAGCAGATCCCAGTGTCAGGCGGCGATCTCGACGACCGCTTCGATTTCGACGGTGATGTTTCCAGGCAGCGAGCCGACGCCGATCGCCGAACGCGCGTGGCCGCCGATCTTGTCAAAGACATCGGCGAAGAGATCGGAGCAGCCGTTGACCACCTTCGGGTGATCGCTGAAGGTCGGCGTCGCATTGACGAAGCCGAGCAGCTTGACGACGCGCACGATGCGCCCGAGGTCGCCCGCCGCCGCGTGCATGACGGCAAGCAGGTTGAGGCCGGTGAGCCGGGCATGCTCATAGGCCTGTTCGACGGTGACGTCCTCGCCGACCTTGCCGGTGCAAAGCGTGCCATCGGCGCGCAGCGGCCCCTGGCCCGAGAGGAAGATCAGCCGGCCGCTCTCGGCATGAGTGACGAAGTTGGCGATGGGCGTTGGCGGCTCGGGCAGCGTCAGGCCGAGTTCGGCGAGCCGGGTGTAAGGCGTCATGGAAGAATGCTCCTTGGATGGCATTTGCCATCCGATGTCAGAATTGCGAGGCTCGGAAGCGCGCCAAAAAAGTCCGCAGGCGCTCGTTCGTGGTCTCCGCGGCAAGCACCTCCTTCGGCGGCCCGACGGCACTGACGCCGCCGTCGGCCATGAAGACGATGCGGCTTGAGGCGTCGCGGGCGAAAGCCATCTCATGCGTCACCATCACCATGGTCATGCCGTCCTCAGCGAGGCTTTTCACCACGGCCAGAACCTCGCCGACGAGTTCCGGATCGAGGGCCGAGGTGATCTCGTCGAGCAGCAGGATCTTCGGCTCCATGGCGACGGCGCGGGCGATGCCGACACGCTGCTGCTGGCCGCCGGAAAGCTCGGCGGGCAGGCTGTCGGCCTTGTGGGCGAGACCGACACGACCCAACCAGTGCTCGGCGATCGAGCGCGCCTCGGCGCTGCTCTTGTCGCGTACCTTGGTGAGGCCGAGCATGATGTTGCCGGCCGCCGTCAGATGCGGGAACAGGTTGAAGCCCTGGAACACCATGCCGGTCTCGGCGCGCATGGCGGCCAAGTCGCGCTCGCTGCGGCGCTGGCGCGCGCCGCCGTCGCGAAAACCGACCTCCTTGCCGTCGATGCGGATCGAGCCGCTGTCGTAGCTTTCGAGGAAGTTGACGCAGCGCAGCAGCGTGGTCTTGCCGCTGCCGGACGGTCCGATGATGGCGACCACCTCGCCCTTCGCCACCTTGAGGCTGACCGAGCGCAGTACCTCGACCGAGCCAAAGGATTTCGAGACCTCGGCGATATCGAGAAGCGCAGGGCTGTTATCGGAAGTGGTGGCCATTGTGCTATTCCCGGATGAAGGCAAAGCGCTGCTCCAGCCGTCGGCTGGCAAGCGAAAGCGCGTAGTTGACGCCGAAATAGAGGAGGGCGCCGAGGATATAGAGCGGCATCGCCTCATAGGTGCGGCCAATGACCTGGTTGATGGCCTGCATCAGATCGGTGATGCCGAGCAGCGAGACCAGCGCGCTGCCCTTGACCGCGTCGGTGACGCCGTTGATCCAAGGCGGCAGGAAGCGGCGGAAGGCCTGCGGGAAAATCACGTAGGTAAGGCGCTGGCGAAAGGTCAGGCCGATCGCCATCGCCGCTTCCGACTGGCCTTTCGGGATCGAGGCGACCGCGCCGCGCAGATATTCGACGACCTGCGCGGTCTTGAACAAGGTCAACGCCAGCACCGCCGCCCAGAAGGACTGGAGATGCACGCCGACGGCCGGCAGGCCGTAATAGACGAAGAAGATCAGCACCAGGATCGGGATGCCGCGGACGGTGTCGCTGAAGATCCGCACCGCCCAGCGCAAGGGTGCGGGCCCGTAGACGAGGCCGACGCCGAGGACAACGCCGGCGATCAGCGACAGCACCACGACCAGCAGCGACACCCAAAGCGTCAGCGCGAAGCCTTCGGCGAGGAACGGCAGGGCGTAGGCGATCTGGCCAAGCATCAGCGCGCCGTCCTATACCAGCGCTCGACCAGCCGGAGCGCGAAGAGCAGGGCGTAACCCGTCACCAGATACATCGCCGTCACCACCAGATAGACCTCGACGATGCGGAAGGTGTTGAAGTTGATCCACTGCGCGCCATAGGTCAGTTCGGGCACGGAGATGACGGAAGCGACGGACGTGTCCTTGAACAGCGAGATGAAGGTGTTGGAAAGCGCCGGCAGGGTGATGCGCATCATCGTCGGCAGCCGCACATGGACCAGCCGCTGCCATGGCGTAAGGCCGATCGCCTTGCCGGCATCGATTTGGCCGCGCGGCACGGCTTCGAGGCCGGATCGGAACACTTCGACCAGATAGGCGCCGCTGTAGACGGCAAGCGTGGCGACGAAGGACGTCTGCGCGCTGTAGGCTAGGTCGATGACGGTCGGCAGACCGTAGAACACCAGATAGACCAGCAGGATCAGCGGCACGTTGCGGATGAATTCGACGTAAGAGGCGATAATGCCGCGCACGACACGCCCGGCCGAGACATACCAGACGGCCAGTACCAGTCCGATGACAATGCCGATGGCGATCGAGATCACGGCAAGCTCGAGGCTGAGCAGCAGTCCGCCCCAGAGCTTGTCGAAATGGCGCCAGATCAGGTTGAAATTGAGCGTATAGCCCATGCGTCCGTCTCAATGGCCTGTGGTGACGATCCAGAATTCGCCACTGCAGGAGCCCGTGTCGAGGAGAACAGGCGGAAGGGCGCTTGCTGCGGCCCTCCGCCGGCTAAAGTCAGACAGGCCTCGTCAGATGACCGGGAAGCCCGGATGGCGCGGCGGCGGTTCCTGGCCGAAATATTCCTTGAAGGCAGCGTCGTAGAGTGCCGTCTCGTGGCCGAACATGGCGATGGTGAAGGTCTGGTTGACGTAGGTCAGCCAGTCGAGGTCGCCCTGCCTGATGGCCGCGCCGTAAAGCATCGAATACCAGCTCTTGCCGGCGTCGAAATATTTGTCCGGGTTGCGCGAGGCGAGCCAGCGCACGGTGGAGAGGTCGACCGCGGCGGCGTCGACGCGCTTGGATTCCAGCGCCTGCAGCACGTTGGCCTGGGTGTCGATCTGCATCACTTGCGCCTGCGGCAGGGCAAAGTGCACCGAGTTTTCGGCATCGACATTCTGCAGGATCGAGATGCGCGTGGCCGAGCCGTTCGCCAGCAGCTTGTCGAAAGTCTTGTTCTCGGAGCCGGGCAGCGTCAGCAGCGCGACGCCTTCGACATAGTAGGGGCGCGAGAAGTGGATCAGTTGCGAGCGCTGCGCCGTCATGGTCATGAACTGGATGGTGATGTCGACCTTGTTGGTGGTCACGTTCGGAATGCGCTGCGCCGGATCCTGCATGACGAATTCGACCTTGGTCGGGTCATCGAAAAGGCCCTTGGCGAGGATGCGCCCCATAGTGATGTCCATGCCGACCAGCTCGCCGGCATCGTTCTCGAAATGCCACGGCGCGTTGGTGCTGCCGGTGCCGACGATCAGCTTGCCGCGATCGAGCGCGGTCCGCAGCACGCTATCGGACGCGGCTTGCGCGGCGGCCTTCTCGGCGCTGACCGCGGTGAGCGCGCCGGCGGTGGCAAGTCCGGCCATTCCCAATTTCAGAAAATCACGTCTTCCGGATGTGTCGTTCACGGCGACCTCCTTTGGTGTGTGTTCCCCATGAATACACGCGTCAGCAATCGATATACGATTGTCTCTTACAAGAGACGTATGTATCCTGTACAAGACAGATACTAACACCGGGAATCGACAATGCAAGATGGCGAAGCGCTGACCGAGTGGCAGGCCGCAGGTTCGGACGAGGAGAGGCCCGCGAACTCTCGCGAGAAGGGTCTCAACCGCGCGCTGCACATTCTGGAGTTCCTGCATGCCACGCAGCGCGCGATCGGCATCGGCGAGCTGGCCAAGGGGCTCAACGCCCCCCGCTCGACGACTTACACGCTCGTTCGCGAGCTGGTCGGTGCCGGTCTCCTGGAGATGGCCGGCGACGGCAACCGCGTCTATTTCGGCAAGAAGCTTTACCTCTACGGAATGGCCTATATGCGCGGCAACGACCTCCTCAGGCGCGGACGGCAGGAGGTCGACACGCTGTCGCGCGAGACCGGCGAGACCTCGGAGCTGTGCATGCTGCAGAGCGGCCGCTACACGATCGTCCATTCGAGCCCGGGCACCAGGCCGTTCCGCATCAGCTCGGCCACCGGCCTGCAGATCCCGCTGCCTTGGACCGCGTCGGGCCGGCTGCTGCTCGCCGGCCTGGAACGCAGCCGGATCGAGGCGATGATCTCCCAGGACGACCTCGTGCTGCCGGATGGCCGCAAGATCGAGCTCGACGACTTCATCGACGACATCGCAAAAGCCCGCGTCACCGGCTATTGCGTGACGTCGGGCCTTGTCGACGCCTATACCAAATGCTTGGCGGCGCCGGTCTTTTCAGCGCCCGGGAAGATCGAGGCGACGATGTGCCTGGTGGTTCCGATCGACACGTCGGAAGATCGGACAGGCGAGCTGGTCGCGCTACTGCGTGACCGCGCCGCGCGGCTATCGATCCCCTAGCCGTCGAGCGAAGGAAGCTGCCGGTCAGGCGATGATGTCGGGGATTATGCGGTCTTCCAGCGCCATCAGCCGGTCCTTCAGCATCAGCTTCTTCTTCTTCATGCGCTGGATCTGCAGCGGGTCGCAACCCATGGCGATCATCGCGTTGATGGCGGCGTCGAAATCGGCGTGTTCCTGTTTGAGCCGGGAATATTCGAGGCGTATCTCAGCCTGTTCCTGTTCGGACATTATCTACCGTCTGCGTATGCGTCGCCCAGGGATGGGCCTTTGGGCGGGGCCGGTGGGGTTTGTGACCGGCGCGCCGCTGATATCACATTTCACATTGTCGTGGAATGCTACCACGCGGCATTCGACATCGAGATTGGTTGGTGGCAAACTGTCATCGTGCCGTCACAGTTGCGACCTGCGGTGGACGTGCCTGAGACGGCTGCAATCGAGGAATCCATGAAAGGGAGAACCAATCATGTCTCTTGCATCCCATCTTGATGAGCTGCAGCGGAAGCACGGCGACATCGAGCGCGAGCTTATCGACGCGATGAATCATCCTTCGGTAGACGACCTCGAGATCGCCACTC
The DNA here is from genome assembly GCF_029625795.1 of Mesorhizobium sp. WSM4989. Classification (NCBI taxonomy): domain Bacteria; kingdom Pseudomonadati; phylum Pseudomonadota; class Alphaproteobacteria; order Hyphomicrobiales; family Phyllobacteriaceae; genus Mesorhizobium; species Mesorhizobium sp. WSM4989. The sequence continues at coordinate 289,620 of NZ_JARTVN010000003.1, read as the reverse complement.
TCAAGCGGCGCAAGCTGGCAATCAAGGACGAGATTGAAAAGCTGAAGGCGAAACCGACGGCACACTGAAACTCCTCTAGGCAACATAACCGCACCCGTCGGGTGCAACCCAACCGGTGGCAAGAATGCCGCCGGTCTGACGAGTTTACGCTGAATTTCCCGACTCTTCCCGGAATGCAACCGCAGCCCGATGTGGGCTGCTGAACCGCACGGCCGCCAACCAAGCGCAGCCGATTTGCGGACCGTGGCTGTCACCGGCCATTGACAAGCCATCTTTGCTCCGCCACCTCATGCCCGGAACTTCCAGATGAAGGCGGCCGGCATGACCGGATATTTTTCTTCTCCTTTCCCGCGCCGCGCATCGGTCGGCGTCGATGTCGGCGGCGTGATGGTCGGCGGCGGTGCGCCGGTCGTCGTGCAGTCGATGACCAACACCGATACCGCCGACATCGATCAGACCGTTGCCCAGGTGGCGGCGCTGCATCGCGCCGGCTCGGAGATCGTGCGCATCACCGTCGACCGCGACGAGAGCGCGGCCGCCGTGCCGCGCATCCGTGATCGGCTGGCCCGGCTCGGCGTCAACGTGCCGCTGGTCGGCGACTTCCACTATATCGGTCACAAGCTGCTCGCCGATCACCCGGCCTGCGCCGAGGCGCTGGCGAAATACCGCATCAACCCCGGCAATGTCGGCTTCAAGGAAAAGAAGGACCGCCAGTTCGCCGCGATCGTCGAGATGGCGGTCAGATACGACAAGCCGGTGCGCATCGGCGTCAACTGGGGCTCGCTCGACCAGGAGCTCTTGACCCGGCTGATGGATGACAACCAGGGCCGGGGCTCGCCGCTCACCGCCCAGGAAGTCACCCGCGAGGCGATCGTGCAGTCGGCGATCCTGTCGGCGGAGATGGCGGAAGAGATCGGGCTCGGCCGCGACAAGATCATCCTGTCGGCCAAGGTCAGCGGCGTCCAGGATCTGATCGCCGTCTATTCCGAGCTTGCGACCCGCTCCAACCATGCGCTGCATCTCGGGCTGACCGAGGCCGGCATGGGCACCAAGGGCATCGTCGCGTCCTCGGCTGCCATGGGCATCCTTCTGCAGCAGGGCATCGGCGACACGATCCGCATCTCGCTGACGCCGGAGCCGAACGGCGACCGCACGCGCGAGGTGCAGGTGTCGCAGGAACTTTTGCAGACGATGGGCTTCCGGCAGTTCGTGCCGATCGTCGCGGCCTGCCCCGGCTGCGGCCGCACGACCTCCACCGTCTTCCAGGAGCTGGCTCAGAGCATCCAGGCCGACATCCGCAAGAACATGCCGGTGTGGCGCGAGAAATATCCGGGCGTCGAGAACCTCAAGGTCGCGGTGATGGGCTGTATCGTCAACGGCCCCGGCGAATCCAAGCACGCCGACATCGGCATATCTTTGCCCGGAACCGGCGAGACGCCGACGGCGCCGGTGTTCATCGACGGCAAGAAGGCGGCGACGCTGCGTGGCCCCTCGATCGCGCAGGATTTCGAAAAGATGGTCGCCGACTATATCGAGCAGCGGTACGGACACGGCAAAGCCGCCGCGGAATGAGCCATGCAGCGCTTGCTCAGGACGGCACTGATCCTGATTTGCGCGCTGATCCCTGCCGGTCAGGCATTCGCCGATCCGCCGCAGTCGCGATCGGCCGCAAAACGGCTGATCAATCGCGTCTGTGACCTGATCGAGACCCAGGCCGAGCAAAATGGCCTACCCAAGGATTTCTTCGCCCGGCTGATCTGGAAGGAGAGCCGCTTCGATCCCAATGCGGTGAGCCCCGTGGGCGCCGAAGGCATCGCGCAGTTCATGCCGGGCACGGCCAAGCTGCGCGGGCTTGCCGATCCCTTCGACATCGGGCAGGCGATCCCCGCCTCGGCCAAGTATCTTGCCGAGATGAAGGCGGGCTACGGCAATCTCGGCCTCGCGGCTGCCGCCTACAATGCGGGCGAGAACCGCGTATCGCGCTGGCTGTCCTCCGGCGGCTTCCTGCCGATGGAGACCGAAAGCTATGTCTTCGACATCATGGGCGAGCCGGTCGACAAGTTCTCGGACACCGCCTATGCCGGCACTATCCGGCCGCTCGATCCGAAGATGAGCTTCGCGGTCGCCTGCCGCAGGCTGCCGGTGATCATGTCGCGGACCGTCGCCATGGCCTCGATCAACGTCAAGCCGTGGGGCGTCCAGGTGGCCGGCAATTTCCGCCGCTCCGCCGCAATCAGCCAGTGGTTGCGGGTTCGCGGCCGATTCCCTTCCCTGCTTGGCAGCCATGATCCTGTGGTCAGCCGCGTGCGCACGCCGATCGGCCGGCGCGGCATCTATGCGGTCAGGATCGGTGCCGACTCGCGCGCCGAGGCCAACGGCATCTGCAATAAGCTGCAAAGCGTCGGCGGGGCGTGCCTGGTTATGCGAAACCGGTAGCTCAAGCCGTCTTCGCCGCCACCGTCTCGCTGAGCCAGGTGCCGATCTTGGCGCCGAGGCGGTCCGGGGAGACCGGCTTCGGCAGGTAGTCGTCCATGCCGGCCTCCATGCATCTTTCGCGGTCGCCCTTCAGCGCATGCGCGGTGACGCCGATGATCGGCGTATGGCTGCCGTTCTGCCCTTCGATGGCGCGGATGGCGCGCGTCGCCTCGTAACCGTTCATCTCCGGCATGGAGACGTCCATCAGCACCAGCCGGGGCCGCAGCGAGCGGTACATCTCGACCGCGGTGCGGCCGTTGCCGGCAATGCGATAGCTGAGGCCGAGGCCGTTGAGGATCTGGCCGAAGACCAATTGGTTCACGTCATTGTCCTCGGCGATCAGGATATCGATCGGACCGCCCGGCGCCGCCGCCGGTTCGGGCGCGAGGACCGGAACGGCTGGACCGCGGATGACGGTGAAGGGCGGCGGAGCTGACTGGACGACGACCGGCTCGCGCAGGAAATGCGCCTTGCCGCCTTGCGTGCGCGCCTTCTGGATGGCGGAGATCACGGTGCCGAGCAGCACCGCCGAACGCGCCGGCTTGGTGAGATGCGCGACGATGCCGAAATCGATCACCAGTCGGCCGAAATCGACCTGGTCGACCGAAGTGAGCAGCACGACCGGAATGGAAGACAGGCGGCTGTCGGCGGCGATCGCCTTGGCGACATCGGCGCCGTTCATGCCGGGCATCTGGTAGTCAAGGATGATGCAGTCCACCGAAGCGCCGAGCTGGCAGGCGCGGTCGAGAAAGGCGAGGCCGACGGCGCCGCTTTCGGCCGCGGCGCAGTCGAAGCTCCAGCTGCGCAGCTGCTCGAGCAGGATCTCGCGATTGACCGGGTTGTCGTCGATGACCAGGACGCGGGCGCCGGTTACGTCGACCGGCACGATCTCGTCGCGCGCCTGCTGTTTGTGTGCCGGCAGCGGTACGGCGAACCAGAAGACCGAGCCGCGGCCGATCTCGCTTTCAACGCCGATCTTGCCGCCCATCAGGTCGACGAGGCGGGCGGAGATGGCAAGGCCGAGCCCGGTGCCTTCGTGACGACGGGTGGACGAGCCGTCGACCTGGGCGAATTTCTCGAACACGCTCTGCAGCTTTTCGGCGGGGATTCCGATGCCGGTGTCCTCGACGCGGACCTTGAGCTGGACGGTCCCATCGACCACATCGCCGCCGACATCGATCAGCACATGCCCCTTCTCGGTGAACTTCACCGCATTGCCGAGCAGGTTGGTAACGATCTGGCGGAAACGGCCGGCGTCGCCGACGACGAAGCCAGGCAGGCGCGGGTCGACGCGCACGATGAGCTCGAGGTTCTTTTCGGCAACGCGGGCCGAGACCAGCGTGGCCACGTCCTCGACCGCTTCGGCCAGGCGGAACGGGGCGGGGTCGAGCGTCAGCTGGCCGGCATTGATCTTCGAGAAATCGAGAATGTCGTTGATGATGGTGAGCAGCGCGTTGCCGGATTTGACGATGACGTCGGTGAAGGTCTTCTGGCGCGGCGTCAGCTCGGTCTTGGCGAGAAGCTCGGCCATGCCGAGCACGCCGTTCATCGGCGTGCGGATCTCATGGCTCATATTGGCGAGGAATTCCGATTTCGCCCGGTCGGCCGCCTCGGCCTTGAACAACGATGCGGCGGTTTCGGCGAAGGCGCGGCGGATCGCGTTCTCCATCGGCCGGAAGATCAGAACCGCGGCGATGGCGATGACGGCGATCAGCAGACCGCTCGCCCATAGGAGCAGCCGGTCGCTGGCGGCATCGGCGAGGCGCCGCTCGTCATCGAGCGCGGTGCGCACGCGAACCAGCATCGGCTGGGCGAAAAGATCGTTCTGGTTGCGGATCTCGCGGTAGCTCCATTCGTCGACTGTCTGGGCCACCGACATCAGGTTGAAATTGCGCACCATGTCGCGCGCCGACCAGAACAGATCGTCGTTCACCGAAGCGGATTCGAGCGCATTGAGCGTATTCTTCGACAGCCGCGGCCTGATCGCCGCGAGCTGCGCGTTCAGGATTTCGATCTCGCCCATCAGCCGTTCGGAATGGCCGCGCGCGGCTGCGGTCAGCCCATCGCGGGTCTCAGCCCGCCACACGGTTCCGGTCGTCTCGGCGAAATTGGTGGCGTTGCGCAGGTCGCGCGAGAAGATGACGAAATTGCCGCTCAAGGCATCGACTTCGTGGCGGTATGAGTTCACGCGGTTGAGCGCGAACATGACGGCCGCCGAGGCCAGGGCAAAGACGAGCAATCCCGAAATATAGCGGACCCGGATCGACCGGATGAAGGAGGAATACTCCGGCATGCGTAACCCCAACCCAAACGCACAATTTTAACGGTCGGGATTACGCTTGATTTACATTAAGATTTCGTTGGTGCGGCTGCCTGTCTTGCCTGCGCATTTAGGGCTCAGGGGCAGATTTAAGCACGTCAATCCGTCGACAGGGAAAACTCGTTGGCGATGGTGACGTGGTGGTGAATGCGTCCCTCGAAATACTTGGCCAACACCGCCTCGGTCGCGGCGCGAGATTCCGAGCGGGCGGGGCTCGCGAGCGCGGCCTCGACCGCGGCCATGTCGCGATAGTTGATTGCCAGGATCATCGGGAATTCCGGCGCGCCGTCGTCGCGCTTCTCGGCAAAGCTGACGCGTACGTCTAGCGCGCCCGGGAAAGCCTTCCACTTCGGCAGGACGGTTCTGATCACATCCTCGCGGAAGGCTTCGGTTTGGCCGTCCTTCACCTTGCCTTCAAACAGCGCATAGCGTGTGATCATGCTGCGGGCTCCTCATCCTTGCGTCGGAAAAATTCCATCAAAGCGGCCTGGTCCTCGCCACCCAGTCCGGCGGCCGTCAACAGCCGGTGCACTTCGGCGCAGACGGCCGTCAGCGGCATTGCGGTGTGCGTGCGCCGCGCCAGGTCCTGCGCAGCGTTGAGGTCCTTCACCATGTTGTCGATGCGGCCGGTGCGGCGGTAGTCGCGGGTGGCGAAGCGCGGCAGGTATTCCTGCAGGATGGCGCTGTCGGCGCGGCCGCCCTTCAGCGCCTGCGGAATCTTGAGCGCGTCGACACCGGCGTCCAGCGCCAGCCGCGTCGCTTCCGCCACAGCCATGAAATTCAAGGCGCACAGCACCTGGTTGATCAGCTTGGTCGTCTGGCCCGCGCCAGCCGGACCCATATGGGTATAGTTGGTGGCGACGTCGCGCAGCAGCTTATGGGCGTCGGCGACATCCTGTGCCGCGCCGCCCGCCATCAGCGTCAATTCGCCGACCAATGCCTTCGGCGCGCCGCCCGAGAGCGGAGAGTCGACCCAGCGCAGGCTCCTTTCGCCGGCGTCCGCCGCCAGCTGGCGCGTCGCGTCGGGGTCGATAGACGACATGTCGATGATCAGCGTGCCGGGCTTCGCGCCGGCGGCGACGCCGCCATCTCCGAACACGGCGCGGCGCACGATTGCCGCGGAATTGAGGCTGAGGATGACGAAGTCGGCCGCTGCGGCGGCCGCGGCCGCGCTGGCCGCGGCGCTGGCGCCCTTCGCAACCAGCGTTTCCACCTTGGTCGTGTCGAGATCAAACACGAAGAGCCGGTTGCCGGTAGCGAGCAGGCGATCGCCGATCGCTCCGCCCATGGCACCGGCACCGATTAGCGCGACTGTGTTGGTCATGACGGTCGCTCCTCAAATCTGGACGTTATGTCCGCGACAATCTTTTCGAGCGGTGCGTCGATCGCCACCGCGATGGCATTCTCGTCCTTGCCTGGCACTTCCAACGTCGCGAACTGGCTGTCGAGCAGGCTGGTCGGCATGAAATGGCCGGTGCGCTCGCTCATGCGCCGGGAAATCAGTTCACGCGAACCATCGAGATAGATGAACAGCACCGGCGCGCGGGCCTGCTCGGTGATGAAATCGCGATAGGCGCGCTTCAGCGCCGAACAACCGACGATGACCGGTGCGGGCTGCAGCCTCAGCGTTCCGCCGACTTTCGCCAGCCATGGCCACCTGTCGGCGTCGTCAAGCGGAATGCCTGCGCTCATCTTGGCGGTGTTGGCTTCAGGGTGCAGCTTGTCGCCATCCACATACGTCGCGTGGATCGCACGGGCCAGCGCCTCGCCAACCGTCGTCTTGCCCGAACCGGTGACGCCCATGACGACCATGCGCGGCGGCAGGTCAGATCGAAGCTGTGATGCCGCCATCGACATAGAGGACATGTCCGTTGACAAAGGAAGAGGCGTCCGAAGCCAGGAAGACGCAGGCGCCGACCAGTTCTTCGACCTTGCCCCAGCGGCCAGCCGGCGTGCGCTTTTCAAGCCAAGCGCTGAAGGCCGGGTCGGCGACAAGGGCCGCATTGAGCGGCGTGTCGAAATAACCGGGCGCGATGGCGTTGCATTGCAGGCCGTGCCTGGCCCAGTCGGTCGCCATGCCCTTGGTGAGATTGCCGACCGCGCCCTTGGTCGCCGTGTAGGGCGCGATACCCGGCCGGGCGAGCGCGGTCTGCACGCTGGCGATGTTGATGATCTTGCCGCGGCCACGCCGGATCATGTGGCGCGCCACGGCCTGGCCGACATGGAAGACGCTGGCGACGTTGGTCTGCAGCAGGCGCTCGAACGCGTCGGCGGGAAAGTCCTCGAGCGGCGTACGGAACTGCATGCCGGCATTGTTGACGAGGACGTCGATCGCTCCTTGAGCCTGCTCGAACGCATCGATGGCGGCGCGTACCGCATCATGGTCGGTCGCATCGAAAGCGAGCGTCGCAGCGCCGGGGATTTGCGCGGCCGCAACGGCGAGTTTTGCCTCGTCGCGGCCGTTGAGGACCACTTTGGCCCCGGCGCCGGCGAGCCCCTTTGCCAATGCAAGGCCGATGCCTTGCGAGGAGCCGGTGACGAGCGCGGTGCGCCCGGTGAGATCGAACAAGGTGGACGACATTTTCTCGATTGCCTCTCGTCGCTATCCGCCTTATGTTATCGATAACATCAGCTGTCAAGTCAAGTGGAGCGAAAACCGATGCAGCGGCCCCATATCCTTCAGGTTGGACCTTATCCCGCGTGGGACGAGGTGCCGCTCAACGAAGCCTTCGTGGTGCATCGTTATTTCGCGGCCGAGGACAAGCCGTCCTTCCTCGCCGACGTCGGGCCGCAGGTCCGCGCCATCGCCACCCGCGGCGAACTCGGCGCGAACCGCGCCATGATCGAGGCGTGCCCGGCACTCGAGGTCGTCTCCGTCTACGGCGTCGGCTTCGACGCGGTCGATCTGTCGGCGTGCCGAGAGCGCGGCGTGCGGGTCACCAATACGCCTGATGTGTTGACCAACGACGTCGCCGATCTCGGCATCGCCATGATGCTGTGCCTGTCGCGCGGCATGATCGGCGCCGAGCGCTGGGTGCGCGATGGCAGTTGGGCCTCTAAAGGCCTTTACCCGCTGAAGCGCCGAGTCTGGGGCCGGCGGGCCGGCGTGCTCGGCCTCGGCCGCATCGGCTGTGAGGTGGCCAAGCGTCTGGCCGGCTTCGGCATGGATATCGCCTACAGCGACGTCGCGCCCAAGGATTTCGCCGCGGACTGGGAGTTCGTCGCCGATCCCGTCGCCCTGGCCGGCCGTTCGGATTTCCTGTTCGTGACGCTCGCGGCGTCGGCCGCGACGCGCCACATCGTCAATGGCGAGGTGATCGCGGCGCTTGGCGAGGACGGCATGCTGATCAACATTTCGCGCGCCTCCAATATCGACGAGGAGGCGCTGCTCGATGCGCTCGAGAAGAAGGCGCTCGGGTCTGCCGCGCTCGACGTTTTCGAGGGCGAGCCGAAGCTCAATCCGCGGTTCCTGGCGCTCGACAACGTCCTTTTGCAGCCGCACCATGCGTCGGGCACTATCGAGACACGCAAGGCGATGGGCAAGCTGGTACGCGACAACCTTGCCGCCCATTTTGCTGGCCAGCCGTTGCTGACGCCGGTGCTGTGAAATTGTTTTACGCAAGTTTTCACGCAAAGCCTGCCTGCACAGTCCGAGGAGTTCGCCTGCCATGAAGTCGATCGTCATCCACGCCGCCAAGGACCTGCGCATCGAGGACCGCCCGGTCGAGAAGCCGGGGCCTGGCCAGGTGCTGTTGCGTCTTGCCGCCGGCGGCATCTGCGGCAGCGACCTGCACTACTACAATCACGGCGGTTTCGGAACGGTGCGCCTGAAGGAGCCGATGATCCTCGGCCACGAAGTCTCCGGCGTGATCGAGAGCCTCGGGCCGGGAGTGAGTGGACTGCAGACGGGACAGCTTGTCGCCGTGTCTCCGTCGCGGCCTTGCTATAGCTGCCGCTATTGCCGCGAGGGCATGCACAACCAGTGCCTCAACATGCGCTTCTACGGCAGCGCCATGCCGTTCCCGCATATCCAGGGCGCGTTTCGTGAAATGCTGGTGGCGGACGCGATTCAGTGCGTCCCGGCCGACGGCTTGACCGCCGGCGAGGCGGCGATGGCCGAACCGCTGGCCGTCTGTCTGCACGCGACGCGCCGTGCCGGAGAGATGCTGGGCAAGCGCGTGCTGGTCACCGGCTGCGGGCCGATCGGCCTGCTGTCGATCATCAGCGCGCGCCGCGCGGGTGCCGCCGAGATCGTCGCCGTCGACATCGCCGATTTCACGCTGTCGATGGCCATGCGCGCCGGCGCCGACAAGACCATCAACACCCGAAGCGAGCCGGAAGGTTTGGCGCCCTACCTTGCCGACAAGGGGACCTTCGACATCCTCTACGAATGTTCGGGCGCGGCGTCGGCGCTGGCGCAAGGCATCGCTGCGCTGCGTCCGCGCGGCACCATCGTCCAGCTCGGCCTCGGCGGCGCCGAGATGGCACTGCCGATGTCGACGGTGACCGCCAAGGAACTGTCGATCAACGGCTCGTTCCGCTTCCATCCCGAATTCGCCGTCGGCGTCGAGCTGATGCGCAAGGGGCTGATCGACGTGAAGCCGCTGATCACCCACTCGGTGCCGGTCGACGAGGCGCTTTCCGGCTTCGAGCTCGCCAACGACCGCAGTCAGGCGATGAAGGTCCAGATCGCGTTTGCGTGAGCCGCAACGGCGCGTTGCATTCCGCCGTGATATCGATAACGTACGGCCATGCAATCTTCGCCCAAACGGCCGACCATGGCCGATGTCGCGCATCGCGCCAACGTCTCGACGATGACCGTGTCGCGCGCTTTCAAGCGCGACGCTTCGGTCAGCGCCGATACGCGCGACCGCATTCTGAAGGCGGCTGAAGAGCTCGGCTATGTCTTCGACAGCATCGCCGCCAATCTGTCGTCGCGGCGCTCCGGCTTCGTCGCCGCGACGATCCCCTCGATCAACAACGCCAACTTCGCCGACACGGTGCGCGGCATGACCGAGGGCCTGCGCGACAGCGGGCTGGAGATCCTGCTCGGCTTCACCGACTATAATGTCGAGGAGGAGGAACGCCTGGTCGGGCAATTGCTGCAGCGTCGCCCGGAGGCGATCATCGTCACCGGCGGCCGGCACACGTCGCGCTGCCGCAAGTTGCTGGCCAATGCCGGCGTTCCGGTCGTGGAGACCTGGGATTTGCCGTCCGACCCCATCGGCCACGTCGTCGGCTTTTCCAATGCCGATGCCGGGCGGCTGATGGTCGATCATTTCGTTCAGCGCGGCTATTCGAGGCTGGGCTTTATCGGCGGCGACACCTCGCGGGACACCCGTGGTCTGGACCGCCGACGCGGCTTCGTCGCGGCGCTGGAGGACCGCGGCCTCGACGTTTCGCGCGTGATTGCCTCCGGCGTGCCGCCGATCTCGATGCGCGAGGGCGCGACCGCCATGGTCGAGATGATCTCGCGCTGGCCGGACACACAGGCGGTGATGTGCGTGTCCGACCTCTCCGCCTTCGGCGCCCTGATGGAATGCGTTCGACGCGGCATCCGCGTGCCGGACGACGTGGCGATTGCCGGCTTCGGCGCCTATGATCTCGCCGAGCAGTCGGTGCCTTCGATCACCACGATCGACGTCGGCGCGCATGAGATCGGCATCCGCGTCGCCGAGCTGGTGCTCGACCTGCTCAACGGGCGGCGAGCGCTCGACGATCGCGTCGTAGTCGGCATGACGCCCAAGGTTGTTGTGCGGCACACGGCCTGAAGCGTCGGAAAAAAACAAACGGCCGGCGGGATGATCGCCGGCCGCTCGCTGATCGTTCTGGAGGGCGTCTATTTGCCCCAGATCTTCTTGTATTGGTCGCGGTAGCCGTTGCCCGGGTCGAAACGGTTGTCCGGGCCGCCGTCGAACTCGACATTGTCGGAAGTCACCACATGCAGCGGCGAGATGTAGCCCGACCATTTCTCGCCGGCCATGGCGCGGTTGAGCTCGTCGACAAGCTGCCAGCCCTGCAGGTTCAGCGGCTCGGCCACCGTCACCTTCTGGAACTGGCCGGAGCGGATGCGCTGGTAGGCCGATTCCGAACCGTCGCCCGCCGCGACGTTGATCGGCGCATCGGTGCCGGACTTGCCGGCCGCCGCGAGCGACGGCCCCATAAAGTCGAAATAGAGGTCGTTGATCGCCAGCGAATGGGTCCATTGATCGCCGTATTTCTGCAGCAGCGAGGTGGTGAGCTGCGGCATGCGCTGCGAGGTCTCGGCGATCGGCGTGTCGACATATTCGAGCACCTTCCCGCCGAGATCCTCGATCTCCTTCTTCATCCGGTCCGCCTTGGCGATAGCGATCTGGTAGGTGGAATCGGTGAAGATGATGACGCCGGGCTTGCCCTTGGCGTCGACAAAGGCCCAGTCGGCCGCCGCCTTCGAAACTTGCATTGGATCGGTCGAGACGTTGGCGACGATGCCGAGATCGTCGATCGGGCCGACGGTCGGCGCGGCGTGCCAGGCCACCATCGGGATCTTGGCCGTCTTGGCCTGCTCCATCGCCGGCTTCTGCTCGACGGCGTCGAAGCCGTTGATGATGATGCCATCGGGATTGAGCGCCAGCGCCTGGCCGAAGGCAGCGGTGCGGCCGCCGATGGAGCCGGCGCCGTCAAGCGTCTTGACCGTCCACCCCAGGGCGGCAGCGGCTTCCTCGACACCCTTGGTGACGCCGAGGATGCCGCCGTTCTTCATGTCGGCGCCGAGCACGACGATGGTCTTGCCGGCAGCCCCTTTCGGTCCCGTGGTCGGTCCGTCCCACTTCTCGACCTTGCTGGCATATTTATCGACCACCGCTTTGGCGTCGGCCATCGGGTCGGCCAGCGCCGGCGAGGCGATGCCAAGCGCCAGGCAGGCAATTCCGAGCTGTAGGACTGTTCTGCGCTGCATATCGTTTCTCCCATTAAGCATTGTCGGTTGTATTTGTTGATTGGCTGGTGGCTGGTCGGCTGGTGGGCGCGGATGCCGGCACCACCGCGCCGCGGCGCCGCTGCGCGTAGCCGGCAATGCCGATCGCGACGAGCAGGGTGACGCCGTTGAACAACGGCTCTACCCAGAACGACCCGCCGAACTGCTGGATGCCGGAAATGCCTACGGCGAGGATAACGACGCCGACGATCGTGCCCCAGACATTGACGCGGCCCGGCTTGATGGTAGTCGATCCGAGGAATGCGCCGACCAGGGCCGGCAGCAGGTATTCGAGGCCAACACTGGCCTGGCCGATCCTGAGCTTCGAGGCCAGCAGCACGCCGCCCAAGGCGGTGAGCGCGCCGGAGGCGACGAAGGCCCCCATGACGAATTTCTGCACCGGAATGCCGTTGAGCGCGGCCGCCTTCGGATTGGCGCCGATGGCGTAGAGGTAGCGGCCAAGCGGCATATATTCGAGCACCAGCCACATCACCAGCGCCAGCACGACCACGTAGTAGCCGGTGATCGGCAGGCCGAACAGCATGGTGCCGTTGAGGGAAAGGAAACCGTCGGGAAGCACGCCGACGACCTGGCGGCCGCCCGTGTACCACATTGCCAAAGCGTAGAGCACCGTGCCGGTGCCGAGTGTGGCGATGAAGGAATCGATGCGCGCCACCTCGACCAGCAGGCCGTTGATGAAGCCGGTGAGCACGCCGAGCAGGATGACGATGAGCACCGCGAGCGGCCAGGGCACGCCGAATGCGGTTTGCAGGCTGATGGCAAGGATGTGCCAGAGCACGATGCCGTAGCCGACGGTGAGGTCGATGCGGCCCGAAGCCATCGGAATCATCGCCGCCAGCGACAAGAGCGCGATGATCGCCTTGTCGGAAACGATCGAGCGCAAATTGAGCAGCGTCGGGAACGTCCGCGGCAGGAGCAGCGAGAAGAGCAGGATCAGGAGCAGCGTCAGGATCGGCAGGCCGTAGACCGGCAGATAGCGCGCCGCCTTCTGGCCGTAGCTCAGTCCGGCGAGCTCCGAACGGGTCGGCTCCAGCGCCGTCGATTTGATCGAGTTCATGGATCCTCCTCAGGCGGCTTCGGACACGGAAGCGGCGCTGATGAGCGCCGCCGTCGTCAAGGCATCGCCGGCGAGCTCGCGCACGATGCGATTGTGCGAGAAGACGAGCGCGCGGTGACAGATGTGGGCGACTTCCTCGAAATCGGTGGAGACGACGATCACTGCCAGCCCGGCTTCGACCGCGGCGGCGATCAGCCGATAGATCTCGGCCTTGGCGCCGACATCGACGCCCGCAGTCGGATCCTCGGCGATCAGAAGCTTACGGCCCGTCGCCAGCCAGCGGCCGACGACCACCTTCTGCTGGTTGCCGCCGGAGAGCGCCTCGATCGGCAGGTGCGGGTCATTGGGCCGCAGCCCCAGCCGTGCGCCGAGCTCCCGCGTCAGCTCGCTTTCCCGGGCCGGCTTCATGAAGGAGAAGAGCCCGCGGCCGACGGCCGAGGGGTTGAGATACATGTTCTCGCGCACCGAGAGCGACAGCGCCACGGATTCCTCGGTGCGGTCACGCGCAATCAGTCCGACACCGGCGGCAAGAGCGGCGCCGACCGAGGACAGGTCGAGGCGCTTGCCATCGAGCCAGACCGAGCCGTCGAAAGCTTCGGCCCCAAACAGCGCGCGGCCGACGGCTTCCTGCCCGGCGCCGCGCAGGCCGACCAGGCCAAGCAACTCGCCGGACCGTGCCTCGAAGCGAACCGGACCGACACTGCCGCAGGTGAGGTTTTCCACCCTGAGCCGTTCCGGCCCGTCCTGCCAATGCGACTTGGCAAACATCTGGTGCGCCGGCCGGCCGACGATGAGATCGACCAGTTCCTGCGGCGTGGTCTCGGCCACCGGCTTGACCGCGACCATGCGGCCGTCGCGCATGACGGCGACTCGGTCGGCGATGCGGAACACCTCGTCCAGCCGGTGCGAGACATAGATCATGCCGACGCCGCGCTCGCGCAGCGGCCGCAGCGCCTCGAACAGGCGCTCGACCTCGTCCGCCGGCAGGCTCGCCGTCGGCTCGTCGAGGACCAAGACGTCGGCCTCGGTGGCCAAAGCCCGGGCAATCGCCACCAGAGACTTTTCGGTGCGGGAGAGGTCCTGCACTCGCGTCGCCGGATCGAAGGCACAGCCGACCAGCGCCAGCGCGCGCTCTGCACGGCGCTCGGTGTCTTGCCAGTCGATCAGGCTTATGCGGCGCGAAAAACCCTGCGCCATGCCGACATTCTCGGCCACGGTCATCCATTCGATCAAGCCGAGGTCCTGATGGATGAAGGCGACCTTCTGCGGCTGATTGGGGCGGGGCGGGCGATGGTGATAATCCTCGCCGCGAAAGCGGATCGTGCCCTGGTCGCGCTTGTGGATGCCGGCGAGCGTCTTGATCAGCGTGGATTTGCCGGCGCCGTTCTCGCCGAGCAGCGCGACGATCTCGCCCTCATGGATGTCGAGCGAGACCGACTTGAGCGCCAGGGTGCCGCCAAAGCGCTTGGAGATGTCGATGAATTCGATGAGCTTGGGCCGCATTTTTTGGCCTCCTCCCAAGCCAAGCAAATGACTGAATTGCGACCGATGTTATCGCTAACATTTATGCAGGTCAAGTCTTGAAAATGGATCAACGCGCCGGCTATCGATGAGGCGGTTTTCGCGGAGAAGTACCATGTTCGGAGACATTGAAGGCGCTGGGTTCGAAGTTCTCAACGAGCGGTTCGAGCGGTGTTTCGTCGGTCACGTTGCGGTCGAGCGGCTGTGGACCGGCGGGCGCTGGCTCGAGGGCCCGGCGTGGTTCGCCGCCGGCCGGTATCTTCTTTTCTCCGACATCCCGAATGACCGCATCATGCGCTACGACGACACCAGCGGCGCGGTCTCGGTCTTCCGCTCGCCGTCAAACAACGCCAACGGCAACACCGTCGATTGCCAAGGGCGGCTTGTCACCTGCGAGCATCGCGCGCGGCGCGTCACCCGCACCGAGCATGACGGCTCGATATCGGTGATCGCCGACCGCTTCGAAGGCAGGCGCTTGAACTCGCCCAACGATGTGGTGGTGCGCTCGGATGGCACGGTATGGTTTTCCGACCCGCCCTACGGCATCGCCACCGACTACGAGGGCGACCGCGCCGAGCAAGAAATCGAGGGATGTCATGTCTATCGTGCCGATCCTGCAACCGGTGAGGTAACGCGAGTTGCCTCGACCATGGCAAAACCCAACGGCCTCGCCTTCTCCCCGGATGAGACGATCCTCTATGTCGGCGACACAGGCGTCACGCATCAGAAGGACGGGCCAAGGCACATCCGCAAGTTCGCTATCGAGGGCAACAATCTGCGCGAACTCGGCGTTTTCACCACCTGCACGGCCGGTCTGTTCGACGGGTTCAGGGTGGACACGACCGGCCGCGTCTGGGCAGGGGCCGGCGACGGCGTCCACTGCTTCGATCCAGACGGCACGCTGATCGGCAAGATCCGCATCCCGGAGACGGTGGCCAACCTGACTTTCGGCGGTCCCAAGCGCAATCGCTTGTTCATCACGGCGCGGCAGTCGCTTTACGCGGCTTTCGTGGTGGCGAACGCCGCGGGGCGGGGGTGAAAACCGCGACCTGAGCTCCGCGACGTCGGCTGCGGTCTCAGCTGCTCCGCGTGGCGATAAACGTTGCCGCCGCCTTCAGCAAATCCGCCTGCTCGCCATAGCGCTCCAGCAGCGCATGCGCCTGGTCGATCAGGCCGTGGAGCTGCTCGCGCGCCCAATCGGCGCCGTGCAGCGCAGCAAGTGTCGCCTTGCCGGCGGCGGCGTCCTTCTTGGTCGCCTTGCCCATCTGCTTTGCGTCGGCGGTGAGATCGAGCAGGTCGTCGGCTAGCTGGAAGGCAAGACCGATCGCCGAGCCGAACTCCGCCAGCCTTTCACGGTCGACGGCGGATGCGCCGGCGATGATGGCGCCTGCTTCGCAGGCAAAACGGATCAGCGCGCCTGTCTTCATCGCCTGCAGACGGATGATGCCGGCCTCGTCCGGCCGCTTGCGCTCGGCCTCGAGGTCGAGCGTCTGGCCGCCGACCATGCCGCCGGTTCCGGCGGCGCGGGCGAGCGCCAGCACCAGCGCCGCCCGCCGCTCGGCCGGCAACGCCGTCGCCTCGTCGGCGATGATGTCGAAGGCCAAAGTCAACAGCGCGTCGCCGGCAAGGATCGCGGTTGCCTCATCGAAAGCTTTGTGCACCGTCGGCTGGCCGCGGCGCAGATCGTCGTCGTCCATGGCAGGAAGATCGTCATGGATCAGCGAATAGCAATGCACGCATTCGAGCGCGGCGGCGACGCGCAGCGCCGCCTCGTCATTTGCCGAAAACAGCGCCGCGCTTTCCATCACCAGAAAAGGGCGGAGCCGCTTGCCGCCGTTGAGCACGCCATGGCGCATCGCCGCCATCAGGCGTTCCGGCCGGGCGATCTCGCCGGAGAGCAGAGGCGCATCGAAGACCTGCCGCAGCAGGACCTCGACTGCTGCGGCGCGCGTAAAAAGCGCGGATTCGAAGGCCACCTGGTCGTCTTTCAACATGGCCGGGACCGGTAGCCGACACTCAGACGTTGCGCAAGCAGCCTCGCGCCATTATGCCGAAGTAGCGGGTGGCACGGGTGGGGGCGACTTGACGGAACCGATCGTCGAACATGAAAGCGAAGGGCTGGACATGGCACGGCCGCGGCGCCTGAACCGCGCCGGTCTCAAGCGCCTTGGCCGGCGCTGCCTGGTCGCGGCGATCGTGCTGGCCGCGATGCCGGTCGCGCTCACCTTTCTCTATCTGCCGCCCTTCGTGCATCCGGTTTCGACGCTGATGCTGAAGGATCTTGTCACCTTCTCCGGCTACGACCGGCGCTGGGTTTCGATCGACGATGTGGCGCCGGTACTCACGCATTCGGTGATCATGTCGGAAGACGGGCAGTTCTGCTTCCATCGCGGCGTCGACCTCGGCGAATTGCGCGGCGTGGTCGACGATGCGCTTGCCGGCGAGGCGACGCGCGGCGCCTCCACCATCACCATGCAGACGGTGAAGAACCTGTTTTTGTGGTCGCGGCCGCTGGGCAGCGTGCGCAAGGTGGTCGAGCTGCCACTGGCCGTCTATTTCGATGCGGTGATGTCGAAGCGCCGCATCATGGAGATCTATCTCAACATCGCGGAATGGGGGCCAGGCATATACGGCATCGAGGCGGCCGCGCAGCATCATTTCGGCGTCTCGCCCAGGCAATTGTCGCGCCGGCAGGCAGCGTTGCTTGCCGTCAGCCTGCCCAACCCGATCGCGCGCAATCCGGCCAGGCCAGGCCCGGGTTTGAGGCGTCTCGCCAATCTGATCGAGCGGCGCGCCGGGCGTTCGGGCGCCTATGTCGGTTGCCTCGAATAAGATGAAGCGGCGCCGGCTCAAAAAAATTCGTGCCAGTGCTGGCCAAAACGGCGCAAGGCGTGTATAGGCACCCGACTTTCTCAGATTATGGCCTCGATGCGGCCCTTTCGCGAGGGTTGCCGGGGCATTTTGACCATGTAGTGGAGCATATCCATGGCCGTTCCAAAAAGAAAAACTTCTCCGTCGAAGCGCGGCATGCGCCGCTCGGCCGACGCCCTCAAGGCCCCGACCTATGTCGAGGACAAGAATTCCGGCGAAATGCGCCGGCCGCACCACATCGACCTGAAGACCGGCATGTATCGCGGCCGCCAGGTGCTGGAGCCTAAGGAAAGCTGAGAAGCTTGCACGGGAAAGCTGAGAAGCTTCCATGGTTGTGACGTTTTCAGAGGACCGGCCGCTGGCCGGTCTTTTTGATTCTGGCGACGGATGAAGGTCCTCGCGTTGGCTGGGCACGAGCCGCCGAAAAGGCAGCGGAAAAACGGCTGACATCGTTATTTCATTAGGATTTAGAGCGTGTTCGGCGCCATCGCCGAAAAGCCTTGACGGCGTGCCCGCCGCGCCTTTTACAAAAGGGTGCCTCATTGGAGACGCCCAGATGTTCGGTGCCATCCCGCTGCTGATCGTGCCCTTCGTCCTCTACAACCTCGGACTGCTCGGCCTGTTCGGCGGCGGCGACGATCCGTGGACGATCGAAATGTTCTCGTTCCGGATGATGTCGGGCGGCGTCTTCTCGATGACGCTCGGCGACCTGATGGTGCTAATCGGGCTGATCTTCCTCTTCGTCGAGATATCGAAATCGGTGCGCACCACCAATGCGTCGATCCTGGATCATCTGTTGTCGACGCTGGTCTTCATCGCCTTCCTGGTCGAGTTCCTGCTGGTGAAGGGCGCCGCGCATTCCGTGTTCTTCACGTTGATGATCATCGCGCTGTTCGATGTGCTGGCCGGCTTCTCCGTGTCGATGCGGTCGGCAAGCCGGGATATCAACTTAAACTAGGATTGCACCCGGCGACCCGGGGTCCAAAACGCCGTCAACCCGCGGCGGCGGCCTGAGGCTTACGGGCGACAACCGCCTCATAGGCGGCCTGCAGCTGCCGGCGCACGGTCGGCGTGCCGGGCGGCGTCTTCACCGGCGCTCCAAGATGTTCGTGGCGCAATTCGTCCATGAACCGATCCCACAACGGCGGGCCGCCTTTTTCGAGCAGTTCGGCTCGGATCGACAGCTCCTCGCTGACCGGCAGCCAGACGCGGCCCCAGGCGCCGAGATGCGCCATGATCGGCACAAGGGTGATTGCCATCTCGGTCAGGCTGTAGATCGCCTTCTGCTTGTGGCTGGGATCGTCCGCCTTGGTCAGGAGGCCGAGCTCCATCAGCCGCTTCAGGCGATCGGCCAGGATGTTGGAGGCAATGCCTTCGATCGAGCCGTTGAGCAATTCCCGAAAATGACGCCTGCCGCCGAAGATAATGTCGCGCAGGATGATCAGGCTCCAGCGGTCGCCGAAAACTTCCAGCGACAGATTGATCGGGCAGCCGGAGCGGTGCTCGGTGTTCATGCCAGTCTCCAAAAAACCGGTTGCACTATGATATCAGCCTGCTTATCGTGCAACTGATTGCAATATGCAAGCAGATTGAGAGATAGAGGAGGGAAGGATGACCGTCTTGCCTCGCCCTGAGATCCATTCGGAAAGCTTCGGCGACCCGGCCGACCCGGCGATCCTTCTGATCATGGGCGCCATGGCCTCGATGCTCTGGTGGCCGGAAGCCTTTTGCCGGGCGCTTGCCGAGCGCGGCGGTTTCGTCATCCGCTACGACAATCGCGACACTGGTCTCTCGACCAAGTATACGCCGGGCGCGCCGCCCTACAGGTTCGAGGACATGGTCGATGATGCCGTCCGTGTGCTCGACGATCACAATATCGCCAAGGCGCAGGTCGTCGGCATGTCGATGGGCGGGATGATCGCGCAGATCGTAGCGCTGAAATATCCCGAACGGGTCAGCGCGCTGACCGTGATCTCCAGCTCACCGCTCGGTGTCGATACGTCCGGTTTGCCGGGGACGAGCGAGGCCTACCGAGAGCATTCCGCCGAAGGTGCCGAAGTCGATTGGTCGAACCGGCAACAAGTGATCGACTTCATGGTCAGGGACGCTCGCGCAATCGCCAGCACCCTGCATTCGTGCGACAGCGAACGGACACGTGCGATGATCGAGGAGGACTACGATCGGTCCGGCGGTCTCGCCAGCGCCACCGACCACTTCCTGCTGAAGAGCAGCGGCCCGGAGCGGCGAATAAGGGATTTGACCGTGCCGCTGCTCGTCATCCACGGCACTACCGATCCGCTCTTCCCGATCGAGCACGGCGAGGCGCTCGCCGCCGCGGTTGCCGGCGGCAGGCTGGTGCGGATCGAAGGCGGCGGCCACGAACTGCACCGCAACGATTGGCCGCAAATCCTCGAAGCCATCGCCGCATTTGGCTAGCCCGGCGGGATTAGGATTGACACCAGCGGTCTGCGAAAATAGTTAAGTGATCACTTCAGTACTGCCTCGACCTCCGCCGACAGGAGAAAAAATGTCCCTGACGCTGTATTTCCATCCGCTCGCGTCCTTCTGCTGGAAGCCGCTGATCGCGTTCTACGAAAACAACACGCGGTTTGCGCCTCAGATCGTCGATCTCGGCGATGCGCAGTCACGCGCGGCTTTCCTGAAGGTTTCGCCGACAGGCAAGATGCCGGCCCTGCGCGATGACGCGCGGGGCCGCACGGTGCTGGAATCGACCATCGTAATCGAATATCTCACCGCCTATTATCCCGGGCCGGTCGAGCTCATTCCCGCCGACGTCGACCTCGCCATCACGGTGCGCCAGGCAGACCGCTTCTACGACTTCTACGTGCAGGAGCCGATGCAGAAGATCGTCGGCGACCGGCTGCGGCCGCAAGACAAGACCGATCCGTTCGGAGTCGAGCAGGCGCGCGAGCAGCTGCGCAATTCCTACGCCATCATCGAACGGGAGATGCAGTCAAAAACGTGGTCAGTCGGCGACCACTTCACTTTGGCCGACTGCGCCGCCTCGCCGGCGCTGTTTTACGCCAACAAGGTCGAGCCGTTCGGCGACAAATTCCCCGCCATGAAACGCTATCACGACCGTCTGCTCGAACGGCCGAGCTTCGCCCGCGTGATCGAGGAGGCGCAGCCCTATTTCAAGTTCTTCCCCTACAACAATGGCTAAGCCTCGATGCTGCATGATCCCGCCCAGCTCGATCTGATGTTCCAGGCGCTTGCCGATCCCGCCCGGCGCCAGATGGTGGAACGTCTGTCGCGCGGACCGGCATCGGTCAGTCAGCTCGCCGAGCCGCTGGCGATGTCGCTGTCGGCCGTCGTCCAGCATCTCGCCGTTCTCGAGACGAGCGGGTTGGTGAGCACCGAGAAGCTTGGCCGGGTGCGAACCTGCCGGATCGAGCCAAACGCATTGCGGGCAGCCGAGCATTGGATCAACGAGCGGCGACTGGCCTGGGAACGCCGGCTCGACCGGCTCGGCGATTTTCTCACGGACATCACCGACCAAACCTGAAGGGGTCCGTCATGACCGAACGATCCGTCGTCCATTCCACCTTCGTCATCGAACGCCTCTATCCGGCGCCGCCCGAAAAGGTCTATTTCGCGCTCAGCGATCCGGCGGCCAAGAAGCGCTGGTTCTTCGATCCCGACAACCCGATGCCGAGCCGGCATGAAATGGACTTTCGCATCGGCGCCAAGGAGGTGAATGCCGGCTGCCCGAGCGACGGGCAGACGCATTTCTTCAACGCCGTCTACCAGGACATCGTGCCGAACAAACGCATCGTCTACAGCTATGAGCTGCTGTTCGGCGAAACCCGAGTTTCGGTTTCGCTGGCGACGATCGAGCTCATCGCGGAAGGCAGGGGAACGCGACTGATCCTGACGGAGCAAGGGGCCTTCTTCGACGGCATCGACTCGCCGGCCACGCGCGAGCATGGCACCGGCGAACTGCTCGACGCGCTTGGCGCGGCGCTGCAGGGAGCGAACTGAGGGCCTCCGGCTGGTGGCCAGCGGTCACTCTCCAGGGGAGAGTTCCCAGAACTGATCCAGCCAGACATTCAGCCTGAGGAAGCCGGCGGTGCTGACGGCGTAGACGCGTCTGGTGCCCTCGGCCCTGGCATTGACCAGACCGGCGTCGAGCAGGACTTTCAGATGCTGGGAAACGGCCGGGCGCGAAACCGGCAAACCGGCGGCCAACTCATTCACCGTCTTGGGACCGCGCCGGAGCTCTTCCAAGAGATAGCGCCGGTTGGGATCGGCTATCGCCACGAAAGCGTCGGAAAACATCATGCCTCATTTGTGGGGCAAAGTTCCCCAAATCTCAACCATCGGTTTCAACCTTTGTGCGCGGGTCGAGCCGCAAGGCTTCCGGCGTGACGGCGCGGTCGGCCGGCTGCGTCTTGAAGGCATCGCGGTTCTCGATCGGAACCGGCGCGCGGGCGCGGATGCGGAGCAGCGTGTAACCGGCAAGGCAGAGATGCGCGAGCGCGGTCGCAAGGAAGAGCGCTTCGGGGCGCAGCCAGCCCATCAAAGCGGCGGCCAGCAGCGGTCCGATCATGGTGCCGAAGCCATAGAGCAACAGCAGGCCGCCGGAAACCTTGACGAAATCCTCCGCCCGCGCGTGGTCGTTGGC
Source organism: Mesorhizobium sp. WSM4989 (assembly GCF_029625795.1). Lineage (NCBI taxonomy): Bacteria > Pseudomonadati > Pseudomonadota > Alphaproteobacteria > Hyphomicrobiales > Phyllobacteriaceae > Mesorhizobium > Mesorhizobium sp. WSM4989. Next base: position 267,755 of record NZ_JARTVN010000003.1, on the reverse strand, counting down.
ATGCGCGACGGCGATCGAATAGAGCGTGTAGGCGAAGGCGCCGTAGGCGGCCGTCAGCAAGATGACGAAAACGCCGGAACGCGGCTCGACCAGAAAGACCAGCACGGCAAACAGTGCCGCGCCGAAGGCTGCGCCCGCCAGCACGAAACGGCGGTCCGTGGTGTCGGATAGCCGGCCCGCGGGGAGCTGCATGGCCGCGCCGGCGATGACCACCAGGCTCATCATCAGCGCGATCTCGGCGGTAGAGATGCCGATGCGGGCGCCATAGACGGCGCCGAGCGTGCCCCAAGCGCCATTGGCTATGCCAATCAGAAGGCAGGCAACCGCCGACACCGGCGAATTGGCGTAGAGGCCTTTGACGTCGAGCTTGACATCCTGCAGCGGCTTCGGATGCGACTGGGTCGATACCGCAGTCGGAAGGAGCGACAGGCAGAACAGGATGCCGGTGATCATGAACAGCGAGGCCGATTTCACATCGCCGCCGGCGACGATCATCTGGCCGCCCATGATCGAAGCATAGGTGACCATCATATAGAGGCCGAAGACGGTGCCGCGATTCTCGTTGGTGGCCTTCTCATTCAGCCAGCTTTCGATGACCATGAAGGCGCCGGCCATGGTGAAGCCGGTGAAGGCGCGCAGCAGGATCCAGAAATACTCGTCGATGATGAGGCCGGTGAGGAGCGCAATGATTGCGCCGGAGGCGGCGAAGGCGCCGAACGCCCTGACATGACCGGCACGGCGCACCAGCCGCGGCGCGAAGAAACAGCCAGTGACGAAGCCGCCGGCCCATGCCGTGCCCATCAGGCCGAGCGAGGCGGTCGAGAACCCCTCAAGCTGGCCGCGCAGCGGCAAAAGCAGGCCATGCAGGCCGGAGGCCGCCAGCAGGAACGCGGTGCCGCGCAGCAGCGAGAGGATCGGTCGGTAGGTTGCGAACATAGGCTGATCCGGCTGGTAATTTCGAAGCGCAGGTCTGTTTGAGAGTGCAGCTCTGGCAGTCGCTTTCAGGCTTTTCCGGGGCGGCTGGCCATGCAGCCAGGATTATCCGCGGCGAAACAGTGCCTCGGCGGCGGATTTGGTGGCGCCCCTGGCGGCCCGCTCAGCTTCCAGCCTCGCGATCTCTTCGCGCAGCAGGTCAATGCGCTCGGACAAATCATCGACAGACAGCAGCGACAGATCCTGTCCGATCTCGTGTGGGCGGGGCTTCTTCCTGGGTTCGTCGTCGAAGATCGCCATCGTCGCTTCTCCCTGATTTCACCATTTGCCTGATTTGGTAATGAGCATACATAGGGCAGGGATGCCGATGCAAACAGCCGGCCAGCGGCATGAGGAAACGGGACAATTCATGGCAAGCGGACAGCATATTCCGGCAAAGATGACGGCGATCGCAATCTCGCAGCCTGGCGGTCCCAGGGTGCTGAAGCCGGAGACGCGCGACGTGCCCACGCCCGGCCCCGGCGAGGTCCTCATCCGCGTGCACGCGGCCGGCGTCAACAGGCCTGACGTGCAGCAGCGCAAAGGCGCCTATCCGCCGCCGCCCGGCGCCTCGGACCTGCCCGGGCTCGAGGCGGCCGGTGAGATCGCGGCGCTCGGCGACGCGATATCGCGCTGGCGCACCGGCGACCGGGTCTGCGCGCTGACGCCGGGCGGCGGCTATGCCGAATATGTCAAGGTCCATGCCGGCAGCGTGCTGCCGATCCCTGCGGGCTTTACCTATTCCGAGGCCGCGGCCGTGCCGGAGAACTACTTCACCGTCTGGCACAACGTGTTCGAGCGCGGCGGGCTGAAGAAAGGCGAGACGCTGCTTGTCCATGGCGGCTCGTCCGGCATCGGCACGACGGCCATACAGCTCGCCTCGGCATTCGGTGCCTATGTCGTCACCACGGCCGGCAGCAAGGAGAAGTGCGACGCCTGTCTTGGGCTCGGCGCCGACCGGGCGATCAATTATCGCCAGCAGGACTTCGTTGCCGAGGTCAAGGACGCAACCGGCGGCCGGGGCGCCGACGTCATCCTCGACATGGTGGGCGGCGACTATGTGGCGCGCAACTACGACGCCGCGGCGGTCGAAGGACGCATCGTCCAGATCGCCGTACAGGCCGGTGCGGTCGCCAGCACCGACTTCGCAAAGCTCATGGTCAAGCGCCTTGTCCATACCGGCTCGACGCTTCGGCCGCGCACTGTCGAATTCAAGGCAGCCATCGCGGCGGCGCTCGAGGCTCAGGTCTGGCCGCTGCTCGGCACCCGCAAGGTCGCTCCGGTCATGGACATGATCTTCCCACTGACGGAGGCCTGGCGGGCGCATGAGCGGATGGAGGAGGGCGAGCATATCGGCAAGATCGTCCTCGACGTCGGCTAGGATGCGCCCGATATAGGTGAGGCCGGCCTGCAAGCAATTGTGTCCTGCGCTTCGGCTGCTCACGTACTTTAAGTACGTTCCGCTCCGGTTTGCGGACCAACCGTTTTGGGCTTGGCCTGACCTGAATCCTCGACGCATCCTGGGCGTTCGGATCCTGACGAGAGACTGAACAAAGGCCTAATGCTGCAATGCACAAAATGCATTGCCGCCATGCAAAAGAGTCCGTTCAATTCGTAGGCAAGGGTGCCTATTTACGCGGCATCGAACAACTGATCCCGTGAATGGAGGACTGAAATGAACCCGATCCGCGCTTTCCGCAACTGGCGCCTCTACAATGAGACGGTGCGTGAGCTGAACAAGCTGAACGCCCGCCAGCTGAACGACCTCGGCATCAACCGCGGCGACATCGAGCGTATCGCTCGCCAGGCTCTTTGATTTGAAGCACGACCCGGCGGCAAGGCTGGGCCGTAGTCTCGAAGCCAGAGCCGTCTCAGACGCTTGCTCGTCTCCGGTTCCGAACCCGCTGGACTCCGTCCGGCGGGTTTTGTCTTTTTGGGTCCCAGCTGCTCCCCTCCCAAAAACATTGCGAAATCGTGACGGAGCGTTTATACAGGCCGCGAATTTCCCATTTTGGTGGCTCTAAAACCACCGCCCGCGCGGGAACGCGGGCGAACGAGAAGGATTTTTGACATGGCCAATACGCTGCTGATGCCCAAGGCCACCGCCGTCTGGCTGGTCGACAACACCGCGCTCTCCTTCGAGCAGATCGCGCAGTTCTGCGGGCTGCATCCGCTGGAGGTCAAGGCGATCGCGGACGGCGAGTCGGCGCAGGGCATCAAGGGCATGGACCCGATCATGACCGGCCAGCTCACCCGCGACGAGATCGCGCGCGGCGAGAAGGATCCGAACCATCGGCTGAAACTCTCGGACCCCAAGGTGCGGGTGCCGGAATCGAAGCGCAAAGGCCCGCGCTACACGCCGCTGTCGAAACGCCAGGACCGGCCGAACGCCATTCTCTGGCTGGTACGCAACCATCCCGAACTCAAGGATGCGCAGATCGCGCGGCTGGTCGGCACGACCAAGTCGACGATCGAGCAGATTCGGGAGCGCCGGCATTGGAACTCGGCCAATCTGCAGCCGATGGATCCGGTGACGCTGGGCCTGACCTCGCAGATCGACCTCGACATGGAAGTCAACCGCGCCTCGCGCGGCCGCGAGCAGGCACAGCCGGCTGCCGGCGACACGCTGCTGCCGGCGGCGCTGACCGAAAGGCTGACGCCGGCTCCGGAGAAGCCGAAGGACGAGGATCAGGAGCTCGACGCCAATGCCGTGTTCGCCAAGCTTTCGGCGCTGAAGTCGAAGGACAAGAAAGAAGACGGGGAAGAGGAGTAAGGTCTCCCAGCCCGACAAAAAAGCCCGCTTCGCGCGGGCTTTTTTGTCGGCCGTGCCTGGGGAGGTCAGGTCCGCGCCGCTCGATCGGGCGCCATGCCGTAATCCTCGCTGCGTTCCACGGCGCGGTAGAAGTCGGCGAGCTGCTTGCCGCGCTCCGGCTTGTAGATACGCCCGGCAATCACCACCGAGGCGATGCGGTCGATGCGGAAGGCGCGAAAATCGTCGCGCATCTCGCACCAAGCGACCAGGGTCCAGACCTTGCCCCAGAACCAGAGGCCCAGCGGCCGGATGTCGCGCGCCGTGCCCCGCCCGGCTTCGTCCGAGTAGTCGATGGTGAGCACCTGGCGCTTCTCGATGGCGCGCTCGATGAGGTCGATCGCCTCGCGCGCGGCATCGCTCACCACCCACATCGGCGTGTGGATCTCGGTGCGCGCGATGCGATCCTTTTCCGTGTCGGGCAGCACCGCGCCGATCTTGACCAGCGCCTCGTCGGCGGCCCTTGCCATCGCCGCGCCGCCAAAGGCGCGCACCATGCGGGCGCCGGCAACCAGCGCCACGATCTCGTCACGCGTGAACATCAGCGGCGGAAGGTCGAAACCTTCCCTCATCATGTAGCCGACACCCGCCTCGCCGTCGATCGGCACGCCGGTCGACTGCAAGTCGGCTATATCGCGGTAGATGGTCCGCTCGGACACCTCGAGCCACGTCCCGAGCTTCTGCGCGGTGACCAGTCTGCCTCCGCGCAGATGCTGCACGATCTGGAAAAGCCTGTCGGCGCGGCGCATCGTTTGACCCCTTGGCTTCGGTTCTACGCATGCCGCGGTCCCAAAACCGGTTCCCGCAGGTTCGAGGCTGCTTCAATAACGCAAGCCTCCTGACAACATAGTGTCAGGAGGCTGCAGCCACTCCACCACCGGACAACGGCGTCTTTCCTGAAACCCAGCGTTTCAACCGACATTACATCTGGGCGCGCCATGGCCGCTATCCAAGTCATGCGCCGAAAAATTTCAGTTCTCACGCACGCGGCCGTTATAAAGGTCCGGCCAACCGATGTCCTTGCGAATGTCCGCCGGCAAAGTGTTCAGGAAACGCTGGGTCCGGATCTCGTTCCGCACGGTGCGGATCTTGCCGACATAGTGCTGCACGCTACGCAGGATGGTAAAACCGTTCATGACCGAGCTCCTCTTTTTGACGAGAGGAGTATCTCACACCCCTGCTGACAGCAGTCTGTCAGCAGGGGTGCGAGGTAGCCGAAGCCGGCGCCAGAACGATCAGCGCGGTCCCATGGATGTCCCTTCGTTTGTCAGGAGCGATGCGGTGCGAAAGCGCCAAGAACCGCTTTGACAGCCGCCGAGGATGCTGCTCAAAGGCGGCATGACGAAACTGCTCGCCCTTGTCATCATCGGCATCATGCTCATCCAAATCATCAAGCCGCTCGGCTGGCCGGGGCTGAAGCGCCGCAGCGATTTCTGGAAGCTGGCGCTGCTTGCAATGGCCGCAATCTCGCTGGCGGCCGTGCTTGGTCATTGGGCTTGAGGCACGTCGATATCAGGTGGGGACGGCCTGCGAAAGGCGGCGCTGGCCCCCCGCTGTTTCGATGCCTCAGCTAGGAGTGCGGTCGGCAAAAACAAAACCCGGGCCTTGGCACCCGGGCCTTGGCCCGGGTTTTCAGCGCTTTAGGGAAAGCTCAAAGCGCGTCGACGCGCTTCAAGCCGTTATTGATGCATATCGTTGCCCCAGAACCGCTGCACACTTCTGGGCGACATGCATTGCTATCAGGCGGCCTTTTCCAGCGCCGGCTGCCATTGTCCGAGCGCCGCCAGATGATTCATGTGGGCGCGATGGATGAAGGCAGCCTGGCCGGCGGCGACGTTCGACGCCTTGCCGCTCCAGGCCTTCTGCGCGGCCGCCTGCAGGGCGCGGCCGTAGGAGAAGGAGAGCTTCCACGGATGCGGGCCGATGACATTGATGGCGTTAAGGTTGGCCGTCGCTTCCTCGTCGTCCTGGCCGCCCGACAGGAAGGCAATGCCGGGCACCGCCACAGGCACGGCTTCGCGAAACAGCTTGATCGTCTTCTGGGCGACCGCTTCGGGACTGTCCTTCTTGCCCGATTTCTTGCCGGAGATGACCATGTTCGGCTTGAGGATGGTGCCTTCGAGGACCACGCGCGCGGCATAAAGCTCGCCATAGAGCTTCAGCAGGGTCGCCTTGCTCACCTCGTAGCAGGTGTCGATCGAGTGGGCGCCGTCCATCAGCACTTCCGGCTCGACGATCGGCACGATGCCTGCCTCCTGGCAGAGCGCGGCGTAGCGTGCCAGCGCATGCGCGTTGGAGGCGATCGAGGTGGCTGACGGCACGCCCTTGGCGCTGTCGATGTCGATCACCGCGCGCCATTTGGCGAACCGGGCGCCGAGCTTATAGTAGTCCGCCAGCCGCTCGCGCAGGCCATCGAGACCCTCGGTGATGGTGTCGCCGGGAAAGCCGGCGAGAGGCTTGGCGCCGACATCGACCTTGATGCCCGGAATGGCGCCGGCGGCCTTGATGATGTCGACCAGCGGCGTGCCGTCGGCAGCCTTCTGGCGAATGGTCTCGTCATAGAGGATGACGCCGGAAATATAATTGGTCATCGCCTCCTTGGCGCGGAACATCATCTCGCGATAGTCGCGCCGATTGTCGGCGGTCGATTCGACGCCGATGACGTCGAAGCGCTTCTTGATGGTGCCGGAGCTCTCATCGGCGGCCAAAAGGCCCTTGCCATCCGCCACGATCGCGGCGGCAATGTCTTCGAGACGTTCGCTCATGGTGCTCTCCTAAGGTGCGTTTCATTCCGCGCTAGCAGAACACTACCGCCAAAGGAATGACGCCGAAAAGCTCGAATCGATTGAAAGTCTCGATAGCTGCGTCCGCTCGGAAAGTCTTGAATGACTCAGCGCTTCAGCACCTCGACGCCCGGCAGCGGCTTGCCTTCCATCCATTCGAGGAAGGCGCCGCCGGCGGTCGAGACATAGGTGAAATCGTCGGCGACGCCGGCATGGTTGAGCGCGGCCACCGTGTCGCCGCCGCCGGCGACCGAAACCAGCTTGCCTTCCTTTGTGCGGGCTGCCGCATGCTTTGCCGCAGCCACCGTGGCGCGGTCGAAGGGTTCGATCTCGAATGCACCGAGCGGGCCGTTCCAGACCAGCGTGGCAGCGCGGTCGATCCAATCGGTGACGCTCTTCACGGTTTTCTCGCCGATATCGAGGATCATGCCGTCTGCGGGCACGTCGGAGATGGCGACGGTTTGGCTGGCGGCACCCGCCTTGAATTCCTTCGCCACGACGCCGTCGGCGGGCAGAATGATGGCGCAGCCGGCTTCGGCCGCCTCGATCATGATCTGCTTGGCGGTGGAGGCCAGGTCATGCTCGCAGAGCGATTTGCCGACATCGGTACCGCGCGCGGCGAGGAAGGTGTTGGCCATGCCGCCGCCGATGACCAGCGCGTCGACCTTCTTCACCAGGTTCATCAAAAGATCGATCTTGGTCGAGACCTTGGCGCCGCCGACGATGGCCACGACGGGCCGCACCGGATTGCCGAGACCTTGTTCCAACGCGTCGAGCTCGGCCTGCATGGTGCGGCCGGCATAGGCCGGCAGGCGGTGCGCCAGGCCTTCGGTCGACGCATGCGCGCGATGCGCGGCGGAAAAGGCGTCGTTGACGTAGATGTCGCCATTGGCGGCGAGCTTTTCGGTGAAGGCCTGATCGTTCTTCTCCTCGGCCTTGTGGAAGCGGGTGTTTTCCAAAAGCAGGACGTCGCCATCCTTCATGGCGGCAACCGCGTCGGCGGCCTTGTCGCCGATGCAGTCGGAGGCGAAGCCGACCGGGCGGCCGAGCACTTCCGCCGTGGCGCGAGCGATCGGCTCGAGCGAAAATTCGGCCGACGGGCCGTCCTTCGGACGACCGAAATGCGCGAGCAGTATCACCCTGGCGCCTTTGCCGGAGAGCTCGGAAATGGTCGGCGCGATGCGCTCGATGCGGGTGGCGTCCGTCACCTTGCCGTCGGCGACGGGAACGTTGAGGTCGACGCGCACCAGGATGCGCTTGCCGCCAACGGCGCCGATATCGTCGAGTGTCTTGAAGCCGGCCATGGTCGTCCTTTCCGCCAAAAACGCGGCGACCTTACCCGCCACCGGGCACGATGCAAGGCCTGGGCCGCACAGCGCGTGCAAAAATGATGTCGTTGTGTGACGTCAGCTCTCGCTGGCTGATTTTGGCGCTATAGGCTTGGACGTCGTCATTTCGTCCGGCTCGCTTTGAGGAACCTTGCTTGGCGCTGGTTTGCGCCAGCCGCGGATAAAGGCGGCGATGCGGTCGGCGATCTCGCCGGCGCTCAGGAAAACCGGCACGCGCGCCACCGGCGCGGTCGGCTCGAAGGACAGGCCAAGCCCGGTGATCCGGCCCTTCTCGTCGACATCGCGTACGATCAGCTCGATCGGGCCGATCATCACGCGGTCGGCATATTCGGCCTGGCCGCCGAGCCGCTCGGTGACCAGCGCCGCGACGGTGAGCTTCTGTTCGGCCTCGGTGAGGCCGGGCCCATAGGCGGCTTCGAGCTCGGCGGCGGAGCGGGCCGGATCGACGGCAAAGGCGCCAAAGAAGTCGGCATCCTCGGGGTCGACGACGGCGCGGCTGGCGAAGAGCTTGTCGAGCAGGCGCGGATAGCGGTCCGGCACGAAGATGTAGACCTGATCGCCGGCGGCGAGCCGGCCCATGTCCTGGAACCGCATGGAGCGGCCGTCGCGCAGCACCAGCGAAGGCCTCGCCCAGCGCGGGATGCGTTCGCCGCGCGCCACCGGACTACCGGGAGCGACGCGATAGGCGAGCAGCTCGTGGTGAGCCGAGCCCGGCAGCTCGAGCTCGACCTTGTCGAGCGGTCCAAGCCTTGCCGGCACGATGAGGCCGAGACGGCGCGCCAGCGGACCGACGGTCCAGCCCTGCACCACCAGCGAGACCAGCACGATGATGAAGGCGACATTGAAGATGAGGCGACCGTTGGCGAGGCCGCCGAGCAGTGGCGTGATGGCAAGCAGGATCGAAACTGCGCCGCGCAACCCGACCCAGGAGACGAAGGCGACCTCCGGACGTGGCAGGCGGAACGGCATCAGGCAGAGCCAGACGGCCAAGGGCCGCGCCACGAAGATCAGGAACAGGCCGAGCAGGATCGCCGGCAGCAGGATCGCTGGGAATTGCGAGGGCGTGGCAAACAGGCCGAGGATCAAAAACATGATGATCTGCGCCAGCCACGACATGCCGTCCTGGAAGCGCTTCAGGATGGTGACGGCGCGAATGTCGGAATTGCCGGCGACGAGGCCGGCGAGATACACCGCAAGGAAGCCCGAGCCGCCGACGGCGCCGGCCGCGGCGAACACCATCAGCGACAGCGTCAGCACGAAGATCGGCAGCAGGCCATGGTCGAGGTTCAGTCGCTCGACGAGGCGCACGATCGCCAAGCCGCCGAGCACGCCGATGATGGCGCCGAGTCCCATGTTGATGACGAAGCCGATCACCAAACTGGTGGCGAGAACGTTTGCCTCGGGGTTGGCATGCGCGGCGATGATCTCGACCAAAGAGATGGTGAGGAAGATGGCGATCGGATCATTGGTGCCGGATTCAACCTCGAGCGTCGAGCGGACGCGCTCGCGCAAATGGATCTCCCCGGCGCGCAGCAGGAAGAACACCGCCGCTGCGTCGGTCGAAGCGACGGCGGCGCCGAGCAGCGAGGATTCCAGCCAGCTGAGATTGAGGAGGTAGTAGGCGGCGACGCCGAAGATGCCGGTGGTCAGGAGGACGCCGACGGTGGCCAGCGACAGCGCCGGCCCGGCCGCCTGGCGCAAGGCGTTGAGTGGCGTGCCGAAACCGGAATCGAATAGGATAATGGCCAAAGCCAACGAGCCGGCGAAATAAGCCAGCCGCGCATTGTCGAATTCGATGCCAAGGCCGTCGACGCCGGTGGCAAGGCCAATGCAGAGGAAGAGGAGCAGCAGGGGTGCGCCGAAGCGAAAGGCGATCAGGCTCGAAAAGGCGGCGGCGACAACAAGCGCTGTGCCGACCAGCGTCACGAGATAGATCGCATGCTCCATCCGGAATTGCCCCTCAAATCCGCGTCCCTCCCGCTTTACGGCAGAGTGGGGCGAAGACATGACCACTGCAAGGCGGCAGCGTGGCTTTTTTGCCCCATGCCGCTGCGTCGAACGAAAAACGCCCGGCCGAAGCCGGGCGTTTCACACGATCAAAAAGGAAGCCTGAGGTCAGGCGATGGTCTTGCCGAAGGCGACAGCCGTGTCGCCCATGCGGTTCGAGAAGCCCCATTCGTTGTCGTACCAGGAGAGTACCGAGACGAAGTTGCCGTCCATGACCTTGGTCTGGTCGAGCGCCGCGATCGAGGAGTGCGGATCGTGGTTGAAATCGATCGAGACGTTCGGGTGATGGGTGACCGAGAGCACGCCCTTCAGCTTGCCCTTGGAGGCGGCGATCAGCGCTTCGTTGATCTCCTGCGCGGTGGTCGAGCGCTTGGCGATGAATTTGAAATCGACGACCGAGACGTTCGGGGTCGGCACGCGGATGGAGATGCCGTCGAGCTTGCCCTTGAGGTCGGGCAGCACCAGACCGATCGCCTTGGCGGCACCGGTCGAGGTCGGGATCTGCGACAGCGCCGCGGCGCGGGCCCGGTAAAGGTCCTTGTGCATGGTGTCCAGCGTCGGCTGGTCGCCGGTGTAGGAATGGATCGTCGTCATCATGCCCTTCTCGATGCCGACGGTCTCGTGCAGCACGGCGGCAAGCGGGGCCAGGCAGTTGGTGGTGCAGGACGCGTTGGAGATGACGACGTGGTCCTTGGTCAGCTTGTCGTGGTTGATGCCGTAGACGACCGTGAGATCGGCGCCTTCGGCCGGGGCCGAGACGATGACGCGCTTGGCGCCGGCGGTCAGATGCGCGGCAGCCTTGTCGCGCGCGGTGAAGATACCGGTGCATTCAAGCGCGATGTCGATGCCGAGATCTTTCCAGGGCAGCTGGGTCGGATCCTTGATGGCGGTGACCTTGAACTTCTCCTTGCCGACGGAGATCTGGTCGCCGTCGACCGTCACTTCATGCGGGAAGCGGCCATGCACGCTGTCGTAGCGGAGCAGATGCGCGTTGGTCTCTACCGGCCCGAGGTCGTTGACGGCGACGACATCGATGTCCTTGCGGCCGGATTCATGAATGGCGCGCAGGATGTTGCGGCCGATGCGGCCAAATCCGTTGATGGCAACTCTGACGGTCATGTTTCTCTCCCTGGGGACTGGAAAGTGGACGGGTCCGCTGCTTCATAGCGGCGGGCGTGCAAAGAATCCAGCCGCAGAAGCCGGAATTTAAATCGATTAGGTTGGTCCAGTCCGGCGACATCCTTTGAAGGGCTTCGCCGGACGGGGCGTTGCTTTTTGTGCATGCCGCTCGAGATCGCTGCGCGCTTTTGAGCGACATGCGATGGCTCACTTGCCGTGCAGGCGCGCCTCCACGGCCTTCGCCGCGGCCTCGGCGGTGATGCCGAAATGCGGATAGAGCTGCTCGATCGAGCCGGAGGCGCCGAAGCCGGTCATGCCGACGAAGATGCCGTCGATACCGATCAGGTGGTCCCAGCCCTGCCGGATGCCGGCCTCGATAGCAACCTTCACCTTGGCGTTGCCGATGGTCTTCCTGCGATAGTCCTCGTCCTGCTGGTCGAACAGCTCGAAGCAGGGCACCGATACGACGCGGGTCGGATGGCCGTGTTTTTCGAGCAACTCGCGGGCGCCGAGGGCGACCTCGACCTCCGAGCCCGTGGCGAAGATCGTCACGGCCGCCTCGCCGTTTGCCGCGGCAAGCTCATAAGCGCCCGAGGCGCTGAGGTTCTTCTCGCTGTGTTCGCTGCGCACGGTCGGCAGGTTCTGGCGGGTCAGCGCGAGCGTCGAAGGCGTCTTTTCGGACTCCAACGCCAGCTGCCAACATTCCGCCGTCTCGACCGCGTCGGCCGGGCGGAAGACGTTGTGGTTCGGAATGGCGCGCAGTGCGGCCAGATGCTCGACCGGCTGGTGGGTCGGGCCGTCCTCGCCGAGGCCGATCGAGTCATGGGTCATGACGAAGATCGAGCGGATGCCCATCAGCGAGGCAAGGCGCATCGAGGGCCGGGCATAGTCGGAGAAACACAAGAAGGTGCCGCCATAGGCGATCAGGCCGCCATGCAGCGTCAACCCGTTGATGGCCGCCGCCATGCCGTGCTCGCGGATGCCGTAATGAACATAGCGCTGGCCGTAGTCGTCCGGAGTGATGTTCTTGGTCTGGCTGGTCTTGGTGTTGTTGGAGCCGGTGAGGTCGGCCGAGCCGCCGATGGTTTCGGGAACAGCGCCGTTGATCACTTCCAGCGCCATTTCCGAGGACTTACGGGTGGCCACCTTCGGCTTGTCGGCCGAGAGCTTCTTCTTGTACTCGGTGATGACGGCGTCGAAATTGTCCGGCAGCTTGCCGGCGAGGCGGCGCTCGAATTCGCCCTTCAGCTTGGCGTCGGCCTTGGCAAGGCGGCCTTCCCAATCGGCGCGCGCCTTGGCGCCGGCGGTGCCGACGCCGCGCCAGGCGTCGAGGATGTCGGCCGGAATCTCGAAGGGCGGCGATTCCCAGTTGAAGAATTTGCGGGCGCCGGCGATTTCGTCGGCGCCGAGCGGCGAGCCATGCGCCTTGTTGGTGCCGGCCTTAGTCGGGGCGCCGAAGCCGATGGTCGTCTTGCAGGCGACCATCGTCGGCTTGTCGGAATGGCGGGCGGCTTCGATGGCATAGGCGATGGCTTCCGGATCGGTGCCGTCGATGTGGCTGGCGTTCCAGCCGCTGGCCTGGAAGCGGGCGACCTGGTCGGTGTTGTCGGCGAGCGAGACCGGGCCGTCGATCGAGATGTTGTTGTTGTCCCAGAAGACGATCAGCTTGTTGAGCTTGAGATGGCCCGCGAGCGCGATGGCTTCCTGGGAGACGCCTTCCATCAAGCAGCCGTCACCGGCCAGCACATAGGTGTAGTGGTCGACAAGGTCGTTGCCGAAGGCGGCATTCATGATGCGCTCGCCGAGCGCGAAGCCGACCGAGTTGGCGAGGCCCTGGCCGAGCGGACCGGTGGTGGTCTCGATGCCGGCGGCATGGCCGTATTCGGGATGGCCGGCGGTCCTAGATCCGAGTTGGCGGAAATTCTTAATCTGGTCGATCGTCATGTCCTCGTAGCCGGTGAGGTACAGGAGCGAATAGAGCAGCATCGAGCCGTGGCCGGCCGACAGGATGAAACGGTCGCGGTCTGCCCAGTGCGGGGCCTTGGCGTCGAATTTCAGGAAGCGGGTGAACAGCACCGTAGCGATGTCGGCGCAGCCCATGGGCAGGCCGGGGTGGCCGGAATTGGCCTTCTCGACGGCGTCCATGGAAAGAAAACGGATCGCATTGGCCATCCGATCATGTTGTTCACGCGAGGTCATGCTTCCTCCGGAATAGGGGTTGGAGCCTTGGGAGAGCCCGTGGAAAGGGTGCGCGACACATAGCAGGCGCGGCCTTTGAGTCAACAAATCGGTGCTTTTTTGCCGGCCTTGTGCAGGCGCCGGCGACGCTACATTAGCGTTAGCGGGGGACAGTCGCGAGAGCTTTATTGACGCGCGCTTCACCCGGCGCCTAATCTTTCCGAGATAACGCGTTCTGAACGTGAGCGATTCGGTGACGGGCAGGGCATAGGACGAAGGCCATGACCGGGGAAACGACCCTCAAGGAAGTCATCGCCAGGCTCGGCAAAGCCATGGAGGGACTGGAAAACGCCGTGGCGGCGCGGCTCGAGCATGAGCGCGACTATTCCGAAGCCGAGGCCGAGGTGCAGCGCATGAACGCCGACCGCTCGCGGCTGGCGCAGGAGCTCGACAATTCCGAGGCCCGCGCCGAACGGCTGGAAGATGCCAACAAGGAAGTGTCGCGCCGGCTGGTGACCGCCATGGAAACCATTCGCGCGGTACTGGACAGGTAAGCCAATGGCACAGGTCACCGTTTCCATCGACGGCAAGCAGTACCGGATGGCTTGCGACGAGGGCCAGGAAGAGCATCTGATCGACCTCGCCGAGCGCTTCGACCGGTATGTCATGCATTTGAAGGATTCGTTCGGCGAGATCGGCGACCAGCGGCTGACCGTCATGGCCGGCATCATGGTGATGGATGAGCTTTCGGAGCTCAACAAGCGGGTCAAGGGCATGGAGAGCGAGGTGCTGACGCTGCGCAAGACGCGCGACGAGGCGCTGACCAAGGCCGACAAGAGCGACAGCGTGCTGACGACCGCGCTCGCGGCACTTGCGCAGCGCATGGAAGACCTTGCGACGACGCTGGCGGTGAAGAAGGCTTAAGCCGCCAATCTCCTGCGTCCACTATGGAAATTCTGCTGTCTTTTCCAGGAAAAGCAGAAATTTTTCCATCGTTCCGATCACGCTTGCAGACACAAGCCTTTTGAACCGTTCCTTCCGGCGGTATAGAAGCTGACGCGCGCCGCTGGGGTTGGCCCATGCCGGCGCCATGTCACAGGGTAGGGAGCACGCGATGAGCCTTCGTATCAACGATATCGCGCCGGATTTCACGGCCGAGACCACGCAAGGGACGATCAATTTCCATCAATGGATCGGTGACGGCTGGGCAGTGCTCTTCAGCCATCCGAAGAACTTCACGCCGGTTTGCACGACCGAGCTCGGCACGATGGCCGGGCTCGAGGGCGAATTCAAAAAGCGAAACGTCAAGATCATCGGCATTTCCGTCGATCCGGTGTCGAGCCACGACAAATGGCAGGCCGACATCAAGACAGCTACCGGCCAGACGGTGAACTATCCGCTGATCGGCGACAAGGATCTCGCCGTCGCCAAGCTTTACGAGATGCTGCCGGCGGGCGCCGGCGAGAGCTCTGAAGGGCGCACGCCGGCCGACAACGCCACGGTGCGCTCGGTCTACGTCATCGGCCCGGACAAGAAGATCAAGCTGGTGCTGACCTATCCGATGACCACCGGCCGCAACTTCGATGAGATCCTGCGCGTCATCGATTCCATCCAACTGACGGCCAAGCACCAGGTGGCGACGCCGGCAAACTGGAAGCAGGGCGAGGACGTGATCATCACCGCCGCCGTCTCCAACGAGGACGCGATCAAGCGCTTCGGCGCCTACGAGACGGTGTTGCCGTATCTGCGCAAGACCAAGCAGCCTTCAGCGTGAGCTTTCCCCATGCCACGGGGAGAAGGTGCCCGAAAGGCGGATGAGGGGCGGCGCGGCGTTCGGTGATTGCCGCGTCAACGGACGTTGTCCTGACGTGATAAGCTCGTAATCTCGGCGCTGCCCCTTATTGTCCTGGCGGACATTAGGGGCGCGCCACAGCTTTCGCCAATCGCGGGCGTGCAGGTGCCAAAAAGAAACGGCGGCGCCAGATCCCGGCGCCGCCGTTTTGTCTTTGCGTAATGCCTCGAGCTTTTACGCCGCCGGCTGCGCTTCGATGGTGCGCAGCGCCTGGTTTTGACGCTTGGCCGCGGCCTTGACCGCGTCCTGCACCTTCTCGAAGGCGCGCACCTCGATCTGGCGCACGCGCTCGCGGCTGATGTCGAACTCGGCCGACAGCTCTTCCAGCGTCAGCGGCTCTTCGGCCAGACGACGCGCCTCGAAGATGCGCCGCTCGCGGTCGTTGAGCACCGACAGCGCGCCCGACAGCATCGAACGCCGGTTTTCCAGCTCGTCCTGCTCGATCAGCATCTCTTCCTGGCTTTCGTGATCGTCGACCAGCCAGTCCTGCCATTCACCGGACTCACCTTCGCTCGCCCTGATCGGGGCGTTGAGCGAAGCGTCGCCCGACAGGCGACGGTTCATCGACACCACTTCGGCCTCGGAAACGTTGAGACGCGTGGCGATCTCGGCAATCTGGTCGGGCTTGAGGTCGCCGTCGTCGAGCGCCTGGATCCGGCCCTTCACCTTGCGCAGGTTGAAGAACAGGCGCTTCTGGTTGGCGGTGGTGCCCATCTTGACCAGGCTCCACGAGCGCAGGATGTATTCCTGGATCGAGGCCTTGATCCACCACATAGCGTAGGTGGCGAGCCGGAAGCCGCGCTCCGGTTCGAATTTCTTGACAGCCTGCATCAGGCCGACATTGCCTTCCGAGATCACCTCGCCGATCGGCAGGCCGTAGCCGCGATAGCCCATGGCGATCTTGGCGACGAGCCGCAAATGGCTGGTGACGAGCTTGTGCGCGGCCGAAGTGTCCTGATGCTCGGCATAACGCTTGGCGAGCATGTACTCTTCCTGGGGCTGAAGCATCGGAAAGCGACGGATTTCTTCCAGGTAGCGGGCGAGACCGCCTTCACCGGAAACGATACTGGGTAGTGACTGGGCCATGATAGCGCCCCCTCTCTATTGGAGTGATGCCCCCGTAACGCGGCGGGCATGTGACGCGAATGCCAATCGGCTCACTCGCGGCAACAGCTGTATATAGGAACAAAACCAGAAAGGACAGGCATTTGTTCAACACGAAACAGTGTGTCACGCTGAAGTGAACAACGCCAGTCAGGTTTTTTGATGGCTGGTTTGAAGCGTCTTGATGGCGGTTCAGAGCATTCGAAAGCCGCCGACAAGTTCCTCCATGTCCCTCGGCATCGGCGCCTCGAACCGCATCGGTAGATGGGTGGTCGGGTGTCGGAATTCAAGGAGCCAGGCATGGAGCGCCTGTCTGGAAAATGCCTTGACCTCGCCTTTCAGCGGTTCCGGCAGCCGGTTGGCCTTCGTGCGGAAGGCCTGGCCGTACTCCGGATCGCCGACCACCGGATGGCCGATATGCGCCATATGCACCCTGATCTGGTGCGTGCGGCCGGTCTCGAGGCGGCATTCGATCAGACTTGCGGTGGTGAATTCCTTCTGCCGCCCGCCGAAACGCTCGACGACGGTGAAATGGGTAACGGCATGCCGGGCGTCGTCCCGGTCTTCGGGAACCACCGCGCGCCGTACCCGATCGGCGGCGCGGCCGAGCGCGGCCTCGACGGTGCCGGTCGACCGCTGCGGAATGCCCCAGACCAGCGCCAGATAGGCGCGTTCGAGGTCGCCCGTCCGGCCATGATCGGCGAAGGCCTCAGACAGTGCCTTGTGGGCGCGGTCGGTCTTGGCCACCACCATGACGCCGCTGGTTTCCTTGTCCAGCCGGTGGACGATGCCCGGTCGCCTGACGGCGCCGATGCCGGAAAGACTGTCGCCGCAATGATGGATCAGCGCGTTGACCAGTGTGCCGGTCCAGTTGCCGGCGCCGGGATGCACAACCAGCCCCGCCGGCTTGTTGACGACGATCAGCTCGTCGTCCTCGTAAAGGATGTCGAGAGGAATGGCCTCGCCTTGTGGCTCGGCAGGCTCCGGCTCCGGCATGATGACCGCGACACGCTCGCCCGGCGCCATCTTGCGCTTTGCCTCCTCGACCGGCTTGCCGGCGATCGTAACCGCACCCTGCTTGATGAGGGCCTGCACGCGGCTGCGTGAGATCTCCGGGCCGAGCTGGGCGGTGAGCCACTGGTCGAGGCGCTTGCCTGCGGCATCGGCGCCGGCTTCCAGCTCCACCGCTCCATCCAACTCATCGCCCGGCAATTCATCCTGTCTCAAAATCGGGGCCCTATCAAAATCGAGGTCTCTTCGCTATGAGCGCTCATCGAAACCGTTGCGGATTGTTTAGTCATGGCCCGGCCGATCGCCGAAGAAGATGAGGAGAAGCCGCTCGACCCTGCGGCCGAAAAAGTGCGCCGGAAGCTCATCCGCTTCATGATCGTCAATCTCGGTCTTCTGTTCCTCGCCCTTATGGTGGTGATCGGAGCCCTTGTCTACAAAGCCCGCAATGCGCCCGGCGCCGGATCGGTGCATGCCGGCGATGTCCAGGCTCCGGCCGGCGCGCCCCTCTCCGGCGATATCGTGCTGCCGGTCGGCGCCAAGGTCGTCAGCCAGGCACTGTCCGGCAACCGCCTGTCGATCGATGCCGAGCTCGCCGACGGCAGCCGTTCCATCTTTCTCTACGACATTGCCGAGCGCCGCGTGATCGGCCAGTTCGCGATTCGCAACAAATGAGCGGCTTTGCCGATAACCGCAGCATTGCGACCGTGGCGCTCGTCGTCGAAAACTATGACGAGGCGATAGCCTGGTATGTCGAGCGGCTTGGCTTTGTGTTGAGCGAGGACGTCGACTTCGGCGGCGGCAAGCGCTGGGTGACGGTCACGCCGGCAAACAGGCAGGGCGCGCGGCTGCTCTTGGCGGCAGCCTCCGGCGAGAGGCAGGCAAGCCGCATCGGTGACCAGACCGGCGGCCGGGTGTTTCTTTTTCTCGAAACGGACGACTTCGCCCGCGACCAACAGGCGATGCTTGGCAGGGGCGTCGAATTCCGCGAGGCGCCGCGCTTCGAGCCCTATGGCACGGTGGCGGTGTTTGCCGATCTCTACGGCAATCTCTGGGATCTGATCGAGCCGAAACGGCAGGGTTGACGAGGGCAGTCCGCAAAGTCCGCGAACAGTCCGAAACCCCAGTTGCTTTTTTCCGGCCTTCATCCTATGTAGCCGGTTCTTGAGCGCGCCCATCGTCTAGCGGTCAGGACACCGCCCTCTCACGGCGGGAACAGGGGTTCGATTCCCCTTGGGCGTACCAAGTTTTTCAAGCCTTCTGCACACCTCCACGCGTTTTCGTTGCTGATTTCGTTGCAACGGGCCGGCTGAATCATCGACTGATCGGTCGAATCGCCGAGATCGCGTTTGCCGCAGGCCTGCCGCCAATCCATAGGGCAAGCCCGAGGGCCCTAGGGGCTGGTCGTCGGTAAATTTTTTGCTTGGACTGGATCGCCTGACGACTGGCCATAAGCGCCTGAATTTGAACGGATATTTTGTGTCATACATAAAATGTATTACATAATTCGATTTCTGTATGACAGAATTACTTCTTGTACAGAGTATTGTTCCGGCTGTCATGGCGGTGTAATTTTAGGCATCGTTATCGTTTGCTGGAGATTACAGTGCGAACCAAGCATGCTCCCGTGCCAATGTCATCGGCTGGCGCCATGACGGTGGATGAAACCGCCGACTATCTGCGTGTGTGTCGGTCGACGGTTTACGCCCTATTCCGATCAGGGGATCTCATTCCGGCAAAGGTCCGCGGGCGGACCCTTGTGCGCCGCGTCGACGCCGAAGCCTTTCTTGATCGCTGCGTCGGTGCCGCTTGACGGCCGCGTCTCAGTCGCGCCGCGAGCGCCGTCGCCACACCCGCGGCCGGATCGTCTTCTCCGATCGCCCGTGGGTCTTCTGCGACTTGCGGCCGTTGACCGTTGGGGAACTTCTTCCAGGCGAGGCGATGGTTCCAGGCATGCAGATGCTGGTGGCCAGAGGTGCCAACGAATGCGGCCAGCCAGGAGAAATGTTCTTTGAGATCGCCTTGCCACTGCCGCCGGAAAGGCGCGCCAACACAGGCCCGAACGTTCGTGCAGCGCTCGAGACCCTGCGGCGGTCCCCCAACTTCAAGCGGATGATGGAAAACTACCACTGGTTCACGCCCAAGGCCGGCGAGCCAGGCCATAACCACTCGCCAATTGGGTAAGCCGCACTCCTATCTGACGACCAATCGACCTCGGGGAAGGGAAAACAGAAACGCCGGCTGCGTCTTGTACACGCATGCCGGCGAGAAGGTCAGATAATGGATACTGGTAATATACTACCGCAAAGCGACGATGACAAGTTCCGGCAGTTTTTGGCGTCGATCAAGTCTGCGGAGCCGGCGGATCCTTCATCCGCTTCGGTCGCAGGAACGAAGTCGGGCGACGTCCCTGGCGCGCCACATGTCATCGATCGATTAGTGGCTGGTGGCTATCTGCCATTCCTGCGGCCGTGCGCGCCTCCGGGTGTGCCTCGCATGCGACGGGACAAGGTTACGGGCGCGCTGGTCGAGAGCATTTCTGACGGCAAGGCGCCGTCCTCTTTCAGGGACGGCCGATGGGGCGGCATGAAAGGTTGGCCAACCTTCGTTCCGGCGCCAGAAGACGTCGAGCAGTGGCGCCGGTGGCCGAATCCGAACTGGTGCTTAGTTTCCGGCGAAATCGGTGTCTTTGACATCGACGTTAAGGTTTCGCCGACGGACGCGGGACCGGCTGCCGATCGGGCCAGGCGTCTAGTGGAAGCGACGAAGGCGGCGATCGGCCAAGATCTCGGTCTACCGCCTGGCGAATTGCCGCTTCGCTGGCGCGACAACTCCACGAGTTGCGCAATTATCATCCGGCTTGCCGAACCGTGCGGAAAGCGGGTGCTGCGCTTCATTGGCCCGGAAGGTGAGGATCACGCCATTGAGTTTCTTGGGCGCGGCCAACAGGTCGTCGTGGCCGGCAGGCATGCGTCGGGCGCAGAGATTCATAGTTCCCTGCTCGACACCGCTTTCAACGATCTGCCGGCGATCACCCCCGACAAGCTCAACGAGATAATTGCTGCCATTTCGACTGCGGCCCTTAGCATTGGCTACACGCACAAGAGCTCACTGGCGAAACCCGGCCGCGACGACAAGCCACCCTACAGCCCATACGTGGCTGTTCTGCGGGCGATCATGTCGCGTAGGGCTAAATGGGTGTCTGACGTCATCCCCGTCGTTCCTGGCGACCACGCGGAGTGGCGCGTTTCCAGCGTCGAGCTCGATCGCGATCTCGAGGAAGACCTGTCCGTCTATCTCAACGGGATTTACGATCACGCCACCAGGCGCGACCATACGCCAGCGTCCTTGATCGTGGAATTCGGTGCGATAGACGCCGGCGGCGAGATCACCTTTGGTGGGGCGCCTATCTACGAGCCCGACGGCGCCGAGCAGTTTGCTGTCGTCGGTGAGGCCGACCGATCGGTGCGTCGCCCGACCGAAGCGCAGGCATTGACTTGGCTCTGCCGCCGGCTTGCCGGCGATCACGTGACGGCGTTCCTTGAAGGTGCGACCTGGGCAACGTCCCTGCCGGGCATCGCCCGCGCCGTCGGTTTGCAATGGGAGGCACTGGAAGCCGTGCGCTGGTTCCAGTTCCCCGAAGGCGACGAGCCGGAAACCTGGCGCCCCGACAGACTGACCAAGAACGCAGACACGCTGGTGGCGTTGCGCGCGGTGGACCCGGGGAGATTCGCCCGCGTCGAAGCTGCGAAGCAACCTGAGGCCGTGGACCTGCAAAAGATCGCCGACGAGAGGCAAGCCACTGTCGCGGCGCTACCGCCTCCAGCAGAAGCATCCGCCTCCGGTTCAATCTCGTGGATCGACCCGACAGCTTGGGCAGGGAAGCCGATCCGGAAACGAGAATGGGAGGTGGAAGGGTGGATCCCGCGGAACGAAGTCACGTTGCTTTACGGCGATGGTGGTGTCGGCAAGACTCTGCTAATTCACCAATACGCGACGTGTGCCGCCACCGGAAAACCGTTCCTTGCGCAGGAGACGAGACCGGCGCGTGTGATGGCGTTCTTCTGCGAAGATTCCGAAGATGAGCTTCACCGGCGCCAGGCCGACATCAACGGCATGTTGCACGTCGATTATGCCGACTTGGGCAACCTCCGGATTTCCACGCGAAAACACGACGATAATGCTCTCGGGGTGTGGGACAAGACGACGGGAACAACAAAGCTCACGCCGGCATGGCATCGTCTGCGGGCCGATGCAGTCGCTTGGGGCGCGGACGTCGTGATCGTCGACACGTTGTCAGATGTTTATGTCGGTGACGAGATCGCACGCGCCCAGGTGAATTCGTTCGTCAAAACCTGCTTGGGGCGGCTCGCCAGCGAGATCGGCGGCAGCGTCATCGCACTTGGCCACCCTTCAGTCTCGGGGAAGACCAGCGGCACGGGCACGTCGGGATCGACGCAATGGAGCAATGCGGTCCGCTCGCGGCTCTATCTCAGGTACCCGGACAAAACCGAGCGCGGAAAGATCCGAGAACTCGAGACGATGAAGCTCAACTACGGGGCCAAAGGTTCGGTCCTGAAAATCAAATGGGACCGCGGTGCGTTCGATGTCGTGGCGGGGATGTCGACCGCCGATCGGCCGGCCGGCTTCCCGGCATCGGACATTCCCGATATCGCCGATGCTGTTGAAGCGGCTGTCGCCGCAGCAATCAACGAGTGTTCGGGCGTCGTTCTCTCGCCGGGAAAGACCAGCCCCTACTACGGCCCCAGGGTCTTGAAGTTGCGTTCCCCGGATTTGCTCCAGGCGTTTAATGCGGCCGAAATCGAAGCTGCTTTCGCCCGCATGGAGCGCAACGGGGCCATCCGTCATCAAGAGATCGGGCGAGATGGCTCGCGGCGGGCGATCAAAGGCTACGTCCTCGTCCCCGACAAATTGTCTGCCGGCCGCCCCGAACCGTCCAACAGTTTCGACTGAGAACAGGATTAAGACCTTGCGCAAACATCAACCCCCTGCAGCAAGCTACCCGGCGCGTGCAGCAAGCTACCCTGTTAAGTGCTTGATTTCATTGATGCGCAAACTGCCGCAAGCCTTTTTTGCGCAATCTGCCGCAAACTGCTGCAAGGTCCTTGGCGGCCAAGGCTGCGCAAACTGCGCAAACTTGGTGCGCAAACTTCACCCCTACGGGGGAGAGCGCGCTTTGCGCAGGCGCCTCCCCACGCCCGGATTGGGCACGCCCAAGCTGGAGCAGACTGGAAAAGCCGCGGCTGCGTCGATAACTCACGGGCGCCTTTCACAGGTGTGGTGGTGAGACGCGCCGGCACGCCCAGGCGCATGGGCGGGTGGCGCGGCAGCCCCGCGCAGATCGCGATCGGTCGCGCCGCGATTCGAGCTTGGAATGCAAAGCGGCACCTAGCACCGAAATGCGGCGCGAAGGCCAAAAGCCACGGCGGCCCATGTCGACAAATCGCCATGGCGAACGGGCGCTGTTGGGTCCATGGCGGCCGGGTGCCTTCAGGCGATGGGTACCATAAGCCGGTTTGGCCGAACCGCGATGCGCCGGACGCCGAGGCGAAGCTGAACCGCAAATTGAACGACCTTCAGCGCGCCGCGGCGAAGCGGGCAAAGCGCCTGGCCGCCATGACGCCGGATGAGCGCGCGGCCTACGAGGCATGGCAGCGGTCGCACAAGCCAGGATCGGCTACGGCTCGAGCTAGGGAACGGCGAGAGCGCCAGGAGGCGAAACAGGTGCGCGAGATCCTGTCAGCGCGGCCGGCGCCGGTATCAAACCCTGAAGTCGACGAATTGGATCGATTGCTCGCCGAGCGCAAGGCGGAGCTCGCCCGCGCCAGTACCGACACCGACGATCGAGGAGCTTTTGGATGAGCACTGGAAAGAAGGACGAAACACCGGAGGCGTTGTTTGAACGCGTCTCACTCCGGCTCCGGACGGTCGGGCTAGAGAGCGCGGTTGAGGCGTTGATTGCGGTCTGCACAGACAAGGGGTCGCCGATGCCCGCACGCGCGACGGCCGGTGTTGCACTGCTGAGGGCGAATGGCATGCTCGTGGACAAGGCCGACGGCGGCAAGAAAGCCAAAGCTCCGCACGAAATGACCGGCGACGAGCTCCAGGCGGAAATCGATCGGCTGAAACGCTCGGCGCGACAGGTTCAGGCCGGAACCGCGGAAGTCGGCGATAACGGAGCCGAAGGTGCGTTTGAGTAGCTCACCGCCTACTTTTTGATCTTGGCCCGGTCCTGTTTATCGCGTTGGAAGTTCTGTCTCGCCAGCCAAACGCGGCGCGCGAGTGCAGCCGGACTTTCGGGCGGCCGAACTGGCTTGATGGCAACCGGCTTGGCTGCAGCGGGTCCACTCTGCCGCTTAATTCGACTGAGATATTCCCCAAGGTCGGCTTCATCGATCAGTACCGGGCGGCCTGGGATGTAGGCGAGCGCGCCTATTTTTCGAAGCCGCTTCACTTTCTGCTCGGAACAGCGAAGGCGCTCTGCAACTTCTTTCTGGGTTAAAAGATCGACTGGTTTTGACATCCCTCGCCTCGCGCACAGCATTTGAGAACGATGCTGCCAATTTGCCAGTGAGTCAACACAACGCATAAGAACAAAATCGCATAATCAAGTTGATCGTTTGTAGATTTGTCGTATTGGCAAAATCAACTCTATCAACTTCGCTAGAGAAAATTACGAATATTAGAATTAACCTTGACTTCAATGCAGAATAGCGGTTAGCTGATTTTGGGTCTAGAAAACCCGTGATGCAGGCGGTTTGGGAGCATCCGTTAGGCTCTTTCCGCTCCGAAATGAAGGTCCAGGGTGAGCACGCGCATGTCCAAGGCGCGAGCCCAAAGGCGTGTTCGACCGTTCTGCACGGTTTTCTAGCCCTGGATCGCGGACGCCCTAGAAAGGCTATGCAGATGACAAACGTAATCTCCTTCGCCACCAGGAAGCCCGTCAGCGGACCTGATGAACCGATGCCGGAAGCCATTTTCGGAATCCTGGCTTGGGATGATCCTATCATGCGCAACTTCTACCGCGAGTTGGGCAGGATCCACGTCGACGGCTTAGTGCCGATCGAAATTGCCGAGAAGATGAAGGTAATGTGCGACGAGTGGAACGCCAACCGGGTTGCGTCATCCGGCTGAAGCAGCGCCGGAAGATCGCAAAAAGCGAAAGGGCGCCGGCGGCGCCCTTTGTCGTTTGGGGGCCGTGCAGTTAGGTTTCACTGGTCGCGGCGGCTAGGATCTTCTGCACCGTAGCTTTGCTGAAGCTGACGTGCGCTGCGACCTTGCGGATGCTCAGGCCACCCCTGCTCAGCTTCACGATCTCAGCCCTTATCTCGGGCGTCATCAGCGCCGGGCGCCCACCTGTTCGGCCTTCCGCCTTGGCCTTTGCGATGCCTTCCATCTGGCGCTCTCGACGCAGCGCCGTCTCGAATTCCGCGATGCTGGCGAGAATACCGAAGACCAGCTTGCCCGTTCGCGTGGTGGTATCAAGCGAGGCATCGTCCAGCACCTTGAAGCCCACGCCCTTAGCGTTCAGCCCCTCGACGATCTCATGAAGGTGCCCCGCCGATCTCGCCAAGCGGTCCAGCTTGGTCACCACCAGCGTGTCGCCTTCGCGGACGTACTCGAGGCACCTCGCCAACTCGGGCCGCTCCCGGTCCAGGCCTGATTGCTTCTCGTTGAATACCTTAGTGGCTCCCGCCGCCTTCAGCCGCTCCACCTGGGTATCGTAATCCTGACCTGTCGAGCTCACCCGCGCGTAACCGATCACCTTGCCGTCCATCCTGCGTACCCTTTCCTCTTAGACATTCTGGACAGATAGTTATTGGACGATAGGTGTACAGTCAATAGAGCGGTGTCCAGAAAGTGTACATTTGTGGACATGCGCCCTCCAACCTTGCGTGAGCAAACCGTGGGCAGTCGCCGTGAACGAGGCGCCAGTTCGACAGCGCCGGCGGGTGGCACGACCTGGGTCCTAGGCCGGGCCGCACCCCGGCGGATACCCCAGTCGCAGCGGCCGAAACCCCGGCGACATGGCATAGGAATTTGCGGCCGTTTCAAACTTTTGGCCGTTCAGTTTGTCCGATTTCTCGCTTTTTCAAAGGCGTAGTTTCGTATCGCGTTTCCGATCATTGTCAGGGCACCGACGAACTGGATCCGCGCCATGCAGACCGAATTCCTGATGCCCTTCGCCGAAGACGGCCACGCTGAAGGCGATCCGCCGAGCCAGGCGGAAATTGCTTTCGATGACGCCATTGACCGCTGCCTCTTCAGCTTCTGGAAATGCACGCTGCCGGAAGTCGACATCACCTTCGAATTGCCCCTGACGTTGGAAGGGCTTCGCAAGTTCAAGCCTGCCTTCCAACTCGACGCCGAGCGGCGCGACAAGTTGATCAGGTCGATCGCGGATGCGGCCGCTGCGGCGGTCCGGCGGCTGCCTCCGACCTACAACCCCGGCATGATCGTTGTCTGCATGAGCGCTGCCACGATTGTCGTGCAGCATTGGGCCGAAGACGACCAGGAACGGGCCGCGCACCACCCGCACCGGATCCAAGACGCTCGGATGTACGTGAAAATGCTCGAGCGCGATCTGCACAATCTTTGCGACTACGCTTGGCTGCAGCAACGCAAGGCGCAGCGCCAGCGTGAGAAGGTCCGGTCGCTGCTCAAGTGGGCCGCTGATGCTGGCGCCGAACAGGTCGCCGCATGATGCTGGTTTCTACGCCCGCGCCGGTGTATATTTCGAGCGCCGGAACACACGCGGAACTCGGGCAGCCGCACCGCCGCGGGCTTGCCCGCATCCGAAACCGAACCTCAGCACAAACTCGCATTCGATGGGCCTCGCCCGATCGTGTCGACGGTTCGAATTGACGGAGTGTTCCGATGCCTGGTCCCTGGGAAAAGTATCAGCAGACGCCCGCTGTCCCGCCGGGCTTTCGCGTCATCTCGCAACCGCCGAGCCAGCCGCGCTTTCCTGGCGTGCCGGTCCAGACGTCAAATGTCTTCGATCAGTTTGACACTCCCGCTGCGGCGGCAGGAGGCGACCCGTGGGCCGCATTCCCTGACGCGCCGGCACAGAAGGTTCCGCCGTCAAGCCCGGCTACGGCGGCGGCCGCAGACCCGTGGGCCGCATTTCCTGATGCGCAGCCGTCCGGCGCCGCGGCCAAAGGGGATCGCCTGCCTCAATCAGGCCCCTGGGAGAAGTATTCGCCCGTTCGATCAAAACTTCCCGAACTTGAAGACGCGCTCCGCAATGCCGACGCAGCCGGTGACACTGCTGCGGCGCGTATGCTCGCGGATGAAATCGTCCGGCAACGCGGCGCAATTCCTGGCACTGGTGACGCTGGCCCGGCGCTTCTGGAGATCAACGGCCATCTTGTTGAAGTCGACGGCAGTTTCCGCGCGATGCCGCGTGAGCAGCAACAAACGACGGTCGATGAAATTGCCAAGTCATTGCCGACGGACGGACCGTGGACGAAGTATGGCTCATCGGCCTCGTCGCCAAACGTCACGCAGGTGAAAGCGCCGGATGGCAGCATCGTGGAATTCCCGGCCGGCACATCGGACGACGACATGGCAAAGGCCATGCAGGAAACCTTTGGCGGCCCGGCGGGCTCTGCGCCGACACAGAAGCCGTCGGCGAGCCAGGTCGGCAACGCCCTTCGTCAGAGCCTTGGTCTGCCGCCCGAGCCTGTTGAGCAGCCTCCGATCAGCACGGCAAAAGATGTCGGAGAGTCCTTCGCCTCTGGCGTACCGCGGGGCGTCGTCGAAACCGCTATGTTTCCGATCACCCTAAGCCGCATGGTCGAGGGCGCTGGCAATTATCTCTACAACGGCACCGAAAATCTGGTGCGCCGCGCCATCGGCGCGGATCCGCTGTCGGAACAGGAACTGGCTCGCCGCGCCGAGATGGCGAATTCGTCGCCGGCCTACGGCCTTCAGGACCGCACGCGCGAGATCATGGACGCCGTGCTGCACAAGCCGCAGACCACGGCCGGAGAGTACGCCAACACGATCGGCGAGTTCGCAGCGCCCGGCGGGTTGCCGAGCAAGGGCGCGCGAATGGCGGAAACAGGTTTCGACGTCGCTCGGCGTTATGGGGCAGATGCGATGGGCAACGTGATAGCGCCTGCGGTTGCGTCGGAAACGGCGGGACAGGCCACGGAAGGCACCCCCTACGAGGGGATGATGCGATTTCTTGGCGCCCTGTTTGGCAACGCCGGCACCGCTGCGGTTCGGGTCCACAACGCCCCGGAGAGTGTAATTCGTCGGGCCACTGGCGACTTGACTGACGAACAATGGCAGCGGGCTCGCGACCTTCAGAACAACAGCGTGGGCGTCGGCCTGACCGGCCCTGAAGCGATCAGCCAGGCCACAGGCGGCGCAAGCGCGCTACCGAGCGTTCAGCGGGTCGTCGAAGGCTCGACCACCGGGGGCGCACGCATGGGTCCCTTCTTCGCGCAGCGTGTCGCCCAAGTTGGCAGTGCTGTGGGTGATGTGCTCGATCAAGTGGCCCTTCAGAGCCCGCAGCCGTCCACGCTCGGTCCACGAGCGGCGGAAGTCGCTGGCAACGTGCTCGATCAGACCAGCCAGAGCATCAACGCGCAGACGCGGCCGCTCTATCAGGCCGCCGAGCCGCAGACGTTACCGCAGGCACAGTTCGCGCCGATTGCCGCGGACCCACGTTTCCAGGCTGGTCTTGCGCGGCTGCGCGGCAACGCCGAGCTCGCGCCGGATTACGCGCATCTGCCGGACAACTCGATCGGCGTTATCGATGCCGTGACCAAGGATTTGAACGCGCGGGGCGAAGCGCTCGCGAACGCGGCCAATCCGCTTTACGGCCCCGAACTTGCTGGCCGCAGCCGTGCCGCAGCGGCCGATGCGCGAAACACCGCCACTAATGCGTCGCCGGACTACGCGCAGGCACTTGGGGAGCAAGAAGCCCTGCGGCGCGCCGTTTTGAACCCGCTTGAGCAGGGTCCGGTTGGACGCGTGGCTGCAGCTACGGACACAACCGGCGCGGGGAATGCTCTCCTTCCCCACGACCCCCTCACCGGCTCCGCCGGCGAAGCAGCGGAGGCTACGCGTCGGCTGGCAGCGGAAGATCCGGCTACGACGTCCGCGCTGGTTCGGCAGAATCTTGCCGATCGCTTCACCAAGGCCAGCACAGAGACCCAGGAGGGCGTTCAGGACTACGCCGGCGCCAAGTTCCGCAAAGATGTGGCTGGCAATGCAACACGCCAGGAAGTTCTGGACGCGGTGCTACGATCGCTGCCGGGCGGCGAAGCCACGGCCGATCGCATGAATGAACTTCTCGACGTGCTGCAAGCAACTGGTCGGCGCAAGCCGATCGGGAGTGCGACCGAGTTCAACCGGACGCTCAACGCCGATCTGGGCGATGCGCCGCCCGCTGCGCGCGCAATCGCGGTCGCGACGTCGCTTGGGCGCTCACTGTTCACGAATGCCGGTGACGCGGTGCGACGGAAGGCGATGCGGGACGGCGTCAGCACCCTAGCCGACATGTTCATCGCGCCAAATTCAGTCGAACTCATCCGCAATGCCAGGAACCGGACCGGCGGGGCGATCGTTTCGGACGCTGCAGCCCGCACGGCGTTGGAGAGTGGTGTCACACTTCGCGAACGATAGCGAGAACGGCCCGGCAGCTACTGACCGCTTAGGGGCCGTATGCAGTCGGTCCGGTTCGGCAGCCTCCAAAGCTCATCTATCGGAACCAAAGAAATAGGGATTTTTGTTCATTAGATCGTTCGTTCTAGCCGATTGCTTATTTTAGACGGTTTTAACTTTTTAATTGGGCAGCGAAAATAAAGTTCACTTCGCGCCTTGTTCGCACCTTAATTGAAGCGCATATAAGGAGCTCGTTGATTTGGCCGATTTGGCTTTTGCGGTGTCAGAGACCCGCCATTCACCACCGAATTCTCGATAGCGGTCCATGCGCGCCAATCCGGCACGTGTGCCGCTCCGTTCGAACCTTGGAATGAACGTCGGCGCTGACCACGGATGTACTGGCAGCATCGGCATCGTTCCGGTTCGGATGGGAATGATGCGGGAGGCGCCTCCGCGTGCTCCCGCGGAAATCGCAACCATGACCAGCCGTACCACACAGACCGTCGTTCACTTCTCCGCGCCGTTCCGGCTGCCGGACTTCGATACGCTGCAGCCGGCCGGCGACTATCGCGTCGATCATGACGAGGAAGCGATCGAGGGCGCCTCCTGGCTTGCCTGGCGACGTGTCGGCGCTTTCATCCACTTGCCGGCCATCGGGATGCGTGCACCTACGCAGCAGATGGTGCCGATCAATCCGGCGGACCTCGACCCCACCCTGGAAAAGGATAACCAACCATGACCACCATGAGCATTCAACGGCGCACCGCGGATGCCAACCGCCGCGCGACACCGATGCATCTCTTCACCATTGGACAAGCTGTCCGCCTGCGCGGCACCTTCGGCACATTCCCGAAGACCTGGGAAGTCTACCGCGTCACCGGCACGCTCCCGCCGAGGGGAGATTCGCCGCAATACCGCATCCGCAACGACGAGGAGCGGCATGAGCGGGTGGCCACACAGGACAGCCTCGAACCAGTCCGTCCGTCGCAATCCAGCGAAGGCGCAACCCTCATCGAAAGGACGTTCGGCCATGGCCAAGGGACAAAAACGCAGCAATCGCGAGATCAGGAAGCCGAAGCAGGAAAAGGCGCCGCCCAAGTCTGAAAACGGACCCGGCAGACCGATCAAGGTCGCCGCGAACAGCAACGCCTCGCGCGGCAACGGCAAGGGCTGATGGCCGCGATGCGGGAGATCGGCGGGCCAAGAATGATGAAGGTCGTGATCGAATTCTACCGGACCCGCGACGAAGGAAGGCAATGACCATGAATACGCACATCAAGGAAACCGAACGGAAGCGACTTGCCGCCGCGATCAGCGTCTGGGAGAACGAAGGTGGTGCCCCCGGCCACGATTCAATGCACCATCAATATGGCCGCCGTATCGAAGCCGACCGCTCCTGGACGATCTATCATGTTTTTTCCGGTGTTCCGGCACGCTTCGGCGGCGATGCTATGACCGGCTTGAGTTGTCAGGACGCGACCAGCGGCATGCTGCGTTTGAATCTGCGCAATGCCGAGCACCGCAGGGAACGCATCGAACTCTCGTCCTTGAAGACCGTCGCGAGACCGGTGGAGTGCGGATCATGACACTGGCTTTCCCCAACCCAAGCCGCAGCTTCGACGAAACGCGCATCGCGGTTCGCTTCATGGGCCATGACGGCATGTTCCAGATCCGCTTCTTCATCGAGGCTGGTGTGCTCACGAAGTCGCACATCGCCAAAGGCGAGGCGGGCGCGCTGGAAGCCAAATGCCTGTCGGCTTTCGACGCGTTACGCACATCCATCTACGATGTCGCGCGCGAGGCCTATTCCCACGACCGCCGCGACTCCTACACGTTGACCGTCGCGGATTTCCGCTAGGCGGATCTCTATGCTGATCCGCTATGGTTACGAGATCACGCTAACCTGCCAGCAGCCCACAGCGCTGGTCTGCCTGCTATCGGTTCATGAGGATCGCGCGGCCGACATCAGGGTGCCGGAAACGACGTTCACCAATCCCGACGTACCGGTCTCGAGCTACCGCGATCTCTTCGGGAACCGTTGCCGGCGTCTTGTCGCGCCGGCGGGCGACCTGACGATGTGGGGCGATGCTGCGATCGAGGACGACGGCAGGCCGGACCGGCTGGCGCCTGATGCCCGAGAACTGCCGGTGCCGGACCTTCCGGACGACAGCCTCGTTTACCTCCTGGGCAGCCGCTATTGCGAGACCGATCGCCTTAGCCAGATCGCTTGGGATATTTTCGGCGCCGTTGCTCCGGGATGGGGCCGCGTGCAGGCGATCTGCGACTTCGTCCACAATCACATCCGGTTCGACTATATGCAGGCCCGCTCGACGCGAACGGCCTTCGAGGCCTATCACGAGCGCGTCGGCGTCTGTCGCGATTTCGCGCATCTTGCCGTCACGTTCTGCCGCTGTCTCAATATCCCTGCCCGCTACGTCAACGGCCATCTAGGCGACATCGGCGTGCCGGTCGTCGATCCGATGGATTTCAGCGCCTGGATCGAGGTCTTCCTCGATGGTCAGTGGCATACCTTCGATCCGCGCAACAACACGCGGCGGATCGGCAGGATCGTTGTCGCGCGTGGCCGCGACGCGGCAGACATCCCGTTGATCAATTCGTTCGGGCCGCATGTCCTGAAGGAGTTTCGGGTCTGGACTTATGAAGTGCCGGGATCGACCGGGTGACAGGTATTCTCGCCCGAGCGGTTATGTACCGTGAAAGAACGGAACCTTCCTGCCCAGCGCTGCGGCCGCCTTGGACGGCAGGCAGCGTTCTACCTTAGCCGAGCGTCGCTCAACCACAGAACGGCCGGGCCCACGTGCCGATCTTTCATCTCGTCTGTCCAAGCCGTCCATGATTATTGTGCAGTGCAGCAACGATATTGCTGCAACTGCGTTGCCTACGATGCGTCCAATTCCGGGCGTCAAAACAGGACGGCCATATTGCGAAAAATCTCCGATACAATCGCGCGCCTGAGCGCGTTGCGCGCGCAACGCGCCACTCATGTCCCGGGCCCCAGAGGACAAGACCGTCTCCAGGCTTTGACCGACTTCGGTTCCAATCCTGGAGCGTTGAAAGCCAGATTCCACCTTCCCCTCGACTTGCCGACGAATGCGCCACTCGTCGTCGTCCTCCACGGCTGCACTCAGGATCCCGCCGCATACGACCATCATTCCGGATGGTCACAGCTTGCCGACGAGGCCGGCTTTGCCCTGCTTTTTCCCGAGCAGCAACGTGCCAACAATCCGAACCTTTGCTTCAACTGGTTCGAGCCTGCCGACACCCGGCGCGATACGGGCGAGGCGCTTTCGATACGCCAGATGATCGAGGCGATGGTCCTCGCGAAGGGGATCGATCGAGAGCGCATCTTCATCACCGGCCTCTCGGCCGGCGGTGCGATGGCGGCAGCCATGCTGGCGACCTACCCGGAAGTGTTTGCAGGTGGCGCCATCATTGCGGGCATACCCTACGGCAGCGCGACGACGATCCCGCAGGCGTTCGACCGCATGCGCGGCCATGGCGGTCCGTCGCGAAAGGAACTGCAACGGATCCTTCGTCATGCTTCCGACCATAGGGGACCGTGGCCGAGGATTTCGATCTGGCAGGGCACGGCGGACCAAACAGTCGCGCCGTCCAACGCGGATGCCGTCGCG
Source organism: Mesorhizobium sp. WSM4989 (assembly GCF_029625795.1). Taxonomy (NCBI): domain Bacteria; kingdom Pseudomonadati; phylum Pseudomonadota; class Alphaproteobacteria; order Hyphomicrobiales; family Phyllobacteriaceae; genus Mesorhizobium; species Mesorhizobium sp. WSM4989. The sequence goes on along the minus strand of NZ_JARTVN010000003.1, from coordinate 235,281 downwards.
GCACAGTGGCTGGGCGTTCAGGGATTCGACAAGAAGATGCCGACGCATTCGGAAACGGCCGGCAGGCTTGCGAAGCGAGTCTGGCGGAATGTTGGGGGTGAAGCAGTGATTGAGATCAACATGATTGCCGGAATGGGACACGGTACGCCGATCCGCGATGGCCTGGGCAGTCCAGGCCCTTTCATGCTCGATGTTGGCATCTCGTCCACGCGCGACATCGCGCGTTTCTGGGATATTGATGCGACGCAGACGAATGGTTCGATGCGATCGAATCTGAAGGGCGAAAGGCCGTCCTCCCGCTCGTCGTCGCCGGCCGGGGAAGAGGCACTGGCAAAATTTCCCACTCCGTCAGCCGGCAACATATCCGCGCCTCGACCAGAGTCGGGCCCGCATGGCATACAGGCCGTCATCGAAGATGCCCTACGAGCGGCGGGTTTTAATGCGCTAGCATGACAGCGCGATCCTAAACGGCCGTCATTTCTCAGCCACTGCACCATCACTGGTTCTTATGCTGGCCTCCTTGGCCTCGCTGACCTCGACGGCGTAGAGTAGTTCGCCATGCCGCCACGCACGCGCACCAGCCAGCCAGAGAGATAGTCGTCCGAACCCGGTTCGAGGTCGGGCAAGAGATCGATCGCGCTCCGGACCGCTTCCTCGCGCGCCGCGTCCGGGGCTCGACATTCGCGCCGGAGGACCTGTCAGCTGCCCTCGCGTCACGATACTCGAAAATATAGACGCCCCGTTCTCGTCAAGATTTGCCATGATTTTCCTCTCAAGGGGACGCGTCCGTAGTCGGAAAGTTCGCGCGAGCCTGACCAAGGTGCTGAAGCCTATCAGGCCGAAGAAGATCCCGTTTCGATGAGTCAATGGGCAGTGTGAAACCTTGTTCACGGAGCCGCGTTACCACCTCACGATTTCGTTACAGCCGAGGGCCAAATGCAAGGTTTGAAGCGGTCATACTGGAAGGAAGCCTTGGATCCAGAGGAGTTTGCGGCAAGGCACGGTTTGACGGTCCGACAGGCTGAGATCGTGATTCAGAGCAACGGCCCGTCAAAGCGCAAATGCGATCTGGCTGCCCAAGCTTTCTTAATGGCCCCCAGTCATCTCCGCGAAAGGAAACGCGACAATATCCCTAGGCGGGTCCGAAGCATGAAGACTCATCGTTGAGACGATGAGGAAGGCGCTCTTGATGAGGATGCCCGGCCGATCTCATCCAGGAATATGAGGCTTGCATTGCTGCGCTTGACGCCTCGTCGGCAAACGGGCTCTGGAACTGGAGTTCCTAAGGGGCTCTGAAAAGCGCACCGCTGCCGAGAAGCGGGCTACGTCCGTTATCACCGCCCCCACGGCGTCTCCGTCGCGCAGGGATGCCGGTTGATGGCCATTGCGCGTTCGGACTTGTTATGACTGCCCGGAGCGGCCGACTGACGCCGCGGTCAGTCCGATTAGTGTCTCACTTGCATGCACTGGGGGATTGCTCGCTCAATCCTGCCCCTAACGTCAGAGACGTCGCAGCGCATGTCTGCAATCACCCAATAACCGTTTGGCGTTCAAGAGTAGGCGAAGACGGACAGCAGTCGTGTGAAATAGGAAATCCGTGTAGATTGCTACGCCAAGCACGCAGTGTTTCCGTGAGCCCTCCAGCAGATTTTGCATGGACCGTTCGATGGTCCAGTGAGACCCAAAGTGGATATCATGGTATTTGATCTATCAGTCGAGCGGATCTTGGGAATTGGCGCAGTTGTGCTTCTGGGCATCGGCTGCATTGTCGTGCTCTGGCCATTCCTCTCCGCCTTGATCTGGGCGGCGGTGCTCTGCTTCTCCACCTGGCCAATCTACACTTGGTTGGAGCGACTTCTAGGAGGAAGGAGGACGCCCGCCGCGCTTCTCATGACGCTGCTTGTGGCAGCTGTTATTGTGGCGCCGTTTGCCGTCTTGGTGGCAACACTGGCCGACAGTGTGGCGACCGTGGCCCAGTCCGTGAACAGCCTTCTTGAGCAAGGCCCACCTGCGCCGCCCGGGTGGGTAGCCGAAATCCCCTTCATAGGTGAGCGTCTTGCGCTTTACTGGCAGGGCTTGGCCTATAATGCACCAGCCTTCCTCGTCGAGCTGACGAAGCTGATCCGGCCTGCGACCGACATCGCGGTGGCCAGCGGTGCGGTTCTGGGCGTCGGGCTCCTCGAACTGGCACTGAGCGTGTTCATCGCGTTCTTCTTTTATCGGTACGGCCGCCAGATGGCAGCTTCCGTGCGCGGCGGTTCCGAGCGGATCGGCGGCACTCGCGCACGGCATCTGCTCGCAGTTGCGGGCTCAACAGTTACCGGGGTGGTTTACGGTGTGATCGGGACGGCTATTGCGCAAGGAGCGCTGGCCGGGCTTGGGTTCTGGATCGCAGGTGTGCCTCAGGCGCTGCTGCTCGGCTTCCTCACATTCCTTCTGTCCTTCGTGCCCGCCGCTCCTCCGGTGGTTTGGGGGTCCGCCGCCCTCTGGTTGTTCTTTCGGGGCGAGGTCGGCTGGGGCATCTTCGTTGCTACTTGGGGTTTGCTGCTGGTGAGCAGCATCGACAACCTGTTGAGGCCCTATCTTCTCACGCAAGCGAACAGCTTGCCAGTACTGCTCAGTTTCTTCGGTTTTCTCGGTGGCATTTTGGCCTTCGGCTTCATCGGTGTGTTCCTCGGCCCTGTCCTCCTGGCGGTCGGATACAGCCTGTTTCTTGAATGGCAGGCTACCGGCGGCCAGAAGGGTAGTCCTCCTGGTGAGTAGTCCCGCCGAAAGGATGAGCGAGCGCGCGCATCTCGAATCTGGGGCGGCGTTGAATGCAGCGTTGTGCGCCGACTGCCGCATTTCTTCCATGCGGACGAATAGCAGTCGTAGCAGTCGCCGAGCGGCTTCCTTTGGCGGCGTCGAACGCACGTGTGGTAACCGTCCGATCAGGTGCCAAAATGACGGCGAGAGACTGGAAGTCTCTGCTGGACAAGAAGAACCTCACCATCCCGCGCCTTTGCCAGCGCCTGCCTGGCCAGCGCCATGCATTGCTAAGCCGAATCGCTGGCAAGGCCGTCACGGAACCAAACTCCTGCCTTAACCATTACGGGTATGGCGATATTCTTTCGTCTCTCCGGCGAGTCCGGAAGCGCCATAGCGGCGCAGAAAGACACTCAGATGAAGTACCTACAGCGTATGAACGAGAACCCCTCGTCGTGGCTCTTGCTTGCGACATTCGTCGCCGTCGTGGCTTACCTCGGCTATCTCGCGGGAACCGGGATGACGTGGTGACCTTCGCCCAAGCGCTTGGCGACCAATCAATCACCCCTGATTTCGTGCCGCAATCGCTGCATTTCTCGTTCGATGTCAGAAAGAAAGCGCGGCCGTTTGCGGCAACAAAGACGACGTTGTGATGTCGCTGCAGACAGGTCAAAGGACATTCCATGTCAAACCCGTCACGGGCATTCTACACAAGTTCGAACGGCGACCGCTGGCTGGTCGTCAAGGTCGGCGAGCGGGACGAGATTTTCGTGAGGCATGAGCCAAACCGCGCCTCGGGCGGTCAACCCTCCGAGGTCGACATCGAGACCTTTATTGCCCGCGGACCTGGCTCACCCGAAGGCAAAGCCTTGATCGATCTGCTCGACCAACTGCGCGGCGAACAGGACCGGGAGAGTATGGAAGAGCCCGGCGATCGATAGATGGCCAACTTATAGGGCGTCGGTATACCTGCGCAGCACCGATCACGTCTTGCGCCTTCCCCCTCGCGTGGCCTCCGGTTTTGTTCTGATGCGTACCGCTCCGCCCTCGGGACGGTCGATTTCGAACGCGTTCGTCTTGCGGACCTGATCGCTCAGCTTGCGAAAACCAAAGGTGCGGGGATCGAAGTCGGAGGCCAGATTAGCAAGGTGCGTGCCGACCGCACCGAGCGGAACCCAGCCATCCTCGCCTTCCATCTGCGCGATGATCTTGCGGATGATCGGCACGGCGGCTGAATGCGGCTGGACATGGCGCCGGCCAAGCCGCTGTTCTACAAACTCGCCGCGCCAACGCACAAACTGTTCGGTTGAAGGCCGTCAGGCGTGCAGATCTACGATGCGGCGCGAAAGGGCGGCCGAAGGCTCGGTCGCCTGCGATCGAATAGCTATCGGCGTCGCGAACGATTGCGGAACCAGGAAGGCCCATGGCGGTCGCTCGGTCTATCGAGAACCTGGATTCTGTTCTGGCTGCGGGCGCCAGACCAGACCGCAGGCCCGCCGCCCCCTCGCGCCCCAGTCATTACCGCCGCTCCTGTCGAAGCGCTTTCTCGACACTGTTTTGCTCTGCGCCATCGTCTGGACGATTCAATGTAACCGTGCAGCGGATCAAAAAATTCCCAATCGGGGCCGTGCTCGATGATGAGGTGGAGTTCCGAAATCTCCTCGAAATAATGCTCAACGCTTTTTAGCCCATTATCGATGCGATATTCGATGATAGCCTTCCAGCGCTTTTCGCCATGTAGAGTGATCACGTTGTTCATTCGTGCTCCATCGCCGCACGACATCCGGCTGCATGCCAGACAGAAAGTCAGTACAGCCGTAGCGTAGGGTCGACCGTCATCCCGGCATCTTTCACCGCCGTGATAAAGGCGGAACTGACTTGCTCAGGACCGGCGGCTCCCAGCTTGACGCTCGAGCAGCAATCCATCGCTTGCGACCACGCAGGACTGTCATATTCTTCCCAATACGCAAACAGGAAGTCAGCCGCCTGGGAAACCGAACAGATCAGGCAGAAACCTAGTCGATGGTCATAAAGCACCAAAGGCACTCTGAAGTTCTGGTTGTTCATGACTGTGCCGATCGGATTACCGGGCTTGTGTTTTTAGACGCAGGCCGTCCGTGTCTAACGGCGTTTGCGTCTGAGTGCCGGCTTTTGCGCGGATGGCGTATGGGTGTTTGTTGCCTCCCTGGCGAGCCTAGCTAATCTAAGTCGTTCGGTCTTCTGTTCCCGCACGGCCGCTTCGCCGTCGATGATCTGGCGAGCTGCCCTGGTTGTGGCATCTTGCTTCGTTTCGATAGCGCTCGGCTTGGGTTTGAATATTCCTTGCGGTATTGCAGCGTGTCGCACGGCGGTCTCCGATCATGGAAAGAAAAAAGGCCGGGACTTGCCCGACCTCTCTCTTCTGCGCTCTGCGGCCGGTGCCAGTACATCCGTGGTCAAGGCCGACGCAATCTTTAAGCGGCCTGCAGGTTCTCGGCCGCGCTCTTGCCGTTGCGATTATCCTTAACGACGTCGAAGCTGAGCTTCTGGCCCTCAACGAGCGATCGCATACCGGCGCGCTCGACAGCCGAGATGTGGACGAACACGTCCGGCTGGCCATTGCCGAGTTCGATGAAGCCGAAGCCTTTGGCCGAGTTGAAGAACTTCACTGTTCCAGTATTCATGACGATTTCCTTTCAAGCATCCAATAGAAAAGCGTTTGTCGCACAAGCTGCGCGACAACGGTCAGATCGATTTTGAGAGAGGAAGATCGCCGAAGGCGCTATTCGCACCAGAAACAAAGTTCGACAGACAAGATCGATATTTGAAAGATAGAACGATACGGTGCTCGAAACAAGGCAAAGCCGAGAATAAATGATACGGCCCAAAAACGGCTGACTGCGCCGGCAGCGCAACGAGCACCGGGATTGCGCTGGACGCCAGCCTGCTGGCTGTCGAGCACTGAGGGATTTCTCGATGCGATCCTTTGCGGGGAACAGGCCCAAGCACACCCTCGGGCACGAAGAGACGCACAAGCTGCTCGGCAAAAATTCTCGATCAGGAGAACGCGACCGACTGACGAAAATCGCAGCCACCTTCCTCGGGGCTTGCTCTTGGCGCGAATTCGGACGAAACGTGGAATTGCCTCGCTATCAGCGCGCCAATCCATTATGGACGGCGATGCAAAATCCCAAATTCGCCTCAGCCGATAACCATCCGTTTCAATACTCAGGGTACGCAGACCGTCATCACCGACGCCTACGAATGCACGTCATTTCTGCTTCGGAACTGGCCAGGTAAGCGGGGCCGGCGCATCGCGCGGCGCTCCAGGCTTGCCACGATGCCAGCGCCGGTAAGAAGCCCATGTCAAACGTTCGGCGGGCATTCGCCTCCGCCGCGCGAGAGGCGGGAATTCTGGTCGAATTATAGATCACTTTGCACCGCTGAGCGGCGCGTCTCAGGAGGCCAGCCTAGTTCGTTCGGTGCAACGACCGATAGCACACGCGGCGATCGCTAAAAACTGGCGAGTCGCGCACGGTCGATGGTCGCGGTTGCGCCGAGCCGGGCAAACGCGACCTGCGGTGTAGCGCGCTAGCCTGCGCTATGGCTTTGTTGGCGCTATCCCCTCAGGCGTGGAAAGTTTGATGTCCGCCAAAATTTGCGTTGCTGATCGTGGATGAGGCGCTCATCCGGGTTGGACATTGCCGATCAACTGGCGGATGAGGGCCATGAGGTCTTTGAAGCAGCTACCGCTGGCCACGCGATCGCAATCCTGGAAGCTGGACCTTCAATCAGGCTGCTGTTCGCTGATCGACCTGTGCCCTGTATATATTTCAGCTATCGCCGGTAACGAACTAAGGGGACTGTCGGCGGCTGAGAGACTGATACCGCGCCCCGTCTGCAAAAGATCAAGCGAGCCATGCCTCAAGACAAAGACCTGCCATTGCCCCGCCCCCATCCACAAGCGGTGAGCAGTTGCTCGCACCCCACATGGGCGACTGCGGCAGAAAGCCGAGTTTGTCGATCTTTGGCCGCCTCGGTTCGCCCGGGGCGGCTTGGCCGGTAGCTCGCTTCTTAGTGCTAAAAAGGCCGTGAGGCAACGGCTGAGGGGCGCTGGGTAGCGTCTCGAAATTCGGTGCGCTGCTAAATCAACTTTGTCGGGCAGGCAGGCTGGTGGTCCATGGGCCCCCGCCCGCCACCAGCCCCATCGCCGGCACCCCCGCAAATGGGGGTTAGCGCCTAGCAAGAGCCTAGCACAAATCTAGATTCTGATGTCACCTATATTCTGAGGTACAACCTCTATGTCCCACTTCTGTAGGGAACGCGGTAACCACTCGTTCACCATATTATGGCATCCTAATTGAAGGCGCCCACCCCGCGCCTAGTCTACCCTTGCGTCAATGGTGACGCGCCCCCGCCCAAAGCTGGCGGCCGACGCTTTCATGTAACCCACACCCCCATCGGTATGCGTCGGCCGTCGGCTATTTACCGCACAGCCGCTGCACCTCTGCCTCGCGGCATCATTTGATAGAGCCGGCGAGCATGAGTACCTTCCTTCGTCGGCAGGACTTGCGAGGAGTGACGGGCATCTGTTTTGGGTCTCATATCGTTGGCCGATTGAACTTGTGCCGGGCGGGGCAAAAAACAGATCCAAAACGGCCCTCGCGTTTGCCTAAGACATTAGTAACGGCTAATCTAGAGTGAGTTCCGTTGACGTGGTCACGCGAGGGGCGTCCCGATGCATAAGGTCAGCACGCGAGAACCGCGTAAGGCTGGCTAGCATTGTGGTCACAGCTGCAGCCCTCGATGTGATCTAGCCTTGGCGCACAGCCCCAGTAAAAGCTGGACGTATCCACCTGCCTGTTGCCACGGCGATGCCGTCACCGGGGAATGTGGCAAAATCCCCGCCAGCGCAGCGGCCGGATGGCTATGTAATCATGCTTCGACCAGGCGATCACCGCAGCGTCACTCATCAAAACCGATATTTCGTTCCCTACGACGTGGTCACCCCATCTGGTGACGACAATTTCCACATCTGTCTGCATCCGACCGAAGAAGACGAGAATTGTTTCTTCGCAGCCGCCGACACGATGAGCCCCTCACTGACCTAATGGCGGTGACCTCTATTCCTCGCGAAAATCCTGCAGGGTCGCATGGCGTAACGTGTGCTCGCCGCGAAGGAACTTCACTCGGCCGGTGATACCTGGATTGACCCACTTACAGCTCGGCGAAGGCGCTTGACACCGGTCGCGCCGGCTTCGCTGCTTTGGCCTCCTGCACCTGCTTCCAGAGCCGTTCCCTGAGGTCCTTGGGCAGCGTCACAGCAGCCGTTCCGGCATAGCGCCCATTCCGGGCCATGATCGCCGCTGCTGGCCTTCCTGGCTCGCGCCTGATCCCCAGAAGCTCGAACTTTCCTAGATCCCAGCACTTCGTGTTGACTCAGGCATCCATCTTGCCGCTGCGACAGAGGCTATCCGGCCGTTTGGAGACCATGCCTTCAAGGCCCATCTTCTCGACGGCCGCGAAGAAAGCCGCGCCATTGCCCTCGACGGTCGCGGGGTCGCATTGCGGCCGGCAAGGGCTATGAACTAGGAACCTGACAGCCATCATGTCTGAAAGTATCAGACTAACTTCGAGAGACGTCTCCCTCATTCAGCTAGGGGTCTATCAGTGCCGCTTCCCGGTGAGCGAAGACCCGTCCTACCCCGGCGGTTACCGTTTTTGTGCCCGGCCAACATCGCCCGATCGCGTCTACTACGACCACCACAACATTGTGACCGCCGTGGACCCTTGTCCAGCCCGTTCGGGTCTCCATTTCCCTCAACGACGCGCCGCTTAGGTTACGTTTTTGGTGGGATGAGCCTCCGCTCCTTGGAGCGCGCTTGGCTCCGTCGTCTATCATGTCGGCCCACATCTCTTTTGCAATTCGGCGCCCCATTTCAGTCAACGAAGCGCGCCCTGCCAAAATTGAGGAACAGCCTCAGCGAAGTCGGGCACTTCCAGACCTTGGCGAACCTGGGGCGCCATCTAGTGTAAAAGCGTTGCCCTCCGTAAGAACTAGCGTCCACCCTCTCCGTGTGTGTTATAAATGGATTATCGACGCTCGACCTCGACGCCGTCCTAAAGCCGACCGCCATTTCAGCATGCCCAAGGACGTATGTGCCGCACATGGGCTCAAGCCACCGGCCCGCACATCCGTTGTGGATTGACCCGCGAGGAGGGATCAGCATGTCAGAACGTCTCAACACAGGCCCGCTGCAACCTGGCGAAACGGCGCCCAATGTCGTCCTCGACGCGATTACCCGCGAGGGCAAGATCGCCATCGACGATTTCCGCGGCGAGAAGCCGGTGCTGGTTGGCCTGTATCGCGGCCTGCACTGTCCCTTTTGCAGGCGTCATATCGCGACCGTTTCGCTGCTCACACCAGCCCTTAACGCAAAGGGCATCGAAAGCCTGACAGTGGTGAACACGCCCATCGAGCGGGCGCGCCTTTATCTCCGGTACCATCCGATGGTTGGTTTGCTTGCTGCATCCGATCCGGAGCGAGTTTCACAACGCGCCTTTGGGCTGCCGAATATGCAGATCAGCGAGGACGAGACCGCGTGGCCACACAAGGCTACAATGAGCGATGTGAAGGCGATGCGGATCAACTTGCCGGGCGAAATGCCGGAGCCGATGGATCCGTTCGCCGCGCTTGAATATCTGAACAAAAAAGACGGCTACGAAATCACTGAAGCGGACCAGCAAGTCATCGCGACCGGCGTGGGCCAGCTGGTCGGCCAATTCCTGCTCGACCGAAATGGCGTCGTTCGCTGGACGTTCTCCGAGGTTTTCGATGGCGGCTTGGGCGCCCACCCTAACTCTGAGGCGATGATGTCGGCAGCGTCGCAAATCGGAAGATAAGGCGCAGCTTCAGTAGTGGGGTTAGGCGCAGGATTACGCGAGTATGCGGCCGTCGCCTGATAGGCGCTCCACAATCGGCACCGCTCCCGCCTGCCGATGGGGCTCGGGGCGATCGTCCTGCCGCCTTCCATCAGCGCCAGTCGAGCGGCGTCCGCGGGCTAGCGGCCTCTTTTTGCAGCTCTGTGGCGATGTGCGGGCTCACCGCCCCAGTAGATTTCTTTCGACGGTTCTCAAATGCACCAGCGTCGCATTTTTGGCACCTTCCGGATCGCGGCAAACCAGACAATCCAGGATGCCTGGTGCTCGTCGCACCCCTGGCGCCGTCGTTCGCGAGCGAAGTGGCTGAACTTCTATCGCCCGCAGATGCGCGATACCCCGCTAATGCGGCCGCCACCGCCCCGGAGGTGGAGGCGCTTGAAGCGCTTGCCAGACAGGTTGGCGCGAAATTGCCCTGATCGCCACGATCCCCACGCCAGCGCCGCGCATCGGCTCGCATAGCTTTTTCATGGGATGGCCATAGCTCCCTATTAGGCGCATAGTGTTGCCATCGTCGGCAAAGTCCAAATGGACTTCGGCGACTGAGAGACAGCGTCGCGCTCCCGTCTGAACAAGACCAGGAGAGCGACCATGCCCCAACCGAAAAGATCGACAATTGCCGAGAGCTTCGAGCGTTGGGGTGACGCAGATGCGCAGCTGCTTATGGAGATAAGGGACTACATCGAGCAAGTAAGAGAGATGCTAGCCGAGACAGAAGCACTGCTCGTTCCGTCTGAATCGAACTCAAAACAATCAGGGGAATCAATGCCCTACACGGTTATATGGTATGGAAGGCAAGGTCTCATCGACAGAATGACTTTTGACGCCGAAAAGACAGCAAAAGATCACGCTACGTCGATGTTCTCGACCCGGAAGGGCGACGATGGCGTCATATCGGTTGAAGTCCGTAAGGACAATGGCACCGTCGTCTTCAGCCACGCTGAAAATTAAACGACAGGGGACGTTCATGAGCATCAGAGAGTGACCAAGCTTTCCGACTTGGGGCCGCCCCTCTCCGGAATTTTGTGGATCCGCCCAGCTGCCGAAGAGGAGGATCATTTCCGTCTTTGTCGAGGCTGTGGCCAAGCAGTTGATGAGCGGGACTTAAGGCAGGTGCAATGGCATCAGCAACCTGCCCATAGGCGGCTAGACTTAGACAGCTGAGAATCCAGGCACCAACTTGTGACGCACGGTACGTTCAGCCCCGCTGAAAATTATATAGGACTCCCAGCAGCATTCAGTGTTAGCGTATCTCGGGCGCTAACCTCCACCCACTGGAGAAACCGGCGACGGGGCTGGTGATTTGGGGTCGCCAGCCTGCCCTCTGGCGCACCGCCTTCGCGATGTTCATCGGCTATAAGGTATCTCGAAGACGCTTCCGACTTCCTCGTTGATCCTATATTTGATAGTCGGAGGTCGAAAACGGACGGCCGGGATTTGCGAAGCGGAACGTCGGCGACGAACTCGATCGAATCCACAATTGCCTCGCTACCATCTGGCTATGCCTTATGGACAGCAATGCAAAATCCCAAATTCATTCAGCCCGTGACTGTTCGAGCTCGCACCCAAGACCTCGAGACTGTCATCACCGACGTCAACGAATGCTCGTCATTTCTGCTTCGAAAGTGGCTGGGCAAGCGTGGGCCGTCACATCGCGCCGCGCTTCAGGCTTGCCACGATGCGAGCGCAGACAGGAAGCCGATTTCGAGTGTTTGGGCGTTCGCCTTGGCGGCGCGCGAGGCCGGGATTCTGGTCGGGCAGTAAACGGACCTCGTGCCTAGGTAGCAAAAATTCGCAGGCCGAACATGTCTATCCCCCGGCCCGAAGAGTAGGTTGCCTGACCAACGGACATGAAAGAACGACCGTCTTCGTGAGGACGTTGGCGGACAAGTCAAAGGACATTCCATGTCAAACCCGTCACGGGCATTCTACACAAGTTCGAACGGCGACCGCTGGCTGGTCGTCAAGGTCGGCGAGCGGGACGAGATTTTCGTGAGGCATGAGCCAAACCGCGCCTCGGGCGGTCAACCCTCCGAGGTCGACATCGAGACCTTTATTGCCCGCGGACCTGGCTCACCCGAAGGCAAAGCCTTGATCGATCTGCTCGACCAACTGCGCGGCGAACAGGACCGGGAGAGTATGGAAGAGCCCGGCGATCGATAGATGGCCAACTTATAGGGCGTCGGTATACCTGCGCAGCACCGATCACGTCTTGCGCCTTCCCCCTCGCGTGGCCTCCGGTTTTGTTCTGATGCGTACCGCTCCGCCCTCGGGACGGTCGATTTCGAACGCGTTCGTCTTGCGGACCTGATCGCTCAGCTTGCGAAAACCAAAGGTGCGGGGATCGAAGTCGGAGGCCAGATTAGCAAGGTGCGTGCCGACCGCACCGAGCGGAACCCAGCCATCCTCGCCTTCCATCTGCGCGATGATCTTGCGGATGATCGGCACGGCCGCTGAGGGCGGTTGCAATGGCTTCACGCTCGATACCGCCTCACGTTCGTTGCCCGGCGCAGACGGAAGCAGATTCTCGGTATAGACAAATCGCCTGCATGCCTGTCGGAAACTCTCGGGCGTTTTCTGTTCGCCGAAGCCGAAGACGTCGATGCCCTGCTCGCGGATGCGGGCGGCCAGCCGGGTAAAATCACTGTCGGAGGAAACCAGGCAGAAACCGTCAAACCGACCGCTATGGAGGAGGTCCCATCGCGTCGATGACGAGCGTGATGTCCGAGGCGTTCTTGCCTGTGGTGTAGGCGAACTGCTGCTGGGGTATGATTGCGTGCTTCGAAAGAACGTCGGCCCACGCTTTCGAGCGCGAGCTTGAAAAATCGCCGTAGATGCGACGCACGCTGGCCTCGCCAATCTTGGCGATCTCCTCGAACAGCCCATCGGCGATCTTGGCCGACGCATTGTCGGCATCGATCAGGACGGCAAGGCGCGGCGACCGCAGCTCGGACGGTATCATAGAGCTTCCCTAGCGCTGTTCATGCGACCTGAAGTTTTTGCTCTCAATGTCAATGATGTCGCCGCAGTTGGAGCATTCCATCTGGGTGTGAGTACGAATCCAGCCGACGAGGGTCTTTGCCTGATAATGGCAACGGGGACACTCCACGTCGATTTCGAAGGTATCCGTCTCGCGCTTTGTCATCGCCATGCCTCAGCTTTCGTCAGCAGCGGGCTCTCGCGCTTCTTTCTGCTCTTTGGATGAAGGTTTCTCCTTCGCAGCTTTACCCGCAAGCTTAGCTTCTTTCTTGGCCGCCTTGGCCTTGTCTCGTTGACTCCGCTCGTATTGATAGTTTGGCTTCATCGCCATTCGAACTCTCCGTATGCAGGTATGGTAGTCTCCCTAGGCAAAAATGGCCCGCAGCCTCAAGCGCGGTGAGAAATGCGACAATCGCGTCCTCGGCAGCAGCATCTCCGGCGCAGCACTTCATCGCGACCCTCCAAGCTAGGCTGTCGTTTCCAGGCCAATGGTCAAACAGGAAATCGGATGCCTGTGCGACAGGCTCAATGAGAGTGAAGCCGATCGGACCGGCCATAGACGACCACGGGAACCCGGAATTTTTTGCCACCCATCGTGCACCCTACGCCCAATTGCATGGAAAGACGAGCGCGGCGGGTCGATTGTTCACCCGCCTTGATCGCAAGCGGATGCTGCTACCTGAAATCGGCGGCGGTCAAAGTGTAGGAATCGCGGCGGTGGCGCGCATAAATCTTGCCTGCCACGTGCTGGATGGAGGTTCGCAGGCCATCGAATGCCGAAAGATAGGCCGTCTCCACGCTAGCCTTCGCACCCAGGACAAGGCCGTCTTTGGCCAGGGCCTCGGCCTCGATGAAGAAACGGATTTGAAACATGCCGTCATGACCGGTGAAGTAGACGCCGTTACGCTCCTGATCAAAGCTTCGGCTGGGGTTCGGGAATGCGAGCGTCATGGCTGGTCTGTCGGCTTCTCGAGCGCAGCGAAGAACCGCGTGGCGATCCCCTCCTTACGGCGCTCGCTGTTGCAAAAGTTGAGGGACAGCATGCTTCTCGTCGCTTCCGAACGGCTGAGCCCGATCATGGAGGCGCCGTTCACATGCGCTGGAATGCCCGTGAAGACGTGATAGATGGTCCAGGAACGATCGGCTTCGACGCGGCGGCCATATTGATGGTCCCCAAAGCCACATACCCGCGCGCCGCCTGCATTTTCCTCGCCGGGATGAGCCAAGGCGTCGCGAGCGACATCGGCGCGGGGGTCGTCGGCGTTCAAGATGTCGGCCCTTCGTCTGTGCCCGCCTGCGCGGCGATGATGCTGGAATAGATCGTCGCACCCTCGGCGTCGGCAATGGCGACGGCATCCGGCCATTGGGGCATGTTCAGCGTCTTTGCCAGAAGCCGCGCGATCTCGATCGCGGCGTCGAGGTCGGCTGCGTCCACGGTCTCGCGGCCGATGACGGCGTGCGCGTCGTCGGCAATGCGCGTGCGATAGAATTCGATCACGACCTTCATAGGATTCCGCTTCGCGCAAACATCTGCCGTCAGCCCTTGCTCTTGCTTTGGGTGTCGATTCCGCTGGCACCTTTGGTTTGGCCGAACGCGCTCTCAGGCTTGACCGGAACCGTTTCCTGCTTCGGCTTTCTGATCTCTCTGTTCGAGCGTTTCTGTCCTTTGGCCATCTCGAATGTCCTTTCGATGAGCACTAGGCCGCCGTCCGACACCGTGTCGGCCGGTTCGAGCCTGTCCTCCGTCACCACGCGCTCATGCGGTTCAGCGTCACTGCGGATGCGATATTGCGGCCTTGGCGGCAGGGTACGGGTGACATGGTAGATTTCACCGGTCTTCGGGCCAGTTCCAGGACCACTCTTCAGCCGGACCGCCTGTCCGATGTCAAAAAGATGTGCCGGGGCTCCGTGCTGGATCGCTTGTGCGTTGCGTTGCATGAGGGTCGTCATGATTGCCTCCGGTCCTTGTCGAGCGCGGCCTCGAGCGAAGCCGGTTCGATCGGCACCATTTGCTACGTCGATCCCTTGTGGAGATCGCCGGCAGGTGAATGAAAGTTGCCACGCGGCGCCATGCGGTGCGAGAAGCCCCTTCGAGAGGCTCCTCGTCGAGATCAACGCGATAGTCTCCGGGCGGCTGCTGCGCATCGAGACCCGGCAGCGCGAACGCCGAGTTGAAGCGAACGACGGTCTGCGTGGTGCGAGTGGCCGTTTGCGGCTTTCTGCGGAAACACGCGCATGCGCTCTTCCGCTTCGATTACAGCCGAACCGCTGGAACGATATCCGGTACTGCCAATACATCCGTGGTCAGTCCCGATATCATTGCAGCGTTCGAGCGAAGCGAGATGCCGCGCCTGGAACGGCGCATGCATTCGCTGTCGAAAATTCGGAAGCGGATGGCGAGGCTTCATGATCACGAAAGCCACCTCGACCAAATCAACGAATTTTATATATGCGCCGCAATTGCGCTTCAAACAAGACGGTAATGGCGTTTTATTTTTATTGGTTAAATAAAATTCGAACACCGGGGGGTCAAAAAATCGGGAGAACTTTTCTGATGCACGCGACATTTTGCATGCCTTGCAATTATTGAGACAGATAAATTTGGCGGCCTGGGCGAATAATTTTGGTTCTCCTATCTATCGCGTGGCAAGAGGTGTATAGAAGGGTATGCGCACCCGTCCCGCCGTAAGAAAAAAGTTGCCGTCAAAGCAGGCTCGCCCGACAGCCGCGCCAACCGTGAGGCCTGGCGTTTTGCGTACGTCCAGGGTCTCGGCCAAGGGCGAACCGCATCGCGCTTTCGGCAAGCTTGGCACAACGGCGCCGCTCGCTGTCGCGACGGGATGCACTAGCGCGAACGCGACAGTGGGGACGCCTATGGCGTTGGCGCTCCCTTCATATGGACCTCTCGCCTTGAAGGTGTGTGTCGCGCTCTGGATTGTCGCTGTGCTGGTCTCGGTTTTTATCATCATAAAAGCCTGACGGCGCTCGACCTTCGTCGAAGCGGAAACAAGAAGGAGATGCCAGTATGGCAAAGCGCTACGCGCTTCGGATGGACAAGCAGAACAGTTGGACCGTTGTCGACATCTTCACCGGCCAACCTGCCGAGTTTGAGAAAAAGGTGATGATCGGCATCAAGACGCGTCGGGCGGAAAAGGTCGTTGGCGAATTGAACATTCAGGACGCCAAGCGGCGGGAAGAGGCCGGCTGGGAATCCTGATTGAGCGGCAAGGCCGATATCGCATTTCAGCGCTCCTGCCCGGTCATGTGGCGCAATCGCCGACTCCCTCCTGTAGTTATTCATTTGAAAGGATAAGGCCCATGAGAACCATGAAAACACCGGATGCCCCGCCCCCCGTGATCGTGGCGGTCGCGAAGTCATCCAGGATTCTGTCGGCTCGGCTGACCATCAGAACCGACGAAGCAGCAAGACGCAGGATCGCCGACACCGACGGCACTCTAAGGCGGGCTCGGGAACTCGCAGAACGGAACCGCCTAGTTTGAACAAGCCGCCCGTCCTTCAGCGCCCCAAGGAGGTCGGCGGCGGCAGCGACCTAAGGGACGTCGGCGGCTGAGAAACTGTAACCGTCTCCCGTCTGCAAAAGATCTGGCCGACGGCCAGCTCCTCAGAGCACTGCGTATAATCTACGACTTGCGTATGGTCACCCGCGATGTCCGCTTCCGGGCGGAGACAAAATTTGGCTCAATGACCGACAAGCGGCGCAAAGCTGTCCGTCTGCGCTGGAGATTTGCTCCGCTGGAGATCAAACCAAGGCCCCTGCCATCAAATTCGTTCTCGCCTGACAGGCCTCTCAGTCGTCCTAGGCGCATGTTCGTCGACCGAGGGAGTCGAGCCTTTAGGCCACCGAGCGGCGGAAACAAATTGGCACGCGTCGGCGCTGAGTAGGTCGATGAATGCCGACTTCGGCGGTGCTGCGTCGCCTGCCGGCCTGGCTATCAGCCTCGCGCGATCCTTGGGAACTTCGCTTGTCCGCACCGGCGACGCGGCCAAGCGCGCCGCCCAGCAATCTTCGCGCGCTGGCGGACATGTTCACCGACCCGCAGTCGGTCGAGCTCATCCGCAACGCAAACAACCGCGGCGACAGGATCGGCATCGGCGACGCGTTGGGCCGCTCGGCGTTGGAGAGTGGCCAGACTCTGCAAGGCGCTGCCAGCCGATAAATACGCCCTATGTCTCCCCGGAGGGCGAGTCTCACGGAGTTGCGCCGGCTGGCCAAATCACACAAGGTATCACCAATGAACCTAATCAACTTCGCATCGAAGGACGATGGGCCAGCCATCAACCCGATCTCTCCGTCGCGGGAGATGGGCGCCTATGAAGCTATGTGGTTGGAAGATAAGGCCAGTTTCAAAACAATCGCCGATCGGTTCAAAGCCGACCCGACAGCACTGCCATCGGATTTCGTAGAGCCGGCCCGCATTGCTGAAGCCATCGAGGAAGCTCGGCGCATCCTAAATAAACGCGGCGTGAGCCGGTTCGGGGTTCGCGTGCATCATGCGGGCGACTATCCACAAAAATTACGCGACGCCCGGCATCCCGTCGAATTGCTGTACTATCAGGGCGCTTGGGAACTGACAGAAACACGGTGCATCGCGATTGTCGGCAGTCGCAAGGCTAGCGAAGAGGGCGTGATTCGCGCTCGCAAGATCGCTCGTGAGGCCGTCCAACGCAATTTCACAGTCGTTTCAGGGCTGGCAGAAGGAATCGACACTGCGGCCCACTCAGAGGCTTTGGCTTCACCCGAAGGCCGGACCATCGCGGTGATAGGAACGCCGATTGGGGAATTTTACCCGCGGCAAAATCGAATTTTGCAAAACAGGATCGCTCGCGATTTTCTGGTCATCTCGCAAGTCCCGATCGTGAGGTATTCGAGGCAAGGCCCTGCGATCAATCGACTGTTCTTCCCCGAACGCAACGCGACCATGAGCGCGCTGACAGAGGGAACAATTATCGTGGAGGCCGGAGAGACATCTGGAACCCTCACGCAGGCGCGGGCTGCACTTCATCAGGGCAGGAAGCTGTTCATCCTCGATTCCTGTTTCCAGCGGAAAGATTTGACTTGGCCACAGCGTTTTGCGGAAATGGGCGCCATCCGAGTGCGCACATCCGACGACATTTGGGGCGCGCTTGGCTGAGAAGCTTACCCTCGTCGATAGCACCATGTTGCCCGATCACACGCTCTTACGAGCGGATGATGAGGTGTATTTCTGGCGCGAATACACCTCAGGTCGTGACTATTCCTTCGGCCCAGGCAATGATCTGATTTCGAATCTTAAGAAAAAGCCGTCGACCAGTAACTTCTACGAGTTGAAACATAAGCAGCGCGTCATTGGCGAGTGCGCGAATTTCTTCGCCAAGGCGATAAACCCAGTTTGGGTTGACGGCGCGGTATTCGTTCCCGTTCCTGGATCCAAAGCAGTCGGTCACCCTGACTATGATAACCGCATGGAACGGGTGTTTCGGGCGGTTCGCCCAAGCAAGCCTCCCGACGTCCGCAATCTGTTGGTGCAAGGCGTCTCAACCGACGCCGCGCACGAGGCGGGTGGTGGACATCGGCCGACGCCTGAAGAATTGCAGGCGAACTACCAATTCGATGAAACAATATCCGCCAACGTGCCCAAAATGATCGGGATCGTCGACGACGTTCTCACCGCAGGCTCCCACTACAGGGCCGTCCATGGGCTGCTAAGACATCGATTTCCTGACGCTTGGATTGTAGGGTTCTTCGTTGCGCGCAGAGTATTCCCGCCAGAGCCCGATTTTGGCGCCATTGATCTCTGAGGCGACCTGATCGGTCTTTCTCCAAATACTTGATCATGTTAGATTAGCCGCGCCGGAACCGCGCAGAACTCGGGCAGCTGCATCACCGCCCCGGTATCCGGGGCATGTTTCAACCACTTCCCCTTTTGATCTCATCCACTGAGCGTGCGCCGCGCTGGCGCGGTCGGGAAGTGCAGTTGCAAGTGATGCAAGATGCCGAATCCCGAGAAGCCCACAATCGAATTCAGCTACAAGGTTCTGCAGAATTGGCTGCAGGGCGGCACCGCTCTGGACAATGACCTGGCGAACCTTGCCAAGGGCATCAGCGAGACGATCGACGCGCTCGCCGACGTCCGGCGCGCGGACGGTGCGCTGAACAACGAGATCGTCACACCGGACAGCCTTTCGCCGGCAGTGCTGGGCATGTTTCAAGCCGAAGGGCCGACCGGACCAACTGGACCGACAGGGCCTGCGGGCGGCGTCGGGGCGACCGGCGCAATCGGTCCTGCTGGTGCGATCGGCCCTACCGGAGCGACCGGCCCCATGGGAGCTACTGGCCCCGTCGGCGCGACCGGTCCCGCTGGCGCCACAGGCGCGGTGGGCGCCACGGGACCGACTGGAATTGGAAGCGCCGGCGCCACAGGACCGATTGGCGCGACGGGACCGATTGGGGCCACCGGTCCCATTGGAGCGACGGGACTCATTGGCGCAACCGGGCCAATCGGAGCCACCGGCCCGGCCGGAGCGACTGGCCCGGTAGGCGTGGATGGCGCCGCCGGTCCCGCGGGTCCGACTGGCCCCACAGGCGCCACAGGACCGGCTGGGAGCGTTGGCGCGACCGGTCCGGTCGGCGCGACCGGACCGGCAGGATCCGGCGACTTTACCGGCCCGCTTTCGTCGGTGGCAGACAACATCGTCACGTTCGCCGGCACAACGGGCAAAGTCGGTAAGGACAGCGGCGTCGCGATGTCCAGCCTCGCTCCGATCAACAACGCAGTCTTCACAGGCACATTCACACCGCCGGACGCAACTATCGCCCCTGGCAAGCTCAACAACGGCGCGGCAGTTAGCGTTCTCGGCCGATCGGCCAATTCTGCCGGGGCGCGCGCCGACATCGCCGCTGCTGCCGACGACACAGTTCTTCGACGGGTCTCGGGCTCGTTGAGTTTTGGGCAATTGACCGCTGGCATGGTTCCGGCCGGTTTGGTCACCTATTCGATGCTCGCCTCCGCGGCCATTGCATCGAACAGTGAGTTCCAGCTTGGTGCGGCCAGCAAGCTTCTCACGGCGTCGGCGCTCAAAGCCACTGTGGCTTACCAGGCGCTGACCGACGCCGCGACCATCTCTTGGGACATGTCGCTGGGCAACAACGGCTCTGTCGCGCTGGCCGGCAATCGCACGTTGGGAAATCCGACCAACGCCAACCCGCTCTTCGGCTTTGTCCTGAAGGTCACGGCCACGACTTCGTCTCGCACGTTGGCGCTGAGTCCCAATTTCGTGCCGGCAACCGGCGTAGAGGCGTTCCCGATCACAATAGCCACCACAGAAACTGTGTTCCTCGTCGGCTTCGTCGACACGAGCACCCGGCTCGTGATCACCGGCGTCATTCGCACCTAAGGGGAGAGGCTGACGTGATCGATCTTGCGCCGCCTCCGCTTTGGTTGCCACCAAAGCCCGCAATCATTCGTTCGGCCCATGATCTGCGCCCGCCGAACATGGCGATGCTTCCCGGGGTCGCACCGCCATTGGTCGGCGGAGCGCCTCCCGCGTCTCCCGTAGACATTTCGGTTGTTCAGGCGCTGACCATCCACCCGGTCGAGACTCAAACCGTCACTTGGTCTGGTGTCGCCTTCGGGGCGGCTGCTCCCAATCGCTACGTCTTCCTGGCCGTTCCCTATTACACGCTGGGGACGGCCGGAGCGTCTATCTCTGCCGGAACGATTGGCGGCGTCACTGCCACAGTCGTGACGAGTCCAGGGCGGGGCGGCTCAGCCACCGGCGGCTTCTCGATCGGGGTGGCGATCGTCCATGCCTTGGTCCCGACGGGGACTTCCGGCACCGTCACGTTGACGCTGGCGACCAACACGACCTTTCGGCCACGCATCTGCGTCTATCGCGTCGTTAATCTTCAGTCGACAACGCCGGTGCAGTTGCTCTCAGCAAACAACATCGACGCCACCGCCCCGCTGAGCCGAAGCGTCTCCGCCTCGAAGGACGGCTTCACGATGATGGCTTGCTCAGTCTACGGCAACTCTACTACGCGCACCTTGTCGGGTCTGACACAAGATTACACGGTCTCACCCGTGGCCTCGATGCAGTTCATCGGCGGCAGCCTGGAAAATACCAGTTCGGGCACTGTGACGGGCACCGTCACGGGCGGCACCACGGGTAATTGGTGCGTAGCCATGGCTTCGTTCCGGTAGCTTCTTCGCCCTGTTGCGCTGGGCCGAAAACCGGCTAAGAGACTTTGGCTACTTGGTGCCACGAGCGGGAGATACTGCATGCCGGAAGAGATTGAGAGCAGCCGAAGCCAATTGATCGAGCTCACCGCCGACATCGTGTCCGCCTACGTGAGCAATAACCCCGTGCCGGCTGCTTCGCTCCCGGATCTTATCGCGAGCGTGAATTCGTCGCTCTCGAAGATCGGAGGACCGGCTGCACCCGAGACGTCGGTCCAGTCGCCAGCGGTCAACCCGAAGCGGTCGGTGTTTCCCGACTACATCATCTGCCTCGAGGACGGGAAGCAGTTCAAATCGCTGAAGCGCCATCTCCACGTGCACTACGGCCTGACGCCCGACCAGTACCGGGCGAAGTGGGGATTGAAGCCCGATTATCCGATGGTGGCGCCGAACTATGCCGCGCAGCGGTCGGCCCTGGCGAAGTCGAGCGGACTCGGACGCAAGCCTGCGGCCAAGCCGGCGCGAATCGCCGGCAAAAAGCGCTCGACACGGTGACCGCCGACCCTTGCCCTATTAACAAGCTCTGGCGCGAAGATAGAACGTCGTCTTACCTTGGGTTTGACAGCGAGGTAGTAACATGAGGCTCGTGCAACTTGCTGCCATCACATCCATCGTCACCCTGGGCTCAGCCGTGGCGCACGCCGGAAATGCTGTTCCCGCGAATGTCAGGATCTTGCTGAAGTCCGAAGCCGCCCTGAACGACCTGTGTCGTGGCGGTTCGGGTGACGATCCAAAGACGATGCAAGCATGCGACGACCGCAATGCTGTCGAGCAGAGGCTCTATGCTGCAGGCTGGTGTTATGGGAAGCGCGGCCAAGCTGGCTACCAGATGAAATGGCATAAGTGCTCCAAGGACTCGCTTCACCCAGGCGATTGAAAGGCGGCGCGTTCTGAGGTGCGGGCGTCCGCCTACTCATCCCGCCAGATCACTCGCTTTTCCCAACGGATCTGCACCAGGCGCCGGTATCGGATCGTGTGCGCCTGCTCGCCGGTTGGGTGAAATAGCTGCGCACTCATCCATTCCCGGCTCTTGCACTGCTGACAGCGAACCTTGTCCCGAACAGCATCGATCGTGACGTTGCCGATCACCTCGCGCAACTCGTTGGGTTTGTAGTAGCGCGTGACGTTGCAGCGGGCACAGCGAATGCCCGCCACCTGCCCGGCGTCATGGGCGTGCGTGAGGGTCCACGGGGCGCCTCTCGGCCACTTCTCAGGTTGCTCGGGCATCCCCTCGAATTGAGAACATATTCCCATCCGGTCAAGGGGCGGCTTGACTCTTTTGTTCTCATTTTGTTCACTGTTGCCTATGAGCGACGAAATCAGACTGCCACGACCCGAATACGCCACGCCGGCCGGTGTCCAGCACCACATCTGCGAACACGATGGCTGCAGCAAGGATGCGGGTTGGGGATTCGCCAAGCCGAAGCAGGCGCCGCACTGGTTTTGCTTTGAGCACCGGGCGGAAGGCGAGAAATTCCTGTAGGGAGCGACCGATGTCCCGCCATCAATTCGTGCATGAACTGGAGAGCGCCGCCGATCATATTGCAGACGCTTCGCGAGCCGACCTGCAAGTGCTGCTGCGGAGGGCTGCGCTGCTGCTCAGAAACGTCGGCGGACTCAGTCTCGATCCGAAGACCGACGAGGTGCTGAACGGCCTGGCCGCCGAGATGGGCAAGGCTAAGCCGGACTTGGTTGAGACGATCGTCGACGAGTGGCTGGTGTCTAACGCCTATCTGCCAGTGCCGCACCAGTTGGATGAAGAGAGCACGGTGGATGGCAACGCATGATCAGCCCAACAAGACCGAAGCCCGATTACCCCGATCGGGAGATCCGACTGCCAAGAAGCGATGGAGCCAGGTTTTCAGGCGATCGTACTGCATGCTTGAAGTCGGCGGGCACGCGGCGAAGTGATGCGCGCTCTGCGGCGCCTGATCGCTGCCGACAACATGACGCAGAAGGAAAACGCCAAGGTCGAGGCGGAGTTGGCGATTGCGAGGGCTATGATCCGAGCGGGGATGGCGTTTTAGACGTCGGGCCGGGCCCTTGGTAGTGTCTCAGCTTGAATCTCTCGGCCACCACGACCGCACCTGTGTGGTTGCCAGAAGATGACGGGAACGCGCTATGCACTCTTGCGATTGAGAGCGCGCGTTCTCCACACCCTGCCTGAACTCCAAGCGCGAAGCCCTCGCCCGCTCCGCGATGGCGATCGATTTTGACAGCATGGCACGATGAGCTTCAAGGGGAGACATATTTTGCGCTCCGGTCTTGTTTAGACGGGAGCGCTGGGTGGCTGTCTCTCAGCCGCCGATGTCCGTTGGGTCGTTACCGGCGATAGTGGTTAACATACTGGAACTCGGTTCGGTTCCCTAACTATTTCGCGGCTCACTCAACCGGCCGCTTCTTGCGCACGAGACGTATCGCGTTGCCGCTCGTTTCGTCTGGTCGCTTTTTGCCGTTAAATCCGGTCACTTTCGCAGTCTTGTGCTTTGCGGTTCTTTCCAGCAGTTCGCGCGACCGCCGAACGGCCAACGCTGATTGTTGCAACAATTCGAGCACGTCCTTGTCAGGGCATTCTCAGCGTCTCAACGCAATATAGTTCCGGCTAAGGAATATAGACGTTCCGCCCAAAGTTGTTGAAGAGCCCGGCAGCCGAAATTTCAATGCAAGAGCCCGCCGCCTTGAGGGATGGCGAACGGGCTCCGGGGTCTGCGCAACCCCAACGGCGCGACGTCGGGCAGACCGCGCCGTGAAACCCAACCTGCCGAGTGGTGGAATGTTCCCTTCGATGCGACCGAAGTCGGATAGGCTGACGCTTTGGTCCCAGCGCTGAAACCTTCGCCCCCGCTACATCATTTGATAGTGCCGGCGAACATGTGTCCCTTCGTTCGGCGGCATGAGAGAGTGGATAGATGCCCGCCATCCCGTTGCCTGGGGTGGCGGGCATCTGTCTGTTAGCCCGCCAAGCCGCCTTCGCGGTGCTTCATTGCGTCGAAAATAACTCCGAAGACGCTATCGACTTCTTCATGGATCTCCTTTGCCGAGATGCCTTCGCGCTTCGCCGCCGACATCAGTTCATCGACAAGATCGTTAATGGCAAGGGCATCATCAGTGACGACGACCTTGGGCAGATGTTCCGCCATCCACATATCCAGGAATGCCAAGGCTCGGGCGCTCATGCTTAGTCAAGCTGGCTCGCTGCCTTAGGTTCCTTCCTCGAAATCCTGCAGCGTCGCATGGCGTAGAGTGTGCTCGCCGCGAAGGTACTTCACCCGGCCGGTGATGCCCGGCTTCGCGCGCTAGCAGCTACCGCAATTGCGCTTCCCACCTATCGGCAAGCATCATCTGCGCAACTAGGCGCCCCAATGCAGCGGCTTGCGGGTTCTTCCACTGCTTCAGGGCAAGGGCGAGCCTATATGCGCATTCGGCTATTTCCTTGTTGGCCATCTTATCCTTGCTGGAGTCCTTGATGTTGCGGGCCACGATGGTGGCTGTGGCGTCCGGCTCTCCGCTGGCATCCAAGATGATCTGACAGCACTCGATCAGCACCATGAAAAGCGCATGGTTCGCGTCGCGATGCCGAACCTCAAGATTGGCGATCTGGTCGGACATTGGTCAGTGCGGCAGGCGCTGATGAAGATGCCAGCTAGGACCGCGGCCACGATGGCCAAGGCGATCGCGGCGATCCGTACGCGCTTCACCCAGACTTGGCGCATCGCTTGTCGCTTCCCCGTCGCGCCGTCGTAGGCACTGTATATGCGCCGTCCGTCCCCTCCATAGCGATCAGAGTTCGGATAGGTCTTTTGCTGCCTGCGTTTCGGCTTGAGCATGAGATCCCCCACAGCCCCAGCCTACAATGGCGGCGGTTTGGCCTCAACCGGGGATGACGCTTGCGTGCGCGGCCGAGTTGGCGCAAGTATTAGCGGGATGGCCGGGGGAGCAAAGTGCCATGAACTGGGGGAAGTTCGCTTTCGTTGTACTGTCGCTGTTTGCCAGTACCACAGGTGCCCAAACTCTTCAGAGCATTGAAAACTGTCGCCAGTTGCTAAACGATGCCGATCGGCTGGCTTGCTATGACGGCCTGCAAACGAATGCAGCGCCTTCGCAACAAGCAGCACCTAACGCTGCCTCGCCCGTCACGCTGGCCAAAGCTCGGTTCAACATTCAGGACGAAAACTACCAACAGAAGATTTTCAGGCCACGCATCGAATTACACATGTCGTTCGCCAACTCTTCGGCGAAGAGAGTATCGGCTGTGGCCTTGGTGGTTTCGATCAAGGACGCGTTCGGCGACCTAATCCTGAGCGGCGACAGCAAGTTGGACGTCAACATCAGGCCGGGCGGGACCGAGTTTAGCCCGACGTTTCTAGTTTGGGAGGACAACCAATTCATGAGCGACGATCCCTACAGCAAGATGATCGGCCCGGTTGCTGCGGGTACTGCCACGGCTGAGGTCGCCATAAAGAAGGTCGTCTATCAAGACGGGACCATCGAGTCATTTTGATCGCACAAGGGGGGGGGGGACAATGCCGCACATAGAGCGAATTGAGAAACGGAAGCGCGGCTTCTTCGGAATGGTGTTCTGGTGGATGTTTCTGGCCTTCAATGGGTTCATGGGCCTGTGGATATTCTATGCCATCAAGATTTCGAGCCAGCATTTCCAGGAAACAGCCGATGCGGTCGCCCAAGCGGGAACCGCCATCGGCGGGACAATTGCAGTCGGAATGCTGCTTTGGCTTTGGCTGTTCGGTGACATCATTCTCGGGTTGCTGGTCGTGCTCTCCCGCGGCAAGAAAGTCACGATCGAGCAGACAGTCGGGTAAAGTTATGGGGGAAAGGACAAAGATTGCGGCCGTCGCTGTCGCCGCGCTCGGCCTTGTTTGGGTGTTCAAGGGCCACGATGGAAGTCCGCCGGGCAGCGCCAGCGCGGTTGCTTCGGGCGTCAATGCCGGAGTCTACGGAGACTGCGCCAAGATCGACGCGAAAGCCGTGCTTGCTTCGCGGGATAACACGATAGACCGCATAAGGCGCAGCGACGCCACCGATTTCAGCGGACCTCAAATATTCGTACACGTCTCGACTAAAAGATGGAGGGATGCCGGCCGCGAGGGACAACTAAGCATCGCGATCGCTGCGTATTGCGATGCTGCTGACCATGCCGGCAAGGGCGTAGCCATCATAAAGGGAAGCATTGACGAGGAACTCGGTGGCGTCGTGGACGGCAACTACACGAGCCCCTGAGCGTGCAGGAAACACAAGTCGCGCCAGTGACCTCAACGCTGTCATAGCTGCGCTGGCCGGCTACGCTCTCTTGCGGTGAAGTCTTTCGGGCTGGTGTCTGGCGAATATTTGAGCGTGATGCGCTTGCCGCCACAGACGGCGCATTTCATCTTTGGCTTCAAGTCCCATTCCATGACGGGAGCATCAGCGCCGAAGCGGTCGCGGAGCGCAGCCAGATCGAGCTTTTGATGGCGATGACAATCGAGGCATCCGCCGGTGACGGGCATGCCCGCGTCGATGAGCCCTTGCAGTGTCCAGCCGTCACTCATCCGGACGAAATAGGTTTCCAAGGTCAGAAACCAAGAGTCCGCTTGTCAGGGGAGAGCGGGCTCCAGGGGTCTCTGCTACCCAACGGCCCGGCCTCTGTGAGCATCGCGCCGCGAGCCCCAACTAGCAAGCTGGTGGAATGTTTGCCCGATGCGACCGAAGTCGGAGGATCTACGCTTTGGTCCCTGCGCTGAAACCTTTGCCTCACTGCGTTATTTGACCAGTGCCGGCGAGCATATGTCCCTTCGTTCGGCGGCAGTCGAGAATGGTGACGGATGCCCGCCATTCTGCCAGGAGTGACGGGCCTCTGACTGTTTAACCCGCCAAGCCGCCCTCGCGGTGCTTCATTGCGTCGAAGATGACTTCGAACACGCTATCCACCTCTTCGTGAATCTCTTTGGGCGAGATGCCTTCGCGCTTCGCAGCCGCCATCAGTTCATCGACCAGATCGCTAACGGCAAGCGCGTCATCCGTGACGAGGTTTGGCAGATGCTCTGCCATCCACATATCCAGGAATGCCAAGGCTCGGGCGCTCATGCTTAGTCAAGCTGGCTGGCTGCCTTAGGTTCCTTCCTGAAAATCCTGCAGCGTCGCATGGCGTAACGTGTGCTCGCCGCGAAGGAATCTTACCCGGCCGGTGATGCCGGGCTTAACCCACTCGACATCCTCGGCGAAGGCGCTGGGCACCCGCTGCACTGGCTTCGAGGCCTTGGCTTCCTGGACACGCTTCCACAGCCGCTCCCTGAGTCCGCTGGGCAGCGTTATGAACGCCGTGCCGGCATAGCGGCCACCACGCGCCATGATCGCCGCAGCGGGCTTACCTGGCTCGCGTCTGATGCCTAAAAGCTCGAAGTCGGCGACGTCCCAACACTTCGTCTTCACCCAAGACTCAACCCTCCCGCTTCGGTAGGGACTTTCACGTCGTTTCGAGACCATGCCCTCCAGGCCCATCTTCTCCACGGCCTCGAAGAATGAGGCGCCGTTCCCTTCGACATGATCGCTGTATTGGATGATACCCTTCGCCGGCTTGACGAGATTCCAGAGCCTCGCTTTGCGCTCGATCAGCGGCAGGGAGCGAAGATCCTCACCATCCAGATGCAGGATATCGAAGGTGACGAATGCGAGTTGCTCGGCATTCCAGCCCATGCGGGAGTGCATCCGGTGGAAGTTCGGCCTTCCGTCCGGCTCCGGCGCGATCATCTCGCCATCGAGGATAAAGGACTTGGCGGGAAGTTTCTCGGCTGCGGCGACGATAGGCCAGTACCGCTTCGACCAGTCATGGCCGTTTCGGGAGAAGGCCCGCGCGCCGGCCCAGTCGAGAGTCAACTGGGTCCGGTAGCCGTCGTATTTGATCTCGTGCAGCCAATCGTCGCTGACCGGCGGTGTTTCGACCTGGACAGGCTCCAGCGGCTTGATGAAGGACAGCCGGGCTCTGCCGGCAGGCTTATGCATACGAACCCCAACGCGACGCTTCGAGTTTGATTCAATATCGCACGGCCGCGAGCGTTCCGTTAGCAGCTACTAAAAAGATTAGGGAACGTTCGCGCGCGGCTACCAATGACAGGCGGAACGAATTTCCATGTTCGAGCTTTCTGGGTGCATGGCCCCGATGCCACCAATCGAACCGCCGCTGCTTCCTGAAGGTTGCCCTGACCGTTCAGTCAATTGCGAGGTTGCCCTCGAGCCCGTGTTTGTAGCCTTGGTTAAGGCTTGCCTTGCAAAAGGCTGGTCGGCGCAGGAAGTCTCGGAAACGCTACTCAAACTCGCGACAGAACACGCAGAGACGACTATGGGGCGCGAGAGAGTGGCCGCGCGACTATACCGTTGGCGCGTCAGCAGCTTGATGGATACCTACGTTAGCCAGTTCTTCGGCAGATTTAGGTGAATGTGCGAGCCGCCTATCGCTAGACCTCCGCCGAATTTGGGAGCATTCTCCTCTGCGGGGGAAAGGGCTTGGACAGGTCTCGGCACGACAATCGATCTGACCAGTGGCGCAAGCGCGGCGGCGCAAAGTGTTCACGCGCGTTGCGTTGGGCAAGTGTGCCGCGGCGCCTGATCTTCGTCACGGTCGCCGCGGCCGGGGCGCTAGCCGCGCAAACAGCAATGCAACACAGCGACACCCTACCGGAGCTCAACCTCTCGAACTTGCTCGGGCCGAAGCCGCAACCAATCACCGGCGTTGCTTCTGTCATCGACGGTGACACGATCGAGGTTCATGGGCAGCGGATCCGCCTCAATGGCATCGACGCGCCCGAGAGCAAGCAATACTGCGACGACGCCAAGGGCTTCGAATATCCCTGCGGCCGGCGATCGGCCGAAGCGCTAGACAGATTCCTGGCTGCCTCGAGGCCGGTGCGATGCACCTTCGTGACCTGGGATCGCTATCACCGCTACGTCGGCGACTGCCGGCGCGCCGACGGTGCCAGCGTGACGGCATGGATGGTCGAGCACGGCCAGGCGCTCGATTGGCCGCGCTACAGCCAGAGCGCCTATGCGGCGCAGCAAGCGAAAGCCCAGGCAGCGAAGGTCGGTCTGTGGGTCGGCAACTTTCAGGCGCCTTGGGACTGGCGCGCGTCGCACGCCGACGGCGTAGCGCCGGCGCGTCAGCCGCTCGGCATCGTCAGCCGCAAGCTGGTCGCGCAGAGCGGGTATTCATGCGAGCTGCGGCGGACATGCAAGCAGATCAGTTCCTGCGATGAGGCCCAATGGTATCTGCAGAATTGCTCGTGGGGCGGGAAGTTGGACCGGGACGGCGACGGCGTGGCGTGCGAAACGCTTTGCTAGCCCGGCCATCGCAGCCCTCAAAGCTCGATATACATTTGATTTTGCTGGCGCGCCGCACCGAGTGAAGAAGATGACTTTCTCTACTCCATAGCTCTTTAAAGCGCTCTTTTGAAAGAGGCGCGGCTTACAATGACGAAGATGCCGTGGCCAACATGCTATCGGCGTGCCGATGACCTCGGGATCGCCAGGTCCGCAGCATTGTTCGCAGATAGCGCAACGCTTATATCGATGTGAACATCACCGCAACCAAGAGTTGGCCAAGTGACGCCATTCGGATACCGCAGGCGCATCAAAGAATTCAACGAGGCGTTCACCAAACAAGTTGCGTCCGAGCTGCAGAAGCAGCGCGACGAACTCATCTCCCCCCGGAATGCGCAGAAATTCTCGCATGGCCGAATGTGGAAGACAAAGCCTACGGAGCACGGCGACGACGCAGGCGAAATGCAGGCGCATTCCTTCGAATTCGTGTCCCACTTCAACGATGTCATCAACCACGACCTGGCCAAGTTCGTTGAGGCGAGAAACCATTTGGTCGAGGGGCTGATGGCGCGGTTCCAAGCTTCCCTCTACCAGACGATCAGCCAGTCCGCGGAGAAATCGGGAAATACAGTTGTCGTCGGCCCTGGGCAGTCTCCTGCCGAGGCCTTCCTGGCCGCCCTTGAGATGATCGAATTTGGCATTGACGAGAATGGCGCGGTCAGTCTGCCCCAATTTCACATCGGACGAGAAGGCATCGAAAAGACCATCGCCGATCTGGAAGCGCAGGGACCGGAGTTTACCGAGCGCGTTGAACAGGTGAAGGCCGAGAAATCCGAACTCGCCAGACGAAGGGAAAGCGAGCGACTTGCGAAATTCCCTCCGGTTTGGGAAGGAGACTCGCTTTGAGAGTGCTGATCGCCATCGGTTGCGACGCCTACGACAATTCGCCCCTCCAGCCCCTTGCGGGCGCGGAGAACGACGCCGCGACAATCTTCGAGCACCTCGTGGCGAAGAACTGGGGTGAGTACGATCAGGCGCAGTCGAAACTGTTGCTGTCGCCGACGATGGCGGCATTGCGATCGACCATCGAAGCCGCACTCTTCTCCGGCCCGCCCATCGAGGAACTGACGTTCTTCTTTGCTGGACACGGCGGAGTGAAGGACAACACCTATTTTCTCTGCCTGAAGGATACCGACATCGGCCGGATGTCGCTGAGCGCCCTGTCGATGACACTGCTCTTCGGCTGGATAACCGAGGCGAAGATCCGTCACACCAACCTGATTGTCGACGCCTGCCACGCAGGCGGCGTTGTCCATGACATCGGCGTCCTCCTCAACCCCAATGTCATTGGGAAGGCCGGATCATTGGCCATTTCGATCCTGGCGGCGGCGGGTTCCGACGAATATGCAGGAGAGACGGATGGAGCCGGGCACTGTACGAGCGCGCTTATGTCGTGCCTTAAAGGAGAAACATCCGTTCAGACAACCCGCCCGTCGCTTGACCTAGTTGAGGTCGGACAAGTCGTGTCAAGAATGATGGAGGGCACAGGCCAGTCCCCGGTCTGCTGGGGGATCAATCTCTTCGGCATTTCCCAACTCGCGAAGAATCCGCGCTTCTCCGGAGGTAGTGCACACATTAGCGAGACGTTCCCGGGTCTGGTTTCCGACGGCGCAGGCAACGAGCATATTCGCGCGGCTTCAGATGCAATCTGGGAGCAGTATCTGTTGCTCGCCAGAGAGTTTGACGTCGAGCGGTTTCTGGATGTCGTCCAACCAGTCTGCGCGAAGCTGGAGGAGGAGCCTGCGGTCGCTGCCGCCTTCATAATGGGGCTGGCCGCGACCTTCGGCACCCGCATTGCCGCAACGGGCGACCACTTCGACGTTGCCAGACTCCAGTCTGCGTGCGCGGTCGCGCTTCTGCCAATGGCGGCCTCCAGTACGCACTGCGCCGACGCCATCATGCAACTATCGAAAGAAGTCGTTGCGTCGATCGGCGTTGGGACCGATCAGCTTTTGACCGACTTTACCGAAAGCACGTATGCGTTGCTCTCGCGCGGTGGCGGCATCGCCGACTTCTACTTCCTGCCGCTGCGGCTAATGAGCATCCTGGGCTGGCTTGGGGCCGCGGTCCACATCCAGACCATCTCCGGCAGAAGCACAGCGGTGATCGCTCCGAAGGCGGCCGACCTCGTGCGCCTGATAATGGCGCATTACAGTAATTCGATCGTGCCAGTGTCTGACGAAATGACCCCGTACTATGTGTCTTTCGCGGCTGCCGCCGATGTCCTGGGCTGCGAGGAAGAGTTGGAATCGATTTCTGGCCTGCTCGTCAGGATTCTTCATCAACGGGGCGGGTGGATCGCCAATCCGGGGCTGAGTGGCGAGGAGGCGCTACGGTTTCTGAATGCCGTGACCGAGCGCCGTTGTAATGACTTCCGGGACATTCAGGCCAATCCCACTAGCCTCTTGCCGGCGGTGCTTCTGGTCATGGACCGGAGCGGGCTCACCGATGTTGCCGACGGTGCGATGAAGGGCTTCGACCACATAAACATCAACATCTTTGTGCCCGACGACTTCATCACATTCGGAGCAGGCCTTATCGAGGACGGGACGAACTTCTCCCTGAACATAGGCCACACCGTGTTCAGCGTCAGTGATCTCGTAGCTGAATGGTCGAAGATCGAAAAGCAGCTGAGCGCCGACGCGATACTGGCATCTCCTGCGGTCCGGATTTCCAGTATTCTCGCTTCCCTGCTGCGTCCGGATCGCGTCGCATGGTTTCTCGTCGCCGGACAGGCCGCCAAGACGTCCTAACCGTCAAGGTAATTTGTACCGCGGATCTGGGCTCTCAGGCGCAGACCTGCACGGGCGCGCCCGACAAGATTCGAGCTTGTAACCTCTGCCTTGGTCAGATATCTGGAGCGAGGCGTCTGATCGTGTCAGCGACATATGACGGCGCCAAATGCGCATAGTGCTTCTCGGCCATTCGCGTATCGCTGTGCCCTAGCGCCTCCGCCACAACGATCAGCGGCGCGCCGTTCCGGACCATCGTGCTGGCATAGGTGTGCCGGATCTCGTGCAGGGTAACGTCTGACAGCTTGGCTTGGGCGAGCAGAGCCTTCCACGGTCGATTGTAGGTGGACGGCGCCCACGCGGCTCCGCTCTCTTGCCGCAGCAACGGTTCGCCGGTCGGCCGATCCGCAGCGAGGCGTTCGAATAGCTCTGCGCCGCCGGTCGGAAGTGGGATGTGTCGCGGCCGCCCGCTTTTGCTTTCGGCCACGAAGACCGATTTGTTGGCGGCGTCATAGTCCGCGACCCGAAGCCGAGCGAGCTCACCGAACCGTGCACCCGTCACCAGGGCAGCCGATACCAAATCACGAATGGCGCCGTTGCTGGCCGCGATCAATGCCTTTTGTTCGGCTGGCGACAGGAACCGAACTCGAGCAGATGTCGTTCCCCGGTAAGGTTTCACCAAACGCCAAGCGGTGTCATCGGCCACGAGCCGATTGTTGAACGCCCAATTCAACGCGGCCTTCAGGGTGGTCAGTGTGCGGTTGGCCGTGTCACGCCGGCGGCGGATTACTTCGGGATCCGAAAGGTTCACCTGCGCGATGTTCGCCTTCTTGGCAAACTTGCCAGTGCGAAGTCGCTTTTGCGCAGTCACCATGCCATCGCGCCAAGTGCGAACCTTCTCGATCGTTAGATCGGCGATCTTGATTGATCCGAGTTTCGACCGGATGTGGAAAGCCGCCCTGGTCTTGGCATCGTCAATCGACTTCATGCCTTCGGCGGCGCGCGCTTCGAAATAGCGATCCAATGCGTCATTGACGGTCAAAGCCGCCGGAGCGTCGCTGCCGGCCTTCAAAACCTTCTGCCATGCTCGAGCAGCGTCCTTTGCCTGTTCATGCGAGAGGACGCCGCTCCCATCTGCGGCGGTCACATCGTCGGCGCGCCCGAGCTTGGTTTGTATCCGAGTGCCGTCAGATAGCCGCGACGCCGCCAACCAGGATCCGCCGCGGCCATAGCTGCCACGGCCTCGTCGGTAGCCCAGGCGAAGACCCGGATTGATGATTTCCCATTCGGGAGCATCTGAATAGGGCAGGGCGGCCCGACTGGTTCGGCTGGACAGAACACTGCGACGCTGCGCCATCTTGGCTCCGAGAGTTTTCGTTGACAGTTTCGTTGCAACGAACCCGCTCAATCGCAGATAGTCGCACTTACACAATAGGACACATTGCCTATTGAAATCAAACGTCTAAGGCTGAGTAAGGCCGTGCAGAGATGTCCAAGATGACGCCCTCTCACGGCGGGAACAGGGGTTCGATTCCCCTTGGGCGTACCAAAGATTCCAATAATTTCGCTGCTTTGAACGACGACGCGTCGAATAGCGATCGAGAACCCTTGGCCAGGCAAGTCGTCCGTCGCGGGGTGTGAACTCGCGCGAAGGAACACACAGCACCGTCGGCCGTTTGCCTTTCTTTCAGTGAAAGGATGAGACATGCCGACACCCGCTGAGCTCGAAGCGAAATTCTGGAAAGCACTGAAATCTGACATGACGATGATGATCGGCCTCGACGGCTCCAACATCATCCCTCGGCCCATGACGGCACAACTGGAGAAGGACGATACCGGTCCGATCTGGTTTTTCACGGCGAAAGATACGGAGCTTCCGATGGGCCTTTCCGGCGGCGACCAGGCAACGGCCACGTTCGTCTCCAAGGGACATGACCTCTTCGCAACGGTGCAGGGCAAGCTTCGCGTCGACAATGATCGGGCTGTGATCGATCGGCTCTGGAGCCCCTATGTCGAAGCCTGGTTCGAGGGCGGCAAAGACGATCCGAAACTCACGCTGTTGCGCTTCGATCCGGACCGAGCCGAAATCTGGCTCGATGCGTCGAGCGTGGTTTCGGGCATCAAGATGCTGCTCGGATATGACCCGAAGCAGGAATACAAGGATAATGTCGCCAAGGTCGACCTTTAGGGGCCGGTCGCGACAGGCTGTCGGCCGCGTAATTTCTGCTTGATTCTCGGTTGATGCGGCAAAGGCCTCCAGCCTGGAATGCAACCACGCATCCACTCTATGGGCTCGCGACCAGAATGAACCGCGCCAGTTTGCGGCGGCAATGCGTTACGCGCCGGGATGGAAGATAGGCGCACGAATCCGCCACTGGCGCGCGCCTGGCGTTATACTCGACGTTATCGGAGCGGCGCTTTTTGCCCCTGGGCTTTGAAGCCCCTGTTTCCGCGCTGTCCCATGAGAGGAAGGCGCTGCGCTATTTCCCGGTAAGAAACGGCGTGGCTCAGTCATGCGATAGCGTCTAGCCACCGATTCGGCCTTGGCTACCATCCCAATTGGATTATCTGGGAAAGATCGGCGATGTCGCCATAGATCATCGAGCCTTTGACGAGAAAACACTTGCCATGCAAGACCTCGGACAGTGAGCTCGACGCGGTGCAAACCGGCAAAACTTTATGGCCATTGGCTTCGGTCGGGCCGATGCTGATGACGAGGAAAGCAATCGCAACGAGAGTCGTTCTGCTCATATCCAACCCCTCAAGCCTACTAGCTGCCAGGGCTGCAAAACCGGTTGCCTCCTCAAAGTAGCATCGGGCAATGATGGGATTCATCGTATCGATTGGAGAAGCGGCTCATCTATCTGCCGTAGGCGCAAAGACGGATTAGCCCCCGCCTGTTCAGTGGCCTCCACCATGCAGGCTAACGCTTCTTTGTTTCCCAGCCGAAATACAACGCCTCGAATTGCCCACCATCAAGGCGCTTGAATTGCGAACTTCTTCAAAGCGTTCAGGAGCTTCACGACGTGCATCTATCGCGCTTGCTGAAAAAGGCGGCGCGGAACAGTGCAGCCTAAAGATGGGGGCGCCCGGCCTGTGGCATATCGGGGGGACCTAGGGCAGACAGGCCGGGCCTTTTACCCCATGTGGGCAAGGGGCAAGTCTGTACTATGCGCCACCTTTCGACGGCTGACATCAGAACTTTAGGCGTAGCTAATAAACGCCGTCGCGATTAATGAGCGCAAGCGAGGGACCTTTGGTTGCCTCTGCGGCTACACCCCTGATGGGATTGACCGCTCATAGTCAGCACGCTCCCAAACGGAAGCGGCAAACCGCTCACCTGCGAAAGCGGGATGAGTTGCGCCATGACCGTTGCAAGTCCTCGCGCTTCTCAAGACAGGCTTTTCGCAAACGCTGACGGACTTGGAGTGTGACCTTGCCGCGCCATCAACGCTGTGGTGGCACCGGATCGAGCAGGGTGACATCGTCGGGCCCCGCGGGTGGCAGTTCGCCATTGGGCGTCAGCTTGTTGACCGCCTCGGGCAAGTCCCTGGTTATCCTGGCTATCAGCTCATCGCGGGACAAGCCGGTCTGCATTGAAAGAGAAGCGAGCGTTTCGTCGTCTATTGCCGCCTCGACCTCTTTCGGCTCGATCGGCTGGTTGGGTCCGCTACTAACCCAAGAATCCACCTTGGAACCGGCTCCCGCATTTCTGAAGCGGTCGACAATATCCCCAAGCGCCGTCCCCGATACGCCTTTGGACAGCTGATCCAAGATCCCTCCCTGCAGACTGTTTGGATCGCGATTTCCCGCGCCACGGAGCAGCTCTCCGATCTTGTCGCGATTTTGGTAGGCGAGAATGCCCAATATGGCGACAGCCAGTCTTCCCAGGTTTGCCATTGATTTCCTCCCAGCAATTACAAGGGAAGAGCCGGTGATCACAAAGGTTCCGTCTAACGTGAAAAGTTTGCCGGGAGGCCAGCAAGCGAGGTCATCTTGCAATCAACAGGCTGGATCACGAGCCGCTTGATTTAGACGCATAAAGTCCTGGACGAAGGCCGCTCGGAAGGCCGCAAAAATCTCCGGTGGCACCCCCTTCAACCTGCTTGCCACTGGCGACAAGCCATACTGAAAGAATCCTGCTGGCCGCGATACCTATTGGCTTTTGTTCAGGAGCGTGGCGGGACCGAAAACCGGCAGCCGGGTCCTAGTGAAAAGAATGCCGGTACTCCTCGCTAAATCAAACCGCGCTCGGAACAAAGGTGTCGGACGCTTGTTGGGTTTGCAGCACATCTGCCCAACTAGGAACTTCTCCATGAAAAATCGCCATCTACTGGTTGCGCTGACCACAGCCGCCGCCATCACATTCGCAGTGCCTGCCTTCGCCGCCGACGACGCCCAGGGGTTCGTCGACAAGGCTGCCAACGGGGGGATGTTCGAGGTCGAGTCGGGTAAGATCGCCCAAGGCAAAGCCCAGGATCAGGCGGTCAAAGACTTCGCCCAAAAGATGATCGACGAGCATGGGGCGGCCAATGCAAAACTCGAAACGATTGCCGGCGAGCAGAAGTTCAAAGTGCCCGCCGAGACGGATGCCAAGCACAAGAGCGACCTCGACGCCCTTCAGAACGGCAAGGATCCGGTCGAAAAGACCTATGTGCAGATGCAGCGTGATGCGCACGCGGATGCCGTGGAGCTGTTCGAGAATTACGCCAAGGATGGCGACAATCCCCAGCTCAAGGCGTTCGCTTCGGAGACCTTGCCCACACTCAAAATGCATAAGGAAATGATCGAGAAGATTGCTTCCACCATGGACGATGAAACCGGCACGACGACGAGTTCGACAACTCCCGCCGTCACCACGACCGACACAAAAAATCCGGCCGCTCCGGTGCCAGGCGCCAATAGCTTCACCGAAGACCAGGCCAAGAGCCGGATCCAGGATGCCGGCTTCTCGGACGTCTCAGCGCTAACCAAGGACGATCAAGGCATCTGGCGCGGTCAGGCCACCAAGGACGGAAAGAAGACAACCGTGGCGCTCGATTATCAAGGCAACGTCGTTGCCGGCAGCAACTGAGAACGGATTGGAGTTCAACCATGAGAACCGTGACCGGACTATTTGACAATTATGACGACGCTTCCGATGCCGTCGGTGAACTCGAAGCCATCGGCGTTCCGCATTCCGACATCAGCATCGTCGCCAATAATTCGACCGGCTGGTACCAAGATGATCGCTCGAATGCCGCCGAAGATGCGGCTGGCGGTGCCGGTGTGGGTGCCCTCATTGGCGGCGCCGGCGGGTTGCTGACGGGGCTAGGGATCATGGCTATCCCAGGCGTGGGCCCTGTTGTCGCCGCAGGGTGGCTCGCCGCTACCGCTGCAGGCGCATTGGGAGGCGCAGTTGTCGGCGGGGCTGCCGGTGGCATCGTCGGAGCCCTTACCGACTCCGGGGTCCCGGAAAGGGACGCTCATGTCTACGCCGAAGGTGTGCGCCGCGGCGGGACGTTGGTCACGGCCAAGGTTAGCGACGCGTTGGCCGGCGAAGCCGAGAGCATCCTCGGTCAATCAAGATCGGTGAACTTGGAAGATCGCCGCAGTGCCTACGAAGCCGACGGTTGGACGAGCTTTGACGCTGGCGCCGAAAACTACACCGCCGACGAGATCGAACGCGATCGGGCGCGCTACGCAAATCGCGTTTGACCATATCGCCCCCAGGCGAAGGGCTTGGGGGCTTCACGCTCTGGCGCGTAGACAGCGCCTCCATGCCCGGAGCAACGCAGCTCGGTCCATCCGCTCAATAAAGTTCTCTGCGGCCTCGACGCGCGAGCCAGCTGTGATGCGGGGAGTGAAAAGTGATTTTGCGGCGCGCAACGCGCGGGTTACGCTATGTCACTTGCCAAAAGGAGGATGATGATGAAAGCCTTCCTCGGAACGATCTTAGCGCTGGGCCTGTCCGTCTCTGCAGCATCAGCCAATTGCCCGGCACACGCGAAGGATCAAGCCTCAGTCGACGCGCAGCAGACGGCGAGTGTTGACAAGTCCGACACCTCAACATCGACGGAAATCAAGAAAGAAACCCCGGCGAAGTCGGAGTAGTGCTTCTTCTTCGAAGGTAGATTGAGAGAGTGTCAGCGCTGCGGGTAGTAACACCCGAGAGCGGGCTACCGTGAAGGGCCATGCGGCGCGAGGACGGCGTGAGTGTCGCCGCTTTCGCTGAGAAGCTTCGCTGATCGGCGACATGAAAGCGTAGCGGTGTCGCCAGTTCGGGCGTCTTCAAGGACGGTCTACAAATAAGGCTTCCGTCGGCTGCCAACGCTGAACCAAAAGTCTAAATGCCGGCTCGGGTCCGTTCACGAGACGCTCTCTCCAACAACAGCGACAGATGATGCAGGTGCATCAATTGGGCGTCTTCAAGCAACTGCAAAAAGCTGGACGCCTTGCATCGCGGCAACCGGCGGCGCTTTAGCGCAGCGATGCGCGCGCGCTGGCGCTTGATGTGCTGCTCGGCCTACAGAATATGGCGTTCCGCCATTTGGATGTCGTCAGCCAATGCCATCGTTGCAAACGGCGGTGTCGGGCAGGCGGTTCCGCTGACCCGGCCGGCCATCGAGCATGGTGCAAAGAGAGCCTTGTGCATCCTCCTTGCGGCCGGCGATGACCTGCTGGGGCGATGCCGTGTCGCCGCTTCTGGCGCAACGCCTCGGATTGAATTAGCATCCGATAATCAAAGTTTCGGCCGCGATCCAGCAGGATGCGGATTGCGGAATCAAGGGGGAAGCCGTGCGGCGGTCGCCTGCCGGGCGCCGATTTAAAGGCTGCCTGACCACATCGTCCGGCGGCAGGCGCGGCGGGGCCGGGAGGAGCCAATGCAAAAACTGCAGTCGCAAGGCGTCCATCACATCACGCTGGTCGGCGCCGATCGCCAGACCTCCATCGATTTCTGGGAAGGCGTGCTCGGCATGCCATTCATCTTCGAGCAGCCCAATCTCGACAAGGCGAGCGAAAGCCACCTCTATTTCGACCCGGGCGATGGCCGGCTGATCACCGTCTTCACCGACGAGAGCCGTAGCGCGGTCAAGCGGCGCACGCCGACCGATACCGGCTGTGTCCACCACATCGCGTTCTCGGTGTCGCGCGTGACGTTCCTGCAGGCAGTCGGCCGGCTCGACGAGCGCGCCATCAAGCACAGCGGCGTCAAGGATCGCGGCTTCATGGATTCGATCTATTTCGAGGATCCGCTTGGGCTGCTGATCGAGCTTGCCTCCTACCGGTTCGAGCCGCCCGCGGGCTTCAGCCATGCCGACGTGCTGATGGCGGCGCACAAGATCCGCGTTGCGCGCGGCGACTACAATATCGCCGAGGCGCACCTTGCCGACGCCATCCAGGCGCTGGTCGAGCGATCGCGCGAAACATTGTCCGAGAACCGGGCGGCGAAAAATCCATACTGAACAGGTCAGAGGGAGGACCAGATGGCAAAGGCTGCAACGAAGGGAACGAAGAAGGCCGCCGCCAAGCCGGCAGCGAAGATGGCAAAGCCGGCGGCAAAGGTGACTGCCGCCAAGATGTCGGCCAACGCAGTCAAGCCGGGCGCAAAAGCCGCGCCTAAAGCGACGGCAAAAGCCGCGTCTAAAGCAACGGCAAAGGCAGCGTTTAAAGCCAAGGCGAAGCCGGCGAAGAAGCCCGCGGTCAAGCTCAGCATGCTAAGGCCCAGCGTCAACAACATGACGGTCCGGGTGTTCACGCGAGCGGCCGGGCTCGACCATGCCGAGACCGACGCCTGGGGCCTGACGCGCACGCCGGAATTCCTGGCGCGGAACCCGGCGCATCTGACTCCGATGATCGAGGACAAAGGACTTCCCAGAGGCGTGCTTTGGGAAAGCTGCGCAATCATGCAGTACCTCGCCAACAAGCACGGGCTGGACAAGTTCTATCCGAAGGCGCCGGCCAAGCGGGCGATGGTCGACAGCGCCATGTTCTACCTGGTCGGAACGCTCTATCCCTATGTGGCCAGGGCCACTTATCCGGCACTTGGCTTTCCGCAATATGCCGGCGAGGTCGGCCACAGCGATGCCCATCCCGACAAGAAATCGGAGGCGCAAAAGGCTGCCATCGCCGCAATCGCCGAGCCGCTGGAGGTCTTTCATAGCTTCTTCAGGGACGGCAAGCCTTTCATCGGCGGCAACAACCCGTCGATCGCCGACATCCGTCTGGCGGCGACACTGGAGTTTCTGGCGGTCATCGACTATGCGCTGCCCAGCTGGGCGAAGGACTATATGGCGGCGATCGAGAAGAAGCTCGGCAAGGCCTATGCTGAGCCGGCCGGCGACGTGCGCGGCTACATCGCCCATGTGAAGGCCCAGGCCACGGCTTAAGAAATGCGCGAGGTTTAGGGTTTCGTTAACCAAACCTTGTCTAGTGTCTCGGTCCTCGCTGCGACCACGGATGTACTGGCGCGATTGCCGAGGAGAAGGAAAGGTCGGCTCAGCGCCGGCCTTTTTGCTTTTGCGCGGGCGCGCCAGCGTCACGGCAGCATGATTTTGTCGGGTAACGGCGCGGTTGAAATTCTATTGTCATCCGCGTCGTTGATCGTACCATGCGAACGGGCGAAAGCGGCGAGGACAGAGCCATGAGAAGCACGGCTAGACTTTCAGCGATCGCAGGCGCGCTGCTGGCGATGCCTTTTCCGGCAGATGCCGCATCGCTCAACACGATGAACGAGGTCGGCGCCGCGCTGCAGGCGTGCTGGACGCCGCCGGCCGAAGCCGGAACTGCCTCGGTCACCTTGAGCTTCAGCTTCAGGCGCGACGGCACGCTGATCGGCCCGCCGAAGCCAACGGCCATCAAGGTCAACGGCGATGACAAGGCGCGTCAGGCCTATGTCGACGCGGCGACCGTCGCCCTGCGGAACTGCCTGCCGCTCAGCTTTTCGCCGGAGCTTGCCAAAGGAATTCCCGGGAAGATCTTTACGCTTCAGTTCAATTCGCCGAAGGACAACGCCAAAGCAATTCAGCAGTAGAACTGCCAAGTTGCTCAGTTTCGCCTTCGCTGATTTCCAACAGAAAACGGCTATCCTTTCTAGGTGGCGCTTTGTTGCTGGACAGCGCTACGCCGGATTGCGCCTGCGGCGGGCATTGGCGTGTTTTTCCAGTTGCGGCATTTCGAAGACGTAGTCGCTCCAGGCCGATTCCGGAATTTGGCCGGCCAGATAGCATTCCAACAATAGATTTTGCTCGGGTGTCAGACGCCTCGGGGCCCGCTCGTGATCCAGTCCGAGCGAATGGATCAGGTTTCTGGTCAGGCCTGAG
Organism: Mesorhizobium sp. WSM4989; assembly: GCF_029625795.1. NCBI lineage: Bacteria > Pseudomonadati > Pseudomonadota > Alphaproteobacteria > Hyphomicrobiales > Phyllobacteriaceae > Mesorhizobium > Mesorhizobium sp. WSM4989. The sequence continues at coordinate 194,000 of NZ_JARTVN010000003.1, read as the reverse complement.
ACGGTGAAATGAACAGACATCTTCGCTCCCCTTCGTGCTGCGCCGATAACGCCAGACGCCACACAAAGGTTTCACGCGCAGTGAGGAAACACGCGATCTTATCGTAGCTGCTACGCTACTCGCAGACCACGCGATAGCGCTTGCCGGGTTCGCTGACATTCCGGCAGGCGAGCGCCTTCTGTGGCTGGGAGGACGCATCAGCCAAATCCGGCTGAAAGGAAGGGGCCGTCGAAACACGTCTTCGACTGGGGGAACTCACCGGGGCGATCGGCGGCTGAGGAAACACGTCCGTCGCGATCTGCCTCGAGGCTGTTGTTCCTGGTGGGGCCTTGTCCCAAAGGCGCCTGACGTCCATCCGGCTTGGAATGATGACGGTTCCGTCGTCGCTGCGCGTGCAGCCGCTTGCCGCGAGCAGCGCCGGACAGAGAACAAAAGTCAGCATTCGACCAAGCATCAGCTATACCCCCACGGATTTTATAGCCCGGCAGCGGTGGGTTCGCCAACGGACGGATTACCGCAGCGAGGTCGGACCGGCGTCCGCCTAAAACCCGTTAACGGCAACGGGCGTGTTCGGTTGCGAATCGTTAAGGTTAGCCGATCGTTAATGCTTGTCGGGCACATTCCGCCGACGAACCGGGAGGGTTCGGCCTGGGGGTAGGGATGGCGGATAGGGACGGTACTTTCGAGATGGGCGCCGCCCGTTCTTTCGAAGGCGCGGTCGAGCGCGGCGAGGCGGCGGTCCCCCGCGCCCCCGATCAGCATGCGGCCGCGACCTCGGAAGCGCTTGCCAATCTTCGCCTGATGGTCGATTCGATGCCGATCGGCGTCATTGTCCTCGATGCCGACCTCAGGGCGGAGATCATCAACCGCGCCTTCTACGACTTCTGGAAGATCGATCCGCTTCGCGCCACTGCCGGCTGCGGCTTCCGCGAGCTGATGGAGGCCAGCCGCGACGCCGACCCCTATGGTGCCGACGAGGTGGGCTGGCAACGCCACATCGCCGAGCGCGAGGCCGAAATCCGGGCAGGCGTTGCCGGTTCCAGGCAGTTGCCGCGCAATGACGGCCGCGTGCTGATCGCCTCGCTGGCACCGCTTGCCGGCGGCAAGCGTCTGATCTCCTATGTCGACATCACCGACATGAAGCATCGCGAGACCGAGGCAGAGGATGCGCGCAAGAATCTCGCCACGGTGCTGGAGTCGCTGCCGGCCGGCGTCATCATCTATGACCGCCACGATGAATTCGTCTTCGCCAACCGCAAGCTGCACGACAGTTTGCCGGCGCTGAAGCCGGCCTGGCAGCCGGGCCGCACCTTACGCGAGGCGCTCGCTCTCGGTCATTCCGCCGGCTATTTCCGGTCGAGCGGCGACGTCGAGATCGACAATCTCTATGGTGTCGACAAAGAGCGCTGGCTCGACGCCATGCTGAAGCGTTACCACCTGCCCAATTCGTCCTATGAACGGCTCAATCCCGACGGTCGTTGGTTCCAGGTCTACGACATGAGAGCGGACGACGGCACGTTCATAGGGGTGCGCGTCGACATTTCCGACATCAAGGCCCGCGAGAAGGCGCTGCGGGACTCGATGCGGCAGATCGACCTTTACCGGCATGTCATGGACGAATTGCCGGTGGCGGCGTTCATCAAGGCCGAGGATCTTACAATCGAGTTCGTCAACAAGGCCTGGTGCGCGCTGACCGGCATTGCCAAGGAAGACGTCATCGGCAAGACGGACCGGCAGCTTTTCGGCGCCGAGGACGCCGAAAGCTACAGCCATGACGATGCCGAGGTCATCGCGACCGGCAAGGGGCGCGAAGTCGAGGAGCCTGTCAGCCATCGCGACGGCACGGTGCGGCAGCTGATGACGCGCAAGAGCCGCCTCATCGCGACCGACGGATCGGTGCATCTGGTCGGTTCCAGCACCGACATCACCGAGGTCAAGGCGCGCGAGCGGGCGCTCAAGGAAAGCATGAGCGAGAACGAGGTGTTCCGCAACCTGATCGACAACGTGCCGGTGTCGATCTACGCGAAGCGTTCGGATCTAAGGCAATTCTACGTCAACAAGGGCTGGTGCGATCTCACCGGCTTCAGCAAGGAAGAGGCGATCGGCAAGACCGACGTCGAGATCTTCGGCGCGGACGGCGAAGCTTTCGTCGCCGGCGACCTGGCGGTGCTGCGCACCGGCGAGACGCAGGAGATCGAAGAACAGGTGACGCTGCCGGACGGCAGCGTGCGTCACCAGTTCGCGCGCAAGGGCGCGATGATCGCGTCCGACGGTTCGCTCTATCTGATCGGGTCGACCACGGACATTACGGAACTGAAACAGCGCGAGGCCGAGCTCAGCGAGGCGCGCCGGCGTGCCGTGCTTGCCGACCGCGCCAAGTCGGAGTTCCTCGCCAATATGAGCCACGAGATCCGTACGCCGATGAACGGCGTGCTCGGCATGGCCGAGTTGCTCGCAAAGTCGGACCTCGACCCAAAGCAGAGGACGTTCACCGACATCATCGTCAAATCGGGCAACGCGTTGCTCACCATCATCAACGACATCCTCGACTTCTCCAAGATCGACGCCGGCCAGCTCGTGCTCGACCCGGCGCCCTTCAACCTTGCCGAGGCGATCGAGGATGTGGCGACGCTGGTGTCGACCCGCGCCAAGGAAAAGGACCTCGAGCTCATCGTTCGCGTCCAGCCCGGGCTCGACGGGCAGTTCGTCGGCGACGTCGGCCGGATCCGACAGATCGTCACCAACCTGCTCGGCAATGCGGTGAAGTTCACCGACAAGGGCCATGTGCTGGTCGACGTGACCGGCGAGCGCGTTCCGTCGGGGACGAAGCTCGCCATCTCGGTCACCGATACCGGCATCGGCATTCCCGAAGACAAGCTGAAGCTGGTGTTCGAGAAATTCAGCCAGGTCGACACCTCCTCGACTAGACGGCACGAGGGCACCGGGCTCGGCCTTGCCATCACCTCGCGGCTGGTCGAGCTGATGGGCGGCGAGATCGGCGTCGACAGCGCCGAGGGCAAGGGCTCGACCTTCTGGTTCACCGTCACGCTGCCGCGGGCCGAGCGAGGCGGGCAGCGGATCATGCCGATCGACGTGACCGGCGCGCGCGTGCTGATCGTCGACGACAATGCCGTCAACCGCGCGATCCTCAGCGAGCAGATGGCTTCGTGGACCTTCGATTCCTGCGCGGCCGAAAGCGGCGCCGAGGGACTGAAGGTGCTGATTGCGGCTGCCGCCTACGGCGTGCCTGTCGACTGCGTCGTGCTCGACTACCAGATGCCGGGCATGACCGGCGCCGAAATGGCGCGCATCGTGCGCAACTCCGCCGGCCTCGCGCACACGCCGATCATCATGCTGACCTCGGTCGACCAGTCGCTCGCCAGCGCCGCCTACCGCGATCTCGGCATCGATGCGCAGCTGACCAAGCCGGCGCGTTCCTCGATCTTGCTGGAGACGCTGGTCGCCACCATCCAGCGTCATCGCCACAGCACGGCGGCCATCCATCCGGCCTTGACCGGCGACGTCGAGACCGGGGCCGGCGCGCCGCAGGCGTCCACGGCGCAGGCGACCGCGGCGGATCGCGTCCTGCTGCAGCCGCCGCCGGCGCGTGCCCGTGCACGCCTGGCCGGCGCGGAGACCGGGCTCGACATTCTCGTCGCCGAGGACAACGAGGTGAACCAGATGGTGTTCACGCAAATCCTGGGCGAGACCGGATACCAGTTCGAAATCGTCGGCAACGGCCGCAAGGCGCTGGACGCCTTCGGCAGGCTTAACCCGCGCATGATCCTGATGGATGTGTCGATGCCCGAGATGAGCGGCCTGGAGGCGACCGCGGCCATCCGCCGGCTCGAAGCCGAGATGGGCACGCATGTGCCGATCGTCGGCGTCACCGCGCATGCACTGAAGGGCGACCGCGAGCGCTGCCTGGAAGCCGGCATGGACGATTACCTGCCGAAGCCGATCAGCCCGAAGGCGCTGCTCGAGAAGCTTGAAAGATGGCTCGGGTCGGACGCGGAAGTCCGCCGCAGCGCCGGATAACAGCCTTTCTGCGCGGCCGTTCACGGCGTCATCGACGAGGTCCGTCGGCGGGCGTCCAACGCAGACATATGGTGTGATCGCACCATACAAAACGAAGGCCAGGTCAGGACAATGGCTGCTGTCGATTCCGCCCTTCGGTTACGGGCGGGAGCAGCGACCGCCGGCAAGGAACAGCGTCGACTCTACCCCAACGGACCTGTTTTCGGCGATGGCCAGGCCATGATCCGCTCTGGCGCACAGGCAACGCGCTCTCGTCCGGATTTTATTTCCCGGCGGCCGGAGATCCGGCCGCCGGGATAATTTTTGATTCAAAAGTCGGACAAGCTACTGATTCCCGCGGCAAACTTCGGCTGGGTCCGCAAATGGCGGCCGCAGGCCCCCCCAAGGCATCCCCGTTCAGGCGTTACCGGGCTGACACGAAACTGTCATGCGACTGTAATAATCGACGTCTATTGCGCTCGTCAGGCGCCGACAGAAAAGGGTTGCCGAAAGACCATATTCCGAACAGGAGCAGGCCACATGAGACATTTCATCCGCTCGGCGGCCGTTGCGATTGCAATGGCTGCGGCATCCACGCTTTCCCTCTCCGCCGCTATGGCGGCCGACATCTCCGGTGCCGGCGCTACCTTCCCCTATCCGATCTACGCCAAGTGGGCCGACGTCTACAAAAAGGAGACCGGCATCGGTCTCAACTATCAGTCGATCGGCTCCGGTGGCGGCATCAAGCAGATCAAGGCCAAGACCGTGACCTTCGGCGCCTCGGACGCGCCGCTCAAGGGCGAGGATCTCAAGTCGACCGGGCTCGCGCAGTTCCCGATGGTGATGGGCGGCATCGTTCCGGTCGTCAACCTCGAAGGTGTCAAGCCGGGCGAACTGGTGCTCGACGGCCCGACGCTGGCCGACATCTTCGTCGGCAAGATCACCAACTGGAATGACGAGGCGATCAAGAAGCTCAACCCCGACGTCAAGCTGCCCGACCAGGCGATCGCGGTCGTCCACCGTTCGGACGGCTCGGGCACCACGTTTAACTTCAGCTACTATCTGGCCGAAGTCAGCGCCGACTGGAAGTCGAAGGTCGGCGTCAATACCGCGCTCGAGTGGCCGGTGGGCATCGGCGCCAAGGGCAACGAAGGCGTCGCCAACAACGTAGCGCAGACCGGTGGCGCGATCGGCTATGTCGAGTATGCCTATGCCAAACAGAACAAGCTCACCTATACCGACCTGATCAATAAGGACGGCAAGAAGGTAGAGCCGACCGCTGCCGCGTTCTCGGCCGCTGCGGCCAATGCCGACTGGAGCTCCAAGCCTGGCTACGGCGTCATCCTGGCCAACCAGGCTGGTGCTGAAAGCTGGCCGATGACCTCCGCGACCTGGATCCTCGTCTACCAGAAGCCCGACGATGCGGCGGCCACCACCGAAGCGCTCAAGTTCTTCGCCTGGTCCTACGCCAGGGGCGACGACATGGCCGCCGAGCTGGACTATGTTCCGATGCCCGACGCGGTCGTGAAGAGCGTCGAGGAAATGTGGAGCAAGGACATCGTCGACAGCAACGGCAAGCCGCTCTACTCCGGCATGTAAGGAGGGCGCCTCGGGCGCCCTCCTGTCTCTTTCGAAATGCGAGGGGCAAATGACAGCCGTTTCCGAAGCCGTGACATCGTCCGCCATACGGACCAGGGAAGCGACGGTGCGCCGCTTCGCCCTGACCGACACGATCTTCCGAACGGTCACGCGCCTCTCCGCCATACTCGTGCTGGTTCTTCTGGGCGGCGTCGCGGTCTCGCTGATCGCCGGCTCGTGGGAGGCGCTATCGAAGTTCGGCTTCTCCTTCCTGACGACTGAATCCTGGAATCCGGTCACCGAGAATTTCGGCGCGCTTGCGCCCATCTACGGCACCGTCGTCACCTCGGCCATCGCCATCCTCATTGCCGTGCCGATCGGCATCGGCATCGCCGTCTTCCTGACCGAGCTCTGCCCGCGCCCGCTCAGGCGCCCGATCGGCATCGCGGTCGAGCTGCTCGCCGGCATTCCCTCGATCATCTACGGCATCTGGGGCCTGTTCGTCTTCGCGCCATTCCTGCAGACGACGGTACAGCCGTTCATCATCAATCTTTTCCACGGCATACCGGGTCTCGCCAGCCTGTTTGCCGGTCCGCCCTACGGCATCGGCCTGCTGACGTCTTCACTGATCCTCGCCATCATGGTGCTGCCCTTCATCACCTCGATCACCAAGGACGTGTTCGACACGGTGCCAGCGGTGCTGAAGGAATCGGCCTACGGCATCGGCTGCACGACCTGGGAAGTGACCCGGCGCGTGGTCATCCCCTATACTCGGGTCGGCATCATGGGCGGCGTCATGCTCGGTCTTGGCCGCGCGCTCGGCGAGACGATGGCCGTCACCTTCGTCATCGGCAATGCGCACCGCATCAGCGCCTCGCTTTTTGCGCCCGGCACGACGATCTCGGCGACCATCGCCAACGAATTCACCGAAGCCGACGGCGAGCTTTACACGTCCTCACTGGTGGCGCTCGGACTGATCCTGTTCATCATCACCTTCATCATCCTCGCGCTCGCACGCTACATGCTGTTGCGCATCGATAGCCGCACGGGAGCCTGACCGATGTCGACAGCCGCATCGCTCCACCGAAGCCGGAAGCGCAAGAACGCCGTGATGATGGCGCTCTGCACCATAGCGGCGGGCATCGGCCTCGTCTGGCTGGCGCTGATCCTCGGCGCCCTTCTCTATAAGGGGCTCTCGGGTGTCTCGCTTTCGGTGTTCACGGAAATGACGCCGCCGCCCGGCGACGCCGGCGGCCTGCTCAACGCCATTTACGGCAGCATCGTGATGACCGTGATCGGCATCGTCGTCGGCACGCCGATCGGCGTGCTCGCCGGAACCTATATGGCCGAGTACGGGCGCTTCTCGCGCCTCTCGACAGTGGTGCGCTTCATCAACGACATCCTGTTGTCGGCGCCGTCGATCATCGTCGGCCTGTTCGTCTACGAGCTGATGGTGCGGCCGATGGGTCATTTCTCGGCGATCGCCGGCGCGGTGGCGCTGTCGATCCTGGTGATCCCCGTGGTAGTGCGCACCACCGAGGACATGCTGAACCTTGTGCCCAACGCGCTGCGCGAGGCCGGCACCGCCATCGGCGCGCCGCGCTGGGTGGTGATCCGCTCGGTCGCCTATCGCGCCGCACTGTCCGGCATCGTCACCGGCATATTGCTGGCGATCGCCCGCATTTCGGGCGAGACGGCGCCGCTGCTCTTCACAGCGCTCAACAACCAGTTCTGGTCGAGCAATCTCAACGCGCCGATGGCCAGCCTGCCGGTGACCATCTTCCAGTTTGCGCTGAGCCCTTATGAGGAATGGCAGCAACTGGCCTGGACGGGCGCACTCATAATCACCCTGACGGTTCTCGGGCTGAGCATCTTCGCCCGCAGCCTTACCGGACGCAGAGAGGACAGATGAAACCGATGTTGTCCACCGACCTGAACGTAGCCGAGACGACCGCCGAGAAGGCCAAGATCGAAGTCAAGAACCTCAACTTCTACTATGGCCAGTCGAAGGCGCTGAAGGACATCAACCTGTCGCTGCCCGAGCGCAGCGTCACCGCCTTCATCGGACCTTCGGGCTGCGGAAAGTCGACGCTGCTGCGCGTGCTCAACCGCATCTACGAGCTCTACCCGAAGCAGAGCGCCGAAGGCCAGGTGCTGCTCGACGGCAAGAACATCCTCGACCGCTCGCAGGACCTCAACCTGCTCAGGACCAAGATCGGCATGGTGTTCCAGAAGCCGACGCCGTTCCCGATGTCGATCTACGAGAACATCGCCTTCGGCGTTAGGCTGTATGAGAAGATCAGCAAGGCCGAGATGGACAATCGCGTCGAGCAGGCGCTGAAGCGCGCCGCGCTGTGGAACGAGGTCAAGGACAAGCTCAACGCCAGCGGCCAGAGCCTTTCGGGCGGCCAGCAGCAGCGGCTCTGCATCGCCCGCACCGTGGCGGTGAAGCCGGAGGTCATCCTGCTCGACGAGCCGGCATCGGCGCTCGATCCCCTGTCGACCGCCAAGATCGAGGAGCTGATCGACGAGCTGCAGGCCGACTACACGATCGTGATCGTCACCCACAACATGCAGCAGGCGGCGCGCGTCTCGCGGCAAACGGCGTTCATGTATCTCGGCGAGCTGATCGAATTCGACCGGACCGAAAAGATTTTCACCTCGCCCCGCGAGAAGCGCACGCAGGACTACATCACCGGCCGCTTCGGCTGAGTTCATACGAGGACATAACCATGGCCCATACGGTCGCTTCCTTCGACGAGGATCTGAGGCAGATCAGCCAGCTCATCCGCGACATGGGCGATCTTGCCGGCTCGATGGTCGGCGCGTCGACCAAGGCTCTGCTGAATTCCGACAACGCGCTGGCGCAGCGCGTGGTCTCCGACGATGCCATCATGGACGCGCGCCAACGCGAGCTCGACGATCGCGCCATCACGCTGATTGCCAAACGCCAGCCGATGGCCGACGACCTGCGCAGCGTCGTTGGCGCCATCCGCATGGCCGGCGATCTCGAGCGCATCGGCGACCTTGCCAAGAACATCGCTAAGCGCGTCGGCTCGGTCGGCATCAGCGCCGCGCCGCGCGACCTTTCGCACTCCATCGATTCGATGGCGCAGCTGGTGCTGATCCAAGTGCAGGGCGTGATCGAGGAATACACCGCCGGCGACGCCACGGCGCTCGCCAAGCTCCGCAACGACGACGAGCGCATCGACGTCAAATACACCTCCGTCTTCCGCGAGCTCCTGACCTACATGATGGAGGATCCGCGCAACATCACGGCTTGCACGCATCTGTTGTTCTGCGCCAAGAATCTGGAGCGCATAGGCGACCACGTCACCAACATCGCCGAGAACGCCTACTATGTGCTGACCGGCACGCAATTGCCGGCGAATCGTCCTAAGCAGGACGAGACGGCGATGTCGGCGCCGGCGGCCTGACAGCGAAGGTGCCTGCTAAATGATCGCGCCACGCATCATGGTGGTGGAGGACGAGGAGCCGCTGGGGGTGCTGCTCCGCTACAACCTCGAATCCGAGGGCTATCAGGTCGAGGTGGTGACGCGCGGCGACGAGGCCGAGATCCGCCTGCAGGAGAATGTACCCGACCTTCTGGTGCTCGACTGGATGGTGCCGGCGGTGTCCGGCATCGAGCTTTGCCGGCGCCTCAGGATGCGGCCCGAGACCGAACGCCTGCCGATCATCATGCTGACCGCGCGCGGCGAGGAAAGCGACAGGGTGCGCGGCCTCTCGACCGGCGCCGACGACTATCTGGTCAAGCCGTTCTCGACGCCGGAATTCATGGCCAGGGTCAAGGCGCTGCTGCGCCGCGCCAAGCCGGAGGTGCTGTCCAGCGTGCTCAAGGTCGGCGACATCGTGCTCGATCGCGAATCGCATCGCGTCTACCGCAAGAAGAGCGAGATCCGGCTCGGCCCGACCGAGTTCAGGCTGCTGGAATTCATGATGCGGCATCCCGGCCGGGTGTTCTCGCGCAGCCAGCTGCTCGACAATGTATGGGGCGAGACGATCTATATCGACGAGCGCACCGTGGACGTGCATGTCGGACGCCTGCGCAAGGCGGTCAACAACGGCCGGATGCCGGACGTCATACGTACCATCCGTGGGGCGGGCTACGCGATCAGGGAAGATTAGATCCAGGGCACCGAAGGTCTGACGGGTTCTATCTGCGCTGGCGGGTTATCGAGACGCTGGTGCTTCGCCGTCCACGGGCGGAGCACGAAGCGTCGCGACGCGGCGCAGACCCGACGATCCACGCGACTTCCACGCGCCGCGGCGGTGCAGAAATTCTGCTCCGCTCATCCGACGATTGAGGTAATGGCATGGATTCCAGGGTCTCCGCGACGGAGCTTCGCTCCTGCTCCGCCCTGGAATGACGAAGCTGCGGGGCCTTCGCTAATCTCCGGCGTCTGCAGGACGCACAGAAGCCAACGATCGCTATCGAAGCTGCTCAGGCCACGTTCTTGCCCGCTCTTGCCTGCACGCCCGGGGCGAAAATCTCCTGGTCGACGAAGGTCAGCGCGCGCACGGCGCAGCCTTCGCGGATCAGCGGCAATTCGTTCGGCTCGGTATCGAAGGAGATCGAGTTTGAATGCTGGCCTCCGGCGGTCTGGCCGATCGCCTCGCGCAGCGCCGGCTCGATCAGGTCAAAGGCGGCGGCGCTGACGCCGACCATGGCGACCGGCGCCGGGTCGATCAGCGCGAACAGGCTGCCAAGGCCGAAGCCCAGCGCCTCCCCGGCCCGGCGATAGGCCTCGCGCTCCGGGCCATCCGTCTCGCGCGCCTTGGCGGCGAGCGCCCGCATGTCGGCGTCGCCGACATCGACCGGCTCGGCGTCCTCGCTCATCTTCATGGCGCTGCGCCAGATGGCGTAGTTGCCGGCATAGGCCTCGACGCAGCCGCGGCGTCCGCAACGGCAGAGCGCGCCGCCCGGACGATGGATCATGTGGCCGAACTCGCCGCCGGAAGAATGCGTGCCGGTGAACAGCTCGCCCTTCAGCACCAGGCCCATGCCGATGCCGTGCGAGAGCAGGATGGCGATGAAATTGTCGCGATAGCGGTCGGGATCGCGCCACTGCAGCGCCACCGCCATCATGTTGCAGTCGTTTTCCATGGTGGCCGGAATGCCGAATTCCTTTTCCAGGATGTCGGCGAAGGGAATGTCGGTCAGCGGCGTGATCGGCGACCATAGCATGGCGCGGGCATGGGAATCGGTGATGCCCTGGATGCCCATGGCGATGCGGGCGACGCTGCCGACGTCGAGGTCCGGATCGTCCAGCCGGCGCCGCACGATCGCCAAGCATTCGCCGATCAGCTCGTTGCGCGGCATGGTGAGCGTATCGAGGCGGCGCTGCTCCTCGGCGATGACCTGACCCGCATAATCAATAACGGCGACCGAGAGGAAATTGAGCGACAGCACCACCGTCACCACCGCCGCCGCCTCCGGCTTGAGCGCGAGGCCCACCTGTGGCCGGCCGCGCTTCAGAGACGCGGTCTCGCTCGGCTTGCTCTCGGCCAGGATGCCTTCCTGGATCAGGTCGGAAGAGATCGCCGAAATGGTCGAATGGCTGAGCCCGGTGGTCGCGGCGATTTCCGTGCGCGACGGTTGGCCGGCCCGGCGCACGGCCGAGAGCACCATGGCGCGGTTGCGCCGGCGCAGATCGTCGTGGCGGATTCCGACCGACATTTTTTCTCCTCCCAGTCAGCGCGGCCTCTCGATCATGCACAGGACTCGGCGACGCGCCAGATCGGTTCAGTCCCGCACGCCGGCACCCGAACCGTCCTGGTCTTACAAGTTTCGGTGGACCGGGCTGCGCCTCCTCCCGAACTGTTCCGCGATAGTGGCAGAAGCGGTCGGCACTGTCATTATTTATTGCGGGTCTCGAAAAAAGTACGTGACCACCTCAAAAACCGTCAGAATTGCAGTTGACAGCGCTTTAGCGTTGGATCAGTATTTTTTCGAGGCTCGAAAAAAAGCCTCATCGCCTTCGGGCCAGTCTGGGTCGCGCCGCGAGGGGCGCAGGGAGGATATCATGAAGAGATTCGCAGCCGCCATTCTGGCGGGCGTCGCCATGTCGTTGACGTTGGCGTCGGTCGCGCAGGCGAAGGACAAGGTGATCGGCGTTTCGTGGTCCAATTTCCAGGAAGAGCGCTGGAAGACCGACGAAGCGGCGATGAAGAAGGCGATCGAGGCCGCCGGCGACAAATATATATCCGCCGACGCACAGTCCAATCCAGGCAAGCAGCTGACCGACGTCGAAAGCCTGATCTCGCAGGGCGCGAATGCGTTGATAATCCTGGCGCAGGACGCCTCCGCCATCGGGCCGGCGGTGCAGAAGGCACTCGACGAAGGCATTCCGGTCGTCGGCTACGACCGCCTGATCGAGAACAAGGACGTGTTTTATCTGACCTTCGACAACAAGGAAGTCGGCCGCATGCAGGCCCGCGAGGTGTTCAAGGCTAAGCCCGAGGGGAATTACGTCTTCATCAAGGGCTCGGGCGCCGACCCGAACGCCGATTTCCTGTTCTCCGGCTCGATGGAAGTGCTGAAGGAAGCCATCGACAGCGGCAAGATCAAGAATGTCGGCGAGGCCTATACCGATGGCTGGCTTCCCGCCAATGCGCAGAAGAACATGGAGCAGTTCCTGACCGCCAACGACAACAAGGTCGACGCGGTGGTGGCGGCCAATGACGGCACCGCCGGCGGCGTCGTCGCGGCTCTGACGGCGCAAGGGCTGGCCGGCACCGTTCCGGTCTCGGGCCAGGACGGCGACCATGCCGCGCTCAACCGCATCGCGCTCGGCAGCCAGACGGTGTCGGTGTGGAAGGACGCGCGCGAGCTCGGCAAGCACGCCGCCGAGATCGCCTCGCAGCTCGCCGACGGCAAGAAGATGACCGACATCGCGGGCGCCAAGGACTTCACGACGCCTGGCGGCAACACCGTCAAGTCGCTGTTCCTGACCCCGGTCGCAATCACCAAGGATAATCTCAACCTCGTCATCGACGCGGGTTGGATCAAGAAGGATGAAGTCTGCGCGGGCGTTGCCGCCGGCAGCGTCGCGGTCTGCAACTAAGCTGGCCGTCAGGTTCAAACGCAGCGCCGCGGCCCGACAGCCGCGGCGTTTTTCCAAAGGCTTTCGGGCGTACTGAAGCCGGAGACCATTGGGGCAGTTCACTGTCCGGCAGGATCGCCGAACTGCTCCAGCCGTTTGTTTCCGCGCAATTCCAGGCGGCCACGCACTTTTCCTGGAATTGCTCTAGCATCGTGGTCCGGCATCGCGCCAGACGGCAAGCCGGTGGGAGGAGATCATGACCGATACGACCTCTGATACGCCGGCCAACCCGGCGGCGGATCGCGCGCGGGCTTCCGAACTCAGCGCCGTCGGGCGCTTCCTCAAGGCGACCGAGCTCGACACCCGCATGCTCGGCATGGTCGGCGCGCTGCTGATCATCTGGATTGGCCTGCATGTCATCTCGAGCCTGCGGCTCGGCGTCAATCCGCTCGATTTCGATAGCCGAACGTTCCTGACGCCGCGCAACCTGTGGAACCTGTCGGTGCAGACCTCGGCCGTGGCCATCATGGCTTCCGGCATGGTGCTGGTCATCGTCATGCGCAACATCGACCTCTCCGTCGGATCCGCCGAGGGTTTGATCGGCATGGTCATGGGCTTTGCCCAAGTGCATTTCCTGGTGCGAATGGTTGGGCTCGAGCTTGGCAATCCCTGGATCTGGGTGCTGGCGCTGTTGATCGGCCTGGCGCTCGGCCTGCTGATCGGCGCCTTCCAGGGCTTCGTCATCGCCTATCTCGAAGTGCCGGCCTTCATCGTGACGCTTGGCGGGCTGCTGGTCTGGCGCGGTGCTGCCTGGTGGGTCACCAGCGGCCAGACGGTGGCGCCGCTCGACGCCACCTTCCAGCTGATGGGCGGCGGACCGGCCGGCTCGATCGGCGCCAGATGGAGCTGGATCGTCGGCGCCGTCGCCTGTTTTGCCGTGGTGTTTGCGCTGTTCAACGGCAGGGTGCAGCGCAAGCGCTTCCGTTTTCCGCTGCGTCCGATCTGGGCCGAGACGCTGCTCGGCGCGGTCACCTGCGCCGTCATCATGGGCGCGGTGTGGCTGGCCAATTCCTATCCGTGGCCGGTCGGCATCGTGAACCGCTACGCCGCCGCCAACAATCTCACGGTCCCCGAAGGCGGCCTGTTCATCGCCCACGGCATCGCCGTTCCGGTGCTGATGGCGATCGCCGTCGGCCTCGTCATGACCTTCATCACCAAGCGCACTCGCTTCGGCCGCTATGTCTTTGCCATCGGCGGCAATCCGGAAGCGGCCAACCTTGCCGGCATCAACACGCGCTGGATCACCATGAAGGTGTTCATGATCATGGGCGTGCTGGCGACGATGGCCGCGGCGATATCGTCGGCGCGGCAGAATTCATCGACCAATGCGCTCGGCACGCTGGACGAGCTCCTGGTCATCGCCGCGGCGGTCATCGGAGGCACCTCGCTCGCCGGCGGCTCGGGAACCGTGCTCGGCGCTATGCTTGGGGCGCTGCTGATGCAGTCACTGCAGTCCGGCATGGTGCTCCTCGGCGTCGATTCGCCGCTGCAAAGCATCGTCGTCGGCGCCGTGCTAGTCATCGCGGTCTGGCTCGACACCATCTACCGCAAGCGGGTGTGAAGGAGGCAGCATCATGGCAGACAAGAACGCTCCCGCCGGCGCCCCGCTGGTCGACATGCGCAACATCTCGATCGCCTTCGGCGGCATTCGCGCCGTCGACGATGCCTCCATCGATCTCTTCCCCGGCGAAGTGGTGGCGCTCCTCGGCCACAACGGCGCCGGCAAGTCGACGCTGATCAAGATACTGTCCGGCGCCTACAAGCGCGATGCCGGGCAGATCTTCGTCAACGGCGAGGAGGCAGCAATCTCCAACCCGCGCGACGCCAAGAAATACGGCATCGAGACGATCTATCAGACGCTGGCGCTTGCCGACAACGTCGACGCCGCCGCCAATCTTTTCCTCGGCCGCGAGCTGATGACCGCCTGGGGCACGCTGGACGACGTCGCCATGGAGGCCGAAACGCGCAAGGTGATGGGCCGGCTCAATCCGCGCTTCCAGCGCTTCAAGGAGCCGGTGATCAAGCTGTCCGGCGGACAGAGACAGTCGGTGGCGATCGCGCGCGCGATCCTGTTCAACGCGCGAATCCTGATCATGGACGAGCCGACGGCAGCGCTCGGCCCCCAGGAGACGGCCCAGGTCGGCGAACTGGTGCGGCAACTCAAGGCCGACGGCATCGGCATCTTCCTGATCAGCCACGACATCCATGACGTGTTCGAGCTGGCGGACAGGGTCTGCGTCATGAAGAACGGCCAGGTCGTCGGTACGGCGCGCACCAGCGACGTGACCCAGGACGAGGTGCTCGGCATGATCATTCTGGGCAAGTGCCCGCCAGGCGCCATGCCAGGCCCGGGAGCGCTGAAAATCGCGGCCTAAGACCATAGATTGGTTGGCTAATTTGCGACTTGTTTGATGAGCCAATCGCGGCGTTGGGTTGGCCTTGCCATTGTATTGGCGCGGAGACTTGCCCATAAAGGTGGCCAACCGTCCATGGGCCGCACCCTGCATTGAAAAAGCTTTTCCCGATCGTCGCCTTCATCGCCGTCGCGCTGATCAGCCTGACGATGGCGGGGTTCGCCTATTTCGCGACCCAGGAGGCGGCACGCATCAAGTTCGAGGGAACCGCCGACGATGCGCTCAACCGCATCGAGAGCCGCATCGACCTGCATCTGTCGCTGCTGCGCTCGACCCAGGCGCTGTTCGATGCTCGTAACGGCGATATCACGCGCGGCGAGTTCAAGGCCTTCCTCACCGCGCTCGACATCGACGACAATTTCGCCGGACTGCGCGGCATCGGCTTCCTGAGGCTGGCCAAGGCCGGCGACGAGGCCACGCTCGAGCGCGACATCCTGCGCGCTCGCGGTTCGGCCCACCCGGTCTATCCGGCAATCACGCAGCAGCAATGGCGCACGCCCATCGTGCTTTTCGAGCCGCTCGATACCTCCAACCAGTCGATCATCGGCTTCGACATGTTCAGCGACCCGGCACGGCGGGCGGCAATCGAGAAGGCCATGGCCGACGACCAGCAGCATGCCAGCGGGCTCGTTCAACTTGGCCAGGGACAAGGGCTGGAGCAGACCTTCCCCGGATTTCTGGTCTTCGTGCGGCTGAACGTGGAAACGGCCCCGGACGTCATCGATGCCAGCCGCTCCTCGACCGCCGGCTTCCTCTACGCCTCCTTCCGCGCACGCGATCTGTTCCAGGTGGCGCTCAGCAAGGCTCCGCTGCTGCCGGTCAACGTCGAAATCTTCGACGGCCAGCCGGGTGCCGACAATCTCCTGTTCCGATCGGAGGCGCCGCCGGCCGAATCGCTCGGCGGAAAGCTGCTGGCGCGCCGGGATATCGTCGTGGCCGGCCGGCCCTGGACCGTCCTGTTTCGGCCGACGAGCGCTTTCGCGCTGCCGTCCTCGCGCGCCATCCCGGTGATGCTCGGGCTGTTCGGCCTGCTGCTCGCCGGGGCGATCGCCTTGGTGGCCCGCTATCAGGAGCGCGCCTACGAGGCGAAGTCGCTGCTGCATGAGGCCACGGAGAAGAGCCTGCTGGAAAAGGAGCTGATCCTGCAGGAGATGAAGCACCGCATCAAGAACTCGATCACCAGGGTGCTGGCGATCGCACGGCAGACTGCTTCGCAGGCCACCGACGTCAAGGAGTTCTCGGCATCATTCTCGGCGCGGCTGCAGGCGATGGCCGCGTCGCAGGACATGCTGACACGCTCGCGCTGGCAGAAGGCGGACCTCGGCGACCTGCTGCGCACGGAGCTTGGGCAGGTGTTCGGCAAAGAGCTTTCCGAAGGCATATTGTCGGGGCCGGAAGTGCTGCTTGACGAGACGACGACGCAGGCGCTCGGCCTGACCTTCCACGAGCTTGCCACCAACGCGCTGAAATATGGCGAGGCCGGCAACTCGGTGGGCGCCCTGAAGGTCGAGTGGCGGGTCGAAGGACGTGGCCGGGAGCGGACGCTGGTGCTCGATTGGCGCGAGGCCGGGCAGAAGAAACTGGAGCCGCCGGCAAAGACCGGTTTCGGCACCAAGCTGATCGATCTCAATGTCACGCGCGAATTGCGCGGTACGATCAAGCGCGACTACCGGGCCGACGGGCTTAAGGTGGAAATCCGAATACCTCTGCCAGGCTGAGCGCCCGTCAGTCAGGGTCCAACGAGGATCTACCCGGGGACCGCTGGTCGGGCCCCCGGGTAGATGACTGTGTCTCGCGGAAAATCAGTTGCAGCGGGCCTTGTATCTCGTGCCGTCAGAGCGGCGATACACGCAATAGCCATTGCGCAGGTTGCGAACCAACAGGCCGGACCCGGCGCCCACAGCCGCGCCGATCAGCGCGCCCCTGCCGCCGCCGACCAAGCCGCCGACGCCGGCGCCGATCAGGCCGCCCCCGACGACGTCCTGCTCGGTCGTGGTGCAGCCGCTGACGGCGACCACGGCAACCATGGCAATGATCATTTTCCGCATAAATAGCTCCTCGCTTTTGTCCTCACTTTCGGCAGTGCCAACCGCCGTTTAGCACGAAAAAACGGGCTTTGCCTGTCCGATCTTATTATCGCTGAAGAGAGTGTCTTACGGGCGTGCCCCGTTTGACGCGACAAGCGCGCCGGAAGTTTCCAGCGACGCGACTAGCCTGCCGTCGGGACGCACGGTCCACAGCAGTTGATCGTAGTCGTCTTCAAGCGCCGGATCGACGGCAAGGCACTCGCCCATGACACGCGGCGTGCGCCCCTGCATGTCGCCCAGCGCAAACGGCCGTTCGGCGATGCAGGCCTCGAAAGTCTCGAAGACGCTGACCGGCACCGACAATTCGCGGCAATCGGTCATGGTGTCCGAGCAGCCAATGACGAGGAGCAAGGCGGCGATGTGTTCCACGGGTCGAATCCTCCCGCCGCAAAGAACGATTGTTGCCGCTCAAAAGTTCCTGCTCGGCGGAGTCGGCGCGCAATGGCGCGTGCCCTTGGCGCCGGCCGGCTGCTCGATTGGAAAGATCAGGCCAGTTGCCAGGCCACCGCCAGCACGAGAGCAGCAACAAGCGCGACGGCGCCGAGGCGAAGCGATGGATGGGAGGAACGGGGCGAGGGCCGTGCTTCGGTGTCCTGGAAGCCGCTCATCGAGACGCGGGCGGCCTGCTCCAGCCTGTTCATATCGGCAATCATCATTCGGTTCCTCCCAAATCGCGGTGTGATTGCGCGGCTGGGTTTGCTCCGTCGCGAGTGGTTCAGCGCCTGACGGGATCGCCGATCCGCTCCAAGGTTTTACGCAACTCGGAAGGGCATTGCGCGCTATCCTGGAGTTGCTTCTGCCGGGGAACACAATCGGATTTTATGGTGAATGGCAGGTTAACGCCTCTCCGGCGGCTGTCTGTTGCCCAAGACGTGGTTGTTCATTCTATCTCGAAATTGCCGCGCGGGATGGTCAGGCGATATTCGAGACGATCGTCGTCGATATCGAGACTGGCGGAGCCGTTCAGCGACGTCGGCACGACGCGTTCGAGGGCGACGCTGCCAAAACGATTTTCGGTGCGCCGACCGGCGCCGATCCTTTCTGTCCAAATCAGCAAAAGGCCAGGCGAAGTCTCGCTGCCGGCCGCGATCCTGGCGCTTACCCTGATCCGTCCGTCAGGCTGCGACAGGGCGCCGTAGCTTACCGAATTCACGGCCAGCTCGTGCATGGCCAGTCCGATATGAAGGGCAGCGTTCGGATTGAGGTAAGGGTTCTCCCCATCGAAACGCAGGCTGCGACTTGGATCGGCGCTATAGCGGCCGACCTGGCCGGACACGAGCTCACGAAGCGCCGCTCCCCGCCAGTTGGAGGATGTCACCAGATCCTGAGACGAGGCGAGCGACTGGATGCGGCCGCGAAAGTGCGTCAGAAAATCGCCGAGCGTCTCCGAGTAGCGTCCGGTCTGGGTGGCTATGCTCTGGATGATGGCCAGAAGATTCTTCGAGCGATGGCTGACCTCTCGCAGCAGCGTCTTCAGCGTCTGCTCGCGGCGCTTCTGCTCCGTCGTCTCGACCATGGTGGTGACGACGCCCTGAACCTCGCCGGAGTCGCTGCGATCGGCATCGATCCAGACATGGAACCAGCGCACGCCGTCACTGTCGGAAATGCCGAGCTCGAGGCGATCCGGGTTGCCGGTTTCAATCACCTTGCGCTTGGCTGCGCCTATGCGCTCGGACTGCGCGGGGGAAAGCGCATCCTTGCCCTCGGCCGTCTCGCAGGCCCACGGGGCGCGCATGTTGCGCGCCCAGACGGTCTTCATTTCACGATCCTGGTAGAGGACCGAAATTCCAGCATTGTGGAGCGCGTGGAGTAGCGCGCGACCCACCTGCATCCCGCTTTCCGCCGGCTGCATCGCGATCACTTCGTCGCTGCGCTCTTGCGTATAGTCCTTCTCTGAGGCCTTGGAACGCATTCGATACTTCCCGCATCCAGGCGCGAACGGCTTACGAGGATTGCTGCCCCGGTCTTGACCTACTGATGCTTATGCTGCCCAAAAGCGGTCCGCCGGACGACATCCTTTTGGGGACATCGCCCGGCGGTGGCTGGAAACCGTTTGAGGGGTGCGGCTTCCAGTGTTCGGCACTCCCCCTGGTCAGGTTCTCCTGACGAGGCCGGCGATGAGTGAGATCACCAGGAAAGCAAGGAAGACGAAGAACAATATCTGCGCGATGCCAGCCGACGTGCCGGCGATGCCGCCGAACCCAAGCGCGCCGGCGATGATCGCGACCACAAGAAAAACGAGCGCCCAGTACAGCATGATATCTCTCCTTCTAACGTCCTGGAAAAAACGTGGCTGGATGGCGTTTGTTCCACCATTTGCGGAAAAAGACGATCCCCTGAAAACGCTTCACGGATGGGACTCCGCGCCTCGCATGAGACCTCAATGATCGGACATGCGGTCAGGCCGCGGCTTTCGCCTGCCGGTCGAAGAACAGCGCCTGACTGATCAGGGCCTTCACCATGTCTGGATTGAAGGGCTTGGTCACCAGAAACGCCGGTTCGGGACGCTCGCCGGTCAACAGGCGCTCAGGGAAAGCGGTGATGAAGATCACCGGCACCGGCGTCGAGGACAAGATCTCGTTGACCGCCTCTATGCCCGAGCTGCCATCGGCGAGCTGGATGTCGGCCAGCACCATTTTCGGACGCGTCTTGCCGAAAACGGCGACCGCCTCGGCGTGCGTGCGGGCGGTGCCGACAACGCGATGGCCGAGGCTTTCGACCATCTCCTCGATGTCCATGGCGATCAGCGGCTCGTCCTCGATGATCAGCACGTCGGTGGCGACCTGGCGGGAAATCTCGCTGCTTGCCTGGGCAAGCAATTCGGAGAACTCCTGTTCGTCGGCATCGAGGATTTCCGCCGCTTCATCCTCGCTGAAACCCTCTACGGCGACCAGCAGGAAAGCCTGCCTCGGCCGCGGCGCGATTGCGTTGAGATTGGCGGCCGCCCGCTGCTCCCAAGCTGTCTGCGCATGCTCTTGCGGCACGCGGATCGCAATCGAAGTGAAAAGCCTGGCAAAGACCTTGTACAACGCAATGCGATCGCTCGATGCCTTGGGGAAAACTTCGGTGTCGGCGATGATGGCCTCCAGCATCGCAGCAACCAGGGCGTCACCGCTTTCCTGCGATCCCGACACGGCGCGCGAGAAACGGCGGAGGAAAGGCAGGTGAGGAGCGATGGTTGCGGACAGGCTCATATTTGACGTCTCCCTCAGATGACGTTGTTTCATTGCAAAGGCTAGACTCACTGGAAGTCCCGGCAAAACCAACGTCGGCTTTCTGAAAAAGTTCCGCCGGGCAGGGAACTAAATTAGGAAGCGGGCGTTTCCGGCTGTGGGATGGGCAACCAGACAAGGGTGCCGCTTGCGTCGTGATCTATGGTTTTAAAGCGGTTTCAGGTGCTGGGACTTAGGGCAAACATGAAAGAAATGTCAAAGAATGCAGTAACTGGCGCCCCGAGCAGGCACCGGAACGGGGGTAGCAGTCCGCTCGGACCGAACTCCGAAATCGCCCGCAAACTCAAGCAATATTACGACGAGCTGGTCTCCGATCAGGTGCCGGATCGATTCGCTCAGTTGCTCAGCCAGCTGGAAAAGGCCGAACCCGCCGAGAAAAAGGACTGAGACATGGCGGCGGTCTCCCAGAGCTTCAAGACCGAGCTGCTCGGCGCGATCCCAAGCCTGCGCGCCTTTGCGGTGTCGCTGACGCAGAATGCCGACAAGGCGGACGACCTCGTCCAGGAAACCCTGGTCAAGGCGTGGGACAAACATGAGAGTTTCCAGCCGGGCACCAACCTCAAGGCCTGGCTGTTCACCATCCTGCGCAACGAATTCTATTCGCAGATGCGCAAGCGCGGTCGCGAGGTGCAGGACAGCGACGGCATCATGACCGCCAGGCTCGCCGTCCACCCGGCCCAGCATGGCCAGCTCGATCTCAAGGATTTTCGCGGCGCGCTGGAGCAGCTGCCGGAGGATCAGCGCGAAGCGATCATCCTGATCGGCGCGTCCGGCTTTTCCTACGAAGAGGCGGCGGAGATCTGCGGCTGCGCGGTGGGCACGATCAAGAGCCGGGTCAGCCGCGCGCGCGCCCGGCTGCAGGACATCCTGAAGATTTCTGGCGAGGACGAATACGGCCCCGACGCGATCTCGGCGCAGGTGACAGGATCAAACGCCGCCTGACACGGACCTCCGGCTCTTCGACGCTACGTCGTCACGCCGCTTTCGCGCGCCTGCAGGCGAGCGCCAGGGCCTGGATCAGATCGTCTCCCGAGTAGGGCTTGGTGACCAGCTTAATCTCGGGAAAAGAGCCTTCGAGATCCTCGGCGTCGGAGTAGCCGGACGCGAAGACGAATGGAATGCCTGCGCTGCGCAGCCGCTCGGCGAAGTCGAGTGTCGAGGTGCCGCCGAGCATCAGGTCGACGATAGCGGCGTCGAACCAGGAAAACCCATCCCGCAGGTCGATTTCAGCCAGGTCGCCAACAATCGTGACCTCGGCGGCCCCTTGGTCGCGGCATAGTTGCTCGACATCCATCGCTATCAGGAATTCGTCTTCCAAGACCAGGATACGCAATCCGTCTAGCAATGGGGGCACGTGGCGGCGACTCCTATAAGGCTGCAGTCATGCGCGGTATTCGGCGCTCTGTCATTTAAAAAAGACATGACCGGCGATGCATTGCGTGAGCGGCGGAACCTCGGTCCGGGTGAAGCGTTTGTATTCGCCCGATCGGGGCAGGGGTTTCGAAGAGGGGTCGAAATGTCCGGCCAGAGCGCATATTCCCTTGCCACCCGCCAATATCCTTGCGGCAAATGCCCGCTGCGGCCGCTGCCAGTCTTTCGCGAATTCGAGAGCCAGGAGCTGTTGTTCGTCAGCGGCTTCAAGAAAGGAGAGCTTGCGGTCGACAAGGGGGCGACCGTGCTGGTCGAAGGCAGCCACAGCGCGCATCTCTACACCATACTTTCAGGCTGGGCATTCCGCTACAAGCTGTTGCCCGACGGGCGGCGGCAAATCCTCAACTATTCCATGCCCGGCGATCTCATCGGCCTGCAAGGCAGCCTAATGGGCGAGATGCAGCATTCCGTCGAGGCCTTGTCGCCGATGCTGCTGTGCGTCTTCGAGCGCGACCAATTGCACGAGCTTTACCGCAACTACCCGGGCCTGGCCTATGACATCACCTGGATGGCGTCGCGCGAGGAGCGCATGCTCGATGAAAACCTGCTGAGCATCGGTCGCCGTTCCGCGCTTGAGCGCACCGCCTATCTTGTCGCCTTCATCTCCAGCCGTGCCCGGGGGGCGGGCCTGAACGGCAAGCGGCCGGTGCAGATCCCGATCACGCAGCAGCATATCGCCGATACGCTCGGCCTTTCGCTGGTGCATACCAACAAGACGATCCGCAAGCTGATGGACCGTAAGCTGATCATTTGGCGTGACGGTGGTTGCGAGGTTCTCAGCCATGAGGGGCTGACGGAGTTGGCCGGCTGGCAAGGTTTGGGTGAGGAGCGCAGACCGCTGATCTGACGACGAGCCGGACCGGCAGAACGGAACCCCGGTCTCGGCCAAGCGTTGAAATGGAAGCAAACATAAGGAGTTACGCAATGGCGACCGCCGCAGGCAGATCCGCAACAGACACTCCCCCCAGCGCCGACCTCGAAGCCGACATCCGGCAGTTGAAGGCCGATATCGAAGAGCTCACCAGGCAATTGGCCAAGACCCGGGACGACAGTTACGGGGCAGCGCGCCGCGCGGCCGCCGAAGGCGTCGAGCAGCTGCGCGCGCACGGCGAGGCAGCGTTCGAAAGCATGCGCGGAAGCGCTCAGGATTTGGAAGCGCAGTTGATAGCCAGCGTTCGCGAAAAGCCGGTGACGTCGCTGGCGATTGCGGCGGGAGTAGGTTTCCTGTTCGCGCTGCTGTCGCGCCGCTAGCAGCCCTCAAATGGGGACGCTGGTTTCGCTTATTTCCGGCCTTGCTTCCGGCGAGGCGGTGGCGGCCTTGCAAAGAGCGCGGCTGACCGCAATCCTCTACGGACTTGCCGGTGTTTTTGCCCTGTGCGGCGTCGGTTTCCTCATCGGCGCGGCCTATATCTGGCTGGCGGCGCGCTACGGGCCGCTAGCGACCAGCCTCGGCTTCGGCATCGGCTTCCTGGTGATCGCCGGGCTGATTGTCGTGATCCACAAGTTGACAACCAGCATGCGGGCGCGGCGGCGCGCGCGAAGGCGAAAGACCGACATGACGGCGGTTGGCGTAACCGCGGCGCTCGCGTTGCTCCCGGCGCTCGCGAAAAGCAAGGGCGGCCTGGGCACGCTTCTCGCGCCCGCGATCGCGCTCGCCGCCTACGCCATCTACCGCGAGAACGTGAAGGCTGGGCCTCGAGAAAAGGATCGCAGCGAAACGCCATAGGCGCGGCAAGCCGGTCGAGGCGGCCGACCGTTGCCGGATGATTGGGAACTTTCGCGGAAAGGGTCCGTTACCCGACCATGCCGTGCTCGGCGTGCCCGCCCCCACACCTGGAGACCGACCATGCCCAAGACCGTTCCTGAAAACGAAGCCCGCCAGGGGCATTGGGGCTGGCATGCGCTCAGGATTCTCGTCGCCGGGCTGCTGCTGGTATTCATCGCCTGGGGCGTAGCCGAGATTTATGGCGTGCTGATCAAAGAGCCGAGCACCGAGCAGCAGCACGTCCCACAACCTCCAGGGACCGAGCAGGCGCCTGCTCCCAGCGGTCAAACGCAGTAGTTTTGGAGTCTTGGCTCCATTCAGGCTGCCTTTGCCTGCGCGCTGCTTCTAGGGACCAGCACGTTAAGGGTCGCTGGATGGATTTCGACCGTGGTTTCGCGTTCCAGCTTGACCAACTCTCCGTCCATCACCGCCTTGAACTTTGTCGGCGAGGAATGAATTTTCAGCACGGCCTTGTCAGCCTGGTGGATCTCGACATGTTCGCTTTGGCGCCACCGGCCGCGCAGCATGGCAAGCAGCAATTTTACCAAGTCACGGCGCCGGCGCGCAACGCTGACGTAGATGCCAAGCACGCCGCCGGCCGGATTGTCCGCATAAGGCAGATGACCCTCGCCGAACAGGTTGTTGCTGATGCCAATTCCGGTCGCGCGGGTGATGATGTCGGTCTTGCCGATGGTCAAGGTCACCTTGAGGGTGCGCGGGTTCTTGATCGTTGCCCATGCGGCGCGAACCGACGCCCGCATCTTTCCCAGCCGCGAGCCAAAATCCATCTTCTCGCGGAGCTGGACCATTCTGGCATGCATGCCGATTGAAAATTGATGCACGAAGGGACGGCCATTCGCGGTCGCCATATCGACCGCCTTGACCTCGCCGTCGGTAAAGGCCTTCAAGGCGGCTTCCAGTGTCTGGGGGATGCCAAGGCTGCGCGCGAAAAGGTTCATCGTACCAGCCGGCAATATGGCCAACGCCTTCTTCTTGTTCATCAGAAGCGAGGCGGCGGTGGACACCGTTCCGTCGCCGCCTCCGGCGAGCACGACATCGACGTTGCGCCTGGCTATGGCCTTTTCCAAAGCCGTAGCGATTTCGCCGCCCGCAACGATGTCGATCTGAACCGAATGGCCAGCCGCTTCCAGAAGCTCGCGGACCCGGTCGGCAAAGGCTGCAACATCGGTCGTGCGCAGGGTGCCCCCGTCCTTGTTCAGCACCGCAGCAAACCGCATGCCCCTCTCCGTCCTGCTATTGTTAGGCCAAAAACGAGCTCTCAGCCGGAGGCTGAAACGGAAAGGGGCCGCCGAAGGTTCCGCGTCAGGGAGCAAGTCAAGCGCCGTGGACGGGCGCCGTTTGGAACAAGGCTCCCCTCACGACGTTGTGAAATCGTGGAATATTGCCGCGCTCGCCCTTGCGTTGTGCGAGGCCGCGAACGCGGCGCGTAGGAAATCAGGCACGAGGAGAGACGATCATGATCCGCACTCTTTTTGCAACGACCGCGCTTGCAACCCTCCTAGCAACCGGGGCCTTTGCGCAGAACACAACGCCTGCACCGGCGCAGGCGCCCGAAACCCCCGCGCCCGCCGCCGAGACCCAAGCTCCAGTAGTACGTGCAGACGGGGCGCTGATGACCAATATCATCGGTGAATCCGTCTATAATGGGACCGGCGACGATGCCGAAGACATCGGCAAGGTCGACGACGTCGTTTTCGATGCAAGCGGCAACGTAAAATCCGTCATCATCGGCGTCGGCGGCTTTCTTGGCGTCGGCACCAAGGATGTCGCCTTCGATTACAACAAGCTGGAATGGGCCGAGAAGAACGGCGACCGCTGGCTCGTAGCGAAGACGACCAAAGACGAGCTGAACGCGCAGGCGGCCTTCGATCGCAAGGCCTATGATCTGGCCCCGGCGCAAACGACCGATGCCACGCAGCCAGCGACCACCGACACCGGAACGGCGCAAGCGCCCGCTCAGCCGGCCCAGCCGGTAGAGAAGGCTGAAGGCAATCTCGCCACCAACATCATGGGCGAGTCGGTCTATAACGGCACCGCCGACGACGCCCAAAAGATCGGCGACGTCAACGACATCGTTCTTGCCAAGGACGGCAAGGCCGAATCCCTCGTGATCGGCGTCGGCGGCTTCCTGGGCATTGGCGAGAAGAATGTTACCTTCGACTTCGCCAAGGCCAAATGGGCGGAGAAGAATGGCGATCGCTGGTTGATCGCCGAGACGACGAAGGAAGAACTGGAGGCCCAGCCGGACTTCAACCGCAAGGCTTATGATCCGGCGCCGGCCGCAGCCACCACGGCTTCGAACACTGCTCCGGCAACTACCACCCCTGCCGTGACCTCGTCCGACACCACGGCCGACAAGGAGGCCAAACCGGCTCAGCCGGCCCAGACGACGGCTGAGACCAAGCCCGCGGCGCCGGCTGCGAATACGACGGCTGAGAACAAGCCGGCCGATACCGGCACAGCCGCCACCGACACGACCAAGACAGCCTCGATCGACAAATCGACGTTGAACGAAATGCCGATGGGCAACATCAGAGTCGACGACCTGAAGGGCACCACGGTATACGGCGCCAACGATGTCGAGATCGGCGAGATTGGCGATGTCGTGCTGACGCCCGACAACAAGCCGGATGCGGTGGTTATCGATGTCGGCGGTTTCCTCGGCATCGGCGAGAAGGAAGTCGCCCTCGGCATGGATAAGCTGAAGTTCATGACCGACAAGGACGGCAACAAGTATCTCTACACCAACTTCACCAAGGAGCAGTTGGAGGCGCAGGCAGCCTACGACAAGAGCTCCTATGCCGCAAACCGCGACAAGCAGAGGATGGTCCTGCAGTAAGGGACCAGGCAGCGGGCAGCAGGCAGCAGGGAATACGCGTTTCGCTATTCCCTGCTGCCTGCTGTCTTGCTCACGTGGCCGGCCACTCCGTCCTTTGTCAGCTCCGCCAGCGCGAGTGATTGGTCGAGATGGTTGGCGCGCCAGGTGAGCATCTTCTCGGCGAGTTCCACGCGCACCGGCAGATAGGCGGGGTCGTGCGCGACGTTGCTCAACTCGTCTGGATCGCTAGCCAGGTCGAAGAGAAGCGGCGGCAGGCCGCCGCCGAAATGGACATATTTGAAAGCCTCGGTGCGAAGGACGGCAAGGTTGCAGTCGCGTGATCCGATGCCGAAATGCCGCTCGGCTTCGCCGTCGGCGACCGAGCGGAAATCGAATTCCCAGTGCGCCGCGTCGCGCCAGTCGGCCGGCTCCTCGCCGTCGAGCCAGGACGCCAGCGACCTGCCGTCGAGGTGCGGTTCGGGTGCTGCGCCGATGAGGTCGAGCAAGGTCGGGAAGACGTCCACCGCCTCGGTGAAACGATCGATGGAAGCGCCGGCCGCATTTGTCCGGCGCGGATCGCGCACGATCAGCGGAATGTGGTAGCTGGCGTCGAAGAAGCCGCCTTTGCCAAGCATGAAGTGGTCGCCCATCATCTCGGCATGGTCGGAGGTGAGCACAACCACAGTGTCATCCCAACTGCCGGCCGCCTTCAGCGCTTCCCAGATGCGGCCGAGCTGCGCGTCGAGCTCGGAGATCATGCCGTAGTAAAGCGCACGGATCCGGCGGAAATTCTCCTCGCTCCAATCCCGCACCTTGCCCTCGGCGCCGGGAACGAACTTCGTCCGCTTCTGCAGGCCAAGATCGTATGCGAGGTAGGGGTGGCTTTGCGCCTCGGCCTGCCAGTTCGCCGCGCGGCGGAAAGCGGGGCCGTCGGCCGGGTCGTACATGGTGTTGTAGGGCTGCGGCACGATGAAAGGCGGGTGCGGGCTGATGAAGGAGATGTGCCCGAACCACGGCGCCGCCTGCTCCTGTTCGCCAAGCCAGCGGATGAATTCGCCGGCCAGGAAAGCCGCCGGCGTCTGGTCCTTCGAATAGACCGGCGGCGCGTTGCTTACATCATCGCCGACCTTGCCCTGCTTGCCAGCCGGACGATGGATGCCCGATATCCCGGTGCTCGTGTCGATGCCTTGCGTCCGCAGCCAGGACAGCCACTGCTTCTGATGTTCGGGCAGCAACTGCCGGACGCTGAAGCCGGGCAGCACGCCTTCATAACTCCTCAGCCGCGGATCGTCGGCCGCAAGCCGGCGCGGATCCGGCGCGACATCGGTATAACCGAACAGCGTGGGGTCATAACCCACCGCGCGTGCGGAAAGCGCGATGTTACCGTGGCGGGCGTCGAGCGGCGAGCCGTTGCGGCAGACCCGGTTGTTCATCTGATAGAGGCCGGTGTAGAGGCAGGCGCGCGCCGGCGAGCAGGGCGCCGCTCCACCGTAGTGGCGCCGGAACAGCACGCCCTCGGCCGCGAGCGCATCCACATGCGGCGTTTTCACCACCGGATGTCCCGCCGCCGACAGACAATCGCCGCGCCACTGGTCGCAGGTGATGAGAAGAACATTCGGGCGACTCACTCGGTTGTCCAAACTCTTCTCCTCAAGACGGTGCGCCCGCTCATGGAGCCGAATTTCCCGATCGGCGCAAGGAGGCAGCTTCATCAATTGGTGAACATCGGTCTTCTGGCCGTTCACTTTTGTGATACAGTCCATTCTGAGTTTGGTCGCTTTGCCGGGCCAGGCGCTATCCTCATATTGCGGTGGACAGCGGCAAGGGCCGCAGCAAGGATAGGGAAGGAGCAAGACCATGCTCAATCAGATCAAGGGCCTGCATCACGTTACCTCGATGGCAAGCGATGCGCGCCGCAACAATGAGTTCTTTACCAAGAAGCTCGGCCTGCGCCGGGTGAAGAAGACCGTCAATTTCGACGCACCGGACGTCTATCACCTCTACTATGCCGACGAGTTCGGCACGCCGGGCTCGGTGATGACCTATTTCCCGTTCCCCGACATCGGCAAGGGCCGGCATGGGGTGGGTGAGGTCGGCACCACCGTCTTCTCAGTGCCGGAAGGCACGCTCGGCTATTGGGAAAAGCGCTTCGCCGACGAGGGCGTCAGCGGTGTTGGCCGCAGCGAAAGCTTCGGCGAGAAGCGGCTTGCCTTCACGGGCCCCGACGGCGACAGTTTTGCGCTGGTCGAAGACAAGGCCGACGGCAGAGCGCCCTGGGTGAAGGGCGGCGTCCCCGTCGATGAGGCGATTCGCGGCTTCCACTCGGTCGCGCTGAGACTGAAGGACGGCGGCGCCACCGAGGAGCTGCTGAAGTTCATGGGCTATGAAGAGGTCGACAAGTCCGGCAACGTCCGCCGGATGGCGATCAAGAACGGCAACGGCGCCGACGTCGTCGACATCGAATCGCTGCCGGGCGCCGGCTTTGCCAATCTCGGCGCCGGCTCGGTGCACCATGTCGCCTTCGCGGTCGAGAATCGCGCGCGGCAGCTCGAAGTGCGCAAGGCACTTGTCGACACGGGTTACGGCGTGACGCCGGTCATCGATCGCGACTATTTCTGGGCGATCTATTTCCGCACGCCGGGCGGCGTGCTGTTCGAGGTGTCGACCAACGAGCCGGGCTTCAACCGCGACGAGGACACCGCGCATCTCGGCGAGGCGCTGAAGCTGCCGACGCAGCATCAGCATCTGAGACCCTATCTCGAACAGCATCTCCAGAAGCTGGAAGACTGACGCCATGAGCAAGGACGCCTACATCCACAAAGTGCTGCCCGGTTCGCCGGGCAGCGCGCTGTTGTTCGTCTTCCACGGCACCGGAGCTGACGAGAACCAGCTTCTGTCCTTCGGTCGCGAGCTCGCGCCTTCGGCGACGTTAGTCTCGCCGCGCGGCGATGTGTCGGAGCAAGGTGCCGCCCGTTTCTTCCGCCGCACCGGCGAAGGCGTCTACGACATGGACGACCTCGCGCGGGCGACGGCCAAGATGGCCGGCTTCGTCAAGGCGCATGTCGAGGCGGCAAAGCCCTCGGCAGTGTTCGGCCTCGGCTATTCCAACGGCGCCAACATCCTGGCCTCGGTGGTGTTCGCCGAGCCAGGACTGTTCGATGCCGCGGCGCTGATGCATCCGCTGATCCCGTTCGAGCCGCAGGTGCAGGGCAGCCTTGCCGGGCGCCGCATCCTGATCACGGCCGGCAGGCGCGACCCGATCTGCCCGCCGAACCTGACAACGCGGCTGGAGGCCTATTTGCGCGCCGACGGGGCCAATGTCACAGTGGAATGGCACGACGGCGGGCACGAGGTGCGGCCGAATGAAATCGAAGCCGCGCGGCGGCTGTTCGCCCTCACGCCCGCCAGCGAAGGAGGCGCAAAAAATGGCTGACCAACTGCCCGAGATTGAACTGGAAGATCGCGACTCCAAGGGTCGCTACCTGCTGCGCGGACCGGGCGGCGCCGAGGCCGAAATGACCTTCACCAAGATCGGCGAGCACCAGCTCATCATCGATCACACCGAGGTGCCGGATGTCTTTCGCGGCCAGGGCGCCGGGCTTCGCCTGGTAACCCGCGCCGTCGAGGACGCGCGCGCGGCGGGCAAGAAGATAATCCCGCTCTGCCCCTTCGCCAACGCCCAGTTCCGCCGCCATCCGGAATGGGCCGACGTGCTGAAGCGGTAAGCGCGGCGCTCCCTTCTCCCTTGTGGGAGAAGGTGTCGCCGAAGGCGACGGATGAGGGGAGTTCCGGGGGAAAACCGACGTCTCACTCCGCTGCAGCGCCCTAAACCGTCTCGGCGCTGCGCGCCGATCCACCGCCCGGGGGCGAGCGACGCGTCTCGCCCCGTCCTTCGGAGCCCGTAAGGGGAGAAGGAAGAGAGCCGCCCAGCCATAAATGCGAACACGCGTCTGGCATTTGCGCAGTTCGGCCATCTTGCCTAATTAGACAGATCACCTGAGATTCTCCCGCCCTGATCCGCCACCTCAAAAAGCGAATGGCCTGATGACCGAATCCGACCTCATTCCCGTTTTCGACGGCCACAACGACACGCTGCTGAGGCTCTACCAGTCGAACGAAGCGGATGTCGAAAAGCTGTTCATCGAGGGCACGCCGGGCGGTCACATCGACATGCCGCGCGCAAAAAAGGGCGGTTTTGCCGGCGGCATGTTCGCGATCTTTCCGCCGCCGATCGAAAAGACCAAGCGCAGCGCCGTGCCGCCGGCGCCGAGCGACAATGAACCACTGCCACCGGAACTGCCGCGCGCCGAGGCGGTCACTTCGACCATCGGCATGGCCTCGATCCTGTTCAGGCTGGAGCGCGCCGGCGCGCTCACCGTCTGCCGCAGCGCCGGTGATGTGCGCGAGGCGATGGCGAATGGCTCGCTCGCCGCGGTGTTCCATATCGAAGGCGTCGAGGCGATCGATCCCGAGCTTGCCATGCTCGACGTGCTCCATGCCGCCGGGCTCCGCTCGCTGGGGATCGTCTGGAGCCGGCCGAACGCCTTCGGCAACGGCGTCCCGTTCCGCTTTCCCTCGTCGCCCGATACCGGGCCGGGCCTGACCGACGCCGGCAAGGCGCTGGTCAAGGCGTGCAACCGGCTCAGGATCATGATCGACCTCTCGCATCTCAACGAGAAGGGTTTTCGCGATGTCGCCGCGCTCAGCGATGCGCCGCTGGTCGCGACCCACTCCAACGTGCATGCGATCTGCGGCCATTCGCGCAACCTCACCGACTGGCAGCTCGGCGCGATCCGCGAAACGGGCGGCATGGTGGGCCTGAACTTCGCCACCGGCTTCCTACGCGAGGACGGCCGTATGAATGCCGACACCAGCCTCGACATCATGCTGCGCCACATCGAGTCGCTGTTGCAGGCGCTGGGCGAGGACGGTGTGGGTCTCGGATCCGATTTCGACGGTGCCATGATCCCGGCGGTGATCGGCGACGTGGCAGGCCTGCCGAAGCTCCTCGACGCGCTCGCCGCTCGCGGCTTCGGGCGCGCGCTGATCGAGAAGATCGCTTTTCGGAACTGGCTGCGTGTCCTTGAAAGGACGATCGGATAAAGTGACAATCTTGGACGTTCGGAATTGGGCCAGAACGCTCCCCCAACGTCGTCATCTTAGGGCGAAGCAGGAGCGCAGCTCCGTCGCGCTGCGGGCTGACGCACCCAAGCGCTTTAGCCATTCCTTGCCGACACCGCGGTCGCGGATGATCGGCAAGGGGTCTTCATGGTCGAGCCGGGCGCAGATGCGGTAGACTTCCAGCGTCTCGGCATCCATCTCGCCGCGCTTGAAGAAGAACATCGCCGCCGCATAGCGGGTGCGGCCGGACCACATCTCGCCGAGCGGCGTGTTGACCAGCTGCCACTGCTCGGCCGCTTCCGCCTCCGCGTCCAGCCTGTCCGCATCCCCTTCCACGTCAAAAGTCCGCCGGCGGGTTGGCGGTGCGGCGATCGAGCTTGATGAACGGCCGCGGCACTACTTTCGCCCGCTTCATCAGCTTCTGGTATCGCAGCTCGCGCAAGGCGTAGATCTCGACCCAGAGGTCGTCGACGACCGTATCGCCATAAGGCCGTTGCAAGGAGGCGATGGCGATGTTGCGCTTGGCCATGGGCGACCACATCGCCGCGCTGACGAGCCCAACCTCCCGGCTCTTCTTCCAGTAGACGATGGCGTGCTCGGCCGGGAGGTTGCCTTCGATCTCCAGCCCGACCAGCACATGGCGCAGCTGCTTCTTCGCCCGCGCTTCGAAGATGGGGCGGCGGCCGTTGAAGTGGCCTTTGTCCGGATCGACCATGAAGCCGAGGCCGATCTCGTCCGGCATGCGCAGGCGGTCGGCACGGATGGCGTGCTCGGCAGTGGTGAAGTCGGCATTGGCGACGATCAGCCCGGCTTCGAGCCGCGCCCGGTTCAGCGCCGTGTAGCCGATGGCGCGGATGCCGCGCACCTCGCCCGCCGCCATCAGCCGGTCCCATAGGCTCAACGCCTTGTCCGCCGGCACGAACAGCTCGTAGCCGAGATCGCCGGTGAAGCCGGTGCGCGAGACGGTGACGGCAGCGCCGTCATGCGCGAAGTCGGCGAGGTCGAAAACCTTCAGCCGCTCGATGCCGGCAAAGCCGGCGTCGCGCAGGATGGCGAAGGAGGTTGGGCCTTGCAGCGCGAGCCCGGCGACCGCTTCGGTTTCTTCCTCGACGCTCACCTGATAGCCGATGGCACTGTCGAGCAGCCAGGGCAGATGCCGCTCCTGCGAGCACAGCCGAAAGCGCGTCGGCGACAGCCGGAACAGCGTGCCGTCATCGAGGACGGAACCCTCGTCGTCGCACCAGGCGGTGTAGTGGACGCGGCCCGGCTTCAGCCTAGTCACGTCGCGCAGCGTCACACGGTCGAGATAGGCTTCAGCGTCCGGACCCTCGATCCGGTATTTCGTCATCGGCGAGATGTCGAAGAGTGCCGCCTGGCTGCGAATGGCAAAATATTCCAGCTCCTCGTCCCAGAGCGAATGCGGCGCGCGGTAGCCGGCCCAATTGTACCAGTCGTTTGTCAGCGCCAGCGCGTCGATGCGCGGCTGGAAAGGTGTGCCAAGCCGAAGCGTGCGGAAGTGGGATTGCGCAAGGGTGCGAGCGGAATTGATTTTCACATGACGGTTCATGTCGGCCCGTAGAGCGCTGCGTTTGTGAATGGCGAAATCATCTCATGCCCTTATCGCGATGATGCGGCGTGCGGCGTTGAGGCCGGGGGCGCCGGAGATGCCGCCGCCGGGATGCGAGCCGGCGCCGGCAAGGAATAGCCCTTCGAGCGGCGTGTCGTAGCCCGACCAGCCGGAGATGGGCCGCGACATCAGCATCTGGTCGGCCTGCAACTCGCCGTGGTGCCAGTGACCGCCGGGCATGCGGTAGCGTGCCTCGATGTCGGCCGGAGTCAGCAACTCGGCATGACGCACCGTGGCGCCGATGCCAGGCGCATAGGCTTCGAGCTGCGCCATGATCGCCTTGAGGAATTGCGGCTTGCCGGCGGTCCAGCCCTGTTTCAGCGCATAGGGCGCGTACTGCACCACCGCGGACAGCACGCAGGCGCCGGAGGGTGCCAGCGAAGGATCGACCAGGCTGGGCAGCGTGATCTCCATCACCGGCTCGGGCGAGAACTCGCCATATTTCGACGGGTTGAAGGCGCCCTCGACATGGTCCGGCGAAGGCGCGATGACGAGTCGGCCCTTGTGGCCAGCGGCGTCGACGCCGGCAAATTGCGGCGGCCGGTCGAGCGCGAGATGAAGCTTCGCCGCATCGCCCTTCATGCGGATGTTCTTCATCTTGCGCACGAAACCGGTGTCGACCTCGCGCGGCCCGGCCAGATCGAGGATCGTGGTTGCGGGATTGATGGCCGAGACGACGGCTTTTGCGCGCAGCGCTTCGCCGCCCTGCGTGACGACACCGACGGCGCGGCCCTTCTCGACGACGACCTTGGCGACCGGCGAAGCCAGACGGATCGAAACCCCCGCTTGCTCGGCCGCCGAGCGGATGGCGGCAACGACCGCGCCCATGCCACCCTTGGGCTGTATCTGCGCGCCGGCGAGCCCGCCGATCTCGCCAGCGAGCCGATAGTAGAGGCCGAGCAGCGATGTCGGCGAGCGCGGACCGAGATGGCAGCCCAGTGTCGCGTCGAAAGCGAGCAGGCCTTTCAGCCTGTCGTCGGAAAGCTGCTCGTCGAGCAAGTCGTAGACGTTCATCAAGAGCACGCGCAGGAAGTCGCGCATATCCTCCTTGCCGAGCTTTTTCAGCGCCAGCGCCGTCTGGCCGAGCCCGGTCATTTCGGCGAGCGACATGCCGGCGAGGTCCGGCGGGCGGCGCGACAGGAAGGGTTTCAGCACGCCGGCGTAGCGCAACAGCTGCGCGCGCAGGTCGCGCCAAGCCGACTGCTCCGACGGGCTGGCGCCCGTCAGCGCCTCGCCATAGGCGCCGTGCAGCACCAGCGGGCCGTCTTTCGACAATGCGATCGACGGCACCAAATCGCCGCGCTCGATCTTCAGCCCGTGGCGCTCGAGCTCCAGCGTCTTCACCACATCGGGATGCAGGCGGTTGAGCAGATGAGCGACCGAGGAGACGCGAAACCCCGGCGCGAATTCCTCGGTGCGCGCCGCGCCGCCGACCTCCTTGCCGGCCTCGAGCAGCAGCACCTTGCGTCCCGATTTCGCCAGCGTGGCGGCGGCGACCAGGCCGTTGTGCCCGCCGCCGATGACGATCGCGTCCCAATTCGTTTCAGATGACGTCATGGGCCGGGCTCATATGCAGGGTTGGCTTGGCGAGATCGCGCAGGATCTCGGCGGCGGCGTTGCGTCCGGGCGCGCCCATGACGCCGCCGCCCGGATGCGCGGAGGAACCGCACATATAGAGCCCGCCGACCGGCGAACGGTATTGCGCGTAGCCCGGCACCGGGCGATTGAACAGCAGCTGGTCGAAGGTCAGTTCGCCTTGGAAGATGTTGCCTTCGGTGAGCCCGACCTCGGCCTCGATCTCGCGCGGCGTGCGCACCTCCATATGGACGATGCGGTCGCGGAAGCCGGGCGAATATTCGGCGATCTGCGCAACCACGCTCTCGGCGAAGCCGTCGCGGTCGGCGTCCGTCCAGTCTCGGCCGCCAATTTTGGGCGGCGCGTATTGCACGAAGCAGCTCATGAAATGTTTTCCCGGCGGCGCCATGGTCGGGTCGAGTGTGGTCGGGATCACCATGTCGAGGAAGGGATCGGCCGACCAGCGCCCGGCCTTCCAGTCGTCATAGGCGCGCTCCATGCGCTCGATTGAATCGGTGAAGTGCATGTCGGCGCGATAGACCGGCGAATCCTTCGGCAGAGCCGGGAATTGGGGAAGTGAATCCAGCGCGATGTTGACCTTGCCGGACGAGCCGCGGATCTTGAAGTTCCTGACCCGCCGAAGGAAGATGTCGGGCAGCTCCTTCTCCTCGACCAGCTTCAGGAAGGTGCGCTTCACGTCGGCGTTTGAGACGACGAGCTTGCCGTGGATCTCTTCGCCGCCTGCCAGCACGACGCCGTTGGCCCTGCCGTTCCTGATCAGCACGCGCTCGACCTCGGCGCCGGTGCGGATCGTGCCGCCGGAGGCCTTGAATGAGGCGGCGAGCGCCTTGGTCACGGCACCCATGCCGCCACGCGCATAGCCCCAGGCGCCCACCGAGCCATCGACCTCGCCCATATAGTGGTGGAGCAGGACATAGGCCGTGCCGGGCGACATGGGCCCAAGCGCCGTGCCGATGATGCCGGAGAGCGCAAAGTTCGCCTTGATGACGTCGGTCTCGAAATACTCGTCGAGGAAGTCGGAGATCGACATCGTCCAGAAGCGCAAGGTCAGCGCCATTTCCTCAGCAGTGAGACCGGCGAATTTCTTGCCGAGATAGAGCAGCTCGCCAAGATCGCGCGGCTTGAAGCTGGTGGGATCGGGCGCGGTGCGCATCAACAGCGGCTGGATGAAGCGGCACTGCCTTGTGACGTCGCGCGAATAGCGGTCGTAGGCCTCGGCGTCGCGCTTGGAGAAGCGGGCGAATTCGCGGCGATGCGCGTCGTGGTCGCGGTAGTTGGCGAGATAGTCGCCGTCGCGCGTGAACACCGCGCCGCCTTCATAGGAGATCACCTGCAGGCCGAAGCGCGGCAGCTCCAGATCGCGCATGATCTCGGGCCGGAACAGCGAGCAGACATAGGAGCAGTTGGAGTAGAGAAAACCCGGCGTCAGCTCGCGGCTGGTGGCCGCACCGCCGACCCAGTCGTTCTTCTCGACCACCAGCACGTCGAGCCCGGCGCGTTGCAGATAGCCGGCGTTGACCAGCCCGTTGTGGCCGCCGCCGATGACGATCGCGTCCCATGCCTTCATGTGCGCTCAACCTCCCTCTGGCCGTCCGTTGTTGGGTGCGATTTGTTCCCTGATCAGCCGAATTTGGCACGGGTCACGGTTTTTTGTCCAGCCATTTTGAATGAATGTTCAACAAATGGTGTTGCGTTTCTGCGTTGATGCGCTAGGCTTTGCCCCGCATTTCTGGTGTTCCGCTAGCGCGAAGGTGACTTCGGCATTTGAGGCTCAGTCCGATGATCGAAACGGCTAACGCAGAGCCGGAATATGACGACGCGGCCATTCGCTTCCTCGAGGCGCTCTGGGGCGATGGCTACCTCTCCCCGGGCGGCCCGGACGAAGTGGACCGCGTGGTCGAAGGCCTCTCGCTCAAGGTCAAGACGATCCTCGATCTCGGCTGCGGCGCCGGCGGCGTCACGCTGGATCTGGTCGCGCGCCATGGTGCGGCGCATGCGACCGGTTTCGATGTCGAGAGGCCGGTGATCGAGACGGCAAAGCGAAAGGCGGCTGCGCAGGGTCTCCAGGACCGCGTGAGCTTCGTCCAGGCGCCGCCGGGACCGCTGCCTTTCACCGATGCTTCCTTCGACGTCGTCTTCTCCAAGGACGCACTGTTGCATGTCCGGGACAAGGATGCCCTGTTCGCCGAGATCTTCCGCGTGCTGAAGCCCGGCGGCGTCTTCGCCGCGTCGAACTGGATGATCTCGCATGACGGCGAGCCGTCTGCGGACATGAAGGCCTATCTCGCGGCGGAAGGCTTGTCCTTTGCCATGGCTTCGCCGGCGCGCTACGCCGAAGCGATGCGTCGTGCTGGCTTCCGCGACATCAGCGTCCGCGACC
Source organism: Mesorhizobium sp. WSM4989 (assembly GCF_029625795.1). Taxonomy (NCBI): domain Bacteria; kingdom Pseudomonadati; phylum Pseudomonadota; class Alphaproteobacteria; order Hyphomicrobiales; family Phyllobacteriaceae; genus Mesorhizobium; species Mesorhizobium sp. WSM4989. Next base: position 156,788 of record NZ_JARTVN010000003.1, on the reverse strand, counting down.
GCAACGCATGGTACCGCGAGGTGGCGCGGGAGGAACTGGCGCGCCTGAAGGGGCCACTCTATCAAGCGCTCGCCGCCGCGGTCGGCGGGGGCTATGTCGACAAGAACATCCGGACCTGGGAGGCGATGCAGAAGGTGCTTGACAGTGGTGAGCACCGCCCCACTCATCTGCGCGGTTGGAAGCCGGTCGGATAGCCGGCAATGCTGGAGACCGTCACGCTCATGAAGAATGCAGAGGCCAGGGATGCCTTGCCCGAACCGGCACGAAAAGGAGAGGCCGAGAAGCGCGGCCGCAAGGCTTCGAAAGAAGTCAGGCAGCTCCAGTTGATCGAGGCGACGATCGATTCACTGGCCAAGCGCGGCTATGCGGAAACGACGACGGCCGATGTGGCCGACGGCGCGGGCCTGTCCCGCGGCATCGTCAACTTCCATTTCGAAAGCAAGGAGAAGCTGCTCGTAGCCACGCTGCAATATATGTATGACGAGTATTCGGCGCATTGGCGCGCGGCCTTGCAGAAGGCAGGCGACGATCCGGCGCGGCAGCTGCAGGCGCTGGTGTGGGCCGACTTCGATCGCTCGATCTGCAACAAGCGCAAGCTCGCCGCCTGGTGCGCCTTCTGGGGCGAGGCCAAATCGCGGCCGACCTACCAGGCGCTGAGCAGCTCGCGCGACGCTTACTACCAGCAGGTGTTCATCGATCTCTGCGCGACGCTCAAGCAAAGCGGCGGCTATGCCTATGAGCCGCAGGTCATGGCGCTGGCGCTATCGGCCATGCTCGAGGGCCTGTGGCTGCGGTTGATGATGGGCACCCAGGACACCACGCGCGAGACCGCGCTGCAGGCCGCCAACGCGTTCCTGGCCGCGGCCTTTCCGAAACACTACGGTTAACGACGGCCCGGGGTTAGCAACAGCCGGCCAGCAAGACCGGCAAGACCAAAAGAGGATGGAACAGCATGAAGAAACTCAGCCGACGCTTGACACTTACTTTGGCGCTCGCCGGCGCGCTGGCATCTTCGGCGGCAGCGTTCGCCGTTGCCGCCGACAAGGACCTCATCGTGTTCGACTGGTCCGGCTATGAGGACCCCAGCTTCCACGGCAAATATGTCGAGAAGGACGGCGACTCGCCGACCTTCGCTTTCTTCGGCGATGAGGACGAGGCATTCGAGAAGATCCGCTCCGGCTTCAAGGCCGACCTCGGACATCCGTGTTCGCAAAGCGTGGTGAAGTGGCGCGAGGCGGGGCTGTTGCAGCCGCTCGACACCTCCAAGATCGCCGGCTGGAAGGATCTCAACCCCGGCATCATGGCGATGAAGGACCTTGCCACCACCCCCGACGGCAAAGCCTGGTTCATGCCTTGGGACTGGGGTGACACGCAGCTCACCTTCAACTCCGACAAGATCGCCGAGAAGGACGTGCAGTCGCTGAAGGCCTTCGCCGATCCCAAGTATAAGGGACGCGTCTCGATCGGCGACAATGTCGACGACGCCTATGCGCTGGCCAGCCTCGCCATCGGGCTGAAGGACTGGACAAAGATGACGGACGAGCAGTTCAAGCAGGCGTCCGATTTCCTGCGCCAGGTGCACAAGAACGTGCGCTCCTACTGGACCGACACCACCGACATCGTGCAGCTGCTCTCAGGCGGCGAGGTCGATCTCGCCTGGGCCTGGAACGACGCGGCGGTGCAATCGCAGGCCGCCGGCGTGCCGATCAAGTCCAAGAAGGATACCGACGAGGGCATCTCGACCTGGGTGTGCGGCTATGTGCTGTTCAAGGACGCGCCCGGCAACATTGACAAGGCCTATGACTATCTCAATGCCGTCAACGATCCGGAAGTCGCCAAGGTGCTGGTCAAGGACTGGGGCTACGGCCAAGCCAACGCCAAGGGCATGGCCGGTGTCGACCAGGCGGTGCTCAAGGAAAAGGGCTACGACAACGTGGAAAAATGGGTCGACAAGACGCTGTTCCAGCAGCCGCTGCCTTCCGAGCTCAAGCTGAAGATGATCGCCGAGTTCGAGAAGATCAAGGCCGGCTATTGAACAGCAAGATCGAAAGAACCGACGTTGCAATCGTCGGCGCCGGCTTCACCGGCCTGTCGGCCGCGCTCGAATTGAAGCGTGCCGGCGTCGATTTCCTTGTCCTGGAAGCACGCGACCGCGTCGGCGGTCGTGTGGAAGGTATGCGAAACGGGCTTGGCGAGCTGATCGACAGCGGCGGCCAGTTCCTGTGCGAGGACATGCCGGAGCTGATGGCGCTGGCCAGGGCGCGCGGCAAGACCTTCGTCAAAACCTTTGTCGATGGCGATTTCATCACCCATCCACCGATGTCGGTCGACCAGGCCGGACAGACCTATGTGACCGCGATGGCGATCCGCGACCGCATGAACTGGATCGAGCCTGACGATCCCGCGATCGCCAGGCTGACAGTCGCCTCCTGGCTCGAACGCCAGACCGATCCGGTAGATGCCAAAGCCGCCTTCCGCTCGATGATCGAGGGACTGTGGTGCCTGGCGCTGGAAAAGGTGCCGCTCTGGTACCTGATCGACAATGATCGCCGCATCACCAACGAAGTGCCGGAACTGCAATATTCTCTGCGCGAGACCATGCAGTCGCTGGCCGCGGACCTGGCGGGCGATCTCGGTGACCGGCTGCGGCTGAACGAGCCGGCCATTCGCATCGAGCGCGGGCCGTCAGGCGTTCGTGTCGTTGCCGGCAGCGGCGCCGTCGAGGCGCGCGAGGTCCTGCTCGCCCTGCCGCCAGCGACGGCCAACAGGCTCGACTTTCGGCCTGCCTTGTCAACGGCCTTAAAGAAGGCGCTTGGCGTCTGGGAAAGCGGCGCGGTGGTCAAGATCCTCGTCCGCTATGCCAGGCCGTTCTGGCGCGAGCGCGATCTGAGCGGCATGGTGATGTGGCGCGACATGCCGGGCCTGTTTGCCTGCGATGCCAGCAGGGACGCGGAGCATGCAGCGCTCGTCGTCTTCATCGGTGGGCCGCTGGCGCTGCGCTGCCGCAAGCTGGGTGCTGCGGCGTTGCGCGCCGAGGTCATTGCGAAGCTCGCGGATGCGCTCGGTCCGGACGCGGCCGATATTCTCGATTTCAGCCAGCGCGACTGGACGCATGACCGCTGGAGCGGCGGCGCCTATAGCGATCTCATCGTCGACGTGACGGCAAGAGATGCCGAGCGCACGATTCTTGCCGGCGCGCCGCCGATCCATTTTGCGTCGTCGGAAGTGTCGCCGTCCTTCCCCGCCTATGTCGAGGGCGCGATCGTGGCCGGGCACATCGCCGCCGGGAAGATTTTGGCGCGGCTTCAGTCCGCCATCGCCACCAGGGCCTCTGGGTCGTAGGCGAGACGGATCGGCGCGCCGACCGGAATGTCGTCGGCGCCGAAATCATTGGTCTCGGTCACCGAGAGCGGCTTTTCCAGCCCCGGGATCTCGACGATCAGATGCGTGATCTCGCCGAAATAGTGGCGCTCGACCACCTTGCCGGCGACCTCGAACTTGGCCGTCGCATTGTCCCAGAGCACGCGCAGCCGCTCCGGCCGGATGCCAAGCGTCGCCGCGCCGGCGTTGCGCACGAAGGTCTTCGGCTTGTCGGTCCTCACACGCCCAAAGCTAAGCGTGTCGACAACCAAGGACACGCCGTTCTCCTCGACGATCTCGGCCTTGACGAAATTCATGCCGCCGAGGAAGTCGGCGACCTGGCGGTTGACCGGGCGCTGGTAGATTTCCTTGGGCGAGGCGACCTGCGCGACACGGCCGCCGAACATCACGGCGATGCGGTCCGACATGGCCAAAGCCTCGTACTGGTCGTGCGTGACCAGCACGAAGGTGATGCCTACCGCCTGCTGCAGCCGGCGCAACTCGACCTGCATCTGCTCGCGCAGCTTCTTGTCGAGAGCCGATAGCGGCTCGTCGAGCAGCAGCACCTTGGGACGCATGACCAGCGCGCGGGCCAGCGCCACGCGCTGACGCTGGCCGCCGGAGAGTTCGGTGGCGCGGCGCTTGCCAAGGCCGGTCAGCGACACCTGCGCCAGCGCCTCCTCGACGCGGCGCTGTTCTTCGCCGCCCTGCAGTTTCAGCCGCTTCAGCCCGTAGGCGACGTTCTGCTCGACATTGAGATGCGGGAAGATCGCGTAGCTCTGGAAGACCATGTTGGTCGGCCGCCGGTTGGCGGGAATGCCGTCCATCGGCTGGCCGTCGACCGCGATCGAGCCGCTGGTCGGCGTGTCGAAGCCGGCGATCATGCGCAAAAGCGTGGTCTTGCCGCAGCCGGACGGCCCGAGCAGCGAGAAGAACTCGCCCTCCCTGATCACGAGCGATGCATTATCCAACGCCTTGAACGCGCCGTAGCTGCGCGTGACGTCGCGGATCTCGATCATGGCGCGATCGGAAATCGTTCGCTCGGACTGGACCTGCTCAAGCATAGAGGCCTCCCTCGTTCTGGGTGCGTCTCGCCGCGCGGCGGCGCAGGATCTCGGCAACGGTCATCAGCACGAAGGACGCCGCCAACAACAAGGTACCGAGCGCCAGCACGCCGGGGAGCTTGGCCGCGAAGCGCAGCTGTCCCCAGATGTAGATCGGCAGCGTCGCCTCGGTGCCGGTGAGGAAGAAGGCGATGATGAACTCGTCGAGCGAGATGGTGAAGCAGACCAGCAGGCTGGAGATGATCGCCGGCGCCACCATCGGCAGCGTCACGCGCCGGAAGGTGCCGAAGGCGCTTTCGCCGAGATCGGCGGAGGCTTCCTCGAGGCTGCGGTCGAAGCCTTCGAAGCCGGAGGTCAGCACCGTCATCGAATAGGGAATGCAGACCAGCACATGCCCAAGCACGACCGTGAACAGCGACAGGCTCAAGCCCAGTTGCAGCATCACCAGCAGCATCGAGATGGCAACGATGACCTCGGGCAGCACCAGCGGGGCCATGATCAGCCCGTTGACGGTGCGTCGGCCGGGATAGCGGTAGCGGGTGATCGAACGGGCGGCGAGAATGCCGAACACGGTCGACAGGATAGCGGCCGAGGCGCCGACAACCAAGCTGTTCCAGGTGGCGTCGATCAGTGCCGGCGTGCGCGGCAGGTCCTGGTACCAATGCAGCGTGACGCCTGAGAGCGGGAATTTCGGCGTCGCCGCGGTGTTGATCGAGAAGATCGGCAGGAAGATCACCGGCAGATAGAGGAAGAGAATGTAGAGCGCGGCGTAGCTCGACAGCCAGCTTGGCAGGTAACGCCTGATCGCCGTCATCGCGCCAGCCTCTGCAGCGCGCGGATGACCAGCACCGCGGCGCCTGCCATCAGCGAGACGATGACCATGGTGGTGACGGAGAGTGCTGCGCCGAGCGGCCAGTTCGACGCCTTGCCGAATTGCGCCTGGATGGCGTTGGCAATCATCACGCCGTCTTTGCCGCCGACCAGCTTCGGCGTGACGTAGTCGCCGACGGTCGGGATCATGACGATCAGCGCCGCCGAGATGACGCCTGGCGCCGACAGCGGCAAGGTCACGCGCAGAAAGGAGCGCAGCGGCCCGTCGCCGAGATCGGCCGCCGCTTCGACCAGGGTGCGGTCGACCTTCTCCAGCGAAACGAAGATCGGCAGGATGGCGAAGGTCGCCCAGGCGTGGGTCAGCGTGATGATGACGGCGCTGGAATTATAGAGCAGCGCAGTCGACGGCTCGTCGATGAGCCCGAGGCCCATCAGGCCGGAATTGAGCACGCCGTTGTAGCCGAGGATCACCTTCCACGACATCACGCGCAGCAGGTAGCTGGTCCAGAACGGGATGGTGATGAGGAACAGCCAGAGGCTCTTCTGGCGGCCGCCATGGAAGGAAATGAAATAGGCGATCGGATAGGCGAGCAGCACGGTGAGCAGGCTAACCGTCAGCGAGATGTAGAGCGAGCGCCAGAGCAGGTCGCGGTAGATCGGCTCGGTCAGCGCGATCCGATAATTCTCCAGCGTGAATATGTGGTCGATGGTCAGGTAGTCCTGCGTCCAGAAGGAATGGGCTATAACAACCAGGATCGGCAGGACGAGAAGGATGAGCGCGTAAACGAAGGTCGGGCTGATCAGCGCAATGCCCTGGACGGCTTCCGACTGCAGAAGGGGACTTCGTCTGGCTCTCGCCATGCGCAGCGGGGGCGACCCTTCCGCGGCGGCGGTCATTGCAGCGCTCCGGGCGTGATTGCAGTTGCCGGCTCGGACTGTCCCGCCATACGGCCTTCCCATTGATCAGCGCCGACTGCCTGGTCCCAATTTATGTGCCCGGAGCGATCACTCCAGACTTGCCGGCTTTCTTTCATCATGAGCGCATCCGCCGATTGAAATCAAGCGCTATTTCTGCAATATTGATTGAATGGACATTCAAAATGAAGTGACGAAAAGCCGAATTTCCATGGCTTTCCGCTTCGTTTCATGTCTCTGGAAATCACCGCAACGGACCATGCGAGGCTAAGATGGCGGCTGCACGAGAGATCAAGGCGAGGGAAGTTGTCGAGCCCGGGGACGACGATGCGGTCGAGCTGGCCAAGCGCCATCTGGTCCAGCCCTGGCCCTATGCCGGTTCGGTCGGCGCCGAGGCACGGGCGCTGATCGGCGAGGGCGAGGGCATCTACATCACCGACGCATCCGGCAAGCGGCTGATCGACGGTCCGGCCGGCATGTGGTGCATCAATGTCGGGCATCGCCGCGAGGAACTGGCAAGGGTGATGTACGACCAGGCGATGGCGCTGTCCTACAACACGCCTTGGTATACGATGAATGCGCCCTCAGCCGAGCTTGCGAGACGCATCGCCGATGCCGCTCCCGGCGATCTCAGTCACACCTTCTTCACCACCGGCGGCTCGTCGGCGGTGGAGACGGCGCTGCGCTTCATGCAATTCTACAACAATGTGCGCGGCAGGCCGGAGAAGAAGCTGATCATCAGCCGCGGCGGCGCCTATCACGGCTCGACCTACCTGTCGGCTTCGCTCAACGGCCGCCCGCGCGACCGGCACTGGATGGATGGTGCCGACGAGCTGGTGATCAAGCTCTCCTCGCCCGATCCGTTCCGACGGCCGAAGGAGATGAGCATCGACGCCTTCACCGATTTCCTCGTCGACCAATTCCGCGACACGGTCGCGCGCGTCGGCGCCGGTCGCATCGGCGCCTTTGTCGGCGAACCGGTGCAAGCTTCGGGCGGCGTCGTCGTGCCGCCGGACGGATACCTGAAGCGCATCCGTGAGATCTGCCGCGAGAACGACATCCTCTATGTCTCGGACGAGGTGGTGACCGGCTTCGGACGGCTCGGCCATGTCTTTGCCTCGGGCGAGGTGTTCGGCCTCGACCCGGACATGATCACCTTCGCCAAGGGGGTTACCTCGGGGTATTTCCCGCTTGGCGGCGTGATCATCTCGGAGCGGCTGCTGGAGAAACTGCGCCGCTCCAACCATCCCGATGCGCTGTTTGGCCATGGCCTCACCTACACCAGCCATCCGATCGGCTGCGCCGTCGCGCTGAAGAACCTCGATCTTTTGGAAGAGGGCGTGCTTCAGCATGCGCGCGAGATCGCGCCCTATTTCCAGGCGCGCCTGAAAACGCTCGAGGAACTGCCGCTGGTCGGCGAGGTACGCGGCGCCGGCCTGATGGCTTGCGTCGAATGCGTCGCCGACCGCGAGAGCAAGGATCCGCTGCAGCTCGACAAGGATGTGGGAAAGCGTATCGACGCGCATTGCCATGAGCTCGGTCTCTTGGTGCGGCCGCTGATCAACATGTGCGTGATGTCGCCGCCGCTCATCATCAGCCGCGAGCAGATCGACGACATGGTCGCGATCCTGCGCGAAGGCATCTCGCGCACGATGGATGATCTGAGGAAGGAAGGCGTCTGGCGGGGGTGAGAGAGCGCCCCTCTCCCCGTTCTACGGGGAGTGTAGCCGGCGGGTGAGGGGCAGCGCCAGCTTGCGAGATTTAGTTCAGACGCTCCCTGAGGTTCGGGAGCCAGAGCCAATTGTGAGGCGCTTGCACTGCCCCGCCCTTCGGGCACCTTCTCCCCGTGTAACAGGGAGAAGGGAAGACGCTCACCCCTTCGACCGCAGCGCGTCGTTCAATCCCCACATGTCCTTTTCCTCCGGTGCGGTCTCCAAGTTCAGCACCGGCACCTGCCTGCGCAGATGGTCGTGGTGGGTGCGCACGCCATATTCGAGGTCGGAGAGGTAGAAGCCCCCGAACGCCTCGGAGAGCATGGATTCGTTCGACCAGACGGAGAGCTGGACATCCTCGTTCATGGTGTCGCGGTCGATGCGGTAGGCAAGGTAGCGCGCCGCCGCCTGCTCCCGCGTCTCGTCCTTGTAGCGATAGATCGCGCCGCGCAGCAGCGTCTCGCCGGTGGACAGCGGGAACTCCTGATAGAACTGCACCGATTCCGGCATGATCGACAGCGCGTTGTTGGGGAAGATGCCGTAATAGATCCAGGCTTTGCGCAGATGCTCCGGCAGGTGCGTCGGCTCGGGCGCTATTTTGATGTACTGGTTGACGCTCCAGCGCCGCCCGGCATGCGGGTTGTAGGTGGCGAAGGACCGCGACACGCCGTTGACGAAGGGTTCGTCGAAATAGGTCGCGCCGTAGAGGTCCTGCAGCGCCGGATGCGCCATGGCGACGTGATAGCCCTCATTGTCGACGTCGCGCACCGATTTCCAGTTGACCGGTGATTTCTGGGTCCAAATGCCCAGGCACGGCACCATGTCGGCAACATTGTAATGGGCGATCTCCGCCTCGATCGGCTTCAAGAGTTCAGCCACGGAAGGCTGCGGGCCACCGTTACGGAAGCGGATGAAGATGAAGCCCATCCAGACTTCGAGATCGAGCGGCATCAGCCCGAACTCGGTCTTGTCGAGTTCCGGGAAGGAGCGCGGACGGGCAGCCCCCCGCAGCGTGCCGTCGAGATTGTAGACCCAGCCGTGGAACGGGCAGATCAGCGCGTTCTTGCAGGTGCCCTGGCTGTCGGCGACGACGCGGCTGCCCCGATGACGGCACATGTTGTTGAAGGCACGCACGACGCCGTCCTTGCCGCGCACGATCAGCGCCCGCTCGCCGATGACGTCCATCGTCAGATAGTCGCCCGGATTTGGCACGTCGGAGACATGGCCGGCGATCTGCCAGTGATTGCGGAAGACGTATTCCTTCTCAAGCTCGAGAAGGGCGTTGGAGTGGTAACTCCACCCCGGCAAACCCCGCCGGTCCCAATCGTTGGGGATCGCCACGTCACGCAGGTGCGGGTTCATGAAAATGCTCTCGTTTTGTTGAATGCTCGTTCAATAAAAACACATTTTGCGTTAAAATGCAATGGCTTGTGAAAGTATGGAAATTTCATGCCGACCGGCTTGCAGCCATCCGAGCCGAGAAAATCCCGGAAAATCCGAGCCTTAACCAGGAGTGCAAAACGGCGGTTCCAGCTTCGGATCCGCAGTTTGTGAGGGCACCGTTTCGACGCGCTTCGCGTATCGGACGATCGCGACAGCCATGCCAATTCTGCGCCTGTGTGAGGTCGCTTACAGTCCGCCGCATCCGACAGGAGCAAAAGGAACAGAAGCGATCCCCGTTTCAGTCCTGTTACATGGGCCATCCCGCCCTATCATCCGGCTGTTACGTGGTGCGGTTAAGTTCGTTTCAAGGAAAAAAGAAAGATAACGAAGGGAACAGCCGATGTTTGCCAAAGTCCGGATCGCCGATGCCAGCCGCCGCTCTTATGGTCCCGAGCGCAATGATCGCCGTCCGAAGCTGGCGTTGCGCCAACGCGCCAGCGACCATCCGATGACGATGTTCATGCTGCTGGGCGTTGCCGCCTTCGCCAGCATGGTGCTTGCGCCAGCCGCGGGTCCCGCTTTCGCCTCGATCAATCCTCCGGCCAATGTCGTGGAGGGCGCGCCGACGACGCTCAAAACCGCGCGCCTGCCGCAGTCGCAAGTCGAATTCGCCTGCAAAGGGCAGAGCTGGGGCGCCGAGAACGCCGAATGCCTGCGTGCCATTGCCGAGCAGTCCGGTCAGCACCGGGCCCGAGCTGTGCGTATGATCGCCAATGCCGCGCCGCTGACCGACACCCCGAACGTGTTTTAGGCTCCCCTGAGCGCACCCTCCGCGCTCCAGTCAGGCTCCCGCCGCAAAGTCGGTCGGGAGCCTCTTTTTTCGAATCCGACGATATCCAGGTGAAGCCGCAGAGGGAGCAATTTCAGATGTCGGCGCCGTTGTCGGCCGCCGCGACATCGGCAACGGTCGCAAGGATGCCGCGGACGTCGAGCGTCGAGAAGGGCTTCTCCAGGATCTGCGGCCGCTGCTGCGGCGGCAGTGCCTCAATCTCGGCCTTGGCGCCGATGAGGTCGCCGGTGACCAGCACGAAACGCTGCGCCAGCCCCGGCCGTTCGGCCAGCAATTCACGGTAGATCGAGATGCCGCTGGTGCCCGGCATGCGCAGGTCGGAAAACACGATGTCCGGCGGCATGTGCCCGCTCAGAACCTCGCCGGCGGACGTCCAGCTTGGCACGAGACGCGACTTGAGCCCCATGAGCTCCAATATGTCGGACAGCGAAGCGGCGACGTCGGGCTCGTCGTCGATGATCAGCGCATGGCGCAACCCGCTCGACCGCGCCGGACCCTCGCCGTCCTTTGCCGCATTGCCGGCAATCGCCGGCAACTGGACGACGAAGCGCGCGCCGTGCGGCTGCACCTCTTCGAACCAGATGTTGCCGTTGTGGCGCTCGACGATCGATTTCGAGATCGACAGGCCGATGCCGGTACCGACGCCGACCGGCTTGGTGGTGAAGTAGGATTCGAAGATGCGTGAGCGGATCGCATCGGGAATGCCGGGTCCGTTGTCTTCGACCGAGAAGCCCGGATTGCCGCGCTCGCTGCGAAAGGTCCGCACCTTGATGCGCCGCTCGCCGGTGAAGCCGGCAAGCGCATGCTGGCTGTTGATGAGGAAGTTGGCCGCGACCTGCGTGACATGGTCGGCGTCGGCCATGGCGAGCAGCGGGCCGTTGGCGAAGTCGGTGTCGATGATGATGCCGCTGGAGCGCGCACCATAGGCGGTCACTTCGAGCGCCGAGCGCATCACCTGGTTGAGGTCGGTTTCGGCCTGCTCGGTCGGATGCAGGCGCACCATCGACAGGAAGCTCTTGACGATGCGCCCGCAGCGTTCGGCGGCCGCGCGCACCTTTTCGGCGCGCACCTTGGTCTGCGGGTCGGCCGCGAATTCATGCAGCAGGGTCGATTGCGCGACCACAACCGCCAGCGGGTTGTTGAGCTCATGCGAGACGCCGGCGAGCAGCGAGCCCATTGCCGCCATCTTTTCATTCTGGTGCAGCTTCTCGCGCTGGCGGTTGATCTCTTCTTCGGCGTGCAGCTTCTCGCGCAGGTCGCGGATCGAGCCGAAGATGAGCCGGCGGTCGGCAACCCTCATCTCCGTCGCGGTCAGCTCGATCGGAAAGATCTCGCCGGCCGCGTTCTGGGTCACTGTCTCAAGCCGCTGGCCAACCATCGGCGCGCCCCGTCCGGCCATGTACTCGGCGCCCGACGAATAACCCTTGCGGTAATAATGCGGCACGATCGTGTCGATCAGATCCTTGCCGAGGATGTCGCTACGCTTGAAGCCGAACATCTTCTCGGCGGCCGGATTGAATTCGATGATGGAGCCGGCCTCGTCGATGACGATGATGGCGTCGAGCGAAGCCTGCAGCATGGTGCGGCGGATAACCTCGCTGGCATGCGCCTCTGAGGGCGAGCGCTCGATGGCGTCGCCGATGGCGAGCGCGATGATGTGAAGCGTCGCCTCCTCTTCATCCGTCCATTCGCGTTCGGCCGCGCAGTCATTGACCGCCAGAGTGCCCCAGAGATGGCCGTGGGCGAAGACCGACACCGAAATGAAGGATTTTATGTTCTGCTTCTCGAAGTCGGCCCGCAGGAAACCATCGAGGTCGCGCGTGTGGCCGGCGAAGACCTTGCCCTGGCGCTCATCCTCCTGCAACTGCTCCAGGAGCGGATCGGAGTTGATGATCGACTGCATGATCACGGTAGGCGATGCGAGCTCGCCGCCAAAAGCAGGGTCGATCCAATAGGAGGCCACGGACTGGGCGAAGCCCTCGCCCGGCAACTCGCGCAAACGGAAGAGAATGCCGCGCTGGCAGTCCAACGAACGGCACAGTGCCTCCAGTATGCTGTCCATCTCGCGCTGCCAGTCGCCTGCTTCGCGCAAGCGGCGAACGACATGGACGGCCGCCATCGCGGCGCCCTGGCGGGAGCCGTGCATTTCTGTCCGTGCGGCCTCAGCTGTCATCGTCGAACGTCATCTCCGGGGCCATATCGGTAAACCATGAAATCCAGCACACAAGCCCGAAAATCGACAACGGTTTTCTGGGGGCATGCCGCCGGACCGGAATGCTACAGCGTCGATTGCGTATCCGGAAGGTGCGCGGCGCCGGAGTCAGTTGCCGTCGCCAGCCGGCAGCGAGAAGATGTAGCCTTCGCCGCGCACCGTGCGCAGGAATTTCGGATTGGCGGGGTCCGCCTCGATCTTCTTTCTCAGACGCATGATGCGGATGTCGACAGCGCGCGACGATTCCGGGTCTTCCACGAAGCCGATCGCCTCCGAGATCGCCGCCCGCGTCAGAAGCCGGTTGGCGCGGGTGAGGAAAACTTCCAGCACGTCGAACTCGCTCTTGGCCATCTCGATGACCGCGCCATTGGCGCCGGTCACCAGCCTGCCGTCGAAATCGGCCTGGAAGCTGCCGAAATTCATGAAGCGGCGCGTGCCGGCCTCGGTCTTCGCGGCCTGGGGGGCAACCGGCTGCGGCACGCGGCGCAGCACACTGCGGACCCTCGCCAGCACTTCGCGCAACTCATAGGGCTTGACGATGTAGTCGTCGGCGCCGAGCTCCAGGCCGACGATGCGGTCGAGCGCGGTGCCGGCGGCGGTGGCGTAGATGATGCCGATCTGCGTCTTGGAACGCAGCCAGCGGCCGAGCGACAGGCCGTCCTCGCCGGGCATGGCGATGTCGAGGATGGCGAGGTGGAAGGGTTGCGCCTCGAGCAGGCTGCGCGCCGCCGCGGCATTCTCGGCCGTGGCAACGTCATAGCCGCTGGCGCCGAGATACTCGGCAACCGCTTCCCTCAGATCCGGCTCGTCCTCGACGACAATGATGCGCGCCTTCACAATGGTCTCGCTCCCGCTTTCAGCGGAAAGTAGATTGGGTATAAACATGATGTCCAGCGCTCATCTCGAGTTGTCTGTGGCGGAGTGGAGAAAATGGCAGCACGATCCGTCGTCGCGCTTGTGTCCGTTGCCGAAGTGGTGGCCGGCGACCTGGCCGACCATCTCGAGCGTCGGGGGCACGACGTGCGTCAGGCGCGCCAGCCCTGGGAGGCGGAGTCGCTGCTTTCGGCAGGCGGCATCGACGTCGTGGTCGTCGGTGACGACGTGACCCAGGCGGAGGGGCGCGAACTGCTCAAGCGCTATAGTAGCCAAGGCGGGGGCGGCGAGGGTGGCTGCGACTTCATCCTGATCTGCCGGCCCGCCGATCTCGTCGACAAGGTGCTGGCGCTGGAGCTCGGCGCTGCCGACGTGATCGAAAGCCCGCTCAATGTGCGCGAGCTGGCGGCGCGCATCGGCCGCCTGCTGACGCGGCGCGGCCGCAACCCCCAGGAACTGATCGTGCTCGAGAATGCGACCGTCGACTTGAGGTCGGCCATGGTCATGCATCGTTCCGGCGCCGAGGATCAGCTGTCGCCGGGGCAGGTGGCGCTGTTGAGATTGTTTCTGGCGAGCCCGCGAAAGGTGCTGACGCGCGACGACATCATTGCCGCCGCGCCCGCCGAGAATGCCGACGCTTTCGACCGCTCGATCGATTCGCGCATCGTGAGGCTGCGCCGTAAGCTCGATACGGAGACCATCACCACGATCAGGGGTGCCGGTTACCGGTTCGATCCGCCGACGCCGCGCACCGACTGAGGCGAGGGCCACCAGGTCTTTTCCTCGATCTTGCATCGGATTTCCAAAACCGCTTCGCACTTTTGGATCCGACGCCGGCGCCTAGCGCACCACGAGGATCGAGGGGCCGGACGGCAATTCGGCGCTGGCGGCGATCTCGGCGTGGGCGCGCTCCTTGAGCAGCACCGTTGCAAGCGCGGCAAAGCCAAGCAGCCCCTGGGCATAAAGCAGTGCGGACAGCACCGAAGCGGCAAATTTCGTCTTCATAACTCAATCCCCAATTCGATAGTCGTCGATGCTTCAGGAAACTCCCGAAGCGCCCGCGCCGCCTACGGAGCCCCCCGCTGCGGCGCGGGCCTTCGGTCCTCTCGGCAGCAAGTAGCCGGAGGGGCCGCGCATCCCTATCAGCCGAAGACCGACCCGCCAGAGGGCCCTCAGCCGGTTGACGCGCAGGCTGGAGATGATCCAGACCGTGGCGATGAACATTGCAGTGTGCAGTGTCGAAACCTCGCCGGAATTCATGGCGCCAAGCGCCGTCACAGGGTTGCCGGCGACAGAGCCGACAGCACCGAGGATGACTGCCGAGACGCCGATCCTGAGAAACCAGGTGCGAACTTTCGATTTCCTGCCCATTTTCGTTTGCTGATGTCTGTTCCCGTGACTCGACATTGCTGCGGGCCTGTATCCGCATCATGCCGCGCAAGTCGCGCTTTGTTGCAATTCGGTTTCGAGATTCGGAGAAAGGCTTTCATATCAAAGCCATATACGCTTTGCCCGCCGGTTTCGGCCTGCTTGATATTGCCGGCAGCCGGTCTAGGGGGAGCGTGTTCTCTGGAATTAGGCCGTCAACTTAGAGAAACGAATTCGAAACATTAACGCATATTAAGCGAAATAGACCTGAAACAGGTGATCCCGATAAGACGATCCATCGAAATTGCAGCCGGCCCGACCGGCATAAGAGAGAGAGAGAGAGAGGGATCGTCATGCATACCGCCATTTCAGCCAAGCTCATCCACGTCACCGCCGCCGCGCTCACCGGCGCGGCTCTGCTCTTCGGCAGCAACGCCGCTCATGCCAACCAGCTCGTCGCCCGGGTTTCGCTGTCGCAGCAGATCATGGAAGTCACGGTCGACGGCCGGCCGACGTTCACCTGGAAAGTGTCGACGGGCGACAGGGGGCACATCACGCCGACAGGGTCATTCAAGCCGACCCGCATGCATGAGATGTGGTATTCGAAGAAATACGACAATGCGCCGATGCCGCATTCGGTCTTCTTCAGCGGCGGCTATGCGGTGCATGCGACCTATGCCATCAAGCATCTTGGCCGGCCAGCTTCGCATGGCTGCGTGCGTTTGCATCCCGATGCCGCGGCCGACTTCTATCAGCTCGTCGAGGCCTTCGGCCCGGGCAACACCAGCATCCTCATCGTAAAGTAACGGGTCAAGTAGCGGGCGGATTGCCGCCTTCAAGCCAGGTTCGACGCAATTCCGGACGGAAGGCCACGGCGAAGTCGCCGAGCAACCGTTCCACACTTTTCTTGGAATTGCTCTGGCGCCGAAGCCGTGGGGTGACCGCCTAAAAAAGAGGCCGGGATTTTCCGGCCTCTTTTTTGTTTTGGAGCAGTCCTGGATTGCTTCAGGTGGGCAGCGCCGGCATCAGCTTCGGATCGGGCTTCTCGGCGAGATGCGGCAGATCCTTGCTGGCGATGAAGGTGTAGAACATCGGCACGACGAACAGCGTGAACATCGTGCCGACCAGAATGCCGGTGAAGATGACGAGGCCCATCGAGTAGCGCGCCGCGGCGCCGGCGCCGCTGGAGATGATCAGCGGCACGACGCCGAGCGCCATCGCGGCCGTCGTCATCAGGATCGGCCGCAGGCGCACCTTGGCCGAGGCGATGATGGCATCGCGGCGCCGCATGCCATGGATTTCGCGCTGCTGGTTGGCGAATTCCACCAAAAGGATGCCGTGCTTGGTGATGAGGCCGATCAGGGTGATCAGTCCGACCTGCGTGTAGATGTTGAGCGTTCCGAGGCCGATATTGAGCGGCACGATGGCACCGAAGATCGAAAGCGGCACCGCCATCATGATGATCAGCGGATCGCGGAAGCTCTCGAACTGAGCGGCCAGAACCAAGTAGATCACGATCACGGCGGCCGCGAAGGCGATCAGGATGGTGTTGCCCTGCTCCTTTTCCTGCCGCGATTGGCCGGAATAGTCGATGAAGAACGTGTCGGGCAGCGTTTCCCTGGCGAGATCCTCCAGCACTTTCAATCCGTCGCCGGTGGTCACGCCGGGCAAGGGCAGGGCGGAGATCGTGGCCGAGTTCAGCTGGTTGAACTGCTCGATCGCTGCCGGCGAGGCGTTGGTCGAGATATGCACCACCGCCGACAGCGGCACCATCTTGCCGTCGACGCTGCGCACGAAATACTCGCCGAGCTTCGCCGGATTGTCGCGGAACTCCTGCGGCACCTGTGGGATGATGTCATAGCTGTTGGAGTCGCGATCGAACTGCGCCACTTCGGCGCCGCCGACCAGCAGCGTCAGCGTGTTGCCGATGTCGGCGATGGGCAGGTTCAGTGCCGCCGCGCGCTCGCGGTCGATGGTGACGGTCACCTGCGGGGCGTCATAGGACATCGAGTTCTGCACGACGATGAAGCGGCCGGAAGCCTGCGCCTTGTTCTTGATCTTCTCGGCCTGGTCGAAGACTTCCGAGGGATCGCCGGTCGAGCGAACCACCATCGAGATCGGCAGGCCGCCGCCCGAGCCGGGCAGCGTCGGCGGCGCGAAGACGAAAGCCTCGACGCCGGCGACCTTGGCCAAGCGACCGGTGATGTCGGTCTGGATCTCCTTCGAACTGCGCTGCCGTTCGGCCCAATCCTTGAAGGCAAAGCCGACAAAAGCGCCGTTGGTGGCGCCGCCGAAGGCGACCGCCGAGAACTGCGCCCGCGTTTCCGGAATGTCCTTAACAAGACCGAGGATCTGGTTGACGTAGGTCTCGGTGTAGTCCGAGGTAGCGTAGCGCGGGGCGGTTACGATCGAAAGCAGGAAGCCCTGGTCTTCTTCCGGCGCTAGTTCGGTCGAGGTCTTGGTGAACATGAAGCCGGTGAGCGCAACCAGCGCGACGACGATGATAAAGGTAACCGGCCTGTTTCTGAGCGAAGCGGTCACCGCCCGCTCGTAGACGCGCTCGACACGGCTGAAGGTGCCGTCGACGATGCGCTGGAAGCGGCCGTGCGCGCCGGCCTTCAAGAGGCGAGCCGACATCATCGGCGTGATGGTCACCGCAATCAGGCCGGACAGCACCACGGAGCCGGCCAACGTGACCGCGAACTCGCGGAACAGCGCGCCGGTCAGACCGCCGGTGAAGGCAAGCGGCGCAAACACGGCGGCCAGCGTAATGGTCATGGCGACGATTGCCGAGAAGATCTCGCGCATGCCGTTGAAAGCCGCCTGCATCGGCGACATGCCGTCTTCCTCCATATGGCGGTGGATGTTCTCCACCACGACAATGGCGTCGTCGACGACAAGGCCGATCGCCAGCACCATGGCAAGCAGCGACAGAAGGTTGATCGAATAGCCTACCGCAAACAGAATGAAACAGACGCCGATCAGCGACAGAGGGATGGTCACGATCGGCATCATCACCGAGCGGAAGGATCCGAGGAAGAGCAGGATGACGAGAATGACGATGGCGACAGCCTCACCGATGGTCTTGAACACCTCCTCGATCGAGGCGCTGATCTGCTCGGTGGAATCGTAGACGATCTCGATCGTCATGCCCTTCGGCAACGTATCCTGGATCACCGGCACGATCTTGTGGATCGCCTCGGCAGTCGTCAGCGGATTGGCGGCAGGCGTCGGGAAGATGGCCAGGAAGGTGCCCGGCTTGCCGTTGAAGCTCACCCTCGTGTCGGTGCTGGCGGCGCCAAGCTCGACCCGCGCCACATCGCGCAGCCGCACCACCTGGCCGTCGGTCGAGCGGATGGGGAGCTGCGCGAAGGCTTCCGGCGTCTGCAGGGTCGAGTGAACCGCGATCGAGGAAACCACATACTCGTTCTGTGTGTTGCCGGGCGCGGACAGGAAATTGGAATTGTTGATCGCAGTCAGCACGTCGGCGGCCGTGGCGCCGCGGGCGGCGAGCCTGACCGGGTCGATCCAGACCCGCATCGAATATTCCTCGGCGCCGAAGATCTGGACGTCGGCGACGCCTTCCACGGTCGAGATGCGCGGCCGCACGACGCGCTCGATGTACTCGGTCAACTGCTCCTTCGACATGTTCGGATTCTGCATCGAGATATACATCATCGCGAACTGCTGGCCGGTGCCCTTGACGATCACCGGATCCTTGGCGGCATCCGGCAAGGTGCCGCGCACGCCTTGAACCTTGGACAGCACCTCGGTCAACGCAACATCGGGGTTGGAGCCGAGCTTCATCTGCACGGTCACCGTGCTCGAAGACGGGCGGCTCGACGAGGTGACGTAGTCGATGTTTTCCGTCGAGGCGACGGCGCGCGCGATCGGCGCAGAGATGAAGCCCTGAATCAGGTCGGCGCTGGCTCCGGGATAGGCCGTGGTGATGGTGATCGCCGTCTCGTCAACCTTCGGATACTGCCGGATCGACAGGTTGAAGATGGCCTGGAAACCCAGGAGCAGGATCATGCAGGCCAGCACCGTCGAGAGGACGGGGCGGCGAATGAAGATATCGGAAAAGCTCATTGCTGAACCTGCTTGTTTGCCGATTTGCTGGGATCAACGGTGTTGTCGACCGCAACGGACATGCCGTTGAAGAGCCGGTTCTGACCGGCGGTCACGACCTGGTCGCCGGCCTTCAGGCCTTCGACGATCTCGACCATGCCGTTGTTGCGGCGGCCGAGCTTGACGAAGACCTGCGATAGAACGAGCGCCGGTTGCTGCCCGGTTTCGGCCGGCTTTTGAGCGTTCTCAGCCGGCTTCGCGGCGCTGTCGGCGGCGTTTGCCGTATCGGAGGCCGGCTTCGAGGCATCGGCTTGCGGCTTGGCTGCATCGCCGGCAGGCTTCTCCGCGCCGGACTTCTGGTCTTCCGATTTTGCTGGCGCGGCAGCGCCGGCCTCAGGGGGCTTGGGCGGCACCACCACGAAGACATAGTCGCCGTACAGGCTTGAGGTCACCGCCGTCTGCGGCACCGAGATGACGTTGCTTTCCTCCGGCAACTCGACGCGGATTTGCACGAACTGGCCCGGGGTCAGCTTGCCCTCCGGGTTGGCGACCTCGCCGCGGATCGACACCAGCCGGCTTGCCGGGTCGATCTTGGGATCGATGCCGCGGATCGAGCCGGCAAAGGACATGTCGGCAGCATTGCTGCCGATCCGCACCGTCTGGCCGATCTTCAGCAGCGGCAGCTGCTGTTCGGGCACGGTGAAGTCGACCCGCATCGTGTCCAGATCCTGGATCGTGACGACTGAGTTGCCGGGCGCCAGATACTGGCCAATGTCGATCTTCGGAATGCCGACCGTGCCGGTAAAGGGAGCTGCGAGTTGCTTTTGGTCGAGCACGGCTTGCAGCTTGTTCACTTGCGCGGCCGATGCGGTCGCCGCCGCGCGCGCGGCATCAAGCGTAGCGTCGGTGCCGACGCCACGCCGCTGCAATTCCAGCGCGCGGGTCAGCGCCGCCTGGTCGGATGCTGCCTGAGCCTTCTGTGCCACCAGATCGGCCTTCTCGACGGCATCGTCGAGCTGCAGAAGCACAGCGTCGGCCGCGACCTTCTGGTTGGCGTGGAAGAGGATGTCCTTGACGATGCCGGCCGTCTCGACGGTCAGGTCGACGCCGCGCACGGCGTTGACGGTGCCGATCGCCTCGACGCCGGGCGTCCAGTTCGAAGGCTTCGCCACGATGGTCGACACTGTCGCCGCCGGCGGTTTCATGGTGGCGAAAAACTGCTTGATCGCATTGTCACGAAACAGGTTGAAGCCGACGATTCCGGCGCACACCACGGCGAGCAGCAGTAGAATTCCGGTGATGATGAAGAAGCGCTTCACGGATAGTTCCCCTCGAGCCGGCAACCGGCAACGTCAATTGCCGGGACACATATCGACGATAAATCCCGATTTCAAATTGCGGGCGCCTTACTGTACCGTCTGGACGGTCTTGTCAATTCCACAAGGCCTAATGTAAGGGAAGGCGTGATGAAAGCTCGCAGGGCAAACTCGCGCGACAGGATACTTGCAGCGGCAGCCGACGTGGCGCGCGAGGCGGGCCCGGGAAGCCTGTCACTCGACGCCATCGCCAATCGCGCCGGCGTGTCGAAGGGCGGTCTGCTCTACAATTTCCCGACCAAGGCCAAGCTGATGCAGGGGCTGGTCGAGAATTACCTCAATGCTTTCGAGCAGGCGCTCGAAGAACGCACGGCCGAGGCAAGCGATGAAAGCGCGCTCGCGGCCTACATACGGCTCTCGGCCGATGATTGCGAGAAGCCGAAACCTTCGGCCTCCTGGATGTTCTCCGCGATCGCCGAGGATCCGGAATTCCTGACGCCGATCAAAGCCTTCAAGCGGCAGCTGTTCGAACGGCTGAAGGGGGAAACGGACGACCTCGGCTCGCTGCTGGTTTGTTTCCTCGCCATCGAGGGGCTGCGCAGTATGAATCTTTTCGATTCAGACGTGCTGTCGCAGCAGGAGCACAAGCTCCTGGTTTCCTCGCTGCTCAAGATAGCCGGATAGGTCGCAGGCTCACATCAGCGGCGGCAAAGACCGCCCTAGGACCGCCAGCTTCCTGTCGCTCGAACTGCATCACAACATTGTATCGCACCGAAATACGGGCATGGCATTGTTATGTTGCGACGCACAAACTATGTGCTTCAACAGTCCCTCCCTCCACGTGCGAGATCTGCCATGGGTTCCCTGTCTTCCAAGAATGCGCTCGTCACTGGCTCGACCAGCGGCATCGGCCTTGCAATCGCCCGCGCCTTTGCCGCCGAGGGCGCCAACGTAACCATCAACGGCCTGGGCGATGCCGCGGCGATCGAAAAGGAGCGCGCCGGCATCGAGAGGGATTTCGGCGTCAAGTGCCGCTATTCCGGCGCCAACATGATGGACGGCGGGGCGGTCACCGCCATGATCCGCGAGGCCGAGGAGGCGTTCGGCAGCCTCGACATCCTGGTCAACAATGCCGGCATCCAGCATGTCGCGCCGATCGACGAATTCCCCGACGACAAGTGGGAAGCAATCATCCGCATCAACCTGCTTGCCGCCTTCTATGCCATCAAGGCGGCGCTGCCGGGCATGAAGAGCCGCAAATGGGGCCGCATCATCAACACGGCTTCGGCCCATGCGTTGGTCGCCTCGCCGTTCAAGTCGGCCTATGTCTCTGCCAAGCACGGGATTGCAGGTCTGACCAAGACGGTGGCGCTGGAAGTCGCGCAGGATGGCATCACCGTCAATGCGATCGCGCCCGGTTATGTCTGGACGCCGCTGGTCGAGAAGCAGATCCCCGACACGATGAAGGCGCGCGGCATGACCGAGGAACAGGTCAAGCACGATGTGCTGCTTGCCGCGCAGCCGACCAAAGAGTTCGTCAGCGTTGAGGATTTGGCGGCACTGGCGCTGTTCCTGTGCTCGGATGCGGCCAAGCAGATGACCGGCACGACCCTGCCGATGGATGGCGGTTGGACGGCGCAGTAAGTGCAGCTTCCAAAGAAGGTGCGGGCCGCGCCTTCCTCGACAAGAATTCTTGACAATCGTAGGGGAGCGTTCCAGCATCCTGGCTAAGGGGTTCCCCGCGACGACCCCGTGAGGCGTCAGCCCAACGATCGCGTCCAAACTCTCTTCGTTCAGGAGGTGGACGCCATGCCGTCAACAACTCAGATCACAGTGCCACAGCTTGCCCGACTGGTCGGCCTGCCGGATGCACCTCGTCTCGTCGACGTACGCATCGACGACGACTTTCAAGCCGATCCGCGGCTGCTGCCGGCTTCTTACCGACGCGACTTCAGAACCGTCTCGACCTGGGCGGCCGACTTCTCCGGATCCAAGGTCGTGGTCATCTGCCAGCGCGGAGAGAAGCTCTCGCAAGGCGTTGCCGCGTGGCTGCGCCACGAGGGCATTCCGGCGGAATCGTTGGAAGGCGGTTTCGCGGCGTGGGCCGCCGTCAAGGCGCCGTTAGTCGCGGCCGACGCAATTCCGCCTCGCGATGGGAAGGGTCGCACCGTATGGGTCACGCGTTCCCGGCCGAAGGTCGATCGCATCGCCTGCCCCTGGCTGATCCGACGATTTGTCGATCCTGGCGCCGTGTTCCTGTTCGTCGACCCGGCCGAGGTGCCCCTGGTGGCGGATCGCTTCGCCGCGGTGCCCTTCGACATCGAAGGCGTGTTCTGGAGCCATCGCGGCGATCATTGCACCTTCGACACGATGATTGAGGAGTTCGGCCTGCGCACCGAGGCGCTCGATCGTCTGGCGCTGATCGTGCGCGGCGCGGATACAGCGCGTCTCGACCTGGTGCCGCAGGCTGCCGGGTTCCTCGCCGCGTCGCTCGGCCTGTCGCGCATGTTCCGCGACGACCTGGAACAGCTCGAAGCCGGCATGCTGCTCTATGACGCTTTCTTCCGCTGGTGCCGCGACGCCACGGACGAGACGCATAACTGGCCGGCCGGGGGTAAGCAACAATGACCGTGCTTGCCAAGGACAGCGCCGAGCAGCCGGCCGATGTCCCGGCTGTGCCGACCTTCAGTGATGCGACGCGGCTGTGGGCCAAGATCGGCCTGCTCTCTTTCGGCGGGCCGGCCGGGCAGATCGCCCTGATGCACAAGGAACTGGTCGAGGAGCGCCGCTGGATCGGCGAGGAGCGGTTCCTGCATGCTCTGAACTACTGCATGCTTCTTCCGGGTCCCGAGGCGCAGCAGCTTGCCGTCTATATCGGCTGGCTGCTGCACCGGACGGCCGGCGGCCTCGTCGCCGGGACATTGTTCGTGCTCCCGGGCGCACTGGTCATGCTTGCCCTGAGCAGTTTCTACATGCTCTACAACGACGCGCCGGTCATCGAGGCGCTGTTCTTCGGCATCAAGGCGGCGGTGCTGGCGGTCGTCGTCGAAGCGGTGATCCGCATCGGCAAGAGGGCGCTGAAGAACCGGGTCATGGTGGCCATCGCGGTGGCGGCCTTTCTTGCCATCTATGTCCTCAAGCTGCCGTTTCCACTGATCGTGCTTGCGGCGGGACTCATTGGCTGGGTCGGCAATCACTTTGCACCCGGGCTGTTTTCGGGTTCGGCGCATGGCAAGGGCAACGCCGCCGCCGACAGAGGCGGCGTGGTCGACCTGATGTTCGAGCGCGGCGAGCTCGGCCACACCGTGCCGACCAAATGGCACGCAGCCCGGACCATCGCCATCTGGCTGCCGATCTGGCTCGGACCGGTGGCGCTGATCGCCGTGCTGGCAGGGCCGGGGAGCGTATGGGCGCAGATCGGCGGCTTCTTCAGCCTGATGGCGGTCGTCACCTTCGGCGGCGCCTATGCGGTTCTTGCCTATGTCGCGCAAGCCGCGGTGACCTCGTTCGGCTGGCTTTCGCCCGGAGAAATGGTCGACGGGCTCGGACTTGCCGAGACGACGCCCGGACCGCTGATCCTGGTGCTGCAATTCGTCGGCTTCGCCGCCGCCTATCGCCATGCGGGTACGCTCAGCCCTCTGCTTGCAGGGTCGCTGGGGGCGGCGCTGACGCTCTGGGCTACCTTTGCGCCCTGCTTCTTCTGGATATTCCTCGGCGCGCCCTACATCGAGCAGCTGCGGCAGAACAAGGCGTTGTCGGCGGCGCTCGGTGCGATAACGGCAGCGGTCGTCGGCGTGGTGATGAACCTTGCGCTGTGGTTCGCGCTGCATGTCGTCTTCGGCAAAGTCGAGAGCGTCGGCTGGGGCGTCGAGGTTCCGGTCGTTTCCTCGCTCGACTGGCGCGCGGCGCTGCTGTCGGCGGCGGCGATGGTCGCCATGCTCAGGCTGAAGGCCGGCATGCTGCCGACGCTCGCGGCATCCGCGCTGGCGGGACTGGCTCTACAGGCATTGTGAATTGTTTCCAGCCGCAGCCAAGCGTGACCGAGAGCTATGTTTACAACTAACATGTCAGTATGCTACGCCTGCTCGCGGATTGATGAATGGAGAATTGCAGGTGGGTTCGCGCTTTGGTCTGTCGGTTGCGCTCACAACGCCCTTTGATGCAGCCGGGCGGATCGCCGTTCCGCTGATGACCGAGCATGCTAAGGCCTGTCTCGATGCTGGCTGCAGCAGCGTAACGCTGTTCGGCACCACCGGCGAAGGCGCTTCCGTCGGTACGGCGGAGCGGCAGGCGGTCATCGATGCCATGCTTGCGGCGGGAATACCCGCGGACCAACTCGTTGCAGGCGTGCTGGTCGATGCGGCGGAGGACGCTGCCGAGCAGTGCCGCCAGGCGTTGCAGCGCGGCGCCCGCAACATCCTTCTGGCGCCGCCGAGCTATTTCAAGAATGTCGGTGACGATGGGCTGTTCGGCTGGTTCGGCGCCGTGTTCGCCGCGCTCGGTCCGCTGGCCCGCGGCATGCTGCTCTACAACATCCCCTCGGTCACGACGGTGCAGCTGTCGCTCGACCTGATCGGCCGGCTTCGCGAGGCGTATCCGGGCGTGGTCGCCGGGGTCAAGGATTCCGGTGGAGACTGGGGCTACAGCGAAGCGCTGCTCAAGGCGCATGGCGACCTGATCATCCTCATCGGCGACGAACGGCATCTGGCTCCGGCGGTGCGGATCGGCGGCCAGGGCGCGATTTCCGGCATGGCCAATTTCGCCGCCGGCGAACTGCGCGCCATGATCGAGAGCGGACGCGACGACTCCCGCGTGGAAAGCTTCGTCCTCGAACTGCTCCGGCATCCGGTCATCCCGGCGGTGAAGGCCATGGTGGCGCGCCAGACCGGCGACGAACGCTGGCTGACGGTTCGGCCGCCGCTCGAGCCGGTAGCCTTGCAGGAACGGCAGCAGCTTGGCGCCGCTTACGACAGGCTGTTTGCGACACAGGCAGCCTGAACCGGCGAGGGCGCTGATCGGCATGGACGACACGAGCGAACCGGCAACCCTCAGGGAGAAGGCCTATGCCAGCTTCACGCGGCATCTGCTGGCCCGCGACCTCAGGCCCGGCCAGTTCGTTTCGCAGCGCGAGCTGGTCGCCTTCACCGGCCTGCCGCTCGGAGCCATCCGCGAGATCGTGCCGCGGCTCGAGGCCGAGGGGCTGCTGACCACGATACCGCAACGCGGCATGCAGATCGCGCATATCGACATCAGCCTGATCCGCGAGGCTTTCCAGTTCCGCCTGTTCATGGAGCGCGAGGCTGTCGCGCTGTTTGCCGTCAACGCGTCCGACGCCGAGATTGCGGGTCTGAGGCGCGAGCACGAGGACATGCTCGCCCAAGCGCTGGCGCAGACCCCGACCCCCGAAATGGAAGCCAAGGCCCAGAACATCGACTGGGCCATGCATGACACCTTCATCAGCGCGCTGGGCAACGAGATCATCGCCAAGGCCTATCTGGTCAATTCGGTGAAGATCCGGCTCATCCATCAGGAGCGGTTCCGCATCGACGGTCGCGTCGTGCCGGTCATGCGCGAGCATCTTGCGGTGATCGAGGCCCTGGAGAAACGCGATCCGGAGATGGCGGTTGAGGCGATCAGCCAGCACATCGACAATGCGCGCCGGCTGGCGCTGCAGATTTGAGGAAGCAAAACCGCGCCGCAATCGTGGTGGCGTAATCGACAACGACAACCGGGAGGAAGAAATGTCGTCCAATCCATTCAGTCCAACCAGAAGGCAGCTGCTCCAGGGAACCGCGGCTCTCGCCGCCACCGGCCTCGTCGGTCTTCGTCCGAGCTTCGCCGCGGGCGTCGACTGGAAGCGCTTTGCCGGCACGACGCTCGACGTCAACCTAGTCAAGAGCCCGCGCAGCGACACCATCCTGAAGAATCTCGCGGAGTTCGAGAAGCTGACCGGCATCAAGGTCAATGCCGAGGCGACACCCGAACAGCAGCAGCGCCAGAAGACGGTGATCGAGCTCAGCTCCGGCAAGCCGAGCTTCGACGTCGTGCATCTGAGCTACCATGTGCAGAAGCGCCAGTTCGAGAAGGGCGGCTGGCTGGCCGACATTTCCGGCTTCGTTGCCGATCCGGCCCTCACCGATCCAGGGCTGACCGAAAGCGACTTCGCCGAGGCGGGCATCCAGTTCGCCAAGGACGGCCAGGGCGTGCTGCGCTCGCTGCCGTTCTCGGTCGACTACTGGATCCTCTACTGGAACAAGGAGCTGTTCGACGCCAAAGGTATAAAATATCCCGAGAGCTTCGAGCAGCTGGTGGCCGCCGCTGAAGCGCTGACGGATCCCTCAAGCAACACCTTCGGTTTCGTCGCACGCGGTCTCAAGAACGCCAACACGCCGGTGTGGACGTCTCTGATGCTCGGCTACGACATGACGCCGCTCGGCAGCGACGGCAAGCTGCGCACCACCTCGCCGGAGGCGATCGAGGCTGCCGCCCTCTACCAGCGGCTGATGACCAAGGCCGCGCCTACCGGCGTCACCGGCTTCAACTGGGCCGAGGCGCAATCCGCCTTCCTGCAGGGCAAGATCGGCATGTGGTTCGATGGCGTGGGCTTCGCACCGCCGATGGAAAATCCGGAGAAGTCGCGGGTGGTCGGCAAGGTCGGCTATGGCGTCATGCCGAAGGGACCCAAGGCGCATGCCGCAGGCACGTTCGGCGACGGCATCGGTGTCACGTCCGCCAGCGCGAAGAAGGAAGCGGCCTATCTGTTCTGCCAGTGGGCGGTCTCTCCGGCCATGGGCGCGCGCCTGCTGCAGGCCGGCGCCGGCGTGCCGTTCCGCAAGTCGGTGCTGGAAGACCCCAAGGTGCGCGAAGGCGTCACCATGCCGCCGAGCTGGCTGGATGCCGTGGTCGGCTCAGGCAATATCAGCCGGCTGGCGCTGCCGGTCATCATCCCGGTCACCGAGTTCCGGGACATCTATGGCGTGGCGCTGACCAACATGATCGCCGGCGCCGATCCCGCCGACGAACTGAAGAAGGCCACCGATCAGTTCCAGCCGGTTCTCGACAGGAGCGAGCAAGGCTGATGTCCGCCATCGCCCCGGAACGCGCAGGGGTGACGACGCAAGCCGTCGAAGAGAGCCAGCCGATCCGGCTGGCTCCAAACTACTGGCCTTTCGTCATTCCTGCGCTCGTCGTCGTCGGCGCCGTGATCGTCTTTCCCTGGGCCTTCACGTTGTGGATGAGCGTCAACAGCTGGACGCTCGGCCAGTCGCGAAGCTTTGCCGGGATGGAAAATTATCTGCGCCTGGCGAGCGATCCGCGGTTCTGGGAATCGCTTTGGCATACCTTGATCTATACTTTCCTGTCGGTGGTCGCGCCGATGTTTTTCGGTACCGTCGCCGCGCTCATCTTCGACGCCAGGTTTGCCTTGCGCGGTCTGCTGCGCGGCGTCTTCGTGATGCCGATGATGGCCACACCCGTCGCCGTGGCATTGGTCTGGACCATGATGTTCCATCCGCAGCTCGGCGTGCTCAACTATCTCCTGTCGCTGGTCGGCATTCCGGCGCAGGAGTGGATCTTCAACGCCAACACCGTCATTCCTTCGCTGGTCGCGGTGGAGACCTGGCAGTGGACGCCGCTGGTGATGCTGATCGTGCTGGGTGGGCTGGCATCCGTGCCGCGCGAGCCGTTCGAAAGCGCCGAGATCGACGGCGCCAATGCCTGGCAGCAGTTCCGCTACCTCACCTTGCCGATGATCGCGCCGTTTCTGATGATCGCGGTCATCATCCGCACGATCGATGCGCTCAAGAGCTTCGATATCATCTACGCGATGACCCAAGGTGGGCCGGGCACGGCATCGGAAACAATCAACATCTATCTCTACAACACCGCCTTCTCCTATTACGACATGGGCTACGGCTCGGCCATGGCGGTGGTGTTCTTCATCGTCATCGTGGCCCTGTCCTTCATCCTCCTGATGCTGCGCCAGCGCTCGCAATGGGTCGACACGGAGGGCAAATAGGTGAGCTCGCGGCTGCTCAACAAGATAGGCCTGTTCTTCGCGGCGCTGGTGCTGGTCTCGCCGGCGATCCTGTTCTTCCTCTGGATGATCTCGCTGTCGCTGAAGTTCGAGATCGACAACGGCGCTTATCCGCCGATCCTGATCCCGGAGCGCTTCGCTTGGTCGAACTACGCAAAGGTGTTCGAGGAGAACAATTTCCTGCTCTATCTGTGGAACTCGGTGCTGGTGACCGGCACGGCGACGCTGCTGGCGCTGCTGATCGGAGTGCCGGCCGGCTATGGCATCGCCAGGCTCAAGGCGGAACGCTCGGCGATCGTCATCATGATCGCCCGCATGACGCCCGGGCTTTCCTATCTCATCCCGCTGTTCCTCCTGTTTCAGTGGCTGGGCATCCTCGGCACGCTCTGGCCGCAGATCATCATCCATCTGGTGGTGACGGTGCCGATCGTGGTCTGGGTGATGATCGGCTATTTCGAGACGACGCCGATGGAATTGGAGGAGGCCGCCAACATCGACGGCGCCAGTTCGTGGCAGGTGTTTCGCCTGGTCGCGCTGCCGATCGCCAAGCCCGGCATCGTCGTCGCCTTCATCCTGTCGATCATCTTCTCGTGGAACAACTTCGTCTTCGGCGTGGTGCTCGCCAGCCGCGAGACGCGGACATTGCCGGTCGCGGTCTACAACATGCTGTCCTACGAGCAGGTGAGCTGGGGGCCGCTCGCCGCCGCCGCGCTGGTGGTGACGCTGCCGGTGCTGGTGCTGACCATGTTCGCGCAACGGCAGATCGTCGCCGGGCTGACCGCCGGCGCGGTCAAGGGTGGCTGAGCGCCTGATCCGCCCTCATTCTTTCGGAGATACGCAATGGCATCGGTAAGCATCAACAACGTGCAGAAGGCTTTCGGAGCCACTCGGATCATCCACGATGTCAGCGTCGATATCGCCGATGGCGAGTTCGTCATCCTGGTCGGACCGTCGGGCTGCGGAAAGTCGACGCTGCTGCGCATGATCGCGGGGCTGGAAACGATCTCGGCCGGAAAGATCGCAATCGGCGAGCGCACCGTGAACAACCTCAGGGCACGGGACCGCAACATCGCGATGGTGTTCCAGAACTACGCGCTCTACCCGCACATGACGGCGGCGGACAATATGGGCTTCGCGCTCAAGATCAAGAAAGCCGATCCGGCCGATACCGCGAGCCGGGTGAAGCGGGCAGC
Organism: Mesorhizobium sp. WSM4989; assembly: GCF_029625795.1. NCBI lineage: Bacteria > Pseudomonadati > Pseudomonadota > Alphaproteobacteria > Hyphomicrobiales > Phyllobacteriaceae > Mesorhizobium > Mesorhizobium sp. WSM4989. The sequence goes on along the minus strand of NZ_JARTVN010000003.1, from coordinate 127,608 downwards.
CGGCATTCTCGGCCTGGAAAAGCTGCTCGACCGCTATCCGCGCCAGCTTTCCGGCGGCCAGCGCCAGCGCGTCGCCATGGGCCGCGCCATCGTGCGCGACCCGCAGGTGTTTCTGTTCGACGAGCCGCTCTCCAATCTCGACGCCAAATTGCGCGTGCAGATGCGCGGCGAGATCAAGGCGCTGCATCAGCGGCTCGGCACCACCACCATCTATGTCACGCACGACCAGATCGAGGCGATGACCATGGCCGACAAGATCGTCGTGCTGCACGACGGTCTGGTCGAGCAAATCGGCGCGCCGCTCGATCTCTACGACCGGCCGGCCAATCTGTTCGTTGCCGGCTTCATCGGCTCGCCGGCCATGAACTTCATCCACGGCCACATCGAGGAGGGCATCTTCCGCAGTGCCGGTGGGCTGACGTTGCCGCTACCGCAAGGCATCCGGCCGAGCGAAGCCGCGGGAAGGGAACTGGTCTACGGCATTCGTCCCGAGCATATCCGGGCGACCGGCCAGGGTCTCTCCGGCACAGTCACGCTCATGGAGGCGACCGGCTCGGAAATCTTCGCCACGGTCGACTGCGGCGGAGAGGTGATCTCCTGCCTTTTCCGCGAGCGGCTAGCGCTGAAGCAAGGCGAGAGCGTGCGGATCGAGATCGACCGCGCCTCGGCGCATCTGTTCGACGCCAAAACCGGCCGGCGCATCTGATTGCCCTGCCCGCGCTCTCACCGCGGCGGCCAGGGTGTGCTTGAGATTCGAGCGAACGGAAAGCAACGGGAGCCCAGTTGCAAGAAAATGCAACATGGGAGCATTGCAAAAGTCAGCCAACCCTTTGATTTAGTTGGTGATCCCGACAGGAATCGAACCTGTGACCTACAGATTAGGAATCTGCCGCTCTATCCTACTGAGCTACGGGACCACGCGGCCCGACACATAAACGCTTCGGGCCGGTTCGCCAAGAGGCGTTACCGGCCGATCGGCGGCAATCGGCCGGGAAGGTCGCCTCCGTGCAAAGCGGTCAGGCGGCCAGCGCCGTCTCCACCAACCTCACCCAATAGCTCATGCCGTGCGGGATGACCTCGTCGTTGAAGTCATAGGCCGGATGGTGAAGGCCGGCGGTGTCGCCGTTGCCGATGAAGATGAAGGCGCCGGGGCGCGCTTCCAGCATGTAGGAAAAATCCTCACCGCCCATCACCGGCTGGATGGCGCGGTGGACATTCGCGTCGCCGGCGACGCCGGCGGCAATATCGCTGGCGAAGGCCGTCTCTTCCGGATGGTTGAAAGTGACGGGATAGTTGGGGTCGTAGTCGACCTCGATCGTCGCGCCGAAGGCTGATGCCAGGCCAGCGCAAATGGCGCGGATTTTCTCCTCCGCTTTCCTGGCCACTTCCTTTTTCAGCGTGCGCACCGTGCCCGCGATCTCGGCTTTTTCCGGTATGACGTTGTAGGCATCGCCGGCATGGAATTTGGTCACCGACACGACGACGGCCTCGACCGGATCGGTGCTGCGTGAAGCAATGGTTTGCAAAGCGCTCACCAAGTGGCTGGTAATTACGATCGGGTCGATCGTGGCATGCGGCATCGCCGCATGGCCGCCATGCCCCTTGACGGTGATGGTGAATTCGGCGGTCGCCGCCATGATCGGGCCGGGCTTGATGGCGAACTCGCCGACGGGCAGGCCGGGCATGTTATGCATGCCGAACACCTTCGAGATGCCGAAGCGTTCCATCATGCCGTCCTTGACCATTTCGTTGCCGCCGCCGCCGCCTTCCTCGGCGGGCTGGAAGATCACCGCCACGGAGCCGACGAAATTGCGCGTTTCGGCGAGGTATTTGGCTGCGCCGAGCAGCATGGCGGTGTGGCCGTCATGGCCGCAGGCATGCATTTTGCCGGGAACGCTCGACGCGTAAGGCTTGCCGGTGATCTCGTTGATCGGCAAAGCGTCCATGTCGGCGCGCAGGCCGATGGCCGGACCCTCGCCCTTACGGCCGCGGATGATGCCGACGACGCCGGTTTTGCCGAGGCCGGTCACAACCTCGTCGCAACCGAAAGCCTGCAGCTTGTCGGTGACGAAGGCGGCGGTCTGGAAAACGTCGAAGTTCAGTTCCGGCGTCTGGTGCAGATGGCGCCGCCAGCCCGCGACTTCTTCCTGCATTTCCGCGGCACGGTTGAGAATTGGCATAATCGTTCCATTTCTTTGTTGGGGCAGGCAATTCAGGGCCGCTGCCCGGCAAGTGTGATCGTCTGGCGCTTTGCCATTTTGACGTCACATAGGGTAAATAGCACCGCATAATGCGGCCCGGAGTCGAGGGTCGGTCCGCAGTATGCTGGCCATCGCGCAGCGAAATCTTACGGAGCCAGCGGCAACTACGGCAAGAGGCGATTTCGGAATTGATCATGCGGCAAAGGCATTTCCTCAACCTATTGCTTGCGGGGGCGCTGGCGCTGCCGATGCTTTCCGGCACTGCGCGCGCCAATCCGGTGGTGCTGTTCGACCTGAAGAGCGGCAAGGTGCTGGAGCATCAGGACGCCTTCAAGCGCTGGTACCCGGCCTCGCTGAGCAAGCTGATGACGGCCTATGTGACGTTCCGGGCGATCGCCGCCGGCGAGGTGGCGCTCGATTCGCCGATCAAGGTGACGAAACATTCGGCCGGCGAGCCGCCGAGCAAGATGGGCTTCAAGCCCGGATCGGTCATGCGGCTCGACAATGCGCTGAAGATGATGCTGGTCAAGTCGGCCAACGACATCGCCATGGCCGTCGGCGAGAACATCGGCGGATCGCAGGCCGCCTTCGCCGACCGCATGAATGCCGAGGCCGCCAGGCTCGGCATGGTCGGAACGCATTTCGTCAACCCGAATGGGCTGTTCTCGCCGGACCAGTACACGACCGCGCGCGACCTTGCCGTCCTGGTGACGGCGCTTCGCAACGACTTCCCGCAATATGCGCCGTGGTTCTCCATCGAGGGCCTTGCCGTCGGTAAGAAGGCGATCCCGAACTACAATCTGCTGATCGGGCGCTATCCCGGCGCCGACGGGATGAAAACCGGCTTCGTCTGCTCCTCGGGCTTCAACATGATCGGCTCGGCGACGCGCGATGGCCGCACACTGGTTGCCGTGGTGCTCGGCGAAAAATCCGCCATCAGCCGCGCCGAAGCGGCGGCGAAGCTGCTCGACCAGGGTTTTGACGCTCCGGCGGCCGGGTCGACGACGCTCGCGGCGCTCAAGCCCTATGGCGACACGCTGTCGCCCAACGACCTGCAGGACGACATCTGCAAGAAGAAGCCGAAGGAACAGCAGTCGGAGGCAGCGCCTGCCGTCGCCGCCAAGGACAAGGCCAAATCGCCCTATCAGGTGAAACTCGATCACCCGACGCTGATCGCGGTCGGCCTTGGCGGGGCCACCGGGCCGGCGCCCAAGGCTTTCGTCGACCAGACCGATCAGAACTATGCCGATGTGCCGCTGCCCAGTTGGCGGCCCGACAAGCCTCTGCCGGCCGGCGCCACACCCGCCGCAACCGCTGCCGCTGCAGCGCAGGGGGATCAGCCGGCCAAGGCGGCAAACTCGCCGTGACCGGGCGCAGCGGCTTTCCCATACCCGTCTCGGTGCTCACCGGCTTTCTCGGGGCCGGCAAGACGACGCTGCTCAACCGGTTGCTCAAGGATCCGGCGCTTGCCGACACTGCCGTCATCATCAACGAGTTCGGCGAGGTGGCGATCGACCATCTGCTCGTCGAGCAAGCCTCAGACGGCATCATCCAGCTTTCCGACGGCTGCCTTTGCTGCACGGTGCGCGGCGAACTCGTCGATACGCTGGCCGACCTCGTCGACCGGCTGCAGACCGGACGCATCGCCAGGCTGGCGCGCGTCGTGGTCGAAACCACCGGCCTTGCCGATCCTGCACCGGTGCTGCAGTCGATCATGGCGCATCCGGCGCTGGTGCAGGCTTTCCGGCTCGACGGCGTCATCACGCTGGTCGACGGCGTCAACGGGGCGGCCACGCTCGATAACCATGTCGAAGCGGTGAAGCAGGCGGCCGTCGCCGACCGCATCGTGCTGACCAAGACCGATCTCGCCGAGGCAAGCGACGTCGAGGCCCTGCGGGCGCGACTTCATCAGATAAATCCGAGCGCGGTCCTGCTCGACCTCAATGGTCCCGCTACCGGGGCAGCGTCGCTTTTCGATTGCGGCCTCTACAATCCCGAGACCAAGAGCGCCGACGTGCGGCGCTGGCTCGGAGAGGAGGCGGCGCATCATCATCATCACCATGATGACGGTCATGAACACGGCTCCCATCATCATGATCACCGCCACGACGGCCGCGTGCGCTCCCACTCGCTCGTCCATGACGGGCCGGTGCCGTTCTCGGCGATCGAGATGTTCCTCGATTTGTTGCGCTCGACGCATGGCGAGAAACTGCTGCGCATGAAGGGCGTCATCGAACTTCAGGAGGATCCGTCGCGGCCGCTGGTGATCCACGGCGTGCAGAAGATCCTGCATCCGCCGGCCAGGCTGCCGTCGTGGCCCGACGGACAGCGCGGCACGCGGCTGGTGCTGATCACGCTCGACATGCCGGAAGATTATGTCCAGCGGCTGTTTTCCGCCTTCACCAACAAGCCGTCGATCGACACGCCCGACCGGGCGGCGCTCGAGGCCAATCCGCTGGCGATCGCCGGGCTGTAGCTGCAGAGGTCCGATTGGCCTATGCCGCGCCGCCGCGCTCGACCAGGAAGCGATGGCCGCCGTCGACCGCCGCCGTCTCGATCAATTGGTGGCCGGCATCGGCGCAGAAGGCCGGAATGTCGATCACGGCCAGCGGGTCGGTGGTTTCCAGCCACAGACGGCTGCCAGGCCGCATCGCGGCCAGACGCTTGCGCGCCTTCAGCACCGGCAGCGGGCAGTTCAGCCCCTTCAGATCGTAGGTAGCGGCGGATCCGGCCAAGATCGAGAAATCTCAGCCGCCGAACATGCCGAGCAGTTTCTTCTTCAGCTTCGAGACCGTGCCTTCGTCGGCACTTGCCGCCTGCTGCGTTTCCGGCGCCGGTTGCGCGGAAGCCGCCTCGACGCCCGCGGTGACCACCGGCTGCTGAGCCGCCTGCTTGGCGGCTTCCTTTTCGGCCAGAGCCTGCGCCTTGGCGGCTGCCTTTTCAGCCTGCGCTTGCGCCTTCGCGGCCTTGGCCGCCTCGATCGCCGCAAGCCGCTGCTCCTCGGCCTTGCGCTTGGCCTCCTTCTCCGCGTCGAGCGCGGCCATCTTGCGGCCGAGCGGGGAATCGATGCGGCCCATGCGCGTCGTCTCGGTTACCGAGCCGTCGGCATTCATCGACGGCGGGTCGATCGGCACGCGCTCGCCGCGGGCGCGGCGCTTGGACCAGTCGGAAACGATGCTGGCTTCCTTGATGCCGGCGATGGCCGGCTTAGGCGGTAGTATGCTTCCCTTGACCGCGGCGTTGAACGCGGCGTCGTAGCGCTTTTCGTAGTCGGCGTAGGCCGTTTTCAACGAATCAGGCTGCGTCATTGCCGGGCAGGGGCCTGTCGGGTCGAAAGTGGCGCCTTCGGGCGCTGCCTGATTGAAGACGTAGCGCTTCTCGCAGACGTCGACTTTCGGCGGCACCTTGGTGATCTCGAAATTGTCGTAGCCGACCTTCAGCATCTTCCAGAACTCGTAGTTCGGGTCGTTGCGGTAGCGCGCCATGTTGGCGGCGGTCATGCGGAACGGGAAGGCCTGGATCTGGAACTCGGTCTGGCCGCCCTGGAAGGCATCGCGGCCGAAAGCATAGATCTGCTCGATCTGGGCATCGGTCATCGAATAGCAGCCGGACGAGGAGCAGGCGCCGTGCACCATCAAATTGGAGCCGGTGCGGCCGTTGGCCCTGTCATAGGCGTTGGGATAGCCGATGTTGAAGGACAGATGGTAGTTCGAGCGCGGGTTCATCTGCGACGGACGCACCGTGTAGAAGCCTTCCGGCGCCTGGCGGTCGCCCTCGGTGTATTTGGGGCCGAGCTTGCCCGACCATTTGCAGATGTCGTAGCTGGCGACGAGATCGTAGCGGCCGTTGGTCTTGGCCTTCCAGATCTCCAGCTTGCCTTCTTCCTTGAAGATGCGCGCCATCACCGAGGAGGTGCGCACCATACCCTTGGCCTTCATGTCGGCGAGGATCTTATCCGGCAGGGGCTTGTTGGCCTCCGGCGCAAAATCCTTCATCGACGAATCATTGCAGCCGGCGATGCCTATCGCGGCGACAAGGACTCCGGTGCGGGCAAGCTTGGCAAACATCGATACGGCTTTGTCTTTTCTCTCAGGCCAACGGCCTCGGCATGGCCGGCCCGCAGGCTCAACACCAATGGACCGTAAGCCCGTTAACCTTGAAAATTCCTTACCGCAAGCAATAGCCAACCCCTCGCGGATATTTTCATTGAGCCGAATGCGGCGGCATTTTTGTGGCGAAATTGTTAATCGCCGCCATAGTTGCGGCGAACGGCCGAATTAAACGGGTGGCGCTGGGGCAGACTCACGTGCTTTGTTTTCATGCATGTCGTTTTCGCAAAACCACTGCACAGTTTTGCGCGACATGCATCAAAGGCTGCGGCCCATCGCTAAATATTTCTCGCGGCGCTGCTCGCGGAAATCGGTGTTGGCGCCGGCGAAGTCCTTCATCGTCTTGGCGATCAGATCGCCGGTGGCGGCAATCACCGTTTCCGGCGCACGCTGGGCGCCGCCCATCGGCTCGGGAACGATGGCATCGATGATCTTCATTTCGAGAAGATCCTGGGCGGTGATCTTCATGTTGGTCGCCGCGTCCTTGGAACGGGTGGTGTCGCGCCAAAGAATAGAGGCCGCGCCCTCGGGCGAGATCACCGAATAGATGGCATGCTCAAGCATGTAGACGCGGTTGGCGGTGGCGATCGCGATGGCGCCGCCGGAGCCGCCTTCGCCGATGACCACCGAGATCGACGGCACTTTGAGCGCTAGGCAGGCTGAGGTCGAGCGCGCAATGGCCTCGGCCTGACCGCGTTCCTCGGCGCCGACGCCGGGATAGGCGCCGGCGGTGTCGACCAGCGTCAAAAGCGGGATCTTGAAGCGGTCGGCAAGCTCCATCAGCCGAACCGCCTTGCGGTATCCCTCGGGCCGTACCGAACCAAAATTGTGCTTGATGCGGCTTGCCGTGTCGGAGCCCTTCTCCTGGCCGATCACCGCCACCGGCTCGCCGCGGAAACGGGCAAAACCGCCGACGATCGCCTGGTCGTCGCCGAAATTGCGGTCACCGGCCAACGGCGTGAAATCGCTGAACAAGCCCTTGATGTAGTCGAGGCAGTGCGGCCGGTCCGGATGGCGGGCCACCTGGACCTTCTGCCAAGGGGTGAGCGCCTTGTAGAGATCGCGCAGCGCATCGCGCGAACGCTTCTCCAGCCTGCCGATCTCGTCGGCGACATCGACCGCCTCGCCGTTCTCCGCGAGCTTCTTCAGCTCAAGGATCTTGAGTTCCAGATCCTGCACCGGCTTTTCGAAATCGAGGTAATTATACATGCTGGGGCGGACCGATCCGTCGGAAGGCAATGGCTGGCGGAACCCTGGAAATGCTGGCTCCGGGCGGTGGAACGTCGCCCTCACATAGCGGTATGAAGCCTAGTCGGCAAGCGGATGATGATCGTTGACCAGCCGCACCAGCCGCTCCTCCAGCACATGAGTGTAGATCTGCGTGGTGGAGATATCGGCGTGGCCAAGCAGTTGCTGCACGGCCCTGAGATCCGCACCGTTCTGCAGGAGGTGGCTGGCGAAGGCGTGGCGCAGGACATGCGGCGAGATCTTGGTCGAGGCGATGCCGGCCCGCGCCGCCAAGCCTTTGAGATCGCGTGCGAAAACCTGCCGGGAGAGATGACCGCTGTCGGAAGAGGCTGGGAACAGGAACGGGCTGTCGGCGTAGGCCGGCACCCCCGCCCTGGCGGCAAGCCACGCCCGCATCGCGGCGCGCGCCTTGGCCGACAGCGGCACCATGCGCTCCTTGTCGCCCTTGCCGCGCACCATGAAGAAACGGTCGTCGCGCAGCGCCACCGTCACCGGCAGACCGACAAGCTCGGAAACGCGCAGGCCCGTGGCATAGAGCACCTCGACCAGCGCGTGCAGGCGCAGCGCCGCCAACCGGTCGCCGTCGGGCGCGGCCCCGCCCGCCTCCTCGGCCGCGCGGTCGACCAGGCGGCCCGTCTCAGCCTCGGTCATGGTCTTCGGCAGCGGCCGGCCCTTCTTCGGGCTGTCCAGCGTGCCGGTCGGGTCGTCGCCGCGCAGGCCCTCGGCATAGAGGAATTTGAAGAATTGGCGGATCGCCGACAATTTGCGCGCCTGCGAGGTCGGCGCGAAGCCACGCGCCGCGATGTCGTCCAGATAGGCGCGGATGTCGGCGGCTGCCGCTCCGGCCAGGCCGCCACCGATAGCTTCGGAGGCGTCTTCGAGGTCGCGTCGGTAGGAGGAAAGCGTGTTCTCGGCCGCACCCCGCTCGGCGCTCATCATCTCCAGAAAGGCTTCGATGCGGGCCGCGCTGTTCATTTGGCCGGGTCAGTTCTTCTTCGGATTGAGCTTTTCCGCGGGAATGCGCACGCTCATTTCGGCCTTTTTCGGCTCCACGAACATCGCCAGCGCGAACATCGCGCCATAAGCGACGCCTGCAAGAACCGCCAGCGTCACGACAAAGCGAAACAATGTCGGCATTCAGTCTTCGCCCGTCTTCTTGTTCTGCGATTCCAAACCCTGTGCCCTTATGGGACGCCATTCCGGCCAATTCAAGGACGAAGGGCTCGGGCAGAGGATTTGTCGAGGAAGCTTCTCGACGGAAGAGGGGCGATCTGGCCCGCCTGCGGCGGCCTGCTTGACGCAAACGGGCTTTTGATGTCGATACGGCGCAAAGAGGGTTCCGCATGAACGCGCTGCCAGCAAATCCGCCGGACGAAGGCCGTGTCGCGCTGCTCGAGCGGCTCGGCAGCCGCTCGATCGTCTTCGTCGGCCTGATGGGCGCCGGCAAGACCGCAATCGGCCGCAAGGTGGCGACAATGCTTTCCCTGCCCTTCATCGACAGCGACCAGGAGATCGAGAGCGTATCGCGCATGACCGTGCCGGAGCTGTTCGAGCGTTACGGCGAACCTGAGTTCCGGGCGCTGGAGCAGCGGGTCATCTTGCGTCTGCTCGAAAACGGCCCGCAGGTGCTTTCGACCGGCGGCGGCGCCTTCATGAACGCGCAGACGCGCGAGGCGATCGATGCGCATGGCGTCTCGGTCTGGCTGAAGGCCGATCTCGATCTCCTGATGGAGCGGGTTTCGAAGAAGCAGAACCGGCCGCTGTTGAAGAATCCGGATCCGCGCGGCGTGCTGGAGAAGCTGATGGGCGAGCGCTACCCGGTCTATGCCACCGCCGACCTCACGGTTTCGACCCGCGACGACCGCAAGGAAGTCATCGCCAGCGAGGTGGTATGCGCGCTTTGCGCTTACCTTGGGATCGCGCCAATCGCCACCAGTGACGACGAGGTGGAGCCTTGAGCCATAGCGAACCGGTGAAGGTCGAGGTCGGACTCGGCGACCGTGCCTATGACATACTTATCGGGCCCGGCCTGCTTTCCGGCTCAGGAACCGAAATCGCAGGCCGCCTTCCCGGCACGCGTGCGGCCATCGTCACCGACGAGAACGTCGCCGCAGCGCATCTCGAAACGCTGCAGGCCGGCCTGGAAAAAGGCGGCATCGAGGCCGCCGTCATCACCCTGCCGGCCGGTGAAAAGACCAAGAGCTTCACCCACCTCGAAGAGGTCGTCGACGGCGTGCTCGCCGCCAAGCTCGAACGGCGCGATGTCGTCGTGGCACTTGGCGGCGGCGTCATCGGCGATCTTGCCGGCTTCGCCGCCGGCATCGTGCGGCGCGGGATGAACTTCGTGCAGGTGCCGACATCGCTGCTGGCGCAGGTCGATTCTTCCGTCGGCGGCAAGACGGGCATCAACAGCGCGCGCGGCAAGAACCTGGTCGGGGTCTTCAACCAGCCAAAACTGGTGCTTGCCGACACCGGTGTGCTCGACACTTTGCCGATCCGCGAATTCCGCGCCGGCTATGCCGAACTCGCCAAATACGGGCTAATCGACCGTCCCGGCTTCTTCGCCTGGCTGGAGGAGAACTGGCAAAAGGTGTTCGCCGGCGGCCCGGAGCGGACCGAAGCCATCGCCGAGGCTTGCCGCGCCAAGGCCGATGTGGTCGCCCGCGACGAGTTCGAGACCGGCGACCGCGCGCTGCTCAATCTCGGCCACACATTCGGCCATGCGCTCGAAGCCGCCACGAATTATGACGGTGCCCGTCTCGTCCATGGGGAGGGGGTCGCCATCGGCATGGCGCTGGCGCACCGCTTCTCGGCGCGTCTCAATCTAGCGAGCCCGGACGACGCGGAGCGCGTCGAGGCGCACCTTCGCGCCGTCGGCCTGCCCTGGCGGATGGCCGACATAGCGGGCCAACTGCCGGATGCCGAGACGCTGCTTGGCTTCATCACCCAGGACAAGAAGGTGTCGCGCGGCGCGCTTACCTTCATCCTGACGCGCGGCGTCGGCCAGGCCTTTATCGCCAAGGACGTGCCGCCCTCCGAAGTGCTGTCCTTCCTCAAGGCGAGCCATCCCGGATGATCGACTTCGGCTGGATCGCCGCAGCCGTCTTTGCCGCCGTGATCGTGCTGGCGTTTCTCTTGCGCACGCGGCTCTTCGCGGCGCTCGGCTACAGTCTGCGGCCGATCGAACCGACGGAGCCCGAGCAGGATGAGCCGGACGAGAACGGCGACGAGACCCGCCGCAGCGGGCAGGCGCGCGAGGATCGCAACCGGCTGGGCGCGCTTTTCGAACTCGAGGAGCTCGAGGTTTCGGACGTGATGGTCCACCGCACCAACATGCGCTCGGTCAACGCCGACGATCCGCCGGAAATGGTGGTGCGCGAGATTCTGCAGAGCCCGCATACCCGCATGCCGCTCTGGAAAGGCTCGCTCGACAACATCGTCGGCGTGCTGCATGCCAAGGATCTGCTGCGGGCGCTCAACGAGGTCGGCAACGACTTTTCCAAGATCGACGTAACAAAGATCGCGTCGAAGCCATGGTTCGTGCCCGACACCACCACCTTGCAGGATCAGCTCAACGCCTTCCTGCGGCGCAAGGCGCATTTCGCCATCGTCGTCGACGAGTATGGCGAGATGGAAGGGCTGGTGACGCTGGAAGACATCATCGAGGAGATCGTCGGCGAGATCGCGGACGAGCACGATGTCGACATGCAAGGCGTCAAGCAGGAGGCCGACGGCTCGGTCGTCGTCGACGGCACGGTGGCGATTCGCGACCTCAATCGGGCGCTCGACTGGGATCTGCCGGACGAGGAGGCGACGACGATCGCCGGCCTAGTCATCCACGAGACGCAGACGATCCCAGATGAGAAGCAGGCCTTCACCTTCCACGGCAAGCGTTTCGTGGTGATGAAGCGCGACAAGAACCGCATAGCAAGGTTGAGGATCCGGCCCGCCGGCGAAGGTTAGGGTGTGCCGATCTTCAGGTGAGACCGGCCTGCAAAGGGCGGCTTCCTGCGTCTCCGGTGCTCAAAGTTCCTTGGTCGAGCGCTCGCTGAGCACGGCGCCGGTTTCGGCATCCATTGCCGCCAGGCTGACGTCATAACCCCAAAGGCTCCGGATGTGGCGCAAGGTCGCGTCGCGGCTTTCGTCCTCTAGCTGGATGCCGTCCTTGACCTTGTGCTGCAGTCGCAAATGCCGGTCTCCCAGAAGATCCACGTCGACCACCTGGATGTCGGGCCGGCTCGCCCCCACATCGTAGCTTCGGGCCAGCGCGGACCGTATCTTGCTGTAGCCGCGCTCATTATGGATCGAGGCGACCTCGTAATGCGGCTCGTCGGCGCCGTCGGCCAGCACGAAGAGCCGCCATTTCCGGATCAAAGCGGGGCTCAGATACTGGCGGATGAAGGATTCGTCACGGTGATTGGCCCAGGCATCGAGCAAGGTGTCGCGCCAGTCGCCACGGCCGGCGATGTCCGGAAACCAGTCGCGGTCCTCCGCGGTCGGCTCGGTCGAGATGCGCTGGATGTCCTGCATCATGCCGAGGCCCAGCGCATAGGGATTGATCCCGGAATAACGCGGATCGTCATAGGCCGGCTGGAAAACCACGTTCGAATGGTTTCGCAATATCTCGAGCATGGCGCCTTCGCTAATGCGGCCGCGATCGAAAAGCATGTTCATCAGGGTGTAGTGGACGAAGGTGGCACAGCCTTCGTTCATCACCTGGGTTTGCCGCTGCGGGTAAAAATATTGCGCAATCACCCGCACGATCCTGATGATCTCGCGCTGCCAGGGCTCAAGCACCAGGCTGTTCTTCTCGAGGAAGTAGAGCAGGTTTTCCTCGGGCAGATTGAGCGACTTCTTCCGCTCGGCCAAGCTTTCGTCCCCTACTTCCGGCTTGTTCTTGTCCTGCGCGGTCGGCAGCGTGCGCCACAGATCATTGTAGGAACGCTCCTCATATTCGAGGCGCTCGCGAAGGCCTTCGCGCTGCTGTTCCGACGACAGCTTCGGCGGCCGATGGTAGCGGAACACGCCTTGCTCCATCAGCGCGTGGGCGGCATCGAGCACCGCCTCGACGGCCTGCAGTCCGTGCCGTTCCTCGCATCGGGCGATGTAGCCCTTGGCGAAGTCCAGATAGCTCAGGATGCCTCCGGCGTCCGTCCATTGCCGGAAGAGATGATTGTTTTTGAAGAAATGGTTGTGGCCAAGCGCGGCATGGGCGGTCACCAGGGCCTGCAAGGCCATGGTGTTTTCTTCCATGAGGTAGACGATGCAAGGGTTGGAGTTGATGACCAGTTCATAGGCCAGACCGCGCGCGCCCTTGCGGTAGAGAAGCTCGTTGTAGAGGAAATGCTTGCCGAACGACCAATGCCGATACATCAGCGGCATGCCGACCGAGGAATAAGCGTCGAGCATCTGCTCGGAGGAAATGACCTCCATCTGCACCGGATAGATGTCGAGGTGAAGCTCTTCGACCCCGATCGCCTCGATCTCGTCGTAAACCCGAGAGAGTTTCGCAAAATCCCAGTCCGACCCGGAAAATAACAGTTCGGATTTGCGCGCCTGATTGACCATCGGCCTATGTCCCATCCGCCCGCGTTCTCACGCGCTCTTGCGCAGACTAGGCTGCCTTGCGAAGAGCTCGCGAAAGACCGGATAGATATCGGCGGGAGCCGCGATGCGCCTCATCTGGAAATTCGGCCACTTTCCGTCGACCGCGTTGTAGGCACGCCAGAGCGACGTTCCGTTCTCGGTGGAGCCGAAAATGTGGCTTTCGCGTTCGTCGATGATTTCCACATAGGCGAAATACTGGCAGAGGCGCATGAGCTTGCGGTCGAGGAGTTCTATGCAGCGCTCGGAATCGGTGGCGAAGTTGTCACCGTCGGAAGCCTGAGCGGCATAGATATTCCATTCCGCGACCGGATAGCGCTGCTCTATGATGCGATGCATTTCCTCGAGCGCCGTCGAGACGACGGTACCGCCGCTCTCGGTGTGGTAGAAGAAGGTGTGCTCATCCACCTCCTTGGCCTCATGGGTGTGGCGGATGAAAACGATGTCCGTCCTTTCGTAGCGCCGCGTCAGGAACAGATGCAGCAGCACGAAAAACCGTTTGGCCAGATCCTTCTCGCGCTCTCCCATCGATCCCGACACGTCCATCAGGCAAAACATAACGGCGCTGGCATTCGGCACCGGCTGGGGGTCGAAGCGGTTGAACCGAATGTCGACCGGATCGACATAGGCGATCCGCCTGCGCCGGCGTTCAAGCCGATCAACTTCCTCGCGCAGAGCAGCGATGCGTTCGCGCGTTGCCTCGGTTGGCGGCTTCGCTTCCAACTCGGCGATCTGCGTTGAGATGGCGTCCAGCTCCGCCTGCTTGGGACGCCTGAGCGCGATGCGGCGGCCGTGGCTGTTTCGCATGGTGCGTCCGACATTGACGTTGGTCGGCGCCCCGCTTGCCGTGAAGCCCGCCCGTCTTGGCTTGAAGCTCAGTATCTGCTTGAGATTGAGCTTGACCAGATCGGGCAGTTCGAGATCTTCGAAGAAGAGGTCGAGCACTTCCTCGCGCGACAGCACGAAGCGAAAGTCGTCCTCGGATTGCTTGGTTCCCGGCGCCGAAGAGCCAGTGCCGCCGCCGCCAGGCTTGGGTATCAGATCACCGGGACTGAACGATTTGTTGCCGGGCAGTATGTGCTGGCGCTGCCCACTGTCCCTGGCGTCGCTGAAGGTCGGTTCGCTGGTGCCTTTCCGGGGCATCGGCACGGCATGCTCGCGGTCGACCTCGGCGATACGGCCTGTCCGGACATGGTCGCGGATGCTGCGCTTGAGCTCTTCCCGAGCGCGCTTGAGGAAGCGCTGGCGATTGCTCAGGCTCTTGTCCTTCGGATTCAGGCGGCGGTCGATGAAGATCGGCATGCGAACCCTTCGGGCTTTGCTCAGCCAGCCTTGTTCACGCGCATGTACCAGTCGACCAGCCGGCGCACCTGCCGCTGAGTGTAGCCGCGCTCCACCATCCGCTGCACGAATTCGTTGTGCCGCTTCTCGGTGACGCTGTCCTGCTTGGAGCCGAAGCTGATCACCGGCAACAAATCCTCGACCTGACCGAACATGCGCTTCTCGATCACTTCGCGAAGCTTTTCATAGCTCGTCCAGGACGGATTGCGGCCATGGTTGCGCGCCCGGGCGCGCAAGGTGAACTTGACCACCTCGTTGCGAAAATCCTTGGGATTGGCGATGCCGGCCGGCTTTTCAACCTGCGACAATTCCTTGTCCAGGACCTCGCGATTGAGGATCTGGCCGGTATCGGGATCCTTGTAGTCCTGATCCTCGATCCAGGCATCGGCATAGGCGATGTAGCGATCGAAAAGGTTCTGGCCGTACTCGCTATACGATTCCAGGTAAGCCTTCTGGATCTCGTGGCCGATGAACTCGGCGTAGCGCGCTGCAAGTTCCGATTTGATGAACTCAAGGTACGCGGCTTCGGTTTCCTTCGGGAATTGCTCGCGTTTGATCGCCTCCTCGAGGATGTACATCAAGTGCACGGGATCGGCTGCGACCTCCTTGGTGTCGTAGTTGAAAGTCTGCGACAGAATCTTGAAGGCGAAGCGCGTGCTGACCCCGGTCATGCCTTCGTCGACGCCGGCGGCATCGCGATATTCCTGGACCGACTTCGCCTTCGGGTCGATCTCCTTGAGGTTCTCGCCGTCATAGGCGCGCATCTTGGTGTAGAGCGGCGAGTTCTCGTGCTCGGCAAGCCGGGTCGAGACGGTGAAACGGCTGAGGATGTCCAGCACTTCGGGCGCGCAGGGACTGTTCGCCAGATCGCTCTCGCGCAAAAGTTTCTCGTAAATCTGTCTCTCTTCGGTGATGCGAAGGCAATACGGAACCTTGACCACAAGGATGCGGTCGAGGAAGGCCTCATTGTTCTTGTTGTTCTTGAATTGCTGCCATTCCGATTCGTTGGAATGGGCAACGACGATGCCCTGATAGGGGAAGGAGCCGAAATTCTCGGTGCCGTTGTAGCTGCCTTCCTGGGTTGCCGTCAGCAACGGGTGCAGGACCTTGATGGGCGCCTTGAACATCTCGACGAACTCGAGCAGGCCCTGCGTCGTCCGGTTCAAGCCGCCGCTGTAGGAGTAGGCATCCGGATCGGATTGGCTGAAATGTTCCAACTGCCTGATGTCGACCTTGCCGACCAGAGCCGAGACATCCTGGTTGTTCTCGTCGCCGGGCTCAGTCTTGGCGATGGCGATCTGACGCAGACGCGATGGCGACAGCTTGACCACGCTGAATTTGGAAATGTCGCCGGACAGTTCGTCGAGCCGTTTGGCCGCCCAAGGCGAGATGAGCCCATTCAGGCGGCGGCGGGCTATCCCGTATTTGTCTTCCAGCAGATCGCCCATCCGATCGGGATGGAAAAGGCCAAGCGGCGATTCGAATATAGGGCTGATCTGGTTGCCGACCTTCAGCGTGTAGATCGGGCGCTGTTCCATAAGCTTCTTCAGCCGTTCGGCAAGCGAGGACTTGCCGCCGCCGACCGGCCCGAGCAGGTAAAGGATCTGCTTGCGCTCCTCGAGACCCTGCGAGGCATAACGGAAATATCCGGCGATGCGCTCGATCGTATCCTCCATTCCGTAGAAATCGGAGAAGGAGGGGTACACCTTGATGGTCCGGTTCGAGAAGATGCGCCCGAGCCGCTCATCCTTGCTGGTGTCGACCAGATTGGGCTCGCCGATGGCCTCGACCATTCGTTCGGGCGCCGAGGCATACATGGATTTGTCTTCGCGGCAGCCAAGCAGATACTGCTGGAGGCTCATCTCTTCCTGGGCCGCGTTGGAATATATCTCCGAAAACAGATCGA
The DNA here is from genome assembly GCF_029625795.1 of Mesorhizobium sp. WSM4989. Lineage (NCBI taxonomy): Bacteria > Pseudomonadati > Pseudomonadota > Alphaproteobacteria > Hyphomicrobiales > Phyllobacteriaceae > Mesorhizobium > Mesorhizobium sp. WSM4989. The sequence goes on along the minus strand of NZ_JARTVN010000003.1, from coordinate 111,199 downwards.
AGACGTCGGATTGGTTCTCTCGCATGATATTCTGCCCTCAGAGCCGCTCTGGTTGCCAGTCGGCCAGTCGGCTCGTCTCGTATTCAACTGCCGGAAAGCATTGTGGTTCCCTCATATGAGAGAGAGCGCCTGCAATCGGGCATTGACGACTCACAGCACCCGATGCGGACGGAATGCTCACCCATGATGATTAGGTGGTGATGGCCGGGAGAGCTTCAAGGAAAATCTTAGGTTTTCCACTCACATGTCGTGGTCGGGAACGTAGAGGCAGAAGGAATGCTGAGAATCCGCGTCGCCTCCGGGCTTACACTCGTGAAAGAACTCGTCACGCGAACGCCTGATCCGACGATCGGAGTAGGGAATGAGCTCTCCGGTGGAGAGCTGGTACCCATATTTCGTTTCCTTCACGTCGGCCGCGGGTGCTTGGTAGCAGTCCATTCCCGAGCAGCATGAGCTGTCATACTGCCAGCCCGTGGGCGCCTGATGCGCAGCCGCCGGAGCCGAAAGGAGTACCGCCAGCGCAATTGCCGGAAACAGGCGCAGAGGTTCCGAACGGCTTGTGCGCCGATTGGGCGGCGCGGATGGAGGTCGATACGTCTTCCTCATTGGTGGTCACCGTTCGGAAGCGTCGGCCGAGGGCATCGGTCCTTCGGTCCGACTAGCAATCCGCCCAGCATGGACGAGGCCAGGGCCGGGCCTGCATCAAACCGCCAGATCAGGCAAATGTTCCATGGTGCTTCCCCGGGCGGCGGAGCGCGCCGGCCCATGCAACCGCGGCCCACGATCGCGCGGCCCGGCTACGGGCAGGGGAACCAAAGTCGCCCTATTCGACGGCGGCGCCTATTGGCATATGGCGATTCAACCACCGCTTCGGGGAGAACGGCGATGCGCTGACTGCCGCCGTCATGGCTTTCCTGAAGGCGAGGGTCGCCTGAACGCGCCGGCACTCCTGAAACTGGATCACTTCAAAGTCGTTGACCGGACATTGCGGCATGACCACTTGTCGGCTCAATTGTCCGGGGACAATCGGACGAGAGGGAACGCGATGAATGGCGCCGATGTGCTTTGCGATGTGCTGCTGGCGAATGGCGTGAATGTCTGCTTTGCCAATCCCGGTACCTCGGAAATGCACTTCGTCGCCGCGCTCGACCGCAAGCCGGAGATGCGCTGCGTGCTCGGTCTTGCCGAGGGTGTGGTGACGGGTGCCGCCGACGGCTACGCCAGGATGACCGACCGCCCGGCCGCGACGCTGCTCCACACCGGCCCCGGATTGGCCAATGGCCTGGCCAACATCCACAATGCCCGGCGCGCCCGCGTGCCGATGATCAACATCGTCGGCGACCATGCCTCCTATCACCTGCCGCTCGACGCGCCGCTCACCAGCGACATTGAAGGTCTCGCCGCGCCGATGTCGAACTGGGTCCGCCGCATCGCCGGTCCGGCCGACGTCGCGCCGGCCGCGCAGGCGGCTTTTCGCGCTTCGCTGACGCCTCCCGGCATCGCTACGCTGATCCTGCCGGCGGATGCGGCGTGGGGAGAGGCCAGTCCGCTCCTGTCGGCCAAGGTAGAGCTTGCGGCGCCGCCTCCGGTCGATGCAGCTATCGTGCGCAAGATTGCCGGAGCCATTCGCGTCGCGCCCGGTCGCGTCGGCATGATCCTGCGTGGGCCGGCCGCGCGTGAGGATGCCTTGGAAATCGCCGGACAGATATCGGCGGTTTCGGATGTCCGGCTGTTCAGCGACGTTCTGATCGCCCGGATGCAGCGCGGCCGGGGCCGCGTTGCGCCTACCCGCGTTCCATATCCGATCGACGCCGCGCGCACCCTCCTTGCCGACATCGATCTCCTGATCCTCGTCGGAGCCAGGGAACCGGTGGCGTTCTTTGCCTATCCCGGAAAGCCGGGCCGGCTTGTGAGCGAAGACTGTGAAGTGATGTCGTTGGCCGAGCATGGCGAGAATTTGAAGGCGGCACTCGCTGCGCTTCGCGACGAACTGGGCATCAAACCGTCGCAGCCGGTGCCCGTCGCCACGGCCTTTCCCAATGAGCCGGCCCCGCGCGGCAAGCTGACGGACGACGCGGTTGCACTTTCGGTAGCCCGGAAGCTGCCGGAGAATGCGATCGTCTGCGACGAGGCCGTCACCTCGGCGCGGCGCTATTTTGCGCTCTCGGCCTTTGCCGCCCCGCACGATTACATGATGGGCACAGGCGGATCGATCGGCGGCGGCATTCCAATGGCGACTGGCGCGGCCATCGCCTGTCCTGGCCGCAAGGTGCTGAATCTGGAGGCGGACGGCAGCGGCATGTACACGGTGCAGGGATTATGGACCCAGTCGCGGGAAAAGCTCGACGTGGTGACGATCGTCTTTTCCAACCGGACCTACGCCATCCTGCACGGCGAGATGCGCAATGTCGGGGTGAACGCGATCGGCGAGAATGCCAGGCGAATGCTCGACCTTGATCAGCCGGCTCTGGACTGGGTTTCGCTGGCAGCCGGCATGGGGGTGGAAGCAGCCCGCGCTGACACATGCGAGCGCTTCGACGCGCTGCTCGTCAGCGCGCTGTCGCGTCCGGGCCCGTTCCTCATCGAAGCGGTGATCTGAGCGGCCCCCGGCCCGCCGCGCTTACCAGCGTGTCTTCTCACCAGGTGCTGCAGGCTCAATCGCCAGCGCGTGCACGCCGGCCTTCAATTCGTCGGCAAGGAGGCGATTGACGGCGCGGTGGCGCTCGATGCGGTTCATGCCGGCAAAATCCTGCGAGACGATACGGACGCGGAAATGGGTCTCGCCCGTGCCGTCCAAAACGGCCTCGTGGCCGTGCTCGACGTGGTGATGGCCGGCGTGAAGATGGCTTTCGTTGATGACGGTGAGCCTTTCCGGCGAAAATGCCGCCTTCAGCTTGTTTTCCATCGTCGACTGTATGGACATCGGGGCTTCCCTTCACCACATCTGCGGTACCGCCGCAAAATCTGTGCTTTCGACCGCTTTAGGCCGCGATTCAGCGGTTAGGGCGATCATCTGCGAAATGTCAATTCTTGTTTCGCGGTAGCGAACAGCCCATAAATGGGTGAGGATGAAACCGTATCCCAAATATTTCGAGAAAATTCGCATCCGGCCGGAAAAGGACGCGGAGCTGAAGTCGCGCGCGCCGATCTGCCAGTGGGACGGTTGCAGCGAGGCCGGTACGCATCGCGCGCCGGTCGGGCGCCTGAAGGAGGGCGAGTATTTCCGCTTCTGCTTTGAGCATGTGCGCGAATACAACAAGAGCTTCAACTACTTCTCGGGCGTGTCGGACAGCGAGATCGCCCGCTTCCAGAAAGAGGCGCTGACCGGACACCGGCCAACCTGGCGCATGGGCGCCAATGGCGGCGGCATGCGTTCGGCACCCGACTTCGCGCAGCAGCGCTCCGGGCGTGCAGGCTACTACAACCGCATGCGCGATCCCTTCAATCTGTTCGGCGGCGGAACGCGCGAAGTGCGCGAGCGCAAGGCAAAGCCGCTTGAGGCCAAGGCGCTGGAAACGCTTGGCCTTGATACAAAGGCGACTGGCAAGGATATCAAGGCGCGCTATAAGGAACTCGTGAAGCGCCACCATCCGGATGCGAATGGCGGCGACAGAGGTTCGGAAGACCGGTTCCGCGATGTGCTGCAGGCCTATCGCGTGCTCAAGCAAGCAGGATTGTGCTGAGCGACCCTACGGTCCATGTCGTTTTCCAACTTTCATAAGGTTGGAAAAGGCTCTAAGACCGCCCCCGAACAAAACGATTGCCGGCGAAACGCGGCGTTTCGCCCGTGGAGACGTTGATAGAGATGAACAAGGTCGATCGCGACATCGCCAACCTGCCCGATACGACGGTGCCGGTGAAGGAGAAATTCGGCTTCGACTCCAAGATGGTGGTTCCGGCCTATTCGGCGGCGACCGAGCACGTGCCCGACATCGACCCAGACTATCTGTTCGACAAGGCAACGACCTTGGCGATCCTCGCCGGCTTCGCCTACAACCGCCGCGTCATGGTGTCTGGCTATCACGGCACCGGCAAGTCCACCCATATCGAGCAGGTCGCCGCGCGCCTGAACTGGCCCTGCGTGCGCGTCAATCTCGACAGCCATGTCAGCCGCATCGATCTCGTCGGCAAGGACGCCATCGTCGTCAAGGAAGGCCTGCAGGTCACGGAATTTCGCGACGGCATCCTGCCCTGGGCCTATCAGCACAACGTCGCGCTCTGCTTCGACGAGTACGATGCCGGACGCCCGGACGTGATGTTCGTCATCCAGCGCGTGCTGGAATCGTCGGGCCGGCTGACGCTGCTCGACCAGAGCCGCGTCATACGCCCGCATCCGGCCTTCCGGCTGTTCGCCACCGCCAACACGGTGGGTCTCGGCGACACCACCGGCCTCTATCACGGCACGCAGCAGATCAACCAAGCGCAGATGGACCGCTGGTCGATCGTCACCACGCTCAACTACCTGCCGCACGACAACGAGGTGTCGATCGTGCTGGCCAAGGCCAAGCACTATCGCGACAGCAAGGGCAAAGAGATCGTCAACAAGATGGTGCGCGTCGCCGACATGACGCGCTCGGCCTTCATCAATGGCGACCTGTCGACGGTGATGAGCCCGCGCACGGTCATCACCTGGGCCGAGAACGCCGAGATCTTCGGCGATATCGGCATGGCATTCCGGCTCACCTTCCTCAACAAATGCGACGAGCTGGAGCGTTCGGTGGTCGCCGAATTCTACCAGCGTGCCTTCGGCGAGGATCTGCCGGAGAGCGCCGCCAACGTGGTGCTGGGGTAAGGCGCGTGCCGGAAGGCTTGGCCTTTCGGACCACAACGCGCAGGGAATGATCGATGTCGGGTCCGGGCGACAACACGCGCAACAAGCCGAAGAACGGGTCTGAAGCGGACAGCTTCAAGCGCGCCGTTACCGTCTGCATGCGCGCCGTCGCCGGCGACAAGGACCTCGAGGTCGGCTTCGCCAAGGACCGGCCGGCGCTGGCCGGCAACCGCGCCAGGCTGCCCGAGCTGCCGAAGAAGGCCTCCCGCACCGACATCGCGATCACCCGCGGCATCGGCGATTCCATGGCGCTGAAGCGCGCCTGCCACGATCAGCGTATCCACAGCAAGCTGGCGCCGGAAGGCAAGCTCGCGCGGGCTATTTTCGATGCCGTCGAGCAGGCCCGCGTCGAGGCGATCGGCAGCCGCGCCATGCAGGGCGTGGCCGACAATATCGGCTCGATGCTCGAGGACAAATACGCCAGGGCAAACCTCGTCGACGTCAAGGACAAGGCCGACGCCCCGCTCGAGGAGGCGGTGGCGCTGATGGTGCGCGAAAAGCTTACCGGCCGCACCGTGCCGAAGAGCGGCGAGCGACTGGTCGATCTGTGGCGGCCCTGGGTCGAGGAAAAGGCCAGCAGCGACCTCGACGGCCTGTCGTCCAGGCTCGATGACCAGCAAGCCTTCGCCCGCATCGTGCGCGATATGCTCGTCTCCATGGAGATGGCCGAGGAACTCGGCGACGACCAGGAGACGGAAGACTCGGAGGACAACGAGGAAAACGAGCAGCAGGGCGAGGAGCAGAGCGAGGAAGGCGGCGAGGACGACTCCGGCTCCGAACAGTCGCAGTCCGAGGACGCGGAGGCTTCCGCCGACGAGGAAGAGTCGGCCGAAACGGAGGCGACCGACGCCACATCGGACGACCTTTCCGACGAGGATGATTCCGACGCCGAGACGCCAGGCGAGGCGCGCCGCAACGACAATCCCTTCCTCAACCTGCCTAAGGAAATCGACTACAAGGTCTTCACCACCGCCTTCGACGAGACGGTCGGGGCCGAGGACCTTTGCGAGGAAGAGGAGCTCGACCGGCTGCGCGCCTTCCTCGACAAGCAGCTCGCCAATCTCTCCGGCGTCGTCGGCCGCCTGGCAAACCGGCTGCAGCGGCGGCTGATGGCGCAGCAGAACCGCTCCTGGGATTTCGATCTGGAGGAGGGTTATCTCGATCCATCCAGGCTGGTGCGCGTCGTTATCGATCCGATGCAGCCGCTGTCCTTCAAGCAGGAGCGCGACACCAAGTTCCGCGACACGGTGGTGTCGCTGGTGCTCGACAATTCGGGCTCGATGCGCGGGCGGCCGATTACGGTTGCCGCGACTTGCGCCGACATCCTGGCGCGCACTCTGGAGCGCTGCGGGGTTTCGGTGGAAATCCTCGGCTTCACCACACGTGCGTGGAAAGGCGGGCAGGCACGCGAGAAGTGGCTGAAGGACGGCAAGCCGCCGAATCCGGGCCGGCTCAACGATCTGCGCCACATCATCTACAAGTCCGCCGACCATCCGTGGCGGCGCGCGCGCCGCAATCTCGGCCTGATGATGCGCGAGGGCCTGCTCAAGGAAAACATCGACGGCGAGGCGCTGCTTTGGGCGCACAACCGGCTGATCGGCCGGCCGGAACAGCGCAAGATCCTGATGATGATCTCGGACGGCGCGCCGGTGGACGATTCCACGCTCTCGGTCAACCCCGGCAACTATCTGGAGCGCCATTTGCGCGCGGTGATCGATCTCATCGAGACGCGCTCGCCGGTGGAGCTTCTAGCCATCGGCATCGGCCACGATGTCACGCGCTACTATCGCCGCGCCGTCACCATCGTCGATGCCGAAGAGCTGGCCGGCGCCATGACGGAGCAATTGGCATCGCTGTTCGGCGAGGAGAGCGCGCGCGACACGCGGCGCGGTGGCTTGAGGCGCGCCGGATGATCCTTTCGCGGGGCGGATTCCGGCGGACGGCTTTTGTTTGCGCGCTGGTCTGTTCGGCCGCCTCTCCGGTCTTCGCCGAGGGAGGCGCTGCGGTCGAGACGATCGAAGTTTCAGCGCGGCCGATCACCGAGTTCCATATCGGCCGCGACCGGAAACAGTTCGGGTCGCTCGAGTTCGTCGGCGGGCTGGAGATGACCTCGCCGTCGCGCGATTTCGGCGCACTTTCGGCTTTCCGCTTCCTCGAATCAGGCAGCGATTTCATCGGCGTCACCGATACCGGCTTGTGGTTCTTCGGCACGATCACCCACGATGCCGACAAGCGCCCCTCGGGCGTGTCGAATTTCCGCATGCAGCAGATGGTCGACGCCTCGGGCCAGCCGATCGAGAAGAAGTGGGAGGTCGACGCCGAAGGCCTCGCGGTCAAGGACGGTATCGCCACCGTCGGTTTCGAGCGCGACCAGCGCGTCGTCCAGTTCAAGGTCGAGCCGGACAATATGAAGGCGCCGTTCAAGACGCTCGATTATCTGGTCCCGGCGCGGGAGCTGCGCCAGAACCGCGGCTTCGAGACGGTCACACACGCCAACCCTTACGGCCAGCACGAGGGCGGCCTGGTCGTGGTGTCGGAAAAGAGCCTCGACAAGGCCGGCAACATCTATGCCGCCATCATCGAGGGACCGAGGAAGGGCGTCTTCACCGTCAAGCGCAACGGCAATTTCGACATCACCGACGGCGCCTTCCTGCCCGATGGCGACCTGCTTCTGCTCGAACGCAGCTTCTCGATGGCGCGCGGGGTGAAGATGCGGCTGAGGCGTATCTATGGCGAGAGCATCGAGAAGGGCGCGGTCGCCGACGGCCCGGTGCTGATCGACGCCGATATGGGTTACCAGATCGACAATATGGAAGGGCTCGACGTCTGGACCCGCGACGACGGCGCGCTGATGGTGTCGCTGGTGTCGGACGACAATCAATCGATCCTGCAGCGGAACCTCTACCTGGAATTCATCCTGCACCAGGATTGAGCGGTGCTTGGTTTCGTTCAATTCGGGACGGAAAACCGCTGCGCATTTGTCCCGAAGTTGCCCGCCCTCAGCGGACTTTATAGATCTCGACCGGCTTGCTCGCCGTCGCCCTGTCCAGTTCCAGCCAATCGGGAACGTCCCGCTTCAGCAGCCTCGCGGCCAGGCCCTTGGGAGCTTGGGCGGCGAGCGAAAGCTCTTCCGAATTGCCGCGGCATATGGCGACCAGCCCGACATGCTCGCGCTCAATGATGGCGCGGGCGGCATCCGGCGTTCCCATGAAGGCGTCGAGCATGGCGAGATTGCCGCTGACATTGCGATGATAGGGGCCGGCCAACGCCCTATGGCCGGTAAACATCAAGATGGGGGAGCCGAGATTGGAGGACGCAAGCACCGTCGTTGCCGGCATGCCGGCCAGGTCGCTGAAGTCCGAGGCCTTGCCGCAGGTCAGCGCATGATCGGCATCGGAATTGATCTTTGCGGGTGCCTTTTGGACCACGGACTGCGCGGCGACGGCGACGCCGGCCCAGGTCGCATTGAGCGACACCAGCCATGCCGCCGCGATGCGGGTGGAGACGCGCCACGGCTGCGCGGCGCTTGCCTGCAGGCGAACCCCGGCGATCCAGGTCGAGAGCGGCAGCACCGCGAAGGCAACCGAGAAGGTCGAGCCGCGCACCTGCCATAGGCTGACGGCGAAAGCGACGATCAGCAGCACGGCGGTAAGGGCTTCCTCGCGGCGCAGGCGGCGGCTGCGCAGCTGAAGGCCAATCAACAGGATTGCGATGAAGGGCGTCACATAACGCGCCGCCATCAGCTTCGGCTCGTTGACGGCTACGCTGAGGAAGGGCTGCGCCTCAACGACGTCGTTCAGCCAATAGGTGCGAATGCGCTCATCCATGCCGGCATAGGGCGATGCCAGGCATTGCGGGAAGAACAGGAGCGCAACGGCCGCAATTGCAACGGCCAACGCGGACATTGAGAGGAACCGCCTCTTAGCCGTCGACTGTCCGGGTAGACCCGCAATCGCCGCGAGTCCAAAGCCCGACAGCGCCGCGATGACGAATTGGAAAGCCGAGAAGGCGTCGCACTCGGCCACGCCCCAGGCCGACGGCGGTATGGTGGCAACGAGAACCACCAAAGCTATCGCGGCAAATCCGATGCCGAAGCCGCGCACGGTCTGGCGCTCGCTTTCATCGAAGATGAAGAGCACGGCGGCGCAGGCGCCAAGTGTGGCCACATAAGGCGCCGTCTCCATGCCGACGGCAAGGGTGAGGCCTGCACACAGGCCGGACAGAAGAGCGGCTGACCGCCGGAAGGGAGCCTCCGTCATAAGCCAGAGACTGGCTGCCGTGAGCAGGAGCTGGACGTTGTGGTGGTCAAGGGTGCCAGGGTGGAAAATGCCGATAAAGAACAGCGCCGCAGTGGACAGCACCAGCGCAGGCATCGCCACGTCCGTACCGGCGAAACGCCGGGAAGCGCGCAGGATGACGAATATGGTGAGCCCATATAGGGAAAGCGGCCAGATGATCTGCGCTGCCTTTTCAGCGGCAGCCGTGCTGGCGCCTAGGGCCTGGAAGGTGAAGATGATCAGCGCGATCGGGGTGTCGACCAGCCGCGACCAGTGCATGACGAAGCCGCCGGTCAGGCCCATCCTGTATTGATGAAGATCGAACCAGCCCTGTCCAGCCAAGAGGTCGCGAACTTCGACCAGCCTCAGCATGCTGTCATTGTCGGCGCCAAGGTCCGCGATCGTTGGGAAGCCGGAGATCGCATTGATCCCCAGCACGAGCAGCGTCGCGCAGAGCGCAAGCAGAAGGTCATGTTTCCAACCGGTGCCCTGGATGGTCATGTTGATGGCAATGTCCTGGATCGTTTTGGCGATCCTGCACCAATGGCCGTAACAAAGCGTAAAGCCGCGAAGGGCCGCTTCAAGGGTCAGGCGATGGCCGGCTGGCTCCAGCGGGCGGCAAGCAGCCGGTAGGGGATCAGCGCCACCACCGCGATGATCAGCTTGACCGAGAGATCGCCCAGCGCCCAGGACACCCAGCGCATGGTTTCGACAGGCAGCACGCCCATCAGCGGTGCCGTCTCCAGCGCGAAGCCGTCGTTCGGCCCGACAAAGGCGAAGGCGGCGGAGAAGCCGACGCCGAAGAACACCACCGTGTCGAAGACAGAGCCGACCAGCGTGCCGACGATCGGCGCGCGCCACCAGCTTTGCCGGCGCAGACGATTGAACACCGTTACGTCGAGCAGTTGTGCGGCGAGGAAGGCGGCGCCGGACGCGGCCGCGATTCGCACCAGCCGGTCAGCGGCGGTCTCGAACGCGATCAGACCGTGGCGGAACAGGAAGGGCGGAACAAGGATCGAGCAGACGACCGCCGTCATGAAGCCGACGAAGACCACTTTGCGCGCCACCGCGGGGCCGTAGCGACGATTGGCAAGATCGGTGACCAGAAATGAGAAAGGATAGGTGAAGGCGCCCCAGGTGAGCAGGTCGGCCAGCGACAGGCCGCCGATCTGGCCCTGCATCGGGAACTGGACAAGGATATTGGACGCCACGACGACAAGCGCCATGGCGGCCACGAAAGGCAGGTATCGTGAAAGGAAGTTCATTTTTTTATCCTGGGTAATGGAACCAGCCGAGCGTCATGACGGCGCTCAGGTCCGAGCACCAGTTTGGAGCCGGTGCTCGAGGCGGTCGTCCCCCGCCTGAAAAGAGAGCTTTAGGCGGCCGACTGCTCGGAGAGCTTTTTCGCGATCTGCTTCTTCAGCAGGCGAGCGCGCTGCGACAGCTCCTTGGCGTCGGCCTTGGCCAGGAACGCGTCGAGGCCGCCGCGATGCTCGACCGAACGCAGCGCGTTGGCCGAAATGCGCAGGCGAACGTTCTGGTTCAGCACTTCGGAAATCAGCGTCACATTGACCAGGTTGGGCAGGAAGCGACGCTTGGTCTTGTTGTTGGCATGGCTCACATTGTGGCCGGTCTGGACTGCCTTGGCAGTGAGCTCGCAGGTGCGGGACATCTTGTCTAACCTTCAGTTCTAAACCTGCCAAACCATTCTGCCCGCGCCAGGCGGCGCGCGGTCTCGGTCAGGCGGCCTTTGGAAAAGTTGGCGTTCCATAGTTGCATTTCGCCACTACGTCAAGCTCCGGCACCTACGCGGCGGCCAAGCTCGCTCCATATAAAGGCCGGAATTCGTCGTATAAGCCCTGCGCGAAGGGATTGCCAGGCTGGAACCGTTGCGTTTCCGCCAGTATCAAGGACCTGCCGCCGCCATGCTTCGCCCATCCCAAGTCCTTGCCGCGCTGCTCGCCGTCGCTGTGCCTACAACCGCCTTCGCTGCTGCCTCGCCGCAGTCCTTCAAGGGCGAATACACCGTGTCGTTCCTGGGCCTTTCGGTCGCCAGGGCGACGTTTTCCAGCCGTTACGACGGCGACACCTATGCCATCAATGGCACCGTCTCGGCCGCCGGCATCGCCAAGCTGTTCGACGATACGAAAGGCACGATCTCGTCGAAGGGTACGATTTCGGGCCAGCAGATGCGGCCGCGGGCCTTCCGGGCCGACTATACTTCCGGCAAGAAGGCATCGGTGGTCGACATACGCTTCGCCGATGGCGACGTCTCCTCGACGAAGGTCGTTCCGGAGCCCGGCAAGCGCGATCCCAAGAATTGGGTGCCGGTCGGCTCCGGCGACCTGAAATCGGTGGTCGATCCGATGGCCGCGACCGTCGTCCATGCCGACAGCCTGGACAAGGTCTGCGGGCGGACCATCAAATTCTACGATGGCGAGATGCGCGCCAACCTGTCGCTGACCTATGCCTCGAAAGGCTCGATCTCGGTGCCGGGCTACAAGGGCGACACCGTGACCTGCAAGATGGGCTTCGAGCCGGTGGCGGGCTATCGCAAGGGCCGCAAGGCGCTGGACTTCCTGAAGAACAAAAGCCGCATGATGGTGACATTTGCACCCGTCGGCCAATCCGGCGTATATGCGCCGATCCGCGCCACGGTCGGGACCCAGATCGGCCCGCTGACCATCAGCGCAAGACGGTTCGAAGCAGCCGAATAGTTAGGCGCCACGGCGCGCCGCCGGGGATGGGGCATGGGGCGCGCAACACTGATCGGTTTCTCGGCGGACGCCCTGTGGGCGCTGTTTGCACTGCTCACCAAAGCCTCGGGGCTGCGCAAGCCGGCGACCGGCGGAGCGCGCGCATGATGCCGTTTCCGGGCGGCATCGACGCCAATCCCAATGCGACGCTTTTGTTCTCGATCGCCGCCGCCGCGATTTACGTCCTTGCGCTCGAGCTGCCGCCACGCCTCGCCCGTTCCGCCGCCAAGACGCTGGCCGTGGCCTTGCTGGCGGCGCTCGCCGTCATGCAGGGCAGTCCGCCGCTGCTCGTCGCAGCGCTGGCGCTCAGCGCCGCCGGCGACGCGTTCCTCTCCCAAGACGGTGAAAAAGCCTTTCTTGCAGGGCTGGCGAGCTTTCTTGCCGCACATGTCGCCTATGTCGCCTTGTTCCTGAACGCCGGTGGCGGAATCGGCCTGCTCACCGCCGAGTCCTGTCGCGGCGCCATTGCGCTGGCGCTGGCGGTTTTCGTTATCACGATGCTCGCCGCGCTTTGGCTGCGCGTCGGAGCTGCCCTGCGCGTTCCGGTCGCCGTCTATGCCGGGGCGATCCTCGCCATGGGTGTTTCGGCGCTCACGACCTTTCATCCCTGGGTCATCGCCGGAGCCGTGCTGTTCATCATATCGGACGGGCTGGTGGCGGCAGAGCGCTTCCTGCTGGCCGCGAGCTCGCCGCATCGCGTCTGGATGCGCTACGCGGTCTGGGTGCTCTATTATGCGGCCCAGTTGGCGATCACGCTTGGTTTCCTGCTGGCCTAGGCTGTTTTCGGCTGCCAGTCCGGCTCGGCCAGCTCGAAGGCGGCGAAATCGAAGCCCGGTGCCACCGTGCAGCCGACCAGCGTCCATCCGCCGAGGCTGCGCGCCGACTGCCAACAGCCGGCCGGGACCACGATCTGCGGCCGCTCGCCGGCGGAAAGTGCCGCGCCCAATAGATGTTCGACGACGGTGCCGGAGCCTTCTTGGTGCGTGGCGAGAGCCAGCGGCGCGCCGGCATAGAAATGCCAGACCTCGGCCGCGTCCTTGACCCGGTGCCAGGCCGAACGCTGGCCTTGCTCCAAAAGGAAATAGATCGCGGTCGAATGGCCGCGCGTGCCACCCTCCGCGTCGCGAAACGTCTCGGCATACCAGCCGCCCTCGGGGTGCGGCTCGAGGCCGAGCGCGGCGATGATTTCGGCGGCGCTGGTCATAAAGGAGCGCTCAGAAGTTATCCTTGCGCTTGCGGATCTCGGCGAACACGTCCGTATCGCTCGCCCTCTCCATGCCGAGATGTCTGCGGATCGCCGGGTCGTGCCAGCGCAGGAACGGATTGGTCGACAGTTCCTCGCCGATCGTCGTCGGCAGGGTCGGCTTATTGTCGGCGCGCAGCTTCTCGATCCTGGCGGCGCGCTCTTTCAATGCTGAATTGCTGGGGTCGACGGTCAGGGCGAAGCGCGCGTTGGCCAATGTGTATTCGTGGCCGCAATAGATGACGGTCTCGGCCGGAAGGGCGGCAAGTTTCTTCAGCGAATCGTGCATAACCGGCGGCTTGCATTCGAAGAGCCGACCGCAGCCCAGCGCAAACAGCGTGTCGGCGGTGAAGGCCACTTTCGAGGCCGGCAAATGGTAAGAGACATGGCCGGCGGTATGGCCGGGCGTCTCGATGACCTCGATCTTTTCCTCGCCGAGGCGCATGACGGAACCCTGGCTGACCGTCTCGTCGATGCCGGGGATCTTCGCCTGTTCCGCTTCCGGTCCGACGATGGTGAGCTTGAAACGCTCCTTCAGGGCCAGGTTGGCCTCGACATGGTCGCCATGATGATGCGTGGTCAGGATCATCGTCGGGGTCCAGCCGGTGCGCTTGATCGCGGCGAGGATCGGCGCTTCTTCCGGGGCATCGATGATCGCCGTCTGCCCGCTTCTGGGGTCATGCACCAGAACGCCGAAATTGTCGGTGCGGCACATGAACTGTTCGATTTCGACCGGCATCACGTCGCTCTCCGTTATGGCCGCAGACATAGGGCGCCCGGCCGCCGATGTCATCCGCCTTTGTTGAACTCGCCGGATATCGCGGCTACCGTCCGGCGCATGCATTCCGATATCGTCGATCTCCGGTCCTTCTATTCGACCACGCTCGGGCGCCTCGCCGAGCGCGCGATCACCATGTCGCTGTCGTCGATATGGGCGCCCGTTCCGAACGAGCGCCTAGTCGGTCTCGGCTACACGCTGCCGTGGCTGGAGCGGTTCGGCGCCGATGCCGAGCGCGTCTTTGCCTTCATGCCGGCGACGCAAGGGGCGGTGGTCTGGCCGGCGACGGGGCCGACGGCGACGGCGCTGGTCTTCGACGAGGAGCTGCCGCTGGTCGATTCCTGCATCGACCGCATGCTGCTCGTCCACTCGCTCGAACATGTCGAAAATCCGCGCGAGACGCTGAACGAGATCTGGCGCGTGCTGTCGCCGGCGGGCAGGGTCGTCATCGTCGTGCCCAACCGGCGCGGCGTCTGGGCGCGTTTCGAGCACACGCCCTTCGGCAACGGCCGGCCGTTCTCGCGCGGCCAGCTCACCGAATTACTACGCGAGGCCAATTTCACGCCGGCCGCATGGTCAGACGCGCTGTTCTTCCCGCCATCGCCGCGGCGCTCCATGATGCAGTTCCACAACGTGCTGGAGCGAGCCGGCCGGCGGCTCTGGCCGATCTTTTCCGGGGTCATCGTCGTCGAGGCGCAGAAGCGGCTCTACCAGGGCGTGCCTGTCGCGCAGCGCGCGTCGCGCCGCGTCTTCGTGCCGGTGTTCTCGCCGCAGGGCGCAACGACGCTCGGACGTCGGGCCGACGACCCGGTGCCGCGGGCGGGCGGATGACGCGTTCGTGATCGGGGCCAAGCCTTGCGTCATACGGCAATCGTCACCCTATCTCAGAGGCGGGTTCGGGGTGCGGCATCGCCGCCAATGACCGTTCCTGGCAGCAGGGATCTCGCATATGGACCACACGCCCAGTATCGAACAGGCCGCGTTCTCAGTCGAGACGAGCCGCCTCTCAGACCAGCTGGCGGCGATCAGGCTGGCGCTGAAGGCATCGCCGGTGCGCAGGCGGCTCCTGTGGGCCTCGATCGGCATTGTCGGCGTCATCGTCGCGACCTCGATCGGGCAAGTGCTGCTCAATCGCTGGAACCAGCCTTTCTATGATGCCCTGGCGCGGCGCGACCTGCCGGGCTTCCTGCATCAGCTGATGGTATTTGCCGCAATTGCCGGCAGCCTCCTGGTGCTCAATGTCGGCCAGACCTGGCTCAACCAGACGATCCGGCTGAAGTTGCGCGAGGCGCTGACGCTCGACCTGATCGATGAATGGATGCGGCCGGCGCGTGCGTTCCGGCTCACCCATGCGGGTGCGATCGGCGTCAATCCCGATCAGCGCATGCAGCAGGACGCGGGGCATCTCTCCGACCTGTCGACCGATCTCGGCGTCGGCCTGCTGCAATCCTTCATCCTGCTTGTATCCTTCATCGGCGTGCTGTGGGAGCTCTCTTCCGGCTTCGTCTTCCATGTCGGCGGCCATTCGCTGGAAATACCGGGCTACATGGTCTGGGCGGCGATCCTTTATGCCGGCATCGCCTCCTGGCTGAGCTGGCTGGTAGGCCGGCCGCTGATCCGCTTCAACAGCGATCGCTACACGCGCGAGGCCGTGCTGCGCTCCTCCGTGGTCCGCGTCAACGAGAATGTCGACGCCATCGCGCTCGCCCATGGCGAGGCGGACGCCAGGCGGCAGCTCGAGCTCGACCTCGGCGGCGTGCTCGACGCCATGCGGCGCATCTACAGCGCCCAGATCAACCTGTCCTGGGTTACCGACGCCTATGGCTGGATCACCGTGGTGGCGCCGATTCTGGTCGCCGCACCGGTCTATTTCGCGGGCGACATCAGCTTCGGCGGTTTGATGATGGCCGTCGGCGCCTTCAACCAGGTGAATTCCTCGCTGCGCTGGTTCATCAACAACATCGGCGCCATCGCCGATTGGCGGGCAACGCTGATGCGCGTTGCCGACTTTCGCATCGCGCTCGGCGAAACGGACATCCTGCATGCCAAGGAAAAGCGCATCGCGTTCGGCGAAAACGCAAATGGCACACTGACATTCGACAAGCTCGAAGTCGCCTCGCCCGACGGCTGCACCAGGCTTGCGGAGACGGAGGTCGAGATAAAGGCCGGCGAGCGCGTCATGATCACCGGCGATCCGCGCGCCGGCAAGACGCTGTTCTTCCGCGCGATCGCCGGCCTCTGGCCATGGGGCGGCGGCCGCATTGGCATGCCGGCCGGAGAGACACCGTTCTTCGTGCCGCGCACCCCCTATTTCCCGCTCGGCACGCTGCGCGACGTGCTCAACCATGCCGAAGGCACCAAGATCGACGACGACGAGATTTCCGCCGTGCTCGGTGAAGTCGGCCTCGAGCGCCTCTCGTTCCAGCTCGACCGCTCGGCGCGCTGGGAGCATGAGCTGGCCGACGATGAGCAGCGGCTACTCGCCTTCGCCCGGCTGGCGCTGAGGAAGCCGAAATGGGTGATCATCGACGAAGCGCTGGATACGTTCGACGGCGCCACGCTTCGGCGCGTGCTGGCGATGCTGCAGGCCAGACTGCCGCACGCCGCTATCCTCAATATCGGGCGCGGTCTGCACAACAACCAGTTCTTCCCGCGCGCGCTCACCATCGTCAAGGACAGCAGCGGATCGGCGCTGAAGCCGGCCCGTCTCCGCGCCGGGGCGATCGAACCCCCGCCTGTTGCCGCGCGCGCCAAGAAATAGCTTTATTTCGCCGCGATCGCCGGGAAGAATCCCGGCGTGGTGGAGCCTGCCATGCTCAAGCTGTTCAGCCTGCTTGCATGCCTTGCCTGCGCCGAGGCAGCGCCAATGCCTGCCATCGGAGGCACTGCCGTCGATGTGGAACTCGTGCTGGCCGTCGACATCTCGCAATCGATGGACGAAGAAGAGTTCGCCCTGCAGCGCGCCGGCTATGTCGAGGCGCTGCGCCATCCCGACTTCATCAGCGCCGCGCGCTCGGGCCCGAGGGGCCGCATCGCGCTCGCCTATTTCGAATGGGCGGGCGTCGTGCGCGACGACGGCGTGATCGGCTGGCAAGTGATCGACGGCGCGGACAGCGCCAACGCCTTCGCCGACACCATCGCGGGTCGTCCGTTCCGGAGCTTTCGCGGCACGTCGATTTCAGGCGCTCTCGGATTCGGCGCCGGACTTCTGGAGAAAAACAGCTACTCGGCGCCGCGCCGGGTCATCGACATATCGGGGGACGGGCCCAACAATGCCGGGCTGCCCGTCGCGATGATCCGTGATGCGGCTTTGGCCAAAGGCATCGTGGTCAACGGCCTGCCGATCCTGATCAGTCCGTCGCCGAGCGTCATTCGTCTCGACCGCTACTATGCCGATTGCGTCACCGGCGGCCCCGGTTCGTTCGTGTTGCCGATCTATGCGGCGTCGGAATTCTCGACGGCTATCCGCCGCAAGCTGATCCAGGAGGTGAGCGGGATCGGCGACGCCGGAAGCATCCGCGTCGACGCGGAGGCGCCGACCGACTGCCTGCTTGGCGAACGGCTGCGGCAGCGGTTTTCCGATCCGTATTTTCCGGAGCTGGATCGGTGAGGTCCCAATTTGCACTGTTTCGGCCAGAGCGCCGCGCTGTGCCTCAGGCCGCTCTGGCGCCGTATCTGGCGCGGAACTCGTCATAGCAATCGCGGCGCCAGCGCCGGCCGACGACATAGCCGCGCAGCAGTTCGGTCGGCGAGTAGCCGAGCGCCTTTGACGACCGATTGGCGAGATAGCCCGAAAAGGCCTGTGGCAGCCTCCCCTTCAATATGTCGGCGATGATCTGCCGCGCGATCATATAGGGCGGCACGTCGGGATAGCGGTCGGCAATATAAGGATGTTTGCCGATCAGGTTGGCGTAGGCCTCGACATAGCCGTCGCGCCGGCCGGAGATCGAATTTTCCGAATTGTATTTCTTCCAGTCGATATCATCCGACAGCAAGGCGCCGCTGCGGTTGGCAAAACGCAGCAGCAATTCGCGGTCCTGCATGCGCGTGATATCGCTGTCAAAGCCGCCGATCGCAAGCAGCGATTCGTGCCGGGCGGTGATCGCCGAGCCAGCGATGAAGATCGTCTGCGAGACCAGGGCGCGCTGCAGCCTGCTCTTGTCGAGCAAGGCCTGACGATTGATGCATTTGGTGCTGCGGCCGCCCTTGACCGAGATGAAGGAACTGATCAGCACTTCGAGCGAGGGGTTCCTGTCGAAGTGCGACAGCGTCCGGTCCAGGCGGTCCGGCAGATACACATCGTCCGAATCAAGGAAGGTCACGACCGGCGCCCGCGCGCGCTCGATGCCCGCGTTGCGCGCGGCATTGGCGCCGCGCCATTTCGCGCCGACATAGATCAGTCTGGGATCGCGAATCTCGGCCAGCGCCAAGGCCGTTCCGTCGGTCGAACCGTCGTCGACAACAATGTGCTCGAAGCGGGTAAGTGTCTGGGCAAGAACACTTTCCACCGCGCGCACGACCTGGCTTCGCCGGTTGTGCGTCGGCGTGATCACGGTGATCAGCGGAGCTGGGTCGGAGGCAGTCGGCATCTAACTTTCGTTATGGGCAGATAAACGATGACCGTAAGATACTCGCACAACCTGCCTCCATGTCCGCCCCCGGATGGATTCGGCAAACGCTACAGAAAAGAGCCGCCTATGTCACCTGAGGTGTCGCATCGGGGTCAAGTTCAGAGCGTGTTTCCTCAAAGTTATGCGGTTTGAAAGCAACACTTCGCGGCGGTTTATCCTTCAACTATGCCCGACATAGTCAGGCACGGTTTCGATTTCGTCGCTTACGAGACCGGCAGCGAGGCTGAAATGACCAAGAAATGCCAGGGTATAAAAAGCCAGGCCTACCACCAGTGAAAACGGGATCTGCCAAAGAGGCATACCCGTTTGCGGCGCGTGGCTGAGCACGCGTCGCGTCGTGCGCCACGACATGGTCCACCAGCGACTGAACGACTTGACGATCCGCTGGCTGCGACTGGGGGCATGAAGCGCGACGAACTTGCGGTCGGCGTCCCTGCCGGTCACCAACGCGCGCCAATAGAAGAACCGCCAGCCACGCGGAGAGTAGTGGTAAACGCGCGCATCGACGTTGACGATCTTGTGGCCCTCGCGCCGAAGCTGGTGCATCAGCAGCGTGCAGGACACCTTGAAGCCGTTATGTGCCGGGAAAGGGTGGTTGACGATCCAATGGCGCCGGAAGGCGACATTGTTGGCATTGATCGCCCGCTTCGAGGCGAATCTTTCATCTCCGCGGGCCATCGGGAAGAACCAGATCAAGGCGAAGGTTCTCGAGAAGAAGTCGTCATAGGACAGATAGGTATGGCCGTTCACGCAGACGGTTTGCGGCTGTTGAAACGGCTGCAGCAGATTTGAAAGCCAACCTGGCTGAGGGACCGTGTCCGAATCCAGGAAAACAACGATGTCTCCTTCGGTCAAAAGCACGCCGTTGTTCTTGAGTTCGTAATACCGACCGTCGGGGCAAGCTGTGATTGTCAGGTCGGCAACCTGCATCAATTCAGGCGCTTCAGCTTCAATGCTCGCTTGCAGCAAGCTGCCGTCCGAATCGGGCCCGCCATGCGACACGACAACTTTTGGCCTTGCAAAACCCGTAGCGGAAACAGCCGCGATTTCGCGCGCCAGTGACTTCAGCCCCAGGCCGATCTCGTTCCAGTCGATGGATTTGGCGTTCTCCATCTCCATGACGATCGAATAGATCGGGTGTTCAGCCATAGATAAACACCAGTTTTGCCGGTACAGTCGCTATAGCCCTGCGGGGTATGCCGTCAAACGATTCTCGGTGCCATTCTATTTGCAAGTTTGCGCTTCAATCGCATGATTCTTTCTAGATCTTCAGGAACCCGCGCTTTTTTCTGTGCGGGAAGCTCGACGGGTCGGCATATTCAGACAGGAAACGTTTTCTCCATTCGTCATTGGTCGCGTCGCGCTGGATTTCGAGACCTGATCCGAGATTCGTTCCCCAGACAGGCTCGACCCCGGCCAACTGGGCAATTTTCTCGAGGCTTCCTCTCGGGTTTTGCTGGACCTGCTCGTAAGTTAGCGCAAGAAAGGACAGCCCGTTTTTCGCGAACCACCCGTCCCAGGCCAGATTTTCCATCAGAATCTTTTCGAGCGATTCGGCGATAGCCTCGCCGTCATAGCGTGGGGATGCGCGATTGACCTCGCTAGAGCGGAATCTGCGGGTTTGGCGCGCACGCGCCCATGAGATCGCCTGACCCAGCAAATCGCTGCGCGTCAGGCGCACATAGTGAAGGTTGGGAAGACTGGCGGGGAGGTTCACCTTCTTGGCAACTTGAGCGAATTGACTCGCAAAAAGCTTGATCGCGTAGATTCCGGAAGAGGACCGTCCTTCCGTCAGCGCCCTCAGAAGCTGCCCTCTGGCATCGCGCGGATAGCCTGGCTGTTCGAGCAGCCGGCGCCCGCCAAACCACTCCAGTGGATTGCCCAGCCCGGCGGAAGCCATCAGTCCTGCAAGATGATTGCTGCCGGTACGCGGCGAAGTGCACACAAGAATCCCTGTGCTTATCTCCGACAGAATTTCCGACGGGATTTGAACCACGGCCGGCCGGCGTCGAAAGAGATCGAGCGAGATCATCGTTTCAGCAAGAACACCGCCTGCTGGCCGAAGAAGTTCCAGAACCACCAGGGCATCGACAGGCCGATCTTCTGGCCGTTGGCGTCGAGCGCGGTCGCCTTCTCGACCGTCGCGCCGAGCTCTTCGCACAGATTGACGAAGTCGCGAATGGTGCAGAAGTGGATGTTCGGCGTGTCGTACCAGGAATAGGGCAGGTCCTTGGTGACCGGCATCCTGCCCTTGATCAGCAGCGAGAAGCGCACGCGCCAATGGCCGAAATTGGGGAAGGAGACGATCGCGCGGTTGCCGATCCGAAGCAGCTCGTCGAGCACAAGTTTCGGGTTGCGGGTCGCCTGCAGCGTTTGCGACAGGACGACGAAATCAAAACCTTTGTCGGGGTAGAATTCGAGGTCCTTGTCGGCATCGCCCTGGACGACGGAAAGGCCGCGCGCCACGCATTCGTTGACGCCGCGCTGTGACAGCTCCAGGCCGCGGCCATCAACCTGCTTGGTCGCCTGCAGAACCTCCAGAAGCACGCCATCGCCGGAGCCGACATCGAGCACGCGCGAATGCGGCGGGATGAGATCGGTGACGACTTCGAGGTCGACGCGCTGAGCGCGATTAACGCTCATGGGCACACCTCCGGCCTTTGAGCATTTGCAGCCAATGGGAATCTCGGCGTCTCAGAAGTGCGGCCAGGACACAGAGATCGCGCGCCACTCATAGGCTGAGCCCCCTTGCGCGCGCGGCCGAGGCTATGAAGCCGTTGATGGCCGCGAACAATTCCGGTTCGTCGAGCAGGAAAGCGTCATGGCCGCGATCGGTCTCGATCTCGACGAAGGAGACGGACGCGCCGGCGGCGTTCAGCGCATGCACGATCGAGCGGCTTTCCTCGGTCGGGAACAGCCAGTCGCTTGTGAACGACACGAGGCAGAAGCGTGTCTTGGTGCCGGCGAAGGCATCCGCCAGCCGTCCGCCGTGGTCGGCGGCGAGGTCGAAATAGTCCATAGCGCGGGTCAGATAGAGGTAGGAGTTGGCGTCGAAGCGGTCGACGAAGGTCATGCCTTGATGGCGCAGATAGCTTTCGATCTGGAAATCGGCGTCGAAGCCGAAGGTCAGCGCCTCGCGATCCTGCAGGTTGCGGCCGAACTTGCGGTGCAGCGCTGCTTCCGAGAGGTAAGTGATGTGCGCGGCCATGCGCGCCACGGCGAGGCCCTTTTCCGGCCGCCTGCCGAAATCGAGATATTTGCCGCCGTGCCAGTCCGGATCGGCCATGACGGCCTGCCGCCCGACCTCGTGGAAGGCGATGTTCTGCGAGGAATGCCGGGCGCCGGTGGCGATTGGCAACGCGGAGAAGACGCGTTCCGGGTAGCTTGCGGCCCATTGCAGCACCTGCATGCCGCCCATCGAGCCGCCGAGCACGCAGAACAGCTTCTCGATGCCGAAATGATCGACCAGCATCAGCTGCGCCCGCACCATGTCGCGGATGGTGATGATCGGCAGGTCGAGCCCATAGGGCCTGCCTGTCGCCGGATCGGTCGAGGCCGGGCCGGTGGAGCCGAGGCAGCCGCCGATGACGTTGGCGCAAATGACAAAAAAGCGGCTGGTGTCGATGATCCTGCCGGGGCCGATCAGCACCTCCCACCAGCCCGGCTTGCCGGTCACCGGGTTGGTGCTGGCGACATGCTGGTCGCCGGTCAGCGCGTGGCAGACGAGGATGGCGTTGGAGCGGGCGTCGTTGAGGGCGCCGTAGGTCTGGTAAGCGACCTGGAACGGCGACAGCACGGTGCCCGCATCGAGTTTTAGCGGCTTGTCGGGACCGAACTGCAACACCGGGCTCGACGGTTGGTCGGCCTCGTGGTTGGTCCTTGGAGCGCGCTGAGCGGCCATTGCATTCCCCATCCAGTCGCATCGATCTCGCGATACGGCGTCCGGCCGGCAACGGACAACAAAAAACCGGCCTGCCTTCGCAAAGCCGGTTACAGGTTGCAAGCGGCCCTTTAGCGAATTGTTTAACGTGGCTGCAAGCCGACCGGCCAAATCACCACGGGAGATCCGGCTGTTCTTCTAGGGCCAGCGCCGCGCTTCGTCAACGGTCTGCCTACGCTCGAGCGCGCCGGCCCTCGACATTCGGGGCCACGGCCTGTATTTCCGCTGCGGCCTCGAACCAGGGCCTCTCGACGGATTTGTGACATGAAGCAGGATCAGCCACGTCCGACGCCCCGCGCGGGCATCATGGACATCGAGGCCTATGTGCCGGGAAAAAGTACCGCGCCGGCCGGCGTGACGAAGGTCTACAAGCTGTCGTCCAATGAGAATCCGCTCGGGCCCTCGCCGAAGGCGATCGAGGCCGCCCGGGAGGTGGCTGCCAAATTGGACGTTTATCCCGACGGCTCCGCCCGCCGGCTGCGCGAGGCGATCGCCGATGTGCACGGCCTCAATCCGGCAAACATCGTCTGCTCCAATGGCTCCGACGAGATCCTGGGGCTGCTGGCGCAGACCTATCTCGCGCCGGGAGACGAGGCCGTGTTCACCGAACACGCCTTCATGGTTTACAAGATCTATATCCAAGCCGCCGGCGCCAAGCCGGTGGCGGTCAAGGAGACGGACGAGCGCGCCGACATCGACGCAATCCTCGCCGCGGTGACGCCGGCGACGCGGATCGTGTTCCTCGCCAACCCCAACAATCCGACCGGCACTTATGTGCCGTTCCAGGAGGTGCGCCGGCTGCATGCCGGACTGCCCAAGAGCGTGCTCCTGGTGCTCGACGCGGCCTATGCCGAATATGTGCGGCGCAACGACTATGAAGCCGGCATCGAGCTGGCCGGGAGCTCGGAGAACGTGGTCATGACCCGCACCTTCTCCAAGCTCGGCCTCGGCGGCGCACGCATCGGCTGGATGTACGGACCGGCGCATATCGTCGATGCCATCAACCGGGTGCGCGGGCCCTTCAACGTCAATGCAACCGCGATCGAGGCTGGCATCGCGGCCATCCGCGACCGCGCCCATGTCGAGCGCAGCGTGGCGCATAACGAGAAGTGGCTTGCCTGGGTCAGCGAGGAGTTGACCGGGCTCGGGCTGCGCGTGACGCCCAGCGTCGGCAATTTCCTGCTGATCCACTTCCCCGACAACAAAAAGCATTCGGCAGCGGCCGCGGACGACTATCTCAGCGCGCGCGGCTACATCCTGCGGCGCGTCACCGGCTACGGCTTTCCCAACGCGCTGCGCATGAGCATCGGCATCGAGGAGGCCAATCGCGGCGTCGTCGAGGCGCTCAAGACATTTCTGAAAAGCTGAAGCACCATGACAGCACCGATGTTCGGAAGAATAGCGCTGGTCGGCATCGGCCTGATCGGTTCGTCGCTGGCCCGCGTCATCCGCCGGGAAGGCCTGGCGCGCCACATCGCTGTCGCGACGCGCAGCCAATCGACGCTCAAGCGCGCCGAGGAACTGGGTCTCGGCGATTCCTACACGACCGAGGCCGAAGACGCGGTGCGCGACGCGGATCTCGTCATCGTCTCGGTTCCGGTCGGCTCGTCCGGCGAGGTCGCGGCCGAGATCGCGCCGGCGCTGAAGAAAGGCGCGATCCTCACCGATGTCGGCTCAACCAAAGCTTCGGTGATCGCGCAAATGCAGCCGCATGTGCCCGTCGGTGTGCATTTCATCCCCGGGCACCCGCTGGCGGGCACGGAAAAGTCCGGGCCGGATGCCGGCTTCGCCGATCTCTTCGACAACCGCTGGTGCATCTTCACGCCGCTGCCGGGCACGGATCCGGAGGCGCTGGAAAAGCTCTCCGAATTCTGGCGGCGCTGCGGCTCCAACATCGACACGATGGACCCGCAGCATCACGACATGACCTTGGCCATCGTCTCGCATCTGCCGCATATCATCGCCTACAACATCGTCGGCACCGCCGACGACCTGGAATCGGTGACCAAGACGGAAGTCATCAAATACTCCGCTTCCGGTTTTCGCGACTTTACCCGACTGGCCGCTTCCGACCCGACCATGTGGCGGGACGTGTGCCTGCACAACAAGGACGCGATCCTGGAAATGCTGGCGCGCTTCTCGGAGGATCTGGCCTCGTTGCAGCGAGCGATCCGCTGGGGCGACGGCGAAAAGCTGTTCGACCTGTTCACCCGCACGCGCGCCATCCGCCGCTCGATCATTGAGGCCGGCCAGGATATCGATGTGCCGGATTTCGGCCGTCAGGCCGTGGAGCACCCGGGGGCCAAGCCCTAGGCCTTCTGCTCGATCTGTCCCGATGGGGGCCAGTGCGCCGCCATCATGGCCATTGTCTCGGCTCTGTCCGGAGCGCCGAGCCGGCCGCCGAAGCGCAGGCATTTAAGCGCGGCGGCGGCGCTGGCAAAGCGCAGCGCCTGCTCGGACGGCATGGCTTCGGCAAGGCCGACGGCGAAGGCGCCGTGGAAGACGTCGCCGGCGGCGAGCGTGTCGACCGCCTTGACCTTCGGCGCCTCGACATGCCGGACGCGACCGGTTCCCCGATCATGCCACCAGGTTCCGGCAGCGCCGCCCGTCACCGCGACGAAGGCGTCGGTGCGCGAGGCGAGATCGGCGCATGCGCTTTCCGGATCGAGCGCATGGCCGCAGACGATCCGCGCCGCCGGCTCCGAGGCGACGATGTGCGAGGCCAACGGCAAAAGCCGCTCGAGCACGTCGATCGGCGCGGTGTCGGCGTCGAGGATCGCCGGACGGCCGGCGTCCCGCGCGGCCGCCAAGGCAAGTGCCGCGGCGCCCGGCCAGCGGACGTCCACCAGCACGGCGTCGAGGGCGGAAAGTTCGGCAAGCGGCAGCGTGTCGGGATCGGCTTGCGCCCTGCTGTCATAGAAGGGCACGATGATGCGCTCGCCATGGGCATCCACCAGGATCGCGGCCAGCGCGGAGCGCGCGCCGGCGACGCGGCGGACCAGGCTGCAATCGACGCCTTCCGCCTCGATCTCGGCAATCAGCCGGTCGCCGACCGCATCGTCTCCCGCGCTCGCCCAAAGCGACACATCGGCGCCGAGGCGATGCGCGGCGCAGGCCGCACTCGTCGCCATGCCGGAGGCGATCTGGACACCGTCGCTGGCGATGAACTTGCCCTGATGCGCGGGCAGCGTCTCGACACGCAGGATCGTGTCGAGGGTGAACGCGCCGACGCTGAGCAGTTTGATCGGTCCGGCCATCGCAGTCTCAATCGACCGGCTTGATCTTGCCGAGCGGGATGAAGCCAAGCGAAGCTTTACCCTTCACGATCTTGAGCGGCATGGACGGTTGGTTGCCGAGCATGGCAATGCCGGCAAAACCCTGCTCGATCTCGCTCTTGTGCTCGGGAATGGCGCCGGCGAGGATCGCCGCTACGGCCTTTGGGTCCTTTAGCTTGATCGACAGATTTGCATCGATCAGGCCGTCGGCGTCGATCGAGATCGGCCCGGACACAGTTACGCGCGCCGTGCCTGATGACACGTCGAGGCTGGCAATCTCGACCGACTGGCCGCGCAGGCTTTTCGGCGGCGCCTTAATCAGCGCGACGCCGTTCTTCACTGTCGCTTCGCCGGCGCCGTCGAGTTCCGGCAGCACGCGTCCGCCGACAGCTTCCGCGTCGATCTTCAGGTCGCCAAAGCTGCCGGTATAGACGAGGTCCTGGCCGTTCGGCTGCAGCTGGCCGGCCGCCTGGCCGGCGCTGAACAGCTGCACGGGATCGGTGTCGTCGGCCGGATCGGTCTGTCCAGACAAGCCTTCCGCCTGAAGCGAAATGCGGCGCGGAAGCGGCCATGACAGCTTGACCGTGGCGTGCAGCTTGTCCCAGTCGAGCCAAAGCGGCGGCATGCCCGGCGCCACAGTCCGCAACGGCCCGCGCAGGTTCGCCACGGGCGACAGAGGCTGGGTGATGCGAGCGACGACGTTCATATCGCCGGTCGAGGCCGCTACATTCCTGGCATCGTCCTGATAGGCCAGGCTGTCGCAGGCGACCGTGAAGTCCAGTGGATAACCACTGACCGTGAGATTGGCGCAGTCGGCCTTGATGCCCTTGCCTCCAAGCTCGGCCACGGCCCGCTCGGCCTCGGTCTTGACCTTGCCGGCGAGATAGAACCATCCGCCGCTGTAGAGCGCGAACAGCACCAAGATGAACGCCGCAAGCCAGAACAGCCGGCGGCGAGGTTTGCGCGATCGCTCGTCACTTGACGTCATGCTGCGGCTCTCGTTAACCCGCTCATGCGGCGAGCGGGTGGTTGTTCTTACGCACGACAAGCGGGGACAGAAGAAGCACCTTACCGGTGTGGTGTCGTCACTCGAATGCAATCAGGCTTGGCGATATGGGCGATTTTTGGGTTTTTGGCTACGGGTCGCTGATCTGGCGGCCCGGTTTCGCACATGTCGAGACGCGGCGCGCCCGTCTTTACGGCTTCCGCCGGTCGCTCTGCGTCTATTCCTTCGTCCATCGCGGTACGCGTGAGCGGCCGGGCCTGGTGCTCGGCCTCGACCGCGGCGGCTCCTGCGTCGGGCTCGCCTTCCGCGTGCCCGGCGATTTGCGTGACGAAGTGCTTTCCTATCTGCGCGAGCGCGAGCTGGTGACCAGCGTCTATCTCGAACGCACTCTCGATGTCCGGCTGGATGGGGCGGGACAAGGCGGAACGGTCGAAGCGGTCGCCTACATCGTCGACCGCGCGCATGAGCAATATGCCGGCGGGCTCCACGCCGGCCATGCGGCAAAAGTCGTGCGCGGCGCCGTGGGCCAATCGGGCAGGAACGAAGACTATGTCCTGAGCACAGTGGAGCATCTGAGGGCGCTCGGCATCCGCGACCACTGGCTGGAAGAGGTGGGGCGGCAGGTCGCGTCTTCGTGAAGATCTGGCCCGATCAAAAAGCAAAACCATGCCTTTGACCTCGGCAAGGCACGACCTAGCTTAGCCGCAATCCATCCTCTGGGCACCCAGGCCCTTCCCAGCATCACGGAGATCAGTCTTGCAGAAACGCCGTCTCGGTCGCACCGACCTTTCCATCGCGCCGCTGGTCCTTGGAGGCAACGTCTTCGGCTGGACCGCCGACGAGAAGACCTCGTTCGACCTGCTCGACCGCTTTGCCGAGGCCGGCTTCAACGCAGTCGACACGGCGGACGCCTATTCGCGCTGGGCGCCGGGCAACAAAGGCGGCGAATCCGAAACCATCATCGGCAACTGGATGAAGAGCCGCGGCAACCGGGACAGCATCGTCGTCATCACCAAGGTCGGCTCCGACATGGGACAGGGCAGGCGGGACCTCTCCGCAGCCTATATCGAAAAGGCGGTCGACCAATCGCTCAAGCGGCTGCAGACCGACGTCATCGACCTCTATCTGTCGCACTGGCCGGACCCGGCCACGCCTTACGAGGAAACGCTCGGCGCCTATCAGCGCCTGCTCGAGAAGGGCAAGATCCGCTATCCGGGCTGCTCCAATCTCGATGCGGGGCAATTGCGCGCGGCCCTGGATGTCGCCGGCCTGCGGGGCCTGCCGCGTTACGAGGTTCTGCAGCCCGAATACAATCTGTACGATCGCTCTTCGCTGGACGGCCCGCTGCTCGACCTGTGCAAGGCGGAAGGCCTCGGCGTCATCACCTATTTCGGCCTGGCCAAGGGGTTCCTCAGCGGCAAATACCGCAGCAAGGCCGACCTTGGCCGGAGCGAGCGTGGCGAAGACGTGGCCAAGTATCTCAACGAACGCGGCATGCGCATTCTCTCCGCGCTCGATGCCGCGGCCGGGCGCCATTCGGCCAAGCAGGCCGAAGTGGCGCTCGCCTGGATCATGGCGCGGCCGGGCATCACCGCGCCGATTGCCAGCGCCACGACGCCCGCACAGATGGAAAGCCTGATCCGCGCCGCATCGCTCAAGCTTTCCGCCGACGACATCGCAGCGCTCGATCGCGCCAGCGCTTAAGGCGTGTCGATATTCAGGCGGATGCCGGCCTGACCTGGATCCAACATGCGTTAGTGCAGCAGGTCCCCCGCACGATCGTCCAAGACCTTGCAGATAGCCTCGCGATAATTCCTACCCGATCGCGGCAGGAATTGAGGTTCGGCATGGTCGGAGAAGTTTTGTCCGAAGCGCAGCCCTGGCAGCAGGTGCTGGCGCTGGTCATGGCGGCGACCGTTGTCATGGGTAGCCCAGGTTCGGCGACGATCAGCGTCACCGCCGTCGGCGCCGCTTTCGGGCTGCGGCCTTCGCTGGCTTATACGTCCGGCATCGTGCTTGGAACGACGGCCGTGCTCCTGGTTGTGGCCGCCGGGATATTCGGCATGCTCGCCTCGGTGCCGGGGCTGGCGCCGTTGCTGACTGTCGCTTCGGCCCTCTACATCCTCTACCTTGCCTTCAGGATCGCGACAGCGCCGCCGCTTGCCCAAGGCGGCAATGCGGCGGCGCGTCCCACCTTCTTCGGCGGCTTCATGCTCGCCGTCGCCAACCCGAAAGCCTATGTGGCGATCGGCGCGGTCTTCGCGGGAGCTTCATCCACGGTCGACGGGCTCGGGATTTCGGCCAAGCTTTTGGTGCTGGCAGCGATGATCGTCGCCATTCATGTGCTCTGGCTTCTCGCTGGGACGATTTTCGCGAGGCTGCTGCGCGATCCATTGGCGTCGCGGATCATCAATCTCGTCTTCGCGGCGACGCTGGTGCTGACGACTGCACTGGCGGGGCTGCCGTAAGGGGAGCTCAGGCCTTCGCCGCAGCGCCGAGCTCCGCCAGCCGCTTCACCGCCGTCGGCGGCATCGGCGGCGGGTTCGGCGCGCGCGAGGCCTCGACCAGCAGCTCGTCGCAGGCGGTCTCGGTCTCGCCGATCAGCCGCTGCATGAACTCCTCCTTGTCGAGCCCCGGAGGAATCGGCGGCAGGAAACGGGCCTTTATGGTGCCCGGATAACGCATGAACTTGCGGCGCGGCCAGTAGAGGCCGGCGACATGGGCGACCGGCACCACGGGAACGCCCAGCTGGGTATATAGCTCGACGATGCCGTATTTGTAGGACGGCTCGGCGCCCGGTGGGCGACGAGTGCCTTCCGGGTAGATGATAAGCTGACGCGGGTTGCGCGCCATCTCCTGCCTTGTCGCGGCAACGACCGCTTTCAGCGCCTTGGAGCGGCTGCCGCGGTCGACCGGGATCATGCGCATCTTCATGATGTACCAGCCGAAGAAGGGGATCCAGGTCAGTTCCCGCTTCAGGATATACAAGGCGTCGTCGAGATAAGGAAAAAAGGCGATCGCGTCCCAGAACGACTGATGCTTCGGCGCCAGGATGAAGGACCCCTCAGGCAGGTTCTCGGCGCCCGTGATTTCGCTCCTGGTGCCGGCGATCTTGTCGTAAAGCCACATCGAGGTGCGCGACCAGAATTTCGGCACGAACCAGGCGCGGTGGCGGGGCGACAGGAAATAGAAGGGCGTCCAGAAGATCATCTGAACGACCAGGCTGAGATAGAAGGCTAGGTTGAACGCCAGCGAGCGGATAATGAGCATGCGGGAAAGGGCCCGGTGTGGAAGTGAGCGTTGGTTACACCAAGCGCGGGCAAAAAGGAAACGGCGCGACGGTGGGGCGCATCACAGCGAGCGCGCCAGCCGCTCCTTCAGGCGGGGCGCCGCGAAATCGAGGAAGGCGCGCAGCTTCACCGGC
This sequence comes from Mesorhizobium sp. WSM4989, assembly GCF_029625795.1. NCBI lineage: Bacteria > Pseudomonadati > Pseudomonadota > Alphaproteobacteria > Hyphomicrobiales > Phyllobacteriaceae > Mesorhizobium > Mesorhizobium sp. WSM4989. The sequence goes on along the minus strand of NZ_JARTVN010000003.1, from coordinate 81,038 downwards.
AGCAGGCCCTGACCGGCATGCAGGAGATTGACCGGCCATGGCGGCGGCTCGAACGGCTCGAGCACGACATGAAGCGCGCCGGCGCGCACCGCGGCGTCCGCCTGATAGGAGAGCACCCTCGTCAGGCCGAGGCCGGCGATCGCCGCATCGATTGCTGCCTCGGCGGTGTTGAGCTGCAGCCGCGAGCGGACCGGAACCACGGTTTCGCTCTTGTCGGTGCCGAAGCTCCACGTCGCGGGAGAGGCAAGCCCTTCGAAGGTGATGCAGTTGTGGCCTGAAAGGTCGCGCGGTTCGAACGGCGTGCCATGCTTCGCAAGATATGCCGGGCTGGCGCAGACGATGCGGCGGATCTGGCCGACGCGCGTTGCGACCATGGCCGAATCCGGCAGCGCGCCGATGCGCACGGCAAGATCGATATGCTCCTCGATCAGATGCGTGATCCGATCGGACAGCGTCAGGCGGATGTCGACGTCGGGATAGGCGGCCAGAAAATCTGTAACAATCGGCAGCACATGCAGGCGGCCGAAGACGACCGGCGCAGTGATCACCAGCTCGCCGGTCGGGCTCAAGTATTCGCCAGCGGCGGCGCGCTCGGCTTCGCCCACCTCATCGAGGATACGGCGGCAGGCGGCGAGATAGGAACGACCAGCGTCCGTCAAGGTGAGGCGCCGCGTCGAGCGGTTGAGCAGACGCGTCTTGAGGTGCCTCTCCAGTTCGGAGAGCTTGCGGCTGACGGTGGCGAGCGGCACGCCGGCATGTCGCGCGACGGCGGAAAGGCTGCCGGCCTCCACGGTGGCTACGAACAAGAACATGGCGTCGAGGCGGTCCATTTATTCTTCCGAAATGTGGAAGGATGGATTGCAAATATGCCTTCTACCTCCGGATTTCGGAAGGGGCTACATGTCGTTCCACTTTGGCAGAGGACAGCCGCCATGGACGCCTTCACCAGCGACGTCGCCTTTACCCCTACGGTCAAGGCTATCCAGTCCCGCAAGGGCTCGCGCGCATCTTATGCGCGGGTCGAGGAGCGCGGCGGCTGGCGGGCGACGATCACGCCCGACCTCGCCGCCTTCGTCGAGGCGCAGACCAGCGTGTTCCTGGCGACAGCCAATGGCGGAGGTCAACCCTATGTTCAGCATCGCGGCGGGCCAGCCGGCTTCCTGAAGGTGCTGGACGAGCAAACGATCGGCTTTGCCGATTTCTCGGGGAACCGGCAGTTCATCACCCAGGGCAATCTTGCGGACAATGCCCAGGCCTTCCTGTTCCTGATCGACTACATGCTTCGGCAGCGCATCAAGATCTGGGGCACAGCGCGCGTCGTCGAGGACGATGCGGAGCTGACGGCGAGGCTGATGCCGGCCAACTACAAGGCGCGGCCGGAGCAGGCGATCCTGTTCAGCGTCACGGCCTGGGATGCAAATTGCCCGCAGCACATTCCGCAGCGCTTCGAAGCGGCGGATGTGGCCGCGGCGCTTGCCGAGCGGGATAGACGCATTGCCGGTCTGGAGCAGGAGATCGCACGCCTGCGCAACAGCGCGTCTGGCGAAGCTTAGTTCTTGCTCACCGTAGAGGCTTCGGCGAGCGTGACGCCCTCGGTGGTCGGCCGAAGCGGGACGATGCCGCGCGCCAGCGCCAACACATATTTGCTGTATTCGGTGAACAGCACGCGCAGCGCTTCCGGCTTGGTCAGCCAGCTGCCATTGCCGAGCTTGTTGTTGACCACCGGATAGGGCTCAAGCCGCGCGCCATGCAGCAGCCGGCCCATCTCGAGCAGGCTGCGCGGCATGTGGTAGTTGTTGGTGACGACGATGATGCTGCCATAGGCGTGGCTTTCCACCCATTTGGCGCTCTCCTCGGCATTGCCGATCGTGTCGAGCGCGGCGCGGTCGATGTCGACGCAGCATGAGAACAGCTGCTTGTCGCCGCCCATCGCCGCTTGCAATTGGCGGCGGCTCGCCGTGGGGTGAACACCGCTGATCAAGAGCCGCTCGCCCTTGCCTGATGCCAGCAGATCCATGGCGGCGTCGAGCCTCGACTGACCACCGGTGAGCACGATGATTGCGTCGGCCCTGGCCGGATTGACCGGCGTCGTCATGTTGCTGACCTTGTCGGCAAACCAGCCGAAGCCGCCGGCGAAAAGCGCCAGCAGGGCGAGCACGAAGAAACCGCAGAGACGAAGCGCAAATCTGAGACGACCGGTTCTTGCAGACGCAGCACCGCGCGTAAGCGCCGCTGGCATCCGTCCAGCCGTTCCGATCGAGTCCCGCGCGTCCATCATCCCCAGGTTAATCCTGAAAACATCCAATGGTTAACTCTGAAACGTCGCCTTTCATAGATAGCACGGCGCACATTGCGTTACGGCAGTTTCCCTTGCGTGATCATGCACTTGTGGGGTCCGGGTCGCATTGGAAACCCAACTTGCCAACTCTTGCATTCGCGCCACACTTGGTTTCGCGTCATGATCAGCTTGCCTCCGGCTGCCGGATGTCGATCTCACTGAGATAGGCGACGACCGTGGCATGCGAGGTCGCCGCGGTCAGCGCGCCGATCACCAGCACCATCAGGGCGACGCCGAGATAGCCGGTCGAGCCGATCGCGAAATTGCCGAACAGCGCGGTCGCCTGGTCGGCCTCAGGCGTCGCCATGTTGCGCGACGACCACCAGGAAAAGACGATGAAGACCAAGATAGCGGCGGCACCTCCGGCGGCGGCGCCCTTCATGCCGGTGACCAGGAAATGCCAACGGAATTCGCGCGCGATGAAGCGGGCCTCGGCGCCGACAAAATGCAGGACCTCGATGATGTGGCCGTTGCCGGCCATGGCGCCGCGCGTGGCGAACACCACCGTCAGCACCGTCGCCGACAATATCAGCGCCAAAACGGCAAAGCCGATCGTCACTGTCGTATGCGCCATGGCGACCAGCCGGTCGACCCAGGTGCGATGGTCGTCGAGCGCGGCGCTCGGCAGCTTGGGCGTGATCGCGGCGCGCATGGCCGCGAAGTCGGGCGGATTGGCCTCATCGATGGTGACGACGATGAGGCGCGGCACCGGCAGTTCATCGATGTTGAGGCCGGTGCCCAGCCACGGCTCCAAAAGGCGCGCCGTCGCATCGCGGTCGACGATCCTCGTACCCTTCACACCCGGGAACTCGCTGGCGATCTCAGAGGCCTGCGCGAGGGCTGCTTCCATGTCGAGGCCCTCGACGGGCTTGATCTGGATCGTCGCCTCGCGCGAGATCTGGTTCTCCCAGACCGAGGCGGTGTCGCGCACCAGCGTCACGGCGCCGAAGGTTAGGCAGGACAGGAAGGTCATGATGGCGATGACCAGCACCAGGGCCCGGCCGGCGATGTTCTGCGCCGGCACGATCGGCGCCATCTTGCGCTGGACACGGCGAACGACAGCCGGCGTCTCGACGGCTTCCTCGTGCAGGTGATCGGCCGGAAGTTCAGTCATAGACGTCCAGCCTTCCGCCGGCCAGAATCATGCGCCGCGCATCGACCTGCTCCATCAGGCCGAGGTCGTGGGTTGCGATCACCACGGCGGTGCCGAGCCGGTTGAGCTCGATAAAGAGCCTCAGCAGCCGGCGCGCCAGCGGCGGATCGACGTTGCCGGTCGGCTCGTCGGCAAGCAGGATCTCCGGCTGCTCGATCAGCGCGCGCGCGATCGCAGCACGCTGCTTCTCGCCGCCCGACAGCACCGGCGGCAGCACATGCATGCGCTCCCCGAGGCCAACCCATTTCAGGAGTTCGGTGACGTCGGTGCGATAGCTCGCCTCCTCGCGCCCGCGCACGCGCAACGGCAGCGCCACGTTCTCGTAAGTGGTCATGTGGTCAAGCAGGCGGAAATCCTGGAACACCACGCCGATGCGGCGCCTGAGCAGCGGCAACTCGCCGCGCGAGATGCGCGAACGATCCTTGCCGAAAATGGTGATCAGGCCGCGCGTCGGCTTCAGCGACATGAAAAGCAGGCGCAGCAAGGTGGTCTTGCCGGCGCCCGAGGGGCCGCTCAGGAACTGAAAGGAGCGCTCCGGAATGTGCAGGGAAATGTCGCGGAGGATCTCCGGACCCATGCCATAGCGGAGGCCGACATTTTCGAAGCGGATCACGTTCGGCGACCTGAAACCTTAGGCGGCATCCCGCCAGCCTGTTCTCTGCCAAGACCATCGGCCGGCATGGTTAATCGTTGGTTAATTTCTGCGCGCTTTCGACGTTTCACAGCAGTTCCGGTGGGGAAGCGTTAACCATTTGCGTTTACCCAAAAGCAACGAAGATTGCACTGGGGCCGTAATGGCTGAGGATAGAACCGCGCGCTCTGTTTCCGGCGAAATCATGACCGGCACGGCGACAAAGGCCGCGCCGGAGCGCGTCATCCTCGACACCGATGTCGTCGATGCCGACTATGTGGTGCTGCCGCGATTCGCCGCCCGTTCGGAACCGATTGCGGCGCCGTTGCCGCCGCAAGCGCCCTCGACGCCATCCATCGCTGGCATGGGCATGCTGCGCAAACCGGAGGCTGCGCCGGCGCGGCCGGCCTCGCGTGGCGGTCCAATCTTCTGGGCCGCCGGAGTGGGCGCCGCACTCGTGGCTTTCTGGGTGTCGGGCGGACATGCCCTGGTGCGTCAGAGCCCCTTCTGGGCGGCTGCGCAACCGGCAAGCGCGCTCAGCATTTCCGGTGTGACGTCGCGAATCGATGCCTCGGGGCTGAAGCCCATCCTGTTCATCGACGGCGAGGCCGCCAATGACGGCGTACGGGCGGAGTCGCTGCCGCCGCTCGAGATCCGCGTCACCGACAATGCCAGCAATGTCATCCGCTACAGGTTGGGGACATCCAACCGCTCGCTGGCGCCCGGCGAAAGATTCGGCTTTTCCAGCCGGTTCGATGTCCCTAGAAACGGCGTGAAGGCCGTATCGGTCACCTTCGCCGGGTAGGTGCATCGATATTCAGGTGATGCCGGCCTGCAATTAGTGGTTTCCTGCGCTTAGGTGCTCACGTGCTTGAGTACGCTCTGCACCGGTTCTCGGAACCCGCTATTTTGGGTTCGGCCTGACCTGAATATTGATGAACCTAGCCCTTCCGGCGTTGCAGGCGATTCTGAAGGAAAAAGCTATGCCAGTTGTACGCGGCAAGGACATCGAGGTCCTGTTTTCGGCGTCGGCGATCGCCCGGCGCAATCTCGAGCTCGCCAAGGAAATCGCCGGGCGCGACTATCACGACCTGCTTGTAATATCGATCCTGAAAGGCTCGTTCGTCTTTGCCGCCGATCTTATCCGCGCCATGCACGACGTCGGCCTGTCGCCCGAGGTCGAATTCATCTTCATCTCCAGCTACGGCGCCGGCACCACAAGCGGCGAGGTCAAGGTGCTGCGCGACATCGACAACGAGGTCGCCGGCCGCGACGTTCTTTTGATCGACGACATCCTCGAATCCGGCAAGACGCTTTCCTTCACCCGCGACCTGATGCTGTCGCGCGGCGCCAGGAGCTGCGCCATCGCGGTGCTGCTCGACAAGCGCATGCGCCGCCAGACCACGCTCAACGCCGATTATGTCGGCTTCGACTGCCCCGATTATTTCGTCGTCGGCTACGGCATGGACGTCGCGCATGCTTTCCGGGAATTGCCGTTTGTCGGGGTCGTGAAAGGCGACAAGTAAGGTCGCGCCGAAAGAGGCCGCATAGACGTTTCAAATTTTCAGAAAACGTCAACGTTTCGGCGGCATCTATCTCGGCATGGCAAAGCTTTTGATCATCGAGGACGATGAATCCGTCCGCACCCTCGCTGCCCGCGCGCTGGAGCGTGATGGGCACAGTGTCACCATCGCCGCCGATGGCGCGCAGGGGCTCACCCTGATCCGCCAGCAGCGCGGCAGCTACGATCTCGTGGTATCCGATATCCGCATGCCGGAGATGGACGGCATCGAGATGGCGACCGCGGCGGCAAAACAGTTTCCGGCCATGAAGATCATGCTGATGACCGGCTATGCCGACCAGCGCGAGCGCGCCGAGGAATTGAACGGCATCATCCTCGACGTCGTGCAGAAGCCGTTCACGCTTGCCGAAATACGCGCCCGCGTCGGACGGGCATTAAGCTGCTTCGCTTGATCGTTCAGACGGCATCGCCGGTCGCTGCGATTGCAGGTGCTGCGCCGCGTCGGCGCTCACCGTTCAGTGCAACCAGACCGGCGCCGATGATCAGCGCCGCGCCCAGCACCGTCGTTGACCGCGGGACCTCGGCGAAGAACAGGAAGCCCCACAGCGGCGACCAGAGGATGCCCGTGTATTCGAAGGTTGCGACCCGGTTGGCGGGCGCCATCCGGTAGGCCTGCGACAGCAAGATCATGCCGGCGGAGGCAACGAAGCCGCAGGCCGCCATCTTCAGGAAGTCCGGCAGCGCCGGCCAGACCCAGGGCCGCACCAGGAAGTCGAGGCTCGGGTGGCCCGCATGGGTGATGCCGGCAAGATGAAACACCGCGGCGACCGCCACAGCGCCGGTGAGATAGGCGCCGTTCTGGTAGAAGGCCATCACCGTCGAGGATTCGGTCTCGCCGATCCGGCGCGCCATCAGCTGCGAGAACCCGTAGAGGAATGCCGAGCCGAGCGACAGCAGTGCCGCCCAGTCGAACAATCCGGCGCCCGGACGCAACATCACGACCACGCCCACGAGGCCGATCAGCACCGTCGTCAGCGTCCGCCCGGAGACGTGCTCGCCGAGATAAGGCCCGGCAAGCAACATGATGAAGAGCGGCGCCATGAAATAGAGCGCTATCGCGTCGGCCAGCGAGAGGGCGGCAATCGCCAGATAGTAGACGGTGTAGGAGCTGAATTGGATGAAGCCGCGCAGCGTCAGCATGCCCGCTCGTTTCGACAGCAAGGCCGTCAGGCCGACATCGGCCTGGACGATAACGACCAGGATCGGCAGCGCCACCAGGGCGCGGATCGCCATCACTTCCGTCACCGGATAGCTGCCCGAAACCGCCTTCACCAGCGGGTCCTGCAACGAAAAGACGAGAACGCCGAGGCAGAGGCTCAAAATGCCAAGCACCATCCGGTTCTGCATGTTCGTTCCAGTGAAAAAGAGCCCGCCACCGTTTCGGGCAGCGGGCACGAGTGAGGACTCTTCGAATTGGTCCGCGGCCGAATCTCACGGCCGCATATCCAATGGGTAGAGCAACTATCCTGCGGCGTTTGACATGTTGCAAACGAATTGGAATGATACCAGCAATCAAAATTTCTTATGGCGACATCGATGAAGCCCACCCTCGACAGCGACCTCCTGCGCACCTTCGTGGCGGTCGCCGAGACCGGCAATTTCACCAAGGCGGCGGAAAAGGCCGGACGCACCCAGTCGGCGGTGTCCATGCAGATGAAGAAGCTGGAGGACATGGTGGGCGACAGCCTGTTCGAGCGCGGCTCTCGCGGAGTGGCGCTGACACGCCGCGGCGGCGAGCTCATCGCCAACGCCCGCCGCATCGTCTCGCTGCTCGACGAGACGGCGGCATCGCTGGTGGCGCCGCCGCTCGGCGGGCTGGTGCGCATCGGCATTCCTGCCGAATACGGGCGGTCAATCTTGTCGCGGGCACTTGGAGAATTCGCCAAACGCCACCCGCGCGTGGAGGTCACGGTGCGTTACGCGCATTCCGACTCGCAGGTGAGGGCGCTTGCGGCCGGCGAACTCGACCTTGCGGTGGTGTTCGAGTGGGAAGGTTTTTCCGGCGGCGATGTGCTGATGCACGATCCCACGGTATGGGTGACGTCAACGCTGCATCACATGCATGAGGAACGGCCGGTGCCGATCGCGCTTTACAGCCGCAATGGCTGGTGCCGGGACTTCGCGATCAAGTCGCTGCAGCAGCGCGGCCTCGACTACCGCGTCGCCTACACCAGCGACACCAATGGCGGCCTGACGCTGGCGGTCACTTCTGGCCTGGCGATCGCACCGATCTCGCGCAGCAACATCCCGCCCGATTGCCGCGAACTGACCGCCGCCGACGGCTTCGGCGACATCGATTCCTCGAATGTGGTGCTTCACCGCAACCCGCTGGCGACGGGCGAAGCGATCGACGGGATGGAAAACGCGATCCGCGAGGCTTTCATGCTGACCAGGCAGGCACAGGCAACAGTCAGTCTTTGACTTACGAAACGGTCCGCTCAATCCGGCGGTCCGCTCTCCATCTGCTTGAGCCAGCGCATGGCATCCTCAAGGCGATCGTCGCCCCAGAACAGCTCGCCGTCGACGACGAAGCTCGGCGACCCGAAGATGCCGAGCGCCTTGGCCTGCTCCGTCGCGGCCGCGAGCTCGGCCTTGGCGTCATCGCTGTCGGCCCGCCGAAGAACCGGCTCCGCTTTCTGTCCGGCCTTCTCGATGCTCGCCGAAATGTTTGGCTCGCTACCCGCCGGCTCACCCATTTCGAACCAGCGCCGGTAGCTTTCCCGGGCATAGGCTTCGCACCAGCCCTCGCGCGCCGCGATGAGAGCCACGCGATTGGCGCGTTCGAGCTCGGCCAGCGGGTAGGGGGCCGGCAGTTTCGGCACCATCCTGTACATCGCCGCTCGGCGCTCGATGTCGCGCCACATATAAGCGGCCTTCGCCGGCTTCTTGGCAAAGGGAATGTTGTCCATCTCGATCATGATGGCGCGCACATTGAAGGGTCGCCAGCGGAACTCGATGCCGGTCTCAGCCGCAACCTCGGCGAGACGCATCACCGAAAGATAGGTGTAGGTGCTGCCGATGGAGAACCAGAAGTCGATCATCGCCATTCTCCCTTGACGATGACGATACCGGCAGGCAGCGCGCCCTGCAATGCGTGTGCCGAGAGCGACCTGCGGCTGCCCGCTGGCTCACTCTCCTTCGAAAAAGGTCAGGCGATTCCCGAACGGATCGATCACCGTGACCTCCTTCGTCTGCCAAGGCGTCGTCTCAAGGCCCGGCCTGTTGAAGCGGTAGTTCTTGGCCTTGAACTCGCGATGCAGCTCAGCGATGCCGTCCGTTTCGATGCGGACATGGGCACCGGGCGAGCCGTCGCCATGATGCTCGCTCAGATGCAGCTCGCAGCCGTCGCGGGCGATGCCCATATAGAGCGGCGCGTCGTCGTCGAAGCGATGCTCGAAGCGGACCTCGAAACCGAGGAAGTCGAGATAGAACTCTCGCGCCTTGACGATATCGAACATGCGCAGAATCGGGGTGACGGTTCCAAGCTTCGGCATGTCGGCGGTGACCGGTGTGGGCGCTATTTCAGTTCGAGCAGGCGTTCGAGGTAGCTGCGCTCGATGTCCGGGCTGAGCGCGTTGCCGAGGCGCTTGCGGATCGCTTCGAGGATCTGGCGGGCGCGCTGCACGTCGATCTCGTCGGGCACCTTGACGGAGTTGCCGTCGTCGGGGCCCTTCGTGGCGCGCGGCCGGCCAAGCGGGTCGCGGTCAGCGTCCTGCTGACGTCCGCCCTGTTCGCTGCCGCCCTGGTCGCCCTGCATGGCCTGCATCTGCTTCATCATCTCCTTGGCGCCGCGGCGCAGCGCCTCCAGCGCACGGCCCTGGTGGCCGACCGCCTCGTCGCCCTCGCCTTCGCCCAGCGCCTGCTCGGCATCGCTCATGGATTTGCCGGCCTCGCCGAAGCCCTCATTGGGCTGCATGCCCATGCCTTCGAGGCCCTTCTTCAGCTTGTCGAGCTCGCTCTGCAGCTGGCCCTGACCTTCCTGCAGCTGCTTCAGCGCATCCGCGAATTCCTGCGGCGTCATTTGCTTCGGCCGGCCGAGCGGGTCGCGGTCATCACCGGGCTTCTGCCCATCCTGCGACTGCTCGCCATCCTCGCCCAGCTGCTCGTCGCGATTTGCACCGCGCTGCCGATCGCCGCGCTGCATCTGGTCGAGGCGGAAGGTATCGTTCATCATCTCCTGCTGGCGCCGCATGATATCGCCCAGCTTGTCCATCTGCTGGCGCATCTCGCTGTCCTGCTCGCCGGCCTGCTGCTGGCGCCCGGCCTGCAGGTTGTTCATCATGTCCTGCAGTTCCGACAACAACTGCTGGGCCCGGTCTCGGTCGCCGGATTTGGCGAGATTCTCGATCTCGTCCATCATCCGGTTGATGTCGCTCTGGCGCAGTTCCCGACCGTTCTGCTGCATCTGCGGCGCGTTCGGGTTCTGCTGGGCGCGCTGGGCGAATTCCTGCAGGAACTGGTTCATCGCCTCGCGAAGTTCCTTCATCGCCTTTTCGAGCTCTTCGTCGCTGGCGCCGTTTTTGATGACGTCCTGTAGCGCCTGCTGCGCCTGGCGCAGCCGACGCTCGGCGGCCGACAGATTGCCTTCCTCGATGCCGAGCGCGATCTCCCACAGATAAGCCACCTCGTTGCGCAGCTGGTCGTCGTTCTCGGCAAGCTTCAGCCGGCTCCTGGCGCTCATGATCGCGAGGTAATGCGACATGTTGTCGAAAGTATCCTCCGGGCGCAGGGTGATCGCGTCCATCAGGTCGAGCACGCGCGGCTTGGCGTTGGCGTCGAGCGCCAGCAGGCGGCGCTGCTCGATCACAGCGCGGGCCAGCGGATTAGAGAAGGGCCGCTCCGGCATCACCAGCGTCCTGGTCTCGCTGGTGGCGGTATGGCCGGCATCGTCGGTGGCGGTCAGCGTCAGCTTGATGGTGCTGCCGGCCCAGACATGCTCGGTCAGATCCTTGGTCGTCTTGGCGGCGTTCGCCTTGCCGCCGCGGCGCGGCAGCGTCAGCGGCATGTCGGGCGGGCCATAGAGCGGATGTGCACTGGCCGGCGGCGGCTCAGACAGCTCGAAGACGGCCTTGGCGGAGGCCGCGCCATAGTCGTCGTCGATCTGGTAGTTGAGCTCGACGGCGCCATTGACGGCACGCTTGGGCTCGCCGACGAAACGGATCGTCGGCGGTTTGTCCGGGGTGATGGCGAAGGCCCAGTGGCCGAGATCGTCCTCGCCGGACTTGAGCCGCAGCGTGCCGTTGGTGTTCAGCTTGCCGGAGAACTGGCGCACTTTGAGCCCGGCTGGGGACCCCGGCTGCGCCGCGGCTGGCGTGGCGCCCTTCGGCGCAACCGGCTCTATGGCGCGATCATTGCCGTTCGCGTCGGCATAGCTCAGCGTTTCTTCGCCGGTTCCGCCAGTGACGCGCAGCGAGACGTCGCTGCCCTCAGGGACGCTGAAGACCTGCGCGGCCTGGTTGACGTCAGCGGTCAAGAACAGCGGCGGCTTGCCGGTATAGGAAGGCGGCGTCACCCAGGCATCGATGCGCGGCGGCACGCTATCGCGCGCGGCGCTGGCGACGAAGCCGTCGCTGATCCTGCCGCCGAAAGGTCCGAACGAGAAGGCAAAAGCGGTGACGAACAGCAGCCCCACCACAGCCCGCAGGCCCCAGCGGTCGTAATCCGGCACGCTTGTGCGCGGCCTGTCGGCGCCCAGATCGGAGAGCCGCTCGGCCATGCGCTTCTGGTGCTCGCGCCACAGCGCCTGCGAGAAGAGGCTGTCCGCGCCGCTCGGCCGGTCGGTCTGCACCTGCACGGGGCTGTGCAGCAGCTCGTTCGCTGCCTCGATGCGCCGGTCGACCTCGGCGGCGGACGGAATGCGGAAGAAGCGCAGCGCAAAGAGCGCGGCGAGCGCCGAGATGGAGAAGAGGATCAGGAGGCCGATCCGCGCCAGATCCGGCAGGCGCTGGAACAAGCCCAGCCACGAGACACTGAGGAACAGGCCGGCGACCACCGCCAGCGGCAACAGCAACGGCCAGCCGCGCTCGAAGATCATCGAGGCCCGCGTCGCCAGCCGGCTCAAGGCAAGGCGCCCGGCCAGACCGCGTTCGCCGCTGGAAATGGGTCGTTCCGTCATCGGCCCTTCCTGCCCGGGCAGGATCGCCCGGACCTCATGAGCAGAGGATAACACCAAACACGGCGAAGGCGAGGCGGGTTCCAAAATCTGTGACGGGTTCGCCGCCTTTACGATCAGAAATTCGCGGGATTCGTGTTGGATCCGCAGACCAGGACGGCCACGCGCTCGCCGGGAGCCGGCACGTAGCGGCCGGAAAGCATCGCGGCAAAGGCAGCGGCTCCGCCCGGCTCGGCGATGATTCGCGCCCGGTCCCAGAGCGCTTTCTGCGCCGCCACGATGTCGTCGTCGCTGACCAGGATCGAGCGCTCGACGAAAGCTTTCGCGATCGGGAACATCATTTCGCCGACGCGCTTCGGCGCCAGCGAATCGGCGGCGATGCCCTCCGCCGGTGCATCGACCGGCTTGCCGGCTTCGAAGGCGCGGTGAAGCGTCGGCGCGCCCTCGGGCTCGATGGCGATGATGCGGATGCGGCCAGCGAACCAGGCGGCGATGCCGCCGATCAGGCCGCCGCCGCCGACCGCGACAAGCAGTGTGTCGATCTCCGGCAGATCGGCTTCGATCTCGAGCCCGAGAGTGCCTTGGCCGATGAGCGTCTCTTCCTGGTTGAACGCGTGGATCTGCAGGGCGCCGGTTCGTTCGGCAAAATCCTCGCTGGCGGCCAGCGCCTCGGCATAGCGCGCACCGCCGACCACCAACTCGGCGCCGTAGCCGCGGATGCGCTCGAGCTTTGCCGGCGGGCTGACCTCGGGCACGAAGATGGTGGCCCTGTGCCCGAGCTTCATGGCGGCATAGGCGACGGCGGCGCCATGATTGCCGCCGGAGGCGGCGACCACACCCGCTGCGGGCACCTGCCGCTCGAGCAGGTTGGTGAAGGCGCCGCGCGCCTTAAACGAGCCGGAATGCTGCAGACATTCGAGCTTCAGATCGACCGGAAAGGCCGGCCGGCCGAAGTCAGCCATGTCGACGCGCAGCACCGGCGTGTGGCGGACGAAAGGGCGGATGTGCGGTTCCACCGCGGCGATGCGTCCGCGCGTGATAGCTCCAGTCTCCAGCATGGCTTGCTCCTTTGAGCGCGGGACCCTCGTGCTTCTATTTCAGCCACTCGGGCAATGAATCCAGCCCGATCAACTCCTCATGGGTCGGGCGCGGCCGCACGACGTGAAAACGGTCGCCATCGACCAGCACTTCCGGCACCAGCAGCCTTGTGTTGTAGGTGCCGGCCTGCACGGCGCCGTAAGCTCCAGCGGTGGCGACGGCGATGAGGTCGCCAGGATTCAGCCTGGGGAGGTCGCGGTCGAGGCCGAGGAAATCGCCTGTCTCGCAGACCGGCCCGACGATATCGACCGTCATGCGCGGCGTGGCGGCCGGCGGCTGCACCACCGGCTTGATATCATGGAAGGCGTCGTAGAGCGTCGGCCGGATCAGGTCGTTCATGGCGGCGTCGACGACGAGGAAGTTCTTGGCGTCGCCTTCCTTCACATAGATCACTTCCGAGACCAGGATGCCGGCATTGCCGACGATCAGCCGGCCAGGCTCGAACATCACCTTCAGGCCGAGCCGGGTGACATGCTTCCTGACGATCTCGGCATAGGCGTCGGGCAAGGGCGGCGGGCTGTTGTCGACGCGGTACGGAATGCCGAGGCCGCCGCCGAGATCGACATGCTCGATTGAATGCCCGTCGGCGCGCAGCACGCCGACCAGTTCCACCAGCAGCGCGAAAGCGTCGTCGAAAGGCTGCAGCTCGGTGATCTGGCTGCCGATATGGGTGTCGATGCCGGTGACCTTGATGCCCGGCAGCTCCGCCGCGCGAGCATAGACCTGGCGCGCCCGCTGCCACGGGATGCCGAACTTGTTCTCGGCCTTGCCGGTGGAGATCTTCTTGTGGGTCCTGGCGTCGACGTCCGGGTTGATGCGCAGCGAGACGGGTGCCACCTTGCCGAGCGCTGTGGCGCGCGCCGACAGCAGTTCGAGTTCGGGTTCGGACTCGACGTTGAAGCAGAGGATGCCGGCATTGAGGGCGAAGTCCATTTCCCGCGCGGTCTTGCCGACGCCGGAAAACAGGATCTTGCTCGCGGGGATGCCGGCGGCTAAGGCGCGCCGCAGTTCACCTTCCGACACCACGTCGGCGCCGGCGCCTTGTCTTGCCAAGGTCTTCAGCACGGCCTGGTTGGAATTCGCCTTCATGGCGTAGCAGACCAGCGCGTCGAGACCGGCAAAAGCTTCCTTGAAGACCCGGAAATGCCTGGTCAGGGTCGCGGTCGAATAGCAGTAAAACGGCGTGCCGACGCTGGCGGCGATGCCGGGGATTGCCACATCCTCGGCGTAGAGAACGCCGTCGCGGTAGTCGAAATGGTTCACGGGGAGAGGTCCGAAAATTGGAGCGCGATGAGATCGGATGATCTCCTCGGCTCTAGAGCAAGGGGTCGAGAATGAACTTCTTGTCCTTGACCGGTTTCTCAGGCTCGGGCGGCAGCGGCTGTTTGGCTCGCTCCGCATCCTTGCGCGCCTGCACGGCAGCCTCGTAAGGCGTATCGAGGCCGCCTCTCCTGCCGCAGGCCGTGACGGTGACAACCGCCGCCAGCAGCGCGAGCGTCATCAAAATCCTGCCTCGGGTCATCGATCCATCCGTTCGAAACTGTTTTGTCCAGCCGCGCTTTTAGCCGAGTTTTCGGCGCATTGCATCCCGGCATCACGCCTTGGCGAGCCGCTTTTTCCAGTAGCGGATCTGCTTCTTCACCTCCGACGGCGCGGTGCCGCCGAAGCTGGTCCGGCTCTTCACCGAATTCTGCACGGCAAGCACGGAGAAGATGCCGTCGGTGATACCGGAATGGATCGAGCGGAGGTCCTCCAGCGAGAGCTTTTCCAGGCCGACCTTCTTCTCCTCGGCGAGCGCGACGGCGCGGCCGGTGACGTGATGGGCCTCTCGGAAAGGAAGGCCCAGATTACGCACCAGCCAGTCGGCGAGGTCGGTGGCAGTGGCATGGCCGGCACCGGCGGCCTTTTTCATGGAGATGGCGTTGACGGTCATGTCGCGGACCATCCCGGCGGTCGCCGCCAGCATCAGGTCGAGCGTTTCGGCTACGTCGAAAACCGATTCCTTGTCCTCCTGCATGTCCTTGCCATAGGTCAGCGGCATGCCCTTCATCACCGTCAGCAAGCCGACCAAATGGCCGTTGATGCGGCCGGTCTTGCCGCGCACCAATTCGGCGGCGTCGGGGTTCTTCTTCTGCGGCATGATCGAGGAGCCGGTGGAGAATGAATCCGATAGCCGAATGAAGCCGAATTGCGGCGTCGACCAGATGATGATCTCTTCGGCCAGCCGCGACAGATGCGTGCCGCAGATCGCGGCGATCGAGAGGAATTCGAGCGCGAAGTCGCGGTCCGACACGCTGTCGAGGGAATTGCGCATCGGCTCGCGGAAGCCGAGCGCCTTCGCCGACATATGGCGGTCGATGGAAAAGCTCGTGCCGGCCAGCGCGGCGGCGCCCAGCGGGCTTTCGTCCATGCGCTCGATGGCGTCGCGGACACGTGACAGATCGCGGCCGAACATCTCGACATAAGCCATGCAATGATGACCGAAGGTCACCGGCTGCGCGGCCTGCATATGGGTGAAGCCGGGCATTACCGTCGCGGCGTGCTCCTCGGCGCGCTCGAGAAAGGCGCCGATGAGGTCCTTCAGCGCCTGGGCGACGCGCTGGCATTCCTCCTTGACCCAGAGTTTCAGATCGACCGCCACCTGATCGTTGCGCGAGCGGGCGGTATGCAGGCGGCCGGCAGCCGACCCGATCAGATCGGCCAGACGCGCCTCGACATTCATATGGATGTCTTCGAGCTTGGTCGAGAATTCGAATTTCCCGGCCTCGATCTCTTTCAGGATCGTGTTCAGGCCGTGAGCGATTTTTTCTTGATCGGCGGCCGAAATAATGCCCGTTTCAGCCAACATCTCGCTGTGGGCGATCGAGCCGCGGATGTCCTGCGCGTAGAGTTTGCGGTCGAAGGCGATCGATGCGTTGATCGCTTCCATGATCGCGGCCGGACCCGAGGCAAAACGTCCGCCCCACATCTGGTTGCTAGCCTTCTTGTCGCTCATCGCTATAACCCGTGCTCCGGAGCAGTTTTTAAGAAAATGGCAGACGGCAATAAATTCTTCCCGGCCCCGCGCCTCATCCTCGCCGCGCTTGTAGCGGGCGTGCTGGCCGGCGCGGTCGCGGTATATGTCAGCGAGAGCGGTTCTGGCAACAACGCGCCGGATCAGGTTGCCGCGGCCAGCACCGGCAAGGACGACGTCGCTTGCAAGGCGAAGGCCGAACGGGCCAAGCAGGTTGCGGCAAAGGCCGTCGGTCAGGTCGCGGCACTGCAGCCGGCGGATCCGCCGCAATCGCTGAAGGGACTCGCCTTCAACGGACCCGACGGCAAGCCGACGACGATCGCCGGCCATGCCGGCAAGACGGTGCTGCTCAATCTGTGGGCGACATGGTGCGCGCCCTGCCGCGCCGAAATGCCGGCGCTCGATGCGTTGCAGAACGAAAAAGGCGGCAACACTTTCGAGGTCGTCGCGGTCAATGTCGACACCGGCGATGACGCCAAGCCGAAAAAGTTCCTGAAGGAGATCGGCATCGAGACGCTCGGCTACTACCGGGATGCGACAATGGGCCTGTTCAACGAGGCCAAGACGCGCGGGCTGGCGCTTGGCCTGCCGGTGACGATGCTGATCGACGGCGAAGGCTGCCTGATCGCACATATGAACGGACCGGCGGAATGGTCGAGTCCCGACGCCAAGCGACTGGTGGAAGCCGCGCTCGGTCCGTCAAGCTGAGCGCGCGGCGGCGGGCTCGAGCATGAGGATGCGGCCGCCGCGGGCCTCGACAGCATCCATGGCCGCCGGCGCCGGCACGCCGGTCAGTTCGCTGAAGGTTTCGATCGGGCCTGGCCTGCCGAGATAGTATCCCTGGCCGATCTCGCAGTCCTCGGCATCGAGGAAGCGCAATTCGTCCAGCGTCTCGACGCCTTCGGCCAGCACCGGCAGGCCGAGGCCGCGCCCCAGCCCAAGCACGGCGCGCACGATGGCCGCGACCTGGCCGTTCCTGTCGACCGACTTGATGAACGAGCCGTCGATCTTGATCTTGTCGAAGGGAAAGGCGCGGAGATTGGAAAGCGATGAATAGCCGGTTCCAAAATCGTCCATCGCGACGCGGATACCAAGCGCCTTGACCTGCCGCAGGGTCGCCAGCGCCCGGGGCATATCCTTGATAAGGGCCGTCTCGGTCACTTCAAGCTCCAGCCGTCCGGCCGGAAGTCCCGAACGCAGCAGGATCTCGTGCACTTTGCGGCTGAAATTCGGGTTGTGGAGTTGCACCGCGGAGACATTGACGGCGATGGTCAGCGGAGTTTTCCAGCGCACGGCTTCCTCGCAGGCCGTCGCCAGCACCCATTCGCCGATCTGGGCGATGGCGCCGCTGTCTTCGGCGACCGGGATGAAGACCGACGGCGGGATGTTGCCGCGCTCCGGATGATGCCAGCGGATCAAGGCTTCGAAGCCGATCATCTTGCCGCTGCTGATCTCTTTTTGCGGCTGATAGACCAGCCGGAACTCGCCGCGCGCAACCGCCTGGCGCAGATCGTGCTCCATGGCGCGCCTGTCGCGCGTCTCGGCACCCATCGAAGCCTCGAAATAGCGATAAGTGTCCTTGCCCTCGGCCTTGGCGCGGTAGAGCGCGGTGTCGGCATGGCTTACCAGCGCCGCCTGCTCGTCGGCATCCAGCGGGAAAAGAGCAATGCCGATGCTGGCCGACACCAGCTCGCCGCCGGGCGACAGTTGGCTCTCCTGGCGTAGCTTGGAAAGCACCGCCTCGGCGATGCGGCCTGCGGCCTGCGGGTCGGGAAGGTTCGGCGCGATGATGGCGAACTCGTCGCCGCCGAGGCGGGCGAGCATCTGCCCATGGCGGAGCACGCCCGAACCGCATTGCGCCACCCTCTGCAGCACTGCATCGCCGGCCGCATGACCGAAGAGGTCGTTGACCTCCTTGAAGCGGTCGAGATCGAGAAGCATCAGCGCGAGCTGCCCGTCCTTGCCGCTCGCCGTGGCGATCTCGGCCTCGAGCCGGCTGGTGAAGCTGCGGCGATTGGCAAGCCCGGTCAGCGGATCGAAATGCGCCAGGCGAAGGATCTCCTGCTCGGCCTTCTTGCGCTCGCGCATGTCGCGGACGGCGACGACGTCGTGAGGCTTGCCGCAATAGTCGATGCTGCGGGCGATCAGCTCGACCGGAATGCGGGTGCCGTCCTGGCTGCGCAGCTCGGCTTCCTGCGCCTGACCGCTGCCGCCGGCGATGGCTGAGGCAACGCGTTCGCCGAAGAGGTCGCTGAGCGTCATCACGTTCAGCGTGCCGGGCGCGATGCCGCTCAGCGCCGCGATGCTGTCGTTGGCGCTGACGATGCGGCTGCCGTCGCAAACGATCAGCCCCTCGACCGCCGCGTTGGCCAGGCCGTGCATGCGCTGCGCTTCCGCCTGATGCCGGCGGAACCGCAGGTCGATGCGGAGCGCCGCGGCCGAGAGCACCAGAATGACCAGGCTTGCCGCCGCAGCGGCAAAGGCTTGCGACATCGGCGCGATGGTGAATTTTGAGATCTCTATCGAGGAGTCCGGATAGATCGAGACCGCCGCCATGGCGATAAAATGCAGTGTGCAGATGGCCAGTGTGAGCAAGACGGCGGCAGCGATCGTCGTAAGCGTCGACGGGCGGCAAAGCACGACGAGCAGCGAAAGCGCGGCAAGCGTGACGCCCGCCGCCAGCGAAAGAGCGACGAGCAGCTCGTTCCAGACGATCCTGCCCTGGACCTCGAACGCCGCCATGCCGGTATAGTGCATCACGGCGATGCCGACGCCGAGCACGGCGCCGCCGACAAGATAGTGATCAATGCCGCCGCGGATGGTGGCGATCCACATTCCGGCCGCTGTCAGAACTACGGAGGCGGCCAGCGAAAGCGCGGAAAGCTCCGCGTTATAGGCGTTGGGTATTCCCGGCGTGAAGGCGATCATGGCGACGAAATGCGTCGCCCAGATACCGAATCCGGTCGCCGTGGCTGCAATCAACAGCCATGCGTAGCGATTTCGACTGGTCGATTGCTCGACATGGCGAAGAAGATTGACCGCCGAGAAAGAGGAAATTCCGCAGATGAGCGCCGCAAGTGCGACCAACCTCAGATCGTGCTCGTGCACGATGCAATTATAGACGGTCAACATTTGGCCCCACCTGATCTTCCCGCATCAATCAAGTTAAGATTGCTTAAGGCCCGACGGCTGAAGAATCGATTAGTGGACCTGCAACCGACGCGTGTGCCTCAGGTTGTAAAGGACGGATAAGGTTGGGCCGGCTGTCGCAATACGATGGTTGGAGTCGCTCAAATCCTAAGCCGGCAAGCAATCTGCCCGGCCGTGACCGATGCACGTTAATTTAGGATCAGATGATGTTCATCGACGCATAACAAAACCGTTGTCCGATTGTCATGCGCAACACATACTGGTTCTGCGGAAGCCCCCCTTTCGCCAATCACAACGGGAGATGAAAACATGAAGCTCTTCGGCTTCGCGGCAGGTGTTGCCGCTACCTTGACCCTGCTTTCCACCACGTCCGCTTTCGCTGTCACGCAGATCAGCTGGTGGCATGCGATGACGGGCGCCAATGCGGAAGTCGTCGACAAGATCTCGAAGGACTTCAACGCCAGCCAAAGCGACTACCAGATCGTTCCGGTCTTCAAGGGCACCTATCCCGAGACGCTGAATGCAGGCATCGCCGCGTTCCGCGCCGGCCAGGCGCCGGACATCATCCAGGTGTTCGATGTCGGCACCGGCGTCATGATGGCGGCCGAGAGCGCGATCAAACCCGTGGCCGAAGTTTTGACGGGCGCGGGGATGACGTTCGATAAGAGCCAGTATCTGCCCGGCATTGTCGGCTACTATTCGAAGCCGGACGGCACCATGTTGTCTTTCCCTTACAATTCCTCCTCGCCGATCCTCTACTACAACAAGGACATCTTTCAGAAGGCCGGCCTCGACGTGAACAACCCGCCTAAGACCTGGAACGAGGTCTGGGAAGCGGCGAAGAAGATCAAGGCGAGCGGCGCGGCCCCTTGCGGCTACACCTCGACCTGGCTGACCTGGATCCATCTGGAAAATTTTGCCGCCTGGAATAATGTTTCCTGGGCGACCCAGCAGAACGGACTGGCCGGCGGCGACGTCGAGCTCAAGATCAATGCGCCGATTTTCGTCAACCACTTTCAGGCGCTGGCTGACCTCGCCAAGGATGGCACTTTCAAATATGGCGGGCGAACCTCCGAAGCCAAGCAGATCTTCCTCGCCGGAGAATGCGGCATCTTTACCGAGTCGTCGGGCGGGCTCGGCGATATCGTCAAGTCGGGAATGAACTACGGCATCGGCCAACTGCCGTATGACAGCGATGCCAAGGGTGCGCCGCAGAACACGACCCCCGGCGGCGCAAGCCTCTGGGTTTTCAGCGGCAAATCCGATGCGGAGTACAAGGGCGTCGCGGCCTTCTTCGCCTATCTCTCCAAGACCGAGGTGCAGGAATATCTGCACCAGAAGTCGGGCTACTTGCCGGTGACGCTGGCAGCCTATGAGGCGACCAAGAAGTCCGGCTTCTACGATAAGAACCCGGGCCGCGAGACACCGATCCTGCAGATGACCGGCAAGGCGCCGACCGAAAATTCGAAGGGTGTGCGCCTGCCCAACCTGCCTCAGGTGCGCGATATCCAGAACGAGGAGTTCGAGAAGATGCTGGCCGGCCAGGAAACGGCCCAGCAGGCGCTCGACAATGCCGTCTCGCGCGGCAACGCGGCGATCAAGGACGCGTTGGGCAACTAAACCTGGCCGAGGATGAAACGTCGCCCGCGCGGATCGGCGCGGGCGATCCTTGCTTGACGAGGAAACCAAGCTGACCCCGCGCGTCGTTTTCCCCAACAAAGTCCTGCCTTACCTGCTTGTGGCGCCGCAACTCGCCATAACACTGGTTTTCTTCTATTGGCCGGCCGGGCAGGCGCTCTACCAGTCCATGCTCAGGCAGGACCCATTCGGGCTGAAGAGCAAGTTCGTCTGGTTAGCCAATTTCCGCAAAGTGCTTGCCGACCCGGCCTATCTCAACTCGATCAAGGTAACGGTGGTATTTTCGCTTGCCACCGCAATCGTGGCGATGGCAGTGGCGTTGCTGCTTGCCGTAATGGCGGAAAAAGTGGTGCGCGGGAAAGCGCTCTACCGCACACTGATGATCTGGCCCTATGCGGTGGCGCCGGCGATCGCCGGCATGTTGTGGCTGTTCCTGTTCAACCCTTCGATCGGCTCGCTATCCTACGTGCTGAGAAGTCTCGGCATAGCCTGGGACCCGTTGCTCAACGGCAGTCACGCCATGATCCTTTTGGTTTCCGCCGCAGCATGGAAGCAGATCAGCTACAATTTCCTGTTCTTCGTCGCCGGGCTGCAGGCGGTGCCGAAGACGCTGATCGAGGCGGCGGCGATCGACGGCGCTCGCGAGACCAAGCGTTTCTGGACCATCATCTTCCCGCTGCTCGCGCCGACGACCTTCTTCCTGCTGGTCGTCAACACTGTCTATGCCCTGTTCGACACGTTCGGCATCGTCCATGCCGTCACCGGCGGCGGACCGGGCAAGACCACCGAGACGTTGGTCTACAAGGTCTACAATGACGGCTTCGTCAACCTGATCCTCGGCGACTCGGCGGCGCAGTCGGTGATCCTGATGGTCATCGTCATCGCGCTCACCGCCATCCAGTTCCGCTATGTGGAACGCAAGGTCCACTACGGCTGAGGCAAGCGATGATCGGCCAGTCCCCGTTGCGTGTCCTGATCGCCCATGCCGCTCTCATTCTCGGCATTTTGATCGTTGCATTTCCCATCTACTACACATTCGTGGCCTCGACACAGACGCTGCAGACGATCCTCAAGCCGCCCCTGCCGCTGCTGCCCGGTGACCAGCTCTGGAACAATTACAGCGAGGCCCTGTTCGGCGGTGTCGGGCGCATCGGCGGCGTCAGCGTCGGCAGGCTGCTTCTCAACACGACGGTCATGGCGCTCGGCGTCGCGGTCGGAAAGATCTTCATCTCGATCCTGTCGGCTTATGCCATCGTGTTCTTTCGTTTCCCGCTGCGCATGACCTTCTTCTGGCTGATCTTCATCACTCTGATGCTGCCCGTCGAGGTCCGCATCCTGCCGACCTACAAGGTGATGGTCGATCTCGGCATGATCGACACCTATGCCGGTCTGATCATTCCGCTGATCGCCTCGGCCACGGCCACGCTATTGTTCAGACAGTTCTTCATGACCATCCCGGGCGAGCTCGTCGAGGCGGCGCGCGTCGATGGTGCCGGGCCGTGGCGCTTCTTCTTCGACATCCTCCTGCCGCTGTCGCGCACCAACATCGCGGCGCTGTTCGTCATCCTCTTCATCTATGGCTGGACGCAATATCTGTGGCCGCTGCTGGTCACCAACAGCAACGACATGAACACCATCGTCATTGCGCTGAAAAAGATGGTTTCCTTCGCCGACGCCGATACCCAGTGGCACCTTGTGATGGTCACTGCGATGCTGGCCATCGTGCCGCCGATCCTTGTCGTGGTGCTGATGCAGCGCTGGTTCGTGCGCGGCCTGGTCGAATCCGAGAAGTGAGGGGCGATGGCGACGGTTGATCTCAATGATGTGAGGAAGCTCTATGCCGGCGGCGTCGAGGCCGTGAAAGGCGTTTCCATCGCCATTCCGGACAAGCAGCTTTGCGTGCTGGTCGGTCCCTCCGGCTGCGGCAAATCGACGTTGCTCAGGATGATCGCCGGACTCGAGACCATCTCGTCCGGAACGGTTGCGATCGACGGCAAGATCGTCAATGCCGTCGGTCCGACCGAACGCGACATTGCCATGGTCTTCCAGAATTACGCGCTCTACCCGCATATGAAGGTCTACGACAACATGGCCTATGGCCTGCGTAATCGCGGCACGCCGAAAGCCGAGATCGACAGCAGAGTGCGTTCAACTGCCAAGGTGCTGGAATTGTCGGGACTGCTCGACCGGCGCCCTCGCGAGCTTTCCGGCGGCCAGCGACAGCGCGTCGCCATGGGCCGGGCGATCGTGCGCAATCCGAAAGTCTTCCTGTTCGACGAACCGCTCTCCAACCTCGACGCCAAGCTGCGCGGCCAGATGCGGGTCGAGATCAAGAGCCTGCAGCGCAGGCTCGGCGTCACTTCGGTCTATGTCACCCACGACCAGCTCGAGGCGATGACGCTAGCTGACATGCTTGTCGTCATGAATGCGGGGCTGGTCGAGCAGATCGGCGCTCCCCTCGACATTTACGAGAAGCCGGCCTCGACATTCGTCGCGTCCTTCATTGGCGCGCCGCCGATGAACCTGCTCTCACTGAGCACAGAAAGTTCTGCAACTGAGCTGGAAGGAAAGTTGCTTGTTCTTGCCCCGCCCGGCGGGCAGGCGGCAATGCTAGGCTTCAGGCCCGAGGACGCCGAACTCGTCGCCGATGCCGAGGACCGATCCGGGGCGCTGATGCTGCCCGCAACGGTCGAGGCCGTGGAGCCGGTCGGCGCGGAAACCTTCCTGCACTGCTCGGCTGCCGGCAATAATATCGTGGTACGGGTCGGCGGCCGCACGGCGGCAAAGCCCGGCGACAAGTTGCGCATCACCGCCACAGCCGAGAAGTTGCACTGGTTCGATCGGGGCGGCAGGCGCCTCGGCAGCGTAAGCCCCTCCTCTTGACTCAGCTTCAGGCAAACACATGCGCCTTGCCGGTCACCGTGAGGCGCACGATCTCGCCGACCTCCGGCACGTCCATGCCGGTCTTGCGCAGGACGAGCGGTGTGTTGCCGATCGCGGCCGCATCCGGCGGATCCGGGCTATTGAGCAGCCGCACGGCGATGGTGCAGACCGAGCCGGCGAATTCGGAGTCCGTCACCTCGCCGAACAGCATGTCCGGCGTCCCCGACATGCCTTCGCGGGAGGTTCGTTTAAGCACCACCTGCTCGGGCCTGAGCATGATACGGGCGACGTCGCGCCGCTCGGTGATGTTGACCGCGATGCGGCCGAGCGGCGATATGGCAAAGCCGTCGGCGATCTTGGCCGGCACGATGATGGCGTCGCCGAGGAACTCGGCAACCATCCTGTCCCTGGGCTGGAAGTAGAGCTCGCGCGGCGTGCCGACCTGCGAGAACAGGCCGTCGCGCATGACGGCCACCTGGCTGGCGAAGGACAGCGCCTCGGCCTGATCGTGGGTGACCAGGATGGTTGTGATGCCCGCATCCTCCAGAAGCTCGGCCACCGCCTTGCGCATCGAGGCCCGGAGGCCGGTGTCGAGCGCCGAGAACGGCTCGTCGAGCAGCATCAGGCGGGGTTTCATCGCCATGGCACGGGCAAGCGCGACACGCTGCTGCTGGCCGCCGGAAAGCTCGTGCGGACGGCGCTTCAGGATCGCCTTGTCAAGCCCGACGATATAGGCGAGCTCGACAATGTGCTCGGCGCGCTTCTCGGCGCTTCGGGGCATGCCGAAGCCGATATTGTCGGCGATGGTGAGATGCGGGAAGAGGGCGCCGTCCTGCGCCACCACGCCGATGCCGCGGCGATGCGCCGGTACCGCCGCCCCGCCATTGGCGAGCAGCTTGCCGTCGAGCGCGATGCGGCCGCGGTCTGGCGCCTCGAAGCCGGCGATCAGCCTCAGCAAGGTGGTCTTGCCGCAGCCGGAGGGTCCGACGATCGCGGTGCGGCTGCCGCTTTCGACGGTGAGGTCGACGCCGGCAAGTGCTGCCACCGGGCCATAATGTTTTGCTACGTCGCGGAGCTCGAGGAAGCTCATCGGCCGGCCATCCGCTTTGACTGGACGTAGAGCACCCAGGTCATGGGGAGCGACATCGCCACCATGATCAAGGCGTAAGGGGCGGCCGAGGCGTAGTCGATCTCGCCGCTGTAGGACCAGAACGCCATCGCAAGGGTGCGGGTGCCGTTCGGCGCCAGCATCTGCGTGGCGGTCAATTCATTGGTGATGCCGAGTGCCACCATCGCCATCCCGGCCGCCGCGCCCGGCGCCGACAGCCGGATCGTGGTCGACCATAGCGCCCTGAGCGGCGGGCGGCCGAGGCTCGAAGCCGCGCGTTCGAGTTCCACCGGCGCCTGGGCGATCGAGGCGCGCAGGCTGACCAGCGCGCGCGGCAGGAACATCAGCGCATAGCCGAAAAGGATGGTGAAGAGCGTCTGATAGAGCGGCAAGGCGATGCGTACGGTGATGGTCACCAGCGCCAGCGCGACGACCACACCCGGCAGCGAGCCGACGATGTAGTTGCAGCTCTCGAGCAGGCGCTGCAAGCGGCCGGGCGCACGGATCGAGATCCAGGCCATGGGCATTGCGGCGACCGTGGCAAGCAGCGCGCCGGTGACGGCGAGGACCAGCGTCTGGCCGAGCGCCAGGCTGATCTCGTCCCAACGCCAGACGTCGGCGCCACCGGCAAGCAGCCAGCGGCCGACGGTCACAAAGGGCACGCCGAGCGTGAGCAGCGCAGTCCCGGCGGGCAGCAGCAAGCAAGGCAGCGTGGCGCGGCCGAGGGCGACACGCTGCTGCTGGCGCGCCGCCCCGGAGCCGACGCGGGCATAACGCTCCTCACCACGCACGATCACCTCCACGCCAAGCAGCACGAAGCAGCAGGCGACCAGCACGGCGGCGAGCATGTTCGCCGCCGCGCCGTTGAAGGTCGACTGGAACTGGTCGACGATCGCGGTGGTGAAGGTATCGAAGCGGATGAAGACATAAAGCCCGTATTCGGCAAGCAGGTGCAGGCCAACCAGCAGCGAACCGCCGCAGATGGCCAGCCTCAACTGCGGCAGCACGACACGCGCGAAGACGCGCCAGGGTCCGAGGCCCAGCGCTGCGGCGGCATCTTCCAGCGCAGGGTCAAGCCGGCGCAGCGCCGCTGCGATCGGCAGATAGAGGAACGGGAAATAGGCGATGACGGAGACGAGCACGCCGGCCCAGAGCCCGTGCAGGTCGGGGATCAGGCTGATCCAGGCGTAACTGTGGACGAAGGCGGGAATTGCCAAGGGCGCCACCGACAGCCACGACCACCAACGGTTTCCGGGAAGGTCGCTGCGCTCGGTCAGCCAGGCAAGCGCCACCGACAGCGCGATGGCGATCGGGACGGCCAGGACGACAAGCAGGATGGTGTTGACCAGGAGCGCGCCGACGCGAGGCCGAAAGATCAGCGCCACCACCGTGTCCCATCCCGTCTGGATGCCCACCCAGACGATGAAGGCAAGCGGCAGGAGAGCGATCAGCGAGACGATGGCGGCCGCAAGCGTAATCCACGACGTGGACCGCCGGCTCTGCCTTGCGGCAGCCGGCGGCCCCGAATGCGTGAGGTCGATCGCGGACATCAGCCGGAATGCACCGCCTGGAGACGATCTGATGAACCGCGAACGCGGTCGGAAACGCAGATGATCGTCATCGACGAGGCCATCTCCAAAACAAAAGCGCTCCCGCGGAAAGCGAATTCCGGCGGGAGCACGGTCGGTTGTCCTTTTAGGACGAACGCGGACTAAAGCAAGCCGGCTTGCGTCATCAGGTCGATGACCTTCTTCGAGTTCAGGTGCGTCGGATCGATCTTGGGCGCCTGCAGATCGGCCAGCGGCACGAGCTTCGGGTTCGACATGGCATTCTTGCCGACCGCGTATTCATAAGAGGTCCCGGTTTTCAAAACCTCCTGGCCGGCCTTGCCGGTGACCCACTTCAAGAAAGCCTGGGCTTCCTTCGGATGCTTGCTCGAGGCCAGCACGCCGCCGCCAGAGATCGACACGAACGCGCCCGGGTCCTGGTTCTTGAAATAATGCAGGCCGACATTCTTGCTGTTCTCGCCGGTCTTCGCCTGGTCGCCGAAATAGTAGTAGTGGTAGATCACGCCGCCATCGATCTCCCCGGCATTGACCGCCTTCATCACCGTATTGTTGCCCTTGTAGGCGGTGAAGTTCTGCTTCATGGCCTTCAGCCAGTCGGAAGTCGCGGCTTCACCTTTGAGCTCGAGCATCGCGCTGACGATGGCCTGGAAATCGGCGCCGGACGGCGAGGCGGCCCACCGGCCCTTCCAGCTCGGATCGGCAAGGTCGAGCAGCGACTTGGGCAGCTGGCCTTCCTTGAGCTTGTCCTTGTTGTAGGCAAAGACGGTGCTGCGCGCGGCGACGCCCACCCATTTGCCGCTCGAAGGCTGGTATTCCTGCGGAACCTGAGCGAGGGTGTCGGCATCCACCGGCGCGAACATGCCGGCCGCCTCGACCAGCGCCATTGCAGGCGAATTCTCTGTCAGGAACACGTCGGCCGGCGAGGCAGCACCCTCGGCGACGATCTGGTTGGAGAAATCGCTGTCGCCGCCGTTGCGCAGCGTGACCTTGATGCCGGTTTCCTTGGTGAAGCCCTTCGCCCATTCCTTGGCCAGGCTTTCATGCTGGGCGTTGTAGACGATGATGCCTGCATCCTCCGCCATGGCCGGTCCGGCGATCAGGCCGAGCGCCAGCGCGGCGGCGCCGGCAAGAGTGGAAAAGGCAGTTTTCATGGGCATCGTCCTCAAATCTGGAGACAGGGGTTCGGGCTCAGGCGCACCTATAAATACCTGATTACAATAGTCAACATTCCGGCCTGCTTCAATCGGTCGCCGTGCCGCAAACTTTCGTGATTTTCCGGTACTTTGGCTTGGACATTATTTCGCCGGACACGTAACAAACCAGGGCCGAGACGCGAACATCGGGGGTAAACTCTTGTGACCGGCAAGGACGAGGCCGAGCTTTCCCGGCTGCTCAGGGCCGCGATCGCGGGAGACGAAAGGGCTTACGCCGACTTTCTTCACCGGATAGCCGCTCTCGTTCGCGGCTTCGTCCGGCGCAAGATCGTCCAGGGCGGGGTCGACCCCGAGGATGTCGTGCAGGAAACCTTGCTGGCCATTCACGTCAAACGGCACACGTGGCGAGAAGACGCGCCGGTGCTGCCATGGGTCTATGCGATCGCCCGCTTCAAGCTGATCGATGCATTCCGCAGGCGCGGCCGTCGCATCGAGGTCGAGATCGACGAGATCGCAGAGACGTTCGCCGAGCCGGAAGCGGAGACGGTGAGCGAGCGCGACATAAACCGGGCCCTGGACGGCTTGCCGCCCTCGCAGCGTTCCGTGGTTTCCTCGATCTCGGTCGACGGCCATTCGATCGGCGAAACGGCGGTCAAGCTCGGCATCAGCGAGACGGCGGTGCGCGTGTCGCTGCATCGCGGCCTTGCCGCGATCGCCAAAAGGTTCGGACGACGGTGACATGAGAACCGAGGACCTCATAAAGGCGCTCGACGCCGATGCCCGCAACAAGGCGATGCCGCTTGGCCTCGCCTGGTGGCTGGCCGTCGGCGTGGCGGTTGTGGTCGCGGCGGTGGTCTTTTTCATGACCATCGGTCCGCGCCCGGACATCATGCCGGCCATGCATACGATGCGCTTCATATCGAAGTTCGTCTTCACCTTGGCGCTCACGACCAGCGCATTCGCTCTGATCCGAGCGCTGTCGGCGCCCGGTGCGGCGAGCAGGCGAGCGAAACTATGGATGCTCGCCGCGCCCGCGCTCGTCGTGATCGCGGTCATCCTGGAGCTTTTCGTCGTGCCCGAGGCGGACTGGGGCAGGCGGCTCGTGGGTACCAACATGATGATCTGCATGAGCTTCATCCCGTTGATCGGCATCGGTCCCCTGGCGATCTTCCTCGGCATGCTGCGCTATGGCGCGCCGACGCGGCCGGTGCTGGCCGGCGCGGTCGCGGGCCTGCTCGCGGGGGGCGTGGCGGCGACCTTCTATGCCGCACATTGCTTCGACGATTCGCCGCTGTTCGTCGCCACCTGGTACACGATCGCGATCGCTTTCCTCACCGCACTCGGCGCGCTTGGCGGACGGTTTTTCGTCCGCTGGTAGGATTACACACCGATCCTTAATCATGCCGGCAATTGCTTTGCCGGTTAGCGGCGTGGCCGCCGCAGCTTACAACCATTCCTTAAAATCGATCCGCCAGGGTTGTGGCAGTTGCGCATGGGGTGGGATCGCATTGTGGCGTGGTTGAGTTGGAAAGGTCCGCGGGCCGGCAAGCGCGCTGTGCTCGCCTTGATGGCGGCAGGGCTTATCACCCTGATGGCGTCGGTCCTGTTGCCGGCGCTGGAGCTCGGTGCGGACGCGCTGAAGTTCTGCCTGCAGATATCGGTCGCCGTCACCGCCGTGACGCTCTTTGTCTCGGCGCTGTTCATCCGCAGGATCATCGACGACCGCCGGCAGATTGCCGAGAGCGAGCAGCGCTTTCGCCGCGCGATGGAAGATTCGGCGATCGGCGTCGCCATCGTCGGCCTCGACGGCCGCATCCTTCAGACCAATCCCGCCTTCGCGGCGATGCTCGGCTACAGCCGGGCGGAAATCGAGGCGCTGACCTTCTTCCAGATCACGCATCCCGACGATCTGCAGATCGGCCGTGAGACGATGATCGCGCTGAAAGAGGGAAAGATCGATTCCTTTCATTTCGAGAAGCGCTACCTCAAGAAGGACGGCACTCCGGTCTGGGCGCAGCTCGCGGGCTCGGTCATTCGCGAAGACGAGACCGGCAAGCCGCTCTATCTTGTGTCGCAGATCGAGGACATCGATGCGCGCAAGCAGGCCGAAGCGCGCATCGCCGAAGCCGAGACGCGTTGGAATTTCGCGCTGACCAGCGCCGGACAAGGCGTCTGGAGCCTCGACATGCGCAAGGGCGGCACGACTTACTCCGAAACCTGGGTCAGAATGCTGGGCTATGACGATGGCGAGCTGGACGGCGACCCCGACCGCTGGCTGACGATGATCCACCCGGACGACCGCCAAATCGTCGCCGAGGCGGACCGGGCGCATCTTGACGGCGAGACGGCCTTCTTCGAGGCCGAGTTCCGGATGCGCCACAAGGACGGCCATTGGGTCTGGATCCTCGACCGCGGCAAGGCGATCGAACGCGACCGCGAGGGCCGGCTGATCCGGGCGATCGGCAGCTTGACCGATATCACGGAGCGCAAGGAGGCCGAAGAACGGCGCAAGGTCTCGGCGGCGATGCTCGCCGACGAAAAGGAGCGGCTCAGGGTGACGCTGCAGTCGATCGGCGACGCGGTGATCTGCACCGATGCCGCGAACCGCGTCACCTTCATGAATCCGGTCGCCGAAAAGCTCACCGGCATTGCCAGCGGCGAGGCGCTCGGCAAGGTGCTCGGCGATGTCTACTGGGCGGTCGACGAGGAAACCGGGCAGAGGATCGGCCTGACACGATCTTCGGCCGCCGACCGCCATCATTGCGATCAGAACGCCCGCGCCGTGCTCATCAGGCGCGACGACACGCGCTGCAGCATCCGCCAAATGGTGTCGCCGATCATGAACGACCGCGACGAGTTCTGCGGGCTCGTCATCGTCTTCCAGGATTTCACCGACGCGCGCGCCCTGCAGCGCCAGCTCGCTTATGCCGCGGCGCATGACGCGCTGACCGGGCTCGCCAACCGCCCAAGCTTCATCCGCACGATGGAGGAGTTGGTCGATCGGTGCCGGTTGAATGGCGGCGAGCATCAGTTCATGTTCGTCGACCTCGACCACTTCAAGGCGGTCAACGACACTGGCGGCCACGCGGCGGGCGATGCGCTGCTGAAGCGCGTCGCCGACGCCATCCGCAACGTGCTCGGGCCGGAAGATATCGTCGCCCGCCTGGGCGGCGACGAGTTCGCGGTCATACTGAAATCGGGCGCGCCGGCGCGAGCGACGGTCGCGGCGCGTTGCATCATCGAAGCCATCCGCAACCTGGGCTTCAGCTGGGACGGTCGTCCGCATTCGATCGCCGCCAGCATCGGGCTTGCGCCGATCCGCGCCGGCTGCGGCGAGGTGGACGAGATCATCGCCCGCGCCGATGCCGCCTGCTATGCCGCCAAGGCGGCCGGCCGCGGCTGCGTTTCGGCAGCACCCGATGAAGTTTCGAAGGACGAGGCGGCGCCCCTGCCGCTTGCCGCGGCATCCTGAACGCCGCGCAGTGAGCGTTCAGTCGCGGGGCTCAGCGCGTCGGCACCGGATGGTCACCGCGATAGTCGTAGAAGCCGCGGCCGGTCTTGCGGCCGAGCCAGCCGGCCTCGACATATTTCACCAGCAGCGGGCAGGGGCGATACTTGGAGTCCGACAGGCCCTCATGCAGCACCTGCATGATCGACAGGCAGGTGTCGAGACCGATGAAGTCGGCCAGTTGTAGCGGCCCCATCGGATGGTTGGCGCCGAGCCGCATGGCGGTGTCGATGGCGTCCACCGTGCCGACGCCCTCATAGAGCGTGTAGATCGCCTCGTTGATCATGGGCAACAGGATGCGGTTGACGATGAAGGCCGGGAAATCCTCCGAAACGGTGATCGTCTTGTCGAGCCTGTTCACGAAGGTCTTGGCGGCCTCGAACGTCTGGTCCTCGGTGGCGATGCCGCGCACCAGCTCGACCAGCTTCATCACCGGCACCGGGTTCATGAAATGTATGCCGATGAAGCGCTCAGGCCGGTCGGTCTGCGCGGCGAGCCGGGTGATCGAGATCGAGGAGGTGTTGGTCGCGAGAATCGCCTCCGGATTGAGCTGCGGGCAGAGTTGGGCGTAGATCTTGCGCTTGACCGTCTCATCCTCGGTCGCCGCCTCGATGACGAGGTCGGCGGCGGCAAGATCGGCCATGGCGGACGCCGATGAGATGCGGGCCATCGCCTCGTTGCGCGCCTTCTCCTCGAGCTTTCCCGAACCGACCTGACGGGCCATGTTGCCGCTGATCGTGGCGATGCCCTTCTCGACCCGGTCGGGCGAGATGTCGTGGATCAGGACCTTGTAGCCGGCCAGCGCCGAGACGTGGGCGATACCGCCCCCCATTTGACCTGCGCCGACAATGCCGATCGTCTCGATCTTGCTCATTACCCCAATCCCGTCTGGAGCATTTCCGCTTCTGCGAGGCACGGAAGCGCTCCCTTCTCTTTGTTTCCCGCAATTCCGGACGCAAAGTGGCTCGGCACTTTCCTGGAATTGCCTTTTTTGTTTATCGCAATTCCGGAGGGAAAACCGTACGGACTTTTCCTGGAATTGCGCAAGCCTTTACCGGCCTGCTTTTTGTGCAGTGCAAACTAAAAGGGCGGGGCGACTTCGTCTACCCCACCCTTCCGATTTTAATATGCCAGAGCAGAAAGCGTCAAAGCGCCTTTTGCAGCTCCGGCAGGATGACGAAGAGATCGCCGACGAGACCGTAGTCGGCAACCTGGAAGATCGGCGCTTCCTCGTCCTTGTTGATGGCGACGATGACCT
The DNA here is from genome assembly GCF_029625795.1 of Mesorhizobium sp. WSM4989. NCBI lineage: Bacteria > Pseudomonadati > Pseudomonadota > Alphaproteobacteria > Hyphomicrobiales > Phyllobacteriaceae > Mesorhizobium > Mesorhizobium sp. WSM4989. The sequence goes on along the minus strand of NZ_JARTVN010000003.1, from coordinate 48,844 downwards.
TGGAATCCTTCATGCCGGCAAGATGCTGGATGGCGCCCGAGATGCCGACGGCAATGTAGAGATCGGGGGCGACCACCTTGCCGGTCTGGCCGACCTGCCAGTCATTGGGGGCATAGCCCGCATCGACCGCTGCGCGAGAGGCACCGACAGCGGCGCCGAGCTTGTCGGCGACCGGCAGGATGACTTCCTGGAACTTCTCCGACGAGCCGAGAGCACGGCCACCCGAAATGATGATCTTGGCCGAGGTCAACTCGGGACGGTCGTTTTCGGAGAGCTTGTTCTCGACGAAGGAGGAGAGGCCGGGATTGGCGGCGGCGTTCACCGTCTCGACCGGGGCCGAGCCGCCCTCGGGCGCCCCTTGGAAGGAGGCGGTGCGCACCGTGATCACCTTCTTGGCGTCGGTCGACTGCACGGTCTGGATGGCGTTGCCGGCATAGATCGGCCGCTTGAAGGTGTCGGGCGTGACCACCTCGATGATCTCGGAGACCTGCGCGACGTCGAGCAGGGCCGCCACGCGCGGCGCGACGTTCTTGCCCGCTGAGGTCGCGGGGGCGACGATCGCGTCATAGGAGCCGGCGAGCGAGACGACGAGTGCGGCCAGCGGCTCCGCCAGGCGTTCGGAGAGCTCGTCGGCCTCGGCCAGCAGGACTTTGCGAACACCCTTCAGCTTGGCGGCCGCGTCGCTTGCCGCCTTGGCGCCTTTGCCGGCGACCAGCACATCGACATCCGAGCCGATCTGCAGGGCCGCCGCGAGCGCCTTGGCGGTCTGGTCGGAAAGGCTTGCGTTGTCGTGTTCGGCGATGAGGAGAATTGCCATTTTCTGTTCCTTTCCTGACCGCTTTAGAGCACGCCGGCTTCGTTCTTGAGCTTCTCGACCAGCTCGGCGACGCTGTTGACCTTGACGCCCGCCTTGCGGCCGCCGGGCTCCTCGGTCTTGATCACCTTCAGGCGCGGCTTGACGTCGGCGCCGTAGTCGGCCGGGCTCTTCTCGTCGAGCGGCTTCTTCTTGGCCTTCATGATGTTGGGGAGCGATGCATAGCGCGGCTGGTTCAAGCGAAGGTCGGCGGTCACGATCGCCGGCATTTTCAGCTCAACCGTCTGCAGGCCGCCGTCGACCTCACGCGTTACCTTGGCATGATCGCCGGCGAGCTCGATCCTGGAGGCGAAGGTGCCTTGCGCCCAGCCAAGCAGCGCCGCCAGCATCTGGCCGGTCTGGTTGCTGTCGTCGTCGATCGCCTGCTTGCCGAGGATGACGAGGCCGGGCTTCTCGGCCTCGACGACGCCCTTCAACACCTTGGCGACACCCAGCGGCTCGGTCTGCTCGTCGGTCTTGACCAGGATGGCGCGATCGGCGCCCATGGCGAGCGCGGTGCGCAGCGTCTCCTGCGCCTGCTGCGGGCCGATCGAGACGACGATGATCTCCTCGGCCTTGCCGGCTTCCTTGATCCGGATCGCTTCCTCGACCGCGATCTCGTCGAACGGGTTCATCGCCATCTTGACGTTGGCAAGCTCGACGCCCAGTCCGTCGGCCTTAACGCGGACCTTGACGTTCGCGTCCACAACCCGCTTCACGGGCACAAGGATCTTCATTTTCCTGTCACCTCTCCTGAGATAGTCGGGCGCGCTATAGCAGTGTGCGCCTTGTCAGAGTTGTCGAAAGCCGACATTCCGGGCGGAATTCTGGTCTCCAACGGCCAAGAAGCAGTTCCACCCCGATGTTTCGGTTGAGCATGATCATTCCGAAAAGCGGTTCCCACTTTTCGGGATCATGCTCTGCGGTGGCGTTCCGTAGTGGCGGCAGTCCGGCGCGTCAATATGCACGTCGCACTCAAATCGGTTCAGTCTGGCGGCGACGCCGCGCCGCGGCCCCATCGAGGCGCCGTCTGTGCCGGTGCCTCGGGCGTTGGTCCGGGCTCGATCGGGAGAGGGACCTCCTGGACCTTCGGCGTCGGGTCCGGCTCGCCGTCTGCGCCGGCAAGCAGCGGCACGCCGCGACTGCGCAACACCAGGACGAGAACGGCGCCGGCAATGATGCCGCCGATGTGGCAGGCCCAGGAAATCTGATCCTCTCCGCCGGCGGCAAACATCACGAGCTGGAACAGGATCCAAAGGACGAGCGGGATGAAGGCGGGGATGCGCAGGGGAATGCGCGCAAAGGCCAATACCCACACCTTAACTCTTGGATAGAGGATCAGATAGGCCGCAACCACGCCGGCGATGGCGCCGGAGGCGCCGATCAGCGGCACCTGGGAATCCCAGCCGACCAAACCTTGAAAGAAAGCGCCCGCCGCCGCGCAGGCGAGGTAGAAGATCAGGTAGCGGATATGGCCGAGCGCGTCCTCGACATTGTCGCCGAACACCCACAGGAACAGCATATTGCCGCCGAGATGAAAGATGTCGGCATGCAGGAAGGAATAGGTGAGATAGCTGAGGCTTTCGGGAATGACGACGAATTCGGGCGACAGCTCCACCTTGTCATGGACGACAGAGGGGATGAAGCCGAGGCCAAGCACTGCGGCATTGGTGAAGCTCTCGCCGCCAAGCGTGGTCGCGAGATAGACCAAGGCATTCGCGGCGATCAGGCCGATCGTCACATATTGCAGGCGGATGTGGCGGAGCCTGTTGGTGTCATAGAGCGGGATGAACATCGGACCCTCCCGCCATACCCGATTGTCAGCGGTTCTTGCCGGGAACCCATAGCACGTCGCCATTTCCGTTGTCATTGACCGCCCGCGCGGCGACGAACAGGAAGTCGGAGACGCGATTGATGTATTTCAGTGCTTCGCGGTTGACGTGCTCGGCCGGGTCCTGCGCCAGCGCCACCATGAGGCGTTCGGCGCGCCGTGTTACGGTGCGCGCAAGATGCAGGGCTGCCGCGGCAGGCGTGCCGCCGTTCAGCACGAAGGATTTCAGCGGCTGCAGCTCGTTGTTGAGAGCATCGATGTCCTTTTCGACGCGCCCGGTCTGCGCGGCGACGATGCGCAGCGGCTCGTAGTCGAGCGGTTTGCCGTCGTCCGGGACCGCAAGGTCGGCGCCGAGGTCGAAAAGATCGTTCTGGATGCGGGAGAGCATGGCGTCGAGCGCCGGATGATCGGTTGCGGTGTGGACGCGCGCCATGCCGACGCAGGCATTTGCTTCGTCCACCGTGCCGTAGGCTTCGACGCGCAGATCTGACTTCAGGCGCCGCTCGCCGCTGCCCAGACCGGTAGTGCCGTCGTCGCCGGTACGGGTATAGATCTTGTTGAGCTTGACCACCTTCTCCTCCCCGGCCCGTTACTTGCGGGTGAAGTAGACGGTCAGCATGATCAGCACCAGAGCTATGAACTGCAGCAGTACGCGGGCCTGCATCAGCTTGTTGGAGGTGAAGCCTGAGCCGCCGCGCATCATGTTGACGAGGCCGCGGATCAGCACGACCACGACGGCAGCCATGACGACAATGGCGAGGATGTTGAAGACGGTTGCCATGGTGCTGGCTCCAGTTGGGTTTCGGTCAGGCCCGCCTGGCGAGCACGCGGTAGAGCATCGAGGCCGGCAGGATGCGCTTGAGCGCCACGCCGATTCTGGCCGGCACCGTTACCACATAATGCGGGTGCGGGCGCTGTGACAGAAGCGCGTGGCGCAAGGCGGCATGGACCACCTCAGGTCCGGGCTTCAGACGCGAGACGCTGCCGCCGGCCTTGAGCCGCGCGAGCTGCGCCTGGTAGTCGGCGCGGTGAACGGAGTTCTCGACGTCGATGTTCTTCAAGAACCATACCAGGCCGTTGCTGGCGATCTTCGAGGTCACCGGCCCCGGCTCGATCAACGAGACATGAATGCCGCTGCCTTCGAGCTCCTGGCGCAGGCAAAGCATAAGGCCTTCGACGGCATGTTTCGACGCCGAATAGGCGCCGCGAAAACGGACCGGGGCGAGCCCCAGGATCGAGGAGCAGTGGACGAGGCGACCGTGCCCCTGGCGGCGCATGACCGGCACGACGCGGCGGGTCAGGTCGTGCCAGCCGAAGAAATTGGCTTCGAACTGCTCGCGCAGCGCTTCGACCGGCAGGTCCTCGACGGCACCGGGTTGCGCGTAGGCGCCATTGTTGAACAGCGCGTCGAGCGTGCCGCCCGTGCGCTCCAGCACGGCCTCGGCCAGGGCGGCGATGGACTCGGGCTCGCGATAGTCGAGATAGAAGGCTTCGATGCCCTCCGCCTCGAGCGCGGCGATGTCGGCCGGTGCGCGAGCCGTGGCGAACACGCGCCAGCCTTCCGCCTTCAATGCCCGCGCGCAATAGGCGCCTATGCCGGAGGAGGTGCCGGTGACGATGATGCTGCGCAACTGTTCAGCGGTGGGCAACGTTGTGGGACCTGGGGTTGCCATTTGCCGCAATCCCTTCCCATATTCGCGGCGTCGACACAATCGAGCGGAGCGCGGGTCCTTGCTCAGGAATATCGTCGCGGTCAAGCGCGTGCTCTACGATGCGATCGGCCATTTCACCACCGACGACGGCTGGGCAATGGCCAGCCATCTGGCGATCACCTCGCTGATGGCGCTGTTTCCGTTCCTGATCTTCGCAACGACGCTGGCCAGCTTTCTCGGCGCGCGCGCCTTCGCCGACACGGCCGTGCATCTGGTCTTCGACACCTGGCCGGAGCAGATTGCCAAGCCGATCGCGCGCGAGGTGCAGAATGTGCTTACCGTGCGGCGCAGCGACCTCCTGACCTACGGCGTGCTCTTAGCCGCCTACTTCGCCTCGAACGGCATCGAGGCGCTGCGCACCTCGCTCAACCGCGCCTATCGCGTTACCGAGACGCGCGGCATCATCCATCGGAGGGTGCAGAGCATCGTCTTCGTGCTGATCGCAACGGCCTGTTTTCTCGCCGTCAGCGTGCTTCTGGTGTTCGCGCCCCTGCTCGCGCGGCTGGCCGAGGCGCATCTGGAATGGATCAAGCCCTATATGGGCACGATCACCATATGGCGTTACGTGATCGCCTCGACGGTCATCGTCATCGGCCTGTTCGCGGTGCATATCTGGCTGCCGGCCGGCAAGCGCCGCTTCGTTTCCATCGTTCCGGGCATCGTCTTCACGCTGGTCGCGTGGCTGGCCGGCTCGACCATCTTCGCCACCTATCTCGACCATTTCTCGTCTTATGTGACGACCTATGCGGGGTTGGCCTCGATCATGATCGCGGTGGTGTTCCTCTACATCATCTCGGCCATTTTCATCCTTGGCGGCGAGCTCAATGCCGCGATCAGCCGCTATCTCGAGGCGCGCGCCCGCGTGGGTTGAGCTCTGTCCTGACGGGCGGTCGCGAGCCCGACGCCCAAAGTGGCGATCGCCATGCCGGCGATCTGCAGCAGAGTGAGCTCTTCGCCGAACAGAGCCCACGCGATGACGGCGGTTACGGCGGGCACAAGATAGAACAGCGATGCGACCTTCGACATCTCGCCGTCCCTGATCATCACCATCAACAGGAAGATGGCGCCGAGAGACAGCACCAGGACCAGCCATGCCATGGCAAAGATGAGCTCGCCGTTGACGGTGATGGTGCGCGTCTCGAAGGCGAGCGACCCCAGGATCGTGACGACCGAGCCGCCGACATACTGCCACATGGTCGCCGAGACGAGGTCGCCGCCGGAGGCGAAGCGCTTTTGCCAGATCGTACCAGCGGCCATGCCGAGCACCGAGACCAGCGAGGCCGTCAGCGTTGCCGCGGTAACGCCGCCGCCAATCATGCCGAGCTTCGGCCACAGCACGATGACGACGCCCAGAAGCCCGACGGCAAGGCCCGCCCAATGGCGCGGCAGGATCGTCTCGCCGAGAAATTTGCCGGCGAGCACCGCCGTGATTAGCGGCTGCAGGCCGACGATCAGCGCCGAAAGCCCGGCCGGCATGCCTCTGTGGATCGCCCAGAAGACGCCGCCCAGATAGACGCCGTGCATTAGGACGCCGGCCACCGTCGCATGAAGCGCCTCCTCGCGGGTGGCCCGTCGCGAGCCGATAAGGACGGTCAGTCCCGCAAACAGGATCGCCGCCAGCACGAAGCGGATGGCAAGGAAGGTGAACGGCTCCGCCCATGGCATTGCATAGCGCGCGCCGATGAAGCCGGTCGCCCACAGAACGACGAAAGAGGCGGGGATGAACCGCTTGATGCTGTGCATTGGAAGGAGGGCTCTGGCTGCGCGTGAAAAGTTGATGTCGGCAATTGCTCTAATGCCGATCAATTCGGCAAGCAAAACGAAACGGTTGATCCATAAGCTCATCCGAATTCAACAAACGGTGCCAAGAGGGGCATGGCGTTAAGGCACGCCATGAGCAGGCATGCTTTTGCATCTCGGGACGACATGGCTGCTGTTCGCGGTCGCCACCGTCGCGGTCTTCGGATTCTTCTTCGGCACCGCGCTCGATGCCATCATGAAGGATGACGGCTTCGGCTCGACCGGCAACACGCTGCTCTTCACGCTGGGCTTTTTCGTTGCGGTGATGATCGCCAACGAGCACGGCATCACCTTCCGGGATATCAAGCTAGCTGTGGCATGGGGATTGAGCGGCGCCTTCGTCTTCATCAGCGTGATGGCGCTGATCAAGGCCGGACTGGCTCGCTTGTAGTCAAAGCCCAACCAGCCGCATGACATCCTGCGGCGACACGCCTGCCTGCCTGAGTGCGGCAAGGCCGGTGTCCTTGAAACTCTTGGACAGCTTGCGGCCGTCTGAGCCGAGGATCAGCCGATGGTGGAAGTAGCGCGGTGCGGGCAGACCGAGCAGGTCCTGCAACAGGCGCTGCACGCTGGTCGCCGCGTAAAGGTCCTGACCACGCACGACATGGCTGACGCCCTGCAGCGCGTCGTCGACGACGACTGCGAGATGGTAGCTGGTCGGGATATCGCGGCGCGCCACGATGACGTCGCCCCAGGCCTGCGGCGTTGCGTCGACCGTGTGCGTCGCGGCCATAGCCTCGTCAGTGAACTCGACCCATGACAAGGCGCCCGGCACGCGTGCCATTGCTGCCTCGATGTCGAGCCGCCAGGCAAAAGGCGTGTTCTCGGCAATGCGCCGCCTGCGCTCCTTAGACGGAAGTGCCTTGTCGAGCGGCGGGTAAAGCGGCACGCCGTCGGGGTCGCGCGGCCAGTCGCGGCCGCGTTTCTCGGTCTCGGCAATGAAGGCGCCGATCTCGCCGCGGCTCATGAAGGCGGGATAGACGAGTTCCTCGGCGATCAGCCGGTCGAGCACGGCCCTGTATTCGGAAAAATGTTCGGACTGGCGCCGCACGGGCTCTTCCCATTCGAACCCCAGCCATTCCAGGTCGCGGAATATGCCGGCCTCGAATTCCGGCGTGCAGCGGATGACATCGATGTCCTCGATGCGCAGCAACAGCCGTCCTCCCGCCCGCGCCGCCATTTGCCGGTTCAGCAGGGCCGAATAGGCATGGCCGAGATGCAGCTCGCCATTGGGGCTCGGCGCGAAGCGGAATGTCAGGAGCGTCATGTCTCGGACGGCATTCGGGTTGAAAGGCGCTTCCGCCGGTTGATAGTTAGCATCAATTGCCACTTCATGAGCGCCCTGGGAACAAGCAAACGTGCAACGCATCGCCTCGCTCGACGACATTGCGGCAGGACTCGACGCGCTCTGCCTGCTCGATCCACGGCTGGAGAAGGTACGCGGCATGGCCGGCGAGGTGCCGCTGAGGCTCTCCGAGCCGGGATTCGGCAGCCTCGCGTCGATCATCGTCTCGCAGCAAGTGTCCCGCGCCAGCGCCGATGCCATTTTCGGCCGGCTGATCAGGCTGGTCGATCCGCTGACGCCGGAAGGCATCCTTTGCGCCGGCGAGGATATTTTCCGCGAGGCCGGCCTGTCGCGGCCGAAGCAGCGCGGGCTGATCGCCATCGCACGAGCCGTGGCCGGCGGGCTTGACCTCCACCATCTCTGCTCGCTCGACGCCGACGAGGCGATCGCGGCGATGACGGCGGTGCCGGGCATCGGACCGTGGACGGCGGAGTGCTACCTGCTGTTCGCCGCCGGCCACCCCGATGTGTTTCCCGCGCGCGACGTCGCGCTGCAGACGGCGGTCGGCCATGCCCTGGGCATCGACCCTCGTCCGCCGGAGAAAACTCTGATTCGACTGGCCGAATCATGGAGCCCGTGGCGAGGGGTCGCGTCGCGGCTTTTCTGGGCCTACTATCGGGAATTGAAGGGCAGGGACGCGGCGCCACCTGTCGAGATGGCCGAAAAAGCATGAAAATCATGCGTTTTTGAACGTTTCGCCGAACGACAATCCGCTTCACATCCCTGTCATGTCGGGCTTACAGTATCCGTGGCGTTCGGTTTGGAACGAAGGAGGCCAACTACGTGACGGTTGCCGTATCTCCGGATGGGCTTCCCGCGCTGGTGCTGAATGCGGATTACCGTCCGCTCAGCTATTACCCCCTGTCGCTCTGGTCGTGGCAGGACGCCATCAAGGCTGTCTTCCTCGACCGGGTCAATATCGTCGCCGAATACGAACACGCCGTCTCCTCGCCGACCTTCTCGATGAAGCTGCCGAGCGTGGTGAGTCTGAAGGCCTATGTGAGGCCGTCGCGGCATCCCGCCTTCACCCGCTTCAACGTCTTTCTGCGCGACCGCTTCCAGTGCCAGTATTGCGGCACGACCGACGATCTCACCTTCGACCATGTCATCCCGCGCCATCGCGGCGGGGCGACGACCTGGGAGAACGTCGTGGCCGCCTGCTCGCCCTGCAATCTCAGGAAAGGCGGCATGATGCCGGCGCAGGCCAAGATGTGGCCGCTGCAAAAACCCTATCAGCCGACCGTGCACGATCTGCACAATAACGGCCGCCTGTTCCCGCCCAACCATCTGCATGAAAGCTGGATGGATTATCTCTACTGGGATGTCGAATTGGAGCCGTAGAGTTCGGCACAATCGACCGGCCATGCAACGACAAATTGCCGATCTTCGGCGTTGCCCTCATCCGGCTGGCGCCACCTTCTCTCCGTTTAGTTACGGGGAGAAGGAATTGTGCGCCGCGACGTCGCCCATTCTGCACGTCGATCATTGGCGAAGCCATTGATGACGGCCTCTTTTCTCCCCGTCACTACGGCTGTGTAGCTCAGTCGCGCGCGAGCGCGCAGCGTAAGGCGACGGCGGCCAGGATGAGGCTAGCGATGGCGTTCCAGCCGGCGAGCGACAGGCCGAGAATGCGAAGCGCGGCCTTGTCGCAGGAGGGCGGCACGAACTTGTCCAGCGCATCGAGCACGCCCTTGCCGCCGGTGTCGACCGGACCGGCGCTGGCCGTGCAGTCGGCGGGGCCAGGCCACCACGCCCACTCGACGCCCGAGTGGTAGACGCCGAGATAGAGGCCATAGAGCATCAACAGGCCACCGATCGCCAGCAGGCCGCGCGTCAACCAGGCCGGCGCGCGCAGCATTGAGGCAGCGGCCGCGACCAGCATCAGCGGCGCGCCGATATAATAGGGCGTGCGCTGCTCCAGGCACAGATGGCAGGGAATGTAGCCGCCGATATACTGGAAGGCGAGCGCCGAGCCGACCGTCGCCGTCATGGCGACGGCCAGGAACAGCGCGGCACGCGTCCGCTGGCGTCCAGTGTCGGCGGTCATGGTCGCTGTCATCGGTCGTGATCCGTTCGCTTGGCACCTAAAGCGCGTCGCGCAGAAATGAATTCAGGCGCCGCGCTTGAGTCTTGTTTCGATGCATGTCGTTCTCCCAAAACCGCTGCGCACTTTTGGCCGACATGCATTATCCGTGGGCGTATCTGACCGCGATATAGAGCAAAATAAGGGCAGCGGCGCCGGCGCTGACGATCATGCCCAGCCGTTTCTCGATGAACTCCCTGATCGACTCGCCGTAGCGGCGCAGCAGCCAGGCAAGCAGCAGAAAACGGGCGCCGCGCGCAACGATCGCCAGCCCGATGAACAGCAGGAGGTTGACGCCGATGACGCCCGACAGGATCGTCACGACCTTGATCGGCGGCAAATGCGCCGCGCCCGAGGTGATCAGCATCAGGACGATGAAGCCGACGCCGGATGAGGTGCGCAGCTGCTCGAACTCGTCATACTTGCCGTAGAATTCCAGAATCGGCTTGGCGACCGCCTCGTAGGCGTAGTGGCCGATGAACCAGCCGGCGACGCCGCCGAGCACCGAGGCCACCGTTGCTACCAGCGCGTAGCGATACGCGCGCTCCGGCTTGGACAGCGCCATCGGCAGATAGAGCACGTCGGCCGGCACCAGAAAGACCGAGCTTTCCACGAAGGCGATGAAGGCCAGCCACCATTCGGCCGATTTCCTTGCCGCCAGGGACATCGTCCAGTTGTAAAGTCCGCGAAGCATCGGCTCTCCTGAAAAGCGCGCAGTGGTTTTGGACACCGGGTGGCAGGAAGACAAGGTCCCAAAGCGCCGCATCCACCCTTTGGGATCCGAGGCGCTTCAACGCATCCCCTGTCTAGAAAGATTTTCCGCGCCGCACAATGGCGGCACCTTCACGAGACTGAAAGGCATGGCCGGGTGCAGAGCGCCTGCAAATCGGCAACAGGCCAGTTGACGAAAGCCTGTCCGCCCGTATAGTCCGCGCCCATCCAGGCTGCCCGGCCTGAGCCCCTATGGCGGAATTGGTAGACGCGCTCGACTCAAAATCGAGTTCCGCAAGGAGTGCTGGTTCGATCCCGGCTAGGGGCACCAATTGGTCTCTTTGACATCAACCAGGCAGTTGCCGAAGTGACGGAGGTTCATGGGCTGGCCAACCACTTCACAGGGCTACCGGCCGGTTACAAAGCATCACTGCGCCTGTACCTCTAAGGTTCGACGACGGAAGATCAGCCAGCCAAGGCTACACGCCAGTCCGACGTTCAGCAGCGCCAAGCCAGCGAGAGCTGCTAGAGTGCCGTGAGCGCCCACATGCTCCAACAATAGCGCTCCGACAGACGGCGCTGCTGCTTGAGCGATCAAGCTGGGCATGGCAAGTCGCCCCATCAGTCTCGCGTATCCCGACGGACCGAACAGAGCGAGCGGCAGCGTGCCTCGCGCTATCGTTTCGAGGCCGATGCCTGCACCGTAGAACGCCAGCGCCACAGGCACCACCGGAACCCCGGCCCAGAGCGCACCAATGCCGATGGCGACGAAGCTCACCGACGCGAACTTGGTCCAGATGGGATGATGGTAGCGGGCGATGATCATCTCGACGGCACGCGCCGACACCTGAGCGGGGCCGACCAGTGCCCCGAGCCCAACGGCAGCGGCGAGCGCCATGCCGCTGGCCTGCAAGATGGTGAGGAGATGAACTGACACAGTCGACGAAATGACCGCCGCCAAGGTCAGCGTGGCAGCCAGGACGACCATGATCGGAACTGAGGCCGGCTGAACTGGGGTGCCAACCTGCTCCTTTCCCGGCCGATCTGTGACGCTCGGCAGCGGTATCCCACGCGGCAACATTCCGAGATACAGAGGCAGGGCGAAGAACAACTGGACCGAAGCATAGACGAGGCATGTGCCGCGCCAGCCCGTCTCGCCCATCAGGAAGGCCGAGATCGGCCAACAGAACGTGCTGGCGAAGCCGCCGAACAGCGAAAGGGTTGTGATGGCCGAGCGCGCGCTATGTCCGTAGAGCCGGCCGAGGGTCGCGAAGGCGGCATCGTACAAGCCCGCCCCCATTCCAAGCCCAACAACGAGCCACGCTGCGATGTAGGCGGCAAGATTCGGCGAGGCAGCGAGCCCGATCTGGCCGACGCCGATGCAGCCGGCGCTGAACGCAAGAACGTTCCGGCCGCCGTGGCGCTCAATGGACGAGCCGACCCGAGGTGAGATCAGCCCGGCGACGAGCAGGCCGAGCGACAATCCACCCACGACCCAAGGCAGCGGCCAGCCGGTGTCGGCGGCGACCGTCGGCGCAATCACCGCCGGCAGGTAATAGGTGGACCCCCAGGCCATGATTTGGGTCAGGCCGAGGACGGTGATGATCGTTCGGCGACTGCGTTCCATCGGGCGTGATGCGATTAGGCTGCCACCCCGCACCCGCAGCCACCCTTGCCAGCGGCCTTCGCTTCAGCATCGGCGAGACAACAGGCGGCAGCCTCTGAAGAAGCGGGACCACCACAGCATCCGCCAGCGGTCGCGCGTATGGTCGACTGGGGAACCGTGCAGACGCCGGTTTCGGGTAGCACCAGTTGCACCGCATCCGCAGCCGCCATGTCGCCAGCGAGGGCTGCCGCGACCGATCGCACCTGTTCATACCCGGTCAGCAGCAAGAAGGTCGGGGCGCGGCCGTAGCTCTTAACGCCGACAGTGTAGAAGTCGGGCTCGGGGTGGCTCAGTTCGCGATAACCGTGCGGGGGAACATCGCCGCAGGAGTGCTCGTTGGGGTCGATCAGAGGCCCCAGCGCCTTTACGCCCTCAAGCCATGGGTCAAGATCAAGCCTAAGCTCGCGCGTAAGGGACAGATCGGGCCGCTGGCCGGTCGCCGCGATGATGCAGTCGAAAGGCCCGAGAGTTTGTAGGCCATCCTTCGTTTGACCTTCGACTGCCAGGCGGCCGTTTGAGCTGCGGATGGCCAGCGTTGCGAACCCAGTGACGAGCTTTGTGCGCCCGCTCTCCGCAAGTTCGCGAACGTCAGAACCAAGCTCGCCACGGGCAGGCAGTTGATCCAAGTCTCCGCCGCTGTAAATGCGAACCAGATCGGTCCCGCGTGTCGCCCAGACAAAAGTGGTTCCCGGCTCAACCGCAGCCAGCCTATCGAGATCGAGCAGGGCATTGGCGGCCGAATGACCCGAACCGACAACAAGCGTGGCGCGGCCGGCATAAAGGGTGCGGTCGCGGCCGAGAATGTCGGGAATGCCATAGGCAATCTTGTCTGCGAACTCCGCTTCGCCCTCCGCCGGGACACCACCGGCCCCAAGTGGATTTGGCGTCTGCCACGTGCCTGAGGCGTCAATGACGGCTCGTGCACTGTCGCGCCTGATGCCTTCCCTGGTTTCGACCACCAGCATGAACGGTCGCGCCTTTCGATCTTTGCTCAAGACCTTGTCTGCGCCCCAGCGCGAAACAGCAATCACGCGTGCACTGGTTTCGATGGACGAGGAGAGTTCAGGGAGCCTTGCTAGCGGCTCGAGGTAGCGGGCAATCAGTTCATCAGCGGTGGGGAACGCCTCGGGCTTGGGCATCGTCCAGCCGCTCTCCTCAAGACGCTTTCGGGACGCCTGATCAACACAGTAGCGCCAAGGCGTGAACACCCGGACATGGCCCCAGTCCTTGAGATTTGTGCCGATGCCAACGCCGGCCTCATAGACCTTCACCGGGAGCCCCCTTTGGATGAGCTGGACGGCAGCCGCCAAGCCGACCGGGCCGGCTCCGATGACGGCGACAGGGAGGGCGTCAGGGTCATTCATCGACATTTTTCCATCCTTCCGGGATCATCGAAATACGATGCAAAAAAGAGGCTATGCCGCCGCGTCGCTCTCCGTCGCGCCGCAAGCTGCGTCAGCACAGCACTCGTCAGCCAGGAAGCCGATCAAGTCGCGCATGATAGGATAGTTGGCCCGGCAGATGAGGGTCGTCGCCTGACGCTCCTGCGTCACGAGGCCGGTCAGAATGAGGCGATGCAGGTGATGGGACAGCGTCGAGGCCGCGATGCCAAGGGTGTCCTGCAAGTACCCCACCGGCCGGCCAGCTTCGCCGGCTCTGACCAGTGTGCGATAGAGCTTGAGCCGTGTCGGGTTGCCGATGGCTTCGAGCTGTTTTGCGGCTTGTTCGAGTTTCATGGAAATAGACTGCACCCTCCGCCGCCGCCGGTCAACTCCTATTTCGAAAATGATCGAAATAAGGTCTGATGAATTCCAAGTGCATCGGCAGCGAGCCGTCGCGGAAGGTCAGCGGACATGGTGACAAGGCTCCATTGAGATTGAGGTCGTCAGCATTTGCAGGTCACCGACACCCTACCGCATATTCCCCGTATGCCCCAGGGAGTAGCGCCCCGGCTGCGGCCACACTGTCAGGCCGTGCGGCTCGACACCGACGCGGATCTTCATCACGGCGCCCGACGTCGTGTCGATCATATAGACCTCGCTGTCGAAGCGGCCGGAGAGCCAGAGCTGCTTGCCGTCGGCGCTGACATTGCCCATGTCGGGGCTGCCGCCGCCGGGGATCGGCCATTGGGCGACGACCGAGCGGGTCGCGAAGTCGATCACCGTCACGCTGCCAGGCCCGTCGGCGCGGCCCTGTTCCATTTTGTGCGAGCCGCGGTTCGAGACATAGAGGCGCTTGCCGTCGCGGCTGACGACGAAGCCGTGCGCGCCAATGCCCGTCGGAATGAAGCCGATCTCCTTGAAGCTGTCGCCATCGATCAGGAAGACGCCGTCATTCATCATGTCGGCGACGTAGAAGACCTTGCCGTCGGGCGAGAGCCTTATGTCCTGCGGCATGCCCATCTTCGACAGGTCGAGATGGCCGAGCACCTTGCGGTTCTTCAGGTCGATCTTGGCCAGTCCGCCGTCGCCATATTCGCAGGTGAAGATCGCATAGGAATTGTCGGCCGCGAAATCGGCATGGTTGATGCCGGGGCAGGCCGGCGTCGGGATGACGGCTTGCAGCGCCATGATCCGCGGATCGCGCAGATCGAGCCGCCTCAGGGCCTCGTCGACGATGATGGCGGCGCTGCCGTCCGGCATGAAATACATGTTGTAAGGGTCGTCGACCGGCACCTGCTTGCCGGGCTTTCCGGTCGTCGGGTCGATCGGCGTCAGGCTGCCGTTCTTGCCGGTGCCGTTATTGGCCACCCAAAGCGTCTTCAGGTCCCAGGAAGGAACGACGTGCTGCGGCTTGCTGCCGACCGCAAACATGTCGACCTCCTTCAGCGTCGCCGGGTCGATGACGGAAACGCTGTTCGAGGAACGGTTGGGCACATAGACGCGCGGCAACGCAGCTGCCGCGGCTGGAGCCATATGGCCGGCGGTGGTGTGGCTGTAGATGTCGACGGGCGCGGGCTCGGAGCAATCCTCGGGGCAGGACTCGGCGAAGGCTCGCGCCGCGAGCATGGCGAGCAGGACAAGCGGCGCACTGAGGCGGGCGAAGCGCAGGAAGGTTTCGAACATCTGGATTGCTTTGTGAAGAAGGCATGGCGGCTCGGCCGCCGGATGCCATAGCCGGTATGCGGCCTTTCATCTAGCGCCTTTTCAAGAGGCTCCGCATGCGATTGCGCAGGAGCCGCGCCATGTTGCGGGTCTCGCGGTAGAGATGGAGCTGCGAGGCCGCCTGGCGGGCCGGCCGGTCGGCGTCGGGCGTCAGGCCGACCACCAGCGTGCCCATCGGCTTGCGCTCCGTCCAAAGGCGACTCATCACCGGATGGTCGGGCACCGCGCAGGAATCGGTCGTGGCGACATTGGGATCATCGAGATGCTGCTTGGTCACCTCGATCATCAGCAGCGTGCCCGGCGAATAGGCCGAGAGCGTCTCGTCATAAGCCGTCTTCCAGGTGTAGGCGACGCCCGCTTCGACGAAGACGACGAGAGAAGCGATCGTACGGCCGTCGAGCGTCAGTGTGTGGATGCGGCACATGTCGTGCTCGGCGAGCCTGTGCACCGCCTCGCGGGCGAAGGCGGCGCGGTAGCGGTCGATCGCCATGGCCGTGCGCTCGCGGCCCTTCCAGCCGGCCGCCTCCAGTGTCAGGAAGCTTTCGATGGCGTGGCGGATCTCGTCCGGTCCGCGCGCCACCACATGGTCCAGCTTGCCAAGGCCGTCGAGGCGCCGCTTCAGCCGGCGGAATTCGCGATAGTGATGCGCGCGCAGCGAGGCCTTGAGGTAGTCGTCGCCGTCGGCATCGCTTTCCAGCACCGGGCGCTCGGCCTTGCCGGTGACGACCAGGGTCAGGCCGCGGCTGTCGGCAAAGGAGGTGAGGAGGCTCGCCACCGGGCCGTCCAGCTTGATGTCGGGCAGCACGAAGACCTTCGGCAATTTGAGATGCGGCCTGGACAGCATCGAGAAGAAATCCTCGATGACGCCGACCGGATCGTCACGATCGACCAGCGGCGTACCGAGCGGGCCGAACGGGCTCGACCATGTGCGCATGACCGGGACGCCGAGCGGAATTGCGGGGCGCTCGACCGAGAACGGCACAAGGAGGCGCAGCCGGTTGCGGAACTCGTCGCCGTCGCGGATCACCGCCAGCCGCACTTCGCGGTCCTCGAGCCTCGGCATGGCCGGCGCCAGGAAGCGCGGGTTGAAGAAGACGTTGGGCTCGATCGTGCGTGCGCTAAGATAGTCGAGCTCCTCGACCAGGTCGAAGCCGGCCGAGGCGGGATAGATCGCGAGCTTGCGCTCCGGCCGGTTGTTGGCGAACAGCTCGATATGGGCGGGATCGGCCTCCCTGACGAGGCCGGCAAGGCCCGACACCATGGCGCCGGCGGGCCCGCCGCTGGTCTCTTCAAGCAGCGGAATGGCGGCCATCAGGCGACTTCCTTGTTTGCGGGCACGAAAATCGCCATGACGATGCCGAGCTTGCGCCAGACGGTGAAGGACAGCGCGCCGGCCTCGAAGACCATGGCGAGGCTGGTGGCGATCGCCGCGCCCCAGAGGCCGAAGAGCGGGATCAGAACCACATTGAGAGCGATATTCAGCGCGAGCGTCATGGCATAGGCGGCGGCGCAGATGTTCTGGTTGTCGCTCATGGTGAGCAGGCTTTCGCAGGGGCCGACGGCGCCGCGCGCGACGACGCCAAAGACCAGCAGGAAAAGCAGCGGATAGCCGGCGGTGAATTCGGGGCCGAACAGCACCAGCATCGGCTCGCCGAGCGCCAGCACCAGCAGCGCCATCGCAAGCGAGGGCCAGAAGGTCCAGGAGACGGTCTCGCGGGCGAAGGCGGCGAGCCTTTCCGGCTCGCCATGGGTGAATTGCGCATAGCGCTGGGCAACGCCCGCCTTGACGGCGAAATAGACGAAATGCACCAGAGCCAGCGTTTTCACGGTGGCGAAATAGACGGCGACGTCATTGGGCTCGAGATAGGCGCCGACCATCAGCACGTCGGCATTGGTGAGCAGGAAGAAAAAACTCTCGACCAGGAAGATCGGCAGCGAGACCAGGAACCACCGGCCGAAATGCACGGTCATCGGCCCGGCCGGGATCTGCTTGTCCATGCGCGAGGTGACGCCCATCAGCTGGCCGAGCGTCGTGGCATAGGTGGCGGCGATCGAGGCGAAGATCGCGGTCTTGGCATCCGGCACGTAGTGCATGGCGAGCATAAGCGCCATGAACACCAGGATCAGCACCGGCCGCACCAGATAGGTCGGCGACAGCGCGAACAGCGCCCATGAGTTCGCCCGCGCCAGTCCCTGCAGGAGGTCGCCCATCGCGATCATCGGCAGGCAGATGACGCCGAGGATGAAGGGAATGACGTAGTAGTTCTCGATCCAGGGCGAGGCGAGCCACACGCCGAGCGCACCCAGCCCCGCGATCACCGTCGAGGCGACAAGCACGAACAGCCGGCTCGCCAGCACGATGCCGCGCAGCTCGGCGAGCATGCCGCGCTCGCGATATTCGGGAATGAAACGGATGACCGAGGTGTGGAAGCCGAGGCAGGCGAGATTGCCGACGATGACCATCGTTACCCAGACCAGCACGAAGATGCCGTATTCGAAGGAGCCCATCCAGCGTGCCATCAGCACCTGGCTGACGAAGGCGATGACCGCGCTGACGATGCGGATGGTGAATGCGATCAGCGACATGCGGCCGGCTTCGCCGCGTTCGTCGGCGCTGAACAGCACGGCGTCGATGCGGCCAAGCAGCGGCCCCATGCGCAGCGCCCAGCGCTGCGGCAAGAACCGCCCGGCAGTCGTCGCCGCGGAAAAGCGCACCCCGAATACTCTCCGTTTTCCGCCTGTTTCCAAGGTTTCGGTGTATGCGAAACACATTAAGAAACGGTTGGGTGGAGGGCTTCCTTCTCCCCGTCATATCCGGGAAGAAGAAGTGAAGGGGATCAGGCGAAGGCGCCGTGGCAGTGCTTGTATTTCTTGCCGGAGCCGCACGGGCAGGCCTCGTTGCGGCCGACCTTGCCCCAAGTCGCGGGATTCTTCGGATCGCGATTTTCGGGTGCCACCATGGCATGGGATTCCTGGCGGACCAACAACGCCGTCTCGCCGCCCTGGAAGTCGTCCTCGCCGGTGGTGCCGTCGATATGGCTGCCGAACATATCCGGCGCCGACGGCGGCGGCGCTTCAGCCGCCTGGCGGACTAGCTCGACGCGCATCAGCTGCGCGGTCACGGCCTGGCGCAGATTGCCGAGCATGCCCTGGAACAGCTCGAAGGCCTCGCCCTTGTATTCCTGCAGCGGATCGCGCTGGGCATAGCCGCGGAAGCCCACGACCGAACGCAGATGGTCGAGGTTGACGATGTGCTCGCGCCACAGATGGTCGAGCGTCTGCAGCACGACCGAACGCTCGACATAGCTCATGACGTCGGGGCCGAAGCGCTCGGCGCGTTCCTTGGCGGCTGCCTCGGCGGCGGCCGAGATGCGCTCGCGGATGTCGTCCTCGGCGATGCCCTCCTCCTTGACCCAGTCGTCAATCGGCAGGTCGAGATTGAGGTACTGCGCCACTTCCTCCTTCAGACCTGCGACGTTCCACTGCTCGGCATAGGCGTTTTCCGGGATGTTCTTGGCGACGATTTCTTCGATGACGCCCTCGCGCATCTCGGCCACCGTCTCGGACAGGCCTTCGCCATCCATCAGCTCGATGCGCTGCTCGAAAACCACCTTGCGCTGGTCGTTGGAGACGTCATCGTATTTCAGCAGGTTCTTGCGGATGTCGAAGTTGCGCGCCTCGACCTTCTTCTGCGCCTTCTCCAGCGCCTTGTTGATCCACGGGTGGATGATGGCCTCGTCTTCCTTGAGGCCGAGCTTCTGCAGCATGCCGTCCATGCGCTCGGAGCCGAAGATGCGCATCAGATCGTCCTGAAGCGACAGGAAGAATTTCGAACGGCCGGGATCGCCCTGGCGGCCGGAACGTCCGCGCAGCTGGTTGTCGATGCGGCGCGATTCATGGCGCTCGGTGGCCAAGACGTAGAGTCCGCCGGCGGCCAGCGCCTTTTCCTTCAGTTGCGCGACGTCGTCGCGGATCTGCTGTTCGCGCGCTTCGCGCTCCGGGCCGGCGGGCATATCCGCCAGTTCTTCGGCGATGCGCATGTCGGCATTGCCGCCGAGCTGGATGTCGGTACCGCGTCCAGCCATGTTCGTGGCGATGGTGATGGCGCCGGGCTTGCCGGCCTGGGCGACGATAGCCGCCTCGCGCTCGTGGTGGCGGGCGTTGAGCACCTCGAAATTCTTGACGCCTTCCTTGCGCAGGCGCTCGGCCAGCTGCTCGGATTTCTCGATCGAGGTGGTGCCGACCAGGATCGGCTGACCGCGCTCTCGGGCGTCGCGGATCTCCTTGACGATGGCCTTGTACTTCTCTTCCACCGTCCGGTAGACCTCGTCGTCCTCGTCCCTGCGGGCGACCGGCAGGTTGGTCGGGATCTCGGTGACTTCGAGATTGTAGATGTTGGCGAATTCCTCCGCCTCGGTCAGCGCCGTGCCGGTCATGCCGGCGAGCTTCTTGTAAAGGCGGAAATAGTTCTGGAAGGTGACGGAGGCCAGCGTCTGGTTCTCCGGCTGAATCTGCACATGC
Organism: Mesorhizobium sp. WSM4989; assembly: GCF_029625795.1. Taxonomy (NCBI): domain Bacteria; kingdom Pseudomonadati; phylum Pseudomonadota; class Alphaproteobacteria; order Hyphomicrobiales; family Phyllobacteriaceae; genus Mesorhizobium; species Mesorhizobium sp. WSM4989. The sequence goes on along the minus strand of NZ_JARTVN010000003.1, from coordinate 29,218 downwards.
TCCTTGGCCTCGAGGGCCTGGTGCAGGCCTTCCGAATAGCGGCGGCCGGGCATCATGCGGCCGGTGAACTCGTCGATGATGACGATCTCGCCGTTGCGCACGATGTAGTCCCTGTCCTTCTGGAACAGCAGGTGCGCCTTCAGCGCATTGTTGACGTGGTGGACGATCGCGACGTTCTCGACGTCGTAGAGCGACTCGCCCTTCAACAGGCCGGCATCGCGCAGCATGTTTTCCAGCTTCTCGGTGCCGTCCTCGGTGAAGATCGTGGTTTTCTGTTTTTCATCGACCTCGTAGTCGGCCGGGCCGAGCTTCAGCATGAAGGCGTCGATGGTGTTGTACATTTCCGAGCGGTCCTCGAGCGGACCGGAAATGATCAGCGGCGTGCGCGCCTCGTCGACAAGGATCGAGTCGACTTCGTCGACGATGGCGTAGGCATGGCCGCGCTGGACCATCTGCGAGCGCTCATACTTCATGTTGTCGCGCAGATAGTCGAAGCCGAGCTCGTTGTTGGTGGCGTAGGTAACGTCGGCGGCGTAGGCCTCGCGGCGCTCGTCGTCGGAGAGGCCGTGTACGATGATGCCGACGGTGAGGCCGAGGAACTTGTAGACGCGGCCCATCCATTCGGCGTCGCGCTTGGCAAGATAGTCGTTGACCGTGACGACATGGACGCCCTTGCCGGCGAGCGCGTTGAGATAGACCGGCAAGGTGGCGACCAGCGTCTTGCCCTCACCGGTGCGCATCTCGGCGATGCCGCCATTGTGCAGCACCATGCCGCCGATCAATTGGACATCGAAGGGACGCATGCCGAGAACGCGGCGGGCCGCCTCTCGCACTGTTGCGAAGGCCGGTATCAGCAGGTCGTCGAGCGAGGCGCCATTGGCGAAGTCCTGGCGGAATTTCTCGGTGCGGCCGGCAAGCTCGGCATCGGAGAGCGCCCGCATCTCGTTTTCCAACCCATTGATGGCCTCGACCCGGGGCCTTGTCGCCTTGACTCGGCGGTCGTTGGAAGAGCCGAAAACCTTACGCGCGAGAGCGCCGAGACTGACCATCCAATGGTCCTTTCGATAGCAATTTTAGCCGTTTGCGACAGGCGCCTGGCGGGCCCATCAAATCCGCGTGAATGCGGACAAACGCAAAAAGCGCCCGGAAAACGGTTCTGGACGCCAAGTCGTTGGACAGATAAGAGGGGGCTCAACTGATGTCAACGCCGCGTTAGCCCTATGGGCAGCGCCAAATTCCGCCACAATCGGACTGATCTGGAACCTTCCCGTTCAAGCGATCCTTATCGGCAATCCCCATTGGAGTTATCTTGATGTCTCTGTCGTTCCGCCGCGCGTCGCTCGCCAGCCTTGGCTTGGCCTTCGGGCTCTCGGCTCTTTCGCTGTCGCCGCTGATGGCGCAGGAAACCAAGCCCGCCCAGCCGGGCGCGGCGGCTCGCGCAGCCGCTCCCGTGGATCCCAACGCCGTGGTCGCCACCATCAACGGCGAGAAGCTGACCGAGGCCGATCTCGCGCTGGCCGAAGGCGAGCTGTCGCAGCAGTTCGCGCAGCTGCCGCCGGAACAGCGCCGCGCCGCTGCTCTTTCGGCGGCCATTGAAATCCGCGTCATGGCCAAGAAAGCGGTCGACAGCGGCCTCGACAAGGATGCCGATTTCCTGCGTCGGATGGCCTTCCTGCAGCAGCGCGCCCTGCACGGCGAGGTCGTCGAGAAGGAAGTCGTCGACAAGGTGACGGATGCAGATATCCGCGCCCGCTACGACCAGGAAATTGCCAACACGCCGCCGGTCAATGAGATTCACGCCCGTCACATCCTCGTGAAGACGAAGGAAGAAGCCGAGGCGATCATCAAGCAGCTCGACGGCGGCGCCGATTTCCAGAAGCTCGCCAACGAGCACACGAGCGACCCGAGCGGCAAGTCGAATGGCGGCGACCTCGGCTGGTTCGGTCCCGGGCAGATGGTGCCGGAGTTCGACAAGGCCGCGTTTGCGCTTGATGTCGGCAAGTACAGCAAGGAGCCGGTGCAGTCGCAGTTCGGCTGGCATGTCATCAAGGTCGAGGACAAGCGCGCCAAGCAGCCGCCGGCCTTCGACGACGTCAAGGACCAGGCCAAGCAGGCCGTCATCCGCGACAAGTATTTCGCCATGGTCAAGGAATTGCGCGGCGCCGCCAAGATCGAGATCCCGGACGCGAAGCTGAAGTCGGCGGTCGACACGCTGGAGAGCGGCAAGTAAGCCGGCCAGCCTGAAAGATGCTGCTAAGGGCGCCTTCGGGCGCCCTTTCGCATTTCAGGCGCGCGCTATGCCGCGCACCCCGAGAGAGCCCATCAAGCGCGGCCAGAACGCTCTTGCGCCAGCGCGCGCTATCGGGCAAACCGGCCTCCTATTTGCGTTCTGCCGCTCCGGGGTCACATGTCCGCAACGATTTCGCCGCTCGCACCGAAGAAATATCCCAAGATGCCGGTCATCGAGGGCGTGCGCATCGCTACCGCCGAGGCCGGGATCAAATATCGCAATCGCACCGATCTGCTTGCCATGGTCTTCGATCCCGGAACGGCGGTCGCCGGTGTCTTCACCAAGTCGAAATGCCCCTCGGCGCCGGTCGACTACTGCCGCCAGAACCTGTCCGCCGGCAAGGCGCGTGTGCTGGTGGTGAATTCCGGCAATGCCAACGCCTTCACCGGCAAGAAGGGCCGCGCTTCGACGGCTTTGACCGGCGAGGCGGCGGCGAAGGCCGCCGGATGCTCCGAGAGCGAAGTGTTCCTGGCCTCGACCGGCGTCATCGGCGAGCCGCTCGACACCAACAAATTCAGCCATCTGCTCGCCGGCCTGGTGAAGGACGGCAAGCCGGACCTGTGGACCGAGGCGGCGAAGGCCATCATGACCACGGACACCTATCCGAAGGTGGCGTCCCAGACGGTGAAGCTCGGCGACGCCGACGTCACCATCAACGGCATCGCCAAGGGCGCCGGCATGATCGCGCCCGATATGGCCACGATGCTCTCCTTTATCGCCACCGACGCGCCGATCGCAGCCCCGGTGCTGCAGGATCTGTTGTCGCGCGGCACGGCAAAGACCTTCAACGCGGTCACCGTCGACAGCGACACCTCGACTAGCGACACGCTGCTCTTCTTCGCCACCGGCAAGGCTGGTTCGCGTGGCGCGCCCAAGATCAGCGACCCGAAAGATGCGCGGCTCGGCGCCTTCCGCCGCGCACTCGGCAAGGTGCTGAAGTCGCTGGCGCTGCAGGTGGTGCGCGACGGCGAAGGCGCGCGCAAGCAGGTCGAGGTCACCGTCACCGGCGCCAAATCCGCGCGTTCGGCCAAGCGCGTCGCGCTTTCGATCGCCAACTCGCCGCTGGTCAAGACGGCGGTCGCCGGCGAGGACGCCAATTGGGGCCGCGTCGTCATGGCCGTCGGCAAGGCCGGCGAGCCGGCCGACCGCGACCGGCTGTCGATCTGGTTCGGCGACAACCGGCTGGCGCATGAGGGCGAGCGCGATCCGGCTTACTCGGAAGAAGCGACCTCGGCCTATATGAAGCGCGACGACATCCGCATCCGCGCCGACCTCGGCATCGGCCGCGGCAAGGCGACGGTGTGGACCTGCGACCTCACCAAGGAATATGTCGCCATCAATGGCGACTACCGGAGCTGATGGCACCGGTGTCGACGCATCCGGCAAGCGTGCTCGCGATCGTGCGCCGCTACGAGGCGGCGGGCTTTCGCGCCTGGCCGGCGGCGGCCGTTCACTATGACGGGACATGGTTGGTGCGGCTGACGGCGGGCCATCCGGCGAAGCGCCTGAATTCGGTCAATCCGCTCGATCCCGGCGACACGCATGCCATTGCCGAACGCATCGTGCGCGCCAGCCGTCGCTTCGAGGCTTACGGCCGGCCGCTGACCTTTCGTATGTCGCCGCTTTCGGGGCAGGTGCTGTCGACGCATCTCGACGATGCAGGCTGGAGCCGGTTCGACGAATCGGTGGTGATGCGTCTGCCGCTCAAGGAGGCGCAACTCGACGCCGCGATGGACCAGATTCCGCTGAAAGACATCAGCCGCTTCATCGGCGCGGCGATCAGGACGAACGGCTCGGACGCCTCGCTGCGAGCCGGCCTCTCGGAAGTCATCGGCGCAATCCAGCCTGAGGCGGGGCTGTTTGCGCTCGAGGACGGCAATGAGCCGCTGGCAACGCTGATCTGCGTCCACGACGGCGATCTCGCCGGCGTGTTCGAGGTCGCCACCGAAAAATCGGCGCGCAAAAAGGGCCACGGCCGCAACCTCATCCTGTCGGCGCTGAAATGGGCCAGGCTGCGCGGCGCGCGCGAAGCATGGCTGCAGGTAGAAGCCGGCAATGTTGCGGCGCTGTCGCTCTACCGGTCGCTCGGCTTCGAGGAAGTCTATCGCTACCATTATCGCCGGCGGCCGGACGCATGAGCGAGATCACGCCAGCTGGAAAGCGCCTGCTTCTTGTCGCGGCCTGCGCGCTGGTGGACGCCGACCGACGCGTGCTTCTGGCGCAGCGTCCCGAGGGCAAGCAGCTCGCCGGCCTTTGGGAGTTTCCGGGCGGCAAGGTCGAGCCAGGCGAGACGCCCGAGGAATGCCTGGTGCGCGAGCTGCATGAGGAGCTCGGTATCGAGACCGAGATCCCCTGCCTGGCGCCGCTCACCTTCGCCAGCCACAGCTATGACCATTTCCACCTGCTGATGCCGCTCTACATCTGCCGGCGCTTCCGCGGCATTGCGCAGCCGAGGGAAGGGCAGGGGCTGAAATGGGTCAGGCCGCGCCAGATGCGCGACTACCCGATGCCGCCGGCGGACGCGCCGCTGATCCAGTTCCTCATCGATCTCTTGTGATCGTCACAGCCGCTTCAGCGTTTCCACCAAAATGCTGATTTGGCGACCTGCGGCCGGAATTGCTCCAAGCTGCCGTTTGCTCCGTCTGCTTTAGGCAGCGTTAATGGAAGATTTATCTCGACATGGAAAATTGAGGCAAATCGTCCGCGCGGCGGCATGCCGATTTTGATTGGAGCCAATCCATGAGCCTCGACAGAGAATGGGACTCGATCCGGCCCGACCGCGCTTTCCGCGCCGCCGATGCCGGCATGGGTATCTTGCGGATCACCCTGCTTTTCGGGTCGGCCGCGGTGGCGCTGGCTCTGATCGCGACGCCTTTCCTGGACAGCCAGTTGCGTCCGCAGGGCGCGCGCGAGAGTTTGACCGGCGGACTCGACCTGAGCAGCACCGGGTCGATCGGTCGCCGCGATACCTACACCCTGCGGCGAAGCGTGCTGCAGCCGCTGCCAAGTTCCGTTTGCGTAATCCGCAACGATGGCAGCCGCTACGGCGAGTGCTAATTGGTTAATAAATTCAGCAGGAAACTGCTATTTCACCGCCCGTTAAGCTTTTGCCGTTAACCTTTCTTAACGGGTAGGCGCTATGGTTCCCGGCAAGAGGGATCGATGACCATGAAAAACCTGCTGCAGCGTTTCATAGAAGATGAATCGGGCGCCACGGCCATCGAATATGGCCTGATCGTTGCCGTGCTGTCGCTTGCAATCGTCGGCGGCGTCGGCAAGGCCGCCGACGCGATCCAGTGGCTGTTCTCCGACAATAACAGCAGACTTGCCAACGCCTTTGCCCAGCACTGACCGCATCGGTCAGACCGCGGCGCGCATCGGTCAGTGCCCCCTCGGCTTCTCGAGGATCGTCTTCAGCGAGACCTGGGCCGAGCCAGGCTTCAGCGGCTTCTGCTGTGAGGCATCGGGCGCCCAGCCGGACATCCACACAATCGAAAAGCTTGCCCGGATGCGGCCGTCCGGGTCGGAAAACCGATCGGCATAAATTTCGGCGGCGCGGGCGAATAGCCGCCGGGTGGCGGGACGCCGGCTGCGGTCCAAAAGCGGGCTGGTCTCGCCCATGGCGCGCAGGTCGGCGGCAAGCCCGAACAGCGAATCGTAGCGCACCGTGACCGTCTCCACGTCGGCGACCGGCAGCGCCAGGCCGGCACGCTGCAGCAGCGCGCCGGCGTCGCGCACATCGGTGAACGGCAGGACGCGAGGGCTCGCGCCACCGTAAAGCTCGGTCTCGGCGGCAAGCAGGCTCTCGCGCAACTCGGAAAGCGTGCCGGCACCGGCCAAAGCGCCGAGGAACAGTCCGTCGGGCTTCAGCGCGCGGCGGATCTGCGCCAGCACGCCGGGGATGTCGTTCATCGCCTGCAGCGACAGCAGCGAGACGACAAGATCGAGGCTCTCTGCTTCGAACGGCACGGTCTCCGCCGGGGCGACGATGCCGGCTTCTCCGGCAAGGAAGGCACCGTCTGTTTCCACGCGCACTGTGTCGGCCACCTTGCCGCTGCCGGCGAGCAGCCTGGTCGCGGCCGATGTCTGGCAAAACAGCGCCGCCGCCTGGCCGAATTTGCGCTCGACGGCGCCCAGCCGGTCGGCAAGGTCCTCCGCTGCCCGCCGCATCAGGAAATCGGCTCCGTCGACGGGGTGCATCAGCGCCCGGCGTTTGTGCGCAAGCCAGAGCTCCGTGTCGATCAAAGGCTGCAATGGGTTATTCCTGTTGTCGGTGCGTGCCGGACCGATGCTATGGTGGCGCGGGGTTTCGCTTCACGTGGCCGATCCGGTGCGCAAGATCAAGACCATTGCGATGAAGGACATGGCGCGGCAGGCTCTGGGCTGGCCGGCGCGCCTGTTGTTTCCGCCGGTCTGTGCCGGCTGCCGCCGCCACGTCTCGCAGCCTGGCGTGCTGTGCGGCGCCTGCTGGCCGAAGCTTCGGCTGCTGGAGAAGCCTTGGTGTCCGGTTATGGGCACGCCGTTCACGCATGACATGGGCGACGGTTTTCTTTCCGCCGAAGCGATCGCCGATCCGCCGCCTTTCGAGCGGGCGCGGGCGGCGGTCGTCTATTCAGGGGTCGCGCGCCAGATGGTGCAAGGGCTGAAATACCAGGATCGCACCGATCTCGCGCCCTGGATGGCGCGCTGGATGATGCGCGCCGGCGCCGAACTGATCGCTGAAGCCGATGTTGTGGTGCCGGTGCCGCTGCATTGGCGGCGCTTCTTCCGGCGGCAGTTCAACCAGTCGGCGGAGCTGGCACGGGCGGTTTCGAAGCTGAGCGGCCTGCCTTTCGCGCCGGCTGCGGTGAGTCGCGTAAAACTCACCCGCCAGCAGGTCGGGCTGGAGCGGCACGAACGCGAGGAGAATGTGCGCGCCGCCTTCCGCGTCCCGCCCGATGCCGAAATCGAGATCGCCGGCCGAAGGGTGCTCGTCATCGACGACGTCTTCACCACCGGCGCCACCGTGCGGTCGGTGGCCAAGGCGCTGAAGAAAGGCGGCGCCGGAGCGATCGACGTGCTGACCTTTGCCCGCGTCCTGCCGGGGGACTTCCGGGCCGATGAGTCTGCAACTATATAGGGCTTAAGTTGTTGTTTTGGTGCATGTCGCTTTCGCATAACCGTTGGGCGATGGGCACAGGCAGGATTGCTGATCGATGGTTGATGTGACGATCTATACCCGGATGATGTGCGGCTATTGCACCGCCGCCAAGCGGTTGCTCGAGCGCAAGGGTGTAGCCTATACCGAGCATGACGCGTCGTTCTCGCCGGAATTGCGCCAGGAAATGATTTCGCGGGCGCATGGGCGCACCACTTTTCCGCAGATTTTCATCGGCGACACGCATGTCGGCGGCTGCGACGACCTCCATGAATTGGAGTCCGAGGGCCGGCTGGACGTGTTGCTTGCCAACGGGGCGAGGGTTTGATCATGAGCGTTTTCAAGGCGGCGGCGGTGCAGATGCGTTCGGGCACCAGCCCGGAGCGCAACGCGGCCGACATGGAAAAGCTGGTCCGCGAGGCGGCACAGCAGGGCGCCACCTACGTGCAGACGCCGGAAATGACCGGCGCGCTCATCCGCGACAAGCAGGCGGGTGCCGCCGCTTTCACCAGCCAAGACAAGGACGTCGTCGTTTTGACGGCGCGGAAACTTGCGCAGGAACTTGGCATTTTCCTGCATGTCGGTTCGACGGCCATCCTGCGCGCCGACGGCAAGCTCGCCAACCGGGCGTTCCTGTTCGCGCCCGACGGCGCCATGATCGCCAATTACGACAAGATCCACATGTTCGATGTCGACCTCGACAACGGCGAGAGCTGGCGCGAATCCGCCTCTTACGAGCCGGGGACGGAGGGCGTCGTCACCGATGTCAACGGCGTGAAGCTGGGCTTCGCCGTCTGCTACGACCTGCGCTTCCCGCAGCTATTCCGTGCCGAAGCGCTGGCGGGGGCTCAGGTGCTTTCGGTGCCTGCAGCCTTCACCCGCCAGACCGGCGAGGCGCACTGGCACGTGCTGCTCAGGGCACGCGCGATCGAGAACGGCGCCTATCTCATCGCGGCCGCGCAGGGCGGCCTGCACGAGGACGGCCGCGAGACTTACGGCCATTCGCTGATCGTCGATCCGTGGGGACGCATCATCGCCGAGGCCGCGCATGACGAGCCCGGCGTGATCGTCGCCGAGATTGACCCGGCGCAGTCGGCTGCGGCGCGTCGCAAGATTCCCAATCTCAAGAACGCGCGGGATTTCACCGTCAATGCCGGCGAGGCGCCGCGTCTCAGGGGTGCAGCCTCTTGATCCGCTTTTCGCTCATCTGCGAACACGAGCACGAATTCGAAGCCTGGTTCCGCAGCAATGACGACTTCGGCACGCAGAAGAAACGCGGCTTCATCGATTGCCCGATCTGCGGCTCGCACAAGGTCGAGAAGGCGCTGATGGCGCCGGCGGTCTCCACCTCACGCAAGCAGGAGAAGATGGCGCTGGCCATGGGCGACGCGCAGAAACAGGCGCTGGCACAGCTCAAGGCGCTCGCCGACAAGGTGCGGGAGAATGCCGACTATGTCGGCGACAAGTTCGCCGAGGAAGCGCGCAAGATCCATTTCGGCGAGACCGATCCGCGCGGCATTTATGGCGAGGCTACGCCGGACGAGGCGAAAAGCCTCGCCGAGGACGGCGTCGAATTCATGCCGATCCCGAGCTTTCCGGAGGACCGGAACTAAGAGTTCCGATCAGCTTTTTCAGCAGTGTGGCGAGCATTTTCCGGTCCTCTGGCGCCAACCCGGCGAGGATTTCATGCTCGTTCGCGACGTGGGCGGTAAGGGCCTCATCGATGAGTTCGAGGCCTTTCGCGGTGAGTTGCACCACAACGCCGCGGCGATCGCTGGGATGCGGCGCGCGCTGGATCAGGCCCGCCTTTTCCAGCCGGTCGAGCCGGGCGGTCATTGCTCCGGAGGTCACCATCGTCGCCTCGTAGAGCTCGGTCGGCGTCAGCGCGTGAGGCGCGCCGGAGCGGCGAAGCGTGGCCAACACGTCGAATTCGCCCTGCTGCAGGCCGGAACGGGCAAACACTGGCGCGAGGTGGTCACGGGCGATCAGCGAAGATGCTTCATTCAACCGCCCGATCACTCCCATCGGCGAGACGTCGAGGTCCGGCCGTTCCTTGCGCCATTGCTCCATCGCTCTTGCCGCACGGTCCATGTGCCTCACCGTAAAGTATCTTGATATTGAGAATCTTTACGCTATATTATCCCAAGTTGGAGCGGCCGCCAAGCTTGGCCGCGTAGCCACAGGATCACGCAGATGAAATTGCTCTGGGACTCCGCACTGGGTCTTCTGATCGTCACCGGCGGATTGCTCGGCATGACGCTCCCCTTCGGCAAGCTGGCAACGGCGGCCGGTGCCCCGGCAATGGTCTGGGCTTTCGTGATCTCGTTCGGCGCCGGCGGCGTGTTGCTCACAACGCTTCTGCTGCTCGATCAGCGCATCCGGCTCACGGCGCACAAGCTGCGTTACTTCTTCATCACCGCAGCCATCTCCTACGCTCTTCCTAACTTGCTGATGTTCTCGGCCATCCCGCATCTCGGCGCGGGTTACACGGGCATCATGTTCACGCTGTCGCCGGTCATCACGCTGGTGTTCTCGATCCTGCTTGGGGTGCGGCGACCGAACCTGCTCGGCGTCATCGGCATTATCGTTGGTTTTGTCGGCGCGGTGATGGTCGCGCTTACGCGTGGGGAGGCCGGCCAGCCGGCCGAATATTTCTGGGTGGCGGTCGGCCTTCTCATCCCCGTCAGCCTCGCCGCCGGCAACATCTACCGCACCATCGACTGGCCCGAGAACACCGGTCCGATCGAGCTCGCCGTTGGCAGCCATCTGGGGTCGGCAACCTTGCTTCTCATCGGCATCCTGACGCTGCTCGGCTGGCAGGCATTTGCTCCGCTCGGCGGCGTGCCGCTGGTGGTCGCCGCACAGGTGGCGTCGGCTTCGGCGATGTTTGCCTTCTTCTTCCGGCTGCAGGCGGTCGGCGGGCCGGTCTATCTCAGCCAGATCGGCTATGTGGCGGCGGCGGTCGGGCTCTTTGCCGGCACGATCTTCCTCGGCGAGCATTATCAGCTTCTGACCTGGCTGGGCGCGGCCATCATCACCGCCGGCGTGCTCATCACCACCAAGGCGCAGAGCCAGCCAAGCCCGAAGCTGCAAAGCCAGGCGGCGTAAACGCTTCAGTTGGCCGCTTAGACCGAGGCTTTTTCGGCCAGCACCATGTAGTTGACGTCCATGTCCCTGGATTTCTGCCAGCGGTCGGCCAACGGATGATAGATCACGCCGGTCCGGTCGACGATGGTCAGCCCCGCCGCGCCAAGCGCCTTTGCCAACTCCTCCGGCCGCACCAGCTTGCCGAACTGATGCGTGCCGCGCGGCAGCCAGCGCAGAACATATTCGGCGCCGATGATGGCAAGACCAAGCGCCTTCAGCGTGCGGTTGATGGTGGCGACGAACATGATGCCGCCGGGCCGGACCATCTCACTGCATTTGGCGACGAAGAGATCGACATCGGCGACATGCTCGACCACCTCCATGTTGAGGATGACGTCGAATGTCTCGCCGGCGTCGGCCAGCGCCTCGGCCGTGGTGGCGCGATAGTCGACATTTACGCCGGCTTCGGCCGCGTGCAGCTTAGCGACCTCGATGTTGGTGGCCGAGGCGTCGGCACCGACCACTTCCGCGCCAAGCCGCGCCATCGGTTCGCATAAGAGCCCGCCGCCGCAGCCGATGTCGAGGAAGCGCAGCCCCTCGAATGGCCTTGCCGCGCGCGGATCGCGGCCGAAGCGCGCCGCCACCTGGTCGCGGATATAGGCAAGCCGCACAGGGTTGAACTTGTGCAGCGGCCGGAACTTGCCGTTCGGGTTCCACCATTCGGCGGCAAGGGCGGAGAAGCGTTCGACTTCTCCGGCATCTATGGTCGATCGGCGGGGCTCAGGCATGGGGCGGGTCTCCTCGAACGCCAGCAAGTCGGGGAACGCTAGGAAGTCGGGTCCCCGGCAGCGAAAGTCAAGGCAGGTTTTTTCCGTTGCCGCCAATCAGCCGCAGCGGGACGAGGGACAGTCGAGCCTAGGCCGACAGCGCGACCGCGGCATGACCCATGGCCACGCTGGCCGGCTCGATCGCCCGCATGGCCTCGCAACCGCCGATCTCAGCCATGATGCGCTGTGCCGCCGCCTGGGCCTGCTCGAGGCTCTGCCAGCGCACGACGTCGACCCAGCTCCCGTCGTCTCGCTCGCCAAGATGGCGGCTGAGAAAACCGGGCTGGTGCGCCAGCCAGTCGGTGACGACGCCATTTTGGGCAACAAAACCAGCCGCAGCATCCGGCTTGAGGCGGAAGGTCACGATCTCCAGCGTCTCGGTCATGAATTCCTCCATCCGATTTTCCAAGTTTATCGCATTGCGCGGCAGGAATCCGCCAGGAGACTTCAAAATCGCGCCAAGGCCGCTTCTCCTGCGCCCTCGCTTGCGAAGCCTTGCTGTTTTAGCTAAGGAGGCCGCGCATTTCCGCGGCTCGGCTGGTCCGGGCGCATTTTCCGTTTTCCGGCCCCAAGCCGGCTTCAGTCAAAGGCATCTCGCTTCCATGGCGCGCATTGTGATGAAATTCGGCGGAACTTCGGTCGCCGACATCGCCCGCATCCGCAATGTGGCGCGCCATGTCAAACGCGAGGTCGATGCCGGCCATGAGGTCGCCGTGGTGGTTTCGGCCATGGCCGGCAAGACCAACGAGCTGGTCGGCTGGACGCGCGAGGCCTCGCCCATGCACGACGCGCGCGAATATGACGCCGTTGTCGCCTCCGGTGAGCAGGTCACGGCCGGCCTGTTGGCGATAACCCTGCAGAACATGGGTGTCCATGCCCGTTCCTGGCAGGGCTGGCAGATCCCGATCAAGACCGACAACGCCCATGGCGCGGCGCGCATCCTCGACATCGACGGCGCGTTCCTGATCAAGCGCTTCGGCGAGAGCCAGGTGGCGGTCATCGCCGGTTTCCAGGGCATCGGCCCGGACAACCGCATCTCGACCCTCGGCCGCGGCGGCTCCGACACCAGCGCCGTGGCGATCGCGGCAGCGGTCAAGGCCGACCGTTGCGACATCTACACCGATGTCGACGGCGTCTACACGACTGATCCGCGCATCGAGCCGAAAGCCCGGCGGTTGGCCAAGATTTCGTTCGAGGAAATGCTCGAAATGGCCTCGCTCGGCGCCAAGGTGCTGCAGGTGCGGTCGGTGGAGCTTGCCATGGTGCACAGGGTGCGTACCTTTGTGCGGTCGTCCTTCGACGATCCCGACGCGCCCGGAATGGGGGATTTGCTAAATCCGCCCGGAACGCTTATTTGCGACGAGGAAGAGATCGTGGAACAGCAGGTCGTCACCGGAATTGCCTATGCCAAGGACGAAGCGCAGATCTCGCTGCGCCGCGTCGGCGACCGCCCAGGCGTCGCCGCCGGCATCTTTGGCCCGCTGGCCGTGGCCAACATCAATGTCGATATGATCGTCCAGAACATCTCCGAGGACGGCAAATTCACCGACATGACCTTCACGGTACCGTCGGGCGACATCGACAAGGCGCTGGCAGTGCTCGAGCGGCTGAAGGCCGATGTCGGCTACGACGTCGTGCAGTCGGAAGCCGGCATGTCGAAGGTCTCGGTCATCGGTATCGGCATGCGAAGCCATGCCGGCGTCGCGGCCACCGCCTTCAAGGCGCTGGCCGATAAAGCGATCAATATCCGGGCGATCACCACCTCCGAGATCAAAATCTCGATACTGATCGACGGTCCCTATACGGAACTTGCAGTTCGTACTTTGCATTCCGTCTACGGGCTCGATAAGCAATAGCAAGAACTGAGTCCGTTATTGCGTGAGCGCCGGCCGTGGCGGAAGCTACGGCGGGCAACGTGCCCATTGGAGAAGAAGCCGCGATGCGTGACATGGCCGGTGGCCCGCGCGTTCTGCTGAGACGGCTCCGCGAGCTCATGCAGGAGCCGCTGGAGCCGCAGGAGCGGCTCGACCGTATCGTGCGCGACATCGCCTCCAACATGGTCGCCGAGGTATGCTCGCTCTATGTGCTGCGCGCCGATTCGGTGCTGGAGCTCTACGCCACCGAAGGTCTGAACCCCACCGCCGTCCATTTGGCGCAGTTGAGGCTCGGGCAAGGCCTGGTCGGCACCATCGCCGCCAGCGCGCGGCCGCTCAATCTCTCCAACGCGCAGGAGCATCCGGCCTTCGCCTACCTGCCGGAGACGGGCGAAGAGATCTACAATTCCTTCCTCGGCGTGCCGGTGCTGCGGGCAGGGCGCACGCTGGGCGTCCTGGTGGTGCAGAACAAGACCATGCGCCACTATCGCGACGACGAGGTCGAGGCGCTGGAAACGACGGCGATGGTGATCGCCGAGATGGTCGCCACCGGCGATCTTGCCCGCCTCACCCGGCCGGGGCTCGAACTTGACCTGCGCCGTCCGGCAAGCTTCACCGGTCTTGCCTTCAACGAAGGCGTCGGGCTTGGCCATGTCGTGCTGCACGAGCCGCGCATCGTCGTCACCAACCTGTTCAACGAGGACAGCGAGGAGGAGGTGCGTCGCCTCGACCGCTCGCTCGGCTCGCTGAGGCTGTCGATCGACGACATGCTCGAGCGCCGGGACGTCGCTTTCGAGGGTGAGCATCGAGAGGTGCTCGAGGCGTATCGCATGTTCGCCAACGACCGCGGCTGGGTACGCCGGCTGGAAGAGGCGATCCGCAACGGCCTGACTGCGGAAGCGGCCGTCGAGAAGGTGCAGAGCGACATGCGCGCACGCATGCTGCACATGACGGACCCCTATCTGCGCGAGCGCATGAGCGATTTCGACGATCTCGCCAACCGGCTCTTGCGCCAGCTGATGGGGCGCGGTCCGGAGGATGTCGCGGCCTCGCTGCCAAAGGATGCCATCATCGTCGCCCGCTCGATGGGTGCGGCCGAACTGCTCGACTATCCCAGGGACAAGCTGCGCGGCCTGGTGTTGGAGGACGGCGCGGCCACCAGCCATGTCGTCATTGTCGCGCGCGCGATGGGCATTCCGGTCGCAGGCCAGGTCAAGGGCGCCGTCTCCATGGCGGAAAACGGCGATGCCATCATCGTCGACGGCGAGGAAGGCACCATTCACCTGCGGCCGCAGTCCGACCTCGAGGCCGCCTATGCCGAAAAGGTCCGCTTCCGAGCTCGGCGGCAGGAAATCTATCGCGAGCTGCGCAAGAAGCCGTCGCTGACCAAGGACGGCGTCCCGGTCGATCTCCTGATGAATGCCGGCCTTGCGGTCGACCTGCCGCAGCTTTCAGAATCGGGAGCGGCCGGCATCGGCCTGTTCCGCACCGAATTGCAGTTCATGGTGGCCTCGACCTTTCCGCGCGCCGAGGCGCAGGAGCGGCTCTATCGCGATGTGCTCGAGGCGGCGCGTGGCAAGCCGGTCACCTTCCGTACCATCGACATCGGCGGCGACAAGGTGCTGCCCTATTTCAAGGGCGCGGTGCAAGAGGAAAACCCGGCACTCGGCTGGCGGGCGATCCGGCTCACCCTCGACCGCCCCGGCCTCCTCAGGACACAGATCCGCGCGCTGCTCAAGGCTTGCGGCGGGCGTGAGTTGAAGCTGATGCTGCCAATGGTGACGGAACTGTCGGAAATCGCGCAGGCGCGCGAGATCATCGACCGCGAAGTCCGGCACCTGTCGCGTTTTGCGCATCACTTGCCGACGAGCCTCAAGCTCGGCGCGATGCTGGAGGTGCCGTCGCTGCTGTTCCAACTCGACGAGTTGATGAAGGCGGTCGATTTCGTCTCGGTCGGTTCCAACGACCTCTTCCAGTTCGTCATGGCGGTGGACCGCGGCAACACGCAGCTTGCCGACCGTTTCGACACGCTGTCGGCGCCGTTCCTGCGCGTGCTGAAGCAGATCGCCGACGCCGGCGCGCGCAACCATACGCCGGTCACGCTGTGCGGCGAGTTGGCGGGCAAGCCGATCTCGGCGATGGCGCTGATCGGCGTCGGCTTCCGCTCGATCTCGATGTCGCCAGCCTCGATCGGCCCGGTCAAGGCGATGCTGACCGAACTGCCGCTGCAGGAGCTGGAAGCCTTCTTCAGCGACAATCTGATGGCCCCCGCCCAAGGAACGCCAATGCGGGCGCTGCTGCAAGCCTTTGCCGACGACCGCTCCATTCCGCTCTAGATTCACGTGAGGGCGGTCTGCAAATGTCGATTTTCTGCGCTTCCGGTGCTCATGTACCTAAATGTACATTCCGCTCCGGTTCAAGAAATTCGCCAGTTTCGACTCGTCCTGACGTGAAGTCCACCGAAGTCCCAAGCCCATGATCAACCTGCCCCGCGACCGCATGGACCAAGTCGTCAAGCGTTTCGACATGCTCGAAGCGCAGATGTCGGCAGGGCCGACGGCCGATGCCTATGTCAAAATGGCTTCCGAATATGCCGATATCCAGGAGATGGTGGGCAAGATCCGGGCGCTGCGCGCCGCCGAGCAGGAACAGGCCGACCTCGAGGCGATGCTCGCCGACAAGAACATCGACGCCGAGATGCGGGCGCTGGCCGAGGCCGACCTGCCGGAGGTTAAGGAGCGCATCGAGGTGCTGCAGAAGGATATCCAGATTCTGCTCCTCCCCAAGGATGCCGCCGACGACAGGAACGCCATCCTCGAAATCCGCGCCGGCACCGGCGGCGACGAGGCGGCCCTGTTCGCCGGCGATCTGTTTCGCATGTATGAGCGCTACGCCGCCTCGCGCGGCTGGCGTTTCGAGGTCGTTTCGGCAAGCGAAGGCGAAGTCGGCGGCTACAAGGAAATCATCGCCTCGGTGTCGGGCAAGGGCGTGTTCGCGCAGCTGAAATTCGAATCCGGCGTGCATCGCGTGCAGCGCGTGCCGGAAACCGAGGCCGGCGGGCGGATCCATACCTCGGCGGCGACGGTCGCCGTACTGCCCGAGGCCGAGGAGGTCGATATAGATATCCGGGCAGAGGACATCCGCATCGACACCATGCGCGCGTCCGGCTCCGGCGGGCAGCACGTCAACACCACCGATTCGGCGGTGCGCATCACGCATCTGCCGACCGGCATCATGGTGGTGCAGGCGGAAAAGTCGCAGCACCAGAACCGGGCGCGGGCCATGCAGATTTTACGGGCGCGGCTCTATGACCTGGAGCGCAGCCGCGCGGACGAGGAGCGCTCGTCGTCGCGAAAATCGCAGGTCGGCTCGGGCGACCGCTCGGAGCGCATCCGCACCTATAATTTCCCGCAGGGACGCGTCACCGACCACCGCATCAACCTCACCCTTTACAAGCTCGACCGGGTGATGATGGGCGAGCTCGACGAGGTGATCGACGCGCTGGTCGCCGACCATCAGTCAAAGCTGCTCGCCGACATGGGTATTGATGGCTGATCCTTTGCCCTCGGCACTTCGACCGCTGCTGCGCGCGGCGAGGGAGCGGCTCGCTGCCGCCGGCATTGCCGATCCGGCGCTCGATTCCAGGCTGATCGTCGAGCATTTTTCCGAAACCACGCGCACCCAGGCTATCGCGGAGCCGGGCCGAACGGTGGATTCTGCGGCTCTTGTGGCAATCGAGGCGGCCCTGAGGCGTCGCGTCGCAGGTGAGCCGGTGCATCGCATTCTCGGCTATCGCGAGTTCTATGGGCTGCGGCTGTCGCTGTCGCCGGACACGCTGGAGCCGCGCCCCGATACCGAGACGCTGGTCGACGCGATCCTGCCCTTCGCCAAGTCGACGGCCGAAAGGCTTGGCCAGTGCCGTCTTCTCGATCTCGGCACCGGAACCGGCGCAATCGCGCTGGCGGTGCTCAGCGCGATTCCGGCGGCGACCGCGACCGGCGTTGATATTTCGCCCGGCGCGCTGGCGACCGCCACGCGAAACGCCGCGGATCTGGGGCTCGGCGGGCGCTTCAAGGCCTTGCGTTCCAACTGGTTCGAAAAAGTTTCGGGCCGATACCATTTAATTACCGCGAATCCACCCTATATACCCAGTCGAGACATTGGAAATCTGCAGGACGAGGTCCGCGATTTCGATCCACGCCAGGCCCTCGATGGCGGTGTGGACGGGCTGATCCCCTACAGGATCATCGCCGGAGAGGCGGAAGGATTTCTGGAAGCGCAGGGCAAGGTAGCGGTCGAGATCGGCCATACGCAGCAAAGCGAGGTGACCGCAATCTTCGCGGCAGCCGGCTACAGGCTGTCGGAGGCGCGACGCGATCTTGGCGGAAACGACAGGGTTCTGGTGTTTGAGCGTTGAAAGCCCTGATGCAGTGCGAAAAAACGCTTGGCAATATTAGGGAATGCAGCTAGGTTCCGGCTTAACCGGATGAGACGAAGCAGGCAGTGCTCTTAGCGATTCGGTTTTCCTTGGAAATAGCTGCCTCCTTGCGCAAACGACGCCCATGCTTCGTGCGGGAATCGTCCGGCAAGTGATGTAACCGGAACAGGATGGCACGTGGCGCCAACGCAATCGATGCGGGCGAACGCCGGTGAAAAAACGAAACGGTCGGCTGCATGAGTGCCACCGTTCGCGACGAGTTTTAGAAAATTCACATGAAGAGAGTCGAATGAGGCCACAACAGCAGAACAGGCGCATGCGCGGTCGCAACAACAATGGCGGCGGTGGCAACAACAACCGCAAGGGGCCCAATCCCCTGACGCGCAACTATGAGAGCAACGGTCCGGACGTGAAGATCCGCGGATCGGCTCAGCAGATCGCCGAAAAATATGCCGCACTCGCCCGTGACGCGCAAAGCTCCGGCGACCGGGTGATGGCGGAGAACTATCTCCAGCACGCCGAGCACTACAATCGCATCATCGCGGCCGCGCAGGCGCAGATGCCCATCCAGAACGCCCAGCAGAACCGCGACGACTTCGATGACGACGTCGATGAGGATCGCGACGAGTTCGACACGGTCGGCAACGCAAATGCCGGCGAGTCGCAGGCCGCCGCGAACGGTTCCGGGCCGCAGCCGGTGATCGAAGGCACGCCGGCGGAACTCGCCTACAACCAGGAAAACGGCCGCGACAACAACCGGCGCGACAATAATGGTCGTGATAGGCACCGCGACCGCCGCAATGGCGGCTATGGCCAGTACGGTCAGAATGGTCAGCGCGGCGACAATGGTCAGCGAGAGCGCAGCGAACATGGCGGCCAGCAGATCGATCAGAGCCGCCGCAATGAGGCGCAGGCCAAGCCGGAGGGCTCCGCCGAAGACGGCGTTGCGGCCGAGCAGGCTCCGCTGTTCGACAGCTTCTCGCCTGCGGGCCTTGCTGCCCAGGCCGAGCGCAACGAAGCCGGCACGGACAATGGCGGTGGGCGTCGGCAGAGACGTCCACGTCGCGGTCGCGGCAATGCCGAGCAGGGCCATAGCGCCGAGCAGGGCAATGGCGATGAAAGCAATGCCGGCCGGGCGGACAGCGCCGCCGATGGCGGCAACGTCGCGGACAGCGGCAGCGCGACTGCCGCCAAAGAGGCAAATGCAGCGCCGAGCGAGAACGGCGCCGGTGAGCCGGCAGGCGGCGCCGGCGAGCCGGCAGTCGCCGACGCAGATAGCTGACCGCAGGTCTATTTCCAGGCAATTCGAACGGCGGAGAGGTTTCTCCGCCGTTTCTCGTTGTGCGTGCCTAAAGCACGTCGCCTGAATCCGTTTCAGCGCGACGCGCTTTCGTTTCCTTGCATGGCGGTAATTTGTGCGCTAATACTGAACCATATGGTTCGGTATATCAAGACCCGCCTCGATGCTTCATTCGCCGCGCTCTCGGATGCGACCCGACGCGGCGTGCTGGAGCAGCTCGGCCGTGCGGACGCTTCGATCACGGAACTGGCCGAGCAGTTCCACATGACCCTTACGGGCATGAAGAAGCACGTCGGTGTCTTGGAGCAAGCGGGGCTCGTCAGCACGGAAAAGGTCGGGCGTGTGCGGACCTGCAAGCTCGGCCTGCGCGGGCTGGAGCAAGAGGCGGCATGGATCGAGAGGTACAGCCAGCTCTGGGACGCACGCTTCGACGGGTTGGACAAGGTGGTCGAGGAACTGAAACGAAAGGAGAAGGTCGATGGACGCAAGCAAAGCGAGTGAGGCCACACCGATGCAGAACCGCACGACTGTGGAACGGACGTCGGACCGCGAGCTCGTCGTCACGCGAACCTTCAACGCTCCGGCGCGCATCGTGTTCGAGGCGTGGACCAAGCCTGAGCTGTTCAAGCAGTGGTGGGCGCCGAAGTCGATGGGAATGGTGCTGCGTTCCTGCGAGATGGATGTCCGTGTCGGGGGCAGGTACCGTTTGGCGTTCGGCCACGATGGCTCAAACCTTGACGAGTTCTTCGGCAGGTACATCGAAGTGACACCGCAGTCGCGCCTCGTCTGGACCAATGAGGAAGGCGGTGAGGGTGGACCCGTCACGACGGTGACCTTCGAGGAAAAAGGTGGCAAGACGCTGCTGGTCCTGCACGAGCTCTATCCCTCGAAGGAGGCTCTCGACGCTGCCGGCACCGGTGCGGCGGAGGCGATGGGCGAGACGTTCGGGCAACTGGACGAGCTTCTCGTCACCCTGGGCGCGAGCGGTGGACGATCATGAAGCCGTCGATGTCGCGCGTCACGCAGCCGCAGCATTTAAGCCCTTGTTTTAATGCCTAATATTCGCCCAAAACCGCTGCGCGCTTCGGGCGACCAGGCCCTAGAATATTCTGCGCTGACCGAGATCAGGGCGTCTTGAGAGACCTGAGCTGATACACCATATCTCGGCTGAACAGGACTCGGCTCGAATGAGCGGGTCCGTCACCGCAATCTGATCCGGTGCCGCAAAGCGGGCCGGTGATGGAAGGAGACATACATGAATACGGAGAAATATTCCGAGCGCGTGCGCGGTTTCATCCAGTCCGCGCAGACCATGGCGCTCTCGCGCAACCACCAGCAATTCACTCCCGAACATATGCTCAAGGTGCTCGTCGATGATGACGAGGGCCTTGCCGCGTCTCTGATCGAGCGCGCCGGCGGCAGCATTCGCGACGTGAAGCTCGGCGTCGAGGCGGCGTTGGAGGCTATGCCCAAGGTCGAAGGCGGCAACGGCCAGCTCTATCTCGCCCAGCCGCTTGCCAAGGTGTTTTCGACCGCAGAGGAACTGGCCAAGAAGGCCGGCGACAGCTTCGTTACCGTGGAGCGGCTGCTGCAGGCGCTCGCCATGGAGAAGTCGGCGAAGACCGCCGACATCCTGGCCAAGGCCGGTGTCACCGCGCAGGCGCTGAACCAGGTTATCAACGATGTCCGCAAGGGCCGCACCGCCGATTCGGCCAGTGCCGAGCAGGGCTACGACGCGCTGAAGAAATACGCCCGCGACCTGACCGCGGATGCGCGGGCGGGCAAGCTCGACCCGGTCATCGGCCGCGACGACGAGATCCGCCGCACCATCCAGGTGCTGTCGCGCCGCACCAAGAACAATCCCGTGCTGATCGGCGAGCCCGGCGTCGGCAAGACGGCGATCGCCGAAGGCCTGGCGCTGCGCATCGTCAATGGCGACGTGCCGGAATCGCTGAAGGACAAGCGGCTGATGGCGCTCGACATGGGCGCGCTGATTGCCGGCGCCAAGTATCGCGGCGAGTTCGAGGAGCGGCTGAAGGCCGTGCTGTCGGAAGTCACTTCCGCCGCAGGCGGCATCATTCTGTTCATCGACGAGATGCACACACTGGTCGGTGCCGGCAAGGCCGATGGCGCGATGGACGCCTCGAACCTTTTGAAGCCTGCGCTGGCGCGCGGCGAGCTGCACTGCGTCGGTGCGACTACGCTCGACGAATACCGCAAGCATGTCGAGAAGGACGCGGCGCTCGCCCGCCGCTTCCAGCCCGTTTTCGTCGACGAGCCGACGGTCGAGGACACTGTCTCGATCCTGCGCGGCTTGAAGGAGAAATACGAGCAGCACCACAAGGTGCGCATCTCCGATTCGGCGCTGGTTTCGGCCGCGACGCTTTCCAACCGCTACATCGCTGACCGTTTCCTGCCGGACAAGGCGATCGACCTGGTGGACGAAGCCGCATCGCGGTTGAGGATGCAGGTCGATTCCAAGCCCGAGGCGCTGGATGAGATCGACCGCCGCATCATGCAGCTCAAGATCGAACGCGAGGCGCTGAAGGTCGAGACGGATGACGCCTCTAAGGACCGGCTGACCAAGCTGGAGAAGGATCTGGCCGACCTCGAGGAGCAGTCGACCGAGCTGACCGCCAAGTGGCAGGCCGAAAAGCACAAGCTCGGCCTTGCCGCCGACCTGAAGAAGCAGCTCGACGAGATGCGCAACGAGCTGGCGATTGCCCAGCGCAAGGGCGAGTTCCAGCGCGCCGGCGAGCTTGCCTACGGCAAGATCCCGGAGCTGGAGAAGAAGCTCAAGGAAGCCGAAGCCCAGGACGGTAAGGCCGGCATGGTGGAAGAGGTGGTCACGCCTGACCACGTCGCCCATGTCGTGTCACGCTGGACCGGCATTCCGGTCGACAAGATGCTTGAGGGACAGCGCGAGAAGCTGTTGCGTATGGAGGACGAGATCGGCAAGCGCGTCGTCGGCCAGGGCGAGGCGGTGCAGGCGGTCTCCAAGGCCGTGCGGCGCGCCCGTGCGGGTCTGCAGGATCCGAACCGGCCGATCGGCTCGTTCATGTTCCTGGGTCCGACCGGCGTCGGCAAGACGGAGCTCACCAAGGCGCTCGCCGCCTTCCTGTTTGACGACGAGAGCGCCATGGTGCGCATCGACATGTCGGAGTTCATGGAGAAGCACTCGGTCGCCCGGCTGATCGGCGCGCCTCCCGGCTATGTCGGCTATGAGGAGGGCGGCGCGCTCACCGAAGCGGTGCGGCGCCGGCCCTACCAGGTCGTGCTGTTCGACGAGATCGAGAAGGCGCATCCGGACGTGTTCAACGTGCTGCTCCAGGTGCTCGACGACGGCCGGTTGACCGACGGTCAGGGCCGCACGGTCGACTTCCGCAACACGCTGATCATCATGACGTCGAATCTCGGCGCCGAATATCTGGTCAATCTCCGCGACGACCAGGACGTCGATGCCGTGCGCGACGAGGTGATGGGCGTGGTGAGAGCCTCGTTCCGTCCGGAGTTCCTCAACCGCGTCGACGAGGTGATCCTGTTCCACCGGCTGCGCCGCCAGGATATGGACCGCATCGTCGAGATTCAGCTCAAGCGGCTGGAGAACCTGCTTGTCGATCGCAAGATCACGCTGTCGCTCGATCACGATGCGATCGAGTGGCTGGCCGGCAAGGGCTACGATCCGGCCTATGGCGCCAGGCCGCTGAAGCGGGTGATGCAGAAGGAACTGCAGGATCCACTGGCGGAGAAGATCCTGCTCGGCGAAATCCTCGACGGCTCGACCGTCAAGGTCACCGCCGGTTCCGATCGCCTGAACTTCCGTTCGAAGCCGACGGTGGTGGCGGCTGAAGCCGCCGCCTGAGTCGAGCCGGGGCATGTGACCGGAGCCATTCCAGGAAAAGCGCTTGGCGGTTTTCCGTCCGAATTGCGCAAACAAGGATACGAGGAGCGCGTCGCATCCGGCAGGGGCGGCGCGCTCTTGCTTTTCCACAGCGCCCTGCTGCAGAACCGGGCTTGATTGCGGTTCCCGGAGGCCGATTCCAATGAAGCTCGAGGACTATAACGGCTTCTGCGCCACGCTGCCCGCCACGACCCATGTCGTGCAGTGGGGCGGGGCTCACGTCTGGAAGGTCGGCGGCAAGGTGTTCGCGATCGGCGGCCATGACCGGGAAGGCGAGGTCTTCGTTACCTTCAAATGCTCCGACATGGCCTTTGACGTGCTGAAGGAACAGCCGGGCTGTCGGCCCGCGCCCTATCTCGCGTCGCGCGGCATGAAATGGATCCAGCGCCAGACAAGCCAAAGCGTGGATGATGCCGCGCTGAAGGACTACCTGCGCGAAAGCCACCGCCTGGTCGTGCTGAAGCTGACGAAACTGGCGCGCAGCGAATTGGGGCTGCACTGACATTCGGTTGGGGACCATGGTGAAACGCCGGAAATCCGCCATCTTCATGCCCGGTTCATATTGGAACCTTAGTTTTGGTAACTGGTTTGCTGGCGAAGGGTTCGCCCAGCAAGACCGAGCCGACCGGAGAGCCTGACCCACATGCTGCGCACGATCTTTTCCCTTTCGGCACTCGCGGCCGGGCTGGCGGCTTCCGGCGCGCTCGCAGCGCCGAGTCTGGAAGGCGCGCAGAAGACGGTTCGGTCCGCTCAGCACGGCGCGCTCCTGCTCGCCCAGGACGGCAATATCGACATCTACTACGATGCCAGGGGCAACCGGGTGCTTGTCGATGCCGATACCGGAAAGGTGATCGCCATCCAGCCGCCGCAGACCCGGCTCGATCGCCGGGCGCTGCGCCGTCAGCTGCGGATGCAGGAGCTCGGGCGTGCGCCCGTCGAGGACGACGACCGTTATTATCTCGACGATCCCGACGACATGGCCCGCTTCCGCCGCAGGCAGCTGGACGAGAACGGCCGGTATATCCCGCCGCCGGTCGACGACTACGATTCCAACAGCGGCAATTCCGTCGAGGCCTATCCGCCGGCGCCGAGCGACGAAGGGTATGCCACAACCTATCCGGAGGCGCCAAGGTCGGACACCATCAAGCGCGAGCCGCTGAACGAAGCATCGATCGAACCGCACCCTGGGCAGGGGGACGTGCTGCAAGTCAATCCGGAGACCCAGGCCGCGCTGCCGCCGGACACGGGCGGCAAGGCGACCGTCGATCCGTCGCTTTCGCTCGGCGTGCGCCAGGACGTGGCCGAACTCCAAGTGCTGCTCGACCGCGCCGGCGCCTCGCCGGGAGTCATCGACGGCCGCTTCGGCTCGAATGTCGACAAGGCCCTGGCCGCCTACAACCAGATCACCGGCAGCAATCTGAAATCGACCGACTCGGCCGCCATCAAGGCGGCGCTCGCCCAGTCGGGGGGCGACGCCTTCGCCTCCTACACGATCACGCCCGAGGACGTGGCCGGACCCTATGTCGCCTCGATTCCGGAAGATTACAGCCAGAAGGCCAAGCTCGACCGCATGGGTTACACCTCGGTCACCGAGGCGCTCGCCGAGCGCTTCCACATGGACGAAGGCTATCTGAAGTCGATCAACAAAGGCCTTGACTTCAACCGTCCCGGGACCATCGTCAAGGTCGCCAATTTCGGCCAGCTTGTGTCGACGCCGGTTGCCCGCATCGTCGCCGACAAGGACAAGAAGGAAGTTTTCGCTTATGACGCGGCCGGCAAGCTGGTCGCGGCCTATCCGGCCACCATCGGTTCGGCCGACACACCGTCGCCCACCGGCATCCACACCGTGTCGCGCATCGCGCTCGATCCCAATTACACCTATAATCCCAGCATCAATTTCAAGCAGGGCCAGAACGACAAGATCCTGACCATCCCGCCGGGGCCGAACGGTCCGGTCGGCTCGGTCTGGATCGCGCTGGACAAGCCGACCTACGGCATCCACGGCACGCCCGATCCTTCCAAGATCGGCAAGACCGAAAGCCACGGTTGCGTGCGCCTGACCAACTGGGATGCGCGAGAGCTCGCCAAGCTGGTGTCGCCTGGCGTGACGGTCGAGTTCGTCGGCGGGTCTTCAGTCGATGATTTTGCGCAGCAATGAGCCGCGCAGGGCGGTTGCATAGATCCGCTGCATCGCCAGGATGAACCCGCGCTGAGCAGCGGGTGATGAGGCATAGGCTGGCTCTTCCCCTTCTGGAATGACGGGCCGGAACCTACCACGCGACGGCTCGTTTGCATTTACGATGGCTACCTTCCTGGCCATGCCGTCAGACCAAACTGGTTTCAGAACTGCAATCTTCTGGCTCGTTGTTACCGATACGCCGGAGAGCTAAGCAGGTTTTCATGCCTTCCTCGAGTGAAGCCACAGCCGATTCGCTTTCGGCCGCGACGCGCGCGAACGGCACCTTTTGCCCGCAGACGCAGCGCAAGTTCGTGCTGGTCGCGGCAATTCTGGCCTCGGCGCTCGGCTTCATCGACGGTTCGATCCTGGCGATCGCCATGCCGGCCTTGCGCGTCGATCTCGGCGCCAGCCTGGCGCAAGCGCAATGGATCTCCAACGCCTATGCGCTGACGCTTTCGGCGCTGATTCTGGCCGGTGGCGCCGCCGGCGACCGATTCGGCCTCAGGCGCGCATTCGTGACCGGCATAGCGGTCTTCATCGCGGCGTCGCTCGCCTGCGCGCTGGCGCCCAATCCGGCAATGCTGATCGTGTTCCGCGCCATCCAAGGCGTCGGCGCCGCCATCATGGTGCCGGGCAGCCTCGCCATCATCGCCAAGGCCTACCCCAAAAAGGAGCGTGGCCGGGCGATCGGCATCTGGGCCGCGGCCTCGGCGCTTACCACGGCGCTCGGGCCGGTGCTCGGCGGCTTCGTGCTATCGACTTTCGGCAACGGCGTCTGGCGCACGATCTTTGCCGTCAACCTGCCGCTCGGACTGGTTTCGATCTATCTGCTGCTCGCCAAGATACCGGCGGACCAGCCGACCGAAAAGCGCAGCCTCGACCTCGGGGGCGCCGCGCTCGCCACGCTCGCCTTCGGGGCGCTGGCCTATGGGCTGACGGCGATGAACGCCGAGGGCGGCGGGATAATGGCCGGGCCGGCGATCGTCGCCGGCGTCGTCCTGCTTTTCATTTTCATTCTCTATGAGCGCTGGCAGCGCGAGCCGATGATCGATCTCGGCCTGTTTCGCATCGGGGCCTTCGCCGGCGCCAATCTCGCGACCTTCTTCCTCTATTTCGCGCTGTCGGCGAACCTGTTCTACCTGCCCATGGTTCTGATCGCGGGCTGGGGCCTGAGTTCGGCCGAGGTCGGCTTCATCTTCCTGCCGCTGTCGGCATTGATCGCGCTGCTGTCGGGGCCGGTCGGCCAGTGGTCCGACAAGATCGGCCCGCGCCTGCCGATCGCCGCCGGCAGCTTGGTCGTCGCCATCGCCTTTGCCGGCATGGCCCTGCTCGCCCATGCCGGGATCCACAATTTCTGGACCGGGACCTTTCCGCTGATGGCGGTGATGGGGCTCGGCATGGCGCTCGTCGTGTCGCCGCTGTCGACGGCGATCATGACCTCCGTCGAGGACAAGGACACGGGCGCGGCATCCGGCATCAACAATGCCGTCTCGCGCATCGGCGGCCTGATCGCGGTGGCGGCGATGGGCTCGCTCGCGGCTTTCGTCTATGCGCGATCGACCGGCAGCCCTGCCGGCATGCCCGGTTTCGGCGAACCGCCGGCGTCCGGGCTCGCGGCCAATCTCGACGCGTTGAGGATTGCGGCAAGCGATTCGGCCTTTGCCGCGGTCGCCGCCGTCACGACGCTGCTTTGCCTGCTATCGTCGATCCTCGCCTGGCTCACCGTGCCCGGACAGGCGCTGCCCTGGCCACGGCAGACGGGCGATTCGCCGGATTAGTTGGGAAGCTGCGAATCGGTCTTGGCGCTGGCGACCTTCAGCGAATTTCCGTCTTCCTGCTTGAGCAGGTCGTCGATACGCTCGCGCTCGCGCTTGAAGGCAACGAGATCGTCGCCCTTCAGCACCTTGCCGACCGGCAGGCGGACGCGCATTGGGTCGACCTTGGTGCCGTTGACGATCAGCTCGTAGTGGAGGTGCGGGCCGGTGGCGAGGCCGGTCTGGCCGAGATAGCCGATGACCTGGCCCTGACGCACGCGCACGCCCGGCTCGATCCCTTTGGCGAAAGCGCTCTGGTGATTGTAGGAAGTTTCGTAGCCATTGGCGTGGCGGATGATGATCTGCTTGCCGTAGCCGCCGGCCCAGCCGACCTTTTCGACGACACCGTTACCGGCGGCGATGATCGGCGTGCCGATGGGCGCGGCCCAATCGACGCCGGTGTGCATGCGCACATATCCCAGAATCGGGTGCCGGCGCGCGCCGAAACCGGAGCGGAACTTGCCGGCGGGCAGCGGATTGCGCAGCAGGAATTGCTCGGCGCTCGACCCGTTCTCGTCGAAATAGTCGGTGCCGCCGTCCTGCATCTGGAAGCGGTAGAAATTGCGCGTCTGGCCGCCGAAGGTGGCTGAGACGTAGAGAAGCTCAGAACTGTCGGAGGTCTGGTCGTCGCCGTCGGGCTGCGAAAACAGGACCTCGAGACGGTCCGACGGCGAAAGCCGCGACTGGAAGTCGACGTCCGAGGCAAGAAGCTTGATCAGCTTCTGGGTCATCGATTTCGACATGCCGTAGGAATAGGCGGCTCGATAGATGCCGTCATAGACGTTGGGCAGATTGCCGCGCACCACCACCGGCTGCGAATCATCGAACGCCGTCAGCAACTCGGGATTGGGCTCCGGCTCCTGCGCCGGCACGAACTGTCCGCGATCGTCGAGCGCGATGGTCACGATATGCGTGGTGCGGTCGTAAACGCTGGTGCGGACCACCTTGGCAACGTCGCCTCGCACCTCCAGGCCGACGCGCAGCACCGTTCCGGCCTTGAGCGCCGTCGCGTTCAAGAGCTTGCCGATCGCTTCCGACATGCCGGTGGCGTCATCGCCGGTGTAGCCCGAATCAGCGAAGGCCTCGGTGATATCGGTGTCCTCGGTGAAAGGGATGATTTCCTCGGCGAAGGCCGGCGTCTGGTCGTCCGGCGTGGCGCGCGGCGCCACCGAGACGTTCTCCGGCGTGATCTTGACGTCGTAGGAACCCGCCATGCTCTCGGCGAAGGCGTCGCCGAAGCGCTGCGGGTCGACATAATGAAGCGCCGCAACCTGGACGGCGCCGTCGCTCAGGCCGTTGCCGGCTTCGCGCACTACCTTTTCCACCTCGTCGGCGGAGAGGTCGCTCTTTTCGTCAAAAGATGCCGTCTCGATCGGGAAGTCGAGCGTCTTCAGGCTCATCTCGCTTTCGACCTTGGCGCCATAGATCTGGCCCGCGACCGCCGTGGCGGAAGCCGGCTGAGCGTTGTCGTCGCCGTCGTCGCCGAAGACCTGCATCGGGTCGAATGGCGGGTAAGGACGGCTGGTGGTGTGGCCGGCCGCGAGCGCCATCTTGATCTGCACGAACGGCATGGTGTGGATGACGTCGCGGTCGCCGACCTTGGTGACCATCGACACTTCCATGCGCCGGCGGTCCTTGGCCCTGGCGATCTGGCGCGGCGCGACCAGCCTTGTCGTCTTGGCCTGCTCGCCGGAATCGTCGCCGCCGCTGGCGAGGTTGATGAGCTCGGCGATTTCAGGCGGTGTCGCCAACTGCTGGCGACCATCAAGGGCCGCGAACAAGGCCACGCCCATCAGCACGCTCGAGGTCACCCCGGTCAGGAACGTGCCCGAAAGCCAACGTGCCGAAACCTC
This sequence comes from Mesorhizobium sp. WSM4989, assembly GCF_029625795.1. Taxonomy (NCBI): domain Bacteria; kingdom Pseudomonadati; phylum Pseudomonadota; class Alphaproteobacteria; order Hyphomicrobiales; family Phyllobacteriaceae; genus Mesorhizobium; species Mesorhizobium sp. WSM4989. The sequence goes on along the minus strand of NZ_JARTVN010000003.1, from coordinate 518 downwards.
GCGGCGGTCAGGCGGACCGCTGCGGCCGTCCGCGATCAGCGGCGGCTCGTTGCCGAGTTCGGCTATGACATCTTCCGTGTCTGGCATCCAGAAAGGCTGCTTCTTCCCCGGGCGAAACGGCTTGTCGTTGTTCGTTGCGGCCATGACATTTGCCTGTCGCAGCCAGTGAAGTCAAACGAAGCGGCAAGCCAGGGCCGATATCCCCAATCACACGTCTCTTAGAAACGCGGCTCTTGTCGTCTGCAGTCGAGGCTCTCACGCGTACGCGGGCGCCTTGCTTGTATGTCCGGTGTCCGACCGCAATGCGGCGGCAATAGGGCTTGGTGCGGACGGCTGCGGACGTGCCGCAGGGGCGGTTGGCTGGCGAAACATAGCCGTCGAAAAATTTGTCGCAAAAAATTCAAAAAAGTTCGAAATCGGTGTTGACGGTTCGAGTAACCCCCGACTATATACGCCTCACCAACGAGGGCGGCGCGCCGCTGGCGGCCGAGAAGTTCGCTTCTGAATCTGCCCTCTGT
>NZ_JARTVN010000028.1:0-276 GCF_029625795.1 Mesorhizobium sp. WSM4989 | reverse complement strand
CCTCTGACCCCCAACAGCCGGCCCACTGCCGACGTACCCCCTTTACCATCATCAGTTGCGCCCACCTCGTCCCCATCAAGAGAATGACCCGGATGCCCGCCATCCTCGCCAGAGTGCGAGCAACTGGCATCGACGCGCGCTGGACTCATCTCGGTGATGGACCACAGATGGACACCCTGCGTCAGGAAGTTGCCGTTCACGGCGTCACGGACGCCGTCACCCTGCTCGGCCACGTCGACAACGCTCAGGTCATGGCAACCCAGCGTGATCTCAAAC
>NZ_JARTVN010000027.1:0-276 GCF_029625795.1 Mesorhizobium sp. WSM4989 | reverse complement strand
CTGCTACACACTATTCATCGTACCATGCTACGCCATCCGCCACAGCAAACGGCCCTCTTCCCGAACATGAGCAGTGGTCGTTTGACAATACTGCATTAGACCAGTTGTTTCCTACCCAAAGTATATCCACGCAGATTTCCCAAAGTCTCGATCAACTAGATGGCCATCATTATCAACTGTGTGGAGGATCATCCGATCAAGATCCATGGCTACTCCGCCACTGCAAGTTTGACGAGTTTGGATTTCGAAAGTTCTTCAAGGCGCATATTCGAAACC
>NZ_JARTVN010000026.1:0-276 GCF_029625795.1 Mesorhizobium sp. WSM4989 | reverse complement strand
ATGCCGCCAACAGGGACCTGCTCGATGATGGCACGCTGCATGTCGCCAGGTTCGCCGAAGATGGCACGGTCGAATGGCTGCCGATCGTCTTCGGCCAGGGACCGCTGACGGCTGAAAACGGTTTCACTGGCCAGGCCGACGTGCTGATCGAGACGCGCCGCGCCGCCGACCTGCTCGGTGCCACCAAGATGGACCGCCCCGAAGACATCCAGCCCAATGCCGTCAACGGCAAGGTCCATGTCATGCTGACCAACAATTCGAAGCGCAAGGCCGATC
>NZ_JARTVN010000025.1:0-280 GCF_029625795.1 Mesorhizobium sp. WSM4989 | reverse complement strand
GGTTGATACGTGAATTGCCGACATCGGGCTTGCCTAGCCTTAGAAGAACATGGTCTTAATTCATGGTCAACAATAGTAGCGTCAATATTTCAGAGAGAGGTCTAAAACGGTCATCGGATGGGTGGTTGCTGGAGGTCCAGAAATTCAAAACTTTGGATGATCAGCAAGAGTGAATAACCTTTCTTCATTCTTTGAAAGTTAGGAGACCACAGAGTCCCTTCCCTATTTGAACAGACAATCACAGTAACATCGCGGTTGGTCACACCGGTCACAGTACAAC
>NZ_JARTVN010000024.1:0-286 GCF_029625795.1 Mesorhizobium sp. WSM4989 | reverse complement strand
GCGTAGGGCGTCCCAAACCCATTCGCGAAGCGCGACTTTCTCCAGCCGCTCCTCAATGCTTGCGCGTTCGTCTGGGCGGTCTGGAATGTCGGCGGTCAAGATCTCGCGTCGTCTTCGACGCAATTGTTGCAGGCAACAGCGGTGCAACACAGTGCGAAGCCAGCCACCGACGGCTTGCGGATCCTTGAGTTCGCCGATGCGCCTCAGCGCGATCAGGAAAGTCTCATGCACAGCATCTTCGGCGTCCGCCCCATAGCCGAGCATGTTCAGCGCTATCGCATAGAGC
>NZ_JARTVN010000023.1:0-291 GCF_029625795.1 Mesorhizobium sp. WSM4989 | reverse complement strand
TGAGGGTGGCGCAGGGGATCGTTTCAGGACTGGCGGAGGCGCCGGTGACGTCCAATCTCCCCCCTTGCGGGGGAGATGTCCGGCAGGACAGAGGGGGGTGCGAAGGAACTCCAGGGTTTGAGTTTTCCCACTCACACACCCGCTATTTCCTAGGAGGGCAGCACTCTCTCGTTGCTACGTCGGCGGGACAGCACCCCCCTCTGTCCTGCCGGACATCTCCCCCGCAAGGGGGGAGATTAGCTCGGGCGTGCGATTTCGTTAATCGCAAACGTGAGGCGTGTAGCTATGGGC
>NZ_JARTVN010000022.1:0-291 GCF_029625795.1 Mesorhizobium sp. WSM4989 | reverse complement strand
ACTGGCGCGACCGGAGCGACCGGCGCTACCGGTGCGACCGGAGCCACAGGTGCCACGGGCTCGACGGGTGCGACCGGAGCCACCGGCTCGACCGGAGCAACGGGTGCTACCGGCGCGACTGGAGCAACGGGTGCGACGGGTGCGACCGGCGCTACGGGTGCCACGGGCTCGACCGGAGCAACGGGTGCGACTGGAGCAACGGGTGCGACAGGTGCGACCGGCGCCACGGGTGCCACCGGCTCGACTGGGGCGACCGGCGCTACCGGAGCTACAGGTGCGACCGGCGCCACG
>NZ_JARTVN010000021.1:0-305 GCF_029625795.1 Mesorhizobium sp. WSM4989 | reverse complement strand
CATGACCGACAACGGCTCCTGCTACAGATCAAAGGCCTTCGCCAAGGCCTGCCGCGATCTCGGCCTCAAGCACGTCACGACAAGACCCTATACGCCCAAGACCAATGGCAAGGCCGAGCGCTTCATCCAGACAGCACTGCGCGAATGGGCCTACGCCATTGCCTATCCGACATCCGATCATCGTGCCGCCGAACTGCCTGTCTGGCTGCACAGATACAATTGGCATCGTCCACATGGCAGCCTAAAGTCAAAAACGCCTATCAGTCGCCTCGCCCTGATCGAGGACAACCTGTTGAAGCTCCACA
>NZ_JARTVN010000020.1:0-373 GCF_029625795.1 Mesorhizobium sp. WSM4989 | reverse complement strand
CATCAGCCGGGTCGGCAGCGGCGGCATGCCGGGGCCGTCCGAATAGACGGCGCCGAAACGCTCCTCCAGCACCGGCCAGTCGATCGCCTGCGCCAGCCGCACCAGCTCGTGCTTCATGTTGATGATTTGGTCGAGCCGGGAGCGGAACAGGTCCTGCTCTCCCGTCTCGCGCTTCTCGCGTGGCCTGGACATTCGCTGTCCCCTCGATTCGCCGCCGCCGAACCGAGTGAATCACGCTCCGCGCCACAAGGGAATCGCAAAACCGAATTGCAGGAAAACAGCGTCCAAATACCGCTAATCCTGCAATTCCAAAGCCGCTATCCGCCTCAATCAACAGGCCAGATCAATGGCTTGCGGATAGTTCACGGCCGAC